>CAZXSR010000001.1:0-528598 GCA_964643315.1 uncultured Ferruginibacter sp.
ATAAACGTGTGTTGAGTGTTAAGTTTATCGGCACAAAGGGTGATGCATTGGGAGAGTGGTCGGTGAGGGAGGAGGATGTGAAGAATAAGTAGGTTCAAGGTTCAAGGTTCAAGGTTCAAGGTTCAAGGTTCAAGGTTCAAGGTTCAAGGTTCAAGGTGAATAGTTTGAATTGTTCCGTATTAACCGAGTTTAATGAGAATCTCAAAATTTTCAAAATAACTTTGAACATTGAACATTAAACGAGCAACTTCATACTTACCTTGCATCTCAAAATTTATCAGAACGTACAAAATGACCTCCAACCCATTCACCTACCACAAACAAAAAACCATTCAGGCGTTGCGCTACCACTTCATCAGCCGAAAAGAAATTAAAATGATGATGGTGCTGGTGAATGTTTTTTCGCTGGCGACTGCCGTGTTTTTTTACTTAAAAAAAATATCTCCATTTGCTTTTTTGATCAGTTCATTGTTGTGGCTGACCATGATGGTTATTTTTTGGCTTGTAATGCCCAGACTTGTTTTTAAAAGATCGAAAACATTTGCAGAAACTTTACTCGTTACCTTCAACAATTCCGATTTTAGCTTACATATTGGCGATCATTCACGAAGCTTCGATTGGGGATCTTGCAGCCAATGGATGGAGAGTCCTCACTTTTTTCATATTTACTTCAACGAGCGCAGTTTTTTCCTCATACCCAAAGATGCCTTTGAAGATGAAAGTGCTGCCAGGGAAATATTAAAAGGGAAAATAAAAAATAAAAAGTAGCACCCAGAAATTTCTTCTCTTACAATTGTTTCTCCATTAAATGATGTGGTAAGCTTACTTCAGTAAATTCCTGTCCAACTACTTTATACCCAAACTTTTCATAGAAACCAATGGCAGAATCACGGGCATGCATGATAATACGTTTAAATCCTTTATCCTTAGCTAGATTTTCAGAAAAATAAATAATAGATGCTCCAATACCGGTACCTTGCTCTTCGGGTTTTACAGCCATTTGTCGCAGGCGAAGGGTTTGGGCTTCTATTGGGGTAAGTACACAACAACCCATGATTTCATCGTCATCAAAGGCGGCAATCAGCAATTCATCTTTTTCATCAGCCAATTCCTCTTCTGTAAATTCCAAACCCAGTGGCTTACGCAGGGTTTTATAGCGCAAATCCACCATTTGCTGATAAGCGGGAGTTCCATGATCAATTTGCCTGAGGCCCATAGTTTACAATTAATTTATATAAATTAATGGGGTATTTGGTTAAATATACGACATCCATTTAAATTAGCCATAAAAATCCCGGGCAGAGATTTTTCTTCTTATTGAGTATTTCTTTGTATTTATTTTAAAAACTCTATTTTTGCACCGAATTAACCAAACCTATCTAACATGTCTGACATTGCAACAAGAGTAAAAAAGATCATTGTTGACAAATTGGGTGTTGACGAAGCTGAGGTAACTCCTGAAGCTTCATTCACCAACGATCTGGGTGCCGATAGTCTCGACACCGTAGAATTAATCATGGAATTTGAAAAAGAATTCAGTATTTCTATTCCGGATGAGCAAGCTGAAACCATTACTACCGTTGGCCAAGCCATCTCTTACCTGGAGGAAAACGCCAAGTAAGCTTTTTTCATCCTTTTCACGATCACAGGCAAATTATGTCCCTTAAAAGAGTCGTTGTAACCGGTCTTGGAGCACTTACTCCCATTGGTAAAACTGTTGGTGAATACTGGCAGGGCCTGGAGCAAGGTGTGAGCGGTTGCGACTTCATCAAGCAATTTGATGTAACCAAATTCAAAACGCGATTTGCCTGTGAAGTGAAAGATTTTGATGCCACACATTATCTCGATCGCAAAGAAGCCAGAAAATTAGACCGTTACTGTCAGTTTGCCCTAATTGCAAGCGATGAGGCAGTAAAAGATGCAGGTATATCCAAAGACAATGTGGACCCCGACCGTGTAGGTGTCATTTTTGCAAGCGGTATCGGTGGGCTCATCACTTTCCAAGAAGAAGTAACTGCTTTTGTTCAGGGCGACGGAACACCCCGCTTCAACCCGTTCTTCATTCCTAAAATGATTTTGGATATTGCTGCCGGACATATTTCGATGCGTCATGGATTTCGAGGCCCCAACTACGCAGTAGTAAGTGCCTGCGCTTCTTCTACCAACGCCATCATTGATTCCTTTGATACCATTCGTTTGGGTAAAGCTGATATCATCATCACCGGTGGAAGTGAGGCGGTAATAAGTGCTGCGGGATTGGGTGGTTTTAATGCGATGAAAGCCCTTAGTGAAAGAAATGATGATCCCAAAACTGCCAGTCGCCCTTTTGATAAAGACCGCGACGGATTTGTAATGGGTGAAGGTTCCGGTGTATTGGTATTAGAAAGTTTAGAACACGCATTAGCCAGAGGTGCAAAAATTTATTGTGAAATTGCGGGTGGTGGCGCAACTGCCGATGCGCATCACATCACAGCACCACACCCCGAAGGATTGGGTGCAAAGAATGTCATGAGTGCCGCTTTAAAAGATGCAGGTATGCAGGCATCCGAAATTGACTACATCAACGTTCATGGCACATCTACTCCACTGGGTGACATAGCAGAAACAAAAGCGATCCTCAATGTATTTGGAGATCATGCTTATAACCTCAACATCAGTTCTACCAAAAGTATGACCGGTCATTGTTTGGGAGCAGCGGGTGCGTTGGAAGCACTTGCCTGCATTATGGCAGTCACAAAAGATGTAATCCCTCCCACCATCAATCATTTTACGGACGATCCGGAGTTAGACCCAAAACTCAACTTTACTTTTGAGAAACCTCAATACAAAACCGTTAATGCGGCTCTTAGCAACACATTCGGATTTGGCGGACACAATGCTTCCGTGATTGTGAAGAAATACTACGCTTAATCCCCGTTTTTCCATTTTTTACTGTAAAAAGCAATAATTTCGGAGCATGCTCTCTTTACTTCGAATGGGGTATCGTTCATTGTTTCTTTCCAAAGAAGAAAAAATGATGGTCAAACAGCTTACTAACGTGCTGGGTTATACGCCAAAAAGTCTGGCCTTGTTTCGTATGGCCGTTAGTCATCGATCTATTCGTGAAGGAAATGATGAGAACAATGAGCGACTCGAATTTTTAGGGGATGCTGTATTGAGTACGGTGGTCGCGCATTTTTTATTTAAAAGATACCCGTATAAAGATGAAGGTTTTTTAACCGAAATGCGCAGCAAGATGGTAAACAGGCAGCAACTGAATGACATCGGTC
The DNA here is from genome assembly GCA_964643315.1 of uncultured Ferruginibacter sp. Lineage (GTDB taxonomy): Bacteria > Bacteroidota > Bacteroidia > Chitinophagales > Chitinophagaceae > Ferruginibacter. The sequence continues at coordinate 3,270 of CAZXSR010000001.1, forward strand.
AAAAAATGGGACTCAAAAAAATCATACAGTATAATCGTTCCGATCATTCACTCCGTATTTCCAATATCTTTGGAAATACGCTGGAGGCATTGATCGGAGCTATTTACCTTGAAAAAGGGTATGACTATATCCATCAATGGGTAGAGCGTAAAATCATCAGACCCTATTTGATTACGGAAGAGTTGGAAGAGATAGATATCAATATCAAAAACAGGTTATACGGGTGGGCCAGCAAGCATGGGAAAACGGTAGAGTTTGTAACATTGGAAGAGCGACTGGAAAATGGACGAAGACTTTTTACGATTGCATCTATCATAGACGGAGAGGCGGTTGCAAAAGCAAAAGCATTTAATAAAAAAGATGCAAGTTATATGGCCGCACAAATGGCGGTTGAAAAATTAGGATTATAAACATAAGAATTAAATCATGCAATTTGGAATCATAGGTAGCGGCAGTTGGGCAACAGCGCTTGCCAAAATATTGACAGACAATGGAAATAAACTGCATTGGTGGATACGTAATGAAGAGAACATACGGCTGTTTATGCAAAAGGAGCACAATCCGCATTATCTCACCTCCGCCCATTTTGATTTGAATACCATAAAACTTTCCAACGATCTGGTAAAAGTAGTAACTACTTCAGATGTATTGGTTGTTGCGGTTCCTGCCGCTTATTTAACACAAGTAATTTCCTTATTGACTCCTTCAGATTTGAAGGGGAAAAAAATCATTTCGGCTGTAAAAGGAATTTTGCCAGAGCAGAACAAGTTACTGAATGAAGTTTTACAAAAAGAGTATCAGTTTTCACCAGAAGATTATTTTACGGTCATGGGGCCTTGTCATGCCGAGGAAGTCGCAGAAGAAAAATTGTCTTATTTGACTTTTTCGGGTACCGATAAAAAAACAACTGCTGTCATTGCCAAATCATTTCAAACCCCATATTTAAAAACAGTAGTCAATACAGATGTATATGGGGTGCAATATGCTGCGATACTCAAGAACATATATGCGCTCGGAGCAGGTATGGCACACGGTTTGGATTATGGCGACAATTTTCTGAGTGTACTCATTGCCAACAGTGCCGATGAAATGGCGGTGTTTTTGCGTAAAGCAGGCATCATGAATGCAGAGGTGGGTTACATAGAGCACAACGGCCCAAACAATAACAACAATACCCATCATAATTATACAGCATCGGTTTATTTAGGAGATTTGCTGGTAACCTGTTATTCTTTATACAGCCGAAACCGCACATTTGGCAATATGATTGGTAAAGGATACTCTGTAAAAGCTGCGCAATTGGAAATGAACATGGTGGCCGAAGGGTATAATGCGAGCCGATGCATGCACCTCATTAATGAGCAAATAAAAGCAGAGATGCCTATTGCTGAGACGATCTATCAAATCCTCTGGGAGAAGTTATCCCCTAAAAAAGGATTTGAAAAAATTGAGGGTTGGCTGGTGTAAATTCATAATTCATCATTTCCGGTACAAAAAGTCAGAGCAAAAATCAGAGCGTGAGCGATCTTGAAATGCTATATAATAATTCGCTCTCATTCTGTTTCTGGCTTTGATTAAGCTGATCAAATCAAATAATTTTAATGGTGAATAATTGCATAAAATCCATCAGCACCTGGTTATAAATCTCCTGTTTCCTTAACCCTAAGGGAAAAGCACTACAACGTTTTCGTGTATTTTTTTTTCAGCAAATCATATTTTTAGTATTTTAGTTTGTTATTCAGCGCAATCTTATTGTACTTAATTCAATACCAAACACTGCCATTTATATGAGAAATTTGTTTTTCTCCCTGTTGTGCTTTTTTGCAACAACAGTTTTTGCACAAGCCCCAGCCAATGATGAGGCGTGTACTGCAACCACATTAACGGTAAATAATGTCTGCAATTTTGTTACTGCCACTAATGTGGATGCCACTACATCTCCTGAAGCAGATCCCGGCTGCGGGAATTATGCAGGGGGCGATGTTTGGTTTCAGGCAGTTGTACCGGCTAATGGTATCCTTAAAGTAACTACACAAGCCGGAACATCATTAACTGATGGAGCCATGGCCTTTTATACAGGGGCTGCATGCAGTACATTAACACAAATTGCCTGCGACAGAAATTCAGCACCCGGCAGTGGCAGTATGCCTGAAATCACAGCAAGTGGACTTACTCCCGGCTCTACCATCTGGATTCGTTTTTGGGAAAGCAACAACAATGATTTTGGTACTTTTGAAATTTGCGCAACAACACTTCAATCGCCTGATAATGATGAGCCATGTAATGCCATTTTGCTAAATGTAAATAGTACCTGCAATAACACTTTAGGTAATAATGTAAATGCTACAGCAAGTGCAGGTGTGCCCGATCCGGTATGCGGAAATTATGCAGGAGGCGATGTATGGTATAAAACTGTCGTACCTGCCAATGGGCACCTATATGTAATAAGCTCTGCAGGTACGCTCACGAACGGAGCCATTGCTTTATATAGTGGGTCTTGTAGTTCACTCACACTCATTGCCTGCGAAAATACCCAAGGTCCGGGCGAATGGGGTGAAATGTCATTTGTAGGATTAAATCCCGGCGATACAATTTGGATTAGGGTTTGGGACGAGAACAACAACGATGTTGGTGATTTTAATATTTGTGTTACCGGAAACAGCATAACACCTGCTCCAGCCTGTAATATCAGCACAACCGCAGGAGCTACATGTGCTACAGCGACTTCCATTTGTAGTCTTGATGGATATTGTGGAAACACTGTTTCATTTGGAGCAAACTTTTGGCCAGAAATGCTAACTACTTTTCGTTCTTGCCTTGGAAATAACAATGCCAACATTCAAAATAATTCTTTTTTAAAGTTCACTGCTGCATCTTCCTCTGCCCAGTTTAAAGTTTGGGTTACCTCTACTACCAAAGGAATTGGCATACAAATGATGTTCTTTGAAACCGCAACCTGTGGTTCTGGTGCTGTTATTTGTCATGGTGGCTATGATGATATTCGTCCCGGACCAGAGAAAATAATTACTGCAACCGGACTTACTCCAGGCAATACATATTACCTGATGATTGATGGAGTGTCTAATGATTTATGCAACTATGTCATTGGTGCTGTTTCTGGTTTAAGTTCATTAACCGTATCTTCATCGGCAGCATCTGGAGCCATTTGCAATGGACAATCCATTACATTAAATGCCAGTGGACTGGGTAGTACATTTACCTGGAACTGGACTAATGCAGGAGGTCCTCAAACATTTATCGGATCCACATTAACCGACAATCCCACCCAAAATACAACTTATACAGTAACTGCCTCGGGTGTGGGCATCTGTTCCGGAACAAGAGACATTGCGGTTGTAGTTAATGAGAATCCAATAATATTATTGAATAGCCCAGTTGTTTGTTCGGGTACAGCGGCTTCTTTATCTGCAATCCCAAACCCTGCAGGCGCTACCTACAATTATAGCTGGACAGTTCCTGGCGGCGCGGTCAATCCCGGAAATCAGGCAAGTTTTAATTCAAATATTGCAGGTACTTACTTAGTTACTGCTACCAATGCAAGTACAGGTTGTGTAAGTAATGCTGGAAGCGGCACTATTACTTTATTACCATTGCCGACTATCAATGTAAATAGTCCGTCTGTTTGCGCTGGTTTAGCTGCTACACTCACTGCCAATGCAACGGCATCAGATCCGGTTTCTTATACATGGACTGTACCTTCAGGAGTAACAAATCCCGGCAATGTTGCCACATTTAGTACAACACAGGCAGGCAATTATACAGTAACTGCAACAAATACTGTAACGAATTGTGTAAGCAGTGTTGCAAACAGCACAGTAACCATCAATGCTCTTCCTCAAGCAACCATTGTAAACAACAATGGTCCAATTTGCTCAGGCACAAACGGAAATTTCTCACTCAGTGGAACATCGGGATCAACAGTTTCGTACAGCATCAATGGAGGACCTTTATCATCGATTGTCCTTACAGGTGGAAACGCCTCCATTTCAGTAACATCACCTGCTGCAGATCAGATTTTGTTAATTACAAACGTCAATGATGGCACCTGTTCACAGGCCCTAACACAATCGTCTACACTCCAGGTGAATGCACTTCGTACCCCTACTTTCAATAGTTGGGGGCCCTATTGCCTGAACGATATTGTTCCTACGGTAACCTTGCCCTCCTCATCGATAGAGGGATATACAGGCATTTGGACTCCTTCATCTGTAAGCACTTCTGCTGTGGGTACCATTACGCACACTTTTACCCCCGACAATCCTGCTCAATGTGCTCAACCTACAACTATGAATATAATAGTGAATCCATTGCCATCTGGCGTTACTGCAGGGCCAAGCGCTACCATCACACAGGGAGCCGGAGTTACATTGCAGGGAGCAGGAACAGGAAGTTATACCTGGAGCCCATCAACAGATTTATCTAATCCAAACATCGCCAATCCAATTGCCAATCCAAGAGCAACTACCATTTACACCATAACTGTTGAAAATTCATTTGGCTGTAAAGCAGAAGACTCTTTGATTGTTACTGTAATTGATAATTGTGTAGAGCCATCCAAAATTTTTACACCCAACAATGATGGATTGTATGATAACTGGATTGCCTACACGGGCAGTTGTGTAAAAATGGTTGAAGCCAATGTATATGACCGTAATGGTAATTTGGTTTATCATTCATCGGACTATAAGAACAACTGGAACGGAAGCCGAAATGGAAAGCCATTGCCTGATGCTACCTATTATTATGTACTTAAGATAACGGGTATAAACGGATTAACTTATGTAAGAAAAGGAAGTGTTGCAATCATTCGCTAATTGAACATGAAAAAAAGTAAGATGAAAAAAATATTTGCGCTAGCCATAAGCTTATCAGCTTTTATATTCACAAATAAAACGCATGCACAGCAGCTGTTTCGTATGAGTCAATATGTACAGCATAATTTCATTTACAATCCGGCAGCGGCTGGGATTACTGATTCAGGTAGTATAGGTGTTACCTACAAGAAAATGTGGAATGGGATTGAAGGCGGGCCGCAAACAACGATTTTATATGCAGATAAATATTTTACCGGATTGAATACGGGTGCCGGTTTTGTATTGTACAATGATGTAACCGGTTTTACAGCTAGAAGCGGAATGGATCTAAATATGGCATATGCCCTTCGTTTTTCGGGCAACAGAAAATTACAGTTTGGATTAAACATACAGTTGTTGCAGGAACGTATTGATAAAGCTGCTATCGAAAAATATGTACCCGGCGATCCAATCTTGGCCGGTCCGGGTTCTAAAATGACTGCCGATGCGGGAGCAGGCATTTACTATGCATCACCCGGCCTCAGTGGTGGTGTTTCTGTGAAGCAAATAGTACAATCAAAGCTGGGACTTATATCTGCAAAAACAGATGAAGCAGGAAGGTTGTATCGTCATTATTATTTAACAGCCAATTATAACTGGGTGGTAGATGAAGCCAACACAATTATTCCAAGCATGATGATACGAATGAGTGAAAAAGTTCCCGCAGATGTTGAATTGGGAGCCATCATCATGCACAAAGGATTATTTTGGACAGGATTTGGCATGCATCAGAATCAGGACTTCAGTGCGTATGCGGGCCTACGCATCAAGGATAAATATACCATAGGGTATGCCTTTGATCAGTACAAAACCCCTTTGAGCTCTTTTGATGGTGGTGCTGGGGCGCATGAGGTAAGTTTGAGGTATTTTTTTAGAAAGTGACGCCATATTAACCTTGCCGGATAAATAATAACCTGAGTAAGTTCATAAACTAAAATGAAAAGAGTAAGACTAATACTTACTGTAGCATTTATTTGTATACGCTCATTACATTCACATGCTCAGGCCCCTGTAAATGATGAGCCATGTGATGCCGTTGAGGTAACGGTCAACAACACATGTAATGCCGTAACAGGTACCAATATAAATGCCACTGCCTCATCTATTCCTGCACCTACCTGTGGTAATTACAATGGCGGAGATGTATGGTTTAAATTTACAGTTCCTGCCAATGGAACGGCACATATTTCCACGCAGGAAACAAGTACCGATGAAATTGATTTAACAGATATGGCCATGGAGTTGTATCGCGGTAGTTGTACGTCACTTACCTCATTGAATTTGTGTGATGCTAATTCTTCACAAAGCAGCGGCAGTATGCCTGAAATAAATATCACTAGTGGACTAACCCCTGGAGAAACTATTTGGGTAAGAATTTGGGAAGACAATAACAATGACATTGGAGTATTTGAGATTTGCATTACAACCATTCAAACAAATAATGACAACCCTTGCACAGCTCCTATTTTGAATATAGACAATAATAGTGGTTACTATGTTGGGACAAATATTGGTGCAACCAATACTGCTATTCCCAACCCTCCGTGTGGTAATTATAATGGCGATGATGTTTGGTTTCAGACAACCATTGGTTCAACAGGAACCATTCATATTTCTCTTTTGGAAAGTGATAATGTGAATGATCTCTCGATGGCAATTTACAGTGGAAATTGCAGTGCATTAACATTAATCAGTTGCAACGATAATTCAGGCATAAATAATATGCCTGATATTACACAAAGTGGGTTAACGATAGGTCAACCGATTTGGATTCGTATTTGGAGTAACGGCAACAATGACCAAGGAACTTTTGGTATTCTTATTTCTGAAAACAACGACGACCCGTGCAATGCAATACTCCTAACTCCAAATACCTCTTGCAGTAACATTGTGGGAAATAATATCAATATGTCTTCGAGCTCAGGAGTGCCCGCCCCTGGATGTGGGAGTTATTCAGGTGGTGATGTTTGGTATAAAACAGTTGTTCCTGCAAATGGCCATATTTATGTCGTAACATCTTCAGGAACACTTACTGATGGCGCAGTAGCGTTATATAGAGGGTCATGCAATTCATTAATATTGATTGCATGTGAGTATCAACAAGGCCCCGGAGTATGGGGTGAGATGTCTTTTGTTGGACTAAATCCTGGGGAAACTATTTGGATAAGGGTTTGGGATGAAAATGACAATGATGAAGGCAGTTTTCATATTTGTGTAACAAGCAATCCGATTACCACCCCTCCTACATGCAATGTCAGTACCAATGCCGGAGCCACTTGTGCCAGTGCAACTTCAATCTGTAACTTGGATGGTTATTGTGGCAACACTATAAGCTTTAGTGCTAATTACTGGCCTGAGCTTGACGCATCTTTCAGAGCATGCATAGGCAGTACAAATACCAGTTCAGGTACCATCATTCAAAATAATTCCTTCCTCAAATTCACTGCATCAGCTAATACCGCTGACTTTAATGTATGGGTAACATCAACAACAAAAGGCATAGGGATTCAAATGATGTTTTTTGAAACCAATAGCTGCGGATCAGGACCCGTAATTTGCCATGGCGGTTATGATGATATTCGACCTGGTCCTGAAAAACTCATTACGGCAACCGGACTTATTCCAGGAAATACCTATTATCTGATGATTGATGGTGTCTCTACTGATCAATGTAATTATGTGATCAAAGCCTTAACTCCTCCATCACCTCCTACAGCTGGAACACTCTCAGGAACTACTGATATTTGTCTAACGAATACAGGTAATATTTTCTCATCAACGCTAACTGGGGGAAGTTGGACTTCAGCAAGTCCTTCTGTTGCTACTATTAATGCAAGCAATGGAACCATTACTCCTATCTCATCGGGTTCAGCTATTATGACTTATACCATTCCGGGTATTGGTGTTTGTCCAAGCGCTACCGGTACAAGAACTGTGGTAATAACAGACCCACCACAGACAGGAATATTAAGCGGTACACAAAGTATTTGTTCCAATGGCACTACAACCTTTACATCCACTCAAGGCGGAGGAACCTGGACCAGTTCTGCTTCTGGAATTGCCGCCATAAATAATACAAGTGGTGTCATCACCCCAGTTGCTGCAGGAACAGCAACGATGACTTATACTGTTACAGGAACAGGAGGTTGCTCTGATGCAACTGATACAAGAACAGTAACCATAACAGCCAACCCCACAGCCGGCACACTATCCGGTACACAAAACATCTGTTTAAACAACAATACAAATATCTTTTCATCAACAGTAGCAGGTGGTACATGGAGCAGTTCTGATAATACAATTGCATCAATCAACAACAGCGGATTAATTACTCCTGTATCTGCCGGTACTACTGCCATGACTTACACAGTTGCTGATGCATCGGGTATTTGTCCGAGTGCAACTCAATCACTTAACCTAACAATTACATCACCTCCATCAGCTGGAACACTCTCAGGCACTCAAAACATTTGTATAAACAATACGACTACTTCATTTTCATCTACACAAACCGGTGGCTCTTGGAGTAGCTCTAATACTTCAATCGCAACCATCAACAGCAGCACTGGCGTCATTACTCCCGTAACAGCAGGAAACGCAACGATGACTTATACGGTAACCGGTACTGGCGGTTGTGCCAATGCAACAGATACACGAACCATCAATATAACAGCTATTCCTTCAGCGGGTACATTAACAGGCATACAAAACATCTGTTTAAATAATACCGCAAATACCTTTTCATCAACGGTAGCAGGTGGTACATGGAGCAGTTCTGATAATACAATTGCAACGATTAACAACAGCGGATTAATTACTCCTGTTTCTGCTGGTACTACTACTATGACTTACACTGTTGCTGATGCATCGGGCTTTTGTCCAAGTACAACTCAATCGCTTGTTGTAAACATTACAAGCCCCCCATCAGCAGGCACACTCTCGGGTAATCAAAATATTTGTATCAACAACAGCTCTACTTCATTTTCCTCTACACAAAATGGTGGCTCATGGAGTAGTTCTAATAATTCAATCGCAACCATCAACAGCATTACGGGTGCCATTACTCCGGTAACAGCAGGTACAGCAACGATGACCTATACTGTTACAGGTACAGGTGGTTGCGCAAATGCAACGGATGTGCGTAATGTCAATATTGTAGACTTACCCACAGCAACTATTATTTCAAACAATGGTCCAGTTTGTAAAAATTCCAATGCCATATTTACCATAAATGGCACGCCTAACGCAACCATAACTTATCAGATCAATGGAGGAAGTACAAGAAGTATAATTTTAGATAATACAGGCACAGGAAATATAACTCTTTCTGCTGTTTCTTCCACTCAATCCCTTTCTTTATTCGATGCTTCTTTGAATGGTTGCAGTAAATCGCTTGCAGGATCTTTATCAGAAGTACAAATACTGCCTTTCACTATCAATTTATATCTAAGTCCTACTTCTGCACTTCCGGGCACTTCTATTCAGGCAACTGTTTCATCAACAAATGGCTCAATTACAGGAACCATCTGGCAACCATCCACTCTGTTAACTAATAACAATACAAATCAAACTTTCATTGCGCCTGGTTCATCTACAAATATTATAGTAACTGCCACCTCTGCACAAGGCTGTACTGATTCAAAAAGTCAGTTTTTGGAAATCGTCAAGAATAATCAGGTTTATTTCATCCCAAATGCTTTCATCCCAGGAAGAGGAAATGATCCTGATATCAACACCTTAAAACTATACGGCCCTGAAATCAAATCTGCAACATTGAAAATTTTTAATCAGTGGGGGCAATGTATATTCGTATCCGACAATCCAAAACAAAAAGGATGGGATGGGAAATACAAAGGAAATTTGCAACCGGCAGGCGTTTATGTGTACGGCATACAAATCACTTTTAATGATGGAAGCACCATCAGCAAAACAGGATCTGTAGATTTGATAAGGTAAAAAATCAAAAAGCATTAAACAAATTAACCTGATGTTTGTTTTTAAAGGTGATATTACTTTTAACAATGACCATCAGACGGCTATTTTTATATGTCTTTCTTATATATTTTCATTCAGTATTTTCCCAAAAGCAAAACAACCAATGGCGCTTTTCAGGGGGTGGAGGTATTGATTTCAATACTAATCCGCCAACTGCAGTTGCTTGTGCCCAAATGCTGACTTCAGAAGGCATGGCCTCGGTTTCCGACAGAACAACAGGTGCATTACTATTTTACACCAATGGGGTAACCGTATGGAATGCCCAGGATCAAGTCATGCCCAATGGCACCGGGCTACTCGGAGGAGATCCAATTTTACTTTCATCGACAACTGCAGCTGTTATCATCCCAAAACCAAACAGTACTAATTTATACTACCTCATAACCATTGATGAGCAATTTGGAGGAAATGACGTTTGTTACAGCGTTGTTGATATGTCTCTTCAAAGTGGACAAGGAGATATTGTAGCAGGACAAAAAAACATTCCAATATGTCCGCCACGAAATTCTGAAAAACTGGAGGTGGTTCCAGCTGCAGACGGAATTAATTATTGGTTGATTACACATGATCCAAATGGCATCTTCATCGCTTTTAAAGTTTCGGAGTCGGGTATTGATAATACCAATCCTGTATTATCAAACGTTGGTATCAGCCATGGCAACGGTTCAGGGCACCTCAAAGTAAACAGCCAATTCAATCGGTTGGCGATGGGGAATATTTTTAACAGTGATATTGAGCTTTATAATTTTGACCGAGTAACGGGTATTGTTTCAAATCCGGTCACTTTTAATTTCAATTATACAAACCCGGGTATCTACGGTGTAGAATTCTCTCCTAACGGAAGATTCCTGTATATCACAAATTTGGAAAAAATTGTACAGTATGATATCAGTTTTCCCTCTGTAATAGACATAGAAAATTCGGGCTATGAAATTTCTCTTAGTTCTTTTGGCCAGCCGGCAACATTACAACTAGGCCCAAATGGAAAAATTTATGTTCAAAATGGCACCATACATGCAATCAATAATCCGGATAATGGAGGCGCTGCCTGTAATTTTGAAGTGAATGCCATAGCAAATCAAATTGGTGGAGGCGGGTATGGTTTACCTAAATGGGTGTATCTTCATACGCCACCACCCGTACCGGTGAATAAAATTTTATACGGAGATACCTGCTACGGAAGCAGTACATTTTTTACTTTACAAGACACGATCAACATTGAAGGCCTATCCTGGGATTTTGGTGACCCTAATTCCGGAACGAATAACACCTCCACAACATTTGGAACGAATCATATTTTCTCCGACACCGGTACTTACATTATTACTGCCAACATTTCATATATAACGGGAAGTATGACATCAACTGCTACCATACGAATTCTGCCATTACCTAATGCAGGAATCATCAATGGACCCTCAACAATTGAAATAAATAACACGGCTGCTTATTCAAACAATATCCAAAATGGCGTATGGAGTTCATCCAATAATTCAGTTGCTTCAATTTCATTAAACGGATTTGTCAGCGCCATCAATACAGGCAGCACAACAATTTCCTATTCAATAACTGACAATAATGGATGTTCTAACACTACATCTAGATCTATCTCCGTTGTACCTGTATTTGTTCCAAAAAAGGACAATGTTTTTTATATCCCTAACGCTTTCATCCCCGGCAGAGGAAATGACCCTGAAATCAATACATTAAAAGTTTACGGACCTGAGATCAAATCCGCAACCTTGAAAATTTTTAATCAGTGGGGGCAATGTATTTTCGTTTCCGACAATCCCAAGCAAAAAGGATGGGATGGAAAATATAAGGGAATCATACAGCCAGCTGGTTTGTATGTATATGGTATTGAGATTATTTTCAATGATGGAAGTAAAATAAACAAATCAAATTCAGTAAATTTGATTCGGTAACCAACACCAATGCTAAGAAAAAAAATCATACTTGTTTATTCTCTCTTCATACTGTGTACAAATGTATCCCAAGCACAGGTAGATCCCCATTTCACACAGTTTTATGCGTTTCCAGTTTGGCTAAACCCTGCTATGTCGGGGGTCATAAATGGAGGCGATTGCAGATTGGTAGCCATACACAGAAACCAATGGAATAAAGTAACCAATCCTTTCTCCACTTTTGGATTATCTTATGACTGGCTTACCAAACAAACCTGGGGCATGGGAATACAGGCAGTTCATCAATCTGCAGGTAACGGAGGATATCAAAACACAACCCTTGCCTTTAGTATTTGCAATAATAATCTTGCCTTTGGTGCAGAGCAGGAACATCACTTTTCTTTGGCTCTTCAAATAGGCATAAACAATAGAAGCATTCAACCCGGCAAATTTCAATATGGCGATCAGTATAATCCGGTGATAGGTTATGATCCATCAATTGCAACAAGGGCTAACAACTGGATAAACAGACAATCTATATTTCAGCCGGATGCCGGAGCGGGTATTTTTTATTATTTCTCAAAAGGTGAAGAAACAATGGTATTGCCTTTTGGAGGAATTTCAGTTTCACATATCAACAGACCTAAAGACAATTTCACTGATAAAGAAAGTATTATACCCTTCCGTTACGTAGCTCATGCAGGAGCTATCATTAAAACACAATCATCACTCACAGTGGCTCCTTCTTTGCTCTACATGAAACAAGGAAAAAGTTCGGAACTCATTGCAGGCATCCAGGGTGAATATCCTGCCAATAGCGAAATCAGTGTTTCTTTGGGTGCAAATTATCGATTGGGTGACGCAATAAACGCACTTACTTCCATCACTTATCAAAATACCAGATTGGGTTTTAGTTATGATATTAATACATCGGCGCTAAAATCATACGGCAGACCGGTAAATAGTATGGAATTCTCCATTTCACGAATTATCATGCGCAGAGATCCATTTCAGGATATGATAGAACGTTGTCCAAGTGTAAAATTGTAAAATAAAAAACGGATGCACAAGGCATCCGTTTGATGTATTGGAAAAAAGAATTTTACCAGCCTTGTTTTTTGGCTACGCCATTTTTGATAGCTTCCAATGCAGCGGCTTCTCCCAGCATCGTTGTCATTTTATTTCCTTTACCATCATGGCCTTGAGCCATGTAACCACCACGGGCTGTTTTTGTTATGACGGCATCTTGCATGGGTACATTTTTTTCTTTGGTTTTCATGCAATAGGCAGTAATCATCTTTGACATGTTAATTGTTTTTGGTGATAAAAAAATGATGAGCGGATACTCCGACATCAGGTTTATAAGTTATGAAAATAGAGAAAGTTATTATTTGAGCCAAAAATAGATGCACACACCTGTGTAAAACTTGATAAAACAGCTTTTAAGCATCAATTTTGGCGTATTTGGCATGGGTTTCAATAAACTCTCTCCTTGGTGGTACTTCATCGCCCATCAACATACTGAACACACCATCGGCAGCAGTTAAACTGTCTATGGTTACCTGCTTCAAGGTACGTGTCAATGGATTCATGGTCGTTTCCCACAATTGCTCGGCGTTCATTTCTCCCAAACCTTTATATCGTTGAATCGTTACGCTGTCTTCTTTTCCTTGTCCTAATTTAGTTACAAGACCTTTACGCTCGTCATCATTCCATGCATAGGCCTGATCTTTCCCTTTTTTCACCAGATATAAAGGTGGTTGGGCAATATATACATATCCTTGTTCTACCATTTCTTTCATATAGCGGAAGATGAAGGTGAGGATCAGTGTGGCGATATGGCTACCATCCACATCGGCATCGGTCATGATGATGAGCTTATGGTAGCGGAGTTTAGATGTATCAAGCGCTTTAGCATCTTCGGGCGTACCGATTTTTACACCCAATGCAGTAAAGATGTTTCTGATTTCTTCATTATCATAAATCTTGTGCTCCATGGCTTTCTCTACATTGAGGATTTTACCTCGCAGTGGCAAGATGGCTTGAAAGCTACGATCGCGGCCTTGCTTAGCCGTACCACCAGCCGAGTCTCCCTCCACTAGATACAATTCGCATCTTCCGGGGTCTTTTTCGGAGCAGTCGGCCAATTTACCGGGTAAACCTCCTCCTACTAATACACTTTTACGTTGTACCATATCACGCGCCCGCTTCGCGGCCGCTCTTGCCTGTGCTGCCAGAATCACCTTTTGTATGATGGTCTTGGCCTCACGAGGATTTTCTTCGAGATAGGCTTCGAGTACACGACTCAAGGTTGTATCTACAATACCCATTACCTCACTGTTACCTAATTTGGTTTTGGTTTGACCTTCAAATTGTGGTTCAGGAACCTTAACAGAAATGATTGCCGAGATGCCTTCGCGAAAATCATCACCTTCGATCGTCACCTTGGCTTTTTCGAACATACCCTGCTTTTCTCCATAGCTTTTAAACACACGCGTAATAGAGCGTCTGAATCCGGCCACATGTGTACCTCCTTCGATGGTATTGATGTTGTTTACGTAACTAAAAATATGTTCCTGATAGCTGGCGTTGTAAATCATGGCCACTTCTACTGCCACATTGCTTTTTTCATCATGACCTTCGCAATAGATCGTTTTGGGAATCAAAGATGCACGGTTGGCTGTTTTATCAATAGACTCTACAAACTCCACAATACCACCTTCGCTGTAAAATGTTTTCGTGTATGTCTTGCCGTTATCATCCACGTCACGAAGATCATTGAGTATGATGGTGATTTTTCTATTTAGATAAGCCAATTCTTTCAAACGGGCTTCGAGAATATCTTTATTGTAAATAGTGGTTGTAAAGATGCTTCCGTCGGGCCAAAACTGAACCCTGGTACCTGTTTCGGCGCTCGTTCCGATTTCTCTTACGGCATACTGAGGAATACCAGTTGCATATTCCTGCTCAAATATTTTACCTTCTCTTTTAACGGTTACATGCAATTTGGTACTCAGTGCATTCACGCAACTCACACCCACTCCATGCAAACCGCCGGACACTTTGTAAGAACCTTTATCAAATTTACCGCCGGCATGAAGAACGGTCATTACCACTTCGAGAGCGCTTCTGTTCTCTTTGGTATGCATACCCGTAGGAATACCACGACCATCATCCTGAACGGTAATGGAATTGTCTTCATTTATGGTAACGGTGATATTTTTACAATGACCTGCAAGAGCTTCATCGATGGAGTTGTCTACCACTTCATAAACCAGGTGATGCAAACCTTTTACACTGATATCGCCAATATACATCGCCGGTCTTTTACGAACCGCTTCCAACCCTTCCAATACCTGAATACTATCGGCACTATACCCGTTGTTTACGGTTGTTTCAACACTTATATCTTCTGAACTCATAATTACTTTTTAACTAGATTTTTATTTATTTGAACTGTCTGCAAATATACCAAAAATTAAGGGGTTTTAAGCAGAAAAAAGACAATAAAATACAGGCGTTGTGAATAAATTAAAGAGTCTTAAATATAGCAATATTATAGCAAATCATGTGGGGATAAAATTCGTAGGAATAAAGAAAATAGAGGTTAATTTGATTTCCCTTTTGATGCTTTCTCATAGCATTCATCCGGCAATCCTGCCTTTTGAATGAATTCTTTGGCACGCTGCACCTTAGCTAAAAATAATGGATCATCCTTTGGGATTCGCTCATTCATTTTTGGGTAATTACATGCTTTTCTATTTTGCAATTACATTACACCGCACCCCAATTCCCGCGATCCAAACTTCGGTAATGAATGGCCTCGGCCAAATGATGCGCCTGTATGTTTTCACTGCCTTCCAAATCTGCAATGGTCCTGCTCACTTTCAGTATTCGGTCATACGCACGCGCCGATAAATTCAATCGCTCCATCGCCGATTTCAGCATTTTCATGGAAGGTTCATCCACCGCACATAATTTTTTTAAGAGTCGACTGTTTATTTGCGCATTGGCATGTATGTCTTTTTCCTGATCATACCTTTTTGATTGTACAGACCTGGCTTTTATAACTCTCTCCCGAATGCCAGCACTGCGCTCAAACACAGCTCCCGATTGTGCCAATTCTTCAAATGCTACCGGTGTTACTTCAACATGCAAATCGATACGATCGAGTAATGGCCCTGATATTTTATTGAGGTATTTCTGTACCGCTCCAGGCGGACAAGTACATTCTTTTTGAGGATGATTAAAAAATCCGCACGGACATGGATTCATGCTGGCAATGAGCATAAAGCTCGCCGGAAAATCCAGCGCCATTTTTGCGCGAGAAATGGTTACCTTTCTCTCTTCCATAGGTTGTCGCATGACTTCAAGCACCGTTCTTTTAAATTCAGGGAGTTCATCCAAAAACAACACTCCATTGTGTGCCAATGATATTTCGCCTGGCTGTGGATTGCCCCCACCCCCCACCAAAGCAACATCAGATATGGTATGATGCGGACTCCGAAATGGCCTCCTGCTCACCAAGGTCGTATGATCCGGCAACTTGCCAGCCACGCTGTGTATTTTTGTGGTTTCTAATGCTTCTTTCAATGTCAGTGGTGGCAATATCGTAGGTAAACGTTTTGCCAGCATGGTTTTTCCCGCACCCGGCGGACCAATCAATATCGCATTATGCCCACCCGCAGCTGCAATCTCCATGGCTCGTTTAATATTTGCCTGGCCTTTCACATCCGCAAAATCAATATCATAATTTTCCTGCGCCTGCTTAAAAGTTTCCTCCATATCAATCTTAACAGCATCTATTTTTCCAAAGCCCGAAAAAAAATCAACAACCTGATTCAGATGCTCCACTCCGTATACAAATAATCCTTCTACCATGGCAGCCTCTTTTGCGTTTTCCATTGGCACAATCAACCCATCGACACCCTCACGTGCCGACTGAATAGCAATTGGCAATGCGCCCCTTATCGGTTTCACTTTTCCATCCAACCCCAACTCTCCCATAATCACAAATCTTTTCAATCTTTCGTAATCCGGTATTTGTGCGGTTGCTGCTAGAGTCCCCACTGCAATAGGTAAATCAAAAGCTGTTCCTGTTTTACGAATGTCTGCCGGCGCCAGATTAACCAGTAATTTGGTGCGCGGCATCTGATAGCCGTTGGATTTGATCGCACTCTCCACCCTTTGTAAACTTTCTTTAATGGCATTGTCGGGCAAACCCACAATAAAATAATGTTGGCCCTGTCCGCTGAAATCAATTTCAATGGAAATAGTGATGGCTTCTACTCCAAAAACGGCGCTTCCAAGTGTTTGAATAAGCATATACAAAACTGTATGTTACAGTTGTAAATAAAAAGGGGAAAAGACATTTATAAATTGTTTTTTTCGTTGAGGATTGGCAGGAAAAAACATTTAAAAACAGATGTATTCACCCTGGTAATACCTGCTTAAAATATTAATATTATTCCTTTACCTTTACAATCTAAATTTTGCTTGATGAGAGTCTGGAAATGGATTTTTTCAGTATTGATATTGCCCACATCCTCTTATTGCCAATCAACATTCATTCCGGATGGATCCAGAGAGGATTGGTTTGTTGAAAGACTCCAAATTAAAAATGAGCAGTTTTCCCCCATACTATTCACTACAATCAAACCTTATCAAAGAGAAAAAGCCGTTTTGGAAATTGCACATTTGGATAGCGTATACAGAAAGAAAAGAGGCAAGTCGATCTTATCCAGCGAAGCAGATTTTTATAATCTAAGCATCATTCAGTCCAACAATTCAGAATGGAGCAAACTTCCTCTTGATTCCTTTCGTGCAAGAAAAACGCTGGTTGATCATTTTTATGAAACCCGCTCTAATTTCTACGAGCACCGATCCAATGACCTGTTTATTTTCATCAACCCCATGATTTATGTAAGAGGGGGAAAAGAAGGGAATAATACTACTTTCATAAACTCCAGAGGATTGTCTGTAAGAGGCATGCTAAATAAACGACTGGGCTTTTATTCGTCCATAACGGACAACCAGGAAAGGGTTCCTTATTTTGTGCAACAACGAATTACAGAAAACAAAGCATTTCCGGGAGTTGGTTTTTATAAAAGCTATAAGGAGGATACTGCCACATTTGATTATTTTGACGCAAGAGGATACGTCAGTTTCAATGTCATGAAAGGCATGGATGCCCAATTTGGTTACGACAGAAATTTCATTGGAAATGGTAATCGAAGTTTGTTTTTAAGCGACTGGGGCAATAGTTATCTGTTCTTAAAATTGAATACCCGTGCCTGGAAGTTCAATTATCAAAATCTATTTATGGAGCTGATACCTCAACTCCATAAAAAAGGAGATTCGCTGATTGGCAGAAAATATGCTGCCATGCACCATTTGAGCATGAATGTAAAACCCTGGTTAAATGTGGGCATTTTTGAAGGAATCATTTTCAGCAGAAAAGATCACTTCGATTATCAGTACATGAACCCAATTATTTTTTATCGTCATATTGAGGGTTCTGTCGGAAGTCCTGATAATGCTGTTGCAGGATTGGACTTTAAAGCCAATATTAAAAATGGCTTACAGATTTACGGACAGTTCTTAATGGATGAGTTCATTATTTCACGCATTCGAAAACAACCCACCAACTGGGCAAATAAATTCGGATTTCAACTGGGTGGAAAATATATCGATGCCTTTGGGATAAATAACCTCGACATACAAATTGAAGCCACCCGAGTAAGGCCATTTACATACTCCCATAGTGACAGTGTAGCCAACTATACCCATTACAATCAGCCGCTGGCGCATCCACTGGGAGCCAATTTCCAGGAATTTATTGGTATAGTTCGATACCAGCCTGCTCCAAAATGGTTAATGGATGCCCGTATCATTTATTTCGAGAAGGGACTGGATTCCGCCAATAGTAATTTTGGTGGCAATATTTTCAAACCTTATACCACACGAAGCGGTGAAGATGGTTTCCACACTACAAAAGGCGTTGCTAGTTCTTGCCTAAATGCCATGTTGGATGTTTCCTACGAATTGAAATACAACCTGTTCATTGATGCCGGCATTCAATACAGAACATTCAAGCTTGCAACAACTCATGATGCTGCAAAGGATTTAAACTATTATCTGGCTGTGCGTTTGAACTTTACAAAACGCAAATATGATTTTTAAATACCCTACTCTATGATAAATGAGAGGGAGACGGTACGCGCCTTGATTTGATCCAATACATTCGAAAATTTTAGCGCTTGGTCGCGTGAATGTACATTATTGAAACCCCATCCTACTTTTAATTCAGGCGTTAGAACAAATACCGGAAAATAAAAATGAAACCCTAATCCGGCTTCCATTCCATAATCTAATTTTTTCAACTTCATCATTCTCTCCGCATTTTTTTCTCCCGCATTTGCAGCGAAGTCATATTCCACTTTACCTCCTGCCATCATATAAACTTTAAAGTTGTTGATTCGGTCACTGCTGAACTTAATTTGTATGGGAAGGGCAAGGGTAATTCCCTGAACCTTTTTAATCATCTTGTCATCTTCAATGGGTCCGAAGAGTGGATTTTTATTTGGATGGCTTAGTTGATACTCAAATATTTTTTCTGTAAAAATCAAGTTGAGCGGATATGTTCTTAAATCAAAATGATCGCCCAATCTTAAATTCACCAACCAGGCAAGGGCAATTCCTGTGCTGGGAACACTCTCAACAACACCTATGGAGTCCTGGTCGAGATAAAAAGGATGATGCGATATATTGTAGTGAGAACTATTGATGCCCAATGAAATACCAAAGTGAAGGGGCTTATTATCATGATCTTCCTGATTGATTTCTATGGAATACTTTTGGCCGATTAACTGAATCGAACACAACATGAAGCATGCCGCCAATATGGTTTTTATTTTACTGCGCAATAAATACTGCATATACCAAAACTACGTTTTTTTTGAATAGTTGATGTAAAGCCCGCTTTTTTTAATACTTCCAAAAATGCCACTCCTTCTGGAAATTTTTGAATGGAAGCGTCCAGATAAGCATAAGCCGCTTTGTCTTTGGAGAAAAGTCCGCCAATCAGCGGTGTTAAAAATTTCATGTAAATAAAATAGGGAATTTTAACAATCACATTTGTGGGCTTGCTAAATTCCAACACAACGATTTTACCATTTGATTTCAACACTCGATATATTTCCTGAATTCCTTTTTCCAAATTTTGAAAATTTCGCACACCAAATGCTACCGTCACCGCATCATACGAAGCCTCTTCGAACGGCAATTGCTCACTATCTCCTGTCATAAGGGTAATACTGTTTTCGAGTTTTTTTTGAGCCAATTTTTTTCTCCCAAAATCCAGCATACCCTCACTGATATCTATTCCGGTAATCTTGCATTGTGGATACATACCCGAAGCCATGATGGCTACATCGGCTGTGCCGGTTGCCACATCAAGCATTTTGTGCATCTCAATTCCTTTTAATTGCTGCAGGGCTTTTTTTCTCCAGATGATATCTAATCCTCCGCTCAAAAAACGATTTAAAAAATCATAGCGATGTGAAATCCCATTAAACATACCCGCCACCTGCTCTTTTTTGGATTGAGATGAACCCTCATAAGGCACCACATGATCATGTTCAAAACCGGACTTCATACTGCAAAGATACCTCCTATTCGCTTAAGTTTATTGGATAAGGTTGTACATAGATTAAGTACTTTTGTATACGATACATGAAAATTTTACAAGCCAAATACCTGATCAGCAATCCCGATGTGAAAGGATGCCCAGACTCCAAATGGCCCGAGTATGCTTTTATTGGAAGAAGCAATGTGGGGAAATCATCCCTAATCAACATGCTTTGCAACCATGATAAACTCGCCAAAACATCTGCATCCCCCGGCAAAACACAGCTCATCAATCATTTTCACATCAATGCCGAAACTGAAAAAGGAAAAAAAGAAGACTGGTATCTGGTTGATTTACCTGGATATGGATTTGCAAAAGTGAGTATCAGCAGCAGAAGAAGATGGGAGCAAATGATAGAGCATTACCTAAAAGAAAGGGTCAATCTTTCTATGGTATTTGTGTTGATTGATGCAAGGCATAGTCCACAGAAAATCGATCTTGCTTTTTTGGAGAACTGTAAAAAATGGGGCGTACCCATTAGCTTGATTTTTACGAAATCGGATAAAGAAAATCAGCGTACAGTAAGTGCAAATGTGCGCGCTTTTTTAGATGAGATGAAAAAAACCTGGCAGTTTTTACCTCAGCATTTTGTCAGCAGTGCCATTAAAAAAACCGGCAGAGACAAAATGTTGTCTTATATTGAATCGCTCAATGAAGATTATCATAATCAGTAGCAATCATTAATTCACTGCTTTATTGGCGCAGCTGCTGCTTGCAAATGCTTCGGGCTTGGCTTTAAAGGCAAAACCCATACCAAGGATATAGCCCATTGCCTCACGTAAGGCCTCATTGCTTTTGAACTGCGGATTGGTATTAATGTCGGCATGCACTTCCATATCCACATCGTAGCGTGTGAACAATTCACAAAGTTCATAAGCAATTTCAATGCTGCGAGCCACTTCCACTAGCATCCGCTCTTTCACAGAATAATTCTGCAAGGATTTTTCATTGTGTATAAACATGAATCCGCCTCTGCCCTCGCGTAAAAAAACAATGACTGTGGCGAATTCGGTTTCTTTTCCTTTCACCTGACTGTCAGTTCCAATACAAACTTTCAGTTTTTCACCATTGGCTTTTTCGCGAACAATGGCCTGTTCCACAGCATCTTTGATGGGCAGTTCAATTTGATCTCCGTTGAATTTTCTCCAAAGCATGGTAATAGATTTTGAGTAAGTTACACAGGAAATTTCAACCTGAATAACAAGAAAATGTTACCTAATGGAGATAATGTGCATTTGTGGAAAACAAAAAGGGGACCGGAATATCTCCGATCCCCAAACCACTATAAACTTACCTTACTGTTTTACAATACGTTTTGTTAGTTGTGATTTCTGACCTCTGATATTGATTACAAATACGCCGGAAGCCAATCCACTCAGGTTGATATGATTAACGCCATGCAATCCTTTTCCAGATTGTACCAAACGACCGTTCATATCAAACAAACGGAATTCAAAGTTTTGATTGGCTACCAATTGAAGATCAGATTGAACCAGGGTAGCAAAATTAAAAGCATCGCCTGAAACTACAGATGAGCGAAGTGCTATCACATTTGAATAAGTTGATTCTCCTGTTGAAGTAGATACTTTTACGCGATAGTATTGATACTGATTACTGCGAGGTAAGATTTCTGTTTGTTTTCCCGCCATGTTATTAAAGCTTAATGGCGAAAAATCTCTTCCATTATCAGAAACTTCCACAACTTCGCTTGTAACTGTTTCGTCTGCATCAACTGTCCATGAAAGTTTGTGAGTACCTTCGGAAGTAACAGATCCTGTAAGAGTTACCGAACGTAATGCCAATGTGCTTGAGAATCCTGTCAGACGATAAGAACCAAGACTTCCATAATTTGTTGTGTTGGTATTTCCACTTCCTGCTACAACAAAATAATAAGTTCCAGCAGATAAGGTAGTATCAATAGTTACGGAAACTGAATACAAAGGGTCATAAGTACGGATCAGACTTCCATTCTGATTGTACAAACTAATGAGGATATCCAAATTTGAACCTGTATTGGCGACCCCCACAGTGTAAGGAAGTGATTCAAGGTGCAAAGTGGTTTGACCGGTCAATGCAAAACGAAAAACATCTTTATCTGTATTTGTAGCAACCACACCAGTCAAATTAAATGAGGCAGCATTTGCTGTAAAACTATTGCTGTTCATTTCATCTATATAATCATCTGTACGATATGAAAAACCATTTGCATTGGTTATGATTGCCAGATTATCCTGTGTGTTTGCGCAGCCATTGGGTGTAGGGCCATTACTCCAGCCTGTCATACTGCGGTTATAACTGTTTCCCATGATAGGAGCCCAACCGGTTTCCCCTGCTCCGGCGCCACTATTATAAGTTTCCTGCAAATTACAAGTGTTGTCATAACGAGACTGATGCAACAAGCCCATAGTATGACCTACTTCATGGCTGGTACACTCTGCAATGAATTTCACATTGGTATTACCCAAACGGTCAGAAAAAATAAAACCAGGCGTATCATCTCCCCAGGTAAATGATCCAACATAGGAAACACCAGCCACTCCATTTCTCCAACCACTGGTTGGAGTAACAATCATACGTATGCGCTTGTCTGCGGGTGCCTGAAAAAATTTAGTGGAATCAGTTGTGATATTTACCATAAAAGGACGGAAATCTTCTGCAACTAAATTGAATATTTGTGTGATTTGAAGATCTGTTAAAACCGGTGCAGCACAATTAATATTTTGTCCTCCATTCCATAATGTACCGGTTACTGTTTGACCATCAAAATCTATGAAAACCACTGCAGAGGCATTAGGATAGCTGCTAAGTTTAGGCAGGGCAATTGAATGAACAGAAATAAAAGTAAAAATTACGATTAGGATTTTTGTAGTGTTTTTCATTTTGTAGGATTTGGATATGGTTGAGTAAATTTTTTCTTACATCTTAGTGTGAAGTGCAATCTTGCAGCACCTCATGCATATTTTTTTTCTGCATTGTCATTTTTCCTTCAGTACCAGGCTGTAAAAAATATATAGCGGATTCGGTCATCAGTTTGCCGCCATATACAACAGACTTATCTTCATTAACACGCTTGAAAAATTGCAATAAAATATTTTTATTTTCATTTGAACGGGCTATGCAAACGTGCATGGTCCCGAATTTCAATTCATTACTTACCATAATGCCACTAAAGACGATTCCGGAAGGCAATGATAATTCAATGGCCTCTCCGGTTTTTTGGTTGAGTAACTGATCAATAATTTGTGTGGTAAAGCTGCTGTTGATTGGTAGTTTTTCCTGGGCTGCGACCTTTACATTAAGATCTATCAACAGCAATAACAGAATAATTAGGCGATAAAAGTTTTTCATGACGTAGGATTAAGGATTGAACTTTCGAGAAAATTCCCTTTATTAACGTCACATTAACGCTTATTATTGCTCAAACGTTAAAAAAAATCAAAAACTTATATAAGTTATTGATTTTCTGTATTTTATAATTTTTTTTATTATATAAATCTATTCAATTCCGACGGTTTTGGCACCCTGCAAATTTCCCTTTTCCCAAAAATCCTGTAGCGGTTCTTAGCAATTATGGTATAGAATAAATCCCTAATAAATCGAGGGATAATTCTTAGAAAGTAGATATATTTCAAAGGGGTTTGAAGTTGGCTAATGATCA
Source organism: uncultured Ferruginibacter sp. (assembly GCA_964643315.1). GTDB lineage: Bacteria > Bacteroidota > Bacteroidia > Chitinophagales > Chitinophagaceae > Ferruginibacter. The sequence continues at coordinate 27,390 of CAZXSR010000001.1, forward strand.
TTAATACCGCGGTTGATTGATCAAATATGCTTTGCTCATGAATGAGTATGATCGAATTGGAGGATGTGGAATTAACGCTTTTATCTTTCAATAACTGACGACCTTTCTCACTCTGTTGCGCTGCAAATTTGAATTTCATTTGTGGGTCCCGCTTGATCACAAAATCAACCCAGCGATTGCACAAGTTGCAATGTCCGTCGAATAATATGATTGAACTTTCAGACATAAAAAATGGCGGGTTGATTCCGCCATTTGTATTAATTAAACCAGCATGGTGACCGGCTGTTCCATAAAGTTTTTGAGTGTTTGCAGAAAGGATGCACCTACTGCCCCATCTACACTGCGATGATCGCAGCTTAATGTTACTTTCATCACGTTAGTAACATCAAAAGCTCCCGATTTTTTTACCACCACTTCTTTAATTCGGCCAACAGCCAAGATACAACTGTCGGGCGGATTGATGATAGCGGTAAATTCTTCAATATCCATCATCCCCAGATTGGAAATGGTAAAAGTATTCCCGCTAAATTCAGCAGGTTGTAGTTTTTTATCTTTTGCTTTTCCGTAAAGCTCTTTGGTTTCGGAAGCTATTTGAGACAGTGATTTTTGATCGGCAAAACGAATGACCGGAACAATCAGCCCTTCGGGCATAGCCACTGCAGAGCCAATATGAATATGATGATTGCGGCGAATAAAGTCGTTCATCCAGCTGCTGTTCACATCGGGATGTTTACGCAATGCGGCCGCACTGGCCTTGATGATCATATCATTGAAAGAAACCTTAACCGGACTCACCTCATTGATGGCAGCGCGTGCGGCCATGGCGTTGTCCATGTTGATTTCCATGGTGAGGTAAAAATGGGGAGCCGTGAACATACTTTCACCCAAACGACGCGCAATGGTTTTGCGCATTTGTGTCAATGGAATATCTGTGTAACCCTCCTGTCCGGCAGGAACAAACGTAGTTACTGAAGAAGTTGCAGTTGAAGCAGGCACGAACTGGTCAATATCACGTTTTACAATTCGGCCACCATCGCCGGAACCTGCCAGAGCATGAAGATCAATACCTTTATCCGCAGCAATTTTTTTGGCAAGTGGGGATGCTTTTACTCTTGAATCAGATGAAGTAGCTACAGGGGCAGTGGTAGCAACAGGAGCAGGGGTAGCAACAGGAGCAGGGGTGGATACAATCGGAGCCGGAGTTTCTGCAACTGACGGTGAAGAAACTACAGGAGCTGCTACAGATGATGACTCCAACAACGATTGGAATTCTTCACCTTCTTTACCAATGACAGCAATAACTCCCTCTACTTTCACCGCTTTTCCTGCATCAACGCCGATGTACAACAATGTACCTTCGTTGTAACTTTCAAGTTCCATCGTAGCCTTATCGGTTTCCACTTCAGCCAATACGTCACCCGGCTTTATTTTATCACCTACTTTTTTACTCCAAGAAATAATGACACCTTCAACCATTGTGTCACTCAATCGGGGCATTCTAATTACCTCTGCCATAATTTATCGTGTATTAATTTGGAGCCCGAAATTACTGCAATTTGATGAATTCTTCTTTGTAAAAACATAAAAGCTTGGGAGCTTACTCAATTGATTGAAAATTGTTTAAAATCCAAGGTCTAATTTCAATCTTTCTTTTAAATTTTTTAATTGAGGATATTCCTTAATCATCGCCTCAAATAAGGCTTTTTGTGTCAAATTATTCGTTTGGTTTGATTCAATAACCTCGTTGATATCAAGTCGAAGCTGAAAGCGTATTGCAGGGTTGGAGAAAAGGGTCTGCATGTGCCTGATCAATGAAACACGCTCGTTTTCAAAAAACTTATAATGCAGTTTGTTTTCGGTTATTACTTCAAATAATACAGGTTCAAGTATCTCGAGATTTGCCATCTGAAAAGCCGTTACCGCAGGTAAATTATTTTGAGTTTTTAGTAATTGGGTATAGGATTCCCAGGCCTGTTTTAATAAATTTGGCTCAAGTACTTTTGATTCTTGGACTACAATATTGCCTGATACTTGCTGACGAATTTTCTGCAATGAACTCAATGAAACAGATGCAGGTTTGTTTGGTTCCGGCGCAGATGATGAGGAAGATGTTTGTGTGCCCGAAGGTGTTGCTTGTTTCTCCGGCTTTTCAATCATAAGAACCGGCTCGGAAACAGTTTCAACTGCTTTAGTTGCGGAAGAAACTGATTTGCTTTTGGGTATTGCCGATGGTAATGGAATGAAAGAAACAGCCCTAAATGCTTCCGTCAGTTTTTTTTTTGATCCGTTTCCTGCGGTTACCTGCAAGGCCTGATTAAGCATACACATTTTTATCAGCCATAACTCTATGTGTAGTTTCTTATTCCTTGCCAGACGATGTTGTAAGATGTTATCAGAAACAATATTCAAAGCGGTCAAAAGCCATCCTGTATCGGTTTTTGTTGCCTGTTCGGTGTACCCTGTTTTAAAATCCTCGGGCACCAAAAGCAAGGCAGCCGATTTTTCATCTTTGCACACAAGCAAATTGCGAACAAATTCTGCAAAACCATCCAATAACATTTCACCTTCAAATCCTCGGTGATGAATTTCGTTATATAACAACATAGCCTCTGCTACCTGTTGTTGAAGCATACATTCGAGTAAACGAAAATAATAGGATTCATCCAAAATATTCAGATGCTCCAGTGTATTCGTGTACGTCAGATCTCCCTCTGTAAAACTGACAATCTTATCCAGGATACTAAGTGCATCCCGCAGGCATCCTTCACTTTTCTCAGCGATTACATGCAATGCAGCAGGTTCGGCCTTAATCTTCTCTTTTTTTGCAATTGCCTGCAAATGCTCAACAGTATCTGCTGTAGTAATTCTTTTGAAATCAAAAATCTGACAGCGACTTAAAATCGTAGGAAGTATCTTATGTTTTTCGGTAGTCGCTAAAATGAAAATTGCATAAGGCGGTGGTTCCTCCAGTGTTTTTAGAAAGGCATTGAAAGCCCCGGTAGATAACATGTGAACCTCATCAATGATATACACTTTATACTGTCCGGGTTGGGGCGCATAACGAATCTGCTCAACTAATCCGCGCATTTCATCTACCCCATTATTGCTTGCGGCATCCAGTTCATGTATACTAAAGGATGTTCCTTTTTCGAATGAGATGCAACTCTCACATTTATCACAGGCTTCGCCTTCTTTGGTTCTTTTTTGACAGTTGATTGTTTTTGCAAGAATTCGTGCACAGGTTGTTTTTCCTACACCACGCGGACCACAAAATAAAAAAGCATGCGCAAGCTGTTGCTGTGTAATGGCATTTTTCAAAGTGGTCGTAATATGAGATTGCCCTATAACCGAATTAAAATGCTGCGGTCTGTATTTTCGGGCGGAAACTATAAAATGGTCAGACATGAAACAACGATGGCTTTAATGTGCCGTACAAAGATAAAAGAAACCAACAAGGGAATATCAAAAAATCGGATGTCGTTCAAACGGTAAAGTGCGATCGAAGTTATACCGATAGGTAGTTAGTTTTCGGGATGGAAAAGTATCTCCCAGGGTTCGGGCTATATTCAGCATTTTAGGATTAAAATCACCAATCCACTGCATTTCAAAATTGTAACAATGAGGGATGTTTTTTTCAAAATAAGTTTTAGACTCATAGATCAAATATGCATCTACGCCTTTTCCCTGAAATTCGGGCACAACTCCAAAAACCAGGCCTGTTATTTTATTGATTTTATGGGTTGATTTAATCCAAAGAAATTTCAGTTTTTGCCAAATTCCGAATTTGCCATGCAAATGTTTAAACCAGCGATTAATATCAGGTAAATTAACAAACATGGCAATGGGCTGCTTTTTATAATATGCAAACCAGATGATACGCTCATCCATTACCGGCTTCATTTGTTTAAACATGATCAATACCTGTTCCGCGGAAATTTCTTTCATGCCTCCGTGCCCCGCCCATGCTTTATTGTAGACTTCTGCAAAATGATTGGCGTATATTTTCAAATCATTTTTTTGTATGTGTTTTGCGCTGAAATCGGAATCTTTTGCGATCAATGCATGACGTTGATGAATTCTTTCTGAAAGCGGGTTTCTTAAATCCATCCCCATGCATATCTGATCGTAAAATGGCTTAAATCCATAATTCTCAAAAAGTGATTTGTAATACGGAGGATTATAGTTCATCCCATACAAAGGTTCGTAAAATCCTTCCACAAGCAGTCCCCACCACTTATCGCGTTCACCAAAATTGATGGGACCATCCATTGCCTGAACATCTTGTTTTATAAGCCAATGACGTGCGTTATCAAACAGTAAATCTGCCGCATCCTGATCATTGATGCATTCAAAAAAACCGATACCGCCGACTTTGCCGGTATCCCCCTTATTTCTGTATTTTTTATAAACGAAAGCGGCGATGCGGCCGATAAGTTGGCCCTCTTCGTTTTTCAATATCCAACGCTGTGCATTGCCAAATCTAAAATATTTGTTTTTGTTGGGATCAAAAACATGTAGGATATCCTTGTCAAGCGGTTGAATCCAGCATATATCTTTCCTGTAAATATTCAGTGGGACCTGAAGAAACTCAGACACTGAAGCGCTGTCATTGACAGGTAAAATAGTCATGAAAAAAAGTGAATGATGAAAATGTAAAAACGATAAACTATACAGCCATGATCTCTTTTTCCTTTGCCTGAAGGTGTTTATCTACCAGCGCTATATATTTATCTGTCTCGTTTTGAGTATCGGCTTCAGCATCTTTACAAGCATCTTCGCTGGTTCCATCTTTCTGCATTTTCTTAATTTGTTCAATTGCCTCTCTGCGAATATTTCGGATAGAAACCTTTGCATTTTCTCCCTCTCCGTTGCAACGCTTCACCATTTCTTTTCTGCGCTCTTCGGTCAGTGGCGGAAAAAACAAACGAATAATGTTTCCATCGTTTTGAGGTGTGATTCCGATGTTGGCAACCATGATACCTTTTTCTATGGGCTGCAGCATGGATTTTTCCCAGGGTTGAATGGATATGGTTCTGGCATCCAGTACTGAAATATTTCCTACCTGATTAAGCGGAGTAGGGTTTCCGTAATAATCAACCATGATTCCATCAAGCATGGAGGGATTGGCTTTGCCTGCCCTGATCTTTGTTAATTCAGCTTCAAGATGCTGTATGGATTTTGACATCGAAGCGGTGGCATTTGAAATAATCGATTGCAAGTCACTCATAACATTCCGATTTCTTGAATTGAGGCAACTACTCCACCTCTAAGGTTTCATGTGCCAGTGTAAATATTTTATTTGATGACAATTCTTTTTCTGAGTAAGCGATATCTTTTGATTTCTTCTTTTGACTTTTTAGATAATACAGCAAGAATATTATTGAGAGTGAAATAAAGAATAAAATGGACAATAGCATAGTTGCTCCTAAACCACGCAACAAGTAACTAATCACAATAAAAACAATACTTGCAGCTAAACAGATCAGGGTTGTTTGTTTGTGCGTTAACCCCATATCCAGCAATAGATGGTGAATGTGATTCCTGTCCGGACTAAATGGAGATCTTCTGCTGAAAATTCGTATTGAAAAAACCCTGAGTGTATCAAATAAAGGAATGAGTAAAATTGCGAAACCTAAGGCAGGAGTAGATGAAACAGGATAAGGAATAGAGGGAGAATTGGCAAAATTGATAAACTTAATAACAAGAATTGAGTTCATTAATCCAACCAATAAGGAGCCGGTATCCCCCATAAATATTTTAGCCGGCGGAAAATTATAAATCAAAAAGCTGATCAAACTGCCGGTAAGTGTAAAAGCCATAATAGCGTGGGCAGCTTCGCCATTTATCCAAAAGTAAAAACCAAACAGCGTAGTAGTCAAAATTCCCAAACTGCCCGCCAGTCCATCCACACCGTCAATAAGATTAAAAGAATTGGTGATCACTACAATGGTGAAAATAGAAAGCACCGTTGCCGCCCCATTTGGTATTTGATAAATACCAAATAAACCATGCATATTATTCAACTGTACTCCTCCAAATCGGAATATGATCCATGCGGCTATGACCTGTCCGAGAAATTTTTTGGTGGGTGACAAAATCAGTATATCATCTTTCAAGCCCAAAAAGAAAATAACCAGACTTGAGGCAATATAATATTGAAAACAACTGGAGGAATAAAACGGAACAAAAATCAGCATGGCTATCACAAACCCTGCATAGATTCCCAAGCCACCCAAGGTGGGTATCACGACCTTATGAATCTTACGTTGATTGGGCTCATCAAACAACTTTTTTTCCTTTGCGATTTGTATAATAATCGGTATTGCAAAAAAAGTAATAATAAAGGACAGCCCAGTACTAATGATTATCTTATCCATGCATAGGGATTTAACCCTTTTACAAAAATACCAATTAATTGTTTGACTAACAAAAGGAATATAAATATGATTTATTTTTAATTGTTTTTCAGCTGATTTTTACAGATTTGTGTCTGTAAAAATGGTTGTCATTAAAATCATATTAGAACTGATAAATGATGTAGGTTTGCGGTGTATTAAATACTAAGTTACTATGAGTCAACTTTCACATATTGCTACACAAGTAAGAAGGGATATTGTAAGAATGGTACATGCAGTTCAGAGTGGGCATCCCGGCGGTTCGCTTGGCTGTGCTGATTTTTTAACTGCGTTGTATTTTGAAGTCATGCGTCGTAAGGAGGGTTTTGAAATGGATGGAATCGGGGAAGATGTTTTTTTTCTAAGCAATGGCCATATCTCTCCATTAATGTACAGTATTCTTGCTCGTAGCGGTTATTTTTCCGTAAGTGAGCTTGCGACATTTCGAAAAATCAATAGTCGTTTGCAAGGCCACCCTACTACCCACGAGGGGCTGCCCGGCATTCGAATGTCAAGTGGTTCATTGGGACAAGGAATGAGTGTGGCTGTAGGTGCGGCATTGGCAAAAAAAATGAATCATGATGATCATTTGGTTTTTTCGTTGCATGGTGATGGGGAGTTGGATGAAGGTCAAAACTGGGAAGCCATTCTAATGGCATCGCACAAAAAAGTTGATAATTTGATTGCAACTATTGATTGCAATGGTCAGCAAATAGATGGTTCCACCAATCAGGTTTTAAACCTTGGAAATTTAAAGGCCAAATTTGAAGCATTTGACTGGACCGTAACAGAAATGGATGGGAACGATATGGCTGATGTTTTAAAGGGCTTGAAACAGGCAATAGAACTCACAGGGAAAGGGAAACCTGTTGTTATACTGATGAAAACTGTGATGGGTAAAGGGGTAGATTTTATGGAAGGCACTCACGAGTGGCATGGCATTGCTCCCAATGACGAACAGCTTCAAAAAGCATTGGCACAGTTGCCTGAAACCTTGGGAGATTATTGATTTACTTTAAATCCGTAGCGCTTTGGGCTGCTTTGTTTGCAGGGAGCCATGAGGCAAGAATTACGATCATCAGAGCACTCACCACAACTACCAAAATATCGGAAAAAAGCATTTTCACCGGAAAGTAGTCAATCATAAAAGTGCCTCCGCTGATTTTGAGCCATTTCCATTTAAGTTGCATAAAACACAATGCAAGAGCAAATAACACTCCTGTTACCGTTCCCAACACACCAAGCAATACTCCTTCAGATAAAAAGATGGATCGAATCATAGATGATGAAGAACCCAAAGAACGTAAAATATGTATGTCCTTTCTTTTCTCTATGACCAGCATGCTCATCGCACTGATAATATTAAATGCTGCGATTATCAAAATAAATGTCAGCACAGCAAAAATCACCCACTTTTCTGTTTTCATCGTCCGATATAAACTCATATTTTGCTCCTGCCTTGTTTGAACGACAAACTTTTTTCCAAGCAATCTTTGCAGCGAATTTCTTATTTCATTCAAGTCTTTATTTTTATCGACTTTAATATCGACCCCATTTACAGATTGGGTATTTATGTGCAGCTGTTCACACAAAAAGGAAATATTGGTAAAGGAGTAGTAATTGTCAAAATCCTGTTGAATGGAAAAAGAACCCGTGGGGCTTACTACAGCTTCAGAAAGCGAACTCATCAGGTCTCCTGAAGTCTCGTTTTTATTGGACATGATCAATACCAATGGCTCATCCGGACTTAAATCTGAAATATTCACATTAGCGGCATATTGCACACCTGCCCCCATTACGAGACCGGGATTTTCTGCATTGCCTAAATTGAATTTTCCAACCCTGATGGCTTGTGGAACTCCTGAAGTATTTAAAAAATGATCATCAACTCCCCGCACTTTCACAACAGTTTGAACATCTCCATGTTTAAGCAGGGCTTTTTCTTCCAGATAGCCGGATATCGCTTTTATCCTGTTTTCTTTTTGGATGATTTTTTTAAAGTCCTGATCCATAAGAAAATATTTCCCCTCTGCAGGAACAACCTTTAAGTCAGCATAAAAACTGGCATATAAGGTTTGTACAATATCCTCAAAGCCATTGTACACGCTGAGCACAAGAAGCTGACAGCATGTAGCGAAAGCGATAATGCAAAGAGATAATCTTGATATTATCTGTATCGCCCCTGTAGATTTTTTGGATTTAAAATAACGCCAAGCAAAAAAAGCATACATAATCTTTAATTTGACTTGTTACTGTCCTGCTCCTTGATTTCTTTAAACAAGGTTTCCATCTTATCAACATAAGCGAGCGTGTCATCTACAAAAAAAGTTAATGATGGGACAATTCTCAATTGATGTCTCACCGCATTAGCCAGTTCTTTTTTTATCTCCCAAGCTCGTTCTTCAATTGCTTTCAACAGAGAATTGGGATCTTTGGAATTATAGAAACTCAGATAAACTCTGGCCTCTGCCAAATCAGGAGTAACTTTTACAGATGAGATCGAAATGAGGACTCCCTGCATGATTTGTATGCCCAAATGAAGAAAAATGGCATTTATCTCTTTCTCCAAAACTGCCGATACCTGTCTTTGTCTTTTAGATTCTGTCATAATATTATACCATTTATGCCTGTAAAATTAGTTACTTTGCTTCGTTTAAATCATTTTACCAATTAATGAAAAAATATTCCAGAATATTCAATTACCTAAAAGATTATAAAACTTCCATTCTACTCTATCTTTTGTCGGTTGTATTGTCAATCATTTTTTCTGTTTTATCCCTGGCAATGCTGTTTCCATTTTTACAGTTACTCTTCGGGGTCAATACCTCAACGACTCAAGTGGCTGCATCAGGAAATTCAATGATACGGTGGGTAAATCAACAATTGGCACAACTCATCTCGGAAGGAAATGGATTGCAGGCCCTAAGTTTGGTTTGTATGTTGATCATAGTTTCCATTTTCCTTAAAAATCTCTTTATTTACCTGTCAGCCCGAATTTTAGGCCCCATGAAAAATCGATTGGTAAACAGATTGAGAACCGAACTGTTCAATAAACTGCTGGCGCTTCCCATTGGATATTTTACCGAACAGCGCAAAGGTGATTTAATGAGTCGGATGTCGAATGATATCAATGAAGTTGAGGGATCAGTGATTGGAACTCTGGAAGGATGGGTAAAAGACCCTATCTCCATCATTGTCAATTTAGTGGTATTGTTTTATATCAGCCCATTATTAACTGCTTTCATATTGATCAGTTTGCCATTAATGGGGTTTTTGGTGGGAAGAGTAACCAGAAAGCTCAAACAGGATTCAGTAAGGGTGGCACAAAAAAGCGGTGAAACATTTTCAACGATTGATGAAACGCTCGGTGGTTTGAGGGTTATCAAAGCTTTTAATGTAGAGGGGAAAGTTCGCAGAAAGTTTGATGGTATCAGTGATGATTTATTAAGAGCCCGAAATAAAATGGGATTCCGAAGAGATATGGCATCTCCGCTCAGCGAAGTCATGGGTGTAAGTATTTTTGCAGGCATATTATGGTTTGGTGGTCGTTTGGTTTTATCTCATTCTATAGATATGAACGGTGCTTTGTTTTTGACATACATGGGTATGTTTTACAACATCATTAATCCGGCAAAATCAATTACAGCTGCCATCAGCAATTTGCAAAAAGGCACCGCCGCCATCAACCGCATTGAAGAGATATTAAATACACCTGTTACGGTAGATGAGAATCCTAATGGTGTACAAATGGACAATTTTAAAGATTGTATAGAATTTAAAAACGTAGGATTCAGTTATGGCGATCATGTGATTTTGAAGAATATCAATTTAACCATTCGTAAAGGCAAAACCATTGCTTTGGTTGGCAGCAGTGGCGCAGGAAAATCTACATTAGCCGATTTAATCCCGAGGTTTCATGATGTCGTACAAGGCGAAATTTTAGTAGACGGTATAAATATTCGTGATTACTCACTCAAATCATTACGCAATCATATCAGCATCGTTACACAGGAGCCAATTTTATTTAATGAAACCATTGCTAACAACATCGCATTGGGAATGGACAATGCAAATAAAGAGGACATTAAACAAGCTGCACACATTGCCAATGCTGAAACATTCATCCTGAAAAAAGAGAACGGATATGATGATATGATTGGAGACCGTGGTACTAAATTAAGCGGCGGGGAAAGACAGAGACTGACCATTGCAAGAGCGGTTTTGAAAAATCCGCCGATATTGATTTTAGATGAAGCTACCTCTTCTTTGGATACAGAGAGTGAGAGACTGGTTCAGGATGCCATCAACAAATTAATGTCCAACAGAACTTCTGTGGTGATTGCGCACAGACTGAGCACCATCAAACATGCCGATGAAATCATCGTATTGCAAAAAGGAGAAATTGCAGAGAGAGGAACACACGACGAACTTATACAACGCGATGGTATTTACCATCGTTTGGTTGAAATGCAGGAGTTCAAATAAATCTTTTAGAAAGCTTATTTTACGTTACCCAATTTTGCCTCAATACTCAAAGTAGCGTGAGGTACAGCCCTCAAACGTGCCTTATCAATGAGTTTTCCGGTAACACGACAAATCCCGTATGTTTTATTTTCAATGCGAATCAATGCTTTTTCCAAATGATCAATGAAAGTGATCTGGCGGCTTGCCATTTGACTCAACTGTTCGCGCTCCATGCTTAAACTGCCATCCTCCATGGTCATGTAGCGGTTTTCGCTTTCATCACCACCCGTTTCATCTTTACGAGTAATCAAACTTTGAAGGAAGTGTAATTCTTTTTTTGCAGATTCCAGTTTACTTAAAATAATGTCTTTAAACTCTCTCAAGTCGGAGTCTGAATAGCGAACCATTGGTGCTCCTGGATCCGCCTTTTGATAATCCAACACAGATTTTGTGAAATCTGGCTGGTATTTTTTTGCTGATTTGGTAGAAATTTTAGGGACAGCTAACGCTTTTACCGGAGCTATTTTGATGTCTTTGGGATTTTTTGGTTGAGGTTTTCTAACAGGAGCCGGCGCTTCTACTTTTTTGGCAGTAGGTTTTACTTCTTGCTTTTTAACCGGGGCTGGTTTCACTGGCTTATTTGAAGCCGGTTTAGCAACTTTTTTTGCAACCGGTTTGGCAGCTGATTTTTTGGGTGCCGGCTTCGCAACTTTTTTGGCTACCGGTTTGGCAACTGCTTTTTTAGGAGTAGGCTTAGCAGCTTTCTTAGCAGCCGGTTTTGAAACTACTTTTTTTGGTGCGGGTTTTATCGCTTTTTTTGCAGGAGCTGCTTTCTTAGCAGGAGTAGCTTTTTTAGCAGGTGCTTTTGCAGCTTTTTTCGGTGCGGATTTAGCAGGAGATTTTTTTGCTGCCATAACTCATTAATTTAATTTGTTAACCATTACCATAAACGAATTGTCATTTATTTCTATATTGACTCCTTCGTTGAGGTTTGACACAAATTCCAGTTTTTCTGCCAGAATTTCGGCGCAAATATAGTCCTTAAATTCAATAATCGCAGGTTGTATCTTTTCATTTTCCACAACTTTTACCACAATTTTATCAGTCAATTCAAAGTTTGAATCCTTACGAATATTCTGAATGCGATTCACAAATTCACGCGCATTACCCTCATTTTCAAGGACTTGTGTAATGGTGATGTCCAGTGCAACAGTCAATGTTCCCTTACCGGCTACCTCAAATCCGGGGATGCTATCTGTAAAAATTTCCAGGTCTTCTTCCTGGAGTACGATAGGTTCCTCTCCGGTAGTCAGGTAATTTTTGTTTAATATAAATTCCCCTTTTTGCACCTCATCAATTAACGAATTATCAAATTTTTCTATTTCTGTAGCAGCCCATTTCATTTTTGCCCCGAGTCTTTTACCCAGTGTCTTAAAATTGGCTTTGGCTTTTTTGCGGATAAAATCATTTTGGGTATCCAGTATTTCGATCTCTTTAATATTCGTTTCCGATTTAATGATTTCGGAAGCGAGCTGAATATGATGTGCCATTTCTTTATCAAGGGCAGGAATACAAACTTTTTGCAATGGCTGACGAACCTTGATATTTACTTTTTTGCGAATGGAAAGAATCAAGGAAGATGTATCCTGAGCCAGCTGCATTCTTTTTTCGAGTTCGGGTTGAATCATTTGCAGATCTGCAACAGGAAACTGGCAATGATGCACAGAGTTGCTTTCATATTTATTGGTAACCTGATTCAAATTTTCAAATAACCAATCGGCGAAGAATGGCGCAATAGGTGCCATCAACAAACTCAATGTTTCGAGACATTCATACAAGGTTTGATAGGCGCAAATTTTATCGTGTTCATATTCTCCCTTCCAGAAACGGCGACGACCTAGTCGAACGTACCAGTTACTGAGTTGGGTATCCAAAAATTCTTCAATAGCACGACCGGCTTGTGTTGGTTCGTATGCATCAAAGCTCTCTGACACATTTTTTATCAGGGTATTCAATGCCGAAATAATCCACTGATCCATTTCTGGTCTTTGTGATACAGGCACTTTGTTTTCTTTGTATGCAAATCCATCTACATTGGCATACAGTGCAAAGAACTGATAAGTATTATATAGTGTGCCAAAGAATTTACGCTGTACTTCTTTGATACCTTCTTCATCAAATTTCAAACTATCCCATGGAGAAGCGTTGGTAATTAAATACCATCTTGTTGCATCGGCACCATATTGATCAATCGTTTTGAATGGATCAACCACATTTCCCAGTCTCTTACTCATTTTGTTGCCGGCTTTATCCAGCACCAAACCATTACTCACCACTGTTTTGTAAGCAACACTATCAAACAACAGAACACTCAAGGTGTGCAATGTATAAAACCATCCACGCGTTTGATCTACACCTTCGGCAATGAAATCGGCAGGATAATTTTGTTTAAACGTCTCCTGATTTTCGAAAGGAAAATGCCATTGTGCATAAGGCATGGCACCACTATCGAACCACACATCAATCAAATCGGGTACGCGCTTCATGGGTTTTCCGGAAGCACTCACTAAAATGATATCATCTACAAATGGTTTGTGTAAATCGGAAGTGAGGCGTGCAATCGTTTCATCTGCCGTTTTGCCTTCTTCAATTGACCAGCAACCTGCTTCAAGTGATTTGTTCAACTCGGCCCTCAATTGTTCCACTGAACCGATACATATTTGTTCGGAGCCATCTTCTGTTTTCCAGATAGGAAGGGGTGTTCCCCAAAAACGGCTTCTGCTCAAGTTCCAGTCTACCATGTTTTCCAGCCAGTTGCCAAAGCGTCCGGTACCGGTGCTTGCCGGTTTCCAGTTGATGGTTTTGTTGAGTTCCACCATACGGTCTTTGGCGGCCGTAGTTTTAATAAACCAAGCATCTAATGGATAATAGATGATCGGTTTATCGGTTCGCCAGCAATGTGGGTAATTATGTTCGTATTTTTCAACTTTGAAAGCGCGATTTTCTTTTTTGAGTTTGATGCAGATATCCACGTTCACATCCACATACTCTTTTTCATCTTTGTAATTTTTTACATAGCGTCCACTGAACTCACCCACACCATCAACAAATTTTCCTTGCTTATCAACCAAGGTCAAAATACCCAGTTGATTTTTTTTACCCACTTTAAAATCATCGGCACCAAAAGCAGGAGCGGTATGCACGATACCGGTACCATCTTCGGTAGTCACGAAATCACCGATGATTACCCGAAATGGTTTTGCATCGGGTGTTTCTTCCACAATTTTATCCAATGCATTCGATTCGAAAGGAAGTAATTGTTCATAATGAACATTTTCGAGCTCATGTCCGGTAAAAGAAGCAGTGATAGTCCACGGAATAATTTTATCTCCTTCTTTGTAATCAGCTAAATCCAGATTTTCCGCATCCGACTTAAAATATTTACCCAGCAATGCTTTGGCAAGTATAACCTGAACCGGTAAAAAAGTATAAGGGTTAAAGGTTTTCACCAGTACGTATTCAATATCGGGTCCAACCGTGAGACCGAGATTGGAAGGAAGGGTCCATGGTGTGGTGGTCCATGCCATTAGATAAATATCCTCTTTCAATGCATTACCCAATTTTTCAGACAATTCTTTAGAGAAACTATCCGGCAGCGCTTTGAACATCACAACGGCACTGGTATCTTTTACATCTTTATAAGTGCCCGGCTGATTAAGTTCGTGTGAGGAAAGTCCGGTTCCTGCAGCAGGCGAATAAGGTTGAATGCTTACGCTTTCATATAGATATCCTTTTTTATAAAGTTCACTCAGGCACCACCAAAGGGATTCGATGTAGTTGTTTTCGAAAGTTACATAAGGTTCGTTCAGATCTACCCAATACCCCATTTTTTGGGTGATGTCATCCCATTTGTCTTTGAACTGCATCACCACCTCACGACACTTCAGGTTGTATTCCTCTACCGTGATTTTTTTACCGATATCTTCTTTGGTGATACCCAATTGTTTTTCCACGCCAAGCTCAACTGGCAAGCCGTGCGTATCCCAACCTCCTTTTCTTTTTACCTGAAACCCCTGCATGGTTTTATAGCGGCATACCAGGTCTTTCAGTGTTCTTGAAATGACGTGGTGAATACCGGGCATACCGTTGGCACTGGGCGGACCTTCGAAGAACACGAAAGGTTTACTGCCATTGCGGAGGGAGATGCTTTTCTCAAAAGCAGATTCGTTGTTCCATTTTTCGAGGATTTGTCGACTGATGTCGGGCAAATTGAGTTGCTGGTATTCTTTGTATTTATTGGACATGGTGGTAGGTCTTAAAATAAGTTTGCAAAGGTAAAGAATATTGGGGAGGGAGATGGGGGGTTTAGGAGGTAGGGAGGTAAAATTGGAGGTGGAGTTTGATTTGCCGTGGTTCGAACAGTGTTAGAACTGAGTCATTAATCAATGTTCAGCTTAATTTATTAACTTCAACATTACATTTTAAAGGGGGTATTTGAACTAGATTTGACACTCCTCATGTTGACAGTAAATTTATCCGAAATAGCCTACACCCAAACCTTCATAACCAACGGCAGAATGACCGAATCATATTTTAAAAAAGAACTAAAGTCAATCAGCAAAATTATAGGACTTTTTCTGATAACATTTCTTTTCACGCCTATTGTTAATTTCGGCCAAGGAGAAAACTCATCAAAACTCTTTGTGGACACTTTACATATGTCCTTTAAGGACACTGTTTTTAACTTTGCGTTTGATTCAATTGCTCACGACCTTGGCAAGATCGTTCCTTCAAATGAAAATAATCGTCTAGTAAAATACTTTAAATACATTGGGTCAGAACCAATTACTATTACAAGAACTCGGACTGGTGACCCACATTTTATTTGCGAATATCCACGAGAAACTTTGATTCCAAATAAAATATATTCGTTTACAATTTGCTTTTGGCATCAAGACAGACAAGGAAAAATGAAAAAGGTTATGGGTTTTGACCTGTCTGATGGCAACCAAATTTCATTAAAGTTTACTGGAACATATCTACCAATAACAAAAAAGGAGCAAATAACAGAATGACAAGAACCACTGGTTTTAAAAAAGCCAGTGCCAATTAAAATAATCCAATATAGAAATTAATTATGGCTAAATATTTATTGTCAAGATTATTATTGGTGTTTTTTTGTAAATTCTTTTGTAGTTGGGCATTTAATGTAAAATCCCAACTGGTCCAGTTTTTTGATTTTAAAGAAGGATTTGGCTTAACTTCTCTAAGTTATTTTTCGATGTTTTCAATTATCGCTTTGGGCATTTTTACCATAAACTTATTATTTACAATAATTCATATTTCTGAAGGAATTTCCATTGATGAATTCATAAAAAAGATCAGAAATAAAGGATTTTTAAAATCTGCAAAATACTTCATCAATGACTTTTGGTCACTTTTAAGTCACAATTTTCAAATCGAAGCAACATTGGATAAGTATCCAAATCTTTTTATTGTTTTTGCTTTATTTTTCTTGCCTTTTTTAAAAGGAAATCCAATTTTGAATAATTACTACGGTATTTATGCAGAATACCAAAATGTAGACATGGATGGAAAACAAACAAACAATATTGAAAAACAAAATTACATTGTACACAAAAGTAAAAGTGATGAAATCAGCGTCAGAATGACTCATTTGGAAGAAAAAAATAATGAAGATGAACCCTATTTTGAAGTAAAAAAAAGAGGTTATTTATTCATTCAAGCAGGCTTAATTGATGGTTATAGGACTTACTATAAAGGATATAAAGGTTTTGTCTCTTATACAGAATGCTTATTTTTCTCTGTATTAGAAAAACTAATAAACACAATAATGTATTTTTTAATTCCATTTTTAATATGCATCGCTCTATATCACTATAAATTTGAAAACAAATGAAAAATGAACCTGCTACAGTAGTTTGTTTATATTTCTGTTTATGGGGTTACATACAATAATTCCTTCCCCATTTTTCGTATCTTTTCGCGTTTTTAAAATCCAAACAGCGGTTTTATGAAAAAAATCATCCCTTTCAGCTTTTTCCTGCTTTTGTTGAATGCATGCACCATTTCTAAAAAAGTAAAAATGAGTTTTACATTTCCCGAAACAAACAAAGACAACCATATTGCCGATACTGTTTACGGACATACCATTAAGGATCCTTACCGTTGGCTCGAAGACGACCGAAGCAAAGAAACAGAGCATTGGGTAAAACAGCAGAACGCCTTTACATTCGATTATTTAAATAAAATTCCCTACAGAAATCAGATTAAAGAGCGTCTCTCCAAACTTTGGAATTACGAAAAATTGAGCGCTCCTTTTACTGAGGGAGGCAGACATTATTTTTACAAAAACGATGGTCTGCAAAATCAGAATGTCCTGTACTACCAAAAAGATGGCGAAGAAGCCATGATTTTTCTTGACCCAAATAAATTTTCCGGCGATGGTACCACTTCGCTTTCGGGTATTGAATTTTCGGAGGACGGAAAATTGGCTGCTTATCAAATATCCGAAGGTGGCAGCGATTGGCGCAAGGTCATTATCATAGAATGCGAAAGCAAAAAAATAATGGATGACTCGCTCATTGATATAAAATTCAGTGGTCTTTCCTGGAAAGGAAATGAAGGTTTTTTTTACTCAAGTTATGACAAACCAAAAGGAAGCGAACTGTCTGCCAAAACCGATCAGCACAAACTGTATTACCATAAATTGGGTACAAATCAAAAGCAAGATCAATTGATTTTCGGCGCTGCTGTCGATGAAAAAAGACGCTATGTGAGTGGTACTGTTACCCAAGACAACCGTTTTCTTATTATTTCTGCAGCCAATTCTACAACAGGCAATGAACTATACATCAAAGATTTAAGCAACGAAAATAATCCTATCGTGCCCATCGTAAAAGGATTTGATTATGACAGTTATGTACTCGATAATGTGGGTAGCAAACTCATCATAGTGACCAATAAAGAAGCGGCCAATCAGAAAATTGTACGTGTTGATGCACAAAACCCAACGCCCGATAATTGGAAAGTTTTAATAGCAGAAAAAGAACAGGTTTTGCAACCTTCCGTCGGTGGTGGTTTCATCTTTGCGCACTATATGGTCGATGCCATTTCAATGGTAGAACAATATGATTACGAAGGCAAGCTAATTAGAAGCATAGAACTGCCGGGTATTGGAACAGCATCCGGCTTTTCCGGAAAAAAAGAAGAAAAAGAAATTTATTACAGTTTCGCCAATTACATCACCCCCTCCTCTATCTACAAGCTTAATGTGAGCAATGGCAAATCTGATTTGCACTGGTCGCCAAACATTGACTTCAAATCGGATGATTATGAGTCGAAACAAATTTTTTATCCATCAAAAGACGGCACAAAAGTGCCCATGATTATTACCTATAAAAAAGGGCTCCCATTGAATGGAAAAAATCCAACAATCCTCTACGGCTATGGTGGATTCAATATAAGTGTTACCCCTTCGTTCAACACCTCAACTGCAGTTTGGTTGGAGTTGGGTGGTATTTATGCCGTTGCCAACCTGCGTGGTGGTGGAGAATACGGTAAAAGATGGCATGATGCAGGTACCAAAATGCAAAAGCAAAACGTGTTTGATGATTTCATCGCTGCAGCTGAATATCTCATAAAAGAAAAATACTGCAGTACCGATTATCTGGCTATCAACGGCCGTTCCAATGGTGGACTGCTTGTTGCTGCGGCTATGACTCAAAAAACCGAACTATTTAAAGTAGCAGTGCCCGAAGTTGGGGTTCTTGACATGCTGCGCTACCATAAATTTACGGCCGGAGCCGGCTGGGCCTATGACTATGGAACTGCCGATGATTCAAAAGAAATGCTGGAATATTTATTGAGCTATTCTCCTGTGCAAAATGTAAAAGCTGGAGTGAAATATCCCGCCACCTTAATCGCCACAGGCGATCACGATGATCGTGTCGTACCTGCACACTCTTTCAAATTTGCAGCACATTTACAATCCAATGGCAGATCAGAAAACCCGTTGATTATAAGAATTGAAACCAATGCCGGACATGGTGCAGGCACCCCCGTTTCAAAGCTCATCCAGGCCAGGGCTGATATTTTTGCTTTCATATTATACAATATGGGAGTGGAGGAGTTAAAGAAGTAAGTTGATTAATTTGTTGTATTATAAGGCATTTCATTGGTAGGAGCATTTTTTGCTGCCCCGGCTCGAACCATGTTCGAGATCTGTTCGAACCATGCACGAACAGGTCTCGAACGTGTCACGAACACATCACGAACCTGTCACGAACGAAAACACATAGTTTTCTGATTTTTATTTTACAAAACTGATTAGAGGTAAGTGCTACTAAAAAATCTTATCAGCACTCTTAGATGAGCCATTTATTTTTGACTTTTACCTTATAAATTTTTGACTTGAAATCCTACCTCATCAACAACTCACAAGGCTTAATGCCTGTGTGTTTCTTGAATGCAGTACTGAAGTGAGAGATGGAAGAATATCCCAACGAAGCCGAAACCTCTGTTACACTCAATCCCTTTTCATAGAGCAGATACTTGGCATGTTCCATACGCTGTCCCTGATAAAAATCGAAAATAGTCGTTCCAAAAACTTCCTTAAATCCTTTCTTTAAATAACATTCGTTGGTAGCAACTTTTCTACTAAGCGCTTTGATAGTAATGGGTGTGCCTATATGTTGCAATAATATTTCGCGGGCAAGAATAATCTTTTCTCTGTCATCTTCCTGTAGTAAAAATTTAGGAACGCGTACATCTGTATCATCTGCTTTCAACAATGTTTCGGTGGCATACAAAAGTATGATCTGTGTTTGCGCATTGATGAAGATATTCTCCCGATTGTCTGAATACGGATGATTCAAGAGTTCCTGTATGGCCTGTATGGTTTTATCGTGGACTGTTGTAGATCGGGAAAATGAATCTTTGTAATGGAAGGAAAGAACTTGCTCACTAAAGGTACCTTCGTTTTTTTGAGCTCGGGCAAACTGATGCAAATATGAAGGTGTGTAGGTAAACGTAAGTAAATCTATCGTCTCAATTTTTTCAGCACAGGTTGCCGATGCGCTAAACTTGCAGGCATCGCACTCCACATTTTTTTGCTTGCAGTAAAAATTTCCGGAAACACAAAAACGAAGTTGTAGATGATTGTCGGTATTATCCGTACCATTATAATGATAAACCAACTCTGCCCTGTTTTCGGGAATATCTGTCACCGACTTCCGATACCTTCTTATACTGTAATTAACTGAACCCGGTACTTGACGATTTACAGACTGCAACAAATTGCTGCTCTTAAACAAAGTTAATTGACTCTCCCCTATTGATAATTTTTCTGACTGCTTCATACATTTTCCTCCATTGCAAAATTAGTGCCAATATTTCTTTCTGTCAAGTTAATCAGACTATTTATAAAATTTTCTTTTTTCTAAACCATATAAAAATTAAAATGATGATTGAAAGCATCACTCCCAATGTGATAAAATACCCATAATGCCACTTGAGTTCCGGGATATTTTCAAAGTTCATACCATAAACTCCCACAATGAACGTTAAAGGCAGAAAAAAAACCGAAAATATCGTCAGCAATTTCATTACCTCATTTGTCTTTTGCGCGTTTACCGACAAATACGTGTTTAATAAATTTACCGAATCGTCTGCAACTTCTTCATACGTCAATATTAAACTTTGTATATGATCTTTAATATCCTGCAGAGCGGAGCTATTTTCATTTTTCACCTCCCAATGATGTAAAACAGATTGTGTAATATGAAGTAATTTTTTTGAAATTCTTGTTTGTGATTTTTGGTAATATAATTCTTCCAGCGATATTTTTTTGAACTCTTTAATAAAGATCGTTTGTTCAATCTGATCCACACGTTCCGATAAGTGTATAGAGGGCTCTGAAAATGTTTTTATCATTTGTGAAACAAAAAATAACATCAATTGCTCCGTACTAGCTATGTCATGTTTCGGTTTTTCTAAAAAAGAAAATGCGGCTCTGTGTATGGTTATTAATTGTTTGTCGTTATAAAAGAACGCCACTTTGTTTGATAGCTCATTGATATTGGTAATACGGTCTGTTACCTTGGCAGAATATGCCCTGAATAATAAAAAATGATGATGAGCGTTGCTTTCAATTTTAGGAAGATGGCCCATCTCCAAACTATCCTTTACCTGAAAAATACCCAGCTGAAATTCATTGGCAATATCCAGTAACTCGTTTTCCTCCGGATTGCAAATATCTACCCATTCAAAATTTGGGAATGAAATACGTTGAGCACTTCTGTTCATGGCTATCTTTTGATTTGTAGGATGTTCTTGATGTTATTTTACGACTGATCTCTTGTGTTATATGATTTTTTATTTTTAATAATTGTATTGATAAAATTGACTGTTGTAGGATCTTTATTTGTTTTTTTTGCTATTGTTTTTGGCGTATCATTAATAGTAATTGTATGCGATATTTGATCAATACCTCTTTTTGACATATTATCTAATATTTTTTTCATTTCTTCATCAGGTATTCCCTCTGTATATTTTGGATTACTCATAACTCTGTAAACATACTTAATTCCTTCCCAAAAAAAAGAGGCAAGAAATATTAGTAATGAAATATAATTTCCAGCAATTAGTTTATTTTTTTTTACATCAATAAACTTGTCTTCTGATTTTACTTTATGTGCTTGATCGAAAGCGTTATAGTTTTTTTTAGTTTCTTCATCTTTGCACAAACCAATCAAAACCATACCATTTGTTGTTCTCCACTTTTTATGTGTAATTCTACTGTAATTAGCTTGTTTAAGGGAGCATAGCACTACCTGTATGGTTTTTCCAAGTTTAAAATATTGATCTACATAACGCCAAATCCCTGCTAAAAAGCAGGTCAGCAAAAATACCATTAGAAGAAACTTCTGAATATTTTGTATTTTAAGGTATTGACTTTGTACTTTCAAGCGATTTCGTTTGTTCATTGTTTTTTAGCAAGAATAATAACGGCACATGTAATCTTTTTGCCCATGCCTTCTCTTCATGCACTTCTCCATGAAATATTTTACTCAAATAACTTTTACCAATAAAACCCATTTGCTTCAAAACCTCATCTACTCTTTTTTGTATTGGAGGATACATGGCATCCAATGTTTTATCTCCACAATCAAAATAGAGTTTATGTTTTTGTGGGTCGGGGAGATTTTTTTTCAGATAATCTATGAATGAATCTGGCATTGGATTATTTTCTAGTGTAAATGTACCTGGCCAATGTGTAGATAAACAGGCCGCTCCTCCAAATACATCGGGATATTTACACAAAGCATACCATGAAATCAATCCGCCCATACTGCTGCCGGCAATAAAGGTGTTTGCAATATCTGTATTTACAGAGAAAGCGCTATCTATATATGGCTTCAATTCTGTAATTAGAAATTTTAAATAATTGTCTGAATTAGGTACAAAAGCTTCCTTTATGCTGCTTGCCTGATTTAGTTGTTGTGAAACGGTATCTTTTTGATTTTGTGACAATGTTTCAAATGGCTCTTGAGGAAAATAATCTGAGTGACGTGTTTGCGGATTATTCCAAACAGCTACAACAATAAATGACTTTATTCCTTTCTGATTCATTACAGATGTTGCAACACTATCAACCTGCCATGACTGTTTGTTCCAGGTTTGTGTTTCATCAAACAACATTTGACCATCGTGCATATACAAGACAGCGTACTTTTTCTTTGATGAATAATTTTCGGGCAACCAAACATCTACCGGTCGTTGCGTAACATATTTGCTTGAAATATTTAATCTCTCCGACTTGCCGAAATAAATATCAGGTAAAAAAGACTGACCATTGAGGTTTTGAGAAATCATAAAAATAAGTATGATAAAAAATGGTCTACTCAGTATCATAATTGAAAATACAGTTGATTTATGTAACAATTTACTCATTTTATAGATAGGTCAATATGAATTGTTATTCTTAACCGGATATGACAATTCATAATGATAACATGCTTTAACTTTTATTTAGTTTTTTATTTTATACTAATTCATCATTTTTTCGTTAACTCATTTAATAAATATTTTCTTGCGGAAGATAAATTTAAATCTATTGATCAATAATAATGAAATTGGCATATTCTATGTTCAGTTTTACTTCAAAATAAATAAAAAGCAATCTAAATGAAAAATTATCAAGCCATATCATCTGCAACAAAAACAAGTTTTTTAGTTATTCTTTGTACGTTGGCTTCGTTTTGCTTATTTGGTATACAATTGCAAATTTTTGGTCAATTTGCGGCTAATTTTATCCTCATGGAGCCAATAATTAACGGTTTCCTACACACAGGTTTTTCGCACTTCGCATACAACATTACAGGATTTTTTTTATTGCTTTTACCATTGGTAAATCAACCCTATGAAATCCGAAAAATCTTCAAGATTACTTTTTTTATTTCTCTTATTTATCTTCCTATAGCACTATTAGGTATTTATCAGCCTGCAATTGGATTATCCGGTACTGTATATTTTTTATTGACAAGATGGTTATTAAGCTGGGAAAAACAAAGATTCGGCTTGATTATACTTGGTTTCATCATCATTGGAGAGGCAAGCCAACTCTTTCAACCTGACAACATTGCTCATGGAGTTCATTTGATTGGGGTTTCTCTGGGCTATGTGTCTTTAAATGAAAAACATCGTAAGTACAATATGATAAGTTGGCTTTGGATATAAATTTGGTTTAGTATTGGTTTGATTATTATTTCTATAATATTATTAACAATCGACTAATTGCACGCAAAGGTTTCTTTATTGATATTTAAGTAATAATTTTTAAAAAACAATCAATGTTATCATTAATCTCTGACACTAAAAGATGCTTGTTTATATTAATAATATCCTCTGTTATTTCATTTTCCTGCAATTCATCTGATTGTAAATGGCCTGAAAAATTAATAGAAAATGGTAAATCTCTTAATGAAATTGTAAAAGAAAATAATTATGCGCCAGAACAACTAAGTATTTTGATATGCAAATCAAAAAACCGACTTTATATCATACATCACAATGTTTTAATAAAAAGCTACGCCGTTGTTTTTGGATCTAATCCAAGAGACGATAAACTGAAAGAAGGAGATGGTTGTACCCCTGAAGGTGTTTTTCACATAAGATCAAAATATCCGCATAAAAAATGGTCTAGATTTATGTGGCTCGATTATCCCAATGAAAATTCATTTAAAAAATTTAAACAGGCAATAAAAAATAAAACTATCCCAAAGAATTCCAATATCGGAGGACAGGTTGGCATACATGGCACGAGAGTTGGTCAGAATTTTTTTGTTTCTATGGGTATAAATTGGACAAAAGGTTGTATATCACTCAAAAGACAAGATATTGAAGATTTGTATGATGTTGTGCCTGAAGGGATTGAAGTGACCATTGAAAAATAACTAAAATATTATCAATCATGAAAACTAAGCTTTTATCATTCATTGTATTTCAATTATTGTATAATTTCTCATATGCAGGAGATAGCACCAATGAATACAAACTGGTTCCCAATGGCATAACATCTAAAGTATTGGAAGGCCAATTCAGTTCCGGTAATACGGTAACGTATTTGAATCCTATACATTCTATAAAAAACCCTGATATACAAAACAAAAGCATTCCGTTTGTCAGCATATTGACTTCCGGTATTCAAAGTTTATTATTTGAATATAAAAATTATGCAGGTGAGAAAAATATCGGAGCATATACTATTTTCTCTACCGGTAATTATAATTTTTATAATAAAAAAATACTTGACTACGCAAACCATACACTATTTAAAAATCATTATTTAATGGTTTGTCTTTACCGGTGGGCATTCCCTCATTACAAAATCGCTTTCAACACTTTGACGATAGAGGAACAGCAAATACTATGGAACCACCTTATTATTGCCGACAAATACCTTTCTCTTGTTATTGAAAATAAAAATCCGGGCAATTTCAACAAATGGCTTATTGAAAATAAATTAGATCCTGATAATAAAATATTGGGTTTTATTAAAAGGAGATATGATAAAAAACAATGGTCAAATCGTGAGTGTCGTTTTTGGATAGAAAAAATCAAAGAAGACATAAAGACACTCATGAAAAACCCGGATCAATCTGCTTCTCATTACCAAATTATTCAACACGTATCTGATAGCATCTCAATTGCAGTTAACCATGCCGGTAAATTTCTTTTTTTGAATGGCGACAATCATCCTATTACAGGCAGAACTTATCTTTATATGACATTGAATCATCCCAATATAAAAGCTTATTATGGTAAATGGGAAGATGATACTATCTATTATAGTATAGACAATAAATCAATCCGTACAAAAGACTCAATTCTTCAAAAGCACGATTGGCTGAATTATTTTCCAGTTAAAGAAAATATTATTGCATACAAGAATAAAATTCATATGGGCTTGTATGATATAAAAGACAATCGAATTATACTGGATAGTTGTACTGAAATACAAATTCTTGAAAATAACCATTATCTCGCTATTAAAAAAATAGTTTCATATCAGGCAGATAGCAGTTTGTTAAATAAAGAAGAGAGTAAATATGATATTTATGGAAATCCGTTAAAGATTGGTGATATTATTTCTTCAGAAACTGAATTTCAGCTGTATCAAAGTGATGGTAATAAAATATCTAATGAGGCATTAAAATATATCAACCCGCTGTATTTTGATAATGACGGGAATTCAAAAATGCACCATCGATTTCAAATCTATTTTTTAGATGGCGGAAAATTCATCTTATTCAAAAACACTCAAGACAAATGGGGTATTATTGATCAGGCTGGAGAAATCAAATTTTCATTTGATTACGATCAAATTCAAGTTACAAATCATCCCTTATCATTAACCTTAATTAAAATAGATTCTGAAGGAAAGCGACAAGCAGAAAACGTAATATTAAAATAATGTAATCTTACTCATCATTCTGGTTTTGATTAAGTAAAAAAAGTAATTATGGGCGCTAATCAAGAATCAATATACCTTTTAACATGAAAAAAATAATCCGAAGCACTCTGTTAGTCTTTTTTTCAGTCTCTGCGATTATAATATTTGTATTTTTTTTGTTTTTCAACAACGATCATTTAGTTGATCCAGTGACCAGTGGTTACTATCGTCAACTCAAAGAATTAATGATTGCAAAAGGTTATCAAACAAATATGATGATAATTTGCACCAAACGATTTCATTGGCAAAATGCTTTATTGGTAAAATATAACAATGCCGCAACCAAAAGCAGGCATTTGTGCGCTGATGCGATTGATATTCTTGTTTTTGATGTCAATAATGATGGAAATGCAAATGAAAAAGATGTTGATGTTGTTTATCATGTTCTTGATAAAGAGATAATTGGTAATAAGGGCGGGATTGGTACTTACAAAAATGAAAAATCATTTTTTAATCGTCAAATGGTACACTTCGATAACAGGGGAACAGGCAGCAGGTGGCATGAATAGATCAGGTTTCATTCTTTTTGCCGAATTATAATGACGTAGTTCATTCAAGAAGCATAATACTACATTATCTTTTTTCATTCGACTGGATTGTACGAAATTGCACCCTCATCGTGTAATATTTTCCCATGCGCATTCTCCTTCATTACCTCAAACCGCTGAAATGGCTTGTTATATTGACTCTTCTTCTCGCAGGTATAAATATGGGCTTTTCGCTCATCGATCCTATCCTGCTTGGCAAAATGGTTAATCTGGCTGCAGATCAACATGCTCAACCAAATTCTTTCTCTGCAGATCGTTTTCTGTGGAGCAATGAGCATATCCTCCGCAACGGAAAACCCTATTGGCAGCTTGGCGTTCTGTATTTGCTGCTGTTTTCCATTTCTGTGGCTATGGTCAGCAGAATTGCCAAAGCCTTTCAGGATTATTTTCTCAATCTTACCATTCAAAAGTTTGGCGCGAAAGTATTTACCGATGGCTTACAACATGCACTTACCCTACCCTATCAGGAATTCGAAGACCAGCGTTCCGGTGAAACGCTTTCCATCCTTACCAAAGTAAGAACGGATGTTGAAAAATTCATGACAAACTTCATCAACGTACTTTTTGGTATTATTGTCGGTATTTTCTTTGTCTTTACGTACGCCACCATCTTCATTGGCTGGCAGGTTCCGCTCGCTTACATGATTGGGATAGTTTTTCTCTCTTTCATCACCGGTAAGTTGAGTAAGAAAGTAAAATCAATTCAAAAAAACATTGTGAGTGAAACAACAGCACTTGCAGGGTCAACAACAGAATCATTACGCAATATTGAACTCGTAAAAAGTCTGGGTCTTACACAACAGGAGGTGAATCGACTCAACAAGAATACATACAAAATTCTGGGGCTCGAATTGACCAAAGTAAAACGTATTCGAAGCATCAGTTTTGTGCAGGGCACTTTGGTGAATACTTTACGTCAGGTTATTTTATTTATTTTGATGTGGCTTATCTTTCATGAGGAAATGGATGCCGGCCAATTGGTTACCATGCAGATTTTTTCATTCTTTGTATTCGGACCATTACAGGAAATTGGAAATATTCTGCTCTCATACCGTGAGGCAGAAGCATCTCTCAATAATTTCGACAAATTGATGAAAACAGCTCCTGAAAAAACCCCCGATCAACCACAAACATTAACAGATATTCAAACACTCGAATTTAAAAGCGTGGCTTTTCAGCATCGAACGGCTAATCATAAAGCCATTGATGGTATCAGCTTCGAGGCGAAGGCCGGTGAAACAATCGCCTTTGCAGGGCCAAGTGGGAGTGGTAAATCCACTCTCATGAAATTGCTGGTTGGCTTATATCGTCCAAAAGAAGGCTGTATCTTATATAACGGACTGGATGAAAATGAAATCCGCTTTGATGATTTACGCAAACAAATTGGTTTCGTTACACAAGAGACCAATTTATTCAGCGGTAGCATTCGTGAAAACCTATTGTTTGTAAATCCAACTGCTACCGAGCAGGATATTTTATCTGCACTTAAAAAAGCCTCCTGCGAATCTTTATTGACCAAAGCCGAGAAAGGCATTGATACCATTATTGGAGAAGGCGGATTAAAACTCAGTGGCGGAGAAAGACAAAGAATATCCATCGCTCGCGCTCTGTTGCGTAAACCGAAAATCATGATTTTTGATGAAGCCACCTCTTCATTGGATTCAATAACAGAAGAAGCCATCACAAATACCATTCGCGATCTTTCTGCAAGTAAAGATCAAATTACCATTTTAATTGCACATCGATTGAGTACGATCATGCACGCCGATAGAATTTATGTGCTTGAAAAAGGAAAAGTAAGCGAAATGGGCAGACATGATCAATTGCTTGAAGAAAAAGGTTTGTACTTTGCCATGTGGCGTCAGCAAATTGGGGAACGTAATAAACAGGATGTATCTGCTTTGTAACTTTTGATACAAATTCACTGAATTTGAACTTGTATCTTTGCATATATTATGTCATCGAAGGTTAAAAAGCCAAATTATTTTATCAGCATGTTGTCCATGCGTTGTCCGCGTTGTCGCACCGGCAAAATGTATAAAGATGCCAATCCTTACAGTAAACTCTCCTTAAAGCATATCTTCGACATGTATGATAATTGTCCGGTTTGCAATCAACATTACGACATGGAACCTGGATTCTGGTATGGCACCGGGTATGTGAGCTATGCGCTTGCAGTGGCAATATCAACTACGACATTTGTAGCGTGGTGGGTGCTTATTGGAATTTCAACTGATGATAGTCGGATTTTCTGGTGGCTTACATTTAATGCAGTTTCATTGATAATTTTACAGCCCTGGATGATGCGCTTAAGCAGGGTTATTTACATGCGCTTTTTTGTAAGATATGACCCAGATTACAAGATTCATCAGCCAAAAGAATTTGAATAATTCCTAATCCGAAAATTATATATCAATGCCCGAGGAATTGATTCATTACAACTGCTGCCATCATTCCGGCAGTCTCTGTTCTTAATCGGGTTGTGCCTAAAGAGACAGGATCAAAGCCATGATGGATGGCATCCCTGATTTCCTGCTCTGTAAAATCTCCTTCCGGCCCAATAAGTATGGAAACATTTGGCTCTATTCGAAAATCAACTAGATTTTTCTTGTCGCTTTCGATACAATGAGCAATGAATTTTTGTGAGGTCTTTACTTCCTCGATATATTGTTCAAATAAAATGGGGTCTGTTAATTCAGTTAGATAAACTTGCTGCGATTGCAGCATCGCACTAACTAAAATACCCTGCATTCTCTCTTTTTTAAGAAATTGCTTTTCGGTACGCTGACAAATAATCGGAATGATTTTTCTAACACCCAACTCAGCAGCTTTTTCCAAAAACCACTCGAATCTGGCATTGTTTTTTACAGGTGAAATTGCTATTGTGGATTCGGAGGGCTCAGGTTTTTTTTGAAACGAAGTGATGTTTACAATTGTATTTTTTTTATGTGCTTCGGCAATGCATGCCTCAGCAAGTAAACCTTTACCATTGGTGAGGTTGATCATCTCACCTTCTTTCATGCGCAGAACCTGAGCGATATGTTTGGATGTTTCCTCCGAAAGCTGATACGCTCCGGTCTGAGCTGTTAATGTTTGTGCGTAAAAATAGGGTGCCGACATAATTAAGATGGACTATCATCAAAAAAATCATCATTCATTCTACTTCCCTTTTGTATATACAAATTAGGACTGCCTGCACTTCCTTGGTTATCGCCTGAGTCAGATATTGCCCTCCAATTCCCATCTTTAGGCAACGCAGAGGACACAGCATTATCACCGCTTTCATCTTCCACAAATTTTTGAATGCTTAGCATCGCTTTCAACTTAACCGTTTCCAAACTACCATTTCTGTGCTTTGCAATTTTAATAAAGGTTTCCCCTTTTTGACTTTCACCATGCTCATTATTGAGCATATTTTCATAATAATCGGGTCGGTATAGAAACATAACCATATCTGCATCCTGTTCAATCGCACCAGATTCGCGGAGATCACTCAACTGCGGAATTTTACTGCCTTCTTTTCTTTTCTCTACCTCACGGCTCAATTGAGACAAAGCAATGATGGGAACCTGAAGTTCTTTTGCAAGTCCTTTGAGGTCGCGAGAGATTTTACTGATTTCTTGTTCACGATTGCTGTTGCGATCTGATGTTCCGCTCATCAATTGGAGATAGTCAATAATGATTAGGCCAATATTCTCTTTATTTTTTAAACGGCGACATTTTGCGCGCAATTCAAAAATATTAAGCGCGGCAGTATCATCAATAAATATTTTAGCTTTCATCAGTGGATCTACTCCTTTTTTATAAAGTTGTTTCACTTCATAATCTTCGAGTTGACCGCGTGAAATTTTATCCAGTCTCAGTTCGCTTTCTGCACTAAGTAATCTGGTTACCAATTGTGCGTTACTCATCTCCAAGCTAAAAAATGCAATAGGCACGGGCTTTGTAGGGTGCATGGCTGCGCTGCGAGCAAGATTTAATGCAAAAGCTGTTTTACCTACTGATGGACGAGCAGCCAAAATGATCAGATCCGTTGGTTGCCAGCCATAAGTGATGCGATCCAGTTTTGGAAAGCCTGTAGGCACCCCGGTCATTTCGTCTTTACGGGTACGCATATCTTCAATACGCTGTACCGCTTTGGCTATAACAGTATCAATAGAGTCAAAGTTTTTGCGGAGGTGATTATTGGTTAATTCAAATAATTTACCCTCCGCTTCATCCAGCATATCAAACACATCGGTTGTATCTTCATACGCTTCGCCCAATATTTCGCCGCCAATGCGAATCAATTCGCGTTGAATGAATTTTTGAACTACTATCCTGCAATGCGCCTCTATGTTGGCCGAAGACACCACCGCATT
Organism: uncultured Ferruginibacter sp.; assembly: GCA_964643315.1. GTDB lineage: Bacteria > Bacteroidota > Bacteroidia > Chitinophagales > Chitinophagaceae > Ferruginibacter. Next base: position 58,192 of record CAZXSR010000001.1, read on the forward strand.
GGTAAGTTTCGTTAGATAATATGGACCGCCGACAAATTCAAGATCGCCGTTTAACCGCAGCTCCTCCATCACCGTCAATAAATCAATGGGCGATGGTCTGTTAGACAATGTAAGCATGCATTGAAAAATACGTTGATGGGCTTCCACATAAAAACAAGCAGGTGACAATATCTCCGTTGCCACGTCGAAAGCCGATTTTTCGAGCATGATCGCGCCGAGCACCGCCTCTTCCAGTTCTCGAGACTGTGGGGGGATTTTTCCAAGCATCATGCCCGCCGGGTCGGCTGAGGGTTTTCTGCTGAATCTTTTATTAGTATTGGATAATTGCATGCTTTTTTGATTTTTTTACTGCAAAAGGATGAATGTTTTCATCCCGAAAACGCTAAGATAGTTTGTAAAATAAAGTAAAAATCAACCCGTAGCGACATTCATTTACCTCCGGCAGAAATGCACATCAAAAGTAGCTTATCCACCGCTTATTCACAACAAATCTTTTTCAGAAATTCAGTTTTATCAGGCATTTTCATCAAAAAATGGCAGATAAAAAACAAATAAGCGATTTTATGTAAGTGGATAAGAAATTTTGTAATGTCAATTCCTTCATTATGTATTTAAACAACTTTCAAATCAAGTATCTTTGTACACGTCGAAATTTTTGCATACATGGTCATATCTTACAACTGGTTAAAAGAATATTTACCCATTACTCCAGAGCCCGAAAAATTGTCTCAAATCCTAACCTCCATTGGATTGGAAGTGGAGAGCATGTCAACATTTGAATCTGTGAGAGGCGGATTAAAGGGTTTAATTGTAGGTGAAGTAATGCATTGTGAAAAGCATCCCGAGGCAGATAAGTTGAAACTTACCCGCGTGCATGTGGGCAAAGATGATTTGCTCAATATTGTTTGTGGTGCTCCCAACGTGGCTGTCGGACAAAAAGTAATTGTCGCACCGGTGGGTGTTACAATTTATCCGATGCAGGGAGAACCGCTGACGCTAAAGAAGGCCAAAATCAGAGGCGCTGAGAGCGAGGGAATGCTCTGTGCCGAAGATGAAGTTGGTTTGGGAAGCAGTCATGACGGTCTTTTTATCTTACCCGAATCGTTGGTTCCCGGTACGCCACTATCGGAAGTGTTTTCTGTGTATTCAGATATCATATACGAAATCGGATTGACACCCAACCGTTCGGATGCAATGTGCCATTGGGGTGTTGCAAGAGATGTATGTGCTTATTTGAGTTATCATGAAGGAAATTCGTTGTATGCAAAACTTCCAAATATTCAGGAAGAAAAAGTTGGCAAAGAACAAAATCCAATTTCTATTACGATTGAAAATGAAAACGCCTGCAAACGATACTGTGGAATTTATATTTCAAATGTAACCGTAGTTGATAGTCCACAATGGTTGAAAGATAGATTACAGGCCATGGGTCAGAAATCTATCAACAACATCGTTGACATCACCAATTATATTTTACATGAAACAGGGCAACCTCTGCATGCTTTTGATGCGGATAAAATAGAGGGGCAACAAGTGATTGTAAAAACAGTTGCCAAGGACACCATCTTCAAAACACTGGACGAAAAAGAACGGAAGCTGGGTGAAGCCGATCTGATGATTTGTAATTCGAAAGAGCCTATGTGTATTGCCGGGGTGTACGGAGGAATGGAAAGTGGTGTGACTGTGAATACAAAAAATATTTTTCTGGAAAGTGCCTGGTTCCATCCGGTTTCCATTCGTCGAACTTCTTTGTTTCACCAATTGAGAACCGATGCCGCTTCTCGTTTTGAAAAAGGTGCAGACATCAGTCAAACTTTTCAGGTGCTTTTGCATGCTGCAGGTATGATGTCAGAGCTTTCAGGAGGAACATGTTCGCAGGCTACAGATATTTATCCGAAGCCGGAAGAAGAAAAACAACTTCATTTTCATTTGTCTTTTTTAGAAAAGTTGAGCGGAAAAAAGTATGAAAAAGATGCCGTGATGCGTATTTTAATGGCGTTGGAATTTAAAGTAGAGGAAAAAGGTGATCAGCTTTTGCTGACCATCCCTCACCGTAAAAATGATGTGCACATCCAGGCCGATATTGTAGAGGAAGTGATGAGAGTGGACGGACTGGATAATATTTCTATACCTGAAATGATTAGCATGTCTCCGCAGGCAGATGTGCATCAAACCAAGATACGATTACGCGAAAAAATTGCAAATGATTTAGCAGGCATGGGTTTTCATGAAATCCTGACAAACAGCATCGTCAATGGTGCGCACTATGCAGATCATGAAAAAGCCGATGCTGTAAAAATGCTCAATAGTTTAAGTTCGGAGCTGGATATGATGCGAACGGATATGTTGAGTAGCGGACTGCAGGTTATTGCACATAACCTGAATCATAAAAATCAGCACCTGCTTTTGTTTGAATTTGGCAAAACCTATCATCGAGATAACGTTGGCAATTCTTATCGAGAAGAGGAGCATTTAGCTATTTATGCCAGTGGGTTATCCAATCCGGGTAACTGGAAAAAAGAGGCCGAAACAGCCGACTTTTATTTTATAAAAGGAGTCATGGAAAAATGCTTGCGTTTAATGCAAGTCAAAAAATACAGTTCCAAGCCAAGCGAAACTGGTATGCTCTCTTCCGGCACGACTTTCTTTCAGGGAAATGAAACAATTGGCGAAGCCGGAATCGTTGCAGGACCCAAGCTAAAAAAATTCGACATCAAGCAACCCGTATTTTTTGCCCGAATCAATATGGGTAAAGTATATGGCATGAGTCATAAAACAACGCCATTCAAGGAGTTGTCTAAATACCCCTCTGTGCAACGCGATCTGGCTCTAGTGGTGGATAAAAATATTTCCTATGCTCAAATAGAACAGATAGCTTTAGCATCCAAACCAGAACCGCTAAAGTCTATTGAGTTATTTGATGTTTTTGAAAGTGAGAAATTAGGGAATGATAAAAAATCGATGGCAGTGAGTTTTACTTTTATAAATGAACAAAAAACCATGACCGATCAAGAGATTGACCAGTATATGAAAAAACTGATAAATTCTTTTGAAAAGGAAATTAATGCTGAAATAAGAAAATAACAAAGTGTCTGCCGATCAACACATACAACGCATACAACAGAAACTTCAGGAAATAATGAAGCGCTATGTATCTATGCAAAAGACGGTATCCGAGCAAAGCGCTTCCATTCAAAAACTACAGCAGGAACTCGAAGAGAAAAACAGACGGATACGAATCTTGCAGGAACAGCAGTATGTATTAAAATCAGCAGCAGGACAAATGGATGCCGCGGATAAGAAAGCATTTGAACAAACGATTAATAAATACATCCGTGAAATAGATAAGTGTATTGCATTACTTAGTGAATAAAAGAAAATCATGGCCGAGCAGCTCATACCCATCAATATCACCATTGCCGACCGAACCTACCGCATCAAGGTATCTCCATCTGATGAAGGAGTGGTGCGTAAAACCGTAAAGCTGATCAACGACAAGATCATAGAATTCAAAACAAATTTTGCCGGTAAGGATATGCAGGACTATGTATCAATGGTCATTTTATGGTATGCGACCCAAATGCAACAAAATGGAGAACCAGCTGGCAACAATGAGCAACTCACTGAAAAATTAAACAAACTAGAAGGAATTCTGGATAAGATTCTATAATCATGTTCATTCAATAAATGTGAGGCCGGGTTTTTGTTTTCATTAACATCATTTCAATAATTTTTAAAAAGAACAGTCGTTAAATTACTTATTAATTTAAAAACTGTTCATATGAGAAAACTCATTTTACTAAGTGCCCTGTTTATACCCGCTATATTAACAATCACTAATTACAACTGGATGAAAAGAGTTGTAATACATTTCAAGCAAAATTATTTCTCAAACAAGAATGATTCCAATTGTCCAAATTGCTATGAATATTTCCAAGATGGGATTTCTACTCATGCAGATGCATATAAAAAGTCTCGTTTAACTCCAAGGAAAAATTTTCAAGAACTGGATAATTTAGTTTTATCCGGTAAGTTAACTGAGATGACATCCTGTGAACGCTATACAGTTGCTCCAATGAATAATTCAAGGCCTTATCTCTTACCTGAGGGTAAATTATTTGTTGAAGGTCTGGCTACTGCCTATAAAATGAAATGCGAGGAAAAAGGAATCGATTATGAGCCATTCGTCATTACGAGCGCAACCCGAACTACTGAATCTGTAAAAGCATTGAGAAAAATAAATAAAAATGCAATCAATAACTCGGCACATTTGCATGGTCGAACGCTTGACGTGAGTTATCTCTGGAACTCAAATAAACATATACAAAAGAAATGCCTGATTGCTGCACTCAAAGAAATGAGAGATGAGGGTTTGTGTTATGTAAAATATGAGGACAACCAACATTGTTTGCATATCACTGCAAGATAATAATGCAGTATCTCTTCTATTGCAAAAACGCAATTTATAGTATCGTTTCAATCTCTCTTAAACTTGCTACTATATAGGTGCTTTCAACTCGTTTTGTTTCAGCAATATGATTTACAAAAATGGTATGCATACCAGCATTAATACCTCCCTGTATATCTGCATCCTGGTTATCTCCTATCATGATACTGCTCAACGCATCCGTACCGGCCTTTTCAAAAGCAAATTCAAAAATCTCTTTCTCCGGCTTGATACTATTGCTTCCTTCTGAGGTAATTACATGTGTGAAATAATGATCAATGCCGCTATTGCGTATTTTACTCCATTGAGTTTTTTCAAATCCGTTTGTTATGATATGCATCACGTACCCATTTGTCTGAAGGTAAAGCAACAACTCTTTCGTATGCGGAAATAAATGCTGTTTGGTAGGTAGGATTTCGAGAAACACCTCACTCATGGAGCGTGCCAGCTTTTCATCTCCATTTTTAAATTCAAGCATCGTACGCCACATTCGCTTCCATTTCAATTCTTCCGTAGTGATGAATCCTTTTTGATATCGATCCCACAAAATTTTATTGTGATGCAGGTATTTTTCAAAAAAATCGGGAAATGGTGCCTGAATTTTATTTTTCAGAGAATGTTGATCGAACATCTCTTCCAAAGCCAGTTTGGAGTTCGTATCAAAATCCCATAGGGTATGATCTAAATCAAAGAATAAGTGTTTGTATTTGGACAAAGTATATTAATTAAAAAGTAAAAATTCAAAATGCAAAAATAGACGTTTCAAAAGTCTTTTGAATTATTACTCTTGAATTCCTACTTTTGATTTAATATGAATATTATTATTACAGGAGCCAGCAGAGGGATGGGAAAAGCCATGGCCATGCGTTTTGCCAAAGATGGCAATACCCTTTTTCTTTGTGCACGTACCGAATCGCATTTGAAGGATGTTAAGCAAGAAATTTCAGAAAATCATCCAGGTGCCACTGTTCATGTTTTTCCAGCGGATTTAACCCAAAAACAAGCTGTGCTCGATTTTGCAAAATTTTGTCTCACTCAGGGAGTTCCTGATATTCTTATTAATAATGCCGGCACTTATGCGCCGGGCAATTGTTATGATGAGCCGGAGGGCACTTTGGAATTCATGCTTGACATAAATTTATTCAGCGCCTATTACCTTACCCGTGCATTGATTCCCGAAATGATGAAAAACAAATGCGGGCATATTTTTAATTTCTGCTCCATTGCTTCTTTAAAGGCTTATAAAGGCGGTGGGGGTTATGGCATCAGTAAATTCGCTTTGCACGGATTCAATCTCAATTTACGCGACGAAATGAAACCACATGGGATTAAAGTAACAGGTATTTATCCGGGAGCGGTACTGACAGATACCTGGGGTGATTTTGACAATAGCAACAAAAGAATCATGGAAGCAAATGACATTGTTGAAATGGTATATGCCTGCACAAAACTCTCTCCACAAGCCGTAGTGGAAGAGATCATCATTCGGCCACAGCTGGGAGATTTATAATTAAGGAGTAAACTTATACCCCATACCTCTCACTGAATGAAAATATTTAGGTTGTCGGCTGTCTTTTTCAAAATATTTCCGGAAAGTCAATATGAAGTTATCAATGGTTCGTGTAGTTGGATAAACTTGATATCCCCAAACAGCCTGTAAAATTTTTTCGCGTGTTACCACTTCGTTTTGGCTGTCGATCAGTAATTTCAACAACATACTTTCCTTTTTGGTAAGCATGATCTTTTCTCCCTTGTAATTGATACATTCCAATGATTGAAAATCTATCTGATTACCGCCAAAGTTTACTTTATCGGTGTTTGCAGTTTTATCCTGCACTCTCCTGTTTTTGTCAATGAGTTTTTCTACCCGCAACAATAATTCCTCGAGGTTAAAGGGTTTTGTCAAATAATCATCCGCTCCTTTTTTTAATCCAAGAACCCTGTCAGCTCCGCTGTTTTTTGCGCTCAGCATTAGTATGGGTATGTATTCATGCTGCAAACGTATAGTTTCACAGACAGCGATACCGTCTACTTCGGGAAGCATCACATCTAAAATGATCAGATCAAAATAAGCCTGCTGAACCAATTCAAGTGCTTCTGCGCCGGTGCCTGCACATGATACTTCATAGCCTTCAAGCGACAGATTCAGCTTCAGGGCTTCCTGTAGATTCTCTTCGTCTTCTACCAGTAAAATCGAAAATGGTTTAACCGACATCTTTCATGTTAAATTGTATTTTAAAAACAGATCCTTTGGTTTTATCGTCTTCCACATCAATCCTGGCATCTAATAACTCTGTAATTCGCTTGGCTATATATAGACCGAGCCCGGTACCTTTTACTTGCTGTTCACCACTTGCCCCAACCCGATAATATTTTTCAAATATCCGGCTTCGTTCCGTCAGAGGTATTCCATTACCATGATCCACCACTGCAATAGTCAGCTTCCGGTCATTTCTTATTACCTCAATTTCAACTGGCTGGTCTTTGGGCGAATACTTATGTGCATTATGCAGTAGATTATGTATTAGTATTTGCAAAAGGAAAACATCCGTTTGCATAGTCATATCTTCCGACTGGTGAATAATGATTTTTCTTTCCGGAAAACGATTGGTAAAATCACGTATCAACTCTTTGATGAAATCACGCAAGAAAACCAATTCCGAAGACACTGTATATTTACCTGACTCCATTTGAGATGAAACCAGCAAATTGCTGCACAGGGCATTCATCCTATTTGTTTCATCCAGCGCATTTTGCAACAGCTTTTGATATTGTTCTTCGTCCAGTTTTCTTTTTTGCAATGTTTCCAGATTCAATTTGGTAACAGCAATGGGGGTTTTTAATTCATGCGTTACAGCCATCATGAAGTTTTTCTGCTGCTCACTCAATTGCAGTTGCTTTTTTACAGCCCGATACAGAAAAATCGCACCTGCGCCTATCAATAAAAAAAAGATCACTCCCTCACCCATGTACTGCGCGGTCTTTGCGTCCCTTCTAATTACGAGTTGTTTTTGTTGTTGCTGATAATTTGAAGTGAGTGGATTCAACTCATTTAACCGATGCTTGAAGATGTCGTTATTTTGCCTCGACAAAGCGATATACCACCAAATCAGCGCAGAGACCACATACAGCAATAAAAACCAGTAAACAAGGAAGATGATTTTTATTTTTTTTGATTTATCGCGCATTTAAAAATTGAAGTAAAGGATTGCTTTTTACTTTTGAATTTTTACTTTTGAATTTTTAATTCCTCTTATCCAATCCCCAGCTCAATTTACCTCGTAAAGTTTGCAAAAAATTATTTTCATTCATACGAATCAAATTCAGACAAAATTGTTCCTTCTTAATAGCAAGCTGAATTTCTTTGGTCACAATTTCCCTTCTGCTGTCAAGTGTGCAAACAAAATCATCGGTTCTTCCTTCAAGTTCAAAGGAGATGACATTGTCGTCGGGAACAACAATTGGACGAATATTAAGATTATGTGGTGCGATGGGAGTAATAACCAAGCTATTGCTCTCCGGAAAAACTACCGGACCGCCACAACTCAAAGAATATCCTGAGGATCCCGTAGGAGTTGATACGATAAGGCCATCAGCCCAGTATGTGTTTAAAAACTCACCATTTAGATAGGCGTGAATCTTGATCATAGGAGATTGGTCTTTCTTATGCACTGTACATTCGTTGAGTGCATAAGGAGTCTCACCAAACAGTGGAATATTTGCATCCAAATGAATCAATGTTCTTTTATCCAAAACATATTTTCTCTCTACCAATGCGTCAACCGCCGTCTGTATCTCATCGCGTCCGATATTTGCCAGAAAACCAAGCCGGCCATAATTTACCCCCAATACGGGTATGCCGGAATCTCTTATGTAAGTAACCGTATCCAGCATGGTACCGTCTCCACCCAAGCTGATCATACAATCAATTGTACTGTTCAAATCATGATAGGAGCTGAAGGTAGAATAGTTGTTATCTATTTTGATGCTGCAATAAAACTGATTAAAGAAATCCTGAAAAAAAACAGGCTCTACTCCCAATGAAACGAGCATTTCGATGAGATGCTTTACATCATCAAATTGTTCCTTGTCTACTCCCCTGCTATAAATGGCAATTTTCAAAATGTTTCAATTTATCTGAGACTAAAACAATCCCATCAAATGCAAAAATAAACCCTTTTCGCCTAATTGATTGAAACTATACTCAACTGATGCCCTGATGTCATATAATGACAGAATATCAAGCCCCATGCCTCCTGTGTACAAAAAAGTATTATTTAATCTTGTGTCATAAGCTCTTGAATGATAAGCATATCCAAAGTCACCGTATGTTTTTGCATATATTTTTATTGGCAAAAAAGGAACGTATCTGTTTTTTACAGGAATACGGATTCTTTTGTCAACAATTTTTCTGGTAAGCGTCAGCTTGTTTAAGCTGCTTGCTACTGCATCGATTACCCTGAACTCCAATCCGCGTAAATAATACTCACCATATCCAAATGCCTGGGTGTTAATAAAAGCTTGCTTAAATGGCAGCCTTATTTTTTCAGCATTTTGAACAGAGAAAAACCAATTTGGGTTGATGGGTTTGTGAAATTTAATTGAAGCGTCGAGCATGAGTGAATTAATGCCTCCACCCCAACCAAATCCTTTTTTTGATATACGGGAATGAAAAACAACTCCATTGATCGGATAATTGATATTATCCGTATGTACATAATGATAGGAATAAGATATTTCAGGAATCAGCCATTGTGATTTTGCATCATTAAAATATCCGGGAAAATATTTTAAATCAGTAATGCTGTCGTCTATGTTCAAAGATTGTAAAACGAACTGAAACTGATGTTTTTTATAATACCCCCTACGCAAGGTATAGGTTGTTTGAAAAGATATATTTTCATTGACATAGTTATCTCTTCTATACACCAATACCCTGTTTTCATAACTGGTCTTACAAATCAACTCTCTTTGACGCAGGTAAGTCAATCCAACAGAAAATCCTTTTGTCAACTCTTTATTGATGTATGGCCTGTTGTATTGCAAACTGATTAAACGTGAAAAACCATTCAATGCAAAAAGTGAAATCTTATCTCCATTACCGGATAAGTTATTGTGCCTCAGTTTTATGCCGTATGTTATTCTGCTAAGGTCGGCATCATAGGTTTTCCACCATTCATTAAAATTTCTGTCAGACAAACGAAATTCAGGTGAGGGAATCAGGTAAATACGTTCTATGACCTTAATATGAATTTGGATTGTGTAAGGGGTGGGCATTTCAGGCCATAACTCAACGTTTGAAAAAAGATTGGTGTTGTATATAAGACTTTGCGATTCCTGCAATACATCGTGTAAATATGAAACCGATATGGAATCTCCAATCCTACATTGCATTTCACGAAAAATAATGGAGGGCTTTGTCCTGCGGTTTCCTTCTATATTTATTTCGGAAACATATACTTTTCCCGCAGAATCATTTTGAATAAGGTCTATTATATTTTCCGGAAAAATAACTTGCTTCGTTTTGAGCTGCCCAAAAGATGAAAAAAAAGATAAAAGGCAAGACAAAAAAAGTAAGTATCCATGCCTGATCATGCCAAATAATTAGAAGAGGTAATTAAAGATTGAGGTAATGCATGAGGTTCAGATAATTGTCGGTAGTTTGATCGAGTACATTTTTTGCGCCAAAATGATACAATACCTGATATTCATACCTCTCGAATGTAGCCACTACTGCAGAAATCTCTCTTTTATTCAGATGCAAGGTAACGTTCATTAATCCGGTTGCCGGATCATTGGCTGTGTTTAAATGTAGAATGGTACAGTCATTGCTTTCAACAATGCGACTGATTTCGGATATGGAAAAGTGAATTCTTTCTACACCAAGTATGATTAATCCCCCCATTTCATTGGCTCCGGAAAAATCACCCATAGTTTTCATTAAATCAGGAGAAGTGATGACCCCAATAAACTCCTGTTGTCTGTTCAACACAGGAACTATGTTGGATTCATGTGTATTGCAATATTGGAGTGCCACCAAAAAATGTGCGTCATCGGGCACAAATATTTTCAGAAAATCATCCTGTAATGATTCTATACTTTGTTTCTCTTCTTCGGCATCCAGTACATCTTCTTCGCTGATGAGTCCGATAAAATTATTTTCTGAAACTACAGGTAAATGAGTGAATTTGAAATCATTAATCAGCTGCCTGGCCTTGGCAACTGTATCCTGCAATTGTAAACGCGGTGTATTTAAATTGATAAGGTCGGATGTAAGCATGGATGTCTAAAATAAATTAACCCTGATGTCTTCTTAAAAAGCCTGAAAGTATGTCATTGAATGCCAATGGCACCTCCATCATTGGAGCATGTCCGCATTTGTCAATGAAATGAAGCTCGCTATTGGGAATAAGTTTCTTGAATTCTTCTCCTACAAATGGCGGTGTTATGGTATCATTTTGTCCCCAGATCAAACAGGTTGGTTGTTTGATCTGATTTAACTCTTCACCTAAATTATTTCGGATGGCGCTTTTTGCCAACGCGATGATTTTGATTACTTTCAAACGATTGTTGGTTATTTCAAATACTTCATCCACCAGTTCGTCTGTGGCCATGGCCGGATCATAAAATGTCATGGCGGTTTTGTTACGTATGAATTCTTTATCGCCCCTGCGCGGATACGAATCCCCCATGCCGTTTTCAAACAAACCCGAACTACCTGTAAGAATCAACGTTTTAATTTTTTCAGGTTTACGTAAAACATGGACCAAGCCCACATGTCCTCCCAATGAATTCCCCAATAAATGAATGTGGTCATATTTTCTGTGCTCAATAAACTTGTGCACATATTTTTGTAACCCACTTACTGATGTGTGCAACAGATCCAGATCCAGGAGTGGCAACATGGGAACAACCACTTTGTGTGTTTGACGAAAATGTTCAATGAGGTCCTTGAAATTACTAAGCGCTCCGAACAATCCGTGCAATAAAATCAACGGTTCGCCATTACCTTCCTCAATGAATTTGAATTTTCCGTCTTGCTGAATGTTGTATTGCATTTAATTGTTCTTTTTGAACGGGTTAAAGGTACATGAATTGCTACAATCTCGAAAATTTACCTGAATTGTGATTAATTGTTTCGGTTACATAAATCATTTGTCGAAATAATGATTTAATTGATCTATAACACCTTTGCAAGCCGGAATGATTTTTCCTGAAAAGTTCATCAAATTCGGCGCAATGGGTTCAATCAGAGGGTATAATATTGATTTATGAGAGGTTTGATTGGAGATCACGCCAACCTTACATAAAAAAAATAAAATAAAACTTGTGATAATCCCGAAAATACACATGTATAAAACGACTCCGCCTAATCGGTCCAACCACCCCAACATTACTGATTCAGCAGATTTTTTAAATATTTTTCCAATCAATCCTGCAATGACAAATGTTCCGGCCATAATCAGCACAAATGATAAAAACGGATACCATTTCTCCATTTGTCCTGTATGAGCTTTCATTTTTTCTGCAAGCATAGCCGAACATTTAATGGCTAAAAACATCCCCAGCAGATATCCTACAAAGGAGAACAGAGAAACAAAAAATCCTTTTTGATAGCCTTTGATTGAGGCTACTAAGAAGACAATAGCAAGAATAATATCTATATACATAATTAAGTTATCCCAATAGCGCCTTTACTATTGTGCTAATGAGTTTACCATCTGCTTTTCCCGCCAATTGCTTGGATGCAACACCCATTACTTTTCCCATATCGCCTGCACCAGATGCGCCTGTCTCCTTAATGATAGCTTGTACGGCAGTGCGAATCTCCTCTTCTGAAAGCTGTTTCGGCAAAAACTTTTCGATCACATCCATTTCTTCTTTTTCTTTTTCGGCTAAATCGGCGCGACCTTGTTGCTGGAAAATTTCGAAAGAATCTTTGCGTTGTTTCATCATCTTCTGTAAAAACTTCAGTTCGGTCGCTTCATCCAGTTCACCACCGGCACCGGGTTCTGTTTTGGCTTTGATGATTTCCGCTTTGATTGCGCGAAGTGCACGCAACACCGCTTCATTCTTTGATTTCATGGCTTCTTTCATTTCGCCCATGACTTTTTGTTCGAGTGACATAGCTTTAATATTTAGTGAAGTAAAAAGAATTTTGATTATTGGGCATTCTGCCGATTCAGTAAATCTTCCTGAAATTTTTTGAGAAATGTTTTTGCGTTTGCTTTCATTTCCTCCATCAGCAAATCATTCCCGGTAGACCTTTTAAGTGTATCAGCCATGGTCATCATTACCTGATAAAAAAAATCGCCCATCTCATCCACCATCATATCCTTGGTCCACAAATCAATGCGCATGGCTGTTTTATCTGCAGCATCCCAAAAAGCGAGCATCATTGCTTTGGCACGTTGTGCCATTTCTGCCGAGCTGTCAGATGCATACCAGTTTATTTGTTCAGGCATCTTTTGTCCATCCAGCATCACATCTATCGTTATGGTTGATTTTTGCATGAAATAAATTTGTGTAAAGGTACGACAGGAATAGGGAGAATTGTATATCCTTGCCATATTGGATTTTATCCAATTCTTAAGCGATTAGGATGATTTAATCAGAGCGAGAAACAGAATGAAAGCGAAGAAATAGAATCAGAATCAGAGTGAGAAGCAGAATGAAAGCGAAGAAAAAAGTCAGAATGAGATAATCGCACTCCCCCTCATTCTCGCTCTGACTTTTTTTATAGGCATGGGGTTTCAAAATATAAAATACAAACAACCCGATATGATTATTTATTTGGCTGGGGCGTAAAGCGCAGATAAGACTTGATTTCTTTGAATCCTTTCGGAAATTGCTCAATCGCCTCTTCATTGTTAATGGAAGGTATGATGATGCAATCTTCTCCTTCCTTCCAATTGGCTGGAGTGGCCACTTGATATTGACCGGTGAGTTGCAAACTATCAATAACACGTAGAAGTTCTTCAAAGTTTCGGCCTGTAGATGCTGGATAGGTAATCATCAAACGAATGGTTTTATCGGGTGCAATGATGAACACAGAGCGTACGGTATGTGTCATGCTGGCATTGGGGTGTATCATACCGTACAGGTTACTGATGGTTTTATCGGAATCGGCAATGATGGGAAAATTCATGGTTGTTTGCTGTGTTTCATTGATATCATGAATCCATGCATGATGGTCATTGAGTGAGTCAACACTGAGTGCAATCATTTTTACTGAACGTATGGCGAATGCTTCCGATAGTTTGGATGCTGCGCCCAATTCAGTTGTGCAAACAGGCGTAAAGTCGGCGGGATGCGAAAAGAAAATCACCCAGTCATTCCCAATCCATTCATGAAAATGAATGGGGCCTGTTGTTGTATTAGCCGAAAAATCGGGCGCGATATCTCCCAGATAAAGGTTTGGCATTGTATAATTTTGATGCAAAATACAAAATAGATTAACCGGGATTTCATTGATTTATTCGCAACTCTTTCCAATAACTTTATAACCCCAACGCCAGGCCTTGTTTAAGGCATTCCATTCTGCTTCTTCGGAGGGGGTAATTTCTTTTCCTTTTAAATTTTGTAAATCGGGTTGACCCGCATTGAGCCAGGCGGTGTACCAAAGAGATGCCACAGCAAAAATAGATGCACGCATTCTTCTTTCAACCATACCATTCAATAACCGATTGTAAGCAATGGTGTAGTCGGAACTGTATTGTTTAATCCAAACCCCTTTTCTCAATTCAACTGCATATTTTTTATCGGGGGCTGTTGTGTTGCTTAAATATTTCTCCATGCGCAAAACCGTATCCACCGCCCGGGCACTCTCCAAAACCCTTTGCCAGATAAAGTCCGCCACATCAGGTATGTAAGCTGCTTTACCTACCCAAAAAGAGAACTGCTTGTCGGCCAGCAGTTCCGGCACTCTACTTTCCCAAAATCCATGTATACCCTGCTGGCCGGTAAGTTGACCATTATGATTGGAGCTGGCATGCAGAGGAACATGCGCATCGGCAACATAGTGGCCGAGTTCGGCGCTGTTGCGCAATATGGCACTTAGATTTTTTTCAGCGAATGCTTTAGTCAACCTATACTCCATTCTTTGTATATGCCAGGGCACAATGCCATAACGCTGAATGGTGTCTTCCGAAAATGCACACACAGCATCTTCGTACTTTCGGGGTAAACTATCATAGGGATATACGCCATATCGATCAATATCAATGAAGTGACGTGCGCCCTCCTCCGCAACTGTATACCTTCGCAAATCTGGATCAGTAGCGTGTTTGACCAAATAATCGATGTGTGATTTATAAAAATCAAGAAGCGAGGGAGGCAATAAAAAAACTGCGTGATAATTTATTTTTCCATGACCATAAAATCCCCAGCAATAACTCTTACATGGCAGAAAAATGATCAAACAAAACAAAAATATTCTCATTGCATTTTTGATGCAAGAAATATCAACCACTTTATTTTAGAAAGAGAAAAAAACAATAAAACGAAAAGAAAATGCCAAATTTTTTTAGTCTTTTTCCTCGATATCGGCTTCTTCATCAATATGTGTCAAACCACCACTTACCGCAAATTTCATGGTTTGTGAACTGGATATATGTGTGATGGGTTTTACGCGAGACTTTGGAATGATGTATACATTTCCCGAAACTGAATATGCCATGGGCACATATACTGCTATATATTCTTTTAATCCAAATTCCTCCATATCATCTCTTGTAACAAAACCTATTCGCCAAACATCATTATCGTCTACATTTGCCAGCACATTTTGCGTAAACTTTTTTTTGTCGCCGGCAAATGCCTCAAAAAAATCGCGGGTAGTAGAATAAATATGTTTGAGTCCTGGGAGTCGTTGCATTAATCTGTCTATCAGCCCGACGATGCGATTGGTTATGAAAAATAAACTGAAGTATCCAATTATTATTATCAATGCAATAATAATTACAAAACCTAATCCGTAATTCTGAACTACGACCTCTCCACGCGAATTGGTTTCAGTAAAAATGGGTATCAAACTATCGATTTTAGATACCACGGCATACAATATATAAAAAGTAATGACAATAGGAGCCATAACAAGCAGCCCTTGTAAAAAATACTGTAGTAGTTTTTTAAACTGAAATCTATTTGGATTCATTGTATTTGTTTTATTGAGGTGCAAGGTACGACCAACCTATTTGTTAAACAAAATGCGTTTAAATAACGATATCATTTTACCAAATTGGAAAAAAACCTTAATAAAACTGAACAAATTGGTTCACAGGTTGTAGTTAATCAATAATTCATTCATTATGAACTCATTTACTATCAAAGACCTCGAAAATCTGTCCGGCATCAAAGCCCATACATTGCGTATTTGGGAACAGCGCTACAATTTTTTAAAACCCAGCCGTACATTTACCAATATTCGGTATTATTCAAATGATGAATTGAAGAAGATATTAAATATTTCGTTGCTCAATAAATACGGTTACAAGGTCTCTCACATCGACAAAATGAGCGAAGACGAAATAAGAGAAAAAATTGTTACGCTTTCACAACAGGAAGCACAACAGGAACGAATTGTAAATGAATTGGTACAATACATGGTAGATGTTGATTCGGATGGATTCGAAAGAGTATTAACCGAACAAATTCGAACGAAAGGAATTGAAAAAACAATCACTCAAATTCTGTTTCACTACCTCGAAAAAATGGGCATACTATGGATGACCAACCACATCAATCCTGCACAGGAACATCTGGTAACTAACATCATTCGTCAAAAACTAATTGTTGGGATAGATAACGTTGAAAGCCCTCTTAAATTAAACAAAACAGTCCTGCTTTTCTTACCCGAAAACGAATATCATGAAATCGGTCTTTTGTTCATGTTCTACCTGCTCAAGAAAAGAGGAGTGCAGGTAATATATCTAGGAGCCAATATACCCCTCAGTGATGTGGGATTCGTAGCGAAGCTAAAGAAGCCAGATTATCTATATTCTCATATTACAAGACCGGGAGCAAATTTTAATTTTGATAAATTCCTGGCCAATATCTCTAAAAATATGCCTGAAGTTCCCTGTATCATATCAGGTTTGCTCACTCAAAGCTATGAAAAGAAAATCCAGGAGCCAGTGGTTTTAAAGCGAAGCTTTACCGAAGTTATGGATTTTATTTCTAATTTGTAGAAGTAATTTAAAAAATATTTAAACAAAAATTTGCTATTACGGATTTAATCTGTTTAACTTTGTGCTCAACTAAATTAAACAGTTATGTCAACGAGAGAATTTGAGCAATTTGTTGTTTCCAATGCAGATTTTCTGAAACCCTTTGCCCTAACACTTACACGCGACTCTGAAACTGCTAAAGATCTTACACAAGAAACGCTATTTCGTGCATTGGCAAATAAAGAAAAGTATCATGTTGGCACCAACATTAAGGCATGGATGTTTACCATCATGCGCAATATTTTCATCAATGATTACCGTCGCAAGTCTCGTCGAAACACAATATTTGACAATACGCCCAATGATTATTTGATCGACCACGCTCAGAGTGCAGTCAAAAACGGAGCGGAAACCAATATCGGTCTTAAAGAAATAAAATCAGCACTTCACAAACTTCCTGATATCTTTAAGCATCCATTTCAGCTTTATTTTGAAGGTTACAAGTACAATGAAATCGCCGATTATCTGCAAGAGCCGTTGGGCACAGTAAAAAGCCGCATTCATTTTGCCCGTAAATTATTAAAAGCAGAACTCTGCCGAAATTAACGATGCTATCATTCAACTCATTCTAACACATAAACATGCAAAAAGCCATTGTCATCGGAAGCGGATTTGCCGGAATGTCTGCCGCAACCCACTTGGCAAAGGCCGGTTGGCAGGTTACAGTCCTGGAGAAACATACACAGCCGGGAGGGAGAGGTAGAAAAATGGAATCGGATGGATTTACATTCGATATGGGCCCAAGCTGGTATTGGATGCCGGATATCTTTGAAAGATATTTTCAATGCTTTGGTAAAAGAGTATCTGATTATTATCAACTCACTCGTTTAGAACCTTCCTATCGTGTGTATTTTCCTGATCAGTTGGTAGATGTGCCTGCAGATTATGCTTCATTGCGTGATATGTTTGAATCACTCGAACCAGGAAGTTCCGTTCAATTGGATAAGTTTTTAAAAGAAGCCGAATACAAATATCAAGTTGGTATTCAAAAGCTAGTTCATAAACCAGGCCAGCATCTTAGCGAGTTTATAGACATGGACCTATTTAAAGGCTTGCTGAAACTAGATGTATTCACATCTATGAAAAATCATGTGCGCCGTTTTTTTAAGCATCCTTACCTGATTCAACTCGTTGAATTTCCCGTTCTTTTTTTGGGTGCGTTGCCTGAAGATATTCCTGCGCTGTATAGTTTAATGAACTATGCCGACATGAAATTAGGTACCTGGTATCCGCAAGGTGGGATGTATAAAATTTCGGAAGCGATGCAAAGTTTGGCCGAGGAAATGGGTGTAACATTTGTTTTTGATGCTGAGGTCACCAAAATGCATGTAGAAAACAAATCAGTCAAAAAACTGACAGTTCAAAATCATCAAGGTATTTCAACATCATATCAAGCTGATGTAATTATTTCCGGCGCAGATTATCATCACACTGAAACAAAACTATTAGAAGAAAAATATCGAAATTATTCCGAATCCTACTGGAGTAAAAGAGTGATGGCCCCTTCCTGCTTGCTTTATTATGTAGGATTAAATAAGAAGTTAACCAACATAACACATCATACCTTATTCTTTGATACCGACTTTGATTTACATGGTAAAGAAATCTACGAAAATCCCGATTGGCCCAAAAATCCACTGTTTTATGTATCAGCCACCTCAGTAACGGACCCAACCGTAGCTCCCGCCGGATGTGAGAATCTTTTCTTCCTAATCCCAATAGCAGCAGGGCTTTACAATGACACAGAGGAGCTCCGAGAACAATATTTCCAAAAGATTGTTGAAAGATATGAGCAAAAAACAGGGAATAAGTTAAGCAATAGTATTATCTTTAAACGCAGTTATGCCGTATCTGACTTTATGAAGGACTATCATGCATTTAAAGGAAATGCCTACGGTTTAGCCAATACCCTATTACAAACCTCAATTCTCAAACCTTCCCTGAAAAGTAAAAAAGTAGATAATCTGTTTTTTACCGGACAGCTTACGGTACCCGGACCCGGTGTTCCTCCTTCTCTCATTAGCGGAGAAGTAGTAGCCCAATTTATTCAAAAAACAAAAAAGGCATAATATATGATGCACTTGTTTCATGAGGTCAGTAGTTTGTGCAGTAAAATAACTACACAAAAATACAGTACCAGTTTCAGCAGCTCCATTCGCTTGTTGCACAAGGACCTGCACGAACCCATATATCATATTTACGGATTTGTTCGTTTTGCAGATGAAATTGTGGACACATTTCATGAGCATGACAAAGCTACCTTGTTGCAGGAATTTAAAGCGGAAACTTATACATCCATCGCAAGAGGTATCAGTTTAAATCCGATTCTCCATAGTTTTCAGCAAGTTGTAAATAAATATGGTATTGAAGAGGAACTGATTGACGCTTTCTTTACTAGTATGGAGTGGGATCTAACCAAACATCAATACGACGAAGCCGGTTATAATACATATATATACGGTAGTGCGGAAGTGGTTGGACTCATGTGTTTGCATGTTTTTTGTGAGGGGGATAAAAAACAGTATTTGCATTTAAAGCCTTATGCTCAAGCTTTGGGGGCAGCTTTTCAAAAAGTCAATTTCTTGCGTGATGTAAAAGCAGATGCCGAAACATTGCAACGAACTTATTTCCCCGGTGTGGACTTCAGCAATTTTACTCCTGCCATGAAGCAGCAAATTGAGGAGGATATTCAAAATGATTTTCAAAAAGCTTATCAAGGGATAATTCAATTGCCCATCAAGGCGCGATTTGGTGTGTATGTGGCCTACAAATACTATCTCTCTTTATTCAAAAAAATCAAACGCGCACGTCCTGCCAGGTTATTGGAAACAAGGGTGCGTATTCCTAACTATTCAAAGGCGATGATCGTAATGAGAGCCGGCCTAAGAAGTCAATTTAATATTTTATGATGTCCGCACAATCCGATGTAGTGCTCGTAAATGAGCAAGATGAAATGATTGGTACCATGGAAAAAATGGAAGCGCATCGCAAGGGTTTGTTGCATCGCGCCTTCAGCATTTTTATCTTCAATCATAAAGGAGAGATGCTGATACAGCAACGCGCATCAGCAAAATATCATAGCGGTAACCTATGGACCAATGCATGCTGTAGCCATCCGTTCCCGGGTGAGAATGTGATGGATGCCGGATATCGCAGATTGGAAGAGGAAATGGGTTTTGTGACAATACTTGAACATTGCTTTCAATTTACCTATAAAGCATCATTGGATAACGGACTCACAGAGCATGAATACGATCATGTATTTATTGGATACTATGATGGGCCTATTCATCCCAATCCTGCTGAAGTGAAAGATTATTGTTTCATAAAAATGGATGAATTGTCAAATAATCTCTATGACCACCCAGAAAAATACACCACTTGGTTTCGTATCGCTTTCCCGCAATTGGAAACCTATTTATCACAAAAGAGCATGGCCGTGTAAGGCAATTAAATGCAAACGAAAAAAGCCATTGTCATAGGAAGCGGAGTTGCAGGAATGGCCGTTGCCATAAGGCTTGCAACCGATGGATTTGAAACATCTGTTTATGAAAAAAATGATTATCCTGGCGGAAAATTGAGTTATTTTGAAAAAGCAGGTTTTCGTTTTGACAGAGGTCCTTCTTTATTTACTCAGCCAACGCATATCGAGGATATTTTCAACTATGCAAATATTCCCATCGAAAAATACTTTTCCTATCAGCCGGTAGATATTGCCTGTCATTACTTTTTTGCAAATGGCAAGCGCGTTTTAGCATATACAGATACGCATCAGTTTGCGCAAGAGCTTCATTCACAGTTGAATGAAAATCCTCGGGCCGTAACCGATTATTTGCAAAGAGCAGATAATTTATATAATAAAGTTGGACATATTTTTCTCAATCACTCTCTACATAAAGCAGGAACATGGTTTCAATCACATACAATTGAGGCATTACGCACTGTTGGTCTGGGAGATTTATTTTCCAGTTTGCATCGAAGCAACAAAAAACATTTTCAAACCGCAGAAGCAGTGCAACTTTTCAACAGATATGCTACTTACAATGGCAGCAATCCCTATCAGGCTCCGGGCATGTTGCGTATGATTCCGCACCTTGAAATGAACGAAGGTACTTTTTATCCGAAAGGAGGTATGATAAGCATTACGCAGGCATTATATCATCTTGCACTGGATAAAGGAGTAAGATTTCATTTTAATCATCCGGTAGAAAAAATTTACACAAAAGGAAATCAGGTAACAGGTATTGAAACAGATGGAAAATCCATTGATGCAGATGTGGTAATCAGCAATGGTGATGTATATTATACTTATCGGCATTTGCTCAATGACACCAAACGTGCCGCAAAAATTGCGCGTACCGAAAGAAGCAGCAGTGCATTGATTTTTTATTGGGGTATTGAGAAAAGATTTACGGAATTGGGATTGCATAACATTTTATTCAGTGATGCATATAAAGAGGAGTTTACCCATATTTTTAAACACAAGACATTGTATCATGATCCAACCGTATATATCAATATCACTTCAAAAATGGAATCGCATCATGCACCTGAAGGATGCGAGAATTGGTTTGTGATGATCAACGCGCCGGTGCAGGAAGGGCAAGACTGGACCGAAATGAAAAACACCGCCCGAAAAAATATTATCAGCAAAGTAAACAAGATACTTTCCTGCGATATTGAGCAGCACATCTCAACCGAGACAGTGCTTGATCCTGTAGGAATATTCAATAATACCGGAACATACAAAGGGGCGCTGTATGGTACAAGTTCAAATTCAAAGTGGTCGGCTTTTTTGCGACCCGCTAATTTTTCGAAGGAATGGAAAGGCTTGTACTTTTGCGGAGGAACCGTACACCCAGGTGGAGGTATTCCTCTTTGTCTGAAAAGTGCAGAGATAACGTCTACTATAATACGAAATGATTATCAGCAATAAATGATTGATTTAAATAAATATTCCAAAGTACAAATCGCCACTGCCGTAGCGATTCTGTTTCATACGATTGGTCTTGTGGGGATTGTATATTCAGGGAAATCAAATTTTTTTATATCAACAACGCCTGTTCATTTAATATTGATGGCTTCTCTGGCTATTTATACTCAACATAAAATCAACCAAAACTTTTTGCTTGGAATGATATCCTGTTTTGTGTTGGGATTTTTGGCAGAATGGATTGGTGTACACACCGGATATTTATTTGGCAGTTATGAATATGGAAACGGTTTCGGTTTGAAATGGATGGGAATACCAATGTTGATAGGCATAAACTGGTGGATGATTATGTATGGGTCTGGAAGCACGATGGAATTGTTGTGGAGGAAAATGCTGGGAAATACAGAAGGGCTGAATGGCAACCCAACACTAAAAATAATATCCTTTTTGATTGATGGAGCAGCATTAGCCACTTTGTTTGACTGGGTGATGGAACCGGTAGCAATCAGATTGGGATACTGGAGCTGGCACGGATTGGGAATACCTCCCGGATTCAACTATTTGTGTTGGTTTTTACTGAGTATCCTTATGCTCATAACCATCAGGAAATCTATAGAAGCAAATCCGAACCGATTTGCGATGCATTTGTTAATGATACAGCTAACTTATTTTTCACTCTTACGTATTTTACTATGAATATCTGGATTTGTATACTTGTAACATTGGGCACATTCTTTATCATGGAGGGAATAACCTGGCTGACGCATAAATATGTGATGCATGGTTTTTTATGGTATTTGCATGAGGATCATCATCAACCGGGTCCGGGTTTTTTTGAAAAGAATGACGCTTTCTTTTTGATCTTTGCCATACCGAGCTGGCTTTGCATCATGCTTGGGTTGCAGCATCAGCAGTATGAAGTGGCCAGTATCGGATTTGGAATTGCATTATATGGGTTTGCCTATTTCATAGTGCATGAAGTTATCATACACCAGAGATTCAAATGGTTTACGAGAAGCGACAACACCTATGTTCGCACAATTCGTTGGGCGCATAAAATGCACCACAAACACTTAGGTAAAGAAGATGGAGAAAGTTTTGGAATGTTATTCGTAGCTAAAAAATACTGGGATAAAGTGAAAAGAGATAAAGCAATATCGGTTTCCCAAAAGCAATCATAGCTTGTTTGAATTTTTACTTTTGAATTTTGATTTTACTTTTTTTGAATCAGCATATTGAATTCTCAACTAACATACACATTCATCCTGCTCGGCTCAATAGCCGGGCCATTGGCATTGAGCTTTGACAGCAAAGTGGCTTATCATAAAAAGTGGTCTGCTTTATTTCAGGCGATGATTTTGCCTGCTGTTGGCTACATAGTTTGGGATATTTATTTTACAGCAAATGGAGTCTGGTCTTTCAATAAAGATTACATACTGGGTCATTACTTATTCAATTTGCCCATTGAAGAGGTATTATTCTTTTTTGTGGTTCCATTTTGTTGCGTATTCATTTATGAATGTATAAAGGCGTATTTTCCAAAAATGGAAGATCAAAATATTTTCATTAAAATGAATTGGGTTTTGGCGTCCGTACTGCTCATATTTGCCCTACTCAATTTTTCAAAAAGATATACATTCTATACTTTTTCATTGACTGCATTAAGCTTGTTTGCATTACCGTTGATAAAAAAGAAAAAACCTATTGTTCATGTTCGAAGGATGTTTGTTGCGTATGCAATCATTCTTATTCCTTTTTTAATGGTAAACGGATTACTTACTGCCATTCCTGTTGTATTATACAATGATGTGGAGAATCTTGGAATCA
Source organism: uncultured Ferruginibacter sp. (assembly GCA_964643315.1). Lineage (GTDB taxonomy): Bacteria > Bacteroidota > Bacteroidia > Chitinophagales > Chitinophagaceae > Ferruginibacter. The sequence goes on from CAZXSR010000001.1 coordinate 81,626, forward strand.
GGATATACACAATACCTGTAGAAGATATTTTTTACGGCATGTTGCTCATCTTTGCAGACATCCTCTGTTATGAATTAATCCTTCACAAAAAGTCATTATCAAAATCATAGTCTGTTTTTTGATCAAAAATAGAGTCGCCCCGTAGAAACGGGGCGACTTAAACGATTGCTTGCCATTTGTTATAGAGAATCTTTATTTTTTCTTTCGAGTCGTTAAGTTCGGCGTCTTAACTGATGTAAAATTACCCATTGATGCTTTTTACAGCAAGTCAACTTTAAAAGATTAAGATGATGTCCAAAAGTTTTTTATTTTTGCTAAAATCAATACAGTATTGATTTATATCTTATAAATGATATTATGCCCAACCGACAAAATGATATTTTACATCAGTTAATCAGCTCCCTTTCAAAGGCTGAAAAACGGAATTTTAAGCTTTATATCCAACGTAATTCCGGTGATAAAGACCTGAAAGTAACAGCTTTATTTGATGCGATCAGTGAGCAAACGGCTTTCGATGAGAGTAGATTGCTAAAAAAATTGAAATCTGTCAATAAGTCGCAGCTGGCAAACATGAAGAGTCATTTATACAAACAGGTATTGGCGAGTTTACGGGCATTGAGGTCGGTTCAGTCGATAGAATTGGTAATGAATGAGCAAATGGATCATGCTCGTATATTATACAACAAGGGATTGTATCATCAGAGTTTGAAGACACTGGAGAAGGTAAAAGAAATGGCAAAGTCGTATCATCAAAATACATTTTTAATACAGGTCATTTCATTTGAAAAAAAGATTGAAACACTCTACATTACACGAAGTTTACAAAATCGAGCAGACCAACTAAGTGAGGAGTCTTTGATGGCAAACAAACGCCGAGAAATCATTACAGGACTTTCCAATTTGGCATTGCAATTATACAGCTGGTATATCAAGCGGGGACATGCCAGAAATGAAGATGAAGAACAAGAGGTAAAAACATTTTTCTTTCGTGAACTGCCTAAAGATTATTTGACATTTACAGGTTTTTATGAGCGGCTCTATATATATCAGGCTTTTTGCTGGTATGCATATATACGACAGGACTTTAAAATGTATTATCGATATACTCAAAAATGGGTAGATCTGTTTACTGAAATGCCACAAATGCTTGAGGTTGAAACACTGCATTATGTGAAGGGCATGCATAACTTACTCAATGCATTATTTGATGTACGAAGACATCATAAACTGGCAGCCACCATTAAAATTTTTGAGTCGTTTTTCAGCCAACACCCATCACAGAATTTTGAAAATGTGCGTATACAAACCTTTGTGTATTTGAGCAGCGCCCAGTTAAATCAGCATATTTTAATGGGGACATTTGATGAAGGCCTTCGTTTGTTGCCGGTTATACAAGAGCAATTAAGAGAATACAATAATTATATAGACCGGCATCGGATTTTGGTACTGAACTACAAAATTGCCATGATGTATTTTGGAGCAGGAGATTATGAAACATGTATTGATTATCTTCAAAAAATCATCAATGAGCCGGTTGATTTACGTACCGATTTGCACTGTTATGCCAGGTTGCTGCATCTGATTTCGCATTATGAGTTGGGTAATTCCTCTTTGGTGGATTATCAAACTAAATCAGTTTACCGATTTATGGCACGTATGCAACGTTACAGCATCATAGAGGAGGAAATTTTCCGTTTTCTACGAAGTTCCTTTCATGTACGACGGAATGAAATGAAAAAGCAATTTGAAATATTACTTGCAAAAGTACTTGAATATGAAAATAAGCCTACCGAGTCCCGCACTTTCGCCTACCTTGATATCATTTCCTGGTTACAAAGTAAAATCCAAAACAAATCAATGGCAAAAATAATAATAGATAAATATAATAAGTTGTGAGGCAATTCTCATGATGATGGATATCTTTTCCAAATTAATTCTAAAAAATATTTTAATTCTGTATTAACTATATCTTTATCTTTAGCCGATATTTTTTGGATAAGAATGCGTAATCCTATGCATCGATATTTATATCTATAATTAACAGAAATCGGAAGTGAAATATTCATTGCATACTACCACTGCTATTGTGATAGCCAATATGATTGGCACAGGGGTTTTCACAAGTTTGGGATTTCAACTATTTCCACTGAGCAACCCGCTTACAATTATTGTTTTATGGTTGTTGGGAGGCATTATTGCCCTGCTTGGATCTTATTGTTATGCTGAGCTAAGTGCATCTTTTCCACAATCTGGTGGTGAATACCATTTTTTAAGAATTGCCTATAATGATACACTTGGGTTTTTATCGGGGTGGACATCCATTATTGTGGGGTTTTCAGCTCCTATTGCACTTGCTGCTCAGGCATTTTCCAACTATTCTGTCAAATTCATACATCTTCCCGTTCATCCTACTGTACTGGCCATATCTGTTGTCTTGTTAGTAACTTTCGTTCATCTACTGCATGTAAAAATCGGATCCAGATTTCAGGTTTATCTCACAGTAGGTAAAATTGTACTATTAACTTTGTTCATACTGGCTGGATTTTCAAAATTCGGATTTGTAACTGCGGAGATAACCAACCATTTACAATCTACTGTATGGAGCGAATTGAGTTTACCTGGTTTTTGGATCAGCCTAGTATACGTTTCATACGCATACTCGGGCTGGAATGCAAGTGCCTACATCATAGATGATGTAGAAAATCCAACTAAGAATGTTCCTAAATCAATATTAACGGGCACTATCATTGTAATGGTATTGTATGTGGCGGTGAATTATGTATTCCTTTTATCTACGCCTCAATCTGAAATGAAGGGAAAGCTTGATGTGGCACATGTTTCTGCTAATTATATTTTTGGGGAGACTGGAGCAATTTTGGTGAGTGCCATGATATCTTTTTTTCTTATTTCAACAATCAGCTCAATGGTGATTGTTGGACCCAGGGTTATTCAGCGTATGGCCCAAGACATAAAACCATTTGAAATACTTGCTCATAAAAACAAATCCGGTGTGCCTGCGAGGTCAATTTGGTTTCAGGCATGCATTTCCATTATTTTGTTATTAACCGGAACATTTCAATCAATACTTACCTGTACTGGATTTATTTTGGCATTTTTCACCACCATGACCGCAATCGGATTGATTATTCTTCGTATTAAAAAACCGGAAATCACTAGAAGTATCAAAGTGCCATTCTATCCATTCACACCGATATTATTTATTATCTTCAACCTTTGGACTATGATTTTTGTATTCATTGATAAAAAACAAGAAACCATGATTAGTTTAATTTTCTTAGCCCTAGGATGGCTGTTGTTTCAAATTTTGAGAAAAAGATCGGCTGCCCTTTCTTTTCTTATGATTCCATTATGCATCACTCTATTGCTTGGCACATCATCATGCAATATGAGCATTGAAAAAAAAGGGGATGTCAAAAATGACGACAGTACAAAAAATAAAACCCTATCTTCAGATGCGGCTTTCAAAAAGAATGATCTAATTGACCATAATGCCGAATTACTTTGTGGAACTTCTGCAGGAACAGTTGCAGCTGATGCTGAACCATACAAAAAGCATCTTAATGAAATGTGGCAACAAAAAAAATCAAGAATACTGGATCCAATAGAAAAATGGGTTGCTGATCAGCAATTTATCACTCCATTGGGCCAAAAACCAATCGTTGTTTTTTATCCATTCAGCGGACCGGATTTTGAATTTGCGAATGCTTTTTATAAAGAGGCTGACACCTATATCCTTTGCGGGCTGGAGTCTGCCGGAAATGACTCCTCATTCATTTTTGAAAAAAATCTAGATCCTAAAACATTCCTTACCAGCGCAGAGGAATATTTCAGATTCAGTGATAGTGTTGGCTTTTTTGTTACCCTTCAGATGCAAAAGCATTTTAAAGAAAGAGGTTTAGTGGATATTATCGCGTTGTATATTAAAAGATCCGGATCTACTTTAGGAAATATTGAGCTATATAACTGGAATGAACAAAAAGGCAGTTTGGACTCTATCAATGCAGGTGCAAAAGCAAACGTTGCTCACTTGACATTCAAATTCCCTTCAGGAAAGTTATCACAACTTTATTATTTTTCTAAAGATCTTGCAGACGAAGGGCTCAAAAAAGACAGCTTGTGGCTTGGCTGGGTTTCTCAAAAAGCAACTAATAAAACAATGGTTTCGCTTACAAAATCAGCTTCTTATTTGATGCATAACAGAAGTTTCTCGATCATCAGAAAGTATATTCTACAAAACTCAAAATTACACATACAGGACGACTCCGGTATTCCATTGTATGAATTCAATGCAGCAAAAAGAAATGTGAAACTATACGGCACTTACAAACATGTATTGACCATTTTCAAAGAGTATCTTCAAAAAGACCTGGCAGAAAGACACGAAAAAGACAGCGCTGTAGAAAAATTGCCTTTCAAGATTGGGTACAATTTGAAATTCAATGAAAGTTCAATACAAGTGATGCAGTGATAAATGAAAAAATCGAGATTACTTGCCTTCATTTTCTGCACACTATTTACTAGTGAGCAGCTTAATGCGCAGGTTAATCGGGACAGTTTTTTATTTTCAATGCTTTTTGGACATGACCCTCGCTTAGATGAGGTATTGACTCATCCTGAGAAATATGAATTTCAGCTTTTTTACACTCCGGTTGACTCCTCTGAAAGCATCAATCCATTTGTAACGCACAGTTTTCATGCAGATCAGTCATATTTTTATCCGGCAAGCATCATCAAGTTGCCTGTAATGGCAATTGCTTTGGAAAAGATGACTGATCTGAAAAGAAAAGGCACAGAAATAAATCTTCAAACCCCTTTCAAACTGCACACCTGCAGTTGTGATGATGAAAGTGATTCATACGTAAGCAGAAGCTCCAAACCTACCATCGAACAATTCATGAGGGAGATGATGATTATGAGCAACAATGATGCTTTCAATCTTTTCGTGGACTTTGTTGGTATGAGTCATTTTAATAAAAGAATGATTGAATTAAGTTACCCCGGGATTTGTCTTAAAAATAGATTTGTAGCCGGCTGCGGCTCAAAAAATAAATTTTTTGGTGGCTTTACTTTTCAAAAAACGGACAGTACGGACTATTCTATTCCATGCGACAGTCTTCAGCCTATTTTTCCAACAAATAATCCATATCCGGTGCAAGCAGGCCGATATCACACTGAAAATGGAAGAAAAACTCAAGGGCCAAAAAATTATAGTGCTTCCAATTTTGTCCGGTTATCAGATATTCACGACATGATGATTCAATTATTTTATCCAAATAAAATGGGTAAACCCGATTTTGTGATTGATGAAAGTTATAAGTCAAGTTTCCTGAAAACCATGGGCGATTTTCCCAGAGAATTAAAAAATACTTCAACTGATTATTCAAAAACTGCTGACCATTACTATAAATTTTTTCTAGATCCCGAAACCATGAAAACCAGAGAAGGAGGAATCAGATTATACAATAAAGTGGGCCTGGCCTATGGCTTTTTATCGGATGTAACCTATTTTGAAGATTCAGTAAATAATATTCGATTCTTTTTATCTGCTTGTATTTTATCCAAAAAAGATGGATGGATTGGTGGTGGTGCTTATGATTACTATGATTTCGGAATACCTGTATTGCGCAACATTGGACGCATCATTTATCAATATGAATTAAATAAAAAATAGATGTTTTCTGTTAAAATTGTGTAAATTCCAGCTTAATTTTCCACAAACGCCTCTGTTTGATACTACTTTCCAGTTTTGATTATACGAATTCACCTAATTTTGCCTCCTAAATAGATATAAGTTCATATATATCTACTTTAGTGAAAGGTGATATAAAACTGGAAATTATTACATGAAAAAAAATATTCTTACTTTAACATTGTTTCTTTTTTCGTTCGCAATTTTACAAGCTAATCCCGGAAAAACATTTAGCAAGCTAAAAGGTCTGTTCATTTTCAAACCTGATACTACGGCTCCCGTTACTTCCAAAAAAGTAATGATTTCAAATAACTCAAACCAGGCCAAGGCTGAAAAAAAATCACCAAATCCATCAAAATTCTCTCTGAATTTTCATTTGCCAATCATTGAGAAAATAGGTAATGCCAGTCTTTTTAGCTTCATCTCAGACTGGTATGGTACCAAGTATGTTTTTGGTGGAACCAGTAAAAAAGGAATTGACTGTTCAGCTTTTACCAGACAATTGGTTAGAGATGTTTTTTGCTTGGAACTTCCAAGAGTAGTTGGTGCTCAGTTTTCAAAATGTGTGAAAGTAGCCAGAGAGGAACTCAAACCGGGTGATTTGGTATTTTTTGAAACATACAGGCCAGGCCTTTCGCATGTAGGCTACTATTTGGGTGACAATAAATTCATTCATGCAGGTTGTTCGAGAGGAGTTACCATTGAAGATCTGGAGAGTCCTTATTACAAAAAAAGATTTCGTACAGGTGGCAGAATAAAGGAACTTGGTAAAAACTAGATTTGATCTTTGTAAAATTTCACTAAGGCATCAGTCGCTGAATACTCCATTCTCTATTGTCTTTCTTTGAGTACAACAATCGATCATGTAATCTGCCGGGTCTTCCCTGCCAAAACTCAATTTGATTTGGTTTTACACGATATCCTCCCCAATGTGGCGGTCTTGTAATTGATTTTCCTTCCCATGTTATTTTTGTCTGTGTAAATTGATTTTCCAGTTCGGCTCTTGATGAAATGATGGAAGATTGCTCGGAAGCCCAGGCACCTAATTGGCTGTCCTCAGGCCTTGAAGAAAAATAATTATCACTCTCCTCCGTAGTTACACGTTCAACTATGCCTGCAATACGTATCTGTCGCTCCAACTCCTTCCAGAAAAAAACAAGGCATGCATTAGGATTCTCCTCTAAATCATGCGCTTTATTACTATGATAATTTGTGTAAAAGACAAATCCATTTTCATCGTATCCCTTCAATAATACAATACGTGCTTGGGGTATACCTCGTTTGTCTGCTGTTGCCAACGTCATTGCATTTACCTCCTCTATCCTGCTCTCGATGGCCTCTTGCCACCAGCTATCAAATTGTAGTATTGCATCTTTTTTCACATTGGCTTCCATGAGCGAATGTTGCATATACTCTTTACGGATGTCTGCGATATGATTCATGATGCAGCAATTTTTGTTTTTGATGTTTGCGACTCCACTGCTTCCAGTAAAAACTGATTTTCGAGGTGCAACAACTCCCACTTGCTTTTCCACTCGGCGATTTCTCTTTGCTGAGCTGATAATGTTTGATAGAGCTCCATGGACTCCTGTACTTCTTTTTGGATTTGTGTTATAGCGGCCAATACCGATTGGTATTTTAATTTTAATTCATCATACAGACCTTCCACACTCAAACTTTGGATTATTTGGTTTTCCATAGATATTTCACGATTATCCGCAGCACTTATTTCTCGCCGAAGTTTTTCAATCACTTGCTGTAAATGCTCAAAATCATAAAGTCTTTCCTGGAGCTTGCTGTATAAAGCGGGGATGCTGTCAGGTTGCTGCTTCCATTCATTCATCTCCTCCTCTTTCATACTCAGTAAAAAACTGAACTCCTCATTTTCTTTTTTAAGGCGATTGATTTCATCTTCAAGCAATTTTATTTTATTTTCTTCTCTCACTAACTTATGATTGATTGGTAGGGTGAAATTACTGAATTATTATGATCATGAAAAAGGCCACCTTCTAAAGGCAGCCTCATTCGGACAATGAAACAGGGTTTTCGAGGTACTTCAATTATGCTTCTGCCACGAAAGGCAAAAAAACAGAACTGAGCGCATTTCTGCATGGGATCAAAAACATGTTCCTTAAGGGTGCTGTGTACTGATTTTTTATCTTGTTTTGAATTTTTTCGGGGGTAGTATTGTAAATGCCAAATATGGCATGAGCAAAAGCATTTCCAACAAATGCGATCTTTCTAAAGCGTTGTGTTTTTTGAAAAAACAGGATTCTTCCCATAAACCTGATCACAAAAAACAAATAGGCTACGATTGCGGCAATCTTTACCGGATATTTTGATGATAAGATCGCCAGTTTGTTTCTTACATGATAAAACGTACTCCAGGAATTATCTAAATTCCATTCTTTACTGTAAGAAAATTTGCGGGGAGGGTGGTAATAGATACTTGATGTTACCGTAACCGCTTTTATTTTGTGTACTTTAGTGATGCGATAAAAATATTCGGCTTCATCTCCGCGACAAAATAAATCTTGTTTGGGTAGTCCTACAACCTCAACCACTTTACGATGAATCAATGAGCCATTAAACGGACGGGCAACTCCACGAACTACTTGTTCTTTAACATCGGCAAGTGTTTTATAATTTGCAGTTTTCCATACAAAAGATTTTTTGTCTTCGCTGTTTATTACCGCACTATTTATTAAAATGGGTTGATCCAGTTTTTGTTCCATTAATTTTTCCAAGGCATCATCTGCCGCATAGCCATCGTCATCCATACACCAGGTCCAGGTGAAGCGATACTTATGCGCCCATTCCAAACCAACGGCAAAGCCGCCGGCGGATCCTGCATTTTCCTGACAAATATGTATGATATCTTCCTGCTTATCGAGCCATACAGAAGTATAATCTGAACTTCCATTATTGACTACCAAGATTGCTTCGGGCTGAATAGTTTGACGGCGAATGGCTTCAATACAATTCACCAGCTGTGCGTGTCGATTGTGAGATACAACAAGTGCGAGAATGCGTTCCATAGGTTTCTTCGGGTTTTGTATCAAATAAACGCAATGAAACGAACTCTATTGCGGCCAGCATGTATATGAATGTAAAATTGAGTACTTGCCGCAACGAGCATCAAAGAACTATAGGAAAAATACGAGGGGATGTTCGTAAATCTTCGTTCATATTAATAATCGGGCAGTACCGGTTTGTTTTGCATGATGGTATCTATCTTGGCCATTACTTCCAGAGTCAGCAATGGCAATACCTCGAGCGATTTAAGATTTTCGGTGATTTGTTGTTTTTTAGTGGCCCCTAAAATGGCTGTGCTGACATTTGGATTTTTGATACACCAGGCGATGCTCAATGCAGCGGTTGTAGTGCCTAGTTTATTTGCAAGGTCTGAGAGCTTCTTTACTTTCTTGAGTTTATCCTCCTGCATCCATCGATCTTTTAACCAGTCAAAACCCTGTAAAGCAAATCGACTGTTTTTAGGTAGTCCATCATTGTATTTTCCGCTCAACAAGCCAGCTGCCAATGGACTCCAAATGGTTGTTCCTAATCCAACAGTGCGAAAAATATCCAGGTATTCGCGTTCCATTTTTTGACGCTCAAATAAATTGTACTGCGGTTGTTCCATGGTAGGGCCAATAAGTCCGTATTTTTCTGCTACACGATGCGCCTCCATGATTTCTACACCACTCCATTCGGATGTTCCCCAATACAACACTTTCCCTTGTTCAATTAAATGGTGCATGGCCCATACGGTTTCTTCAATAGGCACTTGCTTATCGGGACGATGACAAAAATACATATCGAGGTATTCAACCTGTAAGCGCTGCAATGCTTCATTGCAGGCCTCGATAATATGCTTGCGACTTAATCCGGTTTGATTAGGTTTATTGTCTTTTCCTCTCCATCCCCAAAAAACTTTAGATGATACTGTATATGAAGTACGATCCCATTTTTTCTTCTTGATCACTCTTCCCATCATTTTTTCACTCTCTCCCAATGCATAAATTTCTGCATTGTCAAAAAAATTGACGCCATTATCATAGGCATAACCCATCAACTCATCTGCAGTCTTATCTGTGATTTGTTTATGAAAACTTACCCAGCTTCCAAAAGAAAGCACACTTACTTGTAAGCCCGATTTTCCTAAACGGCGATATTCCATGATGTTTGTTTTATGTTGATTATGAAATTAATTGGGAAATTTATTTGCGGGAACGGCAATACTTCCTTTTGATTCAAGAATATGCCAGTTGCGAAAATTTTGACTGGCTTCCATCCCTACTCCATTTATTTTTTCTGTTTTTGTTCTGATTCTGACAGGTTTATTGGTATAAAATTCTCTTCCATTTTTATTCCGATCCCAGTATAATTCATCGCAGTATAAAGTGTCTCCTTTTACCATATTAATTACTACAACACTGTCTTTCAAGAAAATGATGCTCTGATACTGTTGATACTTTGCATATTTGGCATCTAACTTACTTTCTTTTTTTTCTTTTTCATCATAAAAATCGCTGTGAATCGTTTTTGGAAACTCTATGTAAGGAGTTGATTCCTGCACATTCAGCATAAGTGGTGCATGAAGAATGGCTTTTGTTTTACCTGCAATGGTATAGTTGATTTTTACATCAACGGCTTCTTCGATTGCAATATTTTTTTGATTGAGCTTACGTACTTTATTGATGTCATTTTCACAAGAGGTGGAGAAACAACAAATAATCAGTGCGTACAGTAAAATATAAAAGTGAAAGCGATGCATGTATTAATTAGTCGTAAATACGCTTCTGAAACCAACGGGCATTCATGGAAATTCCAACATTAACTCTGGTGAAGGTTTCTCTGAAACTATAGCTGGTCTTATTACCACGAGCGCCTGTTTCCAATGATGCATTCAATGATACAAAATCCCCTCTGGTTTGAACGATTCGTGGAGTGGTTAACGGAATGCTCAAACCTGCAGTGATCGCATATACGTTTCTTGCCTCTTTGATTTTGATATAATCTGGACCAAGATACATGCCCGCCCGATATTTTATGTATTGAACAAAGCGATTGGCATTGTTGTTTCCGCTTGCAGGATAATACTCTGCGCCGCTGCGAATTGTCCACTGGTCCTGTGTATAATCTTGTTCCCCAAAAAACAAATAATCGCTCCATTTTGTCATTTCACCTTCAGCACCAATGGTCCACTGCTTCGATTTGCTTTGATAAACCATTCCAAAACCAAAAGAAACAGGATAAATAATTTTTCCGGGATTGCCTTTTTTATACGAGATGCTGTCTATTACCGTTTCGATCCCCAGATAATCATACCCAAATGTTTGATTGATTGTTGTTTGTTTTGCATTCAATTTTTGTTGCAAGGTAGCGACACCACCTAAACGAACAGATGACCCGCCTGAGAAATTCATCAAGTACTGGAAACCTAATTTTGCAAACACTCCACCGAAATTAGTGAGGGTTTCAACATTTGAATTATAATGTTGCACAGAGTCATTTTCAATATTGGTCTTGGTGCTTATGTTTCGGTTTCCAAAAGTATATCCTGAACTTAATCCAACTAAAAACTCATTTTTATTTTTCCCTTTTCCGGTTATTTTAAATCCTGTGCTCAAATTAAACTGCTGCACTCCACCGGATCCCTCATAAAGATTTCGAATACTGTCTACTCCCGGAATTCTTCTGGCATCTTCCAGCTTATAACTTATTCTGTGCTGGGGCCTCAAGCCCAAGGACACAGCCCACGACATACCTTTCTTTTCCAATTTTTTTCCGGAAATGGGAAAAGCCATTTGAAGGTATGAGATAACCAGATTCTTACTTTGAAACTTATTGGTACTAGAAGTACTTCTTAAGGTGTGATAATCCAACTCTGCACCAACATCAAAAATGGCATTAGAAAAGTTTTTTGTTTTAGAAATATTTCCCAAAGCGGCAGGATTCACAATATTAATGCTAAATGGTAATCCGCCTAAACCATAATCTGAATAGGCAATGGAGAGTCCGCCCATCCCACGACTCAGGATATTCTGAGAGGGTACTAAATCTCCCAAACCATAGCGAGAGTATGGAGAGTTATCCTGAGCTAGAGCCATGCTGAACGTTAGGGTCAGCAGGCAACAAGCAAAAAAAGCAATGGAATGTTTATTCATGTATCTGTGCAAGTGCATTAAGTCCGAAGAAAATTAAATCGGGGTCAGCAAATATCCTTCTTTTCAGCCGTTCAGCAAAATAAGGGGCATTTCCCCCTGTTAAAATAACCTGTAAGTCCTGATTTTCTTTTTCCATAGTTGAAATCATGTATTCCATTTCACCTATGACACCAAAAAGTACCCCTGACTGCAAGTTAGATGCTGTGTCTTTGCCTGGCATGATAATATTTTGTTCAAATTTAACCAGGGGTAACCCGTCTGTGTAATGATGCATGGCGGCAAAGCGCATATCCACTCCGGGAGAGATAGCGCCTCCTATAAAACAATTGGAAAAGTTTATAACATTATATGTGATACAGGTGCCCATTCCGATAATCAGCATTGGTCTGTTAGGAAATCTTTTTACAGCACCTGCAACCATAGCCAAGCGATCCGGACCAATGGTATGTGGTTGTTTCACATCGATCGTAAAATTTAGCGGAGAATCTGTATTCAGCACCTGAAAAGAACAACTGTTTTTAAAAAAATCTTCTACCCCATGATCATGCCGAATTACAGATGAAAGAATGATGCGATCAGGCTTGGTTTCCTCAAGAATTGGCCTCCAGGATGCAGTTGTTGAATCTGGAGCAGAAACATAGGACTCTACTTGATCATCTGCAACCATAGCGCCTTTGAGGCGTGTGTTTCCGAAGTCCAGACACAATATGCGCATAATACTTATTAATTAAGAAAAATTGAATCCGCTCAAATCTTTAAAATGTCCGTTTAGTTTTACCCTTTCTTTGAGTGTATTTACCTCTTTAAGGGTAGAAAGCAAACGTTTAAGGTGTCTTTTTATGAATTCCTGTCGGTGTAATTCATTTTCATACTCAAGCAACTGATACTCATCTTCAATTGTCAATCCAATATGGTGGGCAATATCAAAACTCATGATCAAGTCATCAGGTTTTGAAAACTCTTTCTCGACACCAAGTTCATGAAACAGCTTACGAACATCTTCAAGTATTCTTAGCATCATGGCTTTGCTTCCATTTGAAAAATTAGGAATAGAAGTTACAATTGCGCCGCTGTAAAGTTTTTCGGGAATTTCTTTTACATACTCCAAGACCCGAAATACGGATTGCCCCTCTGTTTTGATATCCATTTTTCCATCTTCATAGGTTTGAACAATTTCTTTGATGGTCATCAGGGTTCCCAATTCGGTAGGTTTTTTTTCGATGACAGCCGGAATGCCAAATGGAATCTTTTTTTCATTACACTCGGCAATGAGTTGCTTGTATCTTGGTTCAAATATATGTAGGTTCAGTTTTTCTCCCGGAAAAACAACAATGTTGAGAGGAAAAACAGGAACGAAATGAGTCATTTTTAATCTTTAAACAAATTACAAAAAGCTTCTCTGCTGGACTTAACAGAATAATCATTAACAATGCGGGTGCGTGCTTTCTCTCCTACTTCAATTCTCAAATCTGTATTTAAAATCAGTTTCTCCAAACAATTATACCAACTTTGCTCATCGGTTGCAAAAAACCCATCTTCCCCATCATTTACAAGTGATGTATTTGCTCCTATCGGACTAAGTACAGTGGGAATACCCAAACTCATATACTGAATGGCTTTAAAAGCGCATTTACCCTTATCCATTTCTTTTTGTTCCAAGGGCATAACGCCAATACTGAAAGAGAGTAAATCAGCGATTTCAGATTCGCGCTTCCAGGGGATGAAACGGTAAGTAATATTGGAGAAATTGGGATTTTTTTCGGCGATGATTTCAAATGAAACCGGATATTTTTCCTGTAATCTTTTAATAACAGGGAGGATCGTTTCCAAACTCGAAAAATTTGTAAAAGTGCCTGTCCAACCAATTACCGGCAATGCCTGTCGGTGATCCTTGATTTTGTTATGATAATTATCTGTATTTACTACCGTTGGAATGATACGAACATCCTTGTTATATTTCTGAGCATAAGAGGCCAAGTAGGTGTTTCCAACTGTAACAATCGTACTGTATGAACATATATGCTTCACTTTGGAGTTCCATTTTAGCCAAACAGCCAGAGGATTTGCGGCAGAGGCAGTTCTTACCCAAATAGCATCATCAAAGTCAAAAATCAATTTTTTCCTAAATACCCTGGCTATCATCCACTCAAAAACAGGCGGACCTATAGGAGTAATGCCCCTATGTACATAAACTGCGTCAAATTGTTTGACGCGAAACATCATTGATATGGTTCTTAGGAATCCGGAAACAATACCCATTGTTTTCCTAAAGAGATGCTTTTGCTTAAACAAGACAGCCCATGCTTTTTCGGTAAAAAAAGCATGGTGGGTAAAGGTGCAATCGCAGGGAAATGCAGTATCCAAAATATAATGCTCATACCTAAATCGCTGACTAGGAGAAACCGATAAAGGTGCCGGAGCAAAAATCAATACTTTCAAAAGAATGAGAATTTTCACAAAATTACGAAAGAAAAGAATGTTTAACTGATTGTAACAGTCAATAGATGCATACATATTAGCATATATTATCAATACTTCTGTGTATCAACAGTTAATTCAGGGTATATCAATTCAACTACTTTCAATACATCAAATCAGGCCTATTTTAGTAATTTAGCGCCTCAGTATTATTAATAAAGAATAATTTCTATGCATAGAATTCTTTTGACAGGGGGAGCGGGATTCATCGGATCACATCTTACCAGATTATTCGTGACCAAGTATCCGGAATATCAAATTGTAAATCTGGATGCTTTGACATACGCAGGTAACCTAAAAAATTTACAGGACATCGAACATTCCCCCAATTATAGCTTTGTTAAAGGGGATATCTCAGATAGTATATTATTGGATGATTTGTTCAATAAACATCAATTCACGGCGGTCCTTCATTGTGCCGCAGAGAGTCATGTAGATCGATCCATCAAGGACCCTTTGGCTTTTGTGCGCACCAATGTAATTGGCACTGTCAATTTATTGCATGCTGCAAAAAATTACTGGAAGGATCAAATGGAAGGAAAGTTGTTCTATCATATTTCCACCGATGAGGTATATGGCAGTTTGGGAGATACCGGATTCTTTACCGAAGAAACCGCTTACGATCCGCGCAGTCCTTACTCTGCTTCCAAAGCTTCTTCCGATCATTTTGTGCGTGCATTTTATCATACCTATCATTTGCCGGTAAAGATTTCCAATTGTTCCAACAATTACGGGCCTTTTCATTTTCCCGAAAAATTGATTCCACTTTGTATTCATAATATCATTCAAAAGAAACCTTTGCCCATTTATGGTAAAGGAGAAAATGTGCGCGATTGGCTATTTGTAGAGGATCATGTGCGCGCAATCGATACTATTTTCCATCATGGAAAAGTGGGAGAAACCTATAATATTGGCGGACATAACGAATGGACCAATATTGCATTGGTAAAAGAATTGTGTAAGCAAATGGATATTAAGTTGGGCAGAGAAACCGGAGAAAGTGAAAAGCTGATTACGTATGTTACCGACCGTGCCGGACACGATTTACGATATGCCATTGATGCAACCAAACTGAAAGATGAATTGGGTTGGATGCCATCGCTTCAATTTGAAGAAGGTTTATCTAAAACGATCGATTGGTATCTCAATAATCAGGAATGGCTGAATGAAGTAACGAGTGGTGCGTATCAGCAATATTATGAGAAGATGTACAACTCTGCGAATGTTTAAGAAGGTTTAATGGGGGTTTAATGAGTTTAATTGGTTTAAGGGTAAGGGGTTGTTTGAGAGGTTTGAAAGGTGTGAGAGGTTTGAAAGGTGTGAATTTTCAATTTGCGTTGGTTAGATTTTTTTTACTGTTGATTTCAAAACTTGATTATCGATTTCTATTGGCTCAAGTGAATAATTGGGATTGCTAAAAATTAATTGGATTTGATATTTTGACACAGTAATTTGAAAACATAAACTTTGAATCACTTATGAAAACCTCTGTGCTCTTTGCGTCAAACTTTGCGTGCTTTGCGTTTTAATATTGACTTACGAATTTTGAATTTTTACTTTTGAATTTATACTATGAAAGGAATTATACTAGCAGGCGGATCGGGTACGAGATTGTATCCCATTACGATGGGTATCAGTAAACAACTCATGCCCATTTATGATAAACCCATGATTTATTATCCGCTGAGCACACTGATGCTGGCGGGTATTCGCGATATTTTGGTAATCACTACACCTGATGATCAATCGCAGTTTATGCGTTTGCTTGGTGATGGTTCTCAATGGGGTTGCAATATTTCCTATGCCAAACAAGAAGTACCAAATGGACTTGCTCAGGCCTTTGTCATTGGCGAGCAATTTGTTGGAAACGACAGCGCTGCATTGGTTTTGGGCGATAATATTTTTTACGGAAGTGGTTTTAGTAAAATGTTACAATCAGCTGCCGATCCTGAAGGGGCTGTCATTTTTGCCTACCCGGTAAGCGATCCGGAGCGTTATGGTGTGGTAGAATTTGATAAAGATTTCAACGCACTCAGCATCGAAGAAAAACCTACCCAACCTAAGAGTCATTATGCTGTGCCCGGATTATATTTCTACAACAAAGAAGTGGTAGAAATTGCCAAGAATATTAAACCCAGTCCACGCGGCGAATTTGAAATCACCGATGTGAACCGTGTGTACATGGAAAATAAGAAATTGAAAGTAGTGGTACTGGATCGTGGTTTTGCATGGCTTGATACAGGAACTTTCGATTCTTTGAGCGATGCCAGTGAATATGTTCGTGTAATCGAAAAAAGACAAGGATTGAAAATTGGTTGTCCCGAAGAAATTGCATGGCGTATGGGCTTTATCAATACTGAACAACTTGACAAATTAGCCACCAACTTGCAGAAAAGTGGCTACGGTGCTTATCTCAAGCAAATCATCAAATAAGTCATGCCTGAATTTTTTGCACATCCAACTGTGGTCATCGATGATCCATGCATCATTGGTGCAGGCACAAAAATCTGGCACTTCTCACACATCATGCCGCATGCTGTCATTGGCAAAGATTGTAATCTTGGACAGAATGTGCTCATTGGATCAAATGTCATTTTAGGAAACAACGTTCGTGTACAAAATAACGTGAGTGTGTATGAGGGCGTTGAATGCGAAGATGATGTATTCTTAGGTCCAAGTGCGGTGCTCACAAATGTTATCAATCCTCGCAGTGCTATTTCGCGCAAAGATGAATTTCGCAAGACCATCATTCGTAAAGGAGCAACCATTGGAGCGAATGCCACCATTGTGTGTGGCAATGAGATCGGCAAATATGCTTTCATCGGAGCCGGTGCGGTGGTTACAAAACCGGTACCCGATTATGCTTTGATTACAGGCAACCCCGGTCGACAAACTGGTTGGATGAGCGAATGCGGACACAAACTTCATTTCGAAAACAATAAAGCCATTTGCCCGCAAAGTAAGGATGAGTACGTTTTAGATAATGGAGTCATACGGAAATTACCCTGATTACTTTAACATCTCATTAGGCGCTGTCTTCTCCAGTAAGTATTTGTAAATAAATCTCGTCTTCATATTCTGGTAATGCAGCCATTTGTTTCCCGGCCATCCGTGTCTCCCTCCGCTGTATGTCATATACTCAAAATCTTTTTTCAGATCTTGCAACTTACTCGTAAGCTGAATGCTGTTTTGCAGATGTACGTTTTCATCGATAATGCCATGCACAATCTGCAGCATGCCTTTGTATTTGTCGGCATGAGTCATCACAGAACTTGACTTATAGCCGTCGGGATTATTTTGAGGTGTGCCCATCAATCGCTCTGTGTAATGTGAGTCATACAAACTCCAATCCGTTACGCTTCCACCTGCCATGCCGTGTGTGAATATATCGGACCCATAAGTTAATGCATAGCAACTCATATAACCACCATAACTAAATCCGGTAATGCAAATCTTTGTGGGGTCTGCCTGAGCATTGGCAATCAGCCATTTTACCATGGTGCTGTAGTCTTTCATTTCCCAATAGCCTAAATTACGATACATATAATTTACACCTGATTTGCCAAAATGCCCGCTTGCGCGGTGATCCATCGCCACTTGAATAAGTCCTTCTTTGGCGTACCATTGCTGTGCTCCCGTTAAAGACCAGTTATCCCAAACAGTACCTGCATTGGGTCCGCCGTAAATAGAAATAAGTACAGGATATTTTTTGCCTTTCTCCATGTTTATCGGCCAGGTAATTTTCATGGGCAAACTGAACAAACTATCGTCGCTCATTACACGAAGCATTTCTGTTTTTGCGATGGCAGTATTTTCAAATGCTTCGCCTTTGGCATCAAACAATTCTTTAATAATTTTTCCCTGATTGCTCACCAGTGTCATGCGTGTAGGTGTTTCTGCATTATTGTATGTGGTGATGAAAGAAGAAGCATCAGGCGATAGTTCAATGCCTACATGATGGTAATCGCCAAAAGTAAGACGCTTGCAATTTTTGCCGTTAAAGTTCACTCGGTACAAATCTTTGCGCGCAGTATTTTCTTTACGGGCCGTGAAGTAAATGACTTTGTTTTTAGGATCTATGAAATTAATATCGGTAACATTTGTATTGCCACTGTTTACATCATTGAGTAGATTTCCTTTGATATCATACAGATACATTTGTTCAAAACCACTCTTGTCACTTCTGTAAATAAATGTTTCATCATCAATGAATTTGATACGCTTTCCTTCGTCATCCAAACTGATAAAAGTCTTTTGCGCTTCTATTAGGAAATTGGATTTAGTACCAGTTTCGGGATTTACTCTATAAATACGCAGTTCATTTTGATCTCGGTTCATCCATTGCACCAACAGCGATTGACCGTCGGGCATCCAGTAAGGCAAGCCAAAATACTGGTCCTCAGTAGCATTAAAGCTAGCCCAAACAATATCACCTCCGGTTGGCAATACCATACCCACTCTTACCTGCGGATTGGGATCACCTGCTTTAGGATAGCGAATTTTATCTACGATACCATGTTGTCCCGGAGCATCGGTTATCGTATATTCGGGCACGTTAGTGTCATCGGAGCGAAAGAAGGCAATACGTTTGCTGTCGGGGCTCCACCAAAAAGCACGGTATTGAGAAGCACGACCTAAAATCTCTTCCATGTACACCCAGCTGGCATATCCATTCATAATCAAGTCGGTGCCATCAAAGGTCAAACGCGTTTCTTTTTGATCGGCGATAGATACACTATATAAATCGTTTTTCTTTGTGTAGGCTACATGGCTTCCGTCCGGGCTTAAAGTCGGATTTACTTCTTTATCAGGATCATTTGTCAAACGGGTTTCTTTGTTATTAATTTTTATAAAAACATCATTGTCTTTGATGTAAGGAGAGGGTGGTACAGCGGGAAAAACAGATTTCTTAACTGTATCAGCATCTGTAGCCAAACGCTCGTTTCCGTTTTTGGTATCAACGACCCATTTCTTATCGTTCTTTGACAGGATGAAATGGGTATTATCAATCCATTTTACAGGTGCGGGAGTGGAATTGATGATGCCTTTAAAATTGTTTTTGAAGTATTGATCGGGTGATAATTCTTTTTTTTGGGAAAACCCATTATTAAATAAAGCGATTATCAGAAAGGGGATTGCAATTTTCTTCATAGTTATTTATTTAGGCGTAAGGCATAAGGAGTAAGGCGTAAGTCAATTTTGTTTTTTCATTGAATTAATAAGTCCACGAATTATCATTGAAATCTCATTTGCCTTACCGAGTAGTTTCGTCTGTTTATCTGATGTTAAATATTTTAAACGAACAGCCAAATATAATATTGATTTTACTTCGCTACAAGAACCAATTGAAATATATAAAAATTTTGAAAAATCAGCATCACTACTTCTG
Organism: uncultured Ferruginibacter sp.; assembly: GCA_964643315.1. Taxonomy (GTDB): domain Bacteria; phylum Bacteroidota; class Bacteroidia; order Chitinophagales; family Chitinophagaceae; genus Ferruginibacter. Next base: position 101,373 of record CAZXSR010000001.1, read on the forward strand.
TCAAAACCCTCAGCTATATTGTTAGATATGGAAACAACTGCTCTACATATTTGGTCTTTAAACCCGTAGTCCCGTAGATTTGAAAACTCATAATAAATTTCTATTGCGAGATCTTGTGCCTTCTGCCAAGCAATAATATCCTCAAATTTTTGTATTGCCATTCTAAATCATAGTGTTTACTTATGCCTTACTCCTTATGACTTACACCTGATTTCTCCGGCCTCATCATTGGAAAGAACAGCACATCCTGAATACTGTGCTGGTTAGTGAGTAGCATGCACAAACGATCAATACCAAAACCGATACCACTTGTAGGAGGCATTCCGTATTCAAGAGCTCTTAAAAAATCATGGTCGATGAACATGGCTTCATCATCGCCGCGCTCCATCAATTTCACCTGCTCTTCGAAGCGAAGTCGTTGCTCAATGGGATCATTCAATTCACTGTAGGCATTGGCAACTTCTTTACCGTTAATCATCAGCTCAAAACGCTCTACCAGTCCGGGTTTATTGCGATGTTTTTTGGTAAGTGGGCTCATCTCCACCGGATAATCGGTAATGAAAGTAGGTTGAATGTAATGGTGCTCGCATTTTTCTCCGAAGATTTCATCAATCAATTTTCCTTTACCCCATTTGGCATCGGCATGAATACCCAGTTGCTGACAAACGCCACGAATCCCTTCTTCATCAAGGTTACTGATATCGAAGCCGGTATGCTCTCTGATTGCATCATACATCGTGATGCGTTTAAACGGCGCCTTAAAACTGATTTCTTTGTCGCCCACCACAACATTTGATGTTCCATTCACAGCAGTCGCTGTTTTTTCCAACAGCTGCTCGGTGGTTTCCATCATCCATTCATAATCTTTATAAGCCACATAAAATTCAAGAACTGTAAACTCCGGATTATGTGTACGGTCCATTCCTTCATTACGAAAGTTTCGACTGAACTCATATACCCATTCAAAACCGCCAACCAGCAAGCGCTTCAGATACAGTTCATTGGCAATGCGCATATACATGGGCACATCCAATGCATTGTGATGTGTGGTGAAAGGGCGAGCAGCAGCACCACCCGGAATGCTTTGTAAAACGGGCGTATCTACCTCTAATGCACCTCTTTCATTTAAGAATTCGCGGATGGCATTCATGAGTTTGGTGCGTTTTACAAACACTTCTTTTACCCCGGGATTCACAATTAAATCGGCATAACGCTGACGATATTTGAACTCAGGGTCGGTCACTTCATCAAACGTCTCCCCTTCTTTTTCTTTTACGATGGGAATGGGACGAAGTGCTTTGCTCAATAAAGTAAACTCACGTACATGGATAGACGTTTCACCTGTTTTGGTGGTGAATACATATCCTTTGATGCCGATAAAATCGCCGATATCCAGTAATTTTTTCCAAACATTTTGAAACAAAGATTTATCGTCACTCGGACAAAGATCATCCTGCTTAACATAGCATTGAATTTTGCCGGTACCATCCTGAATCACGGCAAAATTGGCCTTACCCATGTCACGTACACTCATGATACGACCTGCCACACATACATCAGCAAAATCGGACTTATTTTCTTCGCCCTTGTAATGGGATTTAATATATTCGGCCGTGGTATTTACAGGATATAATGGAGCCGGATAAGGATCGATGCCTAATTTTTCAAGTTCGGCTTTTTTTTCTCTGCGAATAATTTCCTGTTCGGATAAATTTTGTACGCTCATAGTGTTTAGATAAGTCTTTTGTAGTGCAAAGGTAAAATAATGCGGGGAGAGATTGACATGCGATGAGCGGAAATCCAGATCTGTTTTTCAGTAAGCTATTTTAGATATATTTGAAAATGCTAAACATCGATTTTTCAACATTTCCCATACTCCATACGGACCGACTGATTTTAAAAGAAATGACAGCAGATGATGCGCAGGTATTATTTCAGATGAGAAGTAATTCGGATTTAATGAAGTATATCGACAGGCCTAAACCTAATTCTATTCAAGATATATATGAGCTGATAGAGAAGATGCGACAGATGAAAATAAAGGGTGAAGGAGTTTCATGGGGGATTTATCGAAAAGAAAATCTGGGCCTTAATATTGGCAATATTGGTTTATTCAGAATCATTGCGGAACACTACCGCGCCGAAATAGGATATATGTTGCAAGCGAATGAACATCAGAAAGGCATCATGTTTGAAGCTATACAAGCTGTCATCAAATTTGGTTTTGAAAAAATGAAATTACACAGTATCGAAGCCAACATCAATCCGGAGAATGAGGCCTCGAGAAAATTACTGGAGAAAGCCGGATTTGTGAGAGAGGCCTATTTCAGGGAGAATTATTTTTTTAATGGGAGGTTTATTGATTCTGAGATATATTCGTTGATTAGTAAGTAGTTTAAAGGAAATATCTCTAATGCACGATACATTCTATATTAATTAGGTTCTCAACATTAAAGTTTGGAATAGTTGAATTCTATTAATCCTTAACCGCCCGCCAATAAAACTTGCCAGGCCTCACCCACCCTATTTTTTTGCAGTAATTTTTTGGCGTAATTATGCAGCTCGCGCTCCATGTCATTTGGGTTAATCGAATAGTATTGAATGATATTTTTAAGTTGCTCATCATCAAAGCCGGCATCAATGTTAGGGATTGCGCTCACATTGGCCAACATCGCCAAATCATTGCCGGTGAGGACCGTGCTGTTTCTTATGGATACAGGCAGCGCATCGAAGCCGATACCTAATTGCAGATTTGGTTTTTCCACTTCAAATAAAGAATGCTCATTTACCCTTGTATACCAATTGGCCCCAAGTCTTGCCACATGCTCTAATTTTGTTTGATCTATTTGTTTGTCTGCATTTAAAATGGACTCATCAATATGCATGACTAGCACTTCGGCTATGACAAGATTACCTGCACCACCCTCATTGCCCAACGGTATGATCTGATTTATCTTGCATTCCAGTTTTATTTTACTCTCCTTTACCATCGGTGGAGAAACGATACTTGCTTTTTCTTTAGTAAATCCCGACTTGATAAATTCATCCACCCCTTTCGGATATTCGCAACTGGAGAGTGACATTTGTTGCACCATGTTGTAATCGACAATATTTATAACAACCTCCGGCACTTCCTCCACATTTTGCAAAGTGTGTTTTGTAGAATTATCACGCACTCTTCTTGCCGGCGAAAAAACCACAATCGGCGGATTAGAAGAAAATAAATTGAAAAAACTATAAGGACTTAAATTCACATTTCCCTCTTTATTCATCGTTGATGCAAAACAGATCGGCCTCGGTGCTATTGCATGCTGCAAATAGTTTTGTCGAGCGGCGGGGGATAATTCGGAAAGGGTTATGGAGTGCATGAGAATAAGTTCAAAGTTCAAAGTTAACCAACTCAATTACATTAACCTATGAACAGTTTAATTTGTTTTATGGGTATAATGGGTTAAATAAAGGTAGCTGAATTTTATTTTTTTACTTTTGCATTTTGAATTTTTACTTTTGCATCTTCTTCCTCGCCAATATCGAAAAATCACTATCCTCTTTTACAATTGTATTCGTCAATGTGCCCAAAGCATCTATTTTCATTTCCACCACATCGCCGGGCTGCAACCATTGCTCTGTATAATTTGGATCATTCAATTTTCCGGTACCGTTTAGCTCAAGAAAACAACCGGTACCCACCGTACCACTTCCTATCACATCGCCGGCAAACACATTGGCTCCGTAACTGCAGCGCTCAATGATTTCAGCAAAGGTCCAATCCATATCTCCTAAGTTTCCTCTGCTCACTTCTACCCCGTTTACTGTGCAAGTCATCGTCAAGTTCCATGTTTTTCCAATATGCCCTTGTTTACAAGGAATTTCAAAAGACTCCAATTCATCCAAGGTTACCAGCATTGGTCCAATAACTGTACTGAAATCTTTGCCCTTAGCCGGCCCCAAATTCAACAACATCTCCTCCATTTGCAAGCGTCTTGCACTCATATCATTCATAATCATCAAGCCGGCAATATAATCATCTGCTTCCTCCGCCTTGATGTTTCTTCCTGGACGATTAATTACTATTGCGGCTTCCAGTTCAAAATCCAGTTTTTCAAAATGATCGGGCATGCAATAGATATCGCCAGGCCCTTGTATACTGTTATGATTGGTAAAATAAAATATCGGATACTGATCAAACTCCGGTATCATATCCACTTTTCTGTTTCTGCGCGCTGCTGCTACATGCTGTCGAAATGCATATCCATCTCTGCAACTGGTGGGATGAGGTACAGGGGCCATTAATTGTGCTACATTAATATCTGTACCAATCAACGATTTTGGAATATCTGACTTTATTCGATTTTCTACGGCCAATGCCATCGGATAAAAATCATCCCAATAATTCAAAAACATGCTCATGCTGAGTGGGAGATCTGGATGCAATTGATCCATGTCATAAAGCTTTCCATTTACAATCAGCGCCAACTGCTCCTGTTCATCTTTGATATACGTTGCAAGTTTCATAGTATTGTTATTTGCACAAAAGTAACACAAGCATATTGTAAAAAACGCATCATTTAATTAAAACATGCACAACAAATTAATCCAAAATAAAGGTCAGGCTCGTCTTTTCAGAAATGCATACCTGGAGTATCTTACAAAAACAAGTCCGATTGTGATTTGGTTGATGTATTTGCCCTTGATTGTTTATGTACCCTATTTGACAGCCCAGGCAGAGTATTTTAAAGTGGGACAAATTATTGGATTATTTATTTCAGGATTATTCTCTTGGACACTTGCGGAATACCTGTTGCACCGATTTTTATTTCATGCATTGGTAAACAATAAAAAAAGCAAACGGATACAGTATATACTTCACGGAAATCATCATCATTATCCGCGAGACAAACAACGACTGTTCATGCCGCCTGTGCCAAGTATTTTTTTGGCTACCATCTGGGAGTTATTTTTTTTCAGAATAATGGGCATTGCCTCTCTCCCCTTTTTTTCGGGCTTTATGTTGGGATATCTATTATATGGAACCATGCATTATGCCATTCATTCTATCATTCCGCCATTTAAATGGATGAAACCACTCTGGCGTAATCATTATCTGCATCATTACAAAGATGAGGAAAAAGGTTTTGGCGTAAGCAGCACGCTTTGGGATAGGGCGTTTGGAACGATGTATCCATCTAATGGAAAAATCAAAATTCAAAAGTAAAATAGATGAGGAGCTATCAGAAAGAGAAGCTACATATTTGAATGTTATGATCAATAAAATAATTGATCAGAGCTCTGTCAGAAGCGACATATTTATACCCTCACCATCGCTCTTCCTCAGGAACATCGGCATCGTTAACCGAAAACTCCTGCATGAATTTTTTCTTTTGGGCCTGACGCTCAATGATCAACCTGGCAATCAACAACCCTGCATCCTGATCAGGATGTTCTTTCAGCAATTGTTTAAGTCGCTGCTCACTCACATCAATACGATAAAGCAATTGAATCAATCGTTCAAAATTGACGAGTATCAAATCATTGATTTCTGCAGCAAGGGATTGTAATAAATCGGCAGGAGCCTGCAATTCATTTGAACTGCTATGCAGGGTTTTTTCAAGGAGTGTTTCCATATAATGATTGAACAGTTTGCTTATGCAATGCTACCAACCACACACCACACAAAACAGGATTTAAATCACGCTAAATGATATATTAAAGCAGGATTAAGTCCTGATCTTATTTTTTTGCATCAATTGCCTGACATAAGTCGGCGAAAATCTCATCAATTGATCCTTCTCCTTTTACTTGAGTCACCTTATTAAAAGTACGATAATAATCTGCTACGGCAGTCGTTTTTTTGTGATATTCGGTAATGCGTGCACGAATGACTTCTTCGTTTGTATCATCGCTGCGTCCGCTGGTTTCTCCGCGTTTCATAAGTCGCTTAACCAATTCTTCTTCCGAAACTTCCAAAGCTATCATCAAAGAGATCGCTGTTTTTTTGAGTTCCAATAATTTATCTAATGCTTCTGCCTGTGCGGCTGTTCTTGGAAATCCATCAAATAAAAATCCGGATGCTTTTTCATTTTGATCAATAGCTGAACTAATCATACCAATGACTACCTCGTCAGGCACCAAGGCCCCCTGATCCATAAAGGTTTTGGCCGCAAGCCCGAGTGCTGTTTGCTGCGAAATTTCTGATCTGAGCAAATCGCCGGTACTCAAATGTTTTAAACCATAAGTGGTAATTAACTTCTCACTTTGCGTACCCTTGCCGCTGCCCGGGGGGCCAAAAAGAATTAAATTGAACATAACAGTGAATTTTGGAAACAGTTCAAAGATAAAGCAAAAGTAGAATTGAAATATGTCGTTTTGTTTGAATTTTCAATAATATTAATTCGGTTTTATTGAATATTTTTTATAATTCTATTAAATAAATACCATTGAATCTTGTTTTAAAGAAGCTTTAAAATTACTTTTGCCTCCAAATAAAAAACATTCTCCATTGCCTACTTACAGCCGCCTCGCCGAAACCCTAATTGCCTCTGAAATTGTAAAACTGGGTGGAATTATTAAAGATAAAATTCGCTCCGGTGAAAAGATCTTCAATTATACCATTGGTGATTTCGATTCCGCTATCTTTCCGATTCCGGATGTTTTAAAAGATGCAATCATTCAAGCTTATCAAGATGGTTTTACGACATACCCCGCTGCAGAAGGTGAATTAGACTTACGCAATGCAATTTCCGGATTCCTGAAAAAAAATGAAGGACTTGATTACAATGCTACCGAAATTCTGGTTTCCAATGGCGGCCGCCCATTGATCTATGCCATTTATCGATGTATTGTTGACAAAGGTGACAAAGTTATTTATCCGGTGCCCAGCTGGAACAACAATCATTATACACACTTTACAGAAGGCGAACATATTCTTATTCCTGCCCAAAAGGAAAATAATTTCATGCCTACGGCAAGTCAAATTGCTCCACATATCAAAGATGCTTCATTAATTGCCCTTTGTTCACCACTCAATCCAACCGGAACTGTTTTTTCAAAAGAGCAGCTGGAAGAAATCTGCGATATGGTTATCGAAGAAAACAAACGTAGACCAGAAGGTGCCAAAAAGCTGTATTTGTTATATGATCAAATTTACTGGACACTCACTTTTGACAACACACAACATTACAATCCGGTAAGCCTTCGTCCCGAAATGAAAGCATACACCGTTTTTGTAGATGGTATCAGCAAAGCTTTTGCAGCAACGGGTGTACGTGTGGGTTGGACAATGGGTCCCGAATCATTCATTCAAAAAATTAAAGCAGTCAACAGTCATGTAGGATCATGGGCTCCAATGGCAGAACAAAAAGCAACTGCAAGATTTTTGGAAAACGGAGAAGCAGTAGACGCCTATCTTTATCATATCCGTAAAGAAGTATTCGCACGATTACAAGGACTATACGAAGGTTTCATTTCACTGAAAAACGAGGGATACACCGTAGATGCCATTCGGCCGCAAGCAGCAATTTATCTTACAGTTCAAATCGATTTAAAAGGAAAATCAAACAAGGAAGGAATTATTCTTGAGACGCAAGAAGACGTAACCAGCTATGTTTTGAATAAAGCCAAACTGGCCATGGTGCCTTTCGGATTTTTCGGTGCCGATCGGGAGAGTAATTGGTACAGGATCAGTGTTGGTTGTTGTAAAATAGAGGAGATACAAGAGGTAATAAACAATCTACGCACTGCATTAGCGCCATTCAAAAGCCCTTAATTCAAACTGTTTAAAAATACAAAGGGGATTTCTTTTCTGCTGCGAATGTGGCGAATGATTGGCACATACCCTTTCTCTACACGATATCTGTTTACATCAATCAATTCATGCGTTGAAATGAAGTTATCCATCTTTTCTACATCATACAACATTTGATGTAAACGACTTACTTCCAAATCCATATCCTGGGGAGACATCAATCCCTGCTTGAAACAAACCATTAAATCTCGATTGGGCTTTTTCATGTCAATTCATTTAATAAAATTCAATAACCCGGAAATTTTTTCCCGGAGGGGCAACCACAATAGACTTTCTTGCTACAGGCAGTTTGAGAAAAAACAAACAGACAAGCAATCAAAATGAGTCCGGCAAATCTTATTCTTTTCATGGTTGCACAAGGTACAAAAATAACAAACTATCTTGCGGATACAAACTGATTTTTATTAAGCATTTTGAATTTTATTAACAAAATACCAACCGGTAAAACAATCCTTTTGTCTCCGCTCGACTGGGGGCTCGGACATGCCACCCGTTGTGTGCCAATCATACAACAACTCGTCAAACAACAAAACAAAGTATTTGTTTGCGTAAACGACACTGCTCGAAAAATAATCGAGTCTGAATGTCCGGAGGTAAAGATCATTCCTTTTGAAGGATATCACATTTCTTATAGTCGACATCCAAAATGGATGATGGCAAATCTGCTATATCAATTGCCTAAAATCGCATGGAAGGCCTGGAGTGAATATCGCCAACTGAAACAACTCGTCCGAAACATGAAACCCGATATCATCATCAGTGACAATCGGTTGGGTTTCAGGCACAAAGAAGTTCACTCCATATACATCACACATCAGCTTGCTATCAAAACCGGAAATAAATTGTTGGATTGGATGGCACAACGCTGCCATTATCTTTACATCAATCGCTTTCAGGAATGTTGGGTGCCGGATTATGACGGACCTAATTCACTGGCTGCATCGTTGTCTCATCCTGAAAAGCTACCACACGTTCCGGTTCATTATATCGGCCCTCTATCTCGTTTCCAACCCATTGAAACAGAAAAAAAATACAAGGCGGTCATCGTACTATCCGGGCCCGAGCCTCAAAGAACTATTTTTGAAAATATCATTCTTTCGCAACTCCATTCAATCAATGAGAAGTTGGTCTTGGTGCGTGGACTTCCAACAGCTGTTGACTCTATATCAGTATCTCCTGATGTAACAGTGTTGAATTATTTATCCTCAAATGATTTAAATAAACACATGCAGGAATCGCATGTGGTTATTGCGCGTTCTGGATATTCTACGATAATGGATTTGGTTGCAATCGAACAAAAGGCCGTTTTGATTCCAACACCCGGACAAACAGAACAGGAATATCTGGCAAATCATATATCCACACATCGTTTATTTGAAACCATTACTCAGCAAACGTTTGATCTTGGCTATGTTTTGAATAATATCAAATCATAGCATCTCCTTTTTATTAATTGTACCTTTGCAGGTATGGATAAGTCTAATTTTGTAGATCAAATCAAAATATTTTGTCGCAGTGGCCATGGTGGGGCGGGAAGTAAACATTTCATGCGTAACAAACTCACTGCCAAGGGAGGCCCCGATGGTGGGGATGGAGGGAGGGGTGCGCATATCATTTTAAAAGGGAACAATCAACTTTGGACACTCCTGCATTTGCGTTATTACAAAAATGTATTGGCCGACAATGGCGAAAACGGAGGATCCAACAATAGTACCGGACGGAATGGAAAAGATATTATCATCGAAGTCCCACTTGGTACGGTTGCAAAAGATGAAGAAACCGGCGAGCAATTGGTAGAAATTTTGGAGCATGGTCAGGAAGAAATTCTCATGCGCGGAGGCAGAGGCGGATTGGGAAATACCCATTTTAAATCGGCAACCAATCAGGTGCCTGAATATGCGCAACCCGGCGAGGAAGGTGAAGAAGGCATTAAAGTATTGGAACTGAAGGTGCTGGCAGATGTAGGATTGGTTGGGTTTCCCAATGCGGGAAAATCTACTCTACTTTCTTCTGTCTCTGCTGCAAAACCCAAAATTGCCGACTATCCTTTCACAACGCTGGTACCGCAATTAGGTATGGTTTCTTACCGCGATGACCGTAGTTTTTGCATGGCCGATTTACCCGGCATTATTGAAGGAGCTGCCGAAGGAAAAGGATTGGGACACCGTTTTCTCAGGCACATAGAACGCAATGCAGTATTGCTTTTCGTGATTCCTGCAGATAGCCCTAATCATGCAAATGAGTTTTCGGTCTTAAGGGAAGAACTGGAAAAATACAACCCCGAAATGCTTAAAAAAGATTTTGTCATTGCTATCAGCAAATCAGATATGCTCGATGATGAATTGAAAAAGCAAATTTCAACAGAGCTACCAAAACACATCTCACATGTATTCATTTCTTCAGTAACAGGATTTCATTTGCAAGAGCTCAAAGATCTTTTGTGGAAACTGCTGAATAAGACATAAAATCTTAATCGTTTGATGTTCTTTCATTTTTCAAAGGATTTGGCTCACTAATATTATTTTTGCAATGAATGAATAATTCAACCTTCATATTAAATATCACATTCAATTACAGATGGGCAAGATTATCTGCCTTATTTTTTTGTTCGTTTTTTCTATTGGGTTGTCCTTATTATTCGACATCTACAATAGATACAAATCCTCAAAATCAAGTGAATAGTCAATATTTAGGGAAATGGCAAGGCAATATCATTGATGAACAAGGTGAGAAAAAAAATGTACAGCTCGATATATCCAAAATAGACGATTATTATTATGAATTTTTGTTTCATGGGCAATTTTTCACAAAAAAGAAAAAAACAAAAAGTTGCTTCATAAAACGTTTATTCAATAAAAGCAAAAGAAATGAGCCGATAGAGGATACGGTATGCTGCAGCGCTTTTGTATCCTATGTAGCACAAAAAGAGATCATGAATATCAACCTTAAAGGGGTTAATTATTATGCAGAGGTCTTGTTTGAAAATGATATGCTTACCTTACTGCCTATTTCGGAAAACTTTTCTTCTAAAGTAATTCTATCAGACATGGAGTTAAGGGAGGCATTGGAATTTCATTATAAATCGAGATTATTCCCATACTATGACGAGCCTTTTTGTCTTCGTAGCATGAAAAGAATAACTGAGTAATACAATTACTGCTGACATTCTAGAACAGCAAATCATGTTTCGTAAACTACTTTTTTTAATAAACCCTATTTCCGGTGTTGCCAACAAAGCCGCACTGGAATCTTCTATTCAAAAGGCGATGTCGTCTGTTGGTTTCGACTATGTAATACAACATACCCGAAAAGACGGAAAATATGAAGCGGTAAAGGAGGATGCGCTTCGTTCAAATGTTACAGATGTCATCATTTGCGGAGGAGATGGCACCATCAACACGATAGCACGGTATTTTGTTAATACTGATATTCGAGTTGGTATCATACCAATGGGAAGTGGCAATGGATTGGCTTACGCATTGGGAATTCCAAACAATGTAAAAAAAGCACTTGACATCATCATACATGGAAATAGTTCACGCATCGATACGTTTCGTGTAAATGATCATTTCGCCTGTATGTTGAGTGGAGTTGGATTGGACGCTGCTATTGCACATCGATTCGCACAACAGAAAAAAAGGGGGCTGTTTACATATATCCGTGTTTCTGCAGTTAGTTTTTTTTACACAGGGTCATTCCCTATTTCATTGCAAATCAACCAAGGTCATATCATTGATACAGATATCCGTTTTGTAAGTATTGCCAATAGCAACCAATTTGGAAATCACGTTACTATCGCACCTGGCGCAAGCTTGAAAGACGGATTGTTAGATGTGGTAGTCGTACAAAAAAGGAATCGTTTGCTTACAGTGTTAAGCGTATTGATTCAAATTTTATTTGGCAAAATAAAATCAGTAGAGTCTGTTGCCACTCAAAAAAAATCGATACTGTATTTTCAAACGAAAGAATTGACTATAGAAAATCCGAATAGAGCCCCTATGCATGTGGATGGAGAACCGGTTGATTCATCCGATAAAATCCATATTCAAATCACCCCATCTGCGTTGTTGATGATACAGCCGGTTTAGTTTTTCGAACTACATACAACATGTAAACCAAGGTCAATAAAACCAGAAGTGCGTTAAACTGATGCAGTACACCCAAAATTAAAAAACTGTTTTTTTGGGTTGCGAATATCAAAGACAAAATACCAAGTATCACTTGTATTTTGATTAGTCCTGCAAGCGACAACCTGAGTTTACGATACAATGAATGCTGAGCCAGATGAGCTGTCTTAAAAAACAACACTATATTCAATACAAAGATCAGGTAGCCCAATCCGCGATGTATAAATTGAACATATAAATTTTGTTCTTTTAGGTTGGGAATCCAGTAACCATTTATATCAGGCCAGGTAGGTGCAGATTGCGCCGCTTTCAATCCCGCCATGAATCCGCCGTAAATCATTTGAACGACAATTAAACACAATAGGGCTATCAGATATGTCAGAACCCTTGAGTCATAAATAACAACAGTATTATTTAAGGAGAGTTTGAGTCCAAACCAAAAAGTAAAAACCAATACAGCCATTGCTGCAATTAAATGCGTAGTGAGTTCCACATGCCCTACAAAATACATTTCCGGAACCAAGCCACTTTTTACCATAATCCAACCGATAGCTCCCTGCAATCCTCCGAGTACAAATAGCAATATCATGGGGAACATCATATTTCGGCTCATTTTTCTTTTCACCAAAAAGTAAACAAAGCCAATCAGAAAGACAATACCAATCATTCTTGCCCAGAATCGATGAAACCATTCCCAGAAAAAAATAAATTTGAAGTCGCGCAATGAAAAATCAGTATGTACAAAACGAAACTGATCGGTGTGGCGATATTTTTCAAATTCAACCTGCCAGGCTGCTTCTGTTAGCGGTGGAATGGCGCCTTTTATGGGCTTCCATTCAGTAATGGAGAGGCCGGATTCCGTTAATCGGGTTATACTTCCAAGCAAAAATTGTATCATTATCATGGCCACCCCTATGAATAGCCAGGTTGCTATCTGCCTTTCATTTTTTGATGCGTTCATACTGCAAAGGTAAAGGGCAATTTTGTAGTTACTTTTTATTTGTAAAATCATTCCCTTATTTTGCCGAAGATTCTGCAACAAAATGCTCAAACCTTTTTATCAAAAAATCAAGATCGAAGCCGGTATAGATGAAGCCGGGCGGGGATGTTATGCGGGACCGGTTTTTGCTGCAGCAGTGATTTTGCCGAAAAATTATAAAAACGAAAGACTGAACGACAGCAAAAAATTATCCGCTTCCTTACGTCAAGAACTGAGATTAGAAATAGAAAAAGATGCGATCAGTTTTTGTGTAGCTTCCATAGATCATGCAGAAATTGACCAAATCAATATACTTCAGGCAACTTACAAAGCTATGCATCAGGCTATTGAAGGTTTACAAACAACACCTGAACTATTGTTGATAGATGGTAACAGATTTAAAAAACATGCAAAAATACCCCATGTATGTGTTATAAAAGGAGACGCCGCCTATTTATCGATCGCAGCGGCAAGTATTCTTGCAAAGACATATCGAGATGATTACATGAAAACGTTGCACGAAGAATTTCCCATGTATAGCTGGAATAAAAACAAAGGATACGGAACAGCCGATCACAGAAAAGCGATTGAAGTACATGGAATTTGCACTTATCATCGGAAGAGTTTTCATATATTACGATAAAATATTTGTTTTTTATAATAATTTTATAATGCACTAATTTTAAAATTTTTGTACATTATCTTTACTTAATAAAATATCATTTCTATGAAAAAAATTTTATTAATTATTGCTATCTTTCCTTTAAGTTCTTTTGCACAATTAAAAATGTTGCTAGGTGGTAAAAATGCCATTAAAACCAATTTGATGGATTTGGCCATTAAAAATTATAATATCACATATGAAAGGTCAATTCTAAAAAGAATGAGTCTCTCCATTGGTTATCGATTCATGCCCAAATCAAACTTACCTCCTATTTTTGTTAATAAAATTGCTGACTTTATTAAAGATGAGGACATTTCACTCAATGGTCTTCAGTTAGGAAATAGAGCATTTACTGCTGAGTTAAGACTATATGCAGGAATTGGGAAAATTAGCGGATTTTATATAGCGCCTTATTTTCGTTCGGCGAGTTTCGATTTAACTATACCAATTGAAAACGACTCATCCAAAGCTAATCCCATTGTCTTCAATGGAAAGATAAATGCCAAAAGTTTAGGAATATTGCTTGGCAAGCAATGGGTCTTAGGAAATCATATTGTACTAGATTTCTATATTATAGGAGGGCATGTCGACAAAGATGTAACAACTTCTTTCAGAGCCGATAACATCATAGGTTATGAAAATCCTAATCAATTGGATAATGCTTTGGGTAAGACTTTCGACAAAAGAATAGGCTTATGGACTTTTAAGGCAAAAGCAGAATCTAATAATTCAGCAAGTCTTGTTAGAGAAGGCACTTTGTATGGCATTAGAGCCATGACTATATCTTTAGGAGTAAAATTTTAATTCAAAATTTCCAATAAGGTAAATTCTCTACAACCTCTTCAAGTAATAATAAATGTACTTCCAAACCCGCACTTCGTGCGGGTTTTATATTTGCTTCCACATCATCAATAAAAATAGTTTCAGCCGGATTCAATTGAGCATCGTTTATTACATGCTGATAAATGGAAGGGTCAGGTTTTCGCATGTTTACTTGATGGGAGAAGTACGCTTTTTCAAACAGATGTCGAAGCTCGGGAATTCCTGTTTTTTCTTGAAGCATTCGATTGATACACTGTTGATGAATAAAATTTGTGTTGCTCAGTAAAAACAATCGATAATTCGTTTTGTGCTTTTGTATAAAATCCACACTGCCCCATCTGAATTGGAGCAACATACTATTCCATGCCTCTTCTATGGCTTCGTTGCTGCTGGATAAGCCCGATTCTTTTCTCAGTAAATCATAAAAATGAGCGGGCGTGATTTCTCCTTTTTCGAGTTGTAAAAAAATTTCTGAAGCATGCAATAACGAATATTGCCTATCGAAATCGCTGATTCCCAATTTTTCAAAAGCAGGTTTCAGTTTTTGAAAATCAATATCAAACAGAACATTGCCTAAATCGAAGATGATGTTTTTTATCATGATGTTTTAATAAATAGATAAAATTAACTCATTGTTTTTCCATAACACCGGTACCAAATAATGCGAAATCATATTTTACGGTATCGTTTTTGTCGAACGCCTTCAAAGTATTTGTCAGTTCCAATGCAGTTTGCCAGTCTGTTTGTTTTCTATTTATCAACCCCAATTCCCGGGCCACACGTAAAACATGCACATCCATGGGCATGACCAACTGCATCGGCTTTATTTGTTTCCAAATACCAAAATCGACACCTCGCTCATCTGTTCGCACCATCCACCGCAAATACATACACAAACGCTTGCAGGTAGATCCCCGCTCAGGCGTAGCAATATGTTTTCTCGTTCTTTCAGGTGCATCTTCCAAGGAAAAGAAATAGCGATGAAATCCAACCAATGCCTCCTCTATCGTTTGGTCTTTGGATTGCAGAAATTTTGCAAAGGCCGTCTCTAATGAATCTGAATCAGCGTAATGAGATTTTAAAAATGAAATGGCATAGAGCAAATCGGTTGCATTAAAGGTACGATGTGCAAAACCCAGCATACGCTTCAAATCTTTTTCCTGATGTTGTGTACAAAACTGATGAGGTGAGTGATCCATCAGTTGCATCAACGCATTTGACTTGTTGATGATTGTTGTTCTGTTCCCCCAGGCAAAGATTGCGGCAAAGAATCCCGCGATTTCGATATCCTGTTTCTTTGAAAATTGATGCGGTACCGAAATAGGGTCCTTCTCAATAAAAAAAGGCCGATTGTAATAATCCGCCTTTTGATTCAACCATTTTTTTAGTTCCTGATTTGTCATCCTATGGCTTGTGCAAGGTCTGCCACCAGATCTTCAGCATCTTCAATGCCAATGCTTAATCTGATCAATCCGTCTGTCAAACCAACTTTTAATCTTTCTTCGCGTGGAATACTTGCATGGGTCATGCTTGCCGGATGATTGATGAGTGATTCCACTCCACCCAAACTTTCGGCCAGGGAGAAGAGTTTGGTTCCGGACAATACTTTCATGGCAGCTTCGGTGCTTTCATCTTTTAACGTAAAGCTGAGCATGCCGCCAAATCCGCTCATCTGTTTTTTAGCAATATCATGATTGGGATGATCTTCAAAACCACACCAGTACACTTTGGCTACTTTAGGATGATTGCGTAAATAGTGTGCAACTACCGAGCCGTTTTCGCAATGCGCTTTCATGCGAACATGCAATGTCTTAATACCGCGGAGTACCAAAAAGCAATCAAAAGGGCCGGGAACAGCTCCACAACTTTTTTGAATGAAATATAAACGATCGCGCAAGGCAAGATCATTCATCACCAGTGCACCTTGAATCACATCACTGTGTCCACCCAAATATTTAGTGGATGAATGCATCACAATATCCGCGCCCAAATCCAATGGGTTTTGTAAATAGGGCGATGCGAATGTATTATCGACACATAGAATGGTTCCGGCTTTTTTAGAAATCTTCGAAACCGCTTCAATGTCTGTAATGTTCATCAACGGATTGGTAGGCGTTTCCAGCCAAATGAGTTTGGTCTTAGTTGTAATGGCATCAGCTACTTTTTGAACATCGGTGGTATCCACATATTTAAATTGTATGCCAAATCCTTCAAATACTTTTGAAAATAAACGATAAGTGCCTCCATACATATCACTTGCCGCTACCACTTCATCGCCCGGTGCAAGCAACTTCATCACAGCATCAGTAGCTGCAACGCCACTGCCAAATGCCAAACCGTATTTTCCGTTTTCTATTTCTGCTAAAGCAGTTTCCAATGCGGCGCGTGTTGGATTTTGAGAACGGGCATACTCATATCCTTTGTGTTGACCAGGAGCAGACTGCACATAAGTAGAGGTTTGAAAAATGGGAGTCATAATTGCGCCGGTAGATGGATCCGGTTCAGCCCCGGCATGTACAAATTTAGTTGCCTTCATAACTATTAAATGATTTTTTGGAAAGTCAAAGGTAAATAATGGAAAGGATTATCAATAGTTTTTAAAAAGTAACTCTATCAATAACAATAATGTCTCTCTTGATAAATAAATTCTCAGACGGTATGCAAATCAATTATTAGATAAATGGCAGCGCATTTGGGAAGCCAAGACTAATCAATTTATCATTATTTGGGGGAAACCGTTATTTATAATATTTTACTTTAGTGCAATAATGAAATGTTTATATTCAAAGTTTTATCGAGAATAATCATTGTGTTATTTCCAGATCAGCTATGATGGGATAATGATCACTGAGTCTCTTTTTTATTCTGGTAAATTGTTTTACTTCAAAGAGTGTGTCACAAAAAATATTGTCTATTCTGAGCGTAGGTAAAATACCGCTGTAGGTGGCTCCAATACCATATCCGCATTCTGTAAATGCATTTTGCAAATTGGTGCCAATGGTATTATAAGCATAGCTGTTAGGTACATCATTAAAATCTCCGCACAAAATGATAGGATAGCTGCTTTGATTCATCACTTTTCGCACATGATTTGTCTGGCGGTATCTTCTGATGAATCCTTTCCTGAATTTTGCAAGAATCGATTTCGATTCTTTAATATTATCTTTTCCTGACTGAGTAGGGTCTGAAATATATTTCATGTTATCGGGAGAAAACCTCAATGATTGAAGGTGTATATTGAAGATCCTGAAAGTATCCCTTCCCTTAACCACATCTGCATACTGAAAAACCGAATTATAATCATAAGGCTTGTACTCAAGTGTAGTTTGATTAATCAACGGATATCGGCTAAAAATTATGTTGCCGAAATGATGCCTGAAATCAAAGTCATAAGCCGGTTTGTAAGAATAGTAATAATATTTCATTCCCAGTTTTTTGGGAAATTCACCAATGTAATTGATGGTGTGTTTCAGACTGTCTCCGGCAACCATTTCCTGAAAGCAGGCGATATCGGGTTGGTATTTTTTTATCAACTCAATCATCTCATTTTTTACATCAGGTTTTTCTTTATGATGAATGATGTTGAAATGTTCTACGTTCCAAGACATTACTCTGATTGTCTGTTTGTTTTTTTCCTCTGTAAATCCTGGTGTGAATCTTAAAGGCAGAACCTGCTTGAGAGGATTAAAACAAAGTATGAGTGTAACAATACCCGGGAGCAGGTATATTTGTTTTACAAACAACCAAAGCAATAAAAAAAAGATTACGGCAACAAGAAAATAAACGGTCGCTAATGCAAATAATCCCATGAACCAGTAGTCACCGTCGTTAAATCTTGTTCCATAACATGAAAGCAACAGTAACAGGCAAACAATGATGTTTACAAACAAACCTAACTTTTTAAAAAATCCCACCATACGTTTACAGCAATTAATTTAAATGTCATTTATGGACTCATTAGAGTCCGACGCCCTTTTCAAAAAAAGTTTTTCATCTTCAGTCAATGAATCATACCCTTCATTATGTATTTTTTCTAGAATTTCATTGAGTTTGTTTTCAGTCAGTTTTAGCTTTTTGGTGTAAGGATCTCGTCCATCAGTATTATAGTGACTCCTGTATTTATCTTCATTTTTCCCATTGTTTTTGGAAGGTGTAAAGGCATTCATCATGCCACTGTAAAGCTGATGCATCCAAAGCCCTGCATTTTTATTTTTGCGTAAAAGCCATACGAAAAGAAAGCCAACAAGTCCGCCTATTACATGTGTTAGTGGGTATATAAAATGAGCCCCGGTTACAGAGGATAAATCGATGAATAAATAAATGGTCAGTAAGACCCAAACTGGAACACCGTGGCCAATATGGCGAAAAAATCGATGGGTGGGATTATAAGTAACAGTTGCCGCAGCAACCGACATCACTGCGCTGTTTGCTCCGAGTAAAACAAAACCATGTTCTGACGAAAAGATCGAAAAAAACATACCTGAGATAAACCCTCCGTACAAAAAAACCGGAACTATCTTATCATTTTCATTTTGCTCCTGCCATAAATAACCAAAGGCAGACAACCACAATAAATTGCTTACCAAACGCCAAATATGATCTCCTGATTCGCTAAACATGTAGGTAAACAATGTCCAGGGATTTCGAATGAGTACAGACCAATCTGACTTCAACTGAAAATGCATCATCACATCTCTTTCAAACTCTGCATAAGTTGAATCCTGTGTATAAAAAAATACTCGGACAACATAGAGTGTCAGAAAAAAAGCGGCCTGTACAACCAGTAGTCCAATAATCGCATTTTTTGGATTTCCAAGCGATGGCTTCGGATTTCCGAGCTGTTTATACTCGATGTATCTTTCTGATTCTCCCATTTTAGTGAATGAATATTAATAGTGGTATTGACTACCTTTCTTCTTCCAGTATCGCATGATAAAAAACCCGGCAATTGCCCCACCTATATGAGCAAAATGGGCCACATTGTCATTGGCTGTATTTGAAATTCCGCCGAAAAAATCAAGCGCTACAATTCCTAAAATCGCCCATTTCGTTTTGATGGGAACCGGAATAGGAAAAATGATCATTTCTGTATCAGGAAATAAAAATCCATAGGCAACCAACACCCCCATAATTGCACCGGAAGCACCCACCGTGGCATTCATCCTCATCGCCCTCTGATATTCCATAAGATCATTTGGGTTTAATATGGAATGATCTATTTGCCAAAAGTCATAGGTATAATTGGCCATTTGTGTAAGCCCCGCAACAATGCCACAAATCAAATAAAAACTGATGAATTTTTTTGGCGACCAGATTCTTTCCATCACACTGCCAAACATCCATAATCCAAACATGTTGAAAAACAAATGCATGAACCCTCCGTGCAAAAACATGTGCGTAATCAATTGATAAGGCCTGAATACATCGGACTTGTAATGATGCAGGGCAAATAAATCATTGATGTAGCTCTCTTCTCCATTTCCGCCAAAGCTTATCTGAGCAAAAAAGATCAGTACATTTAAAATAATGAGATTTAAAACAACCTGTGGAGTTTCACTAAAACGTCTTCCAAAATTCATGCAGTAAAATTAAGCATTAAATCAATTCCTTTTTACCAGTAAAGAAACACATTCGATATGATGAGTATGTGGAAACATATCTACCGGCTGACATTTTACCAATTTGTATTTCTCAAGCAATAAAGCGATATCACGAGCCATGGTTGATGAATTACAGCTTACATAAACAATACGGTGAGATTCCATTTCAAGTAGTTTTTGAACCAGTTTTTCATGCATCCCTGCCCTTGGAGGATCGGTTATAACAACATCCGGCTTGCCGTGTTGTTCAAAAAATGAGTCGTTGCAAATTTTGATAACATCGCCGGCAAAAAACTGTGCATGATGGATATCATTTGCTTTGGCATTTTGTTTGGCATCCTCCACCGCATCGGCAATCACTTCCACTCCAACAATCTTCTTCGCCCGGTTGGCTACAAACAAGCCGATACTACCCGTGCCACAATATAAATCATATACTGTTTCATTACCCGTCAATCCGGCAAAGTCTCTTACAATTGAATATAACTTTTCAGCCTGAAGCGTATTTGTCTGAAAAAAAGACTTCGGACTAATGATAAAACGCAGATGTCCCAATTGCTCCTCAATATATCCGGCACCATGATACACTTGAGGAATTAAATCATATATGGTATCATTTTTCTTTGGGTTAATGGTGTAAAGTAATGTAGTAATCTCAGGTATCTGTTTAAGTAAATAATCCAGCAATTCAATACGGTCATTTTCTATCTCTTCACCCAAACAAATATTCACCATCAGTTGCCTGGTGGTTGTGTATCGAACAATCAAATTACGCAACCAGCCTTCATGATTTTTAATGTCATAAAATGAACTTCCTTTTGTATTGGCATAATCGCGCAACGCATTCCTTAGTTTGTTATTGATATCATCCATCAAATGACAATGTGAAATATCAATCACTTTATCAAATATTCGGGGCGCATGAAATCCCAATGCAGGCCTATCGGCATGCAACGATTGGTCATGCAATTGTTCCCTGGGTATATAACTTTTCGTACTGAACGTAAACTCCAGTTTATTTCTGTATTGTGTTTGAAGATCAGCCGGCACAATCGGCAACCATTCCTCCGGCTCCGTTTTTGCAATACGTTTCAGATGTTGCTTTACCTCCTCTTCCTTAAAGGTGCATTGCATTTTGTAAGGAAGATGTTGCCATTTACATCCGCCACAAGTTCCAAAATGCTCGCAGAAAGGCTGAAGCCGATGAGGAGATGGGCTGACGATTTGAATAACAATTCCCTCGGCCCAGTCTTTTTTATTTTTTACAAGCTGAATGTCTGCCACATCGCCGGGAATGAGCCCGGAAACAAATACCACTTTCCCTTCATAATGCCCAATGGATTTACCTTCGGCAGCATAACCGGTTATAGGCAAATTATTTAAAAGAGGTAACTGCTTTTTTCCTTTTCTCATGATGTGAAAATTATGGCTTACGCAACATTTGGGCTATACATAAATAACGCCAGTCAAAATTATCGGGATCATGTGCATCCTTGGCTCTTGATTTTCTTTGTAGTGATTCTGGTCTAAGTATACCCTCCTGAACCAGCAACGCTTTGGCATCATGTAAATACGCTTTTAAAAAAGGGCTTTCCATCCATTTTTTTTGTGGTGTTTCAAATGCCACCTTGTCGTTACGCCATACTATTTTGGGTGGAAGATGCTTTTCCATCATTTTACGTAAAATATACTTTGTATGACCTTTTTTTATTTTCAACTGTGTTGGCAAGTAAAAAATAAATGATACCAACTCATGTTGTAGAAAAGGCAATCTGGATTCGCAACCATTGGCCATGGCATTTCGATCCGAAAAACGCAACAGCTCTTCCAGTCCGCTCTGCATCATGTTGAAATAAAGTATATCATTGAGTTTAGTCACTATGGGCTTGTGTATGCCTTCCCACTCCCTGCCTTTTAAACAATTCATCAAATCCTTTGAAATATCAGGATGATGCATGATTTTATTAAATTCTCTTTTTTCCAATGCAATGGAAACGTGTGCAGGAAAATAAGCGGCGATGATATTTTTAAACCCCCAGTTAAAGTATTTTTTCTGTCTGCCAAGCCGCAATCTTTCCATCGAACTTGAAACAAATTTATTTCTGCTCACCAGTTCCTGTAAGAACCAGTGTAAATATTTGTCATATCCTGCCAGGACCTCATCTGCACCTTGACCGCTTAACAATACTTTGATATTATTTTCTTTTGCCAACTTGAAAACTTCATACTGAGCATATACACTAGACGAACTGAGCGGCTCCTCCTGATGATACATCAATCGCTCAAAATCACTGATAAGCTCGGCTTCGTTTGGAACAACCGTATGCATTTGCGTCGGATACTTTTCAGTAACTTGATCGATATAAGACTTTTCATTCTTCTCAAATGATGGGAATATAGCCGAAAAAGCTTGCGATTTACCCTGCACCTGATTCATATAATACAACAAGGCAGAGCTGTCCAATCCACCACTGAGTGAAATTCCTACAGGCACATCGCTTCTTAATCTCCGTTTAACTGATAAATCCAAGTATTGATTCAACTTATAGATGGCCTCCTCTTCAGAAATCTCCATCGTCTGTTGCTTATCAATATTCCAATACCTCTCAACCTGCAAATCACCTTTGTATAATATCAAATAATGTGATGGAGGAAGTGAAAATATATTTTTATAGAAAGTCTGTGATTTTTCTGCCGGATTTTGAACATAACCCAGTGTTATATAATTCAATAACATCCGATTTTCCAATTGCTTTGATACTCCTGCCGCCCATATCGCTTTCATTTCGCTGGCGAAAATGAATGTTTCTCCATCTTTATGAAAGAAAAATGGCTTCTCACCAAAACGATCCCTGGCAGCAAATAAATATTGCTCTACCTCATCCCATATGGCAAAGGCAAACATGCCATCCAGGTACTGCAAACAGCTTTCTTTGTAATAATCAAATGCAGCAAGTATAACTTCGGTATCACTCTCCGTTTTAAAATGATAGCCCGCCTTTTGTAACTCTTTCTTTAATTCAACATGATTATATATTTCGCCGTTGTACACTATACTGTAGCGATCCCTGAAATGCATGGGTTGAGCAGCTGCTGCAGACAAATCAAGTATGGCTAGTCTGCGATGTGCAAGTCCGGCCGTTTTTTTGGGATTGATCCATATTCCTTCGCCATCAGGTCCGCGATGCGAGAGTATATCAGACATTCTTTTTAATGCAGTAGAATTTATCTGCTCTGGATTAGAAGATATAATACCTGCGATACCGCACATGTAAATTGGTTTATTTTCCTGTCTTAAGAATAGTGAAAGGCAATGAGAAGGAATAAGTATCCCAAACCGATACCATATTGGCATTATTGCCCGATACATTGAAATAGATGGTGAAGTTTTCAACCGGTTGCTTAAACTTCTCAACAGGTACCAACACTCTCATCAGGTCTCTCTTTTCATCATACATGAAAGAGCCCCAGTTATCTAGTTCTTTGTTAATTACAATCGTGCAGCTTAAGCTATCCGGAATGGCAAAAAGTGAATACTTTCCTTTCTTTATCTTCACTTTGTTAATCATCACATCTTTAAAAAACTCAATCTCAGTTGATTCATTGGCGCCCATTCTCCATAGCTTTTTATATTCTATTTGTTTGCCAAACAATTCACGTCCGTTTTTTGCCGGTCTGCTATATATTACTCTGGCCACCAAAGGAATATTTATTTTATTTTGAGCTTTTTGAATAGGAAAAAATGGAGGGCAATAGCTGATATCCAAAGGAGATTTATCAATCGATGGCAGACTATCGTTCTGTGATTTTACGATATCAACAAAGATGACTTGAAAAAGGAAAACCAAGCATAATTTGACAGTGAAAATCCCCTTAACTTTCATGAAATAGAATTTTTTTGCGCTCGGCAAAGATAACCATTATGAAAGTCTTGACCGTTGAACACTAAAAAATTGATTTTTTCGATGTAATATGCACATTGAGCATGCATATGTTTTCAAATCTTTCAAAATTTGGATCAATCAAATATTATTCATCATTATTTTTTAATTCAAAATGTCAAAAAATAATCTGTGTGTTTCTTTAGTGCAATCGAATATAATATGGCAAGATAAAATCGCAAATCTCCGGCATCTTGAAACTCTGTTTTCAGATATTCCCAAAAACACTCATTTGGTAGTATTACCAGAAATGTTCTCAACCGGATTTTCCATGAACACACATGAACTTGCGGAAGAGATGAATGGCGATACTTTGAGATGGATGCGTGATATGAGCATAAAGTACAAATTCATTTTAACCGGAAGTGTGATGATCCAAGAAAATGATCAATTCTTCAACCGAATGATTTGGATGATGCCTGATGGAAAATACAGCTTCTATGACAAACGTCACCTTTTTGCTTATGCCGGAGAGGATATGCATTATACTGCAGGCAATAGGCGAATCATCGTATCTGTAAATAACTGGAAGTTTCTTCTTTTAATTTGCTATGACCTTCGTTTTCCTGTTTGGTCAAGACAACAACCTTCTCAAAAACAAGCAGAATATGACGGTATCATATATGTCGCAAACTGGCCAGCTTCTCGCAGTCACGCATGGAAGAGTCTTCTCGTTGGAAGAGCCATAGAAAATCAAGCGTTTGTCATTGGGGTAAATAGAATTGGTAACGACGGAAACAACCATAACTACTCCGGAGATACCATGCTTGTTGATCCTTTTGGAAAAACTGAATGTATCGCATCAGAAAAAGAAATCGTTCAGCATTTCATCTTGACAAAAGAAACACTGGATTCATGCAGAAATCAGTTTCCATTTTTATCGGATGCAGATCCATTTCTGATTATCAATGAATCAGGAAACTGACGGCATTGTCTTTTCTTTTTTACCTTGTCTGCCTGTATTTTGCTCTAAAGTCCGAATCATTTTTTGCATCCAAATTTCCAATTCTTGGTCCTTTTTTTGGATACTGCCCAGTATGGTATAAAGCAAATCTTTTTCCATCACTTCGCTGGTTTTTTCCTCTTTGTGATGTCCCGCATATTTATCTATTGTAGTTTGGGGATCAGTAAATAAATCTTCAAACGGAACATTCAATGCAATTGAAACATCCTCAATCTGACTTAATGTGATGTCTGTTAAGTCGTTTTCCATATTGCTGATGGCGGCTTCGGACACCCTCAATGCCTTAGCCAGTTCTTTTTGTTTTACATCCCTTATGTTTCTCCATTTGCGTATGTGTGTTCCGATTTTGATACGCTCATACCCTTCAATGTTGTAGTGCTTTTTCATTTTAATTTTTTTGATTTTTCAATAATAATATCGGTTGCAAGCTATTCATGAAGAAAAATGAAAACAAGTGATATTTCACATTTTATCAGGAGAATATTCCCCCGAAACAAGAAGATAAACAACAACTTTTACCTGTTAAATAAAGTTATGTTTAAGTGAAGATTGTTCAGTCAAAATTCTTTGAGGTCAATTCAGTTAAAATGATTTTTGCTGTGTCATATTAATTGACACGGGATAGCTGAAAACCGATAACAGAGTAAGCATCAATTAAACCCTATAACAATGAAAAAAATGTTTTTTCTTTTTGTTTGCTGCTGGCAAGTCAATGGATTTTCACAACAGTCAACACTTGATATGCCAGAGTCAGGAAACTGTCCTGCGGGATATTGCCCCGGCATATCAATCATTATCGAACAATTTAATTTTCACAAACCCCGAACCAACTGCAGCAAAGGCTTTGGCTTATGTTTTAAAATACATGTAGGTGCTTCATGCATTCCTTGTTTAAAAAAACCACAGATAAATAAAAAAGGAATTGAAGTTGTTGGACTCTTGAGAGAAAAAGATATGCTTCTTTCAATTCCCAAGGATATCGCCGAAATAAACGGATTAAGTGAATCTGATTTGAATGCTTTTGAAATAGAAAATCAAATGATTGAGATTGAATTGCCTGAAGGATATGTCCGTTACTTAAAAGGAGGTGTTTACCCTGTAATGAATGACAACGATTCTTACAGCATCGAAATTCCTTATGAATAATGATACTGACGACAAAAAATCATATCACCATCTTTTAAAAATGAAGCTTATGTATAAAATAATCATGGCAATATTGATTTTCACAGATTTTTTTATTTCCGCATGCGGCAGATTCAACTTGCATAAATATGAAATTGGAAAATCTTTTTCATTTGAAAATAAGGGGGCGTTTATTTCTTATGCCGAAAAACAAACCAGCTTTCAGGCAGATAATATATATTATGCATCGGAGAGCGGGTATGCTAATTTGGTATACGAATTGAAAAATAATACTCGAGAAGGAAATTTGTGGGGTTTCTATACGTGCAATCAACCTTATCATTTATTGGATTCCTCCGAATTGAAAAACCTGTATTGTAAAAATAGAATTCAAAATCTCGTTTCTGATTTTTTTGTGAATGGAAAAATACCGGGGCCCTATTTAACAGATAGCGTAATGATTAAGTCATTCCAACTTAAAAAACTATCGAATGATGATGATTTAAAATGGTCGGATTATTCAGATAAAAAATTGATTGTGCTGCAATTTGCCACAGCTTATGGAAGCTATTACAAAGATTTATTTGCAAAGATTGCTTCATCCAAATTAAAGTCAGGCAACTCAGGAAAAATCATCATCCTATGTTTAGACCCGGTTTTTCAACTTCCTTAGCATGAAAAGAATTTTAATCCCTACCCTATTTTTATTTTTTATAAGTTCTTCTGTAGCCCAACATTTCAAATTAGGCGAAAAACAATTTATATATACGGCTCAAATCAACCCATCCGGATTTGTTTTTCTGAAAATTGGCAATATGAATAGAGTAAATCTTGATTCAAGTATTCCGTTTTGCACAATACATTATTTGAATAGCGAAGACGGGAAATCATTTCAAATCATCATTCAAAACGATTTTAATGGGGTGCCGATCTTGGTGGGTCTGGACATTGCCCTAATTCAAATCTATGATTGTAAAAATAAGTTTGTATACCCGATAAATGCCTGCATCGAAAAAAAGAAGCAGTCAGCATTATTCAAAGACGAGGAAGATGTATGTATTGAGTGTTTGACAGAGCGATTAAATCAGTGCTTATGAATCATTGATGATGATTCCAGCCCTGAGCAATCAAAGCATGCTTATTTCCTCCGCGGGTAATCAGATGTCTGCCTTCTGTTTCGGAAGTAATGTAACCTATTATTGAAATGGATGGATTCGTTTTGATGACTTCATAATCAGATTGTGGAATCGTAAAGAGCAACTCATAATCTTCGCCACCACTCAATGCGCATGCAGTAGGGTCTAATTGTAATTTATAGGCAAACTGACGGGCTTCTTCGTTGATAGGAATTTTGTCTTCATATAAAACGCAACCAACATTACTGTCTTTACATAGATGCAACACATCACTGCTCAATCCATCACTGATGTCAATCATGGATGTAGGCAGTATGTTTACCTCTGAAAGATATTCGATAATGTCTTTACGGGCTTCAGGTTTCAACAATCGACCTACGATATGTGACTGTCCTTCCAAATCGGGCTGCGCACCTGTTTCGTTAAATATTTTTTTCTCTCTTTCCAATAAGGTAAGTCCCAAAAATGCACTTCCCAATTCACCACTTACGCATATAAGATCATTCAGTTTGGCGCCGGAACGTTTTACATATTTATCGGGAGCTGCCTCTCCTATTGCCGTAATGCTAATGATGAATCCTTTTTGTGAAGAGTTTGTATCTCCTCCTACCAAATCAACTCCATAATGATCACAGGCTGCATATACCCCGGCATAAAATTCATCGAGGGCTTCCAAACTAAACCGATTGCTGAATCCTAAGCTTATGAGTATTTGAGTGGGCGTTGCGTTCATGGCATAGATGTCACTCAGATTTACTACCACAGCTTTATAGCCCAAATGTTTGAGTGGCGTATAGGACAAATCAAAATGAATCCCTTCAATGAGCAGGTCGGTGGTAAGAACAGTTTGTCTGCCAAAATGATCAATGACGGCTGCGTCATCACCTACACCAAGTATAGTGGTAGTGTTTTTGATGTCATTGTTTTTGGTGAGGTGGTCAATCAAACCAAATTCACCCAGCGAAGAAATTTCGGTGCGTTCACTCATAATGTTATTTTTCTCCCCTTACATAAGCAAGGAGTTCATCGTGTATTTTTCCGTTTGT
This sequence comes from uncultured Ferruginibacter sp., assembly GCA_964643315.1. Lineage (GTDB taxonomy): Bacteria > Bacteroidota > Bacteroidia > Chitinophagales > Chitinophagaceae > Ferruginibacter. The sequence continues at coordinate 129,581 of CAZXSR010000001.1, forward strand.
AGCGAGCAGGTGAGGTTGATAGGGAGAATAGTAATTCCCTTCATAGTCGGTGATCTTTCCGCCGGCCTCCTCGACCATTAAAAATCCGGCGGCGCTGTCCCATGCCTGTAATTTGTGTTCATAAAATCCGTCGAAGCGGCCGGCAGCGACCCAGCAAAGATCAATGGCTGCGGAACCTAAGCGGCGGACCGGAATGCCTTGGCGCACCAGTTTCGAAAATACTTCGAGGGGTCCATTTGGCATATCCAGATAAGTGTAAGGAAATCCGGTAACTAAACAGCTTTTGATGACCTGCGTTTCGTCACTCACCTGAATTTTTTTATCATTCAAATAGGCGCCATAACCGCGTTGCGCAAAAAATAGTTCATTCATAAATGGATTATACACCGCACCTAAAATCATCTGTCCCTCTTTTTCCAGGCCGATACTCACACAGCAAAGAGGAATGCCATTGGCAAAATTTACCGTACCGTCGATAGGATCGATAATCCATTTAAACTCACTCTCAGATTTTAATTCGCCGGTTTCCTCACTTAAAATAAAATGATCGGGATGCGCCATACGAATAACCTCAATGATGGCTTTTTCGGATGCATGATCGGCCTCTGTTACCAGATTATTAATTCCCTCCTTATTGGTGATTTGGAATGAGCCGTTGAAATAGTGTTGCAATTGCTGTGCCCCTGCCTGAACAGCATGAAGTAAAGTAGCTTTAAACATGACACAAAGATAAGATTGAGTGAGTACATGCATAAACAATTATCAGTCATGCCGGATTGGCGCAAATAATTATTTTCATGGCGTATCTTTGAAAAAACAGAAAAAATGAAAGCTCCAAAACTATTAATCTGCTTGTTACTGCTTAGTAATTTCACTTTTGCACAGTTGTTTGAAGCAAAAAATTATCCAAAAGATTATTTTATCTGGCCACTGGAGGCAAGGGTTGACATAGTGGCGAATTTTGGTGAACTGCGTCCCAATCATTTTCATATGGGATTGGATTTTCCTACAGAACAGGGGGAGAATAGGCCTGTTCTGGCAGCAGCAGACGGATATGTAGCAAGGGTGAATGTTGATCCAAACGGATTTGGCAGGGCCATATACATAAATCACCCCAATGGACTTACAACCGTATATGCTCATCTAAATGATTTTTATCCTGCTTTACATAAATACATCAAAGATGAAGAGTACAAAAATGAAAAGTGGAAAATCACCATGACGTTTACTGCAGATAAATTTCCGGTTAAAAAAGGGCAGTTGATTGCATACAGCGGAAATACCGGCGGTTCACTGGGTCCGCATCTGCATTATGAAATAAGAGACACTAAATCAGAAAAAGTATTGAATGAGCTTTTTTTCGGACTTCCATTTAAAGACAATGTATCTCCGGAAATTAGCAAAGTAGCCATATTCAATAGAAACAAAAGCACTTATGAGCAAACCCCTGCCATTTACCAGCTAAAAAAAGAAACCAATGCTTATACAATACCAGGAGGAGTCATGTACACTTCGTCCGATAAGATCAGTTTTGGTATTACTGCCATTGATCGACTCTCCGGCTTCAATGATCCTAATGGAATTTATGGCGCAATTCTTTATCTCGATAATAAGATCGTTTCCGGTTTTGAAATTGACAGTATCAGTTATGATGATACACGATACTCAAATGCGCATATTGACTTTAAAACAAAAGCTACAGGTGGTCCATACATACAACATTTGTCTCCCTTGCCAGGTAACAAAAACAGCATTTACAGGTGCCCCGACAATTCCCAAGGAATTATTTCACTAAATGACAATCAAAAACATCGCATAAAAATAGAGGTCTATGACATAAACAAAAACACTTCCAGGGTTGAATTCGATATTGAAAAAAGAGGAACAGCATTACCTGAGAAAAAGAATGATGGAATCCATTTTTTTGCGCCCAATAAAAAGAATGTATTTAAAAATGATTTCGCTTGGGTTGAAATTCCTGAAAATTGTCTGTATGATTCCGTTGAATTCCAGTGCAGATCATCGGTAAAAAATGGAAAGACAGTATATACAATCATGGGAAGCCATATTCCAAGTCATGATTATTTCAAAGTGAAGTTAAAGGCCAACTTCCCCCTGACCGACACAGGAAAAATCATCATGAAAGTACAAGCAGGCAGCAAAACAAGATATAAAAAGGCAATGAATAGAGACAATTGGTATGAGGCAAGTTTTCGTGAGTTTGGAAATTATGAACTCATCGCAGATCGTCAAGCGCCTGTCATTAGTTCCCTCTGGGGATTCAAAGATGGTGTTCGAGCCGACAACATGAGACGTATTGGCATCTCTGTTACCGACAACTGCAGCGTTATTGATTCCTTTACCGCTTTATTGGACGGAAAATGGATCATGTTTACAAATGACAAAGAGGAGGCATTCATCTACAACTTTGATGAGCATTGTACATCGGGCGAACATTTATTGGAGATCATTGTTAAAGATCTTGCTGGAAATACATCCCGCAAATCTTTCAAGTTTATCCGATAAAATAATTTCTTTTTATGTCAAACATTTCAGAGGGAAAGAAAGCGCCTTCTTTCAAAGGAAAAGACCAGAACGGTAAAACAATCTCCTTGTCCGATTTTAAAGGAAAAAATGTGGTGTTGTATTTTTATCCGCAGGATGATACACCAACATGTACCGCACAGGCCTGCAATTTGCGCGATAACTATGGATTATTGAAAAATAAAGGAATCGAAGTCATTGGAATCAGTCCGGATGCTATCGAAAAACATAAAAAATTTGAAACCAAATATGATTTGCCGTTTACATTAGTGGCAGATCCCGATCGTAAAATCATAGATAAATATGGTGTTTGGGGAGAAAAGCAGATGTATGGCAAGAAATACTTGGGCCTCATGAGAACGACCTTTTTAATTGATAAAAACGGTGTGATACAAAAAATCTTCAACAAGCCAAAAGCAAAGAATCAGGCGGAGGAGGTGTTGGCATTTCTCGGATAAATTCGCCAATAAAAGAATTAAGCTGTTCAATAGGTTCAAAACGTTGAAAAGGTTCAATAAGTTGTTACTGAATGTAAATTAACCTATTGAACCTTTTATGTTACTAAACAAAGAATGTTACCATTTATTATTTTGCAGACTCAAATCTTGCTGCAACTACCGACCAATCCACCACATTCCAGAACGCAGCCAAATAATCAGCACGGCGATTTTGATACTTGAGATAATACGCGTGTTCCCACACATCAGCGCCTAAAATGGGTGTGCCTTTTACCTCTGCGATTTCCATGAGTGGGTTATCCTGATTTGGTGTAGAACAAATTTCAAGTTTACCATCTTTCACGATAAGCCAGGCCCAGCCACTGCCGAAGCGGGTCATACCTGCCTGAGCAAATTTTTCTTTGAAGGCATCAAAAGAACCAAAAGCAGAATGAATGGCATCAGCTAAAGTAGCGGTTGGTGTACCACCGCCATTTGGAGAGAGCGATTTCCAGAAAAAATCATGGTTCCAGTGACCACCGCCGTTGTTGCGAACAGCCACACTGATAGAGCCGGCATGCTTTACGAGCTCTTCAATTGATTTATTTTCGTGTTCGGTACCGGCGATGGCTTTGTTTAGATTATCGACATAAGCCTGATGATGTTTGCCATGATGAATTTGCATGGTCAATGTATCAATATGGGGTTCCAGCGCGTCATGCGCGTAGGGCAAGGGAGATAAGGTAAATGACATAGTGTAAAATTTTACGCAAAGTTAAGGAAAGCAGGATTGATGTGAAATGATATGGAAACCCCAAATGAAAAACTTTCATTGCCACGTGTCCGGAGACGTGGGAGGGAATTAATTGCAGTTTGAAAGATTGGAATTGGAAACCTAATTTGATTTTCGCCCCGTAGGGGTGAAATCCTCCTAACTGATCAATCACAAAAGTAACCGGCCCTGTATTTGATTTTCGCCCCGTAGGGGTGAAATCCTCCTAACCGATCAATCATAAAGATAAACGGCCCCGTAGGGGCCGAATAAATCTGCTGCTACAACATATCACGCATCTCACAAATCCCAAACCTCTCAACCCTGCATCCCTGCAAATCGAAAAAATGATTCCCTTATGGATCATATCCTAAACTGTGGTGAAAATTCACCTCAACCTTTTAAAAAAATCCTTCATCAACTCGGCACACTCTGTTTCCATTACCCCACCAATCAACTCCGTCTTCGGATGAAAAGGATTATTGCTTCCAGTACATCTGCGGTAACTGTTTTTTTCATCATAAGCACCAAACACCACTCGACCGATCTTGCTCCAGTACAAAGCACCGCTGCACATCAAACATGGCTCCACGGTAACATATAAAGTAGCTTCGGGTAAATATTTACTTCCCAAATGATGAAATGCCGTTGTCAGGGCCAGCACCTCGGCATGTGCCGTACTGTCATTTAATAACTCAACCTGATTATGTGCACGCGCAATGATCTTATCCTGCAATACCACAATGGCACCCACAGGCACTTCCTCCTTTTCAAAGGCCTTCTGCGCCTCTGCCAGCGCCTGTTTCATGTATGTCTCGTGTGAATTCAAAATGAAAAAGTAAAAATTCAAAAATGATCAGTGGGCTTCCTGTGATCAATGACCATCAAACCTTTCAAACATCTCACACCTTTCAAACTCCTCACACCTCTCACAGCAACCCACACTTCTGATGATAATCGATCAACTCTATAGGCGAAGGTGCAAATTGATAGTCTTTGTAATGCTCCGCCATCTCATCCAGCACGTCATGTATTTCCAGTGGAGTGTTAAGCGTAACCAGTCTGTACCTAAACTCTTTGATGCCCGGCAATCCCTTTAAATAGTTGGTATAATGCCTGCGCATTTCATTGATGCCAACCACAGGACCTTTCCACTCCACTGACCTGTCCAGATGTTTTCGACAAACGACTATGCGTTCTTCCAAAGTGGGTGGCGGTAAAATGGTGCCGTCTTTCAAAAAAGCTTTTATTTCTCGGAAAATCCAAGGATAGCCAATGGCAGCACGTCCTATCATGACTCCATCGACTCCATAACGCTCTTTATACGCTTTGGCTTTTTGCGGTGAATCAATATCGCCGTTGCCAAAGATGGGCATGTGAATTCTGGGATTATTTTTGATTTTACCAATCAGCGTCCAATCAGCTTCTCCTTTGTATAACTGACAGCGCGTACGGCCATGTATGGTCAATGCTTTGATGCCCACATCCTGTAATCGTTCCGCAACTTCCTCAATATTTTTTGTTTGATCATCCCAGCCCAGTCTTGTTTTTACCGTAACAGGCAAACGGGTACTTTTGACCACAGCTTCGGTCAATCGCACCATCAGGTCAATATCTTTCAATACACCGGCTCCCGCTCCTTTGCTCACCACTTTTTTTACAGGGCAGCCAAAATTGATATCCACCAAATCGGGGTTAACTGTTTCGCAAATACGTGCGCTCATTGCCATCGCTTCTTCATCACCGCCGAATATCTGAATGCCAAAGGGTCTTTCCTCTTCATTGAAATCCAACTTTTTTCTACTCTTTATTGCATCGCGAATCAGTCCTTCGCTGCTGATGAACTCGCTGTACATCAAATCGGCCCCATTGTCCTTGCAAACTGCCCGAAACGGGGGATCACTCACATCCTCCATAGGAGCAAGCAATAAAGGAAATTCAGGTAAGTGAATATCACCAATAGATGGCATAGTAATTAGTATATTGCACAGCAAAAGTACAATTTAAGACTCGCTTATGCAATACAAAAGCCCAAGAGGACATTCAGGTGCAATGCAAATTGGCATGTTGCTTCTTTTTACCGGGGCCGGCCTGATACTCGTTGTAATCTTTCAATTATTGATGATTATAGGAATGCTTCCTTCAGGAACTGCATTGACTGATTTAGATTATGCTTTGAAACAGGCCATGCTCAATCCCAAAAATGTAAATGCGCTCCGCATTATGCAAATGGTGAGTACATTGATGATGTTTTGCATCCCTGCAATTTTATATAGCCGTTACAGCAACGGAAAAAAAATGAACTGGCTGGGATTCAATAAATATTTTTCTGTTTTCCAGGTCATGATTGGTTTTTTATTGATTTTCTCTGCAAATATTCTTGCAGGCCCTTTACAAGAATTGTCAGAAGAAATTACAAAGGTTATGCCTCTATTACACATGAAGGCTAAATCATTGGAAGATGCTTATAATGAGAGTGTTCTGGCATTAAGTAATTTGAACGGGGCAGGCGATCTGATTTCTGCAATTTTCATCATGGCTTTTTTGCCTGCATTATTCGAGGAGATTTTTTTCCGAGGAGCCATGCAAAATATTCTCACCCGATGGTGGCAGAAGCCCTTTATGGCAATCATCGTTACATCATTTATTTTTAGTTTGATTCATTTTTCTATCTGGTTGTTTTTAAGCAGATTCATACTGGGTATAGTTTTGGGAACAATGTTTTACATAACTAAAAATATATGGGTCAATACCATTGCGCATTTCTTGAATAATATGATTGCAGTAATACAAATGTATGTGTTGAGTTTAAGTAAAGAAAAAGTAGATGTAAGCAAATTGGATCCGCATATCGATTGGTGGATGGCTTTGGTAGCAGGGGCTGTGCTTATTTATCTAATTGTCCTTTTGAAACGTTACTCTGAAAAGCAAACTTATCTGATTGATGCGAAAGAGTTGCAAATCTATCGGGAAGAGCTGAGCATGCACCAGCCTTTTTCTTCGATTTCATAAATAAATTATGGCACTGAATATACAAACATTCAAAACACGCGCTCTGTCTGCCATCATTTTTTCAGTGATCATGTTGGGTGGATTATGCTTTAACGTGTATTTGTTTTTGTCATTGATGGGTTTGATTTTAATGGGCTGTTTGATAGAGTGGCAAAAGATGAATGCACAAATTCAAAAAGGGGACAGTAAGATTCGTTTTGTAATTGGCTGTATTTATATCACCTCATCTTTATATTCAATGCAATATCTCGGATTGGGATATGAATTTCAGCTCAGTAAATTTTCTCCGATTTTACCATGTGCTGTTATTTTCTCCATGTGGATCAATGATACGATGGCCTATATCGTAGGATCATTCATTGGTAAGACACCCTTCTCTCCCATCTCACCTAAAAAAACATGGGAAGGTACCATTGGCGGAGGTCTTTTATGTGTTGCCATTATCACAATAGCAGGAAGCAACTTGAGTATTTCTAAACACATCAATTTTATACATTGGCTATTCATTGCAATCATTTGTGCGGTATTTGGAACGTTGGGTGATTTACTTGAAAGTAAAATGAAAAGAATGGCAGGGGTAAAAGACAGTGGAAATATTTTACCCGGACACGGTGGATTTTTAGACCGTTTTGATTCTATGTTACTTGCTGCACCGTTGGTCGCTCTCTATGTACATTTTTTTATTGATTGATGTATTTGTTTCAGAGATTGTAACTTTGCCATGCTAAAAAAAACACATGACCATACATCGCGAAGGATCCAAAACCATTATTGTAACCCTAATAGCCCTGGGCTTGCTTAATCTGCTGTTCTATTATCTTTTTTGCTGCAGCTGGATTTTTTGGACGCTGGCCATCATATCACTTGGACTCTGGCTTTTTATCATCTCCTTCTTTCGCATCCCTAATCACACACTGACTACAGGCGAAAATCTGATTGTTTCACCCTGCGACGGAAAAGTGGTGGTGATCGAAGAAGTAATAGATCCCGAATATTTTAAAGAGAAGCGTTTGCAGATTTCCATTTTCATGAGTCCTGCCAATGTGCATGTCAATCGCAATCCTGTTTCGGGCGAAGTAGTTTACAACCAATACCACAAAGGAAAATATCTGGTTGCCTGGGATCCTAAATCTTCTACGGAAAATGAACGCCATTCAGTTGTCATAAAAAAAGACAATAAAGAGGTGTTGGTCAAGCAAATTGCGGGTGCTTTAGCCAAACGTATAGTGAATTATCTAAAAGTAGGTGAAAAAGTTGAACAATCGGAGGAGCTTGGTTTTATTAAGTTTGGCAGCCGGGTGGATTTGTTGCTTCCGGTAGGAACGAAAATCAATGTATCTCTAAATCAAGCAGTTACAGGTGGTGTAACGGTCATTGGGGAATGGTAAGCGATTTTTTAACAAAAACTATTGCCTCGATTGGATTTATTGATTATCTTGCCAGACTAATTTTAACCAAAAAAACATAACCATGAAAAAAGTATTGATGTTGGCTACGGCTGCGTTTCTGGTAAGCGGTGTTGCTTTTGCCGGAACAGACAAAGACAAAAAGAAAAAATGCGCAAAAGGAAAATCTTGCTGCAAGAAAGCAAAATCATGCAGCAAGGATAAAGAAGAAAAAGAGAAGACTGCTGAAATGAAAGCTGACTAATTTTTGTGATTTTCTACATAAAAAAACCATCGAATGTTCGATGGTTTTTTTATGTACAGCAAGTGAGTGATTAATACTTGATCAGTTTAGTTTTAGAAATTTCTAAGCCTTGTCTGCTTCGCAGGAAATAAGTGCCTGTGGCGAAATTACTTCCAAATCGAATCATCTCACCCGGTTTTGAAAACTGATGTAGCAGATTTTTTCCATTCATATCTGATATAGCCCACTCAATTTTTTCGAAAGAGGGCGATTTGAATCTGATTGTAAATTCCTTTTGGGTTGGGTTGTTAAAGACCTCGGTTTCAAATGAATTATTCAATTTGTATGTATCATTTTGCTTTGAGATTTCTTTTGAAGCAAGTCTGCTGCCGGGTGCACACAAAGTAGATACTCTTAAGACTCTATAACTTCTGTAATAAGGTGAAACTATTCCCAAAGCAGATACGGATTTTGCAGATAAAAACCCGGCGACAAATGTTCCATCAAATTGAACAGTAACCACCGAACTGTCTGCATTCGTACCTATGATAGTTGCTGAAGCCGGTGTGGTCCATCTGAAATGATCAAATGGAGCTTGCGTACTGTTTGGTGCAGCATGACTGGCAGTAAATACATGTATGCTGTTCCTGCATGGGTTTGCTTCACCTGAAATACCTGTAACACCAGGAGGTACGGTTAGCGCAGTCAGACCCAATTTTCTTTCAGAGGTTATATTGCAAGATGAGATTGCGGCAACAAAAATTGTGTCTTTGGTAAATCCGGAGAGGAAATTAATGATCACAACAGTATCATTCGGGCCTGTACCATTTGGATGGGATATAGTTGCATTGGTTCCAAGGCTTAATCTCCATTGATAACTTTGTGCGTTCGTAACTTTTTGAATTCTTACGGTTAATGATGTTAAGCCGGCAACATTGGAGGAAGCGGCAACAAGTGGTGAAAAAGACTGTCTGATAGCTGAGGGTAATCTAACTGTAGACGATAGCTGAAGCAATTTATTTCTTGGTCCATAATTTCCACAATTAGATAATGCTGTAACCGATATGGATGACCCGGATACAAAGCTGCCTGTAAATTTTACTTGTATAGTATCAGTACCCTGTCCACTAACAATTGTTACACCTGCAGGTACGTTCCAAACATAACTCGTCACGTTGCTAGTAACAGGAACACTATAAGTAATTGCAGAATCCTTGTCAATGTATGGACATACATCTGCAGGACCCGAAATGGTTCCCAATACAGGTTTTGTCTTGTAAATTCTAATTTCAGAATAAGTTGTAGAGTGAATACCGGATGCATTTACGGTACCAACATAGATTCTCCCCTGGCCATATCTGCTGAGTACAGTTGTGTCAAAAACAACACCTATGGAGTTGGATGTATCACCAGAGACCTGTGTTGCACCTGGGGGCAGCACCCAATTGTATCTTGTAATTCCCGGCACAGGAGTTACAGTATAAATTAGTGTACTAGTGAATCCTGTGAAAGGATCAAAAGCGGGACATAATTCCTGTAACCCTGTTATAGTACTAGGAGCAGAAGGACAAGTTCCTGCAGTAAGCGTCACCCCTTTTAGTGATCCTGTTCTACCACATGAACTGACAGGAGTAGCCCACAAAGAGCCTCCAGTATAACCTGTAATAAATCGCAACTTGATGGTAGTACTATCGGCATTGGCAGATAAGATTTGTGTTCCTCTGGGAAGAGTCCATCTTATTTTGCTTGTTGGTCTGAATGAACTGCTTGAAGCACCAGGAATAGCTGTGAATGAAATCTCACTTCCAATACAGGCAGCATAACTTCCGGTAGATGAATTAATACTTTGAGGAATTGCAGGAGAATATGAGATGGTATGTAATGTTGAATTTGTGCTTAGAACCAAACAGGCACTTTGTGATTTAACGGTAACATTCCCTCCGGTAAAACCGGAATTGATACTTATGTTAATGATTGAGCTATCAGCATTTGCACTCACCATGGATATGTTGGCTGGTAGTGTCCAACGGAATCTGCTGGTCAACGATTGCGTTGCGCTGGGACTGGCAGCTGTTGCAATTAAAGAAGTAGTGCCACCAATGCAAACCAATGTATTGGTATTAGCAACTGAAGCAGGTTGTGCAGGAGCATAGGTAGCAACCAATGGCAAAATTCTGTTTATGCTACTCGCACAAGCGGTTGCAGCTTTGACATATATGGTATCTCTTGTGCAAAATCCAGGAGCAAAACTAACTGTAATGGAGGTGTCGTTGGGTCCGGGACCATTATTGCTCGATATAATGTTTGATGAGCCAGTACCCATTGTCCATGTATATGAAGTTGCGTTTGCTACTTTTCTTATGGTATAAGTCAAACTGGAATAACCGCATACATTTGCCGTACCGGTAATAGTTCCCGGCTGAGCAACAGATCCGCAAAAAGTAAAAGTAGAACCACTGGTTGCAGTACCATTTGTAGGATGAGTGACAGTGATATCTCCGGAAGTACCTGCGCCTACAACAGCAGTAATAGTCGTAGCATTAACCACCGTAAAAGATGTTGCATTTGTTCCTCCAAACTTGACTGACCCTGTGCCCGTAACCCCAGTAAAATTAGTTCCTGTTATAGTAACGGTACCTCCCTGAGTTTGTGCTGCGGGTGTAAATGAGGTGATTGTTGGCGCTTGAGAAAAGCAAACTTTACCAAAAAAAGTGAAAAATAAAACGAAAAATAAAAAATTGATTAAGGAAATACTTTTAACCATTATGATGTGTTCTAAAAAATTCGAAATGTTTTATCCTTATGTGAAATAGTGAAAACGATAATGTCTGCTAAAAATTAGCTCGCAATTTACCGATCTTTTTAATAATAAAATAAATTAATTCATATTCCCCTTTGAATTTATTGAAAAGTATGAATATTTATTGTTTTATATTTGTCTTTAAGGTGTTTATTATTTCGTTGAAAGTAGAGGCATCTGTCCCCCCCGCATTTGCAAGGCCTTTTTGCCCCCCCCCGCCCCCCTTTATCATGGGGCCAACAACTTCCTTGATTATTTTTGATGCATCCAATCCCTTGGCAGCACAAACTGTTTCACTGATTCCTACACATACCTGGGCTTTACCTCCAATATTTGAACATAATGCAATGAAATGATCATGTATATGATGCTTTAGATCCATACATAGTTTTTTTAAAGCATCTGCACTGGGTACCTCTACAACGGCACCAACGAAACTAATATTGTTAATTATTTCATCTTTTTGTAACAATTCATTTCTAATTGCAACCAGCTGCCTGGCTTCCAATGAATCAATTCGCTTGGCCAACTGCTTATTCTCATCCTCCAGCTGCTCTATCGACTTCATCAACTCTTTCGGATTTTTGAAATGATCCCTTATTGCCTGAAGCTGTGACAATTGTTCTGCTACATATTTTTCGGCAGCCAAACCCGATAAAGCCTCTACCCTTCGCACACCTGCAGCTACCGCCGACTCTGTTTTTATTTTAAACAATCCTATTTCTCCAGTTGAACCCACATGCGTTCCACCACATAATTCCACAGAGTATGATAAATCCATTATAACTACCCGGACTGTATCTCCATATTTTTCGCCGAACAGTGCCATTGCTCCCATCTTCAGCGCATCCTCTTTAGGCAAACTTTTGATTACCACCGGAATATTCTCACGAATTTTTTCATTCACCAGCATTTCCACTCGCTCTATCTCTTCTGAAGTCATTTTTGCGAAGTGAGAAAAATCGAACCGCAAATTCTGTTCATTCACCAGGCTTCCTTTTTGGGCAACGTGTGCCCCCAAAATGTTTCTTAAAGCGGCATGCATCAAATGGGTTACACTATGATGAATAGCTATCTCCTTTCTTCTCACATTATCCACTTCGGCAATAACCACTCCCTCCAAGCTATCAAAGATCTCTTCTGAATAATGCAATATTAAATCGTTCTCTTTCTTTGTATCTGTAACAAGTATCAGCCGGTCTCCTATTTTCAATGTACCTGTGTCACCAACCTGGCCTCCGCTTTCTGCATAAAAAGGCGTGGACTTCAAAACAATCTGATAATATTCTTTTCCCTTGCCTTTTACTTTTCTGTATCTCAAAATTTTCGTTGTACAACTGAGTGTATCATATCCTGCAAATCCAATACTTTGTTCATCCGCTACTATTTGCCAGTCGCCGGTATCCAATGTGGTAGCAGCCCGGCTCCGATTTTTTTGCTCCTGCATCTCGGATTCAAAACCCTTTTCATCCACCTCCAATTGATTTTCCTGTGCAATTAATCTGGTCAAATCAATGGGAAAGCCATACGTATCCAACAACTCAAACGCATCGGCTCCGGCTATCATTTTCTGCGCTCCCTGCTTCACACTTGCCATCAGACCGTCTATTTTTTTAAGCCCCTTATCCAATGTTCTTAAAAATGCATCCTCTTCCTCTCGGATTACCTTGACTATAAATTCCTTCTGCTGATCTACTTCAGGAAAAACCTCCTTAAACTGATCCGCTATAACCGGCACCAACTGAAAAAGTAATGGTTGCTTGTAATCGAGATATGAATAATAATAACGTACCGCTCTTCTCAAAATGCGACGAATCACATATCCCGCACCGGTATTGGATAGAAGCTGCCCATCCGCAATCGTAAATGATATGGCACGAATGTGATCGCTCAATACCCTAAATGCCACACTTTTTCGATCATCGCCACCTGTATATTTTTGCTTGGTAATTTCTTCTGTTTTTGAAATAGTTCCGCTGAATACATCTGTATCATAATTACTTTGTTTGTTCTGCAAAACTCGAACCAATCGCTCAAAACCCATTCCGGTGTCTACATGCTTTGCAGGCAATTCTTCCAATGAACCATCTTTCTTGCGGTTATATTGTATAAAAACATTGTTCCAGATCTCAATCACCTGCGGATGATCTTTGTTTACCAAATCTCTGCCCGGAACTTTAGCACGCTCCTCATCATTTCTGCAATCAATATGTATTTCACTGCATGGTCCACAAGGGCCGGTATCGCCCATCTCCCAGAAATTATCTTTTTTGTTTCCAAACACAATCCGATCCTCGGATACAATTTTTCTCCACTCCTCCAAAGCAATGGTTGAAGCAGGTATTTTTTCTTTTTCATCCCCTTCAAAAACAGTTACATACAACCGCTCTTTATCAATCTTGTAAACCTCCGTCAGTAACTCCCAGCTCCAGGAAATCGCCTCTGCTTTAAAATAGCCCGCAGCAGGATTTTCAGGGTCTCCAAAGCTCCAGTTACCCAACATTTCAAACATGGTATGATGGTAAGTGTCTACACCCACCTCTTCCAGATCATTATGTTTTCCGCTTACCCGCAAACATTTTTGCGTATCAGCCACTCGGTTAAATTGAGGTTTTTTGTTCCCAAGGAAATAATCCTTAAACTGATTCATTCCCGCATTGGTAAACAGTAGGGTTGGATCGTTTTTTACCACGATAGGTGCAGAAGGAACTATTGTGTGTTGCTTGGATTTAAAAAAATCAAGAAAATGCTGACGAATTTCTGCTGATGACATCATATATGGTAACTTTTTTTAAGAAATAGGGTGTCGAACTTTCGAATATCTTTGCAAGGATATCATTTCTGCACCATAATCCTTATTTAAACACGCAAGTTAATCAATAGAGCGGATTTGATTGCAAGGGAAATATCCTTGATTTATGAAAAAAATCAAATATCACTATAATACACACACACTTAGGTTTGAAAAAATTATTGTGCCCATAAGGGTAAAGCTACTGCGCGCACTTGGTGTATTTTCCGGCATCCTGGTAGCCTCAGGAATCATCATTTATCTATATATACGATTTTTTCCAATTCCGGCAAGTTTGGAGTACAAGCACAAGTACGAATTACTCGCAGACAGATATGATGAATTAAATATTAAACTACAGGAAATTCAGTCAAAAATGTCTGTACTTGAAAACAGAGATGCGGAAGTCTACCGCTCTATTTTTGAAGCAAACCCGCTGCCTGACAGCGTTAAGCTGAAAAAGCTCAATTTGCTGAAAACAAATGAGAAGCTAAAAAACCTGAATGAGTTAGAAATAGCTAACAACATTAATAATCAGCTCAACAATATTGAAAAATTTATATCACTCCAGGAAAAGAGCTACGATCAAATCATTGGTTTAATTAAAGATCAAACTACCAAAATAAGTTGCTTGCCCGCCATTCAACCCATCAGCAACAAACAACTAAACCGAATCGCAAGTGGATTCGGTATGCGTATCGACCCTGTTTATGGTACTCCAAAATGGCATAAAGGCCTTGATTTTGCTGCACCAAGTGGGACACCCATTTACGCAACCGGAAATGGTATAGTAAAATTATCTTCTTTCTCCCCTAACGGATACGGAAACCACGTTATCATTGATCATGGATACGGATATCAGACACTCTATGGACACATGACAAAAATAAAGGTGACACAAGGTCAAAAAGTACTAAGAGGTGAAACAATCGGCTGGGTAGGCAGTACAGGAAAAAGCACAGGACCTCACTGTCATTATGAAGTATATGTAAATGGAACTCAGGTTGATCCTGTATACTTTTTCTACAATGACCTCACTGCTGAACAATATGATTTAATTTTAAAAAGAGCAAAAACAGGCAGTGCCAAAAGTTTTGATTAACTTAGACTTCTGCCTTTCTGAGGCAACTGAATCATTTTTTCAATTATGAAGCAAACATCCATCAACTTCGATTTTGGCAGCGATGACAAAAAGCAGGATGCAAAATCTTCTCAAATACAAATTCCCTCGCAAAAAAGAGAGCCTATTGAAATTGAGCTTCAGCCTAATCAAGTAAATGAATCTGCGGAAAAATCCGGTAAGCGTGGCAGAATGAAAATAAGTGAAATGGAGGCCTCTGCCCATTTAATTGAAATACCTGCAGATGACATCTTGTTTTCAAAAAGCTATTATAGTATGGGTGAAGTAACAAACATGTTTCGGGTGAACCACTCTTTGATCCGTTATTGGGAAAGCGAATTTTCTATCCTGAAACCAAAGAAAAATGCCAAAGGCGATCGTTTTTTCAGACCCGAAGATGTGAAGAATCTGCGTATGATTTATCATCTTTTAAGAGAGCGGAAATATACCATCGAAGGCGCAAAAGATTTTCTCAAAAAAAACAAACTCGCCGAAAAGAAATTTGAAATGATACAATCCCTCAAAACATTGCAGGGTTTTTTACACGAATTAAAAGCCGGATTATAATGCGTAATACCTTTCTGTTTTGTATGATACTGTTTTCAGTTTATCCTGTTTTTGCTCAAACTGAATATACTATTTCAACAGATCCAAAAGACAATAAAGTGCTCGTTTTTAAAGGAGTCATTAATAAGCATGCACTTGAGAACGAGCCTAGTTTTACCTGGTATAAAAACGGTGTTGATGCATACAAGCCGCACCCTAAATTAATGGCAGCTTTGGAAAAATCCGACTCTACCCTACACTTTTTAGTATTTGGCGGCACCTGGTGCGATGACACACAATTTATTTTACCAAGATTTTTAAAAGCTTTAGCAAATTCAAATTTTCCGGATACTGCTATCACTATTTTTGGCGTTGACAGAACCAAGAAAACAATTGGTGACATTGCAGGTGCTTTTCAAATAACACATGTTCCTACAATCATCGTAATGAAAAATGGCATCGAATCAGGAAGGGTTGTTGAGTATGGGAAAACGGGTGTCTGGGATGCCGAAGTTGCCTCATTTATTCAGTAGTTGGTGATCCTACTCTCCCCTCAGAAATGATTGTGATTTCCTGAGATCCTCTTGCCGTTTTTAAATTAAATACTTCCATTCGTTGCTTGATTTGCATAAGCAACTTTTGTTTCTCCTCATTAAATATTTTGATGTCCGTCAACCCAAAATGTATTTCAATTAACAGGATGATTCCATTCTTGTTAATGTCAGTCAAATGAATATTGGATTGGCTAACTACAGAGGTATCAGTTGATGCAAGAAAATCTTTTACGTCTGACATGAATTGATTTATGTTATCAAGCGAATTTTCGTGAGACAATTCCAGTTTCCACTCCGCTCTTCTACCGTTTCTGTTGGTCAGATTATCAACCACACCATCTACCATTTGTTTATTGGGAATGGTAATCAAACTATGATCTTGTGTTCGAATACGCGTACTGCGCAATCCAATATGCTCAACTTCCCCCTGAACTGAATTCACTTTTATAAAATCTCCGGTAAAAAAAGGTTTATCAAAAAAGATGATAAATGATGCAATCAGATTTTCAATACTCTCTTTAGCTGCGAGTGCAAGTGCGGCACCAACGATACTAAGCCCTGTTAAAAAAGAGCCGATATCAACTTTAAAAAGGGTGTTCAATACCAACAATACGCCAATAATGTATATAATCACTTTGAAGAAATCTCTGAAAAACACAATAACTTGATTGTCTTTTTTCTCTTCTGGTTGAGAAATATTATTCTCCATGATTAATGCAAAAAAATCTATGAAACGGGTAATCAGGCGAATAAATAAAACAATCATTAGTGTGTTGCCAATATCATGCATTAACTGGTCTGTTCTCCTGCCATAAATGTTTATATTCCATACCGCAGGGAATTTCAAACTATCAAGCGCAATGACTGCCACTACCGAAAACAAAAACCAGCCCAATGGTTTAACCAGTAGATTTGTAAAATCTACTCTGGAAACAGATTTCCATTTGGATTGGATGATTCGATATAACTGGCCTGCAATATAATTGGAGAACAAACGCTTGCTTACAAGCATCAGAAAGATAATCAGGAAAACAGTCAGTAATGATAACAGCGTATTATCGAGGACAATGGTCTGTGAATCTGGCATAAAACAAATGTACTAAAAAATAGGTTTTAAGATAGTGTATACATTTATTCCAGATGCATCAACAATGAATAATTTATCACGGAAAATATCCATCAATCTTATTTTGTTTGAAGCAGGCAACAGATATTCATTTTCAGAAAATTGCGATCTTTTATAAACATGAATCGTGTTATTAATTCTTCCAAGAAATGTATTTTCAATAACAGATACATCTTGCCAATCAAAAAACGGTATTTTAGTTTGATAATTTCCATAATAATCAAATACATAAAAACCTTGTTGGCTATCATACAGAACAACCTGATTTTTTTCGTCGATTATTTTTTCCGCAATAATGGCATCTTCGGTTAATTGTCGCAGGTCATTACTTTCTTGAAGCAAGGAAAATGCATCATCATATTTTTGAAAAGAAAATTGCTGTTGATTATAAAGCCATATATGATTATCATATGATGAGGCAATAAGATTTGCATTCACCAGTCCTTTTTGTCTGAGTGGAATATTTCCCTGAAAACTCAATTGTCTATCCAAAAGTGTTACCGATGGGATTTGTTGATAAGCCAGGAGAATTTTGAATGGATTGGACACATCGGCGCTTACTGGTTTTCCAAAACGAACTACGTCATTATATGCTGCCAAGGAATCTCCATTTGAGTTATATTTTATAAACCTTCCGGTAGTTGAAATGGCATAGATATTTCCCGCTTCATCAGATGTGACAAATGAAAATTTGCCTGAAATTTTGAAACGAAACTGAACAGGCAATGGGGCGACGCTGTCAATTTTAGATACAGTTTGCCCATTTGCAAAAATGGCACTGCAAATAATGAAAGACAATATGGAGATCAATGTGCGATACATATGCACCAAACTTGGCGTTCTTTGCGTTTGAAAAAAACTACTCCTTACCATGATACTTCAACTCTACATTATCCCCATCAAATTCCGCATAACTGAAGTACTGTATCCAATCGCCTAAATTAATGTAACGACTATTTTCCGACAATGGTATATCTAATGGCAAATGCCTGTGACCGAAAACAAAATAATCATAATGCGCAAGCTTTAAAACATCTTTTGCATAAACAATTAACCACTCTTTTTCTTCTCCCAAAAACACTTCGTTGGATAACCCTGTTTTTGCCCTGCTTTTTCGGCTGAAATAATTTGCCAATCCAATGCCAATAGTAGGTGGCAGTATTGAAAATAAAAACTGACAAATTGGATTTCTAAAGACCTTTTTAATGAATTTATAGCCATAATCTCCCGGGCCTAATCCATCTCCATGCCCGATCAGAAATTTCTTCCCGTTAAACTGAAATGCGCTGGGCTTATGGTAAACTTTTACTTGAAGCTCTTTTTCAAAATAATCTTTCATCCACAAATCATGATTGCCCGTAAAAAAATGAACAGGAATTCCTGCATCTGTTAGCTCTGCGATTTTTCCTAAAATGCGAACATATCCTTTCGGAACTACTTTTCTGTATTCAAACCAAAAGTCAAACATGTCACCCAATAAAAAAACCTCTTCTGCAGATGATTTGATTTGATCCAAAAACTGAACGATTTTTTTCTCTCTCAACAAACTGGTAACTGCGTCGGGAGCCCCCAAATGAAAATCGGACAGGAAATATATTTTTTTGTCAGACATACTATAAGTTGATTTGATCAGCTTTCTACCAGAAAGCAATATACTTCTTTTGGCCCATGCACTCCCGTTACCAGCGTTTTTTCAATATCTGCCGTTCGGCTGGGGCCCGATGCAAAAGTGATTAAAGAAGGGAGATTTTGTTTTTCTTTAAATATCTGATTTTGTAAAGCATCAGCTATATCATAAACCAACTGATTTGTATGAGCCACACAAACATGTATAGGAGCATATACGCTGGCTGTTCGTCCGGATTCTTGTTGTGCACTCATGACAATCGTTCCGGTTCTTGCGATCAGTTGCATACATCCGGTAATAGACACATCGCAATTTGCCAGATCATTGAAAATGGAATGACCCAACGACTGAATCAATTGTAGACATTTCGACTCAGCGGCATAAATATCCTGCCAATTTTTTTCACGAATCAGCGCTTTCAATTTCTGCTGCAAATCTGATTCATTTTCGCAAAAAACAAAATGGCCTTGTAAGGCCATAAATTGTTGTGCAAACAAAATCGATAAGTCTTCGCTGTTTGAAGGGAATACTGTTTGTTGCGAAGAAGTATTCGGAAAAGGCATAGGGGTGGGCTTGCTTAGGGCTTCCCTGATCCTGTGCATGATCTTATCTTTGGATGAAGCCGACATACTATGCCAAGTTATTTCCTGAAGGTGTTTCCCCTGAATTTGAATTGCTGTCTGGAGTATGAGTAGCTTCTTGATTATCTGCCGACTGCTCCATATCCACTACTTTCTTTTCTTCAAATGGCCGCTTACCAATCAATACCTCCACATCACTTTTAAAGAGCACTTCTTTTACTAATAATTCCTTCGCAAGTTTTTCTACTTCCGTTCTACGTTCCTGTAAAAGTTCTTTGGTGCGTGTATACGCCTTATCTATAAGAGCCCTAATTTCCTGATCAATCATCTTACCGGTTTCCTCACTGTATGGTTTGGTAAAATAATTTTCCTGTGCAGGATCGTAATAACTGACGTTGCCCACTTTATCATTCATACCATACACAGTTACCATACTGTATGCGATCTTGGTTATTTGCTGCAGATCATTACTGGCACCTGTACTGATTTTTCCAAAGAAAATATCTTCACTGGCTCGTCCACCCAGCGTCATGCAAATTTGATCAAACAATTGATCGGTATTATACAAATACTGCTCTTTGGGTGTGTACTGTGCATACCCCAATGCTGCAGTGCCTCTGGGCACAATCGTTACTTTCAACAGCGGATAGGCATGTTCCAAAAACCAACCACAAATAGCATGCCCCGCTTCGTGATAAGCAATGATTTCTTTTTCTTCGGGTGAAATGATTTTATTCTTTTTTTCAAGACCTCCAATCACTCTGTCAATGGCATCCTGAAAATCGCTCATGTCCACCGCTTCTTTATTTTTTCTGGCGGCAATCAATGCGGCCTCGTTACAAACATTGGCAATATCAGCTCCTGCAAATCCGGGCGTTTGCTCTGCTAGCTTATGTATGTCGAGTTTCTGAGAAGTTTTAATTGGTTTTAAATGCACTTTAAAAATCGCTTCGCGTCCAACAAGATCCGGACGATCAATACTTATTTGACGATCAAATCTACCCGGACGCAACAAGGCACTGTCAAGCACATCGGGCCTGTTGGTTGCCGCTAAAATGATGATACCTAAATCTGTACCAAAACCATCCATTTCAACCAGTAATTGATTAAGCGTATTTTCACGCTCATCATTACTCATCATCACATTTTTTCCTCTTGCGCGACCAATGGCATCAATCTCATCAATGAAAATAATGCAAGGGGCTTTTTCGCGCGCCTGCTTAAATAAATCTCGTACACGACTGGCTCCGACACCTACGAACATTTCCACAAAATCACTTCCGCTTAAACTAAAAAAAGGCACTTGGGCTTCACCGGCAACAGCTTTTGCAAGCAATGTTTTTCCGGTTCCCGGAGGACCAACCAATAATGCACCTTTAGGAATTTTACCACCGAGCGAAGTATATTTTTTAGGGTTCTTTAAAAAATCCACAATCTCCATTACTTCCACCTTTGCTTCATCAAGTCCTGCAACATCTGTAAAAGTGATATTTACCTTTGTGCCTTTTTCAAATAAAGTCGCTTTGGATTTGCCAATACTGAAAATACCACCGGGACCTCCGCCTCCTGAGGGTCCGCCCATTTTTCTCATCATCATTAAAAACAAAAAGGCAATGAGCAGAATAGGTAAAATTGTGCTGATTATTTGACTGATGTATTCAGGATCATCATCGGGCTTGTCTGAAACAGGAATTACAGAAGGGTTCTTGTCATAAAATCTGCCCATTTGTTCGGTAAATGTTTTTCCATCAATCACACTGAAGTAAAATTGAGGGCCGTTGTTGACTCGTATTGCATTTTGATAGCGTAGTGAATCCTTGGCATCGGACAACCAGCTTCGATAAAGCCCTGATTTTTTTTGTAAACTGTCTTTTCTGACAAAAACACGAACGATATTACGGTTGCGAACAGTTTGAATCTGCTCTACATCACCCTGTTTTAGCATTGCGTAAAAAGTAAGATCATTGATTTCCACACCGGCGCTGCTGACTCCCCTGAAATAATTGTAAACGATAATTGAAACAAACAAAATACCCCATATCCAATATATATTGAACTGCGGTTTTCTTTTTTCAGAATCAGGTCCTTTTTGCTGGTTGTTACCAGGTGTTTTATTTTGTTGATTTGATGACATCTTTTATTTGAATAATTTTTTATGATAAATGTTCCTCTTGGGGGGCATCATGCCAAAGTTCCTCAAGCTGATAGAATTTTCGGGGCTCCGGAAGCATGATATGTACAACAACATTGATGTAGTCCATCAATATCCATTGCTCTGCTTGTCGGCCTTCCTGTTTATAGGGTGTTTCTCCACATATTTTTTTTACCTGTACTTCTATATTGTCGGCAATTGCTTTTAATTGATTGCCATTGCTAGCCTGACAAATGATAAAAAAATCAGTAACAGCCTCAGCTATTTTTCTGAGATCCAGACTTACGATGTGGTCACCTTTTTTTTCCTGAATTGATGAAATGATGGTTTTAAAGATCTTGCTGTTACGGTTGATTCGCGTAATAGATCTTACGCGTGGTTTAGTTTCTTTTACTTTACTCAAATGAAGTTCTTTTAATTTTTCCAAAATACCCGGGAGAAATGTTTGTTACATTTGTAACCAGGTCAGATAATTGTCAAAAATACTATTTATTTTCTCAATGAAAACATCGCCTAAAATACCCCTTTTTCACATCATTGATCGAACAATTAGTACCAATAATGATGCCATGGAAATAGGCCGTTCGGGAAATGGCAAGCATGGTGCGTGTTTTTTTGCCCGATTTCAATCTGAAGGTAAAGGTCAGCGCGGAAAAAACTGGCAAAGTAGCCCTAATGATAACATATTGATGAGTATTCTGCTGGAAGATCCTTTAAAATTTCAGCAAAAGCCTTTTGTATTGAGTATGTTGATGGCAAATACTTGCCGTTATTTTCTTCAACAATTTTTAACAAAAGAAGTGAAGATAAAATGGCCAAATGACCTCATAATTGCTGACAGAAAGGCAGGTGGCATCTTAATTGAAAACATTTACCGTGGGGCAAACTGGAATTGGGCTGTTGTGGGTATCGGGATAAATATCAACCAATCGGTTTTTTCGGAAGAATTGACAAATGTGACTTCTTTTTTTAAAATAACTGATAAAAGATTTCCGGTGGTTTCAATGGCAAAAGAACTGCATAAACTAATTGTTCTGGCTTATGATGAAGCCGATGACACTAACTTTACTTCAATCATTGAAAACTATAATGCTCATCTATACAAATACAGTCAACAGGTAAGTCTTGAAATACAAAATGAGATTATCGCTTTAACGGTCAAAGGAGTTAATGATGAAGGTTTTTTATTGACCTCTGATTTACAACGCCCTTTTATCAGACATGGAGAAGCGGAATGGAAATGGGATTAAGGGCCTGAATGATCATGGAACAGGATCATAACCGTGCCCACCCCAAGGATGACATCGGCCGATACGCTTTAGGGCAAGTTTCATTCCTTTGAAAATACCATATTTACGAATGGCTTGTAATGCATAAGCGGAGCAGGTTGGAGAATACCTGCATTTTGGACCCAGCAATGGAGAAATTCCCCATTGGTAAAACCTGATTAGAGCGATAAAAGGCCAGGCTAATATTTTATTTAAAAACTTCACTTGATTTGTCGAATTAATTTTTGAATACCTTCAGTACATGCAGATTCTATGTCTTCAAATGGCAAACTGATTTTAGCAGTATAAATCCAGAATAGTGAGTACTGTAAATTTTTCTCGGTAAGTGTTTGTTCCAGCAAATGTTTTTGGAGCCTATACGCCTCACGCATCCGGCGCTTGATTTTATTACGATCTACAGCATGTTTGAAATAGCGGCTGCTGACAGAAACTCCGGACTGTAAATACCTTTGATTGTTTTTTGGAATCCATAGTAAACGAAGTGGGTAGATAGAAATAGATTTGCCCTCGCGAAACAACTGTTCTATTTGCTTACGGCTTTTTAATTTTTCTTCTTTACCAAAATGATATGTCTGTTTCTGTTCCAATCAGTCTAAGATACAAAAAAGAAAGCCCCTGCGTAGGCAAGGGCTTTGGTATAAATACGAATTGATTATTTCTTTGAACCATGTTCGCTTGATACCGTCAATTTATGACGACCCTTTGCGCGACGACTGGCCAATACTTTACGGCCGTTGGCATCTTTCATACGGGCACGAAAGCCGTGTACAGATTTACGACGACGTGTATGCGGTTGGTAGGTTCTTTTTTTTCCTGGCATAGTAGTAATTTTTTCCTTTTACAAAATTGTTTTCCTTCAAAACCGGGCACCATCCCGGCCTGTTGTGAAAGGGAGGGCAAAGGTAAGGGTTTATGGCTTAAAATAGGCGTTTTTTTAGGTTTTTAGCCCAAAATCGTATGTTCAGACCCTATTTTTTGTCCAAAAAACGCACCTGCATGTCGATCAAAGTCACCGGTATCCCCCGTAGTAAAGAAATTCAATTGACCCTTTTTACTGCAGTGATCATTTATTTCGGAGTGTCGGATTAAATATTCAATGAGACTTTTTGCAACTACAGGCCCCTGTTCTATGAGCTGAATATGTTCGGGTAAATATTTCTTTATTACAGGTATCAATAAAGGATAATGTGTACAGGCGAGCAGTATGGCATCAATCGCCGGATCTTTACTTAATAAAGCTTCTATGTGATTTTTGACAGACACTTCAGCTTCCGGGGATTCGTACCGGTTATTTTCTACCAGTTCAACCCATTTGGGACAGGCTTCTTGCGAAACTTTCAAATCAGGAAAAAACTTGGCCGTCTCAATCAAATATGATTCAGATTGCACGGTTCCGGTTGTTCCCATAATTCCTATATGACCTGATGGGGTAAAACGACCGATGATTTCGGCTGTTGGACGAATAACACCAAGTACTCTGCACGTTGGGTCAAGTGCTTGCAAATCTTTTTGTTGAATGGTTCTTAATGCTTTGGCAGAGGCGGTATTACATGCCAAAATTACCAATTTGCAACCCCGGTCAAAGAACCATTCTACAGCCTGAAGTGTAAATTGATATACCGTATCATAACTTCGAGGGCCATAAGGTGCGCGGGCATTATCGCCCAAATACAAAAAATCATATTGTGGCAACAACTTTTTAAAGTCCTTTAATATGGTAAGTCCTCCATATCCACTATCAAAAACACCTATTGGAAATTGATCCATCTAATAAAAAATAAAAAGCCATTCAACAATGAATGGCTTGCAAATTAAGTAATGTATTAAAAATTATGGCTTTTTCTTTGGAGCAGGAGTATCATTTTCATCTTTAATACCCATTTTAGTTTTAACCTTTGGCAACAAATCATCACCGGGAGGTGCCACAATCAAAGATGTGATATCCATTACATAGGCATAATTATTCTCTTTTGCTACAGCCTTTATGGCTTCCATCGCTTTGGTTTTGATTGGTGCCAGTTTTTTCTGGGCCTCCGCCTGATACATTTCCTGTGCCTGTTGATTCCAGTTTTGAACTCGTTGATATAAATTAATCAATTCGTCTTTTTTTATTTCTTTCATACTGGGAGACAGCTTGGCGGAATCACGAACAAAAATGCTGTCCTTGTCATTGAGCTCCTTCATCATATCCTCACGTTGCTGCGCAAGCGAAGCCTGGTATTCTTTCAAATCAGCATCCGCTTTAACAGCTTCAGGCATAGAGGCAATCAATTCATCAGTACTGATATACCCGATTTTACTTTCTGATTTCTGAGCTTTTACAAATAATGATGCAGTAATACTAATGCAAAAAATAAGTAGTGTTTTTTTCATCTTTTTTTCGTTGGTAAAAAATTTATTTTATAAATCAATCTCGTGAAATTACATGGTCTTTCATGAGAATTTGTGAATCTTTTGTAAATTTTATTTTTTATCCCCTCCAATCATCCTCAAAATATCCTCACTTTTATCCAATTTGGGGTCGGCAAAGATAATGGTAATTCCCTCACTTTTATCGAAGACGATATCGTATTGTTTTTCGATGGCCATTTTCTGGATCGCATTGTACACTTTATCCTGAACCGGCTTTATGATTTCCTGTCTTTTTTTAAATAAATCCCCTTCAAATCCAAACCTTTTTCTCTGAAGATCCCTTAAATCTTTGTCTTTGTTAAAGATCTCATCTTCTCTTTTTTTACGAAGATTTTCCGGCAACATGATAGACTCGGCTTCAAAATCTCTCTTCATTTTTTCCAGTGAAACTTGCTTGTCATCTATTTCCTGTTGCCAAACTTCTGCAATCTGATCAAGTTTGGTTTGTGCATCTGTGTACGCCGTTAGTTTTCCAAGGATATATTTCGTATCAACTACTGCATAGCGCTGCGCAATTGAAACAATGCCAATAAAAACAAATACGAGCGATGTGATGATTTTTTTCATGGAAGTAATAATTCAAAAGTGAAAAGTAAAAAATCAAAAGTAAAAATACCGGTAAAACTGATGTCGTCTATTAAGCCCACATTAACCTACATTTTCGTTTTCGCGCAAAGACGCAGAGTGTGTCTTGGTAAATCGAAATCATCAAACTTATCCCGAACGTCTCCCATGGAAGACTTTGGGGGAAGGACTTAACGAAGACTAAAGAACTCGTCGCATCAAACCTCTCAAACATTTCAAACCCTCAAACAACCTATTGAACCTATTCAATGTTTAAGATAACGCCTTTCAAGAAAAAAACTTTGAACATTGAACATTTAACTTGTTTTTAGTCTGCCTCCTGGCCCAACATAAATGTAAACTTGGCTGCACCTTTAATTCCTGACTGCTGATTGTATCTGTCGACGCCTATACCATAATCAAATCCAAGTAATCCAAACATTGGAAGGAAGAAGCGCATACCTACACCAACCGATCTGCGCAGCTTAAATGGATTGTATTCTTTAAATGAATACCATCCATTAGCAGCTTCCATAAATGCAAGACCATAAATAGTACTTGTAGGGCTTGTACTAAATGGATAACGCAGCTCCATGGTATATTTATTAAATATCGTGAAATACTGTGACGGGCTTACACCATCCGGATTGGATTTTGGATTGGAAGATGAGTATACAGGAAATCCGCGATGAGAAATGATATCATAACCCATCAGGGCTTGTGTATTACTTAAACCGGCATCACCGACCTGAAACCTTTCAAATGGTGACACTTCCAACTTGTTGTTGTATTTTCCAATGAAGCCATATTTGGCACAAACACGCAAAATAAATTGCTTGTTTTTCTCTGCACCACGAGCTCTGCCAATAGGCGTGTACCAATCACCCGTAAAACGCCATTTGTGAAATTCGGGCAGTTCATACCTGTTGTTTGTGGTAGATGTAATTCCCATCAAGGAATAAGGCAAAGTAAATTGGCCGCTTAGCATGAAATTAGATCCTGTTGTAGGGAAGATTGGATTGGGACCGGCAGAATTTCTTAATAAAGTGAGTTTAAGACTGATGTTATTTGAAACTCCGTTAGTTAACCCGCTGAATATCGCTCCATAATTTCTCAACTTATACTGCTGAAAACTTAATGAATAAACGAGGTTAAAGTAATCATCGGGCCATTTTAATTGCTTACCTAATGAAACTCCTACACCCACTGTTTTCACATAAGATGTATCGCCGCAAGACCTGCAGTAACTTCCGAATTGATCGACCGCATTAGAGAACTTGGTATTATAATAGTTTATGGAAAAGGAGTTTCTTTTTCTTCCGCCCAACCAGGGTTCTGTAAATGAAAAATTATAAGAGCGATATGCTCTTCCATTTGATTGTGCACGCAAACTTAATCTTTGACCATCACCAACAGGAAGTGGCGACCAACTTGATTTTTGAGTGATGTTGTTTACAGAAAAATTATTGAATGTAACGCCAAGTGTGCCTGTTAAACCAATACCACCACCAAAGCCGGCAGATAATTCTAATTGATCAGAGGATTTCTCTTCAACCTCCCAATTGATATCCACCGTTCCATTTTCTGGATTGGGTACCACATTGGGATTTATTTTTTCAGGATTAAAGAAACTAAGTTGCGAAAGTTCCCTTTGAGTACGAATAATATCAGACCTGCTGAATTTTTCACCGGGAAGGGTGCGCATTTCACGAAGTATTACATGGTCTTTTGTTTTATTGTTACCCGACACGGAAATTCTTCCGTAGGTAGCCTGTGGGCCTTCTGTGATATGTATTTCGTAATCAATGGTATCGTTGTAAACCGCTGTTTCAATTGGTTCGATTCTGAAAAACAAATAACCGTCATCCTGATACAAACTAGTTATATCTCCACCCTCCATCGACATTTGTTTTCCTAATCTTTTATTTAAAAGCTCTACATTATAAACATCACCCTTATTAATAGACAATAAGTAGTTAAGAATAGAATCAGAATACTTGGTGTTGCCGCTCCATGAAATATTGCCAAAATAATATCGATGACCTTCTTTAAGTTTCAAAAACACATTAAGATTCCCTTTAGGGTTTAACATAATGGTATCTGCTTCCAAAACTGCGTCCCTCAAACCCTGTGCATTATAATACTCCAGCAACTTTTCCTTATCTTCTTCATATTTCTTTTCGTTGAATTTACTATTCCCAAAAGGACGAATATGGATGTATGGATTAAGATAATCTTTGATTAAGGTAGGGTGCCACCAGCCTCTTTGATGAACAAAATCTTTCCATGTTCTAGGTTTGGATGTTCCGGGGTATGGTGATTGTACTTTGGTAGGATACAATGTAAATCGGTTCATTTCTCGGGTTCCTTTCATTTGTTTTAGCAAAAGCATTGCATCTATAGTTTCATTGCCCGCAAACTGTACAGAATTTACTTTTACTTTACTGCCTTTTTGAATGATGAATTCCAAACTAACTCCATTATAAATACCCTTTATACTGTCTTCATACACAGCAATTTTTACGTTTCTGTACCCTTTTTCATAATAAAACTTGCGAATAGCTTCTACCGCACTAATTTTCATATTTTCTGTAATCACCCTGTCTTTCGTAAGACCGATTTTGTTTTCAAGATCGTCTTTTTCTCCCTTTTTTACTCCTGTGAAATGAAAATTTATCAGTCGTGAACGCTCTGTGATCTCCAACTCAACTGTCAAATCATTGCCTTGGACTTTGATAATATTGATTTTAACATCAGATACAAGATTTTGCTTCCATAACTTGGCTATGGCTTTTGAAAAAGCATCGGTGCCGGGTAATGAAATTTTTTCACCAACAGATAACCCAGAAATAGATACAACAAGATTAGGGTCGTAAGACTGGGTGCCCGTTACACGCAGTTCCGCAATGTTAAATATTTTGGGATATCTATTATTGATGAGGTTTTTTATGGCAACTGGGTCAGTAACAGGAACCGAATCCTGCTGAGCCATTAAAAGGCATGGTAAAAGTAGAATGAGAGATAAAAGATAAATGCGTTGATTCATGCCCGTTGTTAATCAGTTTAGCCTTTGATTGTCTTTAATTGTTCGCCTGTTTTTCCAAATCTTCTCTCTCTTTTTTGATAATCTTGTATCGCCTGAATCAAATCCGCTTTTCTGAAATCGGGCCATAGTACAGGAGAAAAGTAGAGTTCTGCATAAGCAAGTTGAAATAATAAAAAGTTACTTATTCTGTGTTCTCCGCTTGTTCTGATCATAAGTTCCGGATCTGGAATGTCGGATGTAGTGAGATAGCTACGAAATTGATCTTCAGTAATAGTTCCCGGATCAATATTCTTATCTGCCACATCTACAGAAATGGCATTGATTGCCTTGAGTATTTCCCACTTGCTGGAATAACTAAGCGCCATGATTAGCTGCATTCCGGAATTATTCTCCGTCTGATGCAGCGCATCCATCAGTTCCATTCTGGCCTTTTCGGGAATTTTATCAAAATCACCAATAACTCTTAGTTTTATTTGATTTTTTTGGAGTGTGGGTACTTCTTTTTTTATGGTATCTACCAACAGCTCCATCAATCCATCCACCTCATTCTTTGGCCGATTCCAATTTTCAGTGCTGAATGCATACAAAGTCAAATATTGAATTCCTATTTCCGCCGCTCCTTCAACGACATCTCTGACACTCTCCACCCCGTTAAAGTGACCAAACAATCGATCCTGCCCTCTTTCTTCAGCCCATCTTCCGTTTCCATCCATAATGATGGCAATGTGGCGAGGTAATAAAGCACTCATATTTTCGCCCGGCTGGTTCATATAAATCTGATTGGATAAAATTTGAGTGTTACAGAATTAATTAATTATGTAACCGTGAGGGTTGAGAATGATAAGGTGATCATTAGTAAGCAGTAGGACACTTAAACGTGATAATATTTACCGACAAACCAACATGAGCAAACATATAAGCATCTTTTTGTTTGCTGTATCCACGCTGACGAGAAGGATTGGTGCCATTGGGACCACTCGAATAATCCTGATTTGCAGACCTGTCAGAAATTAACATCAGCGCTCTTGAGATACCAGGATCGGAAGGATTTGGGTATACCGTGCTTACATCATCGAGGTAATCAGTATTGGTAAAACGATAACCTGCCTCAAAAAGCAAATTAAGTTTACGATTCAAGCTGAATTTTACACCCACTCCCAATGGAACGCATATTGCCATTGGACTATAAGGAGTGGCATATTGAGGATTACCGGAAAGTTGACCTTCGGTACCAATATTGCGCAAGTTGACTTTCTCCAATTGATCTGTCTTAGCATTTTTTACCCAAGCGTAAGGGTTATAGGAAAATAACCCAACCCCTAAGGTGATGTAAGGTGTGTAACGATAAAAGTCACTTCCCGGCTCGTATTTGAAGAAATTGAAATCTCCCTGAGCTGTGAATTCAAAAATATCTGATTCAAAAGAAAGATTTCTGCCTTTTTGCCACTTGTTTTTAAGGTTGTATTTATCCGCGTATCTAACGTGTCCGTATGTCGCGGCTAACCTCAGAGCGGTATAACTGCCAAAATTTTTACGAACAAAAAAACCTGTGGAATTAGCAGGTCTGTTGAGTGCAGACCTTGTGTTCAAATCTCCAAAATAATGAGCGGCGCCAGTCACAACACCAACCTCTCCCTGATAAAAATATCCATCTTGTGTGAATGATGAAAATTGTGCATTGGATGTAAATTGCAAGAACAACATGCACAGTAAAATAAAGTAATTGCGACTCACGTAATTAATAAATTAAAAATTTATGAAATTTCGGTAAAGATACGGAATCAAATGCAAAAGCGTTGCGAATAATTGAAAAAGAGAACGTTGGTTTTAAATAAAATATAATTTATTTAATTTTCTCAAGTCTAAGCCCCACTGACATAATATCCTCCAAAGGATCTGCTCTCATACAATGTTTAATTCTGAAAAGTACATCTCCTGGCTTTTTGAATTTAAAAGGAGTGGGGTTTATCCTCTTTTTAAGATCCCAAATATCATCCATACCTTCCCCCTCCCAGCCTTCCGCATCTGTTCCTAAAATAACTTCTCTTTTTGAATGAAATAGGGTGTCTTTATCTGATAAAACCTGCATGTCCAGCCATATATTGTTGTACAAGTATGCGTCAGTATGCCTAATGCATACATATAGATTGTACATGGCTGTGGTATCCGATACCTCAATTTTTCCCTCTACAGGCAAAGTGCTTTTCCATTTATTATGTGGGATAACGTTTCTTTTTTCAAACAAATCATTGGTCTCGCAGGAAACCAGTGCCAGATAAAAAACAGAAAATAAAAATACCCTCATATACTTATTCTAATTCAAAACACAAATTTACAATACATTGAGCACCTGCTCTTTTGCTTTTTCCAATTCATCTTTCATGGCCACCACACTTTTTTGGATATCTATATCATATGCCTTGCTGCCGGTAGTGTTGATCTCTCTTCCCATTTCCTGCAAAATGAAAGATAGTTTTTTTCCTTTGGATACTTCACTGCCGATCAGTGTTTCAATGAAAAAATCAATATGCTGCTTTAATCGAATCTGCTCTTCATGTATATCTATCTTCTCCATATAATACACCAGTTCCTGTTCCATTCTTCCGGCATCATAATTTTCTTTGCCAACATATTTTTCCAGTAACATGCCCAGTTCCTGTCTGATTCGATCCATTCTGTTCGACTCCAACGAAACAATCACAGACTCCTGCTCTCGGATTTTTTCAACACGCATGCGTAAATCCTGCTCCAGCACCATACCTTCTTTTTGACGATGATTTTGCAGTTGAGCAATAGCCTCTTCTAAAACAGTGAGAAAAGAGTTGAAATCTTCGGGAGACAAAACCTCGGTAGATGGACTGACCACTTCCGGTAAACGAAGAATGGATGCCAGCACAGATTGCATATCCATGCCTGTATCTGATGCCAGTGAGGATATTTGTTGATAGTATGTTTTAACAAGATCCGTATTGATCACAACGGGCTTTGCAGATCCTTGTTGTTTGATGAAAATGATACAATCAACAGTGCCTCGCATCAATGTTTCCTGCAGTTTACTGCGAATATCAAACTCAAATGGTTTCAGTAAGGACGGTAGTTTCAGCTGCAAATCAAACTGCTTGCCATTCAGGGCTTTCACCTCGGCTACATAAGTTCTTTCTCCAATTGTTTTCTCTGCTTTTCCGAATCCGGTCATTGAATAAATCATACGCTGAAGATTTGCTGCAAGTTACTTGTTATTGATTTACTGACTGATAATTTTGTGAATCACCAATATTTTTTGTTGCATTCAATGCATAAAAAAAGCCCGATAAAAATATCAGGCTTGCAATATATGGATGGGTTAGTAAGTAAGGGGAATTAAATTCCCCTCACAATATTACTAATTTATTTTTCACTGCAACAAATATTTTTCAATTTTTTTTAAAATTTTTTTATGTCATCAAAATAACGATCGTTTGTTTTTTTTGATTGATTGAATCTTGTTTTTTATTTTTCTCTTTCATTGAAGCAAGCTCGTTTCATTTTTTTTGTTTGATATTTTCTTTCATCGTGTACTTTTGTAAAAAAATTATGCGCTTCAATACGCCTATTCCTGTTCATGAAATTGCCGCACTGATTGATGCGCAGATTGTTGGTGATGCTAATGCAAATGCAATAGGCATCAATGAAATTCACAAAGTTGAAAAAGGAGATCTTGTTTTTGTAGATCATCCCAAATACTATGATAAATGTTTAAACAGCCCGGCTTCGTTTATCATCATCAACAAAGAAATACCGGCTCCTCCCGGCAAAACACTGCTGGTGGTTTCCAATCCTTTTGAAGCTTATGCAAAAATTGTTCGGCAACATCGTCCGTTTTTGGCCGCCGATAATATGATTTCAGAAACTGCTGCTATTGACGAATCAACCGTTTTGTTTCCGGGTGTATTTATTGGTCATCATGTTTCTATCGGCAAAAATTGTATCCTGCATCCCAATGTGGTTATTCAGGATTATTGTGTGTTGGGTGATAACGTAATCATTCAATCCGGCACTATCATTGGCAGCTCCGCATTTTATTACAACACCAAAAAAGATCGTGAGTCCTGGTACAAAAAAATGCCCGACTGTGGTCGTGTTATCATTGAAGATGATGTTGAAATCGGCGCATCCTGCACCATCGACCGTGGTGTAAGTCATGATACGGTCATCGGTCGCGGAACCAAGTTGGATAACATGGTGCACATAGGTCATGATACAGTCATCGGTAAAAATTGTTTGATTGCCGCGCAAGTTGGTATTGCCGGTGCCACCACCTTAGAAGACGGCGTAACACTTTGGGGACAAGTAGGTGTGAATAAGACACTGCGCATCGGAGCCGGTGCGGTGGTATTGGGTCAAAGTGGTGTAGTAAGTTCTATTGATGGCAATGGCGTTTATTTTGGAACGCCCGCATTAGATGCCCAAACCAAAAGAAGAGAACTGGTTTGGATAAAACGCATTCCCGAACTCTGGAAAAAAATCATGGGTGAGAAAGCTTCTTAGGCATCATTCTTCTGCAATGTAATTATAAGGCAGCATGTCTGCCATGCGTGTCCACTCCCAATAATCATTGATAATCAAATCCTGTTGTGGATAATAAAATCCATTAGACTCAATCGTGATTGGCTGATTTGCTGTAATACTGATTTTTGAATACTGAAATTCTTTGTTTGGGGTTTCCGGATTTTCGGTAAGATAAGCAGCTGCCGGCGCCTCCAGGGTATATAAAATACCCAGATTATTTTTAGCTGGATTAATCGTAATCAATCCGTTATCCTTAGTTTCATAATTTAGCCAGGTGTATATGTTCTTTTCTTCTACAGGATCCATCTTATCTGCCTGATCATTAACCTGTACCTCTTTCAACTCGTATCCTTCATCGGCAATTTGCTGTTTGTAAATCGCCCGCATAAAATGCAATACAGATCCATAATATGCAGTCTCCCGATTTTGTTTCCAAGTGTCCATTTGAGCCGGGCTTTCGGGAACAAGCGTATCAAATTTTGGAACACCTGTATATAATGCATTGGTTGTCTTGTATTCGTAAATGAATGAGTCCAGCTCATAAGTAATCAAATATCCCAGTGCTTTATTTTCAATGTGCAAGGGCTCTTTAGCCAATACTTTTAAACGATCCTTACGTTTGGAATAAAAGAAGCGCAATGCATCCGTATTCTGCAGGGTACATAATTTTCGGTTAGGTGTGTTTCCCAAAAACTCACCCAGAAAAAATTCGCCGTATTTAGCCCATCCGTCTTTAACTTCCCCGGTGGATACTACAGACACCTCCTGCATTTCCTTTTGTTTTAAGGCAAGTGAAATATTAAACTCGGCAGGAACTCCATTACTCACATGCTGACTTTGTGTTTGATATCCGGTAAAGCTCACAGCCATATCAAAACCACCTTCGGGCAGCCAGAATGAAAAATTTCCCTGATCATCGGTAACTGTACCAAGTGTGGTATTTTCAGCAAATACAGATGCGCCTTGTAATGGCAATTTAGTATCTGCAGCAGTTATATTTCCTTTTATCTGATAGTACTTTGGCTTTTGTGCAAAAGCATTAGAGTTTAAAACCAAAAATACAAGAATACAAATAGATAATTTTTGCATGGTCATAAGCATTTGTTGGGCCGAAACTACATCAAGATTTGTTAACGTAATGTTGCAAGAGTCGGATACAGCAAAACTGTACCGTATTTTCCAGCGATTTATATTTGAAATCAGGAAACAACTTGAGGAGCTTTTCATTTTTATAATACACGCTCATTTGTGCCACCCTGGCTGTTTCTTTGGTGATAAGCGGTTCGGTATTGCTAAATAATGATTTTATTTTTTCTGCCCTCCACACCAATTCGGCCAGGAAGGGAGTAACCTTTTTGTTGGGTCGGGGTTTACCAAATGCATCAGCAATGGTATTGAATACTTCTTTATACGAATAGTTGCCTCCGTTCAAAATAAATCGCTCGGCGGAAATATCAGAATCCATAAGCATTCTCATGGCTGCAGCCACATCCCGTACATCTACGAATCCATTGATACCATTGGTATACCATTTAAATCCGTTCCATACGTTTCTGAATATCGCTGTTGATCCTTTATACCAATCGCCCGGACCTAAAATAATACTTGGATTCACAATGACTGCATTCAACCCTTCTGCAACGCCGCGCCACACTTCTGCTTCACCTAAAAATTTGCTGTGCCCGTAGTTGCTTTGGTCTTTATGATCCTTCCATTCCGTTTTTTCATTTTGCGAAACTCCATTTTCCATTCTACCCAAAGCTGCAATGGAACTGATGTGAACGAGCTTACGAACGCCCGCATCCAAACAGGCATTGACCACATTGGCTGTAGCTTCTGCATTTACTTTATACAAGGCATCGCGCTGACTGGGCACATAACTGATCAGGCCCGCACAATGATATACTTCTTCAACGCCAACCATCACTTCCTCCAATGCATCCACATCCAGCAAATCACAACATATCGGCTCTACCAATGGATGTTTGGTTTCTATAGAATGGGTGTGATATAAAGCTTTCACATGAACACCGTTATGGACCAACTGATGGGTCAATTCTATTCCGACTAAGCCGGAAGCTCCGGTGACTAAGACCGTTTTGGTACTGTTTGACATGCGGAATTCAATTATTATTTACGCGTAAGAATAAAACCCTTTGCCTGTTTTTTTTCCAAGTTCTCCTTTTTGAACAAGCGTTTCCTGTAATACATTGGGCTTGAAGCGAGGTTCATGATCAAAAGCATCATAAAGTGATTGAGAAACGGCTAAATTGATATCATTACCAATCAAATCCATTAAACGAAAAGGTCCCATTTTAAAACCGGCATTCTCCAATAAAGTATCAACCTGTTCAATAGAGGCATGTCCGGCTTCAACCAAACGCATGGCTTCCAAATAATAATGACGGGCTACGCGATTAACGATGAAACCCGGTGCATCTTTACAAACAACAGGTACTTTTTTGAGCGACTGACAAAAAGCGACAAGAGACTGTATTGTTTCTTCGTTGGTATGTTCACCACGAACGACCTCTACCAGTTTCATTAAATGAGCAGGATTAAAAAAATGCAAACCGGCAAATCGACTGGGATTTGAAATTTCTTGTTGAAGTGCGTTGATAGATAAAGAAGATGTGTTACTCGCCAAAATGCAATGCTCAGTATTCACTTCGGCCAATTGTTTGAATAATTGGCTTTTGATGGTCAATTTTTCGACGATGGCTTCTATGATTAGATCTGCTTTGCAAAGAGAAATATCATGGGTGTAGAGAATACGGGAAAGAATGAGTTGCTTTTGTTGTTCTTCCAGTTTGCCTTTATCTATCGATGATTGCAGGATTATCTCATTGGACAGTTTTGCTTTTTGCAGTACTGATTCTTGTACATCAAATAAAACAACATCATAGCTAAATTGAGCCGCATTTAAGGCAATGCCACTACCCATGGTTCCGGCGCCGGCTACACAAACTTGTTTGATCATTGTTGATATAATTTACAATGCATCGCTGAATTGGTTGAGGAAACGCAAATCATTTTCACTGAAAAGGCGCAGATCTTTGATTTGATATTTGAGCATGGTGATGCGTTCGATACCCATGCCAAATGCAAAACCGGTGTATTTATTACTGTCGATACCGCAGTTTTCAAGCACGGACGGATGCACCATGCCGCAACCTAAGATTTCTACCCATCCTGTTTTTTTGCAGACGCTGCAACCGCTGCCCCCACATATCAGACAGCTGATATCCATTTCAGCACTTGGCTCTGTAAATGGGAAAAAAGAGGGGCGAAAACGAACCTGTACATTGTTTCCAAACATTTCTTTTACGAAGAAATAAAGTGTTTGTTTTAAATCGGCAAAGGAAACATTTTCAGCTATGTAGAGACCTTCCACCTGATGAAAGAAACAATGTGCACGTGCACTGATGGTTTCATTGCGATACACGCGACCTGGGCAAATGATGCGTAAAGGAAGTTGACCTTTTTCCATTTCGCGAATCTGGACACTGCTGGTATGCGTGCGCAATAACCAATCGGGCGATTTGCTCAGATAAAAAGTGTCCTGCATATCGCGAGCCGGATGATCTTCTGGTAAATTGAGCGCGGTAAAATTATGCCAGTCATCTTCCATTTCGGGACCTTCGGCCACCGCAAAACCAAGACGCTGGAAGATAGAGATGATTTGATTTTGAACTAAAGAGATTGGATGGCGAGAGCCAATGGGAAGGGCATCACCGGGCAAACTGGTATCCATATCGGAGGGTTGATCTCCGGTTGATTCTATATTTCCGGATAATTGCTCAAAATGAGCCTCTACAAATTGTTTGCACTCATTTAATAACTGACCGGCTTCTTTTTTTTGCTCAACCGGTACATTTTTCATTTCGCCCATGAGGGATTTGAGCGAACCTTTAGTTCCCAAAAATTTGATGCGAAATTCTTCGAGTGATGCTTTATCAGTTACAGAAAAAGCAGTTACCTCCTGCTTTAATGATTCAATTTGCTGTATCAATGCATTCATAAAAGCGAAGGTACAAAAGGCTATGGTAGAAAAAGCAAAGCGCGCCAAGTCTTTCGCAAAGAATTGCGAAGAAAATTGTCCATTGTTATGGTTAAAACACAGGATGCCATGGTTCGAACAATGTTCGAACCCCATTCGTGGCCCATTCGTGGGGATTTCGGCAGCCCTTCGAACCAAGACATTTAGGCCTCTTCAACGTCTTTATAGTAGATGATAAGTTTCTCAAAAAAACACAGCAGGTGGATGTAGACAGAACAAAATACATGACTACCGTAACTGCGGCAGGAAACAAGATTGTTGAAAATGCTCTGTAGGATTTGTTTTTTTACCTGTGATGATAAAAATATAATTTTAAAAAAGCCCCAGATTAATCTGGGGCTTTTTTAGGACTATTTAAATTCTTTTTGATTTTTTTACAAACCCATTCCACCTCCTTCTGATTCCTCGGCGCGTTTTTCTTTCTTGAATTCCATCTTACCAAATTTCCAGGTAAAGTTTATTCCTATAGCTTGAAAAGGAATGTTTCTGGTGCCATAAGATTTGAAACCCGGACCTTCGAGCACTGTCATCTGACTCAAATATTTACTGAAAATATTTGTGGTAGTGATGGCAAAGCTTCCTTTTTTGTTCCAAAATTGTTTGCGTACCGCAATGTTATATGTAGTGAAACTTGGATAACGTCCCTGTGCTTCATTACGTGGGCCATTGAAATTGGAAAAGAACTCAGCAAGGAAACTATTGGTGAATTGATACGTTGCATTAATATTCATGCGATAGTTAAAACTATTCCGGCTAAGTCCCGCATCAATTTTATTGATGGTTTTGCGATGAAAGAAAAACATGGATCCACGAATATTGAATTTCGTCCCAATTCTTAAATCGCCTGAAATATCAGCACCTGTATTAAATTCTTTTCCGGCATTCAATCGCTGATTCAATGATACATTTTCGTATGTTGAATCTCCTATAAGTAATCTAGGATAATATTTAATGAATGGTTGGATGTCATCATCATTGATTCGATAAAATCCGGTAATGGTAAAGGAACCAATCTTACTTTCTTTGGTGTATGTTGCTTCAAATCGATGGGCTATTTCTGGAGAGAGAAATGGATTGCCTGTGCTGATGTTTTTAGGATCTGTAGTATTATAAAACGGATTCAACGCTTCGTATTCTGGACGCTGTATACGCTTGGAGTAGCTAAAGCGAATGCTTTGTTTGTTTGCCATTTTACGTGACAAAAACACAGATGGGACAAACGTGTTGTACGAAGGTACTTTTTGATTGTTCTGCGCATTAGAAAACCTTGCATCTATTTCCGTGCGCTCATAACGAAGGCCTGATTTAAATTGTATGTCATTTCCAAGGGGAACCGTAAGCTCTGAATAAGCTGCCCATATTTTTTGATCGTAACTCAATTCATTGGAAAGTAAATTATTGAAATAATAATTCTTCACATTTGGATCGTAACTATTGATAAAACTTTGTCCTGTAATTTTCTGCAATGATGCTTTACCGCCCACTCCTAACTGTACATCTTTTGCAAAAGGATGTGTATAATCAAGCGAAAGTTCGGTAAGTCTGTTTGATCCCGGATTAAAATTATTATTTCCAAATATCAATGAATCTTTGGGCATCAGAGATTGCAGCGTATATGCCTTGGTGTTGTTATTGCTGTTACTGTTTGTGAGTTTTATATCCAGTTCTTGCTCCTCTTTTGTAAATGTTTTTTTGTATGTCAAAGAAAGATCAATGGCCTCCGAGCTGAATTTGTTTTTGGTTTGATAATGCGTTTGAATGATTGGACTGCCCCCGGCGATATCGGCTTGAAACAATTGTTGTGCATCGTTTTCAAATTGTTGCCAATATGTGTTATATGAAAAACTGGAAGTGAGGGTATTGAATTTATTTATTTTCCAATCGAAACCCATGCCAGCTTGTGTACTGTGTCGCTGAAAACGGTTTTGTGAATACTGGTCTAGTTTGCTGGAGATACCGTCTTTAGTAGTTTCACGATGATTATCGTTAAATGGCCTTAGGGGAATACGGTCATTCCTATTGACAAATACATTGAGTCCGATATTTTTTTGGTTGATTCCCGCGCTGAAGTTTCCTCCCGCATTTCGCGTAGCGGCAGTTACTGATGCGCTGCCACTATATCCTTTGGAAGATTTTGATTTGAGAATGATGTTAATAATACCGCCAATGCCCTGTGCATCATATTTTGCAGAGGGATTGGTAATGATTTCGATACTCTTAATTTGACTGGCAGGAATAGATTGTAAGACGTCAGCCATATTGTTACCAAATGCTGCAGATGGTTTACCGTCAATCAAAAAACGAATGCCTCCATTTCCCTGCAATTGCACATTGCCGTCCACATCAACCGACACTTGTGGTATTTTCTTTAAAAGATCGGTGGCATCGCCACCCTGAGAAGTCAAATCTTTTTCTGCGTTAAAAACCATCTTATCTACCTTCTGCTGAATAAGCTGTGCATTTCCCGTAACAGTAACTGTAGAAAGAGCAGATGATTGCGTGCTCAGCGTTTTATTCTGGAGATGAATGTATGAGTTTGATTCATTAAGAATGATATCGTTTACATTCAGAGGACTGTAACCAATATTTTCCAAAAGAAGATTATATGAGCCAAATGGAATGTCATTCAATATAAAATTGCCTGATTTATCCGTAGTTGTTCCTGTGATTGGCTTTTTTTCTCCGACACGATATAAACTGATGGTCGCATATTCCAGAGGTAGCTTGCTGTTGACATCCGTTAAGCGACCATCTATTTTTCCTTTTTTGACTTCTTGCGCAATAACAATGTTCGTTATAAAAAGCAAAGAAACGATGAGAGAGAGAATGATTTTATTCATAAAAAAAGCCCGCCTTTTTGTTAGGCGGGCACAAAGGTAGTTTGTTTAAAGTTAAGCTATTGTTTCAAATTTCCATCTGCGTCTAATTCTACAATCTCCATTCCGAATTTTTGGAGGCCTGGAAGGATCTTTTGTTTATCGCCCACTAATAAAATGTTCATTTTGTCAGTTTGTAACCATTTTTTAGCCAATGCATCTATATCATTTTTTGAAATATTCTTCAGCATTTCATTTT
Source organism: uncultured Ferruginibacter sp. (assembly GCA_964643315.1). Classification (GTDB taxonomy): domain Bacteria; phylum Bacteroidota; class Bacteroidia; order Chitinophagales; family Chitinophagaceae; genus Ferruginibacter. Next base: position 170,266 of record CAZXSR010000001.1, read on the forward strand.
GTTTCTTGATATAATCTCCTTCCAGGTTGTATTCCATCAATCTGGATACGAATCCTGATTTTTGTCCGGGTGTTTCGTATTGCAATGCATCGCGCTGGCCGATAGCGCTTTTCATGAAGGCCATTTCATCTTCTTTGATACCACCATTGGCATAGCCATCAATTTCTTTCAGTACCTCGGTAAGTGCACTGTCGGTTGCATTGGCACGAATACCCGAGCTGAAAGAGTATTCGGTCGTGTATTTATTTCCGCTAAAGCTGGCACGGGCACCGTATGTCCAACCTTTATCTTCACGCAAATTCAAATTGAGGCGACTGTTGAAGTTTCCACCCAACACATAGTTCATTAGATCGGCCTGATAAAATTCGCCGGTTAAATCAAATGGAAGGCTGAGCACTTTGCCTACACGGAATTCTGTTTGAGCCGCTTTGGGTACATCTACTAAATAAATTTTTGTTTTGCTGACAGCAGGTGCAGCTGCAGGTTTTGGCAATTCAATGTCTTTGTTTGGTAATTTATCTAGGAAAGCAAGTTTCGGTAGAATTTCATTTTCTTTTACATCACCAACAATAACAATTTTTGCACCTTTGGAGGTCATGAAATTATTATAGTAAGCTTGAATATCTCCGAGTGTCAAATTTTTGATCGTGTTCTCGGTGCCGTTATCACTCATACCAAGGATGTTGTTGCTGCCGTAATTGATTTTGTCATATACGTTGGAAGCGATGGTGCTGGGCTGAGATTTGGCTTGCTTAAAACTTTCCATGGCCTGTTTCTGTAAACGCTTAAATGCTTCGGGAGTAAAGTTGGGCATGAGCATACGCTCTTCCAGTAAAGCCAATGTTTTATCCAGATTTTTCTTGAGTGTTTGCATGGAAAAACGCATGCCATCAAAAGTATTTCCAACGCTAACGCTGCTTCCTAATTTTTGCAATTCAACACTCATTTTTTCTGCGGTGTAATTGCGTGTATCTTCATTGAGCATACTTCCAGTCATGCCCGCCAAACCAATTTTGGCAGTATCATTTGCCTGCGCCAAATGTCCGCCCGGAATGGTTATAGAAATATTTACCAAAGGAAGTTCATCATAAGAAGCAGCAATTACAGAAGCGCCATTAGCCAGTTTCTTTTTCCAGTAAGAAGGAACAGATACTTGCGGATTTCCGCCTGCAGCAGGCATGTTATTGCGGTCAAAATTATCCTTGCTTTTTTTATATTTCAATCCATTATACCCATAGTCGGGTTTTTTATAACCGGTTGTATCAATGGTATAATTATCAGCCAAAGCAGGACCGGCTTTATCATTTTTTGTGAGCACACTCACCGTTACGCAACCTTTATCTTTAACATATTTCAAGTAAGCACGCATCACACTTTCTTTGGTAACAGACATGAATGCCTTCATCATATTTCCAATTTGATTGGGATTGCCAGTGAAAGTTTGGAATGCCGCGAGGGTAGATACTTTACCCGAAACACTTTGCAAACGATTCATATATTGCGATTCGATGCTGCCTTTGTATTTTTCTATATCCTCATCCTTTATACCACGGGCTTCAAAATCTTTAAGTGTAGCATAATATAAACTGTCTGCCTGAGCCAACGTCTGTCCGGGCATTGGTGTAATTTGAATGGTAAATTCACCGGCCAGTTCGTTGAGACGACTATTGGCTGATGCGCGTAATACTTTTTGAGTTTTTACCAGTTGCTGATACATCACAGATGTTTTACCCTGACCTAAAATTTCTGACAAGCAATCCAAAGCAGCCATGTCTTTGTCGTAGTTAGGAACAGTTGGGTATGACTTCATCAACATAGGTACGCGTGCGTAGTTGTCGACAAAAGAAACGTAACGATTTTTTTCAAGTGTTACTTTAGGTAAAATCGTTTTGGTAACAGCAGGACCTTTTTCGATGCTTCCAAAATATTTCTCAACAAGTTTGATGGTTTCGGAAGGTTTGATATCACCACCTATAGTGATAGTTGCATTATTTGGACCGTACCAGCGCAGGAAGAAATTCTTCAGATCCTGAACATCTACCCTGTTTAAGTCTTCTACATAACCTATCGTAAGCCAGCTGTAAGGGTGACCATACGGATATAAATTTTTGCTGGTAAATTCACTCACCAAACCATAAGGACGGTTGTCATAGTTTTGACCGCGCTCATTTTTTACGGTGCTGCGTTGTACTTCAAATTTTTGTTGTGTAACGGCATCCAGTAAAAAGCCCATGCGGTCCGATTCGAGCCAGAGCATTTTTTCGAGTTGGTTGCTTGGAACCGTTTCGTAGTAGTTGGTGCGGTCCAGATTGGTGCTACCGTTTAACGTACCGCCTGCTGCGGTGATGATTTTAAAATGTTGCTCATCGCCTACATGGTCACTTCCCTGAAACATCATGTGTTCAAAGAAATGCGCAAAGCCACTTTTGCCGATTTCTTCACGTGCACTACCTACGTGATAGGTAACATCTACATGAATTAAAGGATCGCTGTGGTCTTCGTGTAACACCACAGTAAGTCCGTTAGCCAATTGGTATTTTTCATAAGGAATGAGGATATCAGTTCCTTTCTTTTCTACTTTTTCAATCAATTTGGTTTGCGCAAACAAGGTTGATGAAAATAGTAAGGCTGCAGAAGCCCCTAAGAGAAATTTATGCATGTGTAAAAATTTTAGTGGTCAAAAGTAAGAAAATGAGTGGGTAAAGGACTCATTTAACTTCATAAAAAAACCGGAGCATTACTCCGGTTCGTTGTATTATAAAATTTTGTTTAATCTCTACTTCTCAGTTTGGCCAACAAACGTAAAATTTCGAGGTATAGCCAAACGAAAGTAACCATCAAACCGAAAGCGCCGTACCATTCCATGTGTTTGGGTGCGCCGTGGTTAGATGCTTGCTCTATCATGTCGAAATCAAGGATTAAATTTAAAGCAGCAATGGCTACAATGAAAAGAGATATGCCTATTCCCAGCATACCATTTCCATTAATCAAGTTCGAAAGCCCCTGCACACCAAACATTCCCAATATCCAGGACAGGAAATAAAAAATGGCGATGCCAAGGGTAGCTGAAATGATAATGGATTTGAATTTCTCTGTAGCGCGAATGATGCGAAAAGTGAAAAGAAGATACATAGCAATACCAACGCCGAAAGTAAGACCCACAGCATTTTGTACCAAACCGGGAAAAGCACTTTCATACATAGCAGAAACGGCTCCAATAAACAACCCTTCCAACAATGCATAAATTGGGGCAAGATAGGGAGCCCAGTCTTTTTTGAACGATATGATGATGGCAACAATCAAGCCGCCAATTGCGCCGCCCAATACCATACCCATCAGGTTCTGTCCAAGGTTTTCTGCCTCCTTCCAAGAGTAGTAGGAAGTGGCCATCATCATTAAAAGCAGGAAGCCGAATTTTTGAATAGTGCCGCTCATGGTCATAGTTTGACCTTGCGGAATGTTTGTGATTACCGTATCTCTGAAACGTTTTTCGGAGAGGGTGGGGTTGCTGGATTCGAATAGTGACATAGGTGTAATTTTTTTTATAAAGGTAGGGAGAAAAAGTGAATGGAGAAGTTTAAAGGGTTCAAAAGGTTCAATGAGTTCAACAGGTTGGTTTGAGGGGTTTGAAATGAATGGTTTTTACTTTTGATCCACCAGAGGCGGACAAGTTTTTGCATTTTGAATTGACAACCCTGCCCATCTTTTCATACTGAAAATTTTAATCTGATTTTTACTTTTTACTTTTGTACTATCACTATGTGTTTTCATTTCTCCCTCACCCAAAAAATGTCTGTCATACAAGAACACTTGCATGTTCATTGGGAAGGCATGGAATGGCATCCCGTGCCTCACGCCAACGGATTCAGTTTCAGGGTGATGCCAGTGGCTACTCAGGAAGATCCCTCACATCTGCAACTATTCAACTGGGGACTGATCCCTCACTGGGTAAAGTCAAAAGCGGATGCAGATAAATTAAAAGCGCAAACACTCAACGCCCGTTGCGAAACGATTTTTGAAAAACCTTCTTTTCGCGGAAGTATTTCATACAAAAGATGCCTGATTCCGGCAGATGGCTTTTATGAATGGATGGATGTGGCAGGAAAAAAGTATCCGCATTATATTCAACTTCAAGAGAAAAATCTTTTTTGCTTTGGAGGTATTTATGCAGCATGGACGGATAAGGCAACGGGAGAACACCTACAAACCTTTTCGATCATTACCACCGAAGCCAATGCATTATTGGAAAAAATTCACAACCTCAAAAAACGAATGCCCGTGATTATTTCGCCGGATCGCTACGCAGATTGGCTAAACCCTAATCTTACCCGAAATCAGATAACGGATTTTTTTACCCCCTATCCCTCCGAAAAAATGACCGCAGAAGCCATTGAAAAATTGTGGTAAGCCTTTTTGGGTATTTAATAATATTGGCATACCCTGTTGAATTTTAATGCCCCCTTTTATTTTTTGAATTTTGCATTTTCACTTTTGAGTTTTGATTTTTTTACCCCGAGCTTTCGGGGCGAGCTTTTGAATTTTGACTTTTCACTTTTGAATTTTTACCCAACAAACTTAATAATATAAGTCACCACGCCCCAAACCGAAAAATCAGTTTGATCCGTTACATCAATGGGTGATAGCTGTGTTGTTTCAGGAAGCAATCTTATTCGTTGCATCGTTCGCTCGAGTCTGCGTATCAGCATATCGCCATTGATGACGGCAATGATGACGTGACCGCTCTTTGCGGTAATACTTCTATCCACAATGACTACATCGCTATGACAGATGCCTGCATTGATCATACTGTTTCCCTGCACCCGCATAAAAAAAGTAGCGGCTTTGTTTTTGATGAGTTGCTCGTTCAGGTCAATCCCCCGTTCCATATAATCGTCTGATGCCGAACCAAAGCCGGTAGCATTGGCCGTTGGTACTTCTTGCTGCTGAAACGCTTTGGTTCCCTTGTATTCATTACTGTAAAATTGATTGGCGTTCATGTTAATTACTAATTTTATTAGCAATAATAAGCTAATTTTTTTAGTTTTTAGGGTTGATTTTTAAAAATCATTTCTATGGACAGCCGCTAAGTATGATCGGTTAAATGTCATATGCGGGCTTTCAGACAATGGTGAACATCAGGAATAGCGTTATACAACTGTTCAAAATTGTCAATTACAAAATAGGTATCCTGAATAATATCAGTTCGATACGGGGTATCCAAGATACTGCCGATATCAAAAGAGCGTTTTTGCGTGGTATGGTCAATGGCATGTTTGGTTTCTCCGTTTGATGAAATGATACCGGCCCCGTAAATTTTAATATCACCTGCTTCACGAATCAGTCCAAACTCAATCGTGTGCCAGTATAGCCTGCTTAATAATTGTATGGCGTGGGGATTATTGAGATACTGTAGTGCCAGCTTTCCAAAATTGCAAAAGAATCCGGCATACTCCTGGTTGGTGAGTAGAGGCATGTGTCCAAATACATCGTGAAACATATCGGGTTCTTCCAAATAATCCAGTTGTTCCATGGTGCGCAACCAACAGGTGGAAGTAAAGATTTTATTGGCACTGCATTCAAAGAATCTGGCATCCGGACAAATATTCGGAACCACTTCAATCTTCCACCCTGTTGTATCGGCGAGAATTTTATTTACTTCAGAAAAATCAGGAATTTTATCTTCTAAGAAATTAATAACCTCTATAGCTTGTAAATAAGCCGAGGAAACTTGCGTTTTCAATACCTCCATTTGTCTGTTATACAAAGCTTTCCAAACGCCAAAATCTTCGGGAGTATAATGGCTGTAAATCTGTTGAGTTGGCCTATTCATAAGCTAGTAACTGTTTTTAATAATGAACCGCTATATAAGAGTGTAACGATATCTAATAATCTGAATTTATTTTTAAACAATAATACAAAATAGGAGATTCTGAATCAAGTACCTTAAATAAAATTCCCATTATTATTGATTTTTTCTAAATACGATGTTCATTATTCAATATTATTGAACAATTTTGTTCAAGCCCAAAATCTTTGAAACGATAACATCAAAATACACCAGAATCAATTCAGTAGAACCATAGTTCAATGAGCTTAATTCATGGTGCAAATTCTCCATCAAAAAATCGGACTGCATTTTTATTCGCTGAATAATATAGTACATTTGCGACCGCATTTGCACACAAATAATAAGTGTCGGTCCCGTAGTTCAATGGATAGAATAGAAGTTTCCTAAACTTTTGATACAGGTTCGATTCCTGTCGGGACTACTAATATTGTCTTTTAATTCAATTATTATCTTTTCAAACAACATACGACAATCCGTTACTTTCTCCGCTGTAGTTTATTTATTACAATTATAATATGTTCTCATTTATTCATACAAAGGCCGAATTACTCCATTTACTTTTTTCCAATAAAGAGACTATACGCTCATTTGGTGTAAAAGAACTTGGTCTATTTGGCTCATTTGCACTGAATAAGGATATTAGAAATGACAGCGATGTGGATTTTTTAATTGAATTCTATCCGGAGAAAAAAACCTATGGCAATTTCATTGGCCTTACTTTTTTTTAGAGGAATTAACCGGAAGAAAAATAGAACTAGTTACCCGCCAATCATTAAGCCCATACATTGGCCCGCATAATTTAAAACAGGTTGAGCATGTGGACTTCTAATCTTGAATTAGTTAGTTTGGCAAATTTTTGATGAGTGTGGGTTTATTCTCATGAAACTACTGATATCACTTTTAACAAAGCAGAATTAAAATAACAATCCCCTCAATAAATCACGAAATGGATTTCTTGAGGGGAATGGAAAAGATATTATCTAGATATAAAACTACTTCTTTTCTTTCATTAGATCTGCGTCTATCACTATCTTACGAGATTGAGCAATACCGAATGTGATAAGATTAATTAAAAAATTATCGATACTGGATTTGATTGTCACTCTGGTATTGATAACAGCATCAGGCTGCTTTTCAACCACTTTTTTGGAAATAATTTCTGACACATCATATGATGCTGTATAATCAAAGTTTCTATTCTTTTTAATAGTGATGTGATCAACTAATTGCATTTTTTCAGATGGTTGATTCAATAAAACAGGAATAGCTCCCTTACCACTTATTTTTGCAATTGTGCATGACTGCATGTAAAGCCCGCAAACTATTGCAGATACAATTAAAAGAGAATTACTTCTTTTCATACCAAATAGACATGTTTTTTTCATAAATGTAGTTTTTAAAATGAATTGAATAATATTAACAAACATATGAATTACATCACAATTCACCTAATTTTTTTTTAACATACTTATCTAATCAACGAAAAATCTATCCTTTAATTTTTAATATAGATAGTTATTCAACAGCTCATGTATCTCAAATTCTTGTTCAGTTTTCATCTAATGTATCCAATACATATTCTTCATCTGAGTTCTACTAAGTTAAATCAGATTCAATTCAACTTCCTATTTTATATTATTCTATTAAACATGATATACTCCAAACTATGTCTGTTTATTTATAAAGCCCCGGTAACAAAAAAACATAAGTAATTTATTGAATATTTTTTATTAATATTGGGGCATATATTTCCTAATTGTATTCAATATAGATGAATGATTTTTTAAAATACTCTTTCGAAAAACCCTGGTTTTTTACAAACTTCTCTTTTTTGTGGACACTGGGTATATTCCTCATCGTTTACTCATTTCTGTTCAAAACTTCTGTTTTACGCAAACTATACTTGATCGCTTTCAGTTTATTTTTTTATTATAAATCAAGTGGCCCTTTTCTGCTGATTTTTATTCTAATGATCATTGGGGATTATAATCTTGCTCAAGCTATTGAAAAAGTCAGGCAATCCTGGATAAGAAAATCTTTACTCATCATTTCCATTTTGATAAGCCTGTCATTTTTATTGTACTTCAAATACTCCGCATTTTTTTTATTAACCATCAATCATCTGTTAGATTCGAAATTCAACATTCCGAATTTGCTTCTTCCAATCGGTATTTCCTTTTATACCTTCCAATCAATCAGCTATATCGTTGATGTATATCAAGGAAAAATAAAATCAAGCAAAAGCTTTTTGGACTATTCCTTTTACATGACTTTTTTTCCGCATCTTGTCGCAGGTCCAATTGTTCGTGCAAAAGATTTTATCCCACAGATAAATACGCCGCAAATTCTTGGAGCCGAAACCATGAAGTCTGCCATTTTCAGGGTAATGCTCGGGTTATCCAAAAAACTTTTGATTGCGGATTTTCTTTCAAAATATGTGGATATGATTCATCTTAATCCCAAATTATATTCAGGTGTCGAAAACCTAATCTGCATGTATGCATACGCTTGTCAGATTTATTTTGATTTTTCGGGATACTCAGATATCGCCATTGGTATAGCCCTTTTATTAGGATATGAATTGAAAGAAAACTTTTCAAATCCATATAAAGCTCAAAACATTACTGATTTCTGGAGAAGATGGCACATGTCTTTAAGCTCCTGGTTGCGTGATTATATTTACATACCCATGGGTGGAAGCCGAAAAGGAAAATTAAACACCTATTTATTCCTGTTAATCACCATGACTATTGGCGGATTTTGGCACGGAGCCTCCTGGAATTTTGTCATTTGGGGTATTTTACATGGTTTTGCTTTGATTGTACACAAGTTGTTTTTTTCGAAAGAATCCAATCAAGAATCGGTCAATCCCGTCATGAAATGGATTTATACACTCATCACTTTTCATTTCGTTGCTTTCCTTTGGATTTTATTCAGAGCACAAACATTTCAAGATACCTTTAACTCGGTGAATCAAATTTTTAATAATTTCAAATTTGCAGATTTTGTTGGATTCTACTTTTCCAGAAAAGAAACTGTATACATGCTCGTACTTGCATTTTTTATTATTTTCTTCTCATCAAAATTTAAAGAATTTGCTAAAAATATTTTTATTAAGACCCCTGTACTTGTTATCGGTATTATCCTATTCATATTTTTGCAACTTGTTCTCCAAATTCAAAATACTGAAATCGCCCCTTTTATTTATTTCAAATTCTAAATTCATTTCCTTCACTTTTACAACCTATCTATCATGAAGTGTTTTTTTTCAACTGTTTTAATAATTATGTCTTTGCTCATCAATTCGGTTCCGGTTTTTTCACAAAACAGCGTGATCGAAATTGACAGTATCAGACCGGATAATCTTATTTTAAATGACTCATCCCTGATTCCTTTTTTCGAAAAATTAAAGTCTGCAAAACAAAAGCAAGTAACAATTTTACAAATGGGTGATTCCCATATGCAAATGGGTTATTTCACCGAAGAAATACGAACTCAGTTCGGTGCGGCATTTGGTCTCTCCGGCATCGGAAATATTTTTCCTTATCCAATTGCAAAGTACCGCCCCTTTTACATAAAAACCAATATCAAAAAAGGCAACTGGCAAGGAAGCAATTATTTAAATAAAGAAACTGATGTAAAATATGGTGTGAGTGGGTTTACCATTAAAACAAATGATGCAGATGCTGTGATTGACATTATGGCTCAGCGGTATCCAAAAGAGATTTCAACAGGCAAAGATGTGGTCATTTACTTTTCTGCCGATGAATCAACTTTGGTTGAAGTTTCCGGATGCAACAGTCTTGTTGATTCGAATCAATTCAATGCACCCTTGCAATCCAATATCAATCAAGCCGGATCTGGTTTTAAATGGAAAAAAGCTTCCTTTAGTTTCGAAAAACCAATCAATAAAATCAGACTTCGTGTAAAACAAACCACTACGGGTATCCCATTTTATCTGTATGACATTCAACTTCTGCAGCTGGATCGTCCGGGTATCACTTATCATAATTTTGGTGTTGGTGGTGCCCAGTTTTCCAATTTGTGTGAAAACGCTTCCTTGTCCGTTGAGCAAATGAACGATTTGAATCCCGGATTGATCATCTTCTCTTATGGCTCCAATGAATCTTATACCACCTCATTTAAATACAATTCATTTTACAACATGGTCCTCTCTTACGTGGAAAAAGTAAAATCTGCACTACCCGATGCCTGCATCATATTAACCTCGCCACCCGACACGCGTGCCAAAAATCTCTACCCAAGAAATACAGATTCCATTACCCTGGCTTTTAAAAATATTGCGTCACAAAAAAATATTGCTTTTTGGGATCTTCGAAAACAAATGGGGGGAAATGGTTCGCTGTTTCAATGGTTGAATGCCGGATTGGCTGCCAATGATAAACTGCATTTTGCCAGTGAGGGATACAAACTTCAGGCAAAACTTTTCATGGAAGCTTTTTTCAAATCATATAACCACTTCGTATCGCAGGATCTTAAAATTACAATGCCTGTTTTACATTGGAAGTATAAATAAAAAATGATGAAAAACAGTTCATACATTTTTATTTCAGGCTTGCTTTTTTTGGGTGTATTATCCTCCTTTTTGCTTTATTCCAATTCACCTGCTCAATTCCATTTTTTACATTGGGATATTAAAAAAAGCAATGAATTAAAATGGCAACAAAAAAAAGCAAAAGCGATTATCAAAAAAAAGAAAAAAATTGGTGCAATCAAGGACTCCGTAAAAACAAACAGCACACCTCAAAGGTTTTTACTGATTGGAGATTCGCAGGTGGAAGGACTTCAATACCCCTTCTATGATTACTGTGTAAAAAACGGTCATACTCTCAGCATGGCCTGTACCTGGTACAGCTCAACCGATAAAACTTACGCATCAAACGATACACTTCGACACTTGATAGCAAAATATAAGCCTACGCATATTGTTTTTGTGATTGGCCTCAATCAGACATTCGAAACCCAATTTGAAGAATCCAGGATTGCAATCGATAGTATCAAGTCAATGTTTCAGGATATAGATTACTCATGGATTGGACCGGCAAGCTGGACAACAGACAAAGGAATCAACAATCTTTATCAAAACGAAATTGATTCAGACCTTTTTTTTCTTTCGAAAAACCTGACACTGGAAAGATCTAAGGATGGAAGACACCCAAGCAAAAACGGTTACAAGATTTGGATGGACAGCATTGCTTACTGGATGCAATTCAAATCAAAATATAAAATTCAAATGAAACAGCCCGATTCCACACAAGCAAAGCACGATTATAAGAGGCTGTATTACAGTGTTCATTGATTTTTAATTTATTGTTGCGTTCATTATAATAGATAGTAGTTCATTAGATAATTACAACCAAAGGAGCCAGAAATAATAATTACTTGTCCTTTTATCTTTTTGCTTTTTTCAATATTGCATTAATCCGCTCCTCTATCGATGCAACAATCTTTGTTGCTACATCCTGCTCACTCAATGCCTTCTTCTCCATGATAACAAAAGGATCAGCTAAGGGAGTTTCTCCATAAAATAACGTGTATTGTATCTTTAATTTTCCATTTTCTAACACTAATGAACCCTCGGCATAATAGGCTTTTTCATTGCTTGTTGCACTTACAAATCCTCTTGATCCCGGTTGTTTAAAATGGTCATTCACCAGTTTTTTTATGCTGGGATATTTGCCCGAAAGATCAATAAATACACTTACTCCTACCCTGGGCTTTGGCGCTCCAATCTGTATCGCAGCCCTCACCTGCTCGTTCACATTACCTATTTCAAACCGTCCATTACCAAAAGTTTCAGGAGTTTGTTTACGGTTATTGGCATTTGCATATTCTTTCACCAAATCCAACGTTGTCTCAAACCATTTGTTGATTTGCAACGTACTGTCCTTGCTGTCTTTCACCGCCTCCAGCAAATGGTATGTAAGTACGCCCTGATTTAAACTCGGATCTTCATACGCACTTTCATTGTCGGAAGATGCCGCCAGTATCATCATACCGTTTTTATCTTTCAAGCTCGTGAGCTGACGAATACGAACTTCCTCCTCATTGCCTCTGCCTCCCTGTGCATAAGCCATGGTTTCATTTACAAACTGACCGCTATGACAGGCATCAAAAACAAATACCCTTTTTTGCGCTTTGATGTTTTTAGGCGCGCACCAATCTGTAAGTTCCTCCACCCCAAAGCCACCACTGTTTTTATTGCGCTTTTCGGCGCCCTGCAACATGAACCGTATTTCATTTTTCTCCTCTTTGGTTTTTAATATATCGCCATGGCCTGCAAAAAAGATATACAGAATGTCATTGGCTTTTGCTTTGGTGCCAATCTCTGCCAATACTTTTTTCAGATTGTCTTTGGTAGGTTCTATATTCGGCTTGCCGGTAAGACGATAGATAAATGCAGAATCTTTGAACAGTGTATGTGCCGAATGTTCCACCATATTGGCCAGGTCTCCCGCATCCTTGGCTGCGTAATCCAGATTCCTGTATAAAAAATCATTGCTTTCTTTTTGGGGATTATTGTAATCATTCACCCCCACAAATACGGCGTACAATTTAGGGAGCTCAGGGTCTTTTTCAGTAACCATTTCTACCTCGGCACCACGGCTGTAAATACTTGCCCCTTTTATTTTACATTTTACCAAAACCGGATTTACAGCACCTTTATTGCCCGATAAAAAAGGTGTGATGGAATCTTTGGATAGATTAAGCTGATAGACAATCTTACCCTCTTTGTTCTTTGATTTTACGAGCTGCTCAGGTTGAAATTTGTAAGTAAGATTTTCATTGATGTACACCTCTGTTTCTCCAAGGCCACCATTGCGTGGAGTAATTTGAAAGATGAGATTGCCTTTGGCATCTTTGGGCAATTCTTCAACGATAGGCGTGAGATCGCAAATATTTAAGTCGCTTAGTTTGGGGGCGGGCTTATCGTTGATGAGGAGTTGTTCGCCGCGCATGATTTTACCGGCAAGACCCGGAATCCATAAGGAATCTTTTACCTGAGCAAGATCGATTATTTCTAAACCACAGGTGAGGTATAAATAATTGATGGCACCTTCGGAGCCATCGAAATGGTAGTCTTCATCATAAATGAGCCAGTCGTTATTTTTTAATTGGAGGCGGGTGTAAAGTTGTTTGCCGGTGGTTGCATCCCAGAGGATGGTTTTGTTATCCCAACTTGCCGTCAACACATATTCTCCATCAGGGCTAAAGGTAGCGGAGTTTACCCAAAGCCTATGACCCTGCAAACTATGCAGTTCCTTGCCAGTCGATGCATCCCAAATTTTTGCTGTACCATCCCCACTCGCCGCTGTCAACACATATTTCCCGTCGGGGCTATAGCTGGCAGAGTTAACCATACCCGTATGCCCCTGAAAACTATGAAGCTCCCTCCCACTCGTTGCATCCCAAATTTTTGCCGTACCATCACCACTCGCTGTCAACACATATTCTCCATCAGGGCTAAAGGTAGCGGAATTTAACCATAGCCTATGACCCTGCAAACTATGCAGTTCCCTGCAACTCGATGCATCCCAAATTTTTGCTGTACCATCCCTACTCGCTGTCAACACATATTTCCCGTCGGGGCTATAAGTGGCGGAGCTTACAACACTCTTATGACCCTGCAAACTGTGCAGCTCCCTCCCACTCGTTGCATCCCAGATTTTAGCTGTACTATCCTCACTCGCTGTCAACACGTATTTCCCGTCGGGGCTATAAGTGGCGGATTTTAACCACCCCGTATGCCCCTGCAAACTATGAAGCTCCCTCCCACTCGTTGCATCCCAAATTTTTGCTGTTTTATCCACACTCGCCGTCAAAAAGTATTTCCCGTCGGAGCTATATATGGCGGAAATTACCAACCCCCCATGCCCCTGTAAATTAGTCAGCTCCTTGCCACTCGATGCATCCCAAATTTTTGCTGTATTATCCCAACCCGCCGTCAAAACATTTTTTCCGTCGGGACTATAAATGGCAGAAGTAACATAGCTAGTATGCCCCTGCAAACTATGAATCTCCTTCCCACTCGATACTTCCCAGATTTTTGCTGTCTTATCCATACTCGCCGTCAACACGTATTTCCCGTCGGAGCTATAGGTACTGGAAAGTACAAAAATCATATGTCCCTGCAAACTATGAAGCTGCGCCCCACTCGATGCATCCCAAATTTTTGCTGTATTATCCCAACTTGTAGTCAACACATATTTCCCATCGGGACTATAGGAGGCAGAGCTCACCAAATACGTATGACCCTTCAAACTATGAAGCTCCCTCCCAGTCAATACATCCCAGATTTTAGCTGTCATATCATCACTTGCCGTCAACACAAATTTCCCGTCGGGACTATAGATGGCAGAAGTAACATAGCTAGTATGCCCCTGCAAACTACGAAGTTCCCTCCCACTCGATGCATCCCAGATTTTAGCTGTCATATCATCACTTGCCGTCAACACATATTTCCCATTGGGGCTATAGGTGGCGGAGCTTACCCTAAGCCTGTGACCCTGCAAACTATGAAGCTCCCTCCCACTCGTTGCATCCCAGATTTTTGCTGTACTATCAAAACTAGCCGTAACCACAAATTTCCCGTCGGGGCTAAAGGTGGCCGTGTTAATACCACCCGTATGCCCCTGCAAACTGTGCAGCTCCTTGCCACTCGATACTTCCCAGATTTTTGCTGTCATATCATCACTCGCCGTCAACACATATTTCCCGTCGAGGCTATAGGTGGCGGATCTTACACAACCCAAATGCCCCTGCAAACTATAAAGCACCCTCCCACTCAAAACATTCCAAATTTTTGCTGTTTTATCGTCACTCGCCGTCAACACATAATTCCCGTCAGGGCTATATGTGGCGGATCTTACCCAACCCATATGCCCCTGCAAACTGTGCAGCTCCCTCCCACTAGTTGCATCCCAGATTTTTGCTGTATTATCCCAACTCGCAGTTAACACATATTTCCTATCGGGGCTATATTTGGCGGAGATTACATCACTCGTATGACCAATAGGTAATATTAACTTCGGCTTTAGTTGCGCATTTGTGGACATGAGGCCCATAACACCGCTAAGCATTGCCAAGAAGATGAATTTTATGCATCTATGAATCATGTATAGCTGTTTTTAAGCCTAAGGTATGATAATTTTTTTCATAGCATAAAATTGTTTTTGCTATTGTATTTTAAGAGTGTTGCAAATGAAATGAGATTGCCCATTCATGCCCTGTCATTTTTATGATGAACTCCATTTTCCCTCGGGCAAGGATGATTATGTAATAACGCATTAACATAATTTTCAGTTAATGCTTGCATCCCCTCTTCTCTTTTTTATCCATTGTAAGATATTTTTATCCAAACCTTATTTATTCACCTAAATTTTTGCCTTATGAAAATCAGCTCGCTTGTTTTTCTGGCTATTATGCCTTTCCTGATCGATGAAAGCACCGGCTCCGGACAAAAATCCGTTGATTCAGAAATGAAACAACTATGGAAAACTCAAATTGGTTGCGCAAGTTTTAAAACGAACGTCGTCATCAATGATCGCGAAATCCTGATCGGATCCAATGGCGATAATTTTTATGACTATTATCCCATCGATTCCAAATCGGGTGTATACAGGATTGATGGCCACAATGGTAAAATTGTCAACAGGGCAGGCGAAGCAGATTTTGGGGATATGGACGTAAACGGGGTTTTGAAATACAACAACAGATTGTACTTCGGTAACGATAATGAAGAGTTTTTATGCACTTCCATAAATGGAAAAATCATCTGGAGTCTGGCCACTTCCGGAGATATCGAGCACGAGCCTGTCATCATTCAAAACAAATCAGTAGCTCAAATCATTTATGCAACCGAAAGAGGTGAAGTGAATGCCATCAATCCCGAAACGGGAAAATCTATCTGGAAATATTATACCAATGATTTTTCGGGATGGAAACAGGGAAAAAACAGATTTGCCTTTAAAGTTGGTGCCTACTTTTCTTCCACCGAAAGTTTTTACACCAAACCCGAACTCGCAGATGTAAACAATGACGGCACCCTCGATCTGGTGTATCAACTCTACCGACGTGAAATGATCGCACTCGACGGAAGCAACGGACGATTGTTGTGGTCAAAGAAAATGGATTATCAAAATGATTTCACAACACAAATAGGCAGTCCTTCCAAACCGCTCTTCATTTCAACCACATATAATTACAGTCAGTATCCTGAGATTTACGGATACATTTATTTAATTAACAGAAAAGGTGAAATCATCAATACCATTAAAAAAAGGGTGTCAACAAGGATTTCTGCGGTGAACAGTACGCATATTGACAGAAACCAGTCTGTAGTGAGTTTCTCGGATAGCCTTTATGTATTTGATGAAAACGGAAACATCAGCAAAACCATTGATTACGGTGCATTGTGTGATCAATATGACAGCAGCAATGTGAAACGTAATTACAGCGAGGTTATACTGGGTAAAAACGCTTTTACATACAAAGGACATAAAAATTGCATGATTATCATGCATCAATATGCAGGCAATGAGGGAAATGCCCGTATTGATATCGTTTCAATTGATGAAGGTATGATCCTGGACAGATTGTTCCTGAAAGGAAGAAGTGAAATGCCACCTGTTGTATGCGATGTAAATAAAGACGGAAAACAGGATTTACTTGTCAACTGTTTTGACGGTTATTTATACGCTTATGCTTTGCCCACAAAATAATCAATCCTTAAAATCTATCGTATGAAACATACACCCATCTATAAGCCGACTCATTGGATTTTATTTATTCTTTTACTGGCAGTTGTTTTTGTTCAATGTACTTCAAAGAAAAAATCCAACACTCAGTCTAAATCGCCAATGATAAAAAATGCGGACATTCCTTTTGACAGCTATGGCTTCAGGCCTGATGAAGAAATATCCATTTCAAGAGCTACCGGAACAGTTATACATATTCATCCCAATAGTTTCAGACATGCAGATGGCAGTCCTGTGCAAGACTCCATTCATTTTACAGCCAGAGAGTTTCATACCTCCGGCGATATTGCCAGATCGGGCATTCCCATGAGAATACGTAATGGCAGCGATGATTTTCTTGAAAGTGCCGGCATGATTGAAATCCACGCAAGCAGTGAAGGGAAAGAGCTTGTGTTGCAGGAAAATAAAAATATAGAAGTCGATCTGGCTTCGTTCAAATCATCCGAAGGATATCAATTGTATTATCTGAATGATCTTAACGAATGGGAAAATAAAAATGCGTTTACACCCCGAAAAAATGAAAGCAAAAAAACCAAACTGGACAGTTTGTCTAAAATTGCATCGGATGAGAAAAAGCCGGAATTTTCAGATGAAAACAAATACTTCGTGCTGCATGGCGAAATAAAATCTGCCACTTATCTGAAACCCTTCCTGGATGTTGAATGGAAGATCCTCGACAATATTTCACTGGAAAAAATCATACAATTCAAGAGACTGAACTGGGATGAAGTGAATATTCGTTCAGTGAATCGAAAAGATAAAAGCTATCGCCTTCGATTTAAAAAAACATGGAAAAAAGAAAACAAGGAAGAGATCACACGCATATTTGAAGTAAATGCAAGGCCGATGTCGGATGATCAGCATGCCAGTCTTACAGATGATGATATGGACAAGATGATGAAGCAGTATGAAGAAAAAATGGCAAAATATGAATCAGAAAAAAAACGGATACAGCAGGAGGCAGATATGGTAAACTCATTTTCGGTAAATAAAATGGGTATCTGGAATTGCGACCGACTGATTAACAGAGATGATATATTATACAGTTCCGTTTCCTTTGATTTTGAAAATAAATATCCGGCCGAAGAAAATGACATAAAGCTGTTTGCCATTTTCACAGAAAACAATTCTGTGTTGTCATACGCAAGAAAAGACTGGTCTAAAATCGCATTTACAAAATCCGGAAAAATGACCTTGGTGGCGGTACTTCCTGATCAAAAAATTGCGATTGTCAGAGAGCAGCGTATTCAGGAAAAACTAAAGGGCCAAAATTCAACATTCAATTTTAATACAGAACTAATTAATCAGAATGATTTTGTAAATACAGAGCTGATGATGATAACAAAAAGATGATTTCATCTATTCCATTATTCTTACGATTGCGAATAAAATGAGACAGTATTTTTAGCTTACAAATTAAAAAGTCATTGGAGAATTTTCCAATGACTTTTTTAAAATTTCGATTAATGATATTTTTTAGCAATTGCAGAAAATACCTACTGCTCTTTATCGTATAATGTTACGATTTCAATTCTTAAATCGCTGATGCGTTTGAGCTCATTGATATCATCGGACTTTCCATCGAAGCTCTGAAGGTATTTTATATAGCAATCTCTGATAGGAATGAATTGTGGATGGGTTGACAGGTTTTTAAAAACTTTTCCCGACATGAGTCCGGGTTCTTTTCCCATACTTAATGAAGTAAGCGCTTCGATGATTGCCTCTGCTTTTTCAATCAATTCTTTTTCGTTCATATTTTTTGGATTTGAGTAATCAATATGGTCGTGCATAAAAAATGAACTGGCCGGCATTGTTTTCAATATGAATCATATCCGACAAATCGGTTACTCCATCTCCGGTGCAATCTGTTTGATTGTAACCAAATGCAAATATGGAGGCGTCATTTTCTGCAGGCAGCATATCCAATACATCAATGGAGCCATCCTGATTAAGATCGCCCGAATAAAATGCAAATTTTCCATCAGGCATTTGTTTCATAGATGGGTTTATCCCATCTGAAAAAGCTTTATCCGCTCCTGTTGTAAAATCATAACTAAGGTTGTTGGAAATAGCAATCGGATTGCTGCTCCATGTTTCAATTGAATTTCTGTGTTTCAGAGCCAGATAGTATGCATTTCCCAAACCTGTAAGGGGAACATTTATAGTAGCACTTCCATTTTGATGCATTAGTGCATTAAACTTAAAATTTGGATTGGTATTATTTAATGCGGAAGGGCTCCATAAGCCAACAGATATGCTATCGGATGCATTAAGAATATTGTTCAAAGCCAAATCGTGCAAGGTAGTTTGCATAGCATTTGCACCCAGATAATAACCTTGTATCATAGCCTTGACAGTTACCAATCCACCATTATTAATACCGGTCAAGATTCCTCCTGTTCCGGTAACAGGCATTCCCACCCTATTTAGAGTTGCGTCATGCGACTCTCCGGATGTTGTCCATTGATTCCCGTCAAAATAAGCGCCTATCAGATTATTACGCGATCCGGTAACATCGGTTGTGTTATTGTATTGTCCTGCAACTGAAACATTTCCGGTTATACCTGTGCGGGTTATAGGCCAATACATTTTCAGATAATCTGTAGACCCAACAGGCAACTCGGGGTGTTTGACCGCAAGGGCGCTGATACCCAATTTTGCATTTTGATAAGAAGTAGCATTGGTGGTAATGAAAACAGGATTGTATGCATTGGATATACCAATAGGTATTTCTATATTATTTAGATTGGATTGGACTTCTTTAAATATAGTTCCTCCGCCGCTGATATCAATCATTTTTCCGACACCCATACCATTGCAGGTAAGATTGGAAGAAAGTGTAACATCATTATTTCCAGCTACAATTTTACCATTTACAAAACTTAGCTGATTTTGAATTTTCAGAGGAGCGTTTAGCGTTACATTTTGTGAATTGTCGATTTCCAAACTCGGAATCACATTACCCCCCATGTCAAGATTTTGTCCTGTGGTTCCGTTCATGATTACCTTTCCTGTTCCGGAGATGCTTTGTGCACTCAGTAAATCGCCTTTGATATTTACAGAAGCGCCGGAATCCAAAAAAATACTTCCGCCATTTACGTAAAGTTGTGTAAGGCCATTCTTGTATGAAAAGAATAAGCAGGTTAAAATGACTGAAGAAATTATTCGGTACATACTGATTTCTTTTTTGTTCATGAAAATACTATTTCAAATCTATTGATTTTTTCGGAATCAGTTACATGCTTATTTATTGCTGTATCAACGAACCGGGTATCATCAATACTTTTCCATTTTGCACCGAAATACTTGCTCCTTGATTAATTGTTTGCGTGACATTTAAGTTACACTGTCCGCCGCTTACAGGATCAATCATAATCGCATAACCTGTTGGCAGGATTTTAGGAGGAATGGTGTAAAATGCCCAATTGGAGACCTTATCCCAGTCGCCATTTCCTGTAAATGTATAATTTGAGCTGATATTAGATGAGCCACGCACACAAAGCACCAAATCTCTTCTGATTTTTTCATCGTAAGAAGTGATGCCATACTGCGTATTTAAATACCATGCCTGTGTGGTTCGATTGGGAATAGATGTGCTGCTCCAATATTTTTTGTTATTGGTTATTTTGAAAAAAGCGGTATCGATTCCCGGTGTGTATCGGGTTTCTTCGCAAATGGATTGCAGTTCTTTTACATTCGGCAATCTCCAATCTATATATCCACCAACACTAAGCGTGTCTGCATAAGTCAATGCGTTTTCCCAAGTGAGTGAATCACTGTGAGGGATTCTTTGCCACATTAGATTTGTGATACTATCGGTTATGGTTCCATTACCATTGTTTACAAAATGTACAGAGACTGTAGCCGGCGTTTGTACATCACGAACAGCACGCACATGATAACGTTTGGTGCCGCCGGCACTGATGGTTTCGGTCTTTGGTTTATTACCAATGCCACCACCCGAATTGGTGCACCATACTTTTGTGGTATCGTTGGCCTGACGGGCATTGGTCCACCAATATTCAGCATTACCGCCAGTTGGAGTAAAAACTGTTTGATCAATTGCAGGATTTACATTTTGAAGATTGATGATGCTGAAAGATTCACGTGGACTGGGTAATCGCCAGTTTGTATATCCGCCTAAGGTTAGTGTATCTGCGTAAATGATTGCATTTTCATAAGTCATTTCGCCACCATCTACTTTTTGCCACATCAATCCGGTTACAGAATCTATGGTGATTCCGTTTCCTGCATTCGAAAAATAAGAAGGGAATAATGTAAAATCATTGTCTTCGCCGTAGGTTGATGTATATCCTAAATTCTCACCGGTATCCGGTAATCTTTTCATGGTTTTATTGATACCCGCCGTTGTTGGTGGTGTGGACGACGTGGGCACAATACACAAACTCTGCGATGCTGCAACATAAATGCTGTCTGCATAGCTACCGCTTGGAGATACAAATCTAAAAATGTATTTGCTTTTGCTGTTGGTTGTATCACCCCAGTAATAATTCACCTGATAGGTTTGTCCGCTGCGGGTATACGTTAAGTTATAACCATTGTTATTTGCATTAGGCACACAATTGGTTATCGTAGCTCCGGTCAATGGATTTAAAAAAGGCCTAACCGGTTTAGCAGCCGCCTGAGGAATAATTTGAAGAGTGGCATCTTCTGTTACCTGTCCCACCATATTTCCAATCATATAGGGAGCAGTTGCAGTACCATGGTAATGATAAACGCCATTTGTTCCGTAGTGTCCATGATTTGCATCCAGTGTTGTCATGTTTGAGCCATCCGGTTCTTTCGAACCGTAAACAGCAAATCCATCGAGTGCAAAAGCAATGGGCTTTGTAAGTGGTACTTCTCCATACAAATGCAATGGTGCTACGTGATAATGATAGTCATCTGCCCTTCCGCAATGCCCACCCCAATTATCCAATTGACCATCGAGCAAAGCATCAATTCCTGTATTGGTGTAAGGGTTGAAAATGGGAATGCCATTAACCGCCAATGCAACAGCTCCGCGTAAAAAATGATTTTGGTTAACGGGAACAGGAGTTGTTGCAATCACAGGATTTAATGGAATACTCCAATGGTTATTGTTGTTTGCTGTAGTATAACACTGTGGGATAGGAACTTGCTGTTGCCAGGAGGTAATACCGGTCATCATACCATGATCAGGAATTCCTTTGGACTCTACATAAAAGTAAGTAGCATCCCAGTGTGTGTATATTTTTGGTTTAAACTGCGCAAATGCCGAATCAATAAAAGTGGGATTGGTTGTGCTGCGAAGCTGGCGCATCACCTTGTCGTCTGTAAAGCTATACAATAAGAATAACATCATTACAGAGAATGCCGTAAATGCAAGTTTCTTTTCCTGCTTTTTGATCAATAGCAAATACATTGCCATCACAAAAACTATGGAGATCAGGAACCAAAATTTGTAATTGTAGGAGGTTGAAGATTGTTGATTAAATGAAATAGGTGCCAGATTTTGGTTGAGCTTTTCGATGCGATTTTCCCTATCCATTACATAGATACGATCACTTTCATTCAAATCAGAAAATGGAATATGCACCATAGTTCCTTTTTCATCCTCAATAAAAACCTGATTATCCTTAATAAAAGAAAACGAACCGATTAATTCGGTGCGTTGGTTTTTTAAAAACCAGTGCTTTAAGACAGGTACAGCTTCATCGACTTGATGTGCTTTTAAAACCAAAGAAAACAAAAGCAGGTTTGCTAAAAAAAATGTTCTAACTTTCATAATTATTCTATTAACAAAGCTTTGACAATAACAGAGCCCATAAGTTACACGAAAAAACATGTTTTTTTGTTTGTTAAAAGCAATTTGGTTAAACTTTAAAAAAAATTGATGTCTATACTATGTACCATTTTACAACTTATTAATGAAATATTTATTTTATAATATATTGTTGGTCTTTGTTTTAAGTTCAAATACAGGGTTTGGACAGAATACTTTTGACATTATTCTAGGAAGACCAACTGACACCTCAATGACTGCCAGTGTGATGTTTAGGCTTCCAAATGAATATTATTTAGAATATGGTAATCAACCAACATTATACAACCAGTCTACGCCCACATATACCAGCATTTCTTATTACCCGGAGGAAATTGTAATGCGCAATTTATTGCCTAATACGCGATATTATTATCGATTAAGGTATCGTCCGGTTGGAAATACCCTTTTTACAGCAAGTCCGGAGTATTCTTTTATGACTCAACGTGCTCCGGGTTCATCCTTTACATTTACCATTGAGGCGGATGAACATTTGTATGATAAAAAAGGGGTTGACAACATGTACAATGTAACATTAGCCAACGAGGCGGCAGATAATCCTGATTTTTTGTTTTCATTGGGCGATATTTTTGGAGATGACCATATGTGGGAGACTATTACAGCGGGAGAGTTGGATACTTTACATCGTGATTATCGTCCGTTTCTTGGAAAAATATGTCACTCCATCCCATTCTTCATAGCGTTGGGTAATCATGAGGGAGAAAGAAAGTTTTACATGACTCGTCCTGCCCCACCAAATAATCTCGGCATTAATGGTACATTGGCCAGAAAAAAATATTATCCCAATCCTTTTCCAAATAGTTTTTACTCAGGCAATAATACCATTGAAGGATATGGAATCGAAAAGCCGGAAAATTATTACGCCTGGTCTTGGGGTGATGCATTGTTTGTGGTATTGGACCCATATCGTTATGATAGTCGGGCAGATACTTCCAACAAGCCACAAGGATGGGATTGGACGTTAGGAGTTCCTCAGTATTTGTGGTTAAAGAGTACGCTGGAAAACAGCAATGCCAAATACAAATTTGTTTTTGCTCATCATGTGCGAGGTGAAGGCAGAGGAGGAATTACCAATGCTATACAATGCGAATGGGGAGGATATCAGCGCATTGCGAATGGTACGCAAACTACCGGAAGCGGTTATACGTTTCCTACGAATCGTCCAACAAGTGAAGGATGGACAAAGCCGATTCATCAATTATTCAAAGATAACAAGGTCAATATTTTCTTTCAGGGACATGACCATGTATTTGCACATGAAGTGCTAGATAGTATAACATATCAATCTACGCCCATGGCGGCTGACTCCACTTATGAAATTGGTTTTTTGGCCAATGCTTCTGCGTATTTGACTGATACATTAAACGGAACCGGGCATCTAAAAGTTTCTGTAACCCCTGCTTATGTTCAGGTAGATTTTGTAAGAGCATATCTGCCACAGGATACTATCGGCGGTTTGCATCAAAACAGACAAATCGCATTTACTTACAAAGTAAGAAACAAGAGTACTTATTCTTTTGTAGGCAATGGCAACTGGAACAATCCCGATAATTGGGTGGAGAAGGCGATTCCGCCTGCTGTATTGCCGGCTGGATCTGCCATTTACATTGAGCCAATAACAGGGGGAAGCTGTACGTTGAATGTGTCACAAACCATTTCGCAGGGAGCTACCATCAATATTAACCCAAATAGCAAATTCATCGTTCCCGGATCTTTAGTTATACAATAAACTCATGTCAACAAAAAAGCACTTAATCATTTTACTCGTATGCCTGTTTACAATGCATACCATTTTTGCTCAGTCGTATTCTGAAATATTGGGAAGACCTACAGACAGCAGCATCACTATGAATGCGATATTTGATCAGAACATGGATGTGTACTGGGAAATAGGAACTGCCAGCGGTAATTACAATATGACCACTGCCACTTATCAGGTATTGGACAGCGTTCCTTTGGAAATAGATTTTTCCAATTTAATTACCAACACAAAATATTATTATCGCATTCGTTACAGAGCAACCGGCTCATCGGGCGCATTTGCTGTGGGGCCCGAACATAGTTTTCGTACAAGAAGACCTAGAGGAAGCAGTTTTTCTTTTGCAGTAGAAGCAGACCCACATTTGGATACCAACTGTATTCCTGCGTCGTTGACTTTATCTATGCAAAATATGCTTGCAAAGAATGTAGATTTCATGATTGATTTGGGAGATAATTTTTTAAGTGAGAAATTTGTAACCACTCCAGGTTCTCAAGCATATGCTCCATTTTACAGAGATACCATAGAAGCACGAACAGTATTGTTTAGAAAATATTTTGGTGAATTATGTCACTCTGCCCCGCTGTTTCTTACTTTGGGTAACCATGAGGGTGAGTTAGGCTGGAAGATTACTGGAAGTGATACTGCAATGCCTGTTGTAGCTACCAATCTTCGAAAAAAATACTACCCAAATCCTTATCCCAATAATTTTTACAGTGGTAATGATTCCATTGAACCATTTGTGGGACTACGTGAAGACTATTATGCCTGGGAATGGGGAGATGCATTATTTATGGTCATCAATCCATATTGGTATACCCGATTGAATCAAAGAGCAGGCTGGGGTTGGACATTAGGAAACAAGCAATACTCCTGGTTTAGAAATACTATTCGAAACAGCACTGCCAAATTTAAATTTGTTTTTGCACATCAGCTGGTGGGAGGTAATGGCAATGACGGTCGTGGCGGAATTGAATTTGTGGATTTATATGAAAGTGGGGGCAGGAGTCTGGACTCAACATGGGACTTTGACTCTGCCAGACTTCATTGGGAGCAACCAATTCATGCATTGATGGCTCAGAATAAAGGACGTATATATTTTCATGGCCATGATCATTTTTATGGCAAGCAGGATAAAGATGGAGTGGTCTATCAGGAAGTACCTCAACCCTCTGCAAAGAATATAAAAAACTTTACAGCAACCAGTTATCCTTATACTGCTTCTTACGGTTATGTCAATGGGACCATTTTGCCAAATCGTGGATTTTTGCTGGTAACAGTAAATAGCGACAGTGTGAAAGTGGAATATATAAAAACATACTTACCCAACGAGGAAACTGCATTGCTACATAACATGGATGTAGCTCACAGCTATGTAATCAAAGATATTGCGCCAACATCCAATTCCACCTACACTTTCATAGGTGATGGAAAATGGGATGTTCCCGGTAATTGGCTAAACAATTCCATTCCTCCTTCTGTATTGCCGTCCGGATCTACAATCTATATCAACCCTGCGCCGGGGGGTAAATGTGTTCTAAATAAAATGCAAGTAATTTCTACCGGCGCTACAATAGAAATTTTATCAGGTAAATTATTGCAGATGCCTGGGACATTGTATAAAAATTAGTTCAGAGGTATTCAATTTAATTTCTTCTTAATCAAGAACCAACTTTGCCGTGGTTCGAACCATGCACGAACGTGGTTTGAACCGAAATTCGTAATTCCATAAATTTTATTTATTTCCTTTAAGATTGTATTTCTTTTTTTCGAATCAAACATTTGCCCTGCATATTTTCTAAGACCCATCTATTTTGCTTTTTGAAAACCTGCATAGTTTTGATTACAAATCTGATTTGATATTTTTCATTTTCGGCATTCATTATTAATTTTTCTTGCGGTAGCTCTATGCTTGTAATCTGTTGATTGGAAACTGTTTTATCCAACCAATCACCAAGTGGTAACAAAATTCTTGATGAATCTATATTTATTAAAATCGCTCTAGTGGAATCATTGGTAAACCGCATATCAATTTTTTTGTCACCCCACTGAAACTCCTGTTGCTGATTATCGATATATACATCATACATGATATCAAATCCGGAAACAACAATTCCTGCAGCTTGATTCTTGCTTACGATGCCAACCTCTTCTTTGTAATCAATGATATCAACAGAGCCAAGCCCCATGGCACCCCAATAAACATCCGCATTACTTTGAGAATAAAACTGTTTTCTTTTTCTTTTTTCCTTGATAGAGATCTCAATAATTGAATCAAGGTTTTGATTGAACCATGGTTGTATGGATTGATATCCATGATGTTCATTTAGGTAATACAAAATTGATCGGACTTCTTTTTTCAATGAATCATTTAAAGCAAATTGATTTTCTTTTGTATTAAACGTTAACTTGAAGCTATCTCTTGTTGCCAAGGCCTGATGTTGAATTTTTCCCTTTACCAAAATTTTATTTGAACTCAATATTTTTTCCAATCGCTTTACCTGAGCCTTTTCTCCTACGGAAAAAATACTCCAGGGGCCAAATGAAATCAGCACAATGATTATAGCCAATGATGTTGGGATGAATTTAATATTTGTTTTGCCAATAAGTGTGAAAAAGCAAACCATCGTAAGCCAGATGCCCAATACTAGAAGTATATACCTGTTTTCGGTCATGCCATAATCATCTATACGCATGAATATGGCAACAAAAAGAAGAACGAGTAATGGTATCAGAAAAGCATAAAACCATTTGGATAATTTATCTATCCAAGTATAAGTAGTTGATTTTCCGTAGGGATAAAGCAGTAAAAAGGTGAGTGTGCCCAGTACAGATACCCAAACAACCAAATAAGAGACAATACCTTTGGGCCAATTCCAGGACAAAACAATTTTTGTACCATACGCGTACAATATCAGCAGATATAAACCAAGCAAAGACAGTAATACATACTGTGCAAAAATTCTCAACCCGTTTGGATATTCATGGTCTTGTTCCAACGCATTGATATCATTCGGAATGCCTCCAACAAAAAACCAGGTATGAAACAAAAAAGCAATTACCGCAAAACACTGACCGTAAAATGTATAATTTATTCTAAAGGAAAAAAGCTGATCAATCGCAAAAGCTGCCAATGCAATGCCGAGATATAAGACACCGGAGTACAAAACGGATAAAAACAGGCGAAGAAACAATGACTTGTTATATTGCCAGTATCCATTGAGTTGCCCTTTGCCTATGAATGGGATAAAGGATACCATCAAATGAGCGGATAATGCATACAGCGCATAGCGAATGAATGGTTGGCTGGTATTTCGGGCTGATTCTTTATCGGGGAAGCTGAAATACAAAACTATGAGCAAGATGAATACTATGAGGGTTGCCAGATTTTTTGTCTTTTGGCTCCATGCTTGTTTTTCTGAAGAAACTGCAATTGAAAAAAATAAAGGAATCCCTAATGCCGCACATAGTATGATACTTACCGTAGGCATCACATGTTGGTAAGAGAATCTGGTTTGAATGAGATAAACTGTTTCTGTTGAGGCAATTAAGCCGCAAAGAATGACCCAAGGAAAACGCAAAAATGATTTTTTGGCCTGAGCATACAGGTATTGGAAGGAGGGAAAAGGCATGACTAAAGTGATATTAATTTATTGGAAAGATATGTAAATCAGCTTTGAGTTAGTTTGCCTTGTATGGCCTCATGCCAATGGCTTCATTGGTGAGGTGCTTGGTGGCTTCGGGCCAGATAGTTCTCATTCTTGCCCGATCTGCAGTTGAAAGATCAAGCGATGCTTTCAGGTCATTGGAAGAATCGGAAATGGCTGCATGAACAGGGATGATTCGGTATCCCTTTTCCTGACTTACATAAGTTGGTATGAAATCTATATTTCCTGTTTTTATTTTACCGGTAGCCCCATCTTTTATCACTTGTAAACGAAGAATGGTGCCGTAGTCGGTATATGGTTTTCGTTGCCCTGAAACAAAATTACCCAGTGAGTAGATTACAAATACCGGCTTTTGGGGAGTTTGAATTATTTCGGCAGGTTGAAGAACGTGTGGATGAGAACCAAAAATGAAATCTACCCCTAAGTTAGCTAAGTGGTTGGCAATGTCTTTTTGTTCGTTATTAGGATAACGCTCATATTCATTACCCCAGTGGATCATGACAGCAATCAAATCGGGATGGGCATTTTTTGCTCTTTCCACATCTCTTCGCATGCGGGCTGTATCAATCATGCTGATGCAGTATTCCTTTCCTGGCGGAAGAGGAATACCATTGGTGCTGAAAGTATAACCAAGAACTGCTGTTTTTATTCCTTTCTTTTCAATGACAAGAACCTTTCCTGTGTCTTCGGGATTTTTAAAAGTACCTGTATGCAATAAGCCACGCGTATCCAATGAGTCAATGGTATTTTGAACCCCAATAAATCTGCGGTCTAAAGAATGATTATTCACATTGGTTGCCACATCAAATCCTGATGAAACCATTCCATCCAGGTAAGCGGCAGGAGTATTAAACTCGGGATAACCTGTGTAGTCCTTATATTCCTGACCTGCTGTAACTGTCTCAAGGTTGCCAAAACAAAGATCGGCTCCTGATAAATAGGGCTTCACAGATTCGAAAACATAAGAAAAATCGTAAGTATCTCCTTTTTTTGCTGCTTTAAACTGAGGGGCATGACACATTAAATCTCCTACTACCGCAAAAGTGATTGTGTCATTACTTTGAATTACCGGCACAGATAAGGAGGCGGATAATTTGCTGTCACTGTTTGGAGAGACCGGATAGAAATAATATATAACCAAACAAAGAATAATGGCAGGTATGTAAGTAAAACTGATTATCAGCTGTTCTCTTCTATCTTCATTACTTGAAAGGATTTCTATCTTCATGGATATTTAAATTATTTATGAAGACGAATTTTATGGCCTGGTTTTAATTTTTTATCAGATTTGATATTGTTGGACTTCCGCAATTTATTTACAGGGATTCCTGTTTTCTTTGAAATTGAAGAGAGGTTATCTCCTTTTTTTATGGTGTATGAAGGTTTGTTTTTGCTACTATTTCTCTCGTTTTTATCTTTTTTCTTTACAGTAACATCTTTTGTATGACGGCCGTGTTTTGTTTTTCCGGTAGCATTGATCTTTGTTGATTTTCCTGCATTTTTCTTTCCTGAATTTCTTACATAATTTCTCGAATAAGATTTTGATTCTTTTTTGTAAGAAGATCTGTGTCTGTAGGTAACTACTTCTTTTCGCTTGTTGTCTGAAACTGTATTATTTTCTTCATTATCGGTAACAATATTGTCTGTCGCTTTATTTGATATTTCATTTTGTTCTGCAGTTGGAACATTATCAGAATCTGTTACAACAGAAGATGCTGATATAGCCGAGGATGCTGTTGATGAATCTCCCGAATCTGTTTTTTGCACATTATCGCTTTGGCGTTTTTTGGAAGACGAACGATAACGATTTGCAGTAAAATCTGATTTGGATAAGACCAAGGTATCTTTTAGAAGAGATTGATTCTCTACATCTATAAATATTTGCGGATTAAACGAAAAGTCTTTGTAGCGTGTTTCAAAATGCAAATGCGGTCCCATAGAATGACCGGTACTTCCTCCCAAACCAATCAATTGCCCTCCGGAAACATACTGATTGGGTGATACTTCCAGTTTGCTGAGGTGTCCGTACAAAGTTTCCAGGCCATTTAAATGTCTGATGATTACGCAATTTCCGTAGCCCCCTTTATTAAATTGTGCGTAACGAACAACCCCGTCAAAGGCTGCCATAACAGAGTCGCCTGTATGAAGTCCCAAATCAAGTCCATGATGCTGACGACCCCATCTCCATTTGTAAGTAGAGTTCAATGATCCGTACCAGGTCAATTTGAATTTTTGTCCGGGTTGCAACAATGGAAGCTCAAGGAGTTCGGGAATCTCATCGTAAGAAACATCTTCGTATACAAACAATACGTCGTTAATCCAATGGTCTGTGAATATTGGGTCATTTGCAAGTAAAAAAGCAGCCAAATCCTCTCCGGTAGAATCATTGGGATTCATTGTGGAGTTGGAAACGGTAGTATCGGTAGTATTGTCAAATTCCAAAGAACCTGCAATAGCATTAATTTGAATAAGTAAGATTCCAGAACAAATCAGAGATTTTGAAAAAAGTCGGAAGTTGATACCAAAGAGATTCATGAAAAAAATGTTGTGATATATTCGATAATGTTTTAGAGTGCAAAGATAATTTTTGTTGATTCAATTACCACACCCTAAAATTATACATCGAAATTTGAATCATTGAATATCAGTAAATTAAACATTAAGTTAAATTATTTTTAACACAAGTTTATATAATATATGGTATTAAATATTAACGTATTGGTTCTATGTCTGATATTTTTATCCAACCTACGGTTGTTTTATCAAAATCAGGATTATAATATTCTGTGTAGACGTAGTTGTTTGATTTGTTCATTATAGTAAACTGATCTCCTCTTTGCAGGTATGCTTTTTTTCGGAATCCTTCATCTGCCCGACTGTAAAAAAAGGCTTTTTCAGCAGTAACAACTACTTCGGTTTGTATTTCTAAATTTCGTGCTTTTTTTGCAAGATCAAGGATATCCTCATGATCCTCTTCGCTTACAGAAGTATTTTCCTTTTCACCATCTTTGTTATCCAATTTTTGCTTTTCGAACTCCAGTTTTTCTTTTTCCAATTCTATCCGCTGCTTTTCGTTCTCTATTCTGGCCTTTTCGTTCTCGATTGACTCATCGTTTTTATTTGCCGAGCAAGCCCCCAAGATAACTAAGAAAAATAACGATAATGGAATGAATAGTTTAGTGTGCATAGAAATATGGTTTTAAATTTAAAATTTGTCTTCCAAAGTTATTGATTTTATCAAATAATTATCAATTCGTGTGTAGATTGCAGGCAATTAATTCGATTATGCTTTCTTCTTCATTCTTACACCGTTTATCAACCATTGGCTGTATTAAATTTGGACAGTTTACGCTTAAAAGCGGAATGGCTTCTCCTGTTTATGTAGACCTCAGAAACATCATTTCCTATCCTGACATGTTGCAGGAGCTTGCAGGATTGATTGCTGAGAAAGCTGATCATTCGATTCAAAGAATTTGCGGTGTGCCTTATGCAGCTTTGCCCATGGCTTCGGTGGTATCCGTAAATCATCAAATACCGATGATCATTAAACGTAAAGAAGCCAAGGCCTACGGAACAAAAAAAACAATAGAAGGTTTTTTTCAAAAAGGTGATCGGGTTTTGGTTGTGGAAGATGTGATAACCAGTGGCATGAGTTTACTGGAAACAATCAAAGAACTCGAAGCCGAGGGACTTGTTGTAGCACAAATCATTACCGTACTTGACCGCGAACAAGGCGGCATGGCTTTATTGAAAGAAAAAGGATATGCTGTTACGTCGCTGTATAATATAACCGAACTGGTCACTTCTCTTGATCAATCGGGTGAACTGGATACCGAAATGAAAGAGAGCGTCCTTGCTTTTGTGCGCGATGCTCAGATAGTAAAAGTTGCTCCAAAAAAATATTTATCCAAAACACATCCTCATCGCATTGCACAAAGATTATTGGATATTGCACATCAAAAAAAATCAAACATCATCGCCTCCGTTGATTTAACCAGTGCTAATGATATCCTGTCATTTTTAGAAAAAGTTGGGCCATGTATTTGCGCAGCTAAATTGCATATAGATATTGTAAGTGATTTTTCACAGTCATTCATACAACAACTAAAAGCACTCAGTATACAACATTCGTTTTTACTCATTGAAGACCGAAAATTTGCTGACATTGGCAACACCCAATTATTGCAACTCGCAGAGGGAATCTATCGAATTGCCGACTGGGCCGATATCGTAACAATTCATTTGATCTCCGGGGAGCCCGCATTAAAAGCATTACAGGAATGGGATGCTCCAAAGAAACCGGCGTTATTACCTGTTATTGAAATGTCGAGTGCCGGCGCTCTCACCGATGAAGGATATATTGCGCGCTGTAAAGACATGATGAAAAAATACCCCGATGTGATTGGTGCTGTTTGTCAGCAGGCATCGTTGGATGCTCCTCTGTTGAAATGTACTCCCGGCGTAAATATAGAAACAGGCGGAGATGGAAAAGGGCAGCAATACAATACACCAACGCATGTGTTGCAAAAGTTGCGCTCCGATTTTTTGATTGTGGGAAGAGGATTATACAAGCATACTGATCCTGCGGAAGAAGCTATGCGTTATTTGGATGCGGTAAGGGCGGAAGGGATTTTTGATACAGAACTTTAAGCCATAGATAAATATGCAACAATTATTAGGTGCTCCTGTGCTTGAGTCTATTCAGCAACAAATGAGAGCCGAAGCAGACAAACTAATTTCCTCCGGAAAACGCACGCCACACCTCGCCATTATTTTACTGGGAAATAACGGCGCCAGCGAAACTTATGTAAAAAAGAAATTGGAGCAATTTGCATCGGTTGGATTTTTAGCTACGCTACATAGAATGGAAGAAACAGTTACACAAGAAATGTTGCTTCAAAAAATAAAAGCCATCAATGCCGATAATGATGTGGATGGTCTTATTGTTCAGCTTCCTTTACCGGCGCATATTTCAGCCGATGTAGTCATTGAAGCCATAGATCCAAAAAAAGATGTAGATGGCTTTCATCCGGTCAATATGGGAAAACTTTGCATCGGTCAAGAGGCCTTTGTGCCTGCCACACCCATGGGTGTGGTGCTGATGCTTCGTCATTATGGGATTTCAGTACAAGGAAAACATGTTGTGGTGGTAGGCAGAAGTAATATTGTGGGCCGTCCCATCAGCATTCTTTTGAACAATGCTTCATCTGACGGAAATGCAACAGTTACCGTTTGTCACAGTCATACAAAGAATCTCAAAGAAATTTGTTTACAGGCCGATGTATTAGTTGCTGCCATTGGTAAACCCGAATTCATTACCGGTGATATGATTAAAGATGGTGCAGTTATTATTGATGTTGGAATAACCAGAGTAGCAGATGATTCAAAAAAATCGGGCTTTGCTATAAAGGGTGATGTGCATTATGATGATTGCGCACCAAAATCTTCTTTCATCACCCCTGTTCCGGGAGGTGTAGGCATCACCACCGTGGCAGCATTGTTGATGAATACGTGGAGAGCGTATACTAAGCACACAGAGATTTAGTTTTTAAGCACCCTTACCGAGTAGCCCAATCTTTTATAAGACACATCTTTTTTAAAACTGGCGCCACTGTATGAAAGTGTACGTATGAAAGCGCTGGATGCATCATAGCTTCCCGTGCTCCACCAGTGTCCATAATTCCCCATATAAAAATAGCTGCCGTCGGTATTACGTCCGCCTCCCGGCAATGCAGCGAAGCCGGTATTATTATTTGCACCATTATTGGGTGTAATCCAGTGTGCTAAACCTATTTCTTTCATTTCACCTCCTGCCATTGAACTTTGTGTACAAGAAATCAAACAATTTGTATCGGCGTTGGCATCAATTGAAAATACAAGTTTATTCCAGTCAGACTCT
The DNA here is from genome assembly GCA_964643315.1 of uncultured Ferruginibacter sp. Classification (GTDB taxonomy): domain Bacteria; phylum Bacteroidota; class Bacteroidia; order Chitinophagales; family Chitinophagaceae; genus Ferruginibacter. The sequence continues at coordinate 204,042 of CAZXSR010000001.1, forward strand.
GATGGTACATGCCAGCCGTCGGGAGCTAAACCCCTGCTATCATTAACAGCATACCAATTATATAATTTTCCGTAAACAGCAGCATACGAGGCGCTGTCATTATCGTACCAGCACCATGCTCCCGTAGTAAGTGTCTCCCATTCCAGAGGATTGCTAACCTGTGGTATGGGATCGCCATTAAGATATTGAGTGACATCTAAATTTTTGGAACTCCACATTTGAGTGCCAAAAGCTATACTTGTTAGATTAATGATTGGAATATTAACTAAGATCTCATTGGTTGGTTGTACAGATTTTCCTGCTGCATTATAGGCAAATACACGATAGCTGTATTGAATATCTGGTTGAACGCGTATGTCTTCAAAACTTATGGCATTTGAAGCGGCAGTTCCAACAGTTTCAAAATTATTTCCAATAGATTTTCTTTCAATGATGAATCCATCTTCATTCGAGGAGCTATCTGTCCAAACTAACACTACACGAGAGGATGAAACGATGGTAGGCTTGAGCTGTGCAGGTTTAATCGGTGGGTCAATGGTAATATTTGGATTGTTATCCTCGCTTTTTTTACAGGAAAATAAAAAAAGGGCAAATGCGATTGTCCAATGGAAAAACTTCATGATCGAATTTTGGAACAAAGTGACGATTAAAATCAAGCATCAAGAAAAAACACCTGTTACGATTTTATTTCTTTTGTGTTAACTAATCGTTACCAAGGATAAAAAATGAAATTATCTATACAACGAACTAATTAAACTCATAAATAAGTATCAACAAAGTATTTACAATAGATTTTAATTTCATCCCTAACCTCTCTAAATTTTTCCAATATTTCATCTTCTGTACCCGTTGCTTTAGCAGGATCTTTAAAACTATGATGCAATTTCATTGTATTGCCGGGTAAATATGGACATTGCTCCTGCGCATGATCACAAACGGTTATCAAAATATCAAAAGAAACGTCTGAGTATTCCTTGATGTGATTTGATGTATGGTGACTAATATCAATGGCATCCTCCAGCATGATTTGAATTGCTCTTGGATTTACGCCATGCGTTTCAATACCAGCACTGTAAATGGTTGCCCTATCTTGTGCAAAGAAACGAAGGTAACCTTCGGCCATCTGGCTTCTGCAACTATTGCCGGTGCATAGAATTAGAATGTTTTTTTTCATAAAGAACACTTTACAATATTATACAAAAAGCCAGATGATATTGATGATACAAAACTTGGCATCAAATCCAAAAATGATTTGGAGTATTGTTATTGAACTGATGATTATAATTGGCTTTTTATACTTTTTAAAAAATGATTCCATTGAATTTTTTTTGGCAATATCCAATGAATTTTTAAAATGAAAATATTTGTGGTATTAAGTTTACGTTAATACGGTAGTTTTAAAAACAAAGGAGGTCGTCTAAAAAGACGACCTCGGTATTGCATGAGAAAAGATAATTACTTAGCAGGTTATTTTCTTACAACTATACGAATAGTGTTTGTATAATTACCTACGGTATATCTAACCACATATACGCCATTGGTTAAATTAGATTCCACAATATTCATACGAAGCGAGCCGTTGATGCTGCGTGTGTTGAAAGATTTCACCACACGACCAGTCATATCAATGATTTGAACTAAAGCCGGTTGATTTCCTTCTGCGTCTATTTGCGCATCAAGTGTAAACAAACCGTTGTTTGGATTTGGATATACTTCAGCTTTTAATACTGAGATTGTTCTTGCATCATTGTTATTGTTTTCTTCTGTACGTGATGTAGGAATATTGCCGCCACAGACTCCAACAAAGGCTTTGTTGCTGAGTTTGAATGCCTTTATGGGACTTTCTCCACAAGCTGAATAGTATCGAAGTTTGATGCTGTCATTAACTGCTGCTGCTGCATTACTTGTGTAACGAACCAGTATTGTTCTTCCGTAGAGAGATCCCGAATCCAGCACACCTGTTACACCTACAGTGCCAATTGACAATGTCCATTCATATCCGTATGCTGCGGATAGTGTAGTTGTGCCTGCAGGTAATACAGGGGCTGTATAACGATAAATTCTAGCTCCGCATACATCTGCAACCAAAGTTTGTATAACACTGGCAGGAGCAGCAGGTACGGCAGTACCCACCAAGGTATTTGTCAATTTTGATGCTTTATACAAACCATATCCACAATCACTATTGTAACGAACTTTGATACTATCACCTTCTGATGATGGATTTGCGCTTGTAAAGTAAACAGTAAACACCCTGCTTTGTAAATCACCTGAATCAATAACAGCCTGTGATCCTAAGTTACCGGTAAACGTCCAATCCCAACCGGTAGCAGCCCCTGCTGTAGTGGTTGCAGAAGGCAAACCTGTAACCGGTGCAGCATAACGGAAGCGAGGTTGACCGCATGAACGAAGACCAATTCTGGTAATGGTGATGGAAGATGGCGCTAATGGCGCTTTCAACAAAAGATTCGTCAACTTGAGGGCTTTCACAGCACTGTTGCCACAATCAGATGTGTAATACAAACGAACAGAGTCTGTAGAATTTGCAGCATTATTTGATACAAACGTAATCAGGAATTTTTGAGATGACAAAGAACCGGAATCAATGCTATAACCAGCAGTGGCCAAATCTCCTTCCAGACTCCAAACATAACCTGTTGCAACACCCGCTGTCGTTGTAGCAGCTGGAAGATCCGGAGCAATGTAACGATATTGTCTTGCACCACATATATTGGTAACAACTGGCTGAATTTTGATAGATGCAGGTTTCAAAGGTGTTGTCAATAATTTATTGCTCAACTTTGCCGCCTTTATTAGGCTATTACCGCAATTTGAGGTAAAATATACTTTTACGCTATCATCATTTGTTGCCGCTGCGTTAGAAGTATAACGAGCAACAAAAACCCGAGAGGTCAACGATCCTGAATCTACTACCGCATTATTTCCCAGTGAACCAGTAAATGACCATACATATCCGGTTGCACCATATGGAAGTGCGGGAGCTGTGTAGCGATATGTTCTACTTCCACATACATTTGTTGTTATTGAGGAAATGATTATTGAAGCAGGTGCTATTGGCAATGATGCTTTTATGGCTAGTTTCTGCAATTTAGTTGCCTGACAAGCTCCTCCGCTTACTACTACTTTCAATGTATCTCCAATTGTAGCAGTAGTATATCCGTTATTAAATTTCAAAGTAATGGTAGTATCTATAGATGTACCGCCTGCAACAATAGTAGTATTTGCAGGAGTTGTCCATGCATACGATACAGCACCAGTTACAGATTTGATAGAATAAGTGATAGTAGAATCTGTTCCAATCATGGTACAAACATTTGTTCGAACAGGGTTTGATGTGAAGGTAGTTGGTGTACCTAATACTACTTTACGAATACTAATTGTTGATGCAGCTGATTGATTGTCGCAGTCATTCTTACCTACTACAGATAATGTACAAGTAGTAAATGCTGTAGCATAACTAACTGTAATTGTTCTTGTTCCCTGACCTGATGTAATAGTTGCACCGGTGCCTGAAATAGACCAAAAATAAGAGGTTGCATTACTTACAACAGGAACTGTGTAAGTTTGAGGGGTTGTACAACCCTGTACGTTTCTGTTTCCTGAAATAGCTCCCGGCGTATTTACCGGATCGCATGGAGCGATAAGGCCTGTAAAGGCATCGTCGGTAAATGCGGCGCCTGTAGTAGCCAACGGTTGAGTGCCAGGACGATAATCAGGATTTAAAAAATCGTATGGATTTACCAATACATTTGCTGTTGAACTTAATGAGTCATTCTTGAAAAGACCTATTCCTGAACCATAAATAGAGTCTCTGATAGCGCTAGATGTTCCCGGTTCAGTAGCTAAGAAACATCCGGCAATCAGGTTATTTTTAAACTTCGTAACACCAGACTGTAAATTGGCACGAACACCTGTACCATCCATAAATACACCGTAAGGATAGTCAGTCAATATACTATTGAAGAGACGCTGACCAGTGTTTCTCCGAATTCTCGCTGCTCTTCTGAATTTGAATGTAGAACCCCATGATGATAGTACCGTTCCTCTAAATGGTCCAATTTCTGTTACGTTACTAAACAGTGCCCTTGTCTGAGGTGTATTTCCTGAACCCGCTGCATCATTATCAGATTCAAATCCCTCTGATGTTGAACCCGCGCTCTGATCAGAGATGTTTGGATCACGAACACCCAAAGCAAATTGCACACAACCATTGTATCCATTATCTGTATCAAAGTTATCATCCAAACAACGATAGGCAACCAGGTGAGAACAATTTACTGTACCGCCAAACCACTCAAATGCATCATCATTGATAAAAGAACATTGTACATAGTCGATCGTAGTACCACGTCCAACAGCGCCCATGGTTAAGCCGTTGATTTCCTGATCGGTATTAAAAACATACCCGCCAAATTCGATACGAACATACTTTAATATACCCGAATTATCATTGTCATTGGGTGATGCACCTCCACCATATTCTGTTAATGATGAAGAAGCTATTCCCTCAATATTGGCAACTCCACCTACTCTATTGAGAGAGGCGCGTCCCAATAATATTACACCGCCCCAGTCACCTATACTTCTCATCGCACTGTCTTTACTTGATGTGAATACGATTGGTTGGTCTGGTGTACCAATTGCATTTAACTTCGCATTTTTGGTGATAACCAATGCCGAATTTGCGACAGTTGCATCGCCACGAATGATGGTTCCAGGTTGAATAGTTAAGGTTACACCTGAAGCAACATAAACTAAACCGGAAATTTTATAGGTATTGTTCGAAGTCCAGGTAGTGTTAGAAGTAATGGTTCCGGTAACAGTTATGTTTGATGCAGGATAGCTGGTATTATTAGGGTCCCAATTGGTCCAGCCCTCAGTCCAAGGAATGGAAGGAGCGGGTGCAAACGCGCCACGGAAATTTACTTGCTTAATATATGAAGATGTGCTAACAATAATCTTGCGACCATTGAAAGCTGCATCATCAAAATTTACGTTTGTCAAAGCCAATGAGCCTGAGGCTGGTCTGTAATCCGGAGAAATGAAATCATAGGGAGTAGTCAATAACCCGGAAGTACTGGTTAAAGAATCATTTTTAAATTTAGAAGCACTGAATAATGAGTCACGAACGGTAGAAACCGTTCCTGGTTCTGTTGCAAAAATATTGCCGGCAACAATATTATTTTTAAATACCGTTACCCCTGTTTGTAAATTGGCACGACAAAGTGTACCATCAATGAATACACCATAAGGTGCATCCATCAAAATACTATTTAAGATTTTTATTCCTGAATTTCTTCTTAAACGTGCCCCTCTTCTGAATTTAAATGTAGAACTAAAAGGGAGAGAACCTACAGTTCCGCGATAAGCAGATATATCTGTTATATTGCTGAATACACAAGTTGTTTGCGGTGTATTTGTAGAGCCTGTTGCATCATTGTCTGATTCAAAACCTTCTGTGGTGGATCCGGCGCTTTGATCGGAAATGTTTGGATCACGAACACCCAAACAAAACTGTACAGACCCACTGTAACCATTATCCGTATCAAAATTATCGTCCAAACAACGATAAGCAACCAGGTGAGAACAGTTTACTGTTCCTCCAAACCACTCAAATGCATCGTCATTGATGAAAGAACATTGTACATAATCTATGATGGTATTTCTTCCAACACCACCCAATGTTAGTCCATTGATTTCCTGATCTGTATTAAAAACATAACCCCCGTATTCAATACGAACATATTTTAAGTTACCGGAATTGTCATTATCGTCGGGAGATGTGCCTCCGCCATATTCTGTATCTGTTGATGTTGCGATACCTTCAATATTTCCTACACCACCTACCCTGTTTACAGTAGATTTTCCAAGAATAATTAAACCACCCCAATCACCCAATGCTCTTGATCCGGCATCTTTACTTGAAGTGAACACTATTGGATTTGAGGAAGTACCTACGGCATTTATTTTTGATCCTTTGGTTATGATTAATGAAGAATTTGCAATCGTTGCATCGCCACGAACAACTGTTCCCGGCTGGATGGTAAGCGTAGCACCATTCTTTACATAAATTAAACCCTGAATCAAATACACATTATTACTTGTCCAGGTTGTGTTTGTGGTTATGGAAGCGCTTACAGTTACTGTAGGTGTTCCATAACTTGTGTTTTGTGGATCCCAGTTGGTCCATCCATCTGTCCATGGTGTTGCCGGAGCAGGGGCAAAGGCACCACGATAATTCACCACTTCAAAGAAGGGGTTTTGCGCTTTAATAGCTGTCATTACAACCAAAAGCAGCAGCAGTGTTGATAGTTTTTTCATGTTTGTCTTATTTTTTGACGCCACAAAAATCCTATCCCAATGTTACCTGTAGTGAAACGAAATGTTACCCTTTATTTATGGGATTGTTACGAAATTGTAATCAAATTCAAAATACAAATCGATGTTGAAACATTTTACTTAAAAGTGTATGTAAGCGTAAATGTTATCACTCTTCCAAAACTTTGTGAAGAGCGAAGTGCATCAGTTCCTTTATCATACTTTTTATTGTCATTGCTATCTTCAAAGAAGATCAGTTTTTGGGCTAAAATATCTTTGACATTCAACTTCAAATCCAATTTCTGTTTTGGAAAACCTTTGGTGATTTGAAAATCTATCTGCGTACGCCCATTTTCCCACAAATTTGGCTCTATCAATGTCCCATTTTGCAAGGCATCTCCGTTACTTGCAAGAAAAATACGCTGACCATAACGATTGACAGATAAGGTAGAGCTGATTTGTTTGTCATCATCCTGATAGGTACATCCCGCATTCACCACATATGGAGACTGTCCTTGCATGACCCTTCCTTTGTTGTAATAATAGTTTGTAACATCTGTGATCTTTAGATCTACTTTTGATTTCAGTAAAGTGATATTTCCAAATAAAGTTAGTTTTTGGAGAAGAGCGTTTGGCTTCAAAGTCACGAAGCTTGAAATCAATGTTCTGAATTCCATTTCGACTCCGGTAAGGGTAGCTGATGGAGTATTTCTGTACGACAATGTTCTGTCCTGATTAGTTACAGACAACAGTTCAATGGGGTCTGTAAATTTTTTATGAAATACCGAGAATGAAAGGAGCTGTGCTTTTCCAGGATAGAATTCATATCTAAAATCATAATTTTGAATGGATGCTCTTTTTAAAGATGTATCACCAAAAACAGCATAGCGTATTGAGAAATCTCTAAAAAGAAATGGTGCCAATTCTCTGAACTCAGGTCGGTTTAATGTTTTAGAGTATGATGCGCGCAGATTTTGTTTTGTATTCAGAGAGTATACAAAATTGACCGAAGGCAAGTAGTCGGTTTTTACTGTGTTTACTCTTACCGGTGTAAACTGATTGAACTCTGCGTTTAATTTTTGGGTAAATTGCTCCATCCTTACTCCATAAATAACCCTAATCTTTTTTGCGAACCGCTGGTCGGACATGAAATAATATGAAACCAGGTTGGTAGATGCATCATACTTATCCCTGATCTCAGTGATGTCTTTTAATGTAAATCCAGTTTTATTGGCACCGGTTTTACCTATGTATTTAAATATCTCATACTCCGACTTTTTAAGAATACTCTGATCAAAAGTTGAGGTATTATAATTACAGTAGGCTAGCATTCTTGGATTAAAATCCCTTGATCTTGTTTGCAGATATCCGCCTATTTTAATCTGGGTTTGTAAGCTGCCGATGGTTTTTAATTGTTTTGATACATCTGTTTTAAAATTATATATCTTTTCTTTATTAGTTGCAAAAAACATTAGTCCTGCTGTGTTGTCATTATCTACAGGATTTATTTCAAATAATTTTGCTTCTGCAGCATCTGTACCTGCAATACTATCATATACCATTCTGCGAAGTGCGGGAATATCTCTGCGAATGGCAGAGAATGATGAGGTCCAATTTATCCTGATTTTTGACTTGGGGATATAGTGTTCACCGATTAACTGCGACGAAAATATTCTGTTGGTAGTAAACCAAAGGGCGGATGATCGTGTAAAGACATTTGCTTCATTGATGATATCGTTCTGACCTATACGTCTTATTACCCTATCATCAGAATTTATACTGAAAATATTTTTTAAGCTCAGATTATTATTGTTATTGATCTTAACACTGAAATTAGCAATGCTTCCCAGTAAAGTTTGTGTGCTGTACGTTTCTTCATTGTAGATACGTTGAGGGGCATTATCATAATCTGGAGCGTAAAATATCCTTTCGCCTCCATTATACGTAAAGGTTTTATTGTATGAAACAGACATGATTAATCCAGCAAAATCTTTTTTATTTCGTTGATAATTTTTTCCAAAGCTATATTGCAGATTTGTATTTGGCATTGTATTCTTGGTTAATAAGCCCCAATTCTTATTTGGAAACCTGGAGGCAATTTTTGTTCGATCTGACAATGACATTGATTTAAAAGTATTGACATCAGGGAATTGCGATGGAAGTGCTCTTTCAAAATCAATACCTAAAAAATCGAATTGACCGCCTTCATAATAATATTTGTTTTGAAAAGATGTGAGGGTGTTTATTCCTTGACCAAATGTAAATGACTTGAAATTTTCAGAAGGAATGTTTTTTGTATTAATTACAATTTGTCCGCCGGCAAACTCCCCAGGCATATCCGGTGTTGCCGTTTTATAAATAATCAAGTTATCCAGCATGTTCGATGGAAATATATCAAATGCAAATGCCTTTCTATCGCTTTCGGAACTTGGCAAGGGAGCTCCATTAATGAATGCAGCATTGTAACGATCATTCAATCCTCTGATCACTGCAAATTTATCTTCCTGCAAACTGGCCCCACTCACACGTTTTAATATATCTCCAGTATTACGATCGGGCGTACGCTTGATTGTTTCTGCAGATATACCATCACTTACACTCGCACTATTCTTTTGTGCAACAAGCAAAGAACTTACAGTCTCTCTGGCTTTTGTTGAACCTCCGCCTTTTACAACAACAGAACTTAATTCACCTGCCCTGTCCATAACAAAATCCAAATAGGCAACACCATTGTCTTTAACAGTTACTCCGGGTATGTCTTTTTTTGCGAATGAAACATAAGAGCATGAAACCGTGTATGTTCCGGCACTTAATGCGTTTAATGTATAAATGCCGTTTTGATCTGTTTGTGTAGTTCTTCCCCACTGCTCAATGGCAACAGTAGCTCCTATAAGAGGTTCCCCTGTTTTAGCACTAAGCACTTTCCCCGTTATTTTACATTTTTGAGCTTTACTATTCATAGCGAACATGGATAACAAAAGTGTAAAAGCAAAATAGACTGTGTATCTCATAGTTTGGTTTTGAGCCACAAAATTCCTTTTTCAATAGCGGGTTAAGTTAAATATATCGTTATGCTTGTGTTAGCTAATTATGACCAAATTGTAAACACATCATTACAGCAAGCCGAACGCTAAAATTTCCTCCAAATACAATCATTCATTAAGAAGTTTTTTCAAAACAAAAAAGAACATTTGATCAGGTAACATTTTAATAACACTAAGGTAACATAACAGTAACGGTGTGTTTAAACTGTTTTTTTATTAAAGACCTTCTCTTTGCAGAAAATTTAAAGCCTCATGCAAAGAAGGTTCCTTTCACTACTCATCGCCTTATTTATTATTATCTCCTCATTTGCTCAAAAAGCAAAACTGGAAGGTAAAGTGTCTGATTCCCAAACAGGAAATGCACTGGTTGGTGTTACCATTGAAGCCAATGGTGTTCGTACCATGTCGGATGTATCAGGCCAATACAGTTTATCACTGACGCCGGGCGATAAAATTATCCTGAGTATTAGCTCTGTTGGTTATCAATCCAAAATAATAGATGACATCACACTTGTGCCCAATCAAACACAAACGTTACATGTCGTATTAAACAAGAATACAAAAACGGAAACTGCTGTAGAGGTGCGTTCATCTGCCAGAAAAGAAAGTGTCAACGCCATGATCACCTACCAAAAAAATACACAGGTGGTCGCACAGGTTATCAGCGCAGAAGCTATCAAACGTTCTCCGGACCGCAACACCGGCGAAATTCTTCGTCGTGTGCCGGGCACTTCAGTACAGGAAGGGAGATTTCTTGTGGTACGTGGTTTGAGTGACCGTTACAATCAGGCCATGCTCAATGGTACATTATTATCGAGCACCGAACCTGATCGTAAAACATTCAGCTTCGATATTTTTCCTGCAGCGATGATTGACAATATCGTCATGAACAAAACATTCGTTCCTGAACTTCCGGGTGAATGGGCTGGTGGATTGGTTCAGGTACAAACAAAAGATGTTCCCGGAAATTCCTTTTGCAATTTGCAAATGGGAACAGGGTTTAACAGCAATACCATTGGTAAAAATTTCCTCACTTCTCAATCGGGAAAATACGATTGGCTGGGAATGGATGATGGTGGTCGTGCCCTACCCGAAAATCTGCCACTGCGGTACGCTTTCAGTCAATTAAGTCGTGTAGAAAAAAATCAATACGGGCCATCGTTTAAAAACAGATGGAAGCCCGTGGAAACTTCTGCCCCATTTAATACTTCCTTTCAACTGAATGGAGGAAAATCGTTTTACATCTTAGGAAAAAAGTTATCGGCTATCGGTGCTATTACTTACAACAAAACAAACAAGCGCACCCCGTTCTCGAATATATTCATTGCCAACAAAGATGGTGATCAGGAAATCACTTATCAAAATAATAAATACAGTCAGGATGTTTTGGCGGGTGTACTTGCAAACTTTACACTTACGCTCAACAATCAAAATAAAATTTATTTGAGAAACTTGTTGAACATCAACACATCGAATTATGTGATTGACCGTTATGATGGACGTGATTATATTCTCAGTGGTGGGGGTAATGGAGATCGAATCAAAGCAACCGAAATCGGTTTCAAACAAAATACTTTTTTCAGCACTCAATTGAGTGGTGAGCATCAAATAAAAAACAATCAGATAAAGTTGAAATGGTACGGAGCTTTCAATATCCTCGATCAATATGTACCTGATCAAAGAAGATTGTTTTATACACAAGATGGCAATGATCCCGGTGCTCCCTATTATGCATTACTCGGTTTGGGTGCCGGACAAAAAAGCGGCAGCATCTTTTACGCATTCCTCAATGATTATGTGTACAATGCGGGCGCAGATGTGAGTCGCACGTTTAATTGGCATGGCAACCATACCATCAAAATGGGTTTCATGATGCAACAACGTGATCGCTTGTTTGATTCACGCCCTTTCTTCATCAATACATCCAGCAACACCATCAAACAATTATCGGCTGATCAGATTTTTTCACCTCAATATTTTCAAACAGGAAGCAACAGCTTACAGTTTGATGAAATTGGCGGTATCGCATTCAGATATATGGCCAATACAAAATTGCATGCGGGATTTTTGCAATCAGATAATTCGGTAGGAAAAAAAATGCGTATTGTTTGGGGAGCCCGTGTGGAGCGTTATGATCAGCTCATTGGTAGTAAAAATCCCACCGACCCAAGATACGTTCGTTCTGTTGTTACGGATGTGCTTCCCGGTGTGAATGTAACCTATCGTACCAATGATAAAACCAACATTCGTTTTGCAGTTAGTCAAACAGTCATTCGTCCGGAACTGCGTGAATTGAGTGCATTTGCTTTCTATGATTTTGAGTTGGGTGCACAGGTAGTTGGTAATAAAAATGCGACAAGAACAAAAGTCACCAATATCGACTTGCGTTATGAAATGTATCCTGCAGGTGGAGAAATGCTCACATTCGGAATCTTCCATAAACAATTCACCGATCCCATTGAATATTACTTCAACAGAACAGGACCCGGTACAAATACTTTCAATATCCTCAATACCAAATCAGGAACAGCGCTTGGAGCTGAACTCGAATTCAGAAAAAAATTGAATGTCATACCCTTACTCAAAAATTTCACCATCAGCGGAAATATGAGTTATTTCTATAGTCGAGTAAAAGACACCACCGGATTAGTAAACCGTCCATTGCAAGGTCAAAGTCCTTACTTACTGAATTTGGGATTACTTTATGATGTAGAAAAAATTGGATTTACCTCCACGATCCTGGTAAACAGAATTGGCCGCAGGATTTTATTTGTGGGTAATGAAGCCATTTCTGATATCTGGGAAAATCCGCGTACCGTAGTTGATCTGCAAATGAGCAAAAAAATTATGAATAAAAAAGGAGAGATCCGCATCAACATCAGTGATATCCTCAATCGTCAGGCCGATTTTTATCATGACTTGGACAACGATAAAGTATTCACAAAAAATTCAAAAGACGTTCAGGCGATCTCACGCAATTACGGAACGAACTTCAACATCAGCTTTTTATATCAGTTAAAATAAAAACAAACCCACACGTTTATGAAACGCATCTTATTATTAGCCCTTACAGGTTTTATGCTTCTTCAAACAGCATGCCGTAAAATTGAAGCCGATGGACCATCGGACAGCAATGTAAACACAGGCGACAATATTTTGGAAGGACAAATCACCTCCAGCAGAACTTTGCAAGCCAATAAAATCTACAAGCTTCGTGGATTGGTGTACGTTACCAACGGCGCTATACTAACAATCGAACCCGGAACAAAAATTGTAGGTGAGTTGGGACGTAACGGCGGACTCATCATAACTCGTAATTCAAAAATCATTGCAGAGGGTACCCCTGATCAGCCAATTGTATTTACATCGGAAGCCGCAACACCATCTCGCGGCGATTGGGCAGGTTTAATCATTTTAGGTAACGCTCCTACCAATGCGAGTTACAATGGACAGGCCGGCATTGGCGAGATAGAAGGAGGCATTAATAATGGAGATGGGCTTGGTTTGTATGGAAATGGTGCTGCCAGCAATCCTGCCGACAACAGTGGCATATTGCGTTATGTACGCATTGAGTATGCAGGTTATGCATTTTTGCCCGATAAAGAAATTAATGGATTAACGATGGGCGGAGTTGGTAGTAATACCGTGATAGATCATGTGCAGGTTTCTTTTGCCAATGACGATAGCTTTGAGTGGTTTGGAGGAACAGTGAATTGTAAATACCTGATTGCTTATAAAGGTTTGGATGATGATTTTGATACAGACAACGGATTTTCGGGTAAAGTTCAATTTGCTATTGGCATGCGTGACAGTACCATTGCGGACATCAGTGGCAGCAACGGCTTCGAGAGTGATAACGATGCGGGAGGAAGTGTAAACACACCACAAACATCTGCCATTTTCAGTAACGTAACATTGGTTGGACCAAGAGCAACATTAACAAACATCGGAAACTCAAATTACAGAAGAGGTGCACACATTAGACGTAACAGTGCGCTTAGTTTATGCAACTCCGTCATCTTAGGATGGCCTACAGGATGGTTATTGGACGCGAGCACAGGCACACCCACCGATTTGAATTTGACAGGAACGCCTGCAAAATCTTTATATGCCAATAATGTATTGGCAGGCAATAAAGTGCAGCTCGCTTACACAGCAAGTACAGCAGCTCCTACCGGTTGGGCACTTGCTGATTTCACTACTTACATGAATCGTGCTGATGGAGGAAATACATTGCTCACCAATAGCAGTGAAGCGGGCTTGACAGATCCTTTCCAATATAACATGCTGGCAGATTTTAATCCTGCTGCCGGATCGCCTGCATTAACGGGTGCATCATTTACCAATGTTAAATTGGCTACCTGGTTTACACCAACTACCTATCGTGGTGCTTGTGCATCAGGGGACAACTGGTGGAAAGACTGGACAAGATTTGGAAATTAATTTTTGAAAATTTTACGTTCTTTGTGAAAAGAAAAAAATGAACAACAACGATATAAAAATATCAACCGAAGTGAGTGGCCTGCCACTCACTTCTTGTTTAATGAATGCCTCAGGCGTTTGGTGTAAAGAAGCCGATCAACTCGAAGCGTTGCTTGAAGCTCCTACCGGTGCCGTGGTTACCAAAAGCTGTACCCTCGAGTATCGAAAGGGAAATGAAGAACCACGTTACAAAACAATTCCGCAAGGCAGTATCAACTCTATGGGTTTGCCAAACAATGGGATACGTTACTACCTGGATTTTATTGAAAAAAACGCAAGCAACAACAAACCAATTTTCTTATCTGTTGCCGGGTTATCTCATTCCGAAAATCTGGAACTGTTGAAAACAGCAAATGGCTGTGAAGCACTGGCAATCATTGAATTGAATTTATCTTGTCCGAATATTGCGGGCAAACCACAAACGGGATATGATTTTGATGCGACAAAACATTTGTTGGAACAGGCCTTTGCTGTTTGCAGCAAGAAAATTGGTGTAAAGCTTCCTCCTTATTTTGATATGGTTCATTTTGACATGATGTCCGATGTGCTGCGTCAGTTTCCGATAGCTTATGTAAATAGTGTGAACAGTATAGGCAATGGACTATTTATTGATGTAGATACAGAAACCGTTGGCATTAAACCTAAAAATGGGTTTGGAGGTGTGGGTGGATTGTATATAAAACCAACGGCGCTTGCCAACGTACGAAAGTTTTATGAGTTATTGCCCGGGGTAGATATCATTGGATGTGGCGGTGTGCAAAACGGATCCGATGCATTTGAACATATTTTATGCGGTGCATCGGTGGTGCAAATTGCAACTACACTTTGGGAAGAAGGAACAGCATGCTTTGCAAGAATTGAACAAGAGCTCAAAGAAATAATGATGCAGAAGGGTTATAATTCTATAGATGCATTTAAGGGGAAATTAAAGGCGATGGATTGATTTGCTGTATTAACAAGCTTCGCAATATCAATTATTCATTTTTGTATAGTGGTTCGAATTAGGTTCGAGCCACTTTTTATTTAATATGCCCGAAATTTAATTGATAAATTTATGTGCTAATAAAATGAATTTAATATACTACGTGTTTTGGTTCGAGCCCGGACTAGAGATACGTTGAAAATCAATCCATGTCGCCAGGATGTCGTAGAAATGACGTAACATAAAATGAATTCAAACAGTAAATTTGCTTATGAGTTTAGGATTAAAAATTAAAGACATCAGGACAAAGAAAGGCTTAACACAGAGCCAGGTTGCTGACGAAACGTCTATCACACTCAGAACAATTCAAAGAATTGAAAACGACGAGGTTAATCCAAGCCTTCACTCTTTGAAGGAGCTGAGTCGTGTATTAGAAACAGATTTTCGGGAACTCAATAGTAAACCAAAAGAAAAGCCATACGAATTTAATCTAAACGTTAAAATTACAGACATGAATCAATTCATTACCGACTTGAAAGCCCTTGTTAAAAACCACTGGAAAGTTTTGGCTCTGATCGTTCTTGGAATTTGGCTGGTTAATAGCTATACCGATATCAAAGCCGGCATTATGGATGGCTGGAATGGGAGATAATAAAAAATTGTTTTTGCTGCCATAAAGGAAACAGCTGCTCTGCTGGCATTAGCCACAGATAATATAAAATAGGACCATGAAATAATTGAGGCTGTTTCAACTTTAAGCAATATGAAAACAGGAAATGATTTAAGCGAGGAAGATGAGTTAGATTTGCCGTTTTAAATTTTTCTCTTCTTACCCACGTCTCCGGACACGTGGAAAAAAAGAGATGTATGTGGGCTAACATCCTTCTTCCTCATCTAGGGTCATCTCATATTTCCTGCCCTCTAAATACAAAATGCCACGCAAACGACCCCTTAAAAAATATCCTCTAAAAAAAATTCCTTCTTTATGCTTATGTGAACGCTTGTTGTTTTTCCAATTAGACCAATTGCAGCGATGATAAAATTGATCGGAATCAAAAGTAAAGCTATCAATTTCTGCATTCTCCAGTAAAACCTGGTGTTTAATGATCAGACAGGTTTTAAAACGAAACCTTACCAGGCCACCCCATCCTTCATTGGTGTGATAAAAATCAATATAAGCGCGATATTTTATTGAATCATAAGGTTCGCCAAAATCATTCTCAACCCAAATAGACACTAACCGATGAATCGGATTTAAAAAAACAGCTTTCTTCTTTCGGTGATTACATGCGTCGTATATTGAACAATTATAACTGCAATAATTTGGTGTATATGTACCCGTTGATCCAATTATATTATCTTCAACCACATTGGAATTTACAGAATCATTTGCCAATTGAACTTCAACCTCCGGCACAGCAACTTGCACACAATCTACTTGACGGCTGGAGTCTGCGCTAATTATTTTCTCATTACCCCCGTTGTTGGGTTGACAGCCCGTTAATCCGTAGGCACAAAATAGAAGCCCGTATATTTTTTTTATAATCATTCTATAAACTCAACGATAATGTTCAATACTCCTTTGCTTTTAATACCAACGGATATTTTTTTCCCTCCACAAACAAGGTTCCTTTTAAGTGCTTGTACCCGTCAAAATAACCTTCAAAATAAAACTTTCTTTCTATGCTCGCTTTTTTAAACCGATACCAGCCGCAGCCATTGTAATATTCGTCTGAGGTTTTTTCTTCCATAACGGCGCCCTCCAGCAGTACCAGCTCTTTTTTAATTTTACAATTTTTCATCGAAAAGTTAACCGTACCCCATCTATTTAAGTGGCCAACACTCATTAGCACTTCCGTTTTTCCACAGCCAAAACCATCCAAAAACTCAGGATGCAAGCACCTTATTTCAATAAAGCGGAGGTAATGGGGGCCATTCAACAGTGCCCATTGTTTCGGGTTGTGTGGGCAGGATTTAATTTTTTGGCAATCGTCATTGCAGTAGTTGGTGGGAATATAAATGCCATCCTGTGCAAAATCGCTTGAATCAATGGTTTCTTCTCGTGGATTAGATTGAATTGTGTTATTGGATGGAGTATCCGCCAAACGGGTCTGATTGGGGGAGCTTGTGTCGGTTTGTTCTACTTGTTTTATCGGACTTTGCTGGCAGCTTAACATGCAGCCACAAATGCATACCCACAGCCAAATCAGTATATCATTAGGTGAAAAGAATATTATTTTTGACTTTATGGGATTCATTATCACCAACCATTTGGGATGTATGAAATTTTTATCGCGTCCTTCGTTTCCTGAATGTACAAGTAACGTTATACTGTGTAAAGTTTGGAGCAGCGCCTACCAGTGTTCCCGAAAAATTGCCGGCTATAAATTCGCCCATGGCGCCATACTCGGTGATGTTTACATCGATAGGTGTTGTGATACTGGGCCATTCAGAAATTTGCGTGGTATAAAATAGCACCAGTGATTGTGTGCTGCCTGCCATAATTCCCGCATCCGAAAAACCTATGGAAATATTGTAGTTTGAAGGGGGGACAGAGGGTAAATACCTTGTTCCGTGAATTTCTATTCTTGGTGGATTGGTTTGTGGATTTGGAAACATAATGAAACTGTCTGTCGGGGCAGTCATCGTGTATGCGTTACCGTTAATAGTATAGTTGATAAACTCGCTGATGGAAGTGCCACAGGCCTGTATCGTTGGGATAGTATGGCTTCCGTCGTTCAAAATATAGGGCAAGGGAGTGCTTTGTTGCAGGCTGTTCGGATCTTCTGCAATAAAGTTTACGTTCAATGAGTTGTCGCAAAGAATTTTAGAAAACGAATAATGTCCTGTATTATCTAAAGCGTATCTGTAATTGTAGTTTCCGTCAAACATCATGATATAACCATTACTCAAGGGCGCACCATTACAGTCTGTAGCATTGCCGGAAACATCTGCCTGTAAAACCACGGCATCAGGAACATTTAGCGTCAGATTGATATCGGTGGTTGCGGTGGTAATTGATTGTGTGTAAAAAGGCAAATTACATCCTTGATAATAGTTGGTGAATATTTGCAGCTCCAATGCGGCATTGGCAGGAACGATACCGGATACATACCCGGAGTCATTGGTAAATCCACCGCGTGTGTTGTTGGGGTTGGATACTTCCGTCATTTTGATGTATGCAAAGGGAATGGGGTTTCCGTCGCTGTTCAGAAGCGTACAGCTGAAGTTTACATATTCGTCGGGTACATCGCAGTTCCAAAAAGAAAAATGACTAACTGTTCCTACATAACTATTGCCTGTTTTTGTTGCCAGCCCTTCTTCCACCCACAATCCTTTTTCCTCATCAAAATACCAAAGAGGAATGCTGACAGGAGCTCCGCTATTCATAGATGTGGGAATAGGGAAAATGAGTGTAGCTTTTTTACCGGCCGCTATTTGAAGTTTTTCGCCGCCGGAGCCGGTAAGTTCTACCGCACACATACCATAGGTGGTGAGGCCATTCATCAATCCATTGGTATTGATACCTCTCAAATCACCGGGCATAATCAGGTCCAGGTCCTTGGAGGTAGGATTAATCCAGGTAGCAGCGACATTTATGGTACCGCTATAAGGACTGTTGTTGGAGGCAACAACAACACCGGATGCAGGAAGAGAAACAGAGAGACCATTGTTCAGGGTTGCTGTTCCGCCCGAAGTGGCATTGATGGTGCCCGCATTGGTTTGGGGCATTAATTTGATTCTGAAAAAAGCAGATTTATTAGTTACTGCCCTGAAAGTTTTAATACCCGGAAAGTATCCCATTTTTTTTACAGTAACTACGGCAGCTTCTTTTACTACGCTGATGTTTTTGAACTCGAAATAACCAAATTTATCCGTTACAGCCGTAGCGGTTCCGAAACTTACCGAAGCGCCATTCAGCGCATCATTATTTTCGTCTGTAACAAATCCCGATACAGAGGAAAAAACTTTTGTACTCAAATCCGGAGGAAGGGAAGGATTGTTGGTATTGTTGTTGAGGTTATCTATTTGTTTTTGGCAAGATACGATGGTGAACATCGTGAAAATTGGCAGCAAAAGCATGCTGATTCTTGAAAGAGCAGAAGTCATATTTTTTAATTTAAAAAAGTAATTTGGTACTATTAAAGGTATGAAAATTCCTATGGTTGACAAAATATTTCAAACTTCTTTCAATGTGAATATAGACTTATGGCTGCAAGAATTACTCAAACGGAATAACCAGCGTTTTGGTTCGAACCGGGGCAAAGAATCAACTTCTACACTTAACAATAGTGTAATCTCCGATTAACATTTAGGTAGCATTGAGTAAATAAGTTGCAGTCATAATCACGATTGTATGACAAACTATTTTTTATCAAAACAACCTACGAATACAAGACCCTATTTCTTTTCATTGATAACCCTTTTATTGATTATTACCATAGATCAAATTTTAGGGTCAAACATTTCTGATCATATTTTATCAAATGTTCCTCACAGCTTTCTTAGAGACGTCTTCTTAATCAATTTCACTTTTATGGGTGATGCCATTTTTGCAATAGGTGTGATAGCCCTATTATACTTTCATTGGAATAAGAAAGATTTTGCGATTAATTTGTTTGTTTCTTTTATCATAACAACCATTTTCATACAGCTGTTAAAGAACTTATTTAACGTAGGCACTTTTACCATTTTCATGGAGCCCGGAACAACTTTAATTAATGATCAAGCAAATGCAAATACTTCGGTTTATTTTTCTCCATCCATGCATGCGGCTATTGCTTTCCTGATGGCTACTAGTTTGGTGATGCAATTTAAATTGAGCGATTTCCTTCAATTATCGATTCTGTTTTCTGCAATTGGCATTGCTTGCTCACGTGTTTATCTGGCACATCAACATGTATCGGAATTATTGGTAGGTGCTTTTATTGGTAGCTTTAGTGCGGTACTTGTTTATTCTATAAGAGCAGGATTAATAAACAAACTGACTCATGTACTTCACAAAAAGTCTCAAAAAACAAATACCGGCCAAATGATGCCGGCATAGAATATTATTTACTTTTGGTTATTCGGGTAATTTAATCTTGGAAATAATATGCAAAGAAACGTAGGCTTTGGTTTTTGTAATCGACAATGATGTTTCTCTCGCATCAAAAAGTTCTTATGATTTTTTGCCCTTTTTTGATGATGCATTTCCCTTCGGTAAAGCGTTTAGTGTGCTTTTGGCATTCAAGGATGATACAACCTTTTTCCCTGTTCTGGATTCCAATTCTTTGCGTGCAACGCTTGCCACATGTCCGCCTTGCTTAGCCACCTTTTTACTCTCCTCAAAATCTTTAGGATGAGTAGCCGCAGAAATATCTTTTGTGGATGCCTCTGCAAGCATATTTAGGATGAGTTCGGTGTTGGTCATGTTATCCCGTAAATTCTCCTTCTTCAAGCCTTTTAATATTTTGTATTCTTTTGTGGTTTTATCGCTCCATTCTTTGGTAATAATATCCGTAAGTGTGCCAAATTGAACACCCTCTTTCAATCCACGTTTCTTCCATTCATCGGTAAGTTCTTTTCGTACCTCTATGCTTTTCAATCGTTGGTTAATCCAGTTTTCAGAATAACCTAATTTGATGTATTGTTCCAAAGCCCTGTCAATGCTCAGTTCGGGGTCTTGCATTTCGTCTAATCTCTCGGCACCCACCTGTGCCAACCACAATTTAAAGGGTTCTGCTTTTTGCGATGGGATAGATTGAATTAAACGGAAAAGCTGTTCGGTATCGGCTACATCTGTTTGATAAAATTTACCATCAGATGATTGCATTTTCAGTTGTCCGATTTTTTCGGACAACTCACTGCCCTCTTTCTTTAATTTAGATTTCAGGTCGCTCCAATACTTACGGGGACGGTCGGTTCCGGTTAGTATTTCTATCACATCCACAATAGAAATATACCATTTCTCTTGTTCTTCATCCCATACAGTACGTACATGTTTCTCTTCAAATAATTTGATGGCGGTTTCTTTGGTCATATTCTTGGCTATAGTATCATTTCCCTGGCGCATTGCGGGTGATCATCAAAAATACACAGAAACTCGAAGTCTTGCTTCATATTCATAAGGGAAAATAACGCCAAAACAATGTTGTTTTTCCCGTTGATAAAAAATAGAATGCGATGAAATAGCAGACAGATTCAAACTTACTTCCCATCAAAGAATTGTCATTTCTTCGGAAAACAGAACCGCCTTAATAGTTAAATCCAAGTCGCACATTCATCCAACTTTTGCGACAAAAACCCGAACTTGTTATAATTTAATTTATATATTTTGTGCCTCGTGTAAATCTTTACCAGGTAGGAGTTTCAGCGAATTCAGCATATTACAAAACTCGGTATTTGAGACGCGTTTTGGTTCGAACCACGTTCGTGTGGCGTTCGTGTATGATTCGAACATGGTTCGAGTCCTGGCTAAAAGATTATTAAGGCAAATAAATTATTGAGACAATATCATTTTATTTTTTAGTTTTTTAAAGCCTCCTGGAATAAATAACCCTATAGTCTCAATCCAACACCTAACCCAAAATTTATAGTTCCAAATTTTTGGCTGGAAGTGCTTTTTTGAGGAACCCCTCCAGCGCTTGACACCACCTATACATCTCTGAATTCGGGTTTAGACCCCAAATAATCAAGATTGGCAATCAAGCAGATTTTTCTGCCGACGTTAAATTTAAAACCTGCCCCAATCAAGTAAGAAAATGATATAGCAGATTCGCTGCTTTGTTTTACCCAACCGGCACCCCAGGTCCCATCAAGCTTGCTTTATCACTGTTAAGAATGCATGCCAGCATTACCGCTCCATGCTCCGTAAATACATAAGGCAAAGATGTTGTATGTCTCATGAGTAAGAACCGGTCGCAATTTGCGACCAGTTCATTTTTTTCACCATCCGTCAATTGAAACAAAAAATCTTCCGGAAAAATGTCTGTATCAGGATTTCCAGGATTGTAGGATTAGCAGCATTTTTAGATTTGGAAGTAGAATACGAAAACGCAAAGAAAACAAAGTATAGCGCAAAGGGAGGCAAATGATAAAGGTTGAAATAGTTCAACGTTCAAAGTCCAAAGTTGATAGAATTAAAAATTAACATTGAACCTTAAACATTGAACTTGTTCTTACTCCTTCACCACCTTAATCACCTTCCGCTCCTCTCCTGCCAGCACCTCTACCATATAAACTCCCGGCCTAAGCTCGTTTCCTATATTGCTCACCACATTGGCTTTGGCAATAAAGGACTTCATCAATTGACCATTGGTGTTCATCACTTTTACGATGATGGGTGATGTTTTTGTGGTGGTTATTTTTAGATTGAAACTTCCGGCGCTTGGGTTTGGATACAACTGTGCATCCAGTATATTATTTGTTCGATTATTACCTACTCGAGTAACAAGTTCAGGCTTGCAACCTGTAGATGTCAATACCACCGACTTTGTTCCTCCCAAGGTTCCGCATATGGTTTGTCCGCGTACAGATAATGCACCTCCTGTAAATCCGGTGTTGAAGCGTAATGTGATGCTCGAACTATCAGAGCTTGCCGACGTGATCGTTGTATTGGCAGGCTTGGTCCAGCGGAAAACCGATGCTGTTGTTTGCGATGCTGTTGGTGCGGCTACCATGGCGGTGTATGTGATCGTGTTATTGATACATGCATTGTATGAACCTGTAGAAGAAGAAATGCCTAAAGGAGTTGGAGGAAGGTATTGCAAGGCCGTGCTGAGGGCTGTGCCCAAAGTACCGGTACATACGTTGACGCCGCGCACACTGATGGAGCCTCCTACAAAACCGGTATTGATTTGTACGGTAATGGTTGAACTGTCGGTATTGGCAGATACCAGCGATACGGTTACAGGCAGCGTCCACCTGTACCGCCCAATGGTTGTTTGCGTGGTAGTTGGTGTTGCCGGATAGGCCGTAAATATTTTGGTAGTACCAATGCAAGCGGCAAAATTTCCGCCGGGTGTAGTAATACCCGAAATAGCCGCGGGAGTTGTATTGGCATATAAGATTGCCGTTTTAGCCACACTGGTAGAGCATACCCCCACGGACTGTACGCAAAGCGTATCGCGCAGGAAACAAGGGTTGAAGGTAACTGTAACCGCTGTATCATTTGCACCCAATGCATTGAGGTGGGTAATACTGGCCAAGGTGCCCCGCTTCAAACTCCAGTTGTAGGAAACGGCATTGGCTACTTTTTTGATGCGGTAAGTTTCGCTCACCAATCCGCTTACATTAGTTACGGCAGCAATAGAGGTTGGCACAAATTGTTTTTGAATGGCAGCCGGTGCTGCTGGATTGGCTTGTATGTTAATCTTCACCGTATCCTTACACGATTGAATGCCGTTGCTAACGGTTACGATATACGAAGTGGTAGCTGTTGGTGAAACGGTGATGGAGGGGGTAGTGGCGCCGGTGGACCAGAGGTAGGAGGATGCATCTAAGACAACACGTACAGAAAAACCATATGTCTTAGCGTCGTTACCTCTTGCTACAATAATATTGTTATAACTCAAGGCTCTGTTCCAAGCGTTTCCGTTAATTATGTAGTCACTTGAACTCCACCAATAGCCAAGTAGTCCTCCAACACTATTGAATGTTCCATTTAAATAACGGAAGCTACCAGGCAGTCCAGTAAATCCACTACTATTTGTTGTGCCGTTATTGGTACTCCAACCTGTAGTACTTTTCATTGCCCCTCCAGCAATTGATTCTCCACCTAAGTGGTTAGTTAAGTTGGACCACTCTGCATCAGTTGGTACATGAAAACCTTGAGGAGCCAAACCTCTTGGATCGTTCACTGCATACCAATTATATAATTTTCCATACGTTACACCATAAGAAGCGCTGTCATTTACGTACCAACACCATGCACCCGTTGTTAAATTTGCCCATTGAGATGCATTAGTTACCTGTGGAATAACATCTCCGTTTCTATATCTGCTAACATTCAAATTTTTTTGTATCCACGATTGTGAACCTATGTTTACGATAGGATAAACATTGCCATCAATATCTGTTACACTTGTTGAGTTTGAAGCATTTACACTCAACGTTAATGATGCTCCCGCACAAACCGTCGTATCATTCTGCACAATCTTAGGGTTAAACAAACTCACATAAATGCTATCCGCTTTTGTACAACCAAGCGAATTAGTAACCGTACACTTATACCAGCCGCTATTGGTAACTGTTGTAGAAGCTGTATTAGCACCATTACTCCATGAATAAGAAGAGAAACCCGAAACAGCGCTAATGCTGGTAGAAGTGCCACAAACCTTAACCGTATCGGCAGTGATGATGTTGGTAGTGATGGGACTAACTGTAACTTTTACGGTGTCTTTGCAAGTGTTGATGCCATTGCTGATTGTAGCGATATACGAAGTGGTGGCTGTTGGTGTAACGGTGATAGAGGGGGTGGTAGCACCTGTGGACCAGAGGTAGGATAAGTTATTATTGGATTGTTTTTCTAATACAAACCTTGCCTTTACAACATACACTAAATCTGATGGCACATCAAACCATTTATATGCAATACCGTTATGATTAGTTAGAGCAAAATCCTCAGGTTGTCCCGCATTTTGATTGGGTTCCCCTGAACCCCAAGAAGAATATGATAGTGGTTCATTACTAACCCATTTCCAACCACCATAGGGCTCTGAATATGAAGGATCTGTGTGATCTTGATATAATCCAATCCAAAAACTATTAGGAAACATACTAGTAACAAATAAATTTTCTGTTAGATTATTAATACATGCTAAATAACCACCTTGATTTTCACATACTATTTTTGCTTGTTGCCAAGTTTCATCTTGTTGAGATAAAAAATATTGTTTTCCGTTTAGAGCCCCTTTATATATAAAATTGGGAATAAAAGTATCGACAGGATTTTGTAATTTCAAATCTAAACTACTCCCCGCACACACCGTCGTATCATTTTGCACAATCTTGGGGTTAAACAAACTCACATAAACGCTATCCCTTGCTGTGCAAGCACCATTGGTAGCGGTGCATCTGTACCAGCCACTTGAAGTGACTGTGGTGGCTTGTGTAGTAGCTCCATTACTCCATGAGTAAGAACTGAGTCCGGCAATGGCTGTAATTGTGGTTGATGTGCCGCATACTTTTACCGTGTCGGCTGTAATGATATTAGTAGCAATCGTACTAACTGTAACGGTTACACTGTCTTTGCAAGTAATGGTACCGTTAGAAACCGTGCAGTAATATTTGGTGGTAGCGGTGGGTGAAGCGGTAATAGATGAAGTAGTTGCTCCTGTGCTCCATGTATAAGTATTGCCGGTGGCAGTAGCTGCAGATAAAGTAACGCTGGAACCCTTGCAAATTGCCGTATCATTGTTGGTGATGTTGGCAATGCAAGTAGGAACTCCAGTATACAAAGCAGTTACTTCTTGTTGGGTTAGGGCGCGGTTGTAAATGGCGATGTCGTCTACATATCCAGAAAAATAGTTGCAAATAGAATTAATATTTGGGCACGTAGTGGCCCCCACCAATAAAGGCAAGTTGGAAATTGTTGAGTTTACAGGAAAAGTTACAGTACAATTGAGAATGCCGTTCAAGAAAATATTGGCATCACCTCCAGAAAATACTGCAGTTAGATTTTTCCATAAGCCTATGCCACTGCTGCAAGTTGGGAACGGAGAAGTTCCATTTCCTCCTATCTGTAAAGTGCCGTTGTAAGGTTCACCTATAAAAAGAGTTGATTGCCCTGGATTATTATTCTCATATTTTGAAATAATAGCTCCTGAATTTTCATTTGAAGTTTTATACCAAAGACTGATAGAAAGAGGCTTGTTTAGAGTCAAATAAACATTAGGATTATTTCCTAAATTTATATTTGAATGTAAGCTACTAGTGAAACTATAACTTTTCCCCGCATTCCCAAACCTATCCGCCGTCAGAGTCGCCCCATTCACCGTTCCATGATTCCCATTTCCACTCTCATCATTCGCATTGCCATTAAATGGCCACCATCCCACAAGACCATTGGTGGGAACATAGGAAGGTATTTGTGCCTGGGTTATATAAAAACAACAAATGCAAGCCAATAAAATAGCGGTAATTTTCGAAGTCATGAGCAAACGTATTTAGGTGAAATTTTGCTACAAATCTAATACAAACCATTCTTATAAAATGAGTTTTGTTAATGTGACATTTATGCCATAAAAATCAACGGGGATAAAGCATTTCACTATTACAATAAAGTCTATCGTATGTGATTGAGAAACAGAACTTTATGCGATCTTGAATTTTTATTGAGACCATGCCCTGGTTCGAACGTGGTTCGAGTATGGTTCGTGCAATGTTCGTGAGGCGTTCGTGACCCGTTTGTGCATGGTCCCGATTATTCGCCTCTAGCGTATGTCGGGATGCCGATCAACCATATCGTCCAATTAGTCCGGTATTTCTAATTTGCGCGGCATTCAAGCCACGGCATTTGTGTGAAGGAATATCTTTTATTCGGCCCCTACAGGGCCGGTTGTCCTATCTATTAATCAGTTAGGAAGATTTTCACCCCTACAGGGTGAAAATCTAAGGGAATCTATGCCCTGGTTCGAGCGTGGTTCGAGCATGGTTCGTGCGTGGTTCGTGACCCGTTTGGGCGTGGTCCCGACGATTCGCCTCCAGCGTATGTCGGGATGCCGATCAACCATATCGTCCAATTAGTCCGGTATTTCTAATTTGCGTCGGCATTCGAGCGTGATTCGAGCCAGGGCATAGGTGCTTCTTATACTTTTTACTTTCCTACTCCCCCGCCCCCGTACTATAATTCGGTGCTTGCTTTGTAATCTCTACTCCATGCGGATGATTTTCACGCAAACCCGCTCCGGTAATTTGTATGAATATAGATGTTTCTTGTAAAGTTTCAATGTCTTTAGTTCCGCAGTAACCCATGCCCTGACGCAATCCGCCCACCATTTGAAATATCGTTTCAGAAACTTTTCCTCTGTAGGGAATTCTTCCCTCTACACCCTCCGGTACAAACTTGCGCGTAGATTCCTGAAAATATCGATCCCCGCTTCCACTACTCATCGCTCCAATAGATCCCATACCACGATATACTTTATATTGTCTTCCGCGATACAACTCAATATCGCCAGGACTTTCCTCGCAACCGGCAAATACATTTCCCAACATCACCACATTGGCTCCGGCTGCAATGGCCTTTACTACATCGCCCGAAAATTTAATGCCTCCATCTGCAATCAATGGTATGCCAGCGGCATAAGCCACTTCACTGCAATCCATAATGGCCGTAATTTGTGGCACTCCTATTCCTGCTACAACACGCGTGGTACAAATAGAT
Organism: uncultured Ferruginibacter sp.; assembly: GCA_964643315.1. Lineage (GTDB taxonomy): Bacteria > Bacteroidota > Bacteroidia > Chitinophagales > Chitinophagaceae > Ferruginibacter. Next base: position 231,196 of record CAZXSR010000001.1, read on the forward strand.
CCAGGACCAATGCCCACTTTAACCGCATCGGCTCCGGCATCTATCAATGCTTTTACTCCATCGGGTGTGGCTATGTTTCCTGCAATGACCTGCAGATTGGGATACTTCTTTTTGATTTGTTTTACGGCATCCATCACCCCTTTTGAGTGTCCATGCGCCGTATCTAGTGCAACGACATCTACCTCTGCATCCACCAATCTTTCCAACCGCTCCATCATATCGGCCGTTACACCCAATGCCGCACCGGCCAACAATCGTCCGGCTTCATCTGTTACTGCATTTGGATATTGCTTGGTCTTTTCTAAATCCTTCAACGTAACAAGGCCTTTTAAATTTCTATCCTTATCTATAATTGGCAATCGTTTTACTTTATGTCGCATTAATATCAATCGAGCTTCATCCAATGATACATCGGTTGCTGTTACCAATTGATCGAACGGCGTCATGATGTCCGATACTTTTTTAGTGCGATCGGGCTCAAAGCGTATATCCCTTGCCGTTATTAAACCAATTAGTTTGTTATTTTGGGTGATGGGAATAAAAGATATATCATAATCGAGCATAAGCGCATCTGCTTCACTAACTAAATTCTCGCCGGTAAGCTGAAACGGATTTTGTATCATCACATTTCTCGCAAGTTTTACTTTTCGTACTTCCTGCGCCTGTGCTTCGGCACTCATATTTTTATGCAATATTCCCAAACCCCCTTCGCCTGCAACCGCAATGGCCATGCGCGATTCGGTCACGGTATCCATGGCAGCACTCAAAAAAGGAATATTAAGTCGAATTTTTTTTGTCAACTGCGAGGATACATCTACCTGGTTAGGCAACATCTCAGCATAGGCGGGCTTCAACAAAACATCATCAAAAGTGAACGCCGTTTCAATTACTTTTTTTCTGCTCATACGATTTTATTTTATTCCCACTCAATCGTAGCGGGAGGTTTGGAACTGATATCATAAACCACGCGGTTGATCCCTTTTACGCGATTGATGATATCATTTGAAACTTTTGCCAGAAACTCATAAGGTAGATGCGCCCAATCTGCCGTCATTCCATCTACACTAACCACCGCACGTAAGGCCACACAGTTTTCGTACGTACGCTCATCGCCCATGACACCCACGCTTTGTATTGGCAACAAAATTACACCGGCCTGCCATACGGTTTTATATAATTGATGCTGATGCAAGGCACTGATGAAAATATCATCTGCCTCTTGCAACATCGCTACTTTTTCGGCGGTTACTTCGCCAAGTATACGAATGCCCAATCCAGGTCCGGGGAATGGATGTCTTTGCAAAATATGTTCCGGCACATCTATACTTGCTCCTACCCTGCGTACTTCATCTTTAAACAATAAACGCAATGGTTCTACTATTTTCAATTTCATCTTCTCGGGCAAACCACCAACATTATGATGTGACTTTATAGTTGATGAATGCTTACCAAACGATTCCACCACATCCGGATAAATGGTTCCCTGTGCCAGAAAGCTAATGTCTTTTTCTTTGGAAGCCGCTTCTTCAAATACATCGATAAATGCTTTTCCAATCGCTTTACGTTTTTCTTCTGGATCGGTAAGTCCTTGTAGTCGATCATAAAAAAGGGCTTTCGCATCAACACCACGAATATTCAATCCCATAGATTGATATGATTGCAATACTTGATCATACTCATTCTTTCGCAACAAACCATTGTCTACAAATATGCAAATGAGTTTATCGCCTATGGCTTTATTCAATAGGGCTGCAGCCACACTGCTATCTACCCCTCCGCTCAATGCAAGCAATACTTTCTGTCCGGCTGTTGTTTCTCTCAATTGTTCTACTGCCTGGTCTACAAAATGAGCCGGTGTCCAATCGGGAGTCATGCAGCAAATATTATAGAGAAAATTTCGAAGAATGGTTGTACCGTTTTGGGTGTGACTCACTTCGGGATGAAACTGTAGCCCATATATTTTCGTATCTCTTACCCAATAAGCAGCTACCGGAATATCCTGTGTAGAAGCAATGATTTCAAATGACTCAGGCCATTGAGTAATCGTATCTGAATGCGACATCCAAACTTCTTGTTGAGTCGGTAAATCTGTAAAGAGTGGCGATGATTTTATTTCAATATGCGCACGTCCATATTCACGCACTTGAGATGGAGCAACTACGCCCCCTTTCAAATGTGCAATCATTTGACTGCCATAACAAATTCCGAGCACAGGCACTTTGCTTGCCAATGCATCTACATCTATCCAATAAGGATCATTGCTGTTTACTGAATTTTTACTGCCCGATAAGATGACCGCTTTTACATGTTCATCAATGGGCGGGCAATGGTCATAAGCATATATTTCTGAGTACACATTTAGCTCGCGTACTCGTCGCGCTATGAGTTGGGTATATTGTGAACCAAAATCCAGTATGATAACTTTATCCATGTTTTTTACGAATGCTTTTTTAAATATTGAATGGCTTTTTCTCCAATATCCTTTCTGTAAAAGAAATAATCACTCAACGATATTGATTGTATATAACGATAAACATCGCTTTGCGCTTCCTCAATTGTGTCACGCACGGAGGTTATCACGGTCACTCTTCCCCCCGATGAAATAAAATTACCTTCTTTTTCATCAGTGCCCGCATGAAAAATAAGAATATCTTCCTGTTCAGGCAATTGAATCACATGGCCAACTTCCGGTTTTTCGGGATATCCTTTAGAAGCAATGACCACACCCAGCGCCGCCTTCGATGTGATTGATTTTTCCAAATCTGATGTCTCATTGCTCAATAGCTTCTCTATTTCTTCTACCAAATCAAATGTCAATATAGGCAATAACACCTCGCATTCCGGATCACCAAAACGTGCATTGAACTCGATTACCTTCACTCCCTGATTTGTTTGCATGAGTCCGGCATATAAAAATCCGGTAAACGGAATGCACTCTTTATTCATATGCGCCAAAATCGGCTTCACCACTTTTTCAATTGCTTCTTGCGCTACATGAATTTGTGGTACGGGACTATAGGCGCCCATACCGCCGGTATTTGGGCCTTGATCATTATCAAAGGCACGTTTATGATCTTGCGATAGTGGAAGCGCAACAAATTTTTCCTCATGTGCCATGCACATCAGGGTAAATTCTTCGCCTTCCAAAAACTCCTCAATAACCACACGTTTCATGCCAAACTTTTCCTGCAAGAGAAATGCTTGCAATGCCTTATCTGCCTCCTCCAAATTCATAGCAACAACGACCCCTTTACCCGCAGCCAATCCGTCGTTCTTGATTACAATAGGTGCACCTTGTTGATCAATGTGTGCTTTCGCTTCATTGTAATCTGAAAAGGTTTGATATTTTGCTGTCGGAATTCCTGCACGATGCATCAACGACTTGGCAAAATCTTTACTCGTTTCAATTTGTGCAGCAGCTTTTGTTGGCGCAAATATTTTTAATCCGTGTTGTTTAAATACATCAGCTAACCCCAATTCCAAAGGCGTTTCCGATCCTGCAATCGTTAAATCAATTTGTTTGTCTAGAGCAAATTGAAGTAAGGCATCTATATCTGTTTCATTGATGTCAACACAGGTAGCTATCCTCCGCATACCCACATTTCCTTTGGCAACAAATACTTGCTTGACGCGCGAGCTTTGTCTGCACTTCCATGCCATCGCATGTTCTCTTGCGCCTCTTCCTATGATGAGAATGTTCATTTTTTTCTTTAATGTTTAAAATGCCTTAGTCCGGTAAATACCATAGCAATTCCATGCTCATTGGCAGCTTGAATCACTTCTTCATCACGAATAGAACCTCCTGTTTGTACAATCGTTTTGATACCAAATTTTGCTGCCATATCTACCGTATCTCGCATGGGTATAAATGCATCCGAAACCAATATGGCTCCCTTTGCTTTTTCTCCCGCTTGCTCCAATGCTATTCGTGCCGACTGTACCCGATTCATTTGTCCGGCCCCAATTCCTAATGTATGTAAAACATTTCCAACGACAATCGCATTGGACTTTACATGCTTCACAATTTTCCATAAAAACAAACATGCATCAAGGTCTTCGTTTGCAACAGTGTCATTTGTCACTGTTTTAAAATCTGTTGTTTGTGGCAATGCGCGATCTTCATCTTGCAACAAAAGTCCACCGTAAATTCCTGTTGGTTTAAGTGTAGTTACATTTCGTTGAACATCCATTTGCAACAATCGAAGATTTTTCTTTGATTGAAGAATTTCTATTGCCTCTTTGCTAAATGACGGAGCAATGATGACTTCCAGAAAAATAGACTGCATGTTATTTGCTGTAGCTTCATCAACTTCTCTATTAAGTGCAACAATACCTCCAAATATCGAAACGGTATCTGCTTCATAACAACGCTTATATGCTTCATGAATTGAGGAACCAATACCAACGCCACACGGATTGTTATGTTTAATGGCAACTGCACATGGTTCCGAAAATTCTGAAACGACTGCCACAGCAGCATCTGCATCCTGTATGTTATTAAAGGAAAGTTCTTTACCATGTAATTGTTTGGCTCCGCAAATGCTGCCGGCCAAGGGAATTGCATGACTATACAAAGCGGCCTGCTGATGCGGATTTTCGCCATAACGCAGTGAAGATACTTTCTCGAAAGTCAAACTGATTTTTTCCGGAAATACTTCTTTAGTCAAATATCCTGCAATCAATGCATCGTAAGCGGCAGTATGTCTAAAAACCTTGGCTGCCAATGCTTTTCGATCTTCAAGAGTTAACGTATTCGATTGCCATTTTTCAAAAACAGGCATATAATCGGAAGGGTCGCAAAGCACAATTACTTCCTCATAATTTTTGGCCGCAGAGCGCAACATGGATGGTCCGCCAATATCAATATTTTCTATGCATTCCTCTTCTGTTACGGAAGGCTTGAGTATGGTATTTTTAAACGGATATAAATTCACAATCACAAAATCGATATGCTCAATCTGGTTTTCGTTCATTTGTTGAACATGTGAATCAACGGATGTTCTGCCTAACAAACCGCCATGTACTTTGGGATGTAAAGTTTTAACCCGTCCATCCAGTATTTCCGGAAAGCCGGTAATCGCAGAAATATTTTTCACAGGCAAGCCGGCATGATGAATCGTTGATTCTGTTCCACCTGTAGAAATCAATTCAATTCCCTGCTCATGCAAACGGGTTGAGATTTCTATGATGTTAGTTTTGTCTGATACGCTGATTAATGCTTTCATTTGTTAAGTAAAAATTCAAAAATCAAAATTGTTAAATAAGACTAATTGTTAACTCTCGTCTCAAATATTTCCAAAGCAACTTTATATTTCAATAAAGCAAAAACTAGTTAAACTTATTAAACCAACATTAAACCCTCATTAAACCTTTTCTCTGTCTAAAACAATCAATTATGCTAGGTTCCTTGAAATTTGTTTCTCAATACCTCCACATACAAATCATGCTCTACCGCATGAACCAACTTTTCCACTTCCCCCTTTTCTTTGCCTTTTATATTTTGTTCAATTTTTCTTTGTGCAATGATGCGCCCGGTGTCCATTCCGGCATCAACATAATGAATGGTTACACCAATTTCTTCTTCTCCGTTTTGCATGGCCTGACCAATCGCATCGAGTCCACGATACTTCGGCAATAAAGATGGATGTATGTTTATAATTTTGCCCTCATAAGCATTCAATAAGGTTTTTCCAATCAATCGCATATACCCTGCCAATACGATAAAATCAATTTGATGTTGTTCTAAAATTTGCAATAATGCAGTTTCATAATCTGCTTTCGAAGGGAATGACTTGGGGTTCAGATGTGCTGTTGCAACTTCAAATTGTTTTGCAAATACCAATGCATTTGCATCCGCATTATCCGAAAACAACAATGCCACCGTTGCATTTATTTTATTACGTGCACAAGCCTGCATGATAACGCGGGCATTACTGCCAAAACCCGATGCGAATATGGCGATGCGTTTTTTCAAATCAATCTATTTCTACAATTCCTGTTTTGGTGATTTCTCCAATTACAGTGGCGGCGATATGTTTGTTTGAGATCTCCAGTACTTTATCTGCATCCGCTTTTTCTACTACGATCATAAAACCAATTCCCATATTGAATACCTGAAACATTTCCTTTTCAGAAACATTTCCTTCGTTTTGTAAAAAGTCAAATACAGCAGGTTTTTTCCAACTGTTTTTTTCAAATTTCACTCCCAGGGTTTTATCTGAAAACATACGTGGTACGTTTTCATAAAATCCGCCGCCAGTAATATGACTCATTCCTTTTACTTCAACTTCATTCAATACATCAAGAACTGCATTGACATAAATATTTGTAGGCGTTAGCAACACTTCTCCCAATGTCACATCAAAATACTTTTCATACACTTTTTCAAGATTCAGGTTTTTATCTGCTATGATTTTTCTGACCAATGAAAATCCATTGCTGTGTACACCCGATGAAGCCAAGCCAATCACCACCTGTCCGGCTTCAATTTTTAACCCATCTATCAAATGATCTTTCTCTACTCCACCTACACAAAATCCGGCAATATCATATTCATTGGCTTCATACATCGATGGCATCTCGGCTGTTTCTCCTCCTATCAATGCACAACCGGCCTGCACACATCCGTCTGCAACTCCTTTTACGATTTGTTCAATACGGGCCGGGTCATTTTTTCCAACTGCCAGATAATCCAAAAACAACAAAGGCCTGGCACCTTGCACGACCACGTCATTTACACACATGGCTACACAATCAATGCCAATGGTGTCATGCTTATCCATGGCAAATGCGATTTTCAATTTCGTTCCTACACCGTCTGTTCCGGAAACCAACACGGGTTGTTTAAATCCATATGTACTCAAATCAAAATTGCCGCCAAATCCGCCTATGCCGCCCATGACTCCCTTATTAATGGTGCGCTGGGTATGTGCACGCATTCTGTTTACGGCTTCATATCCGGCTTCGATATCCACTCCTGATTGTTTATATAATTCCATAGTGTATTAACATTTTTCCTGAAAGCTGATCATGTCTTCGTATAACCGTGTCAGATAGTTTCCTGTAAAGCAAGCCGTGCATGTGGTTGCAGGTATTCCATTTTCATCAACTGCAATACATGCCTGCATGCCTTCTACTGTCAAAAACGCCAACGAGTCTACACCCATGAAATTTTTCATTTCTTCCATACTCATGTTAGCTGCCAGTAATTCTTTTTTGGTAGAAGTATCAATGCCATAAAAGCAAGGAAACTTGATGGGCGGTGCAGCACTTCTGAAATGCACTTCAGTCGCTCCTGCATCACGAAGCAGTCGTACTATTTTTTTACTGGTCGTTCCACGAACGATGGAATCATCCACCACAATTACACGCTTACCTTTGATGAGATGTTTTACAACTGATAGTTTTAATCGGACTGCTTTATCACGCAACTCTTGTGTCGGCTGAATGAAAGAACGGCCAATGTATCGATTCTTGATAAGGCCGCGCTCCGCGCGGATACCACTCTTTCTTGCCAACCCCATGGCCGCCAAGGATCCCGATTCGGGCACTCCAATAACTACATCTGCTTCTACCGGTGCAAGATCCCAAAGCATCGCGCCCATACGCATACGCGCTTCATATACACTTACTTCATCCATGATGCTGTTGGGCTGCGCGAAATACAAATATTCCATGGAGCACTTCGCGGGCTTTGCTTCTGCAAATGAAAAACTTTGTATTCCTGTTGCAGATATTTCTATCAATATTCCAGGTTTAATGTCCTGTACAAAATCTGCACCCACTACATCCAACGCACATGTTTCAGAAGCAACTACATACGTTCCATTTTCCATTTTACCTAACGACAGCGGTCTGAGTCCAAATGGATCAACAGCAGCATACATTGCCTTTTGCGTAAGTATCAATAATGAAAATGCGCCTTCGATAGATCTGATCGCATCCAGTATTTGTTCGGCATCAATGGATTTACGGCTATGTCTAATCAAATGCGCAATAACTTCTGTGTCGGATGTTGATTGAAAAATAGAACCTTTATTCTCGAGATAAATACGTAACTTTTGAGCATTCACTAAATTTCCATTGTGTGCAACAGCAAAAAATCCTTCATTGCTGCTGATTAAAAATGGTTGCACATTAGAAAGCAGATTTCCGCCTGTTGTAGAGTAACGAACATGCCCGATGGCTTGAGTGCTATCTATTGATAATTTTTCAAGTGCCGATGTGCTAAATACTTCTGTCACTAATCCCAAATCACGATGCGCTTGCAACTTATTTTCATTACCTGCTACGATACCTGCCCCTTCTTGTCCGCGATGCTGCAAAGCATTCAATCCGTAATAGGTTAATGCCACCGCATCGGGATGTCTGAAAATGCCAAATACACCGCATTCTTCCCTTAAACTATCTGATTCCAGTTCTTTCAGCATTTCTTTTTATTTATGCGTGGTTCATGATTTGATCTATTGAATATTTCCAGCTCGCATCTAATTCGTGTATCTCAATAATTTCATTGAAAACAGATATCGTTGCTTGCTCAGTAACTTCTCCAATATGCTGTGCATCTGAACCAAAATGTTTTATCAATGCTTCGAGCTGACGTGTACTTACAATCCAGCGATGTTGTGATTCACTGAACAGCCATACAATGATATCGTTTGTCGAATAAGTAATGTTTGCACCTAATCCCGTATCCGTTAATTTTTCAAACAAACTCACCGCAATACCACCCTCCGAAACATCATGTGCAGATAAAATCAATCCCTGATGAATGGCTTCCAGCATTTTTTGATTGAGTGAAGAAGCTTTGGGTAAATCAATATCCGGGCAATCACCTGATATTTCTCCAAACAATTTCTTCTGCAATTCACTGCCACCAAATTGTGTATCAGTATTGCCAATCACAAACAGTTGATCTCCTGCTTTTTTTACATGCTGTGTGGTAATGTGTCTGAGGTCTTCTATGAGTCCAACCATTCCAATAATCGGTGTTGGATAAACTGCGCCCAAACTGCTGCGTTCGTTGTATAAACTTACATTCCCTCCAATCACTGGAATATCAAATGCGTTGCAAGCAGCAACAATACCATCCACCGATTTTTCTATTTGCCAGAAGATTTCAGGGTTTTCAGGATTGCCAAAATTGAGTCCGTCTGTGATGCCTATTGGTGTTGCACCCGATGCAATAATATTTCGCGTTGCTTCGGCCATGCAAATGGCACCACCCTTCTCGGGATTGAGATAAACATAGCGCGAATTACAATCTACAGTAACAGCAAGTGCTTTGTTGGTTCCCCTGATACGCAATACAGAAGCGTCACTTTTTTCGGGACCGGCAACTGTATTGGTTTGTACCATATAATCATATTGCTCAAACACACGACGCTTGCTGGCTATCGTAGGTTGTGCCAATATATCTTTCCAAAGCGCTATAAAATTGTTTTGATATTTTTCTTCAACTGCGCGATGAATGTCATTTGTTGTTTGCTCGGCTGTTTTTCTGATATGCTGTATATATGCAGGCTCTGCCGAAGCTCTCTCATATACCGGTGCCTCCTGCGTCAGCGCCTGCACCGGCATTTCACCGGCAAGTACTCCTTTATGGGTAATGCGCAATACATCTTCTTCAATAACTGTTCCAACGGTTACTGCATACAAATTCCATTTGCTGAACATCGCAGCTACTTCAGCTTCATATCCTTTCTCAACAACAAGTAGCATTCTTTCCTGCGATTCACTCAACATCATTTCATAGGCCGTCATATTTGATTCGCGTTGCGGCACGAGATCCAAATTCATTTCTATTCCTACATTTCCTTTGGCAGCCATCTCGGCCGATGAACAACTGAGTCCGGCAGCTCCCATATCTTGTATTCCCACCACCTTTGGATGCTGAATGGCTTCGAGACATGCTTCAATCAATAACTTCTCCATAAATGGATCGCCCACTTGAACCGAAGGACGTTTGCTTTCACTCTCTTCACTCAAATTTTCGGAAGCGAAGGTTGCGCCATGGATACCGTCTTTTCCGGTAGCCGAACCCACATACATCACACTATTGCCAATACCGGAGGCGATTCCTTTGCGCAGGTCTTCGTGTTTTAAAATGCCAACACACATGGCATTCACCAATGGATTGCCATTATAACATTCATCAAAATAAATTTCGCCGCCTACTGTTGGAACACCTACACTGTTTCCATAGGAAGAAATTCCTTTCACCACATGCTCAAACAAGTATCGGTTACGCGTGCCCGTTAGTTCGCCAAAACGAAGTGAATTAAGACAGGCGATTGGACGTGCGCCCATGGAAAAGACATCACGGATAATGCCACCGACACCGGTAGCTGCCCCCTGAAAGGGTTCTACCGCAGAAGGATGGTTATGGCTTTCTATTTTAAATACAACCGCCAAGCCATCGCCAATATCAATAACACCGGCACCTTCGCCGGGGCCTTGAATGACGCGCGGACTTTTAGTCGGAAATTTTTTAAGTTGTGGTTTACTGTTTTTATAACTGCAATGCTCACTCCACATCACCGAAAAAATACCCAGTTCTGTATAGTTGGGCAAACGGCCATTTAGATGATGAACGATAAGCGCATACTCATCATCTGTAACACCCATTTGTGTGTAAATACGTTTTTCTTTTATTTGTTGCGGATCAGGATACACGTGATTGATTTAATGTTTTTTGTAAATGCTGTTGAATGGATTCGAATACAGGGCGGCCATCGATAAGACCGAGCAATGACTCTGCCGCACGTTCGGGATGAGGCATCATGCCCATCACGTTACCTCTTTTATTGGTGATTCCGGCTACATCATATACAGAGCCGTTTGGATTTTCGACGTATTCAAAAACAATCTGACGATTTGTTTTTAACCTTCTGTACATCTCATCATCGCAGTAGTAGTTTCCTTCACCATGCGCAATGGGTATGTTGATGATTTGTGCTGCAGAATATGCTGAAGTAAACATGTTATCATTTCGAACAACACGCAGCGGAGTGGGTTTACAAATGAAAGACAATCCCTCATTACGCATAAGTGCTCCTTCCAGCAATCCGGCTTCGAGTAAAATCTGAAATCCATTACAAACCCCCATAACCGGCTTCCCTGTTTCCGCAAAATCTTTTACCGCCTGCATGATGGGAGAAAAACGTGCGATGGCTCCGCAACGCAAATAATCGCCATAGGAAAAACCACCGGGAACTGCTACTGCATCAAACTGCTCCAAAGAAGATTCGGTATGAAAAACATATTGTGTATCAAATCCCATCACATCTTTCCAGGCATGATACATATCCTGATCGCAATTGGACCCCGGAAAAACCAATACTGCTATTTTTAGTTTGCTCATGAATGCATTTTTTCAATGGTGAACTCCATGTCTTCCATCACATCATTAACCAGCAGTTGTTTGCACATTTGCTTTACCCTGTTTTCAATATCATGTACATCATCTAAAATGAGCTGCACATGTTTTCCTATGCGCACCGATTTTGTTTCTACAAAACCCAATTGATGCAATGCGTTACCAACCGCTTTTCCCTGCGGGTCGAGGATGTTTTCTTTCAGATATACGTTTACTTTTACTTTATACATGTTTTGATTGTTATTTAGTTTATAGAATCCCTAAGCGCGTGGCCAAAGCACGATAGGTTTCTGCCAATGGTGCGATATCCCTGCGAAAAACATCTTTATCAAATTTTTGCCCCGTTGCTGCATCCCAAATACGACAGGTATCGGGCGAAATTTCATCTGCCACAATAATTTTATCATCAGCAGTCTTACCAAATTCCAGTTTGAAGTCAATTAAATTCAAACCATATTCACTGTAAAAAGCACGCAGGTAATCGTTGATTTGCAGTGCGGTATTTTTTATTTGATTCAGTTCTTTGGAAGTAGCAATATCCAAAGCCGTTACATGATCGTCATTGAGCATTGGATCACCTAATGCATCATTTTTATAGCAGAGTTCAATGATTGGAAATTTCATCACATACCCTTCCTCTTTACCAATACGCTTGGCAAGTGTTCCGGCAGCTACATTTCGCACAATTACTTCGAGTGGAATGATGGTTACTTTTTTAGCAAGGTGATCTCTGTCTGATAATTTTTCAATGAAATGATTTTCAATACCTGCCTTTGTAAGTTGCTCAAAAAAGAAAGAAGTAAACAGATTATTAAGAACCCCTTTTCCTTCGATGGTATCTTTCTTTACCCCGTTAAAAGCGGTCGCGCTGTCTTTATAAGAAACCTTGATCACATCAGGATTTTCGGTTGAAAAAACTTTTTTGGCTTTGCCTTCGTACAATAATGTTTCGCTCATATTTTTTGAATCAATGTGTTTGCTATAGAAATACAGGTTTCAATGTCTTGATCTAAAATGTTGATATGCCCCATTTTGCGTCCGGTTCTTGCTTCTTTTTTTCCGTACAAATGCAATTTGTGTTTTCCGATTTTTTGTCGATCTAATGCAAGCATATCTTCACCCAACACATTCACCATAACGCATGGGGAAAATTGAGTCGTGTCTCCCAACGGAAGATTACAAACAGCACGAATATGCTGCTCAAATTGAGAAGTCTTGCAGGCATCCAATGTATAATGACCGCTGTTATGTGGACGAGGAGCCAATTCATTTACGAGAATTTCATCGCCACATAAAAACAACTCCATGGCCAATGTGCCTACCAATTGCAATCCATTGGCCAATTGCAATGCCATATCATTTATTCTTTTGTTTAAAGTATCTGCAATACGAGCAGGTACAATACTTTGATGAAGGATGCGGTTGCAATGAATGTTCTCGGAAACCGGAAATACGACCGTTTCACCGGAAGCATTACGACATACAATGACAGAGAGTTCTTTTGAAAAATCAACGGCCGTTTCGGCAACATACTGCCATTGAGGTTGATGATGATTGGCAATGAAATGATTGAGGGTATCTAAAGATTCAATCAAATACTGACCTTTTCCGTCATATCCACCCATGGCTGTTTTCAAAAAAACTTTATTGGGATTTTCACGATACGACTGCGCAAATGCAGACATCTCTTTCTCGTTCTGAATAGGAATGTATGGAACAGTTTGTAAACCATTTTGACGAATGGCTTCTTTTTCAAGAATTCTGTTTTGGGTTATTTCAAGCAAACGAGAAGTTTGGGGCAGCTTCGCTTCGAGCAGCATCGCCGCTTTCAAAGAAACATTCTCAAACTCATAAGTAATTACATCGCATTGTTCCAACAATTGTTGCAAAGCAGTGGCATCATCATAAGGAGCTGCAATTATTTGATCGGCCACCTGACCACAAGGACAATCAACATCGGGATCCAAAACAATCACGGTATAACCCATATGCTTGGCAGCCATGCACATCATGCGTCCCAGCTGTCCGCCTCCAAGTATACCAATGGTTTGAATCAGGTTTGGGTTCATTTTTTATAAACAAAAAAGACAGGCGCGCGCCTGTCTTTTCCTCATTTTAATTTTTTGTTGCTTTGTTGGCTTTCGGCTTCCATTTTCTTTTTGTAGGCCTCAAGTTTTTTTCGCAAAGTGGTTTGTTTATCATGCGTGGCCAGCATTTGCGTGGCCAAAATAGCTGCGTTTTTTGCACCAGCCGTTCCTATCGCCACCGTAGCCACCGGAACCCCGGCAGGCATTTGTACAATCGATAGCAATGAATCCATACCGTTTAATGCCTTCGACTGAATGGGAACACCAATAACAGGAAGACAAGTATTTGATGCCACCATTCCCGGCAGATGCGCGGCACCGCCTGCGGCAGCTATGATGACTGATAATCCTCTGGAAGAAGCCGATGATGCATAATCCATCATGGCGCGGGGCGTTCGATGAGCTGAAATCACCTTTTTTTCGTACGAAACCCCAAAGAAATCGAGCATTTCACAGCAATCCTTCATGGTTTCCCAGTCAGATATACTCCCCATGATGACGCCTATCTTGCTCATAAAAAGGTGACGCGAAATTAAAGAAAGGCAGCTAGTTGTATGGATGTTTCAAAGCGAGGTAACAATAAGTTAACATTAGAGCCGGGCATAAATAAATGTATGCCATTTTATCATTATTTATATGGGTCTTTGGTGTTATGGCTTATTAATATCCGCTCCGCAAGTCGGTGACCCACACGAATTCCTTTGGACTCCACCCATCTGAATGAAATTTCTGCAAAAACCGCGGTGAGTGATAGTGCAGATATCAATCCAACTATACCCTGGGTAATAGTTAACTGTTTTTCCTCTATTCCATAGCATCTAAACCAGATTTCATTTACAATGTGAATAGCGACCATGTGAAAAAGATAAATTGCATAAGATTTTGTTCCAATCCACAGTAATATCCGACGACCAGGTATTTTTGAAAAACCCGGAAGACCAGCAGCAGCAATGATAACCAAAACAGTTGAGCATATCATTATTGACGGGTAGCCGGTAAGTTCATACCTGGGAAGCACGATACCAAAAAACATTATGCCTAAAAAACAAAATATCAATAGGAAACGAACAAAACTTAGATGCTTTTTTAGCCACTGATGAATTATGGCTTTATGATGTATATGCACCATGGCGGCTGCGCAACCGGCCAAAATAGAATCAATACGCAAATGGCTTGGTGTTGTATATGATGGCCATAGACTGTCGCGCACATGATCAAAAGATGGGGTTGTGAATGGTCTGATTAGAAAAGTAATAGCTAAGATGGTTATGATAAAAACAGCCAACTGAATTGATCTGTGACTCAACAGGGCTAATAGCAATGGATAGATAAAATAAAATTGCTCCTCGATAGATAAACTCCAATACCAGCCCATGTTGGTGCTTCCTCCATACCATACATAATAATTGTAGTAGTAAAACAAAATGGGTATGATTTCATTATGTAAATCTGAAACTTGTCCAAACTGGCCTGAGCGATTAAATATATGTGCCAGCGTAACATTAAGTATAAGAGTTATTATTGCCAGAGGCAGCAGACGCAGAACTCTTTTGCAAAAAAAACTTCCAAGATACTTTCCAAATGAAATTTCACCTTGTTTATATAATAGCCATATAGGGTAAAGAGAGAGCGTTATTACAAATCCGGAAATCACAAAAAACAAATCTGCGCCACTCCAGGTACCCTGTAAAATGAGGGGATAATCTGTGATAAAAATAGGAAGCGCATAATGAACATGTCTGAATAATACCAAAAGCAATGCTATTGCCCTCAGATAATCAATTTCGATGTAACGGCTTTTTTCCAAGTTAAAATGATTGGCAGAAGTCCGGCATAATTTATAATCAGTTAAAATTACTATTTTACTAAGATATCTAACTGATTAAAATTAGATTTGCAACAATATGAAAAATAGACCTTTATTTTTACTTGCTGTATTACTGATTTTCTCTTCTACTGAATCATTCGCACAGTATAAAACATTCACTTTTGATCTGAGTGAGTGGCCTGAAATTCAAGTAAAGCGGGCAAGAGACTCTGCAAATACTTTTCTGATTTGTACTCAAAATGAAAAGGATATAATTTTCTACTGCAATTTGGTTCGAACCAATGGTCCGCTTTTTGCTAAATCACTATTAAAACAATTTGTCAGTCAAACAGAAATATCAATCGATAATGATTACGTAAGTAGTTTGGAAAAAGATTTAGAGGAATTGCCCGTCGATAGCCTACGCTTGTTTTCTTTTGATAAGACACTTTACTTGGTTTCTCAAAAATTTGCCATCAAAGGTGGCGAAAAAGGAATTGTTGGTCACGATGGTTTTGATAAAAGACTTAAGGCAATTTCAAGCACCCATTACTGTGTGGCTGAAAATTTAAGTTATGGTTTCAAAGATCCAATGCATGCGTTTATGACCTTACTGATTGATGCGGGCGTTGAAAGTCTGGGTCACAGAAAAAATATACTCAATACTGAGTTTGTGTACGCATCTGCGGCATTTGCACCACATAAAACATACAGGGTGAATATGGTGATGAACTTTGCCTGCACAGAAATTAATGAGCCGCAATAAGCCAACAGAGAATTTATTTTAGTACCAATTTATTTTACCGCGAATAATGTATCAGGAAATCGACGTAAAATTTGAACAAGACTATTGCAGGCTTCCTCCTGTTTTTTATTCGCATCAAATGCCCACTCCGGTTACCAATCCCAAACTTGTATATTTCAATGAAAGTATAGCATCATCATTCGGCCTGGATTCATTAATTGGTCAGACAACTTTTATCGAACAATTATTATCGGGAAACTCGATACCTCAAAGTGCAAATCCAATTGCACAGGCCTATGCTGGTCATCAGTTTGGACATTTTACGATGCTTGGCGATGGACGTGCTATTTTATTGGGAGAAATAAGAAATGCCAATAACAACCTCATTGATTTGCAATTAAAAGGGTCCGGTCCAACACCTTATTCACGAAGAGGAGATGGAAGGGCAACCTTGCCTGCCATGTTACGCGAACTAATCATCAGCGAAGCGATGCATCATCTGGGAATTCCCACTTCGCGAAGTTTAGCCATTGTAAAAACCGGTGAGCCGGTATTCAGAGAGCAAGTGCTGCCCGGTGCAGTCCTTACGCGCATGATGTCGAGCCATATTCGCATCGGCACGTTTGAATTTGCAAGTCGCTTTGGATCAAAAACAGATTTACTAGCGCTACTGGACTATGTAATTAAGAGGCACTTCCCCGAATTTGAGAATGAACCTACCGAAATAAAAGCATGCTCCCTTTTACAAGCTGTACTGGAAAAACAAGTATCATTACTTGTTCATTGGTTACGTGTCGGTTTTATCCATGGAGTCATGAACACCGACAACACAAGTATTTGCGGCGAAACCTTTGATTATGGCCCCTGTGCTTTTTTGAACACATTCAAACCCGATGCTGTTTTCAGCTCGATTGACACACACGGTAGATATGCATTTGATAAACAAGCGGGGATTCTGCTCTGGAATTTGGGTGTGCTCGCAAACAGCTTACTCTCTTGCATCAGTAAAGATCAACAAGCAGCTACCGAAAAAGCCGGTGCTATATTAAATCAATTTGAAAACGAATTTCATCAAAAATGGTATCAGATGATGTTTCGAAAAATTGGAATAAAAAAATATCATGATGAAGACAAATCTCTTCTTCATGAATTGCTGCATCTCATGCAGCATCATATGCTTGATTATACTGACAGTTATGTGTGGTTATTAAATAACATCAAATGCGATTTTCAGTCAGACATACAACATCCGCTAAAAACTTGGGTAAATACCTGGAAAAACAGATTGGATAAAGAAAATGAAACTGCGTCTGCGATATCTCTTATGCAGTCCGAAAATCCCATTTATATTCCACGTAATCATTGGGTGGAAGAGGTGTTAACTGAAGCTATTAAAGATAATCTTTCGCCATTGGAAGAGTTGCTTGAGATTATACGAAATCCCTATACGGAAAGAGATAAGAACCCATCATTTAGGTCAATGCCTACACATTTTGATGAAACATACAAAACATTTTGCGGAACCTGATAGCCTGATGTGAACGCATTGTTTTATTTTTACTAAACATGACAAAAGAAATTCAGTCTATTTCGGCACTTTTTACTTCTTACAAAAAAGAGGAACCTGCCCGAATCGAAAAATTACCACAAAGCGGCAGTGACAGAACTTATTATCGTATTCACGATAAAGAAGACAAAACTTTTATCGCTACCGTAAATAATCATGTGCGAGAAAATGAAGCGTTTATATACTTCACGAAAATTGGTAAATCTGTTGGGGCGCCAATGCCCAGTATTTTTTCCGTTGATGAATCTGGTATGTTTTATATCCAGGAAGATCTTGGAAATGAAACACTATTGCAGGTGCTTGAGAAAAAAGGCCATACCGAAGAGGTATATGATTTGTTCAGAAAAAGTTTGGAAGCATTGGCAAAATTCCAGATCCGGGCAAATGAACTCATTGATTACGGAAAATGCATTTCAAGCAAAGCATTCGGACAACAGGCCATTCTTGCTGACTTATTATATTTCAAATATTATTTTTTAGATACGCTTCATATTCCTTATGAAAAAGAAAAACTGATGGAGGAATTCGACTCTTTGAGTCATTATTTATCTAAATCAGAATACAAGGGTTTTATGTATCGCGATTTTCAAAGTCGCAATGTTATGGTGAAAGATAATGAAATATTTTTCATCGATTATCAAGGTGGTATGCAAGGAGCTCCTCAATATGATGTGGCATCCTTATTATGGCAGGCAAAGGCCAATTTGCCAAAAGAATGGAAACAAAATTTATTTAAACATTATAGCCAAACGGTAGCACAGGAAACAGGAAAAGCTTTGGATACAGCCAGTTTTGAAAAACAGTATGATGGCTATGTATTGCTTAGGTTGTTACAGGTTTTAGGCGCGTATGGGTTTCGCGGATTGTTTGAACGGAAAGAACATTTTTTGTCAAGCATTCCGCTTGCGCTGCAAAACCTTAAATCTTTTTTAGCCGATTATCCACTGCCGTTATCATTGCCCTTGTTTGAATCTTTGTTGAATCAGATTTTGTCTGATGACGTTATATATCGTTTTGCCAGTCAAAAAGCTAATGAGGAGACTAAATTAAAGGTGGAAATCAGCAGTTTCTCTTATATCCAAAACGGTTACCCCAAAAACGATACCGGCAATGGCGGGGGCTTTGTCTTTGATTGCAGAGGAATTTTAAATCCTGGCAGAATAGAAGAATATAAAACACAAAGCGGACAAGATAAGCCTGTGAAAGTTTTTTTAGAGAACCAAACACGCATGCTTGATTTTTTAAATAGCGTATTTCATTTGGTAGACATTACTATTGAAGATTACATGCGAAGAAATTTTGAACATTTACAGATAAGCTTTGGTTGTACCGGAGGTCAGCACAGAAGTGTATATGCGGCAGAAGCCCTGAATAGTCACTTAAAAAATAAATACGGAGTTTCTACTGTATTGAATCATCACAATAAAAAAAACTGGGTTAAATAGCAATTATGCAAGCGATGATATTTGCCGCCGGATTAGGTACAAGATTCAAGCCATGGACAGACACTCATCCCAAAGCGTTGGCTATTGTTAATGGTAAATCGCTTTTACAACGGAACGTTGAGTATTTACAGGGGTATGGCATTATGGATGTGATCGTAAATGTGCATCATTTTGCAGATCAAATCATTGATGCTGTTGAGAAAAATAATGGATGGGGAAGTACGGTCATCATCAGTGATGAAAGAAATGAAGTGCTTGAAACGGGCGGAGGTTTGATGAAGGCAAGAAGTTTATTTAATAGCCATGAACCTTTTATCACAATGAATGCGGATGTGCTGACAGATTTATCTATTGAGAAAATGCTATCATTTCATTCAGCTCAACAATCTGATATCACCTTAGCGATAAGCAACAGGATTTCTTCCAGAAGGTTTTTGTGGGATCGGGAGAATAGATTGAGCGGATGGGAAAATGAAAAGACGGAAGAGAAAAAAATAACAAGAACTGTTCCTGTAGCAAAATCGATGGCATTTAATTGTGTAGCTGTGTTTCAGCCCAATATTTTTGAAAAAATCCAACAGCGAGGAAAATTTTCATTGACCGAAACATTTTTAAGCTTGTCATCCTCTCATCAAATCATGGGCTTTGAGCAAATCAATGGAAAATTCATAGATGTTGGCAAGCCAGAGAGTGTGGCAGTTGCAGAAAAAATGTTTGGAAATAATTTTTAAGAAACAAGATCATTGTTTTTAATTCATTTTTTCATCTTCTCACGACACGATTTACAAATATCCATGGGCTCATAGTCGATACTTGACACTTTCCCGTTTGCGGATTTCATGAAACAAGGATCTGGTGTTGTACAATGTTGCAGTCCATGATTATGCCCAATTTCATGTAGAATGACTTTTTCCACCCTTTCAATCAGATGCGCTTTTGACTTTGCTCCTCTTTTCAATCTGTAAGTAGATGTAACACACGAACTTCCATCCAGATTAGCCAAACCACAAATTCCCCAATCCTGAATGTCTCCTTTGGTGGAGGATATATCCTTACTGGTTAACCCTGCTATAAAACGGTATTTTCCATTGTTGAATCCTTTTAAATAAATCAGCAATGAATCGGCACGATATCTTTTGCCTGGCTTATAGTAAGCAAATTGAGGCAAATATGATTCCTGGTATTTTACCGGCAAATGATAGAAAGAAGTAATTTTTTTACCTACTATAGTCAATAACTCATTATCTGTAAATCCCATCGTAACAATCAACACCGTATCTGTTTTTAAGGCAGTTTTTAATTTTTTAGTAGTTGATTTTTTTATTTGGGGCGTTTGTTTATGATCACTGCAAGACATTAAAAGAAGAGAGTACCCAATCATTAAATACAAAAAAAGGAGCTTGAATTTATTCATTGAAGTATCGTTTTTGATTTTTAAAAATAACTCAATGAATTAAAGATATGCCAATCATGATTTTAAAATTGTTAAGGAAAACAGAAAACAAACTCCTAGGAAAAAATAAATAAAGATAACTTTGTGTTCAAATGGTATGATATATTCAAAATGAACAGTACTATCATCAACAATTATTCCAAACTAAAACCAACGCTATTCATTTTTCCGGCTTTGCTTTTGTTGGCAATGACATTGTTTTTATTTGAAAAGAATGCCTTGCAAGTCAATTCTTATATTGGAATACAAAAAGATGCTTTTTTTTACATCAATTCGGTATTGTCAAAATTTCCAAATCTGGAATATAACCTTACACAATTGGGTGATGCCTTAATTTCACTCTCCTTGCTCAGCCTATTTTTAATATACGCACCTGTCATATGGGAGTCATTAATTTCGGTTTCAATCATCGCCATGATCGTCTCATGGATTCTGAAAAATATATTTGCGGTTCCAAGACCTGCAGCAGTATTTGACACTGACAGCTTTACCATAATTGGTCAAACACTAACAGGGCACAATAGTCTACCTTCCGGACACTCCATGACTATTTTCACTACACTCACCGTGTTATTGTTCGCTTTTATTCCGGCTGCAGGCAACCGTCGTATTATTTGGTTTACAGGATTCATTTTAATTGGGTTGTTTCTTGCCCTCAGTCGAGTTGCTGTTGGAGCTCATCATCCGCTTGATGTTCTTGCGGGAAGTACAGTTGGTTATGTGTCCGGACTTACCGGTATATTTCTATCAAGAAAATACAAAATCTGGTCCTGGATTAGTGATAAAAAATATCATCCCTTACTCATCATTTTGTTAATTATTGCATTTTGTTTGCTCTGTCTAAGGATTAAAGAAGAAAATCTTCCTGTATTCTATATTTCGCTGATTATCGTAATTTTTACTTTATACAAATTAATCCATGATTACTTTAAAAAATAAATGGTCTATTACGAAGTTCATGCTGCTCGTTAGCTTTTTAAGTCTAATACTTTTCCATTGGCCTTTTTTTCGTTTCGTTTTCAATAATATTGATTGCAAATCTTTAAATGGATTTTCTATTGTTGGCAGCTTAGTCGTTCTTACACTTGCTCTTAATTTTTTTGTTTTTTATATACTGTTTTTTTTGTCCCGGAGAGCAGGTAAAGTTATTATGACCTTGTTTTTTTTCTTAAATGCGATAGCTGTTTATTTTGTTAATACCTATGGTGTCATCATCGATGAAAGTATGATTGGTAATGTAATGAATACGAATTTTGAAGAATCAAGCAGTTTTTTTTCATTCAAACTCATTCTATATATTTTGTTTCTGGGTGTAATGCCCAGTGTTTATATTATCACTAGCAATATTGAGAAGCATAGCTGGAAACGGTTTTTTTTGACAATTTCCCTCACCTTTACGGGCATTGCGTTGCTCGTATTTTTAAACTCGAGCAACTGGCTTTGGATAGATAAAAATTCAAAAACGCTGGGTGGACTTGCCATGCCCTGGTCGTATTCTGTAAACACTTCTCTTTTTTACTTTCATAAATATCAGGAAAATAAAAAAGAAATTATGTTGCCGGATGCAACGATAAAAGATACAAGCAAATCAATTTTTATACTGGTGATTGGAGAGTCTGCGAGAAAGAAAAATTTTTCATTGTACGGTTATTCAAAAAACACCAACCCTCTGCTTTCCCAAAAAAAGAATTTATACCGGCTAAATGCAACATCCTGTGCAACCTACACAACCGAGGGTGTAAAATGTATACTTGAGCATGCCAACAGCCGAGATCTTTATGAAATCTTACCCAACTACTTAAACAGAAACAATGTGGATGTGATTTGGAGGTCAACCAACTGGGGAGAGCCCCCCATCCATATCAAAAACTACCTCAACAAAAATACTTTGATGCAGGATTGCCGAGGCAGTCGATGTGAATATGATGAAATATTATTACAAGGATTGAGAGAACAAATTGATTCCTGCAAAAAAAATAAAATACTGATCGTGCTACATACCAGTACGAGCCATGGGCCAACTTACAGCAAAAAATATCCTCCTGAATTTGAAAGCTTCAAGCCTGTTTGTAACAGCGTTGAATTGGCTAAATGCAGTAATGAAGAACTTGTTAATGCTTATGATAACACGATTGTTTATACCGACTATCTTTTATCTAAAGTCATAGATGAATTGCAGCGACTGTCTCAATACAGAACGAGTATGTTGTTTGTTTCGGACCATGGAGAATCGCTTGGTGAGAAAAATTTGTATATGCACGGAATGCCCATGAGTTTGGCGCCGGCTGAACAATACGAAATCCCCTTTCTTGTTTGGATGTCAGATAACAATTCCAAAAAACTAAAGCCCTACAGCTCCGTTACTCAAAACCATGTGTTTCACAGTGTGCTGAACTTTTTGGGAATGGAAAGTCCGATTTATAATGAGGAGCTGAATATCTTCAAAGATCAGTAAGATTGCTGATCTGCTTTTAAAATCATCAATACAACAACAACACCGTTCCTTTTCTTTGAACAACCTGATCTTTGTAATCTATCCCATAAGCAACCCATACATAGGTTCCAACGGGCTGTTTTTCTCCCTTATATCTTCCATCCCATTTTTGGAATCGATTGTTGCTGGTAAAAATAAGCTGACCCAACCGATTAAAAACTGAAAAATATTTTACAGATTTCATTCCTACGGGAAAAGCGGAAAATGTGTCATTTAATCCATCGCCATTCGGCGTAAATGCACTTGGTACATATATTTCCGGTCCATTATAAACGATAATCTTCAGTGTATCATATCCGACACAACCATTTTCCGTGTAGGTCTTTAAATAGTAGGTCATATCCTGTGTGAGCGTAGCAACTGGATTTCTCACATTAGGGTCATTGAGTCCGGCAGAAGGACTCCATTCATATACAACACCCCCGGTTGCCATCAATTGAACAGGTTGGTTTCGGGCTACCAAGGTATCAAAACCTGCAAATGCGATGTTTTTTGTAATGTGAATTTCGTCTTCAAGTGTATCGGATACACAGCCATCAACAGATACGGCAAATAGTGAAACCGGATAGGTCTCACCATTTATATAGTTATGTGTTATGGGATTGTTGGAAGAAAATTGCCCATCACCAAAACTCCAGTTCCATGTTTGCACTCCTACTGCGGGATTATTTTCTAAAGCCGAGAATAAAACAGGGGCATTCTGACAGGTATCTGCAAATTCCATTTGTATACTCGGGCTCCTAATCATACGAATGGTCTTGTAAATGGTATCACTCTTGCAACCCAGAGAGCTTCTTACTGCATATCCTATCGAATGATCTCCAAAAGGAAAATTACCGACAACTGTTGATGTGCTACCAAAGCTATTGTTGTCATATATCCAATCCCAGGAAGTGATTGAACCAAATGTTACAACCGAGCTGTCATATAACTGTATATTATTGTCGTTGCATACTGGACGAGAGTGACCGAAATTGACATCGGGGATATCACCAACCAATACCTCCTGATTACGAACAGCCTGACAGCCATCGGGACCTGTTGCTGTCATGATCACCTCATAACGCCCTGGTGTTGTATAGGTGTGTGTTGGATTAACAATATTTGTAACAACCGGGCTGCCGTCACCGAAATCCCAGTTTCTAATTACGGGCTCTGCAAAACTTACGGTAGAGTCATAAAAAGTAATTGGCTCATTCACACATCTCGACTGATTAGGTAAGACATAAAAATTAGGTGTCAGTGAGGTACAGAATTTTTGCAGATTGGAAAGTCCGCCTGTTGCACCTGTAAAACCCCAGTAAACTAAAGGATTCCCGGAGAAAGCAGTGTTGATGATATCATTCACCGCACTCACTCTCAATTGTCCGTCAAAATACACTACCATTTTATTTGTATTGGCATCCCATGTAATTCTCAAAGTGTGATTCAAACAATCCTCAACATTGTTGGAAGTGGCAGAAATTGGAGTTAACGGAGTAAGGGTAGTTGCAGCAGCGTGATTGATATTTCCGTTCAACTGTATGGCAATATGATCATAAGTAGGGTCATTGTCTTCTGCACTGTTTTGATAGGTATCCAAAGTAACGCCAACTGCAGGAGATATATTTTGATATCCCATACCCCCTCCGCTGGTACCAACGCTTGTGCTAATAGGTTGTAATACAAATGCCAAACCATCTGCTCCATTAACATCACTACAACCTAAAAATACCTGGAAAGTGAAATCAAACGATAGTCGTAAATCAATTCGCTCATTTCTCCAAACAGAACCATATTGAGCATTTATATTTTGGGTAAGTGTATAGCAGTTACAATTGTCTTGTGTTGCATTTCCATTGATGGTGAATTGAGCAATAACGCTTTCTCCAACAACAAATAAAATAAGATTCAATAAAACTACTTTGATTGCATACATCGGTGTAAAGGTATGCAACTAATCAGATAATGTTGAAATTTCCAAATTGACCTTATAGTTTTTTCCTATCTAATGGAAACAGCATGATTGATTTGATAATTAATCAACTAAAAGGTAAATAAATAGACGTGAAAAAATAAAAAAAGTTTGGGTAAAACTGTAGATTTTTTGAAAGACGTTGATAAATAGTATAACTTACTTCAAATATTTTTTAAATTATGTCTATAAATTATTTTCGAAAGTATCTAGGTATACTTTTGTTTTTCTTTTTGGGGTCTTCTTGTTTAGCTCAATTAAAAACGCTTTCTCCCTCCAAGGTGACACCTTTGCATTTTAGTGTGGAAGAAGAAAATGCATTTAACAGGGTCATGGAAAAATTGGCCTCCGGTGTACCACAAGAAAATCTTCATCCGAATGAAATTGCCTTATTTACAAAAAGCTATGGCGAAATTGAAAACTATTGGGATTTGGTTTCAAACGCTTGCAGTTGGTATTGCGGTGGCATGCCACTTAAGGTGGCGGCCTCAAGCTCGCTAAGGTCGAACGGGGCTTTAACCTACTCGGCACAAAACGCACATGACTTCAATGCAAAAACTGCATGGGTAGAAGGCGTACCCGGATACGGTATCGGCGAATATCTCGAGTACACTTTTGAGGTCGGATCTCCCCGTATTACTGAAATAATGATTATTAACGGCTATATAAAAAGTAAAAGCGCCTGGGAAGACAATTCAAGAGTAAAAAAAATGAAAGTGTATATCAATAATAATCCAAAATATATTTTTGAGCTACAGGATAAACGAAGTATTCAAACTTTTTCTGTAACCCCCATTGGTTATAGAAGCGGGGGCGTAGATATCGATAATTTGAAAAGAAAAAAACAATATACAATCAAATTTGAAATACTTGAAGTTTACAAAGGTTTAAAATATGATGATGTTGTAATCAGTGACCTGTATTTTGATGGCATGGATGTACATTGTTTGGCCGGCGATTCTAAAATTGAAATGGCCGACCATTCTTTCAAAAATATTGAAGATGTGCATGAAGGAGATATTATCGTAAGCGTGGATGATCATTTAAAAACCGGAGTATCCCGTGTAGAAAAAATAAATAAGGTCAAACACGATAATCTGGTTAGGTATACATTCGAAAGTGGAAGAGAAATCACTTCGACAAAGGATCACCCTTTCAAACTATTGAAAAAAGGATGGGCCTCGTTGCAACCTGAATATACAAAATTCTATAGAGGATTTGAAGATGCAAAAACAATAAAAATAGGCGATGTCTTTATCAGCTCTTCTGGCGGTGATAAGCTAATAAAAATCACCAATTTGTCAGAAAGTTACCCAACTTACAGCATATCCAAATTAAGTTCAGGTCGCGCATACTTTGCAAATGGACTTGTAGTAGGTGCCGAATAAGAAAATAAAATCAGCGAAAATCTTTAAAAATCCCCGATGTCAAAAACAATATGACTTAGCTTGGATTGCTTACTCTAAGACAAGATTATTTTTAAGCACTAATTAGATGAAAAATAATCACTTTTTTTTTCGTCATGATCAATGCATAAAAACATCATTTCCATTTGTTGAATTGCCTCGTCATTTTATTCATGTAGCTGACTCCATCAATTATATGAATCAAATGGAATTCAACTATAGTTTGTTCCCCTCTTTAGGAAACACTGTAATAGGTTTATGTTTTTTTGCCTCTTCAAAATCCATGATGGCATATGAAATGATAATGATGACATCGCCCACCATTCCTTTCCTTGCGGCAGGTCCATTTAAGCATGCAATACCGCTCCCTCTTTTTCCTTTAATAAGATAGGTTTCCAAGCGCTCACCATTATTGGCATTCACCACATGAATCTTTTCATGCTCAATCATATTGGCGGCATCCATTAAGTCTTCATCAAGTGTCAGACTCCCTATATAGTTAAGATCCGCTTCGGTAATGACGGCACGGTGAACTTTTGATTTGAGCACTTCTATCTGCATACACTAAATTTTTGCAAATGTCCTAAAAATAGTTCAAAACAGAAAAGGAATAACTGCTCGACTAAAATTCTACAATACATCCAATAGTAGGCGTAACAGATGGGTCATTGTTGGATAAGTAAACAGGAATGGCATTGGCTCCATTTGCCCGAATGGGTGATCCATCGGTTGTGGCGAAGCCATTTAAGGCCTCATTACGTTTGAATGTATAGGTTGCCGGAGCAATGCTCTTGGTTACATACCAGTTGTTCACATCCAAAAAAACATCCAACGTGATTTTTTTGAAATTCCATTTCTTGTCAATGCGCACATCGCTGTTGTGAAATGCAGTAAGTCTGCCAGAATTAATTCGATTGTAATCCAACACTCCCTGGCCCAAGGATAAATAATTCAGTCTGGACTGGGTAGTGTCATAAGGTGTAAATGGTGCACCGCCCTGCAATCTGAATTTCAGACCAAGCTCCCAGTTTCTCGGAAATTTATATCCCCAGGTAATGCTGAGTAAGTGCCTGTTGTCCCAACTGCTTGCTTTTAATTTTCCGTCGCTGCCAGCATATTCACTTATGTAATAAGTATAAGAAAGGATGCCAAAAAATTTATTGGTAAGTTTTTGTTGTGCAAAAAACTCGAAACCATACGCACGGCCTGTACCATTGGTTTTAACCTTCTCATTGCCCAATACAGTGAAATCATTTCCAAGATTTGCAAGCGATACTCCATCTCTTACTGAAACCGGTACACCCGAATATTTTTTATAAAATCCCTCAAGGGTAAAGCGGGTTGCGTTTTGAGGAAGATATTCCAAACCCAAGGCCAGGTGATCGCTGCACTGATAATTAACATCTTTATTTACCTGCACACCATTTTCTGCATAGCCCAGAATCGTATACGGCTGCAACTTGAAATATCTGCCGGCAGATGCGTTGATCGTCCATTTGTCTGTAAGCACATAACTTGTTGAGATACGGGGTGAGAGTGTTTTTATACCATCATTGCCTGTTGTCGTAAAAGAATTCATGTCTGTTCTAATTCCCGCACTGATACCGAGTCTGTTATTAAAAAATCTTTTGCCAACTTGCAGGTATGCCCCATATCTGATGAACTGTTTTAATGGCGAATTGAAGTTGACGATGACTGCACGCTGAAGGGTATCGCCATTGGAATCTTTAATGAGTTTACGAACGACATTGTAGGTATTGTTCTCATACTCGGACAACTGCAAAGTCATGCCGTAAGAATATTTCCAACCATCATTATTGCGAATAACATCCCAACGAATTTTGGTTTCCGTTTCTTTTGACTGATAGCGCAATGTCTGTTGCTCAGCCAGTTTAGTTTCATTATCCTCAAAGCGTTCGATCTGATTGTTAAAGGTGTTTCTGCTTAAAGAGATGTTCATGTATCCATTTGAAAGCAATTTTTTAAGCGTAATACCAAATGTATAATTCCACTGATTGGTAATTGGATTTGAATTGAGGATGTATTGTTTTTCAGGCGTTGCATTTTTAATCTTGGCAAAACTGAATTCATCAATAGCGCCGATCCCGATAAACGAAAGACTTGTTTTATTGTTGATGCGATGATCTATCTTATATTGAAAATCCCAGTAGTTAGGACGAATCGGCAAATCTAGTGCCATAAAAAGATATTGTAAATAGGATCTTCTTGCAGAAGCGAGAAATGTTGTTTGACCTGTTTTATTTAACGGCCCTTCCATCGTTGCCGCTATCTCTGTCGCACTGAGTCTGAAATTTCCCTGAAGATGATTGGGGTTTCCTGTTTTTTGGCGGAACTGAAAAACAGAACTCATCGTATTGTCATACTTCGCATCAAAAGCCGAAGAACTCAATTTTACATCTTCAATGAATGAAACATTGAGTATTCCCTGCGGTCCGCCACTGCTTCCCTGTGTCTGAAAATGATTTATCACGGGTATTTCGATGCCATCCAAATAATATACATTTTCATTGGGTGCTCCTCCCCTGATGATGATGTCGTTCCTAAAACCGCCGCCCTGTTGTCCGCCTCCTACTCCTGGCAGTGATTGTATCACTTTGCTGATATCAAAATTTCCTCCCGGATTGGCCTTGATTTCTTCTGTGGTCATGCGTTGTGTGCTGAGTGGTGTTTCCAACGTAGCAGCTCTTGCTGTTCTTTTTACAGAAGTCACCACAATTTCATCCAACTTCTTAATGGAAGGCTTTAATTCAACATTAAAAAACAATTCATTTCCTGTTGTGACAATGATATTATAAAATCGCTCTGTGTCATAATTTACGGCGCTTACGGTTAGCAAGTAATTCCCAGGCTTGATTTTTGAAAGATTGAAAATACCTGTCGAATCGGTAGCTGTTCCAATATCTGCAACGGTAATGGTTGCTCCTAGTATGGGTTGAAGCGTTTCTTTATTGATAACCTTTCCCGAGAGCATAGTACGTTGTGCAGATACATGACAAACAATTGAAGAGAAAATAGCAGAGAATAATAATTTTTTGAAGAGACCGTTCATTGATTTGAGTGTTGTTTAGAATAACAACAACAAACCAAGGAAATTGTTTAACGACTGTTCTGGTTGTCTAATTATTCATTTCGCCAATCATCATCATCACACTAACTTGCCATGGAACGCACCATTGCAATTATGCATTCATCACTGCTGAACATTGTTTGGATAAAAAGAGATCTTCGCACACAAGACCATGAACCGCTTTTTTTGGCTCAGCAATCGGGCATTCCTTACATCATCCTTTTTCTTTTTGAGCCCGATATGTATCTGCATCCCGATACCTCTAACCGACACCTGCAGTTTCAATATCATTCTATACTTGAAATGAACAAACAGCTAAGTGCCTTTAATAAAAAAGTGATTATGGCAAAGGCAAATGCTATTGATGTCTTTGATTTTTTTTGTAAGCATTATCGCATACAAACAATTTTTAGTTACCGCGAATCAGGAAGCGCACATTCATGGATGCGCGATAAGAAAGTTAAACATTGGTGCAATAAACATCAAATCATTTGGCATCAATGCCAGCAGAACGGTGTGTTACGCGGCATCAAAGACAGAAAGGGATGGGATAAAAAATGGAGCGATTATATGCATCGTACTCCCATTCATAATACATATACATCAGTTCCATCTCTCAGCATCAATCATCCATTTACACCTGATCCTGCATTCATAAAAACGTTATCCGATTATTCGCCATCGTTTCAGCCGGCAGGAGAGTCCTATGCCTTAAAATACCTACAAAGTTTTTTGGATGAACGCGGCGTACATTACAGCAAGTATATCTCCAAGCCTCAAGCCAGCCGGAGGTCCTGCAGTCGTCTGTCGACTTATTTGTCATGGGGCAACCTCAGTATTCGTCAGGTATTGCATGCAACCGAACAACATCTGTTGGTCACAAAAAATAAAAGACCTTACCGGGCATTCATTACGCGCCTGCACTGGCATTGTCATTTTATACAAAAATTTGAAATGGAATGCCGCTACGAAACCGAATGCATCAATCGGGCTTATGAAACACTAACGTGGGAGAACAACGAAGCTTTGCTGGATGCATGGAAGCAAGGTAAAACAGGTGTGCCTTTGGTAGATGCCTGTATGCGGTGTTTGCATGCCACCGGCTGGATCAACTTTCGGATGCGGGCGATGCTGGTCTCTTTTCTTTGTCATCATTTGTTGATTGATTGGCGCAAAGGCGAATATCATCTGGCGCAGCTTTTTCTGGATTATGACCCCGGCATTCATTATCCGCAGTTTCAGATGCAGGCGGGAACCACGGGCGTAAACACGGTGCGTATTTATAATCCGCTCAAAAATTCACGCGAGCATGATTCCGATGGTGATTTCTTACGTGCATGGTTACCCGAAATAAAAAATCTTGACAACAATCATATTCACGCGCCCTGGCTGATGACCGAAATGGAGCAGGCCCTGTACGGTCTGCGCTTGGGAGTAGACTATCCATATCCTGTAGTGAATCTTGAAGAAAGTGTCCGAAAAGGACGCGATTTGATCTGGTCAATAAGAAAAGGGAAAGAGGCAAAGAAAGAAGGAGCACGAATTGTAAGGATGCATGTGCGGTAAGGTTTTAACCGCGAATCCTTACAGGCGTGAATTTATATTAAGCACAAACCTGTATTGTCTCATATCAAGGCTGAGTATTTTACCCGTAATTTGTAATATCTTTAGTTAAGTAATAACCTTATGAAGAAATTATTTTTTCTATTTTTGGGGAGTATTTTTTTCTGTACTCATCAATCAATTGCTCAATCTCTCCCGTCCATACAATTGGATCGTCCCGATCAAACCGAATGTCCCTTCATAACACCCGTTCATTACATTCAGATGGAAAATGGTTTCAATCTGGAAAATATAGATAACAACAACCGATCTTTTGTTTACCCAACCTCGCTGATCAAATACGGCATCAATGAAAAATTTGAGCTTCGTTTCATTGCTGAATATGTAACACTGGAAAAAGCAGGAAAAAATCAATCTGGGCTTACTCCGGTAACAGTCGGTTTTAAAACAGCATTGCTGGAGGAGAAAGGCATTATCCCAAAAACATCTTTCATAGGACACATCACGACTTCTAAAATCGGCAGCAAAGATTTTCAAACTCCTTACATCGCCCCTTCCTTTCGGTTTACCATGCAACATACCGTTACAAAAAAAATGGTGCTGGCGTATAATCTGGGTGCCGAGTGGAATGGCATCGATCCTGATGAATCATATATCTATACCCTTACTACGGGATTCAGTCTTACTGATCGTTTGGGTTGCTACACCGAGCTGTACGGATTCATTCGTCCATACATGAATCCTGATCATCGTTGCGATGGAGGCTTCACCTACCTGGTCAATCAGGATTTTATGATGGACATATCCGGCGGATTTCGACTGACCGAGAATGCCCCGAAAAATTATGTCTCCCTTGGTTTGTCTTACAGATTTAAAGTGGGAAAAATTAAATAGAAAAACAATGGTGCCGCATCAATAATAAATAAAAAATTGATGAATCAAACCATATACAAAGACGATAACAAAAATGCCATTTGTTTTTCAAAGATCTTTGAAATTGAAACGGCACTCAATTTGCAGGCTTTGGTATTAAATATGTGGCATGTGGAGAAGAGGCATACTATGCCAATGATAAAATATACCTTTTAGAGGGGCGTAATTTTTAGTGCTGATTTTGCGTGGACTTTTGCAGAGATTAATCAAACGTATTACGCCTTACGTATTTTGTTACGTACCATGGCAATCACCTCCTCCACCTGACCCCAACATAAATCTCTCTGCCCCTTGTTGGACCCCACACTGATGATGTATCGAAATACGGACTGAACGGATCCTCCCAACTGATGATGGGTTGTAATTGCCTGAAATCAAATATATTTTCACAGCCGGCATAGGCCTCCAGCGCACCAAACGTGTAGGTAAACTGCGCATTTATTACTGTATATGATTTTGAAAAATCAGGCCGACGAAAAGCCTCCGGATTGGTTTTGGTATCAGGTAGCCGTTGCTTACCATAACTATGCATATTGATGTCAAGATGAAATTTATTGTTCAATGGCTTGTAACTAAAAGAATTTATCCATTTGTGCATGGGATTAAAGGGGAGTGCTGTTTTTTTATCATCAACGATACGATACACATCCAGATAATTATACCCTGTCTTCCACTCAAAACGCTTGTAGATATTCATAAACAACTCCGCCTGCAATCCGTTACTAATGCTTTTACCTTTGAAATTTTGGATGATGGCTTTGGTGGGATCGCTGTCATAATCCGGAAAAATCTGATTTTGAAATTCGGTTCGATAATAATCAGCGCTAAAATATCCGGAGAGATTATTCTCCAGCCAGTCAAATTTTTGGGTAAAATTTACTCCATAGTTCAATGCCCGCTCCGGTTGCAAGGCCTCTGCAAAAACAATATCTCTAGAGCTCACCATCAGTCCGATGTTCTCACTGAACAAATTCACCGTTCGCCAGCCCGTTCCTACATTAGCCCTCAATATGGTTTTAGGTGCAATGTCGTATTTCAACAAGGTTCGGGGCGTTACCCGAAATCCAAACTGATTGTGTTGGTCTCCACGGATGCCCGTGATCCAGGTTAATTTGTCATCAAAGAAGCGCAAAATATTTTCAGCAAAATAACCGGGTACATTTTCCTGGCGATGATAAACACCTGCATAGGTGCGGGGTAATGCAGCATCGGTAAAAGCAATGTCTTCATGCAGTTGCAGATAACGATAACTGATACCCGTTTTCAACTCGTGACTGCCATAATTTAATTCATACTGCAAATTAATGTAGGCATTATTTTGTTTGGCTTCATACTTTACGGTGCCAAAATAAGATTGCTGATCCTGTCTAAACGCGGATGCAAACAAAACCAGGTTGTTTTTTTCATTGAAACGATATCCCGTTTTAGTCCAAAACTCGGGCTGCGCTATTTGTACCCGCTGTCCGTAGATTTTATTGCTTCCTTTATCTTTTTCCGGATCATATTGTTTTTGTCCGCCCACGCGCTCTTCTTGCACATATCGCATACCCATTTGTACATTCCATCCGGCTTCGCGGCCATTACCGTACTTCCAACGGTGCGATAACATATAACGGGTAAGCAAAGGGAGATCCAAAAAATTATCGTTGTCGCGGTCAATTTTATTGGCCGGCTGTATCATGTGAAAAGCCGTAAGATGACTCGTGTTTCCCAATTCATACGCATAGTTGGCATTCAGGTGTTTTTCCAAAAAGTTGTTCGCGTAGGCATTCAAATACAAACGATCGGTCTTATCCGGCTCTTTGGTTTCTACATTAATTTGTCCGCTGATACTTTCATATCCCTGCAACACGCTGTTTGCTCCTTTAGAAACATAAATATTGTCTACCAGCGAACCGGGAATGCTGCTGATGCCGTAAGTATAAGTCAACCCTTGTATCATCGGAAATCCATCTATCAGCACTTGATTATATACCCCCGACAAGCCCAGTATGCGCAGCTCTTTGGAGTTGGTGATGACATTGGTCGTTTGCGGCTGTACCGTGGTTTGTGTTTCAAAACAACCGGCCAGGTCGCAACAAGCCGCTTTTACTAGCTCGGCCTGATTGATTTGTTCTGTTTTAATTGGATTTCGGTCGGAGATGATCACGCCATCGCGTTCCACGTTGACGACCACCGCATCCAACGTTTTATTTTCGCGCAAATGAATGGAAATGAAATTTTTATTGCCCACATCTATGGTGTCTGATGTGTATCCCACATGAGATGCTATCAGTTTTTTATGTTGGCTGTCGATGATAGCGATTTCAAATTGACCATTATTATCGCTCACAACACCTCCCTTTTCGCCGAGCCAATATATGGTAGCTCCGCCAAGCGGACTCCTGTTTTTTCCTGTTACTTTTCCATTTATCTTTTGTGCAAGCAAAGAAATAGGAAGCAGTAATAGAAGGGAGAATATGATTCGGTACATCGTCCTCAAAGATAGAAAAGATTATTCGGCTCCTACAGGGCCGTGTTTCCTCTTTTGTTAACAGTTAGGGTAATTTCGCCCCTACAGGGCGAAAATCAAAATCAGTGGAACAGATATATGGCCGTTGTTGGTGCATAGTCCCGACGATTTCCTCCAGCGAATGTCGGGATGCCGACCAACCATATCATCCAATTAGTACGGCATTTCTAATTTGCGTCGGCATTCGAGCCAAGGTTTAGAATAATGCTCTTATGCTTTATTTTTAAACCGCTTCAAAATAACCTGTGCCTGAAAATGTCCCAAACCAAAATCTGTTTTCAATATAGTCATGTATTCCTTGTCTGAGCTTGCTTTGATACTGCGCATAACCTCCAGCCACCCTTCCAGCGTTTTACCTGTTTTTTTAGGCAAATTTTTGGTAATGGCTTCCTGCATTTCGGAAGGAGAAAGTCCCATAATATTCCTAACGTCTTTGTGAGATAAATTGATTGTATGCCGCCTGTGCTGTGGGACTACCAAACAACGCCGGGTGCTGTGCATTGGGAATTTCTACAAAAGCTACCGACTGGCAAGAGTTGCAAATGTTCATTTGTTCTTTAAATGTTGGCCACGAATACATTTGAATGGGGGAATCATCCAGGCCCTGCACAAACAATATATCCGATTTGTGTCCCGAAGTAAAGTTCAGCAATGACCGTTGAAAATAAGCATCCGGATTTATAGATGTTGTTCCGTAGGTGTTTTTAAGTAATGTGCAAGTCATGCCCGAAGGCGCCTGACCGTTCTCTTCCAGCTGACAGCGAAAAACAAGATTCAGCGGTCCGGGTGCGTTGGCGATTACACCATCGGTGACGTGCATGGTATTTAATTTAGTGACTTGATAGCCTCCCTGCGAGTGTCCGGCTAAAAATATCTTATTGATCGTAATGCGCAATTCAGAGGAAGCTTTGTTTTTCAACCACAGCAAAGCGGCTTCGCATTGTTGTATGTTATCACCAAATAGTAAATTCTCTTCGGGATAGGCAACGCTTATGATCATTAATGATTTATTTGTGCTGTCCAAAATTTCCTTAAAAGCATCCAGCGTATTATTGGCTGCACCCAAAATCAAACTGTCATAACCAACGGTTCCATGATACACCAAGAGCACATCAAAGACATTGCCTTGTGGTTTATCAATGACAACATCCACATTGACATTGTTATAGCTGACGTTTTGGGTGATGCGATAAGGGGCATTGGGGTCGGTGCCCGTGGTGCTTTCAGCTTTTTTACAAGCAATCAGACAAAAGAGGATTAAGAACGGTAAGGCAATTAATTTCTTCATTTGAATTTGATAATGATTATGAAACTATAAAATTAAAAAACGTCGTTGATTGTTTTATTCACAATGCCAATTTTTTCTGCATCAAAGTTGAATTTATGTTTTAGCAAGGTGGCATAAACACTCCTGAAATCAATTTGATAAATTAAATCGCCTTTATCCAGCTTTTGTAAATTGGGGTTGTTGCCAATGATTCCGCCTTTAGTTCCTCCGCCTATGATAAATAAAGGTCCGGCTGTACCATGGTCTGTTCCGGATCCGTTTTGCTTGACTCTTCTGCCAAATTCAGAAAAGATAACTATCGTTACCCTGCTGAGCAGATTGCTTTGTTTCATGTCTTTATAAAAAGAAAAGACGGCATCATTTAGTATGGTTAGTTGTTTTTGATGCTCTGCAAGCTGATTGTTGTGCGTATCAAATCCGTTCAGTGATGTATAATACACATTGGACGCCAGATTGCCTTTGATTAGCTTTCCTATCCACTCCAGGTTTTTAGCCAGCGCATTATTGGCGTACTTCACCTCATACCGTTCGGCATTTTTGATGGCTTGCTGAATTTCTTCCATACCCTCCGCAGAAGTAAATTGTAGCTTCCTCACAAAGTCGAGCTGCGGATTATCTGAAAGTTTTTGTTCGCTTTCTGAAGAACTGTACTTTAAAATATTGCGGAACTCTTTTAGGGTAATATTGTTTGACTTGGCGCCTTTTAAAGCAAGGTTATCTATGTTATCGATATTCAATGATGCCAACTGATTATCATTGCACTGAATATCAAGAAATCTGCCCAGCCATCCGTGGTCCAGGTATTGCCGGCTGTCGGATGCTGTTTGCCAAATTTCTTGGCTCCGAAAATGAGATCGGTTCGGATTGGGATAACCCACGTTTTGAAGAATGCTTGCATTACCGTCCTGCAACATCGAACCAAATCCATATAGTGCAGGATGTAAACCCATACCCTGCGATGTACGGATGATTTTATCGGTTGGAATATGAATGGTTGGCCTGTTTTCTCTATACAATGGGTCTTCAAAAGGAATAAACGTGTTCAGTCCGTCATTTCCGCCATTAAGCTGAATAAAAACCAGTTTGTTTTCATCCGCAAAAGAATCAAGCCAAGTTCCTCCTGCCCTCAAAAAACCGGGAAGCATCAACCAACCTCCCATCGATGTGCAGGTCACCCGTAAAAATTCGCGCCTTTGCATGGTTAAATAATTTGAAATTCCGGACTTTTGGTCAAATAGGCATATACCTGTAAAATGGATTTATCCGCATTCTCGGCGTTTGGATCAAAATCGTATCGCAACAACTGATTCAGCTCATTTCGCATCTGATCGTCCGCTTCAAATACCAACCTGTTTATCATTTCATCAAGAATGGTTTGGGCATTTTTTTTGTCGTTGACGTTAAAGCTTGGTTTAAACTGTAATAATCCGACATCAAATTTCTCAAGTCTTCTGGTCAACGCCTTTTGAAAGCGCTCATTTCCATTCACCAAAAAATCAATTAGCCTGTTGCGGTCCTCATAAATCTGTGAAGTCAGCCAATGTTGTCCGCCTTTCCATCCTTTTACATTGGGTTGATCAAAAACATCCATGGCCTGTGTTTTAAGAAAAAATGAAATGAGCGTGTAGTTGGGTTCCAGACGCAAGTCTTGAAATACCTGAAAAATCCAGGTAAGCGGATTTTTAATTTGCTGTCCTCCTTTTTCATTTTTACACTCCGCTTCAAAAACTGATTGAAAAAATGGCTTAAGTTCATAGCCTTTTTCGCGAAGCAGGTCGCCGTATTTTATTACTTTATCCCGAGTCGGATGATCATAAAAAAACCATTTCAGCACTTTTTCAGCCAGCAGATATGAGGTGTTTTTTTGCTGAAAAATTATTTCTATCACATCATCAATGATGAAGTTTCCGGATTTGCCAAACACTGTTTTAACAGAATCGTCTTTTAACCTGGGCCGATATTGTCCTCTTTCTTCCCCCAAACTTAGGCCGGCTAGCGCGAGTGCTGTATTTTTAATATCATTTTCTGAATAGTTCCCTTCTCCGAGTGTGAACAGCTCCAAAAGTTCTCTAGCTAAATTCTCGTTGATGTTTCCGCGCCGGTTTTGCTGATTATCAAGATACTTGATCAACGCATTGGAATAAACCATTTCGCACACCAGGGTCTTGTAGTTTCCCAAAGCATGTGTGTTTATGCTTTCATAGTACTTGAAAATCCAGTAGGGAATTTTTACTGATTGCAGAGTAGCGACAAAATGATTTTGAAAAAATAAATTTATTTTCTCCCGCAGGGGTTGTTTTGTTTCATAGCAGCGTTGTAATATGAAGGCCTTCCATTGTCCATGTATTTTTCGCAGTGGTAGCGCCGCTTTCTCCAGCGCTTTGCCCCCGGCCACCGCATTGTTCTTCAGTTCTTTAAGCTCCGAAAATGTTTTGGGGCTTTCTTTGATAAATGAGGGCTCGGTTAAAAAATTCTGTGCACCCAGTTGGTCACGGATATATGCTTGAACACCCACCGAAGCAATAGTGCCGGCATCTTTGGTGGTAAAACCAAGCCTCAATGCATTAAGATGATGAACGTCCATATTTGGCTTTTCTTCTGCCCCTGTTGGTGTGACCGAGCTTTCTACTGTCTTCTATACTTAACTGTATAATCTCCGTTTTTCAATTCAAGTTCCTGCTGGTTTATTTTTACTATTTGATAGGTAGATGTATCGACGATGGTTAGCTTATTTCCCACACTCTCAGAAACCAATACTAATTCATCATTTTGCTTCCACCATTTTTTAAAAACCAGCGTTGCCATGTTGATAGACACTGCCGTTCCATCTTCGTTTAATATAATCCCCTGCACTTCTTTTTCATTGATGGGGTTGGGTTCTACCCAGGAGCCAATGAGCGGATTGGGTGTAATGGTTTCAGTGGCGGCTTTCTCCTGTTCTTTATTTTCCTGCGCTGATTTTTGCTGACAAGCGGTAAACATGATTATCGCAGCAGTTATTATCGCAAAACTTTGTTTAAACATTTGGTTGGTTTTATGGTTTATGGGTTTCATTTATTTCAGCATTTGACTTTTGTAACCACTCAAATTTTCGGGCAACGAATATATGGTTTTGAATCACGCCCCACACTTTGGCTTTTTTTATCGCATTACAAAATCCATCTACCGCGTGTGCATCCCCAAAGTCATCAATTCCGGCACCCTCCACAAAATAATATGTATTCTTTATTTTAACTGCAAGCTTACAACCCTTGCCTTGCATATGAAACATGCAGGTTCCACAGGAGACTTCGCATTGGTATTGCTTTTCTTTTTGGGTAGCTTCAATAGGCGGGACTCTCAAAAAGCCCATGATTGAAAAAAACAATAAAATTGGTAATTTAAGCATCGTAAATCAATTAAATCAGCATGTTTTATAAACCTGAAAGAAGTAAAAATTCAAAGCAATTGATTTGGTTTGAACCGCCCATGGTAAATGTAATTAATTCCTTGTTTAAACGAGTAGATTACTCTCTAAAAAATACCTGGGCTTCGCGACATGCGTCAGGATAGACTTCTCGCCCATGTGGACATAAAAAATCCCGTCGAAACGGGATGTTGTGGACCCACCTGGGCTTCCCGACATGCGTCGGGATAAACTTCTCGCCCATGTGGACATAAAAAATCCCGTCGAAACGGGATGTTGTGGACCCACCTGGGCTTCCCGACATGCGTCGGGATAAACTTCTCGCCCATGTGGACATAAAAAAATCCCGTCGAAACGGGATGTTGTGGACCCACCTGGGCTCGAACCAGGGACCCTCTGATTATGAGTCAGATGCTCTAACCGGCTGAGCTATAGGTCCAATATCTTCGGTTAAATATGTTGTCAGATGCTCTAACCCGCTGGTCCCGATAGCTATCGGGAGTCCAATATCTTCGGTTAAATATGTTGTCAGATGCTCTAACCCGCTGGTCCCGATAACTATCGGGAGTTCAAAATCACTTATTCCCAATATTCTTCGGGAGTGCAAATTTATATAAAATGAAACGGAACGAAAAAGTTTTTTAATCAATGCGCCTCCAGCCAATTTTCTCCAAATCCCAACTCCGCTTCTGCAGGTACCCCGTTAGGTAATGCCAAGGCTTCCTTCATGCAGGATAAAATGACCGGCTTTACCAGCTCCAACTCCTCTTTAATCACATCAAAGACCAGTTCATCGTGCACCTGCAAAATCATTCTTGATTTGAATTTGTTTTCCAAAAATGCCTCATGTATTTTTATCATAGCAAGCTTAATCATGTCTGCCGCCGTTCCCTGTATGGGTGAGTTGATGGCATTTCGCTCTGCAAATCCGCGTACCGTAAAATTGGCAGAATTGATATCCCGCAACCAGCGCTTTCTGCCCATCAGCGTTTGTACATAACCGTTAGTTTTTGCAAATGCAATGGTATCAGTCATATATTGCGGTATACCGGAAAATTCTTTTTTATAGTTGTCGATGATTTCCTTCGCCTCTGTGCGCGATATGGCAAGATTTTCCGCTAAACCAAATGCCCCCTGTCCGTATATAATTCCAAAATTTACGCTCTTCGCTTTGTAACGCATCTCTTTTGTTACGTCCTTTTCATCTACATGAAACACCCTCGCCGCTGTAGCCGTATGAATGTCCATGCCTGTACGAAATGCCTCGCACATGTTCTCATCGCCGCTGATAGCAGCTACAATACGCAATTCTATCTGTGAGTAATCGGCTGATACAATGACATGGTTCTCATCGCGCGGTATAAAGGCTTTTCTGATTTCTCTTCCTCTCGCAGTACGTATGGGTATGTTTTGTAAATTGGGATTGGTGCTGCTCAAACGACCCGTTACAGCAATGGCCTGACCATAACTGGTATGCACCCTTCCTGTATTTGGATTGATCAATAACGGTAACGCATCCACGTAGGTTGATTTCAATTTCGTGAGTTCACGAAACTCGAGTATGTCATGAATGATCTGATGCTGATTCGCCAGCTTCGACAATACATCTTCACCTGTTTGATACTGTCCGGTCTTAGTTTTTTTTGCCTTGGGATCCAGTTTTAATTTTTCAAACAACACTTCACCCAATTGCTTCGGCGATGCCAGATTAAATCGAACTCCCGCCTGCGCATATACACTTTCCTCTGCCTGCTTCGCTTCTTTTTCCAGTGTAACAGCATAACTGTTTAAAAAATTCACATCCACTTTTACTCCTTCATATTCCATATCAGTGAGCACCCGTATCAATGGCAACTCTACTTCTTGAAAAACCCTTTCTACATTTTTATGAAGTATTTGAGGTGCAAAAACTTGTTTCAGTTGTAAAGTAATATCAGCATCTTCGGCAGCATACTCTTTTAATTTCTCGGGTTCCACATCGCGCATATTTCCCTGCGTTTTTCCTTTCTTACCAATCAGCGATTCAATCGAAACGGGAACATACCCTAAATATTTGGAACTCAGCAAATCCATACTGCGCTTGCCTTCCGGCTCTATCAAATAATGAGCAAGCATCGTATCAAACAACTTTCCCTTCAGTGTACATGCATAATTTTTCAATACCAGCAAATCGTATTTTATGTTCTGACCGATCCATGTTTTTTGTTGATCCTCAAACAAGGGCTTGAATTTTTCCAAAATCGATAAGCAATCTTTTCGGTCATTTGGACAAGGAACAAAATAGGCTTCTCCTGCTTTGACGGAAAAGCTCATGCCAACCAATTCAGCTTGTGTTGCATCTAGGTTGGTAGTTTCGGTATCAAAACAAATTTCAGTTGCGCTAATTAAATCTTTAAGCAATGATGAAATGGACTCATCGCCTTCAACTTGAATATACTGATGTGGCGTATTGGAAATATTTTTATCGGCAACCAATACTTCTGCTTCATTATTTTCATCCGTATTTGTCTCTTCTTTTTTGTTCTCAACAGCATTTCCAAACAAATCCATTTGAGATGAAACGTCTTTGGATGAAGTTGTTTTTTTTGCAGCAGGCAATTCTTCTCCCAGCAATCGTTTTGCCATAGTTCTAAATTGCAGCTCCGAAAAAACAGACATGAGCGCATCTTTGTCCGGATCCTTGATTTTAAAATCTTCTTCATGAAACTCAACCGGTACATTGGTGATGATGGTAGCCAGTTTTTTACTCATCAGTGCCAGCTCTTTACCATTTCTGATTTTTTCACCCATGGCTCCTTTAATGGAATCAGCCGCAGCTAACACACCTTCTAGTGAATGGTATTCTTTCAAAAGTTTACAAGCTGTTTTTTCTCCAACACCCGGAATACCCGGAATATTATCTACCGAATCGCCCATCATCGCAAGCATATCAATGACCTGATCCACACTTGAAATATCCCATTTGCTGCAAATTTCTTTGGGTCCAAGTACTTCAAAACTGCTGCCTTGGTAGGGCGGTTTGAAGATGTTGATTTTATCAGTCACCAATTGCCCATAATCTTTGTCGGGCGTAACCATATATACTTCATAACCCGCGCGTGCTGCCTGTTGAGCTAAGGTGCCAATAACATCATCTGCCTCATAACCATCCATTTCCACAACAGGAATATTGAATCCACGAATGATTCTTTTGATATCAGGAATCGATGAAATGATATCCTCCGGTGCTTCCTGCCTGTTGGCTTTGTAGTCGGCAAAGTCGATATGCCGCTCGGTGGGGGCATGCGTATCAAAGCAAACTGCCATGTGCGAAGGATGCTGATTGTTGATCAAATCCAATAGTGTGTTGGTAAAACCAAACTGTGCATTTGTGTTTTTCCCTTCAGTTGTAAGTCTGGGAGAACGAATTAGTGCATAATAAGCCCTGAAAATCAGCGCCATTGCATCGAGCAGATATAGCTTTTTTGACATTGTGTAAATATACTTATCATTTAATTACATGAATGAGCAACATACATATATAATCTTTAAATACTATGAAATACAAATCCCTTGCAGATAAGACAACATTCCCTTATTTTTGTAAAAATTTACAGATGCGTAAGATTGTATTATATGTTTCTTTAATCTTAACGGTTTCGATTTTTGCTGCCTCTTGTGGTAAGGAAACGAGCGATACTCTTTTGTCATTTAATGCCGAAGATGTGGAATTAAACGGCAATACCTATAATCTTGGTTGCCTTGAATGTGATTTATTTACCTGGTGCGACAACTCACAATATACTTACGTATCTTACATTTTGGGAGCTGTTCAACCGGCAATTACTTACAAATACAAAAATGTTTCCCGTAGAACTGTAGGTGGTTTTGAATTT
Source organism: uncultured Ferruginibacter sp. (assembly GCA_964643315.1). GTDB lineage: Bacteria > Bacteroidota > Bacteroidia > Chitinophagales > Chitinophagaceae > Ferruginibacter. The sequence goes on from CAZXSR010000001.1 coordinate 274,196, forward strand.
ACCGGAACGCTTGTAAAGCCCGGAGACACGGTATATCATAATTGCCAAAATAATGTCACGAGAATATTGAGCAAAAATAAGGTTGACATCTTTAAGATTGTAAATGGTGATGGAATCGAAGGAGAAACGTGGTCGGACACTTATAGCAATGGCGACAGTGTAATCAACTACAAAATTGTGAATGTAGATGCTCCAATTGCTGTACTAGGAAAAACATATTCCAGCAACGTAATTGTTCAGGAAAAAAAATATTTTACAAACGGAAGCAGTCTCCCATCTGATTGGACTTTCATAGAGGAAAATGAAAATGTATATGCCAGGGATAGAATCAGTTCTGTTAGAATCGGGGGTGTGGGTTTAATTCAAAAGACAACAAGGAATACTTTGGGTCAAATAGTTTTCCAGAATTTACTGAAGTCATACATACTTCCTTAGTATTAGGATAGTTTTCAAGTTCATTTTCCGGCTTCTATTTCCTCTTTCCGATTTTTCATTTTAAACATAAGATCTCTTTGTCTGGCGGCTTCCATGAAGTCAAGGTTTTTTGCGGCCTGTTCCATTTTTTTCTTTGCCTGCTCCATCTTTCTTTTCGCATCTTCCAAAGTAAGGGGTATTTCTTCTTCAGCTGCTATTAATTCAGCTTTATCATCGGTTGTTTCATAGTGTTGCGCACCATCGATATCCTTGATATCCAGGACACTGCCTTGAGCAATGACCTGATCTTTTGATTTACGTATGGTTTGTGGAATGATGCCATGTTCCGTATTGTAAGCAATTTGTTTTTCTCTTCTTCGTAAAGTTTCATCCATGGTTTTTTGCATACTACCCGTAATACGGTCTGCATAAAAAAGAACCCTTCCATCAACATTACGAGCGGCCCGGCCTGCTGTCTGTGTTAAACTACGCTCGTTGCGGAGGAAGCCCTCTTTATCGGCATCCAAAATAGCAACCAATGACACCTCCGGCAAATCAAGCCCCTCTCTCAATAGGTTTACCCCAATCAGCACATCAATATCTCCCAGTCGTAACTGACGCAGTATCTCAACACGCTCAAGGGTATCAACATCGCTATGTATATATTTTGATTTTACCTGAATTCGCTGCATATAAAAATGCATCTCTTCCGCCATTCGTTTGGTTAAAGTGGTAACTAAAACACGATCTCCTTTCTGAACGCAGTTATCAATTTCTTCCAGTAAATCATCAATTTGATTCAAGGTGGGTCTTACCTCAATGGGAGGATCCAGTAATCCAGTTGGGCGCACTACCTGTTCCACTACAACACCATCGCATTTTTGCAACTCGTATTCGCCGGGTGTGGCTGATACATAAATAATCTGTTGTGTACTCTGCTCAAATTCATTGAAGCTTTGCGGTCTATTATCCATAGCAGAAGGGAGGCGAAATCCATATTCTACCAAGGTCAGCTTTCGGCTTCGGTCGCCGCCATACATACCACTGATTTGAGGAATGGTTTGATGGCTTTCATCAATAAAAGTGATATAGTCTTTTGGGAAATAATCGAGCAAACAAAAAGGTCTGGAGCCCGGTGTTCTTCTGTCAAAAAACCTGGAATAGTTTTCTATTCCTGAGCAATAACCCAATTCGCGGATCATTTCAAGATCATAATTTACACGCTCCTCAATCCTTTGTGCTTCTATCAATTTGCCAACCTGCTTGAAATATTTTACTTGAGCAGCACATTCATCCTGAATTTCATGAATGATTTCGGTGAGCATGTGTTTTGGTGCAACATATAAATTGGCGGGGAATATGGCCGCATGATCCACTTTTCCTATTCTTTTGGATGTAGCTATTTCGATGGTTTCGATGGTTTCAATTTCATCACCGAAAAATGAGATGCGATACCCAAAATCTACATAAGGAAGGTTTATATCTATGGTATCTCCCTTTACCCTAAACGAGCCTCTCTCAAATTCTATTTCGCTTCGGTGATAAAGCGAATTCACAAGTGCATGCAAAAACGCCTGTCGTGAAATTATTTGTCCCTGATGAATACGGATGATTCCATTTTCATAATCAACAGGATTGCCCATTCCATAAATACAACTCACACTTGCTACTATAATTACATCACGCCTGCCGCTAAGCAACTGTGCTGTCGCTTGTAAACGAAGTTTATCAAGCTCTTCATTTATACTGAGATCTTTTTCTATATAAGTATTTGATACGGGCAAATATGCTTCAGGCTGGTAGTAGTCGTAATAGGATACGAAATAACCTACCGCATTATTGGGAAAGAATTGTTTGAACTCTCCATATAACTGGGCTACGAGTGTTTTATTATGGGTAAGCACCAGGGTTGGGCGCTGCAAATTTTGAATTACATGCGCCATGGTAAAAGTTTTACCACTACCTGTAACCCCGAGTAAGGTCTGATGTTTTTCGCCTTGTACCAATCCCTCCGTAAGCTGTCGGATAGCCTCAGGCTGATCTCCGGCAGGGCTGAATTCCGATATTAGTTCGAATGGCATAATGAAGTAGTTTGTAAAATTACGCTTGTCCATCCGAAAACCCCATGCTTTATTTATAGGATAAATAAAATTCCCGGTAATAAAATTGAATTCATCTTCCTCAAAGATCAAAGATCCTTCACTCTATTTGAATTGTGTATCTTTGCTGCTTAAATTATAGTAATGAAGTTTTTGAATTTTTATGTCAGATATCGCCTTTGGTTCGGGCTTGTATTTCTTGTTTCTTCTATTTATGTACAGATGATTGCCGGGTTTTGGCCTGCATTCATTTTATATCTACTGACCTTAATTGCGATTCTTGGTCATTTTCTTCTGGGCCCCATGCGATTGATTCAAACAGCGATGGAAACCGGAGATATGGCCGAAGCAAAGCGCGTGCTTGATTCGATTAAATTTCCCCGCTTGTTAATCAAACCAATACGATCTGTTTACTATACTGTTCAGGGAAATTTAGCCATGGTCAATCAGGATTATGAAGGAGCCGAGAAGATGATGAAAAAAGGATTGTCTTTGAGCGGAACATTAACCAAACAGGCCGAAGGACCCAGTAAATTACAATTAGGCATGTTGAGTATGCAGCGCGGAGATATCAAACAAGCAGAAGCGTATATTCGTCAGGCAATTCGTGCCGGATTACCTGACAATGAAAATAACGCAGCCGCTTATTTGCAACTCAGTTCCATCATGGCTAATAAGCGCGAGTTCAGGGCTGCGAAAGAATATTTTCGCAAAGCCAAAGCATTTAAACCAATGACCCCTCAAATCGTTGACCAAATAAAGCAGATGGACAAATACATCAATAGAATGCCTGGTTAATATTAAAAAGGAAGCCGGCTGCTTTACAAATAAATACCGGCTTCCGTAATACAGCTTTTGATTAAGCCATATCCTTGCTGCCCAGCATGAGCATTTCGTTCACCTGAATTTCTGTGGCATAGCGCTTAACGCCTTCCTTATCCACATAATCTTTGGTTACCAGCTTGCCTTCAACAGCTACCTCTGAACCTTTGTCCAGAAACTTCTCAGCTACATCAGCGAGCTTGCCCCAAACGACGAGGTTATGCCACTGGGTTTCCTTCACTTTTTCCCCTTTGGGATTGGTGTAGGTTTCATTCGTGGCGATTGACATTTTAACCAGCTTTTTACCTGATTCAAATGTTTTTACTTCCGGCAGCTTACCGAGATTTCCAATCAGCTGCACTTTGTTTCTTAGTGAGTACATAATGTTGTTTTAAAAATGAATGATTATTTCAGTGCATTAACGGCGCCTTGTTAACGACACTGCAAAACTGCAAAGGAATTTTACATTCAAACGGTATTATCTGTTTGCTTCCGAAAAAAAACGAATAAATGGGGGAAAACAACAGCAGATATTTTTTTGATTGGACTACCTTGCCTCAAATAAATCCCTATCAATATGGAAACACAAAAGCAATGCCTCTATTGTGATAAAACCATTCGTGGCAGAACGGATAAAAAATTCTGCAATGACTATTGCCGTAACTATTACAATCATCTTTTAAAAGCAAAAGATGGGGCGGCAGAAAAAGAGATCAATAAAATATTATCCAGAAACAGAAGAGTGTTGCAGCAAATTTCAGAAGAAGGAAAATATGTAAGCATCCCCCGAGAGCGTTTGTTAAGTATGGGCTTCGACCAGCGATTTTGTACCGAGGTGTATTTTACCAAATCAAATTCAGTTTGTTTTTTTTGTTATGAATACGGATTTGTGCTTTCATCAGGTAACCTGGCTTTTGTATTTGAAAGATCAAAGTATCAGGCAGTTAATTTAAGTTCGCCCTGATGATATACAGGTACTTTTATTTCATCCTTCTTTTCAGTATCCATTGTTTGTAACTCTATTCTGCGTGCTATATCATTGAGTGAAGATAACCGTTGTACGGTATAAGGTATCGTATCCAGTCCGGATACGAATTTTAATATATAGTTGTATATGCCAATTAAATTTCCGGCAATGATTGTTGCACCAAACATTTTGGTGGACACAAGCAATGATCCTCCTATAACCAATAAAACCATGATTTCCATGATGCCAAAGTTAAACGCCTCTCGGTCAGAAATTTTTATTTGCCAATGACGAAGCTTTTGATAGTGTCTTTGGATGCTCTTTGCATTTCCGATTGCAATCACACTAACTTGTTTTTCCAATTCATCATTTTTCATCTTATTGAGCACTTGTAATTTTTTACCATAAAAATGACTGATGATAACAACCGGAACCAAAATACTCAGACAAATAAGCACCACCTGATGATCATAAAACATCAACAATATCAATGATCCAACAATGTTGTAAAATGCTTCAATGACATACGGCAAATCAGATTCAAGAAAATCAACAAGTTCTCTAGAAAGGGTGCTGTGGGCACTAAGTTTGGAAATATCTGAATTTTTTTTCCGGCGGGATAAAAACCGAATCACCATCGATGAATAAATAGCTGAGTAAGTTCGGGTGTCATACATATGTCGGATGGTGCCAATGACCAACCAGGCCAAATGAACCAATGAAAGCGTAATTAAACCTTGGTAGCTCCCAGACATCAGGTCATTTACAGCCACCCCCAAAAAGAATGGGCGCAACAGCGAACCCAGCATTTCCAGAGAAAAAAGCCCATAAGTTATGACTAATTGATATTTATATCTACTTATTAGTTGGCGAATGTTATCCAGTTTATACATACACGAAATTTTGAGTTAAGACATAAAAATTGGCTTAACGTTTGAACAATAAACGAATTTTAACAATTAAGAATCGTGTAGGTTAGTAACGGGGTGCAAACAATCAGTTGGATTGTTCTTCGCGTGAGTTGACGGAGTTACCGGGCTTTCCGGTTATATATCCCTTGCAATGTGCTGCGCCGCACTTGCAATGAAACGGTTCCATGTGTTCTCCGAGGAAATGACCATAATCTAGTGTTAGTTCCTCGTCCTTTTTAATAGATCTCGTTGATATGACATCCAGTCCACGATAAGCAGTATTGGCTTCGCAAGAGTGATTTTGCGGGGCCCATCCTGCCGGATCATCATCCCACAGCAAAAATACTTCATTACTGACAGGATACGCATACTTTTTAAAATTATCTATCTCTGCAGCTGACCAGTTTTTATGTATATGTCTTTGAGTAGCAATTCGTTGAGAGCGTTCCTCTCCCTGAAAAATAACTTCTCCAACCTCAATGTCCCTTGTGGCATATATGCCATATCCGGCGATGGAATCGCCTTTCATATAATATTTTTTCTGCTTTTTAGTATGCCGATCAATGCCCTCCTCAATAATCAATTTCAAAAAATCTGTCTGTGTGGTTCCATCCAGTTTTAATATATAATCAGCCGAACCCTCGTAACCGTCCTTATAAAAAACGGAGCAGGTAAAATTGATTTCTAAAAAATAGAGCTCCCCGTTTTCGTTGGTTCTAAAATCTAGCCGGGCATAGCCAACCCCACCAAATCCGAAGAAAATATCTGAGGCGGCTTTTTTCAATCTTTCGCGCAATTCGGGATCGCTTACTGTCACATTAGCATCGGTGTGTAGTTCAGAAGTTTTAAGTGCGTATGTTTTAAATTCATTTCCTTCAGGAAAAATAAATTCAACAGGATTGAAAACGGTTGCAGTTTTTTCGTGTGCATTTTTTACAAGCAGTACGGTAAACTCTCGGCCGGATATATATTCCTCCACCAGCAACGGTCCGTGCTCTCCAATAATTTGTAACACTTTTGCGCGCAGTTCTTCTTTATTTTTTACAAGAGAATGCTTATCGATCCCCAAACTATCGCCGGCTTTTACCGGTTTAACGAATAAAGGAAAATTCATTTTATCTGCCACTGCCGAAATTTCCATTACATCCTTAATGATAGAATAACGGGGCGTTTGAACGCCTTGCGTATATGCCACGTACTTCATCAACTCTTTTGTAGGGTCGTAAAGCAAAGCACTGGGGCCTGTATATGGCAGATTGAGCAAATCTAGACTGTGAATCACATCAATGGAAGGAACCTCCCAATCGAGATAACCCTCGCAAAGATTTACATAGATATCGTATGGATTTCGGGTGGATTCTCTTAATTGTTTATAGGTGGTCAGTTTGTTTAAAAAAATATGATCCACTGTTGCATCAGGCAGCAAGGATGACAAATCCCTTCTTGGATCATAATGCTGATAGTCTACTTCAGAGGTGCTGTAATCGGGCTGAAGTACACAAACACGCAATTGTTTTTTAAAAGACATCGCAACAGAAAACTGGTTTGAAAAATGAAGTTACCATTTTTTATTTTATTGAAATACGGAAGATCTTTTTACAGCATCTGATAAAATATCATTGACCAGCATTGTAAATGTTTCTCCACTTATTTTCAATATAGCCCCAATAGATGTGAAATTTTCATCGTCGCTGATGCCACACTGGGCATTTACTTCAAGCAGATATAGTTTTCCGGTGTTCTTATCCATCCGAATATCCGCTCTGGTATATCCCCTTCCTTTGTTTGACACGTACGCCTTCCAAGCTAATTGCTTGAGCGGTTCTATGAGATCGGTATCTGGCAATCGATATTCGTAAAAATTTTCCGATTCGGGCATCATTGACTCCGTTTCATAAATTTCCCATAGACGATCGAAGGAAAGAAACTTTTCTTTCTCGGGCAGTGATTCATGAAATACTCTTTCTACCGGAGTATAGATCTTGGCTTCGTCGGGCTTGTCGTATGAACCGGTTATGAAAACTGTAAACTCAGGTCCTTCAATGAAACGTTCTGCAATCAAACCATCGGTATTTAAATTCCATCCGCGATAGCCGGAGAATAATTCAGTTAGCAAATCTTTAATTTCATTTTCATTCTCCACAACATTGCGAATACCCACGCCCATACTTCCTCCTGATACAGCAGGTTTGATAATTGCGGGAGTTCCAATTTTTGCCAAGATATCATTTCCTTTTATATGTTCATCATGAATCTCGCACCACGCGGCATTTGGTACACCATATTCATCAAATGCTTTTTTCATGGGGATTTTGGAAGTAGTAATCCTGTAAAAATATTCATCGGAGCCGGTGTAGATGATCGAATGTTTTTGCAGCAATTGAATAACGCTTACACCTGGTGTTCCATTTATTTCGTCGCCGTCACACAGATTAACAACAACGGGTGTACAAACTGATTTTTGAATTGCAATGTTTTCAATGACGGATGACATATTTTGAGTGGAAACGGGTTGCCAAATCCAGTTTAAATGTAGTTCATCAAAAACTCGTGTGTATTCTTCAATGCTTTGAGTGAAGTCGTAATAATAATCTATGTTCGCATCTTTTGTTTCGAGAAAAGGAGCCAGCACCCAAATTTTTGGAGGAAGAGAAAATTGCGAAGCGATCTGCAAGAAAGAATACGAGGATGCTGAAGTCAAGTATTTTTATTTATTTTTCTGCAACAGGATAAAGTCGCCAATACGATATTCATTTAATATTGCCGGATGCACATTGGCAGCGCCGCGAATGATATTTAAACACTTTTTGCTTCCGCAGTGACAATGAAAGGGCTGTGCCATTTCCCATTCTGTAGATGGGTAAAAAACACAGAGCTCCTCTCCTGCTGCAATGTCACGTAAGGCCACCTGTTCCATTTTGGTGATATCAAAAAAAACATTGGGTTCGCAACTGTGGTTGGTGTATTGCAGATATTCGGGCTGTAACAGGATATGTTTTCCTACATCGGTTTGAACTGTCAGAAAATTAGGCTCAGCTAATATTTCCCTTGCTGAAAAAGCGGCAATAACTTCATTTTTGGCAATGTTTCTTGCCGCACGAAGCGCATGCTGCAAAGTTTTTTCATTGAACACCACATTGCATATTCCATGTTCAGAGATGATTTGATGCGTGGCGGTATTGTTAGCGGGTTGTGACATAAGTTTTACTGATAGGAATCGATGACTAATTTAATTTCAACAGAAACTGCAAGGCAGCGACTAATTCAGTTTTCATATACTCATATGTAGCTACGGTATTACCTTTTGCGTCTTTCACATTTCTACCGTCAAATGATGCAAGCAATACACCCGAAACATCAAATAATTGATTGTTTTTTATTTGACCGATGATTGACCCTTCACTGTTTTTAATCTTGTCTGTTTCTATGATGGCTAATGTTTTTCCGGAAGGATCAGTGATTTTTCCATTGTGATACTTTGCTGCCAAGCTACCTGTAGCATTTTTTATTTTATCGTTCCGCATCTGCCATACGATTTGTCCGGAGGCGTTTTTCATAACCTGAGCATAGCCAAATGAGGAAATACAGGTTAACATAAGCAACATAAAAATCTTATTCATAAAATGTAATTTTAGAGTAAATTATTAAATCGGCAACAAATTAATCCTTTTGATTGGTAGAAAAAAACTCTGTTTATTTAATTTCTATCAATGAAGAAATTCCTCTACCTGAATGATTTTACTATTCTTGGAAGTATGCTATCAAAAATGTCTCTAAAACGGACCGGATAGCGAAGCGTCATATGGTGAATTCTCCCTTTCTTGATGATTTCTTTGATATAATAAATGCCGTTTTCATCTGTGCCACTCACCACAAACCAGGTATCTTTTAGTATTTTGTAATCTATACCTTCATAAGTATTAATATTTTCCTGATAATCATAGGTTAAACTAGCATATGACCCTCCCCCATCTATTGTTTGTATATTCAATTCTATTTCATCGCTTAAGTTATTGGTAAAATATTGTATACCCGTTGCAGTCAGTGTGCTTTTTTCAAAATAAGAAGGAAGTTCGATTTCGTATCCAAAAGGGTGGTTGTAATTAATCCAATTGGAGTTATCTTTTGGAGCTTTAGCTACAACCGTATTTTTAGAAGAATCTACAGGTTTTTGCCTCGAATTGATTTCCTGTTCTTTTTTCATCAACTCAATTTCTTTTTTCAATAATTCATTTTCTTTTTCATTAACATCTGAATCCGAGTTACAAGCAGAAAAAATAATCAATGTCAGAATGGGGAAAATGTGTTTCATGCTTTTTTAATTTTTAATTTCACAAGAGAATTTCATTTTCATAAAGATATATATTTTAAAAGTACTAAAGAAAATGTCTTACTGTGACAGCTGTATAAAAACGCTTTATTATTTTCCATTGATTCTTACCAGCTATTTATGCAAATGATATAAATTGCAAAGCACTGTGGATTAAAACATACCATTCTAATGAAGGCCATTGTTGATTGCAATTCTTTTTATGCTTCCTGCGAAAGGTTGTTTATGCCTTCGCTGCAACGAAAACCTGTTGTGGTACTCAGCAACAATGACGGATGCATTGTGTCGAGAACCGATGAAGCCAAAGCCTTAGGTATCGGAATGGCCGGTCCTTATTTTCAGTTTCGCGATCAAATAGAAAAAAACGGAGTGGCTGTTTTTTCAAGCAATTATCATTTGTACGGAGATATGAGTAGAAGGGTTATGGACACGCTGCGTGCCCTGGCTCCGTCGGTAGAAGTGTACTCCGTTGATGAATGCTTTCTGGATCTAACCGGCATCGCCGATGATAAACTTCAAGAGTATGGTCTGTATTTAAAAAAAACAACTGAACAATGGACGGGCATTCCAGTATCCATTGGCATGGCTCCAACAAAAGTATTATCTAAAGTAGCCAACAGACTTGCCAAAAAAGATAAAATTGGTACAGGGGGCGTTGTGCTCATTCATAATGAGGATACGCGTCGCGATGCACTGGAACGTACCGCCGTAGAGGACATCTGGGGCGTAGGTCGTGCAGGTGCCGAAAAACTTCATCTCTTCAACATTCACAATGCCTGGGAACTGAGTTGCATGAGTGAAGAATGGGCGCGTAAAAATTTAGGCGGTGTAGTGGGTGTTCGTTTAATCAAAGAATTGAATGGCATTCCCTGCATAGATATGAAAGATCCGCTCACGCAAAAACGAATGATCGCAACTACCCGCATGTTTGGAAAACCGGTGTGGACACTCAAGGAACTTAAAGAAGCGGTAGCGACATACATTACCCGCGCGGCCGAAAAACTTCGCCGGCAACATGGTGCTGCCGGATATATGCATTTGTTTATTGTAGAACGAGATGCGAGACGCGCAACAGTATATGCACCTACTACCCGCTCGGCTTCGATAAAACTACCTGTTGCTACGCAAATGACGCATACCCTCATTGCTCACGCCATGCCACTCGTAACTCATTTATTTGAGGAAGGCAACAGATATATCAAAGCCGGTGTCATACTCAGCGATATCGTTCCGGAAAACAGCATTCAATCCAGCTTGTTTGATGCCCCTAATACAGATAAAGAAAAAAAACTGATGCAGGCGGTAGACAACATCAACTTCAGCATGCGAAATGATGTGCTGAAATTTGCTACAGCCGGAATTCGTAAAAACTGGAAAATGCGTCAGGAAAAAAGAAGCAAACGCTTTACTACACGATGGGATGAACTTTATGAAGTAGCCTGATTTTTCGCTCTAAAAAAACCAAGTACCCATTCTGCCTTCCATAAAAGAAAAGCGACCAAGATGACAAACCAGGTAGCTGTAGAAGTGATTTTGGGAACAAAAAATCCAATAAAATTGGTGAAACAAAGTGTGGAGATGGTTATTATGCTAAAAACGGAATAACGTTTTTTCAGTAAATAAAGGGTCCAATAATCAAATAACAAAGTGTGTATGATGATAGCCAGAAATAAAAACACACGTCCGCCATCCTGAAAAAAGGGCTCCAAAAAAGTTCCCACATTAGTTATCAAAGGCAAATGATAGAAATCAAGAATTTGACTTGGTGGTTGGTCAACCCACTGTGCTTTCGCAAGGAATTTTTGTAAAGGGTAAGTAATTCTGGCCGGATAGTAATCAACAGACATATCCATATGAATTAAGCGACCAAGATATGCAAATGAAGAGGTGAGATAAAGAAAAATAGACTGTGTCCATTTGGGCAAATCAACAGTCAGATAATTTTCATCATCTGCTCCTTTTCCCAAAAGTGATCCAATAGCCACAAACAAACTGATGAAAAAAAGAATGACAGCCGAAAGAATATATACAATGTTTTTTCGGCTAAAAGAATGATAGCGAGTCATGAAAAAACAAAGAACACAAGTGAAGATGATCCATACCGGACGGGTTCTATCCAAAAATATGGAGTTCAGTAATACAATCAAAAACAAAAGAAAGCCCCAGCGATAACTTAATTTTTTACTGCCCATATCCATCGCAATGATGAATGCGGCAATCCAAGTAAAATAAGACAATTGAGTTCCCCAGCTTTCCACATTGTCTGCCATTGTTCTAAGCTGACCCGTATCTTCCGTAAATATGCTTACAAGTATTCCAAATGCCCCTACAAATTTGGAATAATCAAGTACATATTTTACTATACCCAATGCGCCCAATAGCAACATCGAAAAAAGCAATATCCATTGAATTTTTCCGGACAGATATGGCTGATTCACTTCTTGCTTTTTTTCGGCGGCATTTATCTCCTTGTTTATGTTTTTGTGAAATATCAGAAAGCTGATGGCCGCTATCAGAATTGTTGACACACACCAGAAATGCAGTTCTTCCGGTGGCTGCTCCCACCCTATGATACCTGACAGATACAATAGATAAGTACATGTGAAGGTACTTAGCAAGTAAAAGCTCGGCATGAAAAAGAGGTGGCGGTAATTAAACATGATTATATTTATTATGCCGGTACGAACTTATGAAAAAAACAAACAGTTGTACAGGAACGATCCAGGCAAACAAAATAACTGATTTTAAAAAATAACTCAGAAAAAAAAGTGCTGTTCCAAAGAAAAGAGCAATATAGTTGAATTGCGTACTCTTTTGCAAGTGATTGGCACGAAAGAACTGATAGTTTGCAATATTTACCGGAATCATCAAAATGGTTGCCAATGCAAAAGGAAGAATCAATGCAATATGGATGCAATCCATGTCTTTCAAAAATAGGAATGAGCAGAGGATTTGTATCAAAATGGCAACAACTAGAATCAACATGGCTTGCTTTTTCCTAAAAAAAGAGGAGATGTTCAAATGACCGGAATCATCTTCGGACATTTTTATAATGATTGGACTTAGTGATGTGGCTATACCCGCAAAAACTTCTGACAATTTGCAATAAAATAGATAATCAGAAGGTATGGACATACTTATTAACCAGGAAAATAGAATAGGTATGGCAATGATTATTTGATCCAGCTTGAACAAAAGATAATTTCCTGTTTGTTGCATTGGCACCCATCCGGATGTTAACAGCACATTGGAATCTTTTTCTCCCTTAATGCGTATGATTTTTGTAATCAGCAACTTTATTAATGAACATGAAACAAGGACGACCAGCACATGTTGCTGTAAACCGGGATGAATAAATGAAAGGAAAATGATTGTAGATAAAAACAGCGGATAGCCGAAAAGATTAAGCAGCATCGATTTTTTATAATTGCCCGCTACATTCAGCTCGGTACAAACTACGATAACCCATACTTCTACAGGTAAACAAATAAGCAGCGTCAATGCAACAAATGAGTGGTGCGTAAAAAAAACAAACAATGAAAATATGAAACTGAGGGGCAGGGCTCTGGTCAAAAAGAAATTCCGGAATTCGGCTCTCTGATTTTTCTTTAATCTTGTAAGCAACATCTGATCGCAGGCGTATTTGGCAATCGTAATTCCAAATGCAAGGAGCTGAGCAATATTTAATACATATAAAGTCAGCTCTTTTTGGTCGGACAGAATCCGATGACTTGACAATAACAAAGACAACAAGGCATATAAAAAACCAGGGAGCAGCAATTGGCCGGTTTCTACAAGCTTGCCGATATTATTTCGTAACGACATCAATCCGCTTTTCGGAAATTTTTAATAAGCAGCAGACAAAGAAAAGAGAAAAACAATCCCATGAGAGAGAAATAAATGAAAGCTTTCACTTTTCCGAGTCTGATTTTTTTCATCGGATAATCGGCGTGATCAATTACCTGGAGTAAGGGGATTTTCTTCAGATATTGATATCGTGCCATTTCCAGTGTCTTAAACATTTCTTTGTATGCCTCGCTGTATGCCTGGATATTGTATTGTTGTTTGAGAATTGGAGTTTGTACTCTCGCGAAAGCCGGATTGATATTTTGATCCATCACTTCGGCCCTGTTTTCTATACTTTCGCTTACATCGGATTTAATAGAGGAAACCCTGTTTTCAAGTATTTTTAATGTTTCAAGATCTTTCTTACTGGTGATGTCTATGTAATATCCATCGGTACTGTCAACAATACGATCGGTAAATATTTTAGAGAATTGTTCATTAAGACTTGTCACCTTAACCTCATAAATACTGAGCTTTTTATCAGGTCGTTGTGCAGAAAGGTTTTCCTTAATGAACTCTTGATACACTTCAAACAAAATACTGTCTTGCAAATAATTCATTCCCGCTTTGGTAATTCCGGGAGGAAAAGCAACATTTTTCAGATGTGGCTTTTTATTAATCTTCTTTCTGAAGTCTGAATTTTCAATAAAAAACTGAATCAGCGTACTTGGTTTTTTATCAAATGTATCAATTGATAAAAGTACGCATTCAACCATACGACGGCTTTTCATGATTTCAAGTATGTTGTCGCCATCAAACATGCTTTGTCCTGTTCCCAGCCCCAGTCCGAATTGTGCTGCCAAATTCATGGCACTCGATAAAGCACCATCTGCAGCACCGGCATCGAGTGAGAAGGTTAAATGACTTTCATACTTGGGCTTTTGAAAAACAGAATAAATAACGCCGCAAATACCAAACAGCAAAACGGATACTGCTATGATAAAAAACCACTTTAAGCGAGATGATTTCATTATTTGAATAGTTATAGTTTTACAATAGCCATGTAGTGCTGCCTTTCGATTTTCTCTGAGTCTATATCAATTGGCTGTTGTCACAATTCCGATACAGCGGTTTCATACTGCATCAATTAATTCTTCTTCAAATTGATTATCAAATTTCCAATAATTGCCAACGAAGAGACTAAAACCGACCACTCTGCTATACTCAATCCTTTTTTTGATTTATTGTTTTTTTGTGGGACAAATATCTCGGATCCCGATACAACTTTGGGGTATTTTTTAAGAAACAGAAATCTCTTTACCGACTTTGTTTTACCGTTTGGATATACTACAATGGTTTTGTCTTTTTGAGCGGCAGGCATAAAGTTTCCTGCCTGTTTGATATAATATTTTGCATTTTTATTTTTACGCAATGCAATGATATTGGGATAATATACTTCACCTGAAACCTTTACGATATTTGTTTTCTTTGTTACAACCAAAATATCGCCATCCTCGAGCATTAAATTATCTGAAGACGCCTCTCCCCCACTTCTGATAATATTAGACAGATTTACACTGATAAGGTCGTATGTCTTTGAAATTTCGTTGATGACTTTTTTATTTTTTTCAATTGTATCATTATTGAGATTCAGTAATCTCTTGAACATAGACTGTTTTTCCTCTTTAGAAAAACTCGATTTGTTCAATCTACGTATAGTTGCAAAATTACTATCGGCTGACGCCCTGAAACCTCCCGCTCTTTTAATTACGTCTAGAATTTTATCATTGCTACTCTTCAGAATATATTTTCCCGGAACTACCACTTCACCGTCTACCACCACCATTCTCTGATTTACAACACCCGGCTTCTTTTTAATGACTACAACATCAAAGGGCTTTAATATGAAATCAGCTGCAGAAGAATCAGATGCAATACCAAATAAGATAATTTCAGATTCTATGTTTTTTGATGAACGTACATCTACGTTTTTGTTTCGTCTCGAGATTTCTATGTTGGTAGAATCTCCAGACTCGTTTATTCCTCCCACCTTGGAGAGCAAATCTCTAAGTGTAAGATTATCCCTCCAGGGATAAATACCCGGATTTCTAACGTATCCTTCAACAGATACCGTTGCATCGTCTATGAAATCAAATATAGAGTGTACCCAAATGGAGTCATCCTTAACGAGTTGTACGTCTGCATTTGCATTTTTCAAAGAATCAAGATTGTATGCAACAGTTGTTGGGAGCTTGTTTTCAAACTGCCTAAATATTGTAACGCGCTTGGAATAGGAATCAGGAAGGAGCCCCCCTGATTTTTCTATTAGTTTTCTCAATGTTGTTTGAGGAGTGAGTTCATAATTACCCGGAGCAAAAACACTTCCTTTTACAGTAACCTTATTCGCGTAAATGGAGGGCATTTTATTCACAAAAATTTCATCTCCGCTTTTCGGATAACGGACAGACATGGAATCTTTCTCAATGTCCAGCACCGTTCTGTTTCTATCTTCAATTCTGAATACTGAGATAGTGCCTTTGTATGCATTCTCTTCCAGACCCCCGCAATATTGCATCAACGATTCATACGTATCATCTTTTGAAAACTCATACTTACCAGGACGCCTTACTTGTCCAGTAATCTTAACTCTGCTGTCGCAGTATGGTACCCTAATCACATCTCTTTCCTGAAGCAGAATATCATCGCTCCTATCTCCTTTGGATAAAAACTGGTACATGTCCGCTTTTCTTGCAACCGCGTTACCCCTTACAATTTCAATATTTCTGTAACTGCCCAGATCGCTGGGGCCTCCGCACATATATAAAACATTAAAAAGTGTAGTAAGAGAAGAAACCGTATAGGTTCCGGGCTTTTTGACTTCGCCAATTACTGTAACCTGTATGCTTTTTATTTTACCAAGAGAAACCTGTAATTGAGTTGCTCCGGATCTTATAGCAGTATAAATGGTGGAAGCCAGTTTATTCTTAATTTTTTGAGTGGCTTGCTCCATAGATAAACCACTAACCTCCAATGGACCTACTCCTGGTATATAAATCTTGCCTTCCTTATTAACCTCAAGCGTATATTGTTTTTCACTGTAACCATAAACATTTATGAAGAGTTCATCATCGGGACCCAGGACATAAGATGAGGGTGTAGCAATTCGAATATTGGGCTCAAAAACAGTGCTGCTTTTCGAAAATAATTCAGATCCGTAAATTGTTTTGTCATAGGTTGTCTCCATCATCGCAGATAAATCCTTCAGTGGTTGTTTTTCCTTTTTGGATGGTACAACGACATTATCTTTTGTATCATCTTTTTTGAGGTCCATCAACTTTCTCTGCTCTTTAAGTTTTTCCAACTCCGTATCCTGGATTCCCTTGCTTTTTAATAATTGATAAAGTTTTTCATCATCCATCCCATAGCGCTCAGCCTGTTCAAATAATGCCTGTAAATCCTCTTTGGTATAATCATCAAGATTTATTTGAGACAAATCCTTGTTTTCCATCGCCTGCAGATTTTGTGCAAAAACACCTTCCGAGGAATTTATGGCTAATATGAAAAGCGTTAGGAAGAAATGAAACAGGAGCGTTTTACAACTTTTCTGTAAAGCAAACCTGATTGTTACAATCGAATGCATGTTATAATATATATTTTTTGATAATATATTTATTTCCCAAAAACCTTTTTTGGATCACAATAAACTTGTAAAATAAATAGTCTATAAAGAGGGTAAAATTACTTTATTTTTGCCACTCGTATCTTTTTCACACATGCTTTCTGGCCAAATGGCCTATTTCTACCTTTAATTATCTTTATAATGCACTATGCATCAATCGAAAACATAAGTAAATCTTTTGGCATTCGTACTCTTTTTCAAAAGATTTCTTTTCATATAGAACAAGGTGATAAAATTGCATTGGTTGCCCGAAATGGTACCGGTAAAAGCACCCTCCTCAAAATCATTGCCAGTGCTGCTCAGGCCGATACAGGCTCCGTTTGGATCCATCCTGATGTACATACCGTTCTTTTACAACAGGAACATGAATGGGAACCTACGCTTACTGTCAGAGAATCGGTATTCAACATTCCCCATCCTGTTATTCAAGCTGTAAAAGCATACGAGCAATATCTCGAGTCAGGCAGCGAAGATGCCGATAAACTCTCCAAACTGATGGAAGCCATGGATCTTCATCAGGCATGGGACATCGAAAAAGATTGCAGACAGATTTTAGGTGAGCTGGGTATTCACAATTGGGATGCATCTGTCGCTCGTCTTTCGGGTGGTCAACGCAAACGCGTTGCGCTGGCTCATGCGCTCATTGAAACCAGATTGCACGATGGCAAATGCCTGCTCATCATGGATGAGCCAACCAACCATTTGGATGTAAATATGATTGAGTGGCTGGAAGATTATGTGAGTGCATCTAAAGTTACTTTGCTTCTCGTTACGCATGATCGTTATTTTTTAGATGCCGTTTGCAATGAGATCATTGAGATCGATGATCAAAAGACATTTGTCTACAAAGGCAATTACGATTATTTTTTAGAGCAAAAGGATTTGCGTATTGAGGTGCAGCAAAGCGAGCTACTGAAAGACAAAAACATTTACCGTAAAGAACTGGAATGGATGCGTAAGCAACCTCGTGCACGCACTGTAAAAAGTAAAAGTCGTCAAGATGCATTTGCAGATATCGAGGAGCGCGTAAAAAAGAAAAAAATCACAGAGGATATTCAGTTTCAGGTAAAGATGACCCGCCTTGGAGGAAAGGTGCTGGAAATGAAAAAAGTGTACAAATCATTTGGCAATTTGCCCATCATGAAAGGATTTGATTACACTTTTAAAAAGGGCGAACGCATTGGTGTCGTTGGTAAAAATGGAGTGGGAAAATCTACGTTCTTACGCATTGCGTTACACATTGAAACTCCCGACAGCGGTAAAATCAATCATGGCGATACAGTGGTGTTTGGGCATTACAGTCAGGAAGGATTGGTCTATAAAGAAGACAAACGCGCCATTGAATACGTAAAAGATTTGGCCGAATTTTTTCCATTGGCCGATGGGAGCAAAATTTCTGCTTCGCAGTTTATGGAAAAGTTTGGTTTCAACGGAGAGCAGCAATATACTTTTCTCAGCAAATTAAGTGGCGGCGAAAAACGTCGCTTGCATCTGCTTGGCATTTTATTTCGGAATCCCAACTTTTTGGTGCTGGATGAACCCACCAATGATTTGGATTTGCAAACCCTTCGAACGCTCGAAGAATTTTTACTCGATTATCAGGGATGTATTCTCATCGTTAGCCATGACCGTTATTTTATGGACCGAATGGTAGATCATCTGTTTGTATTTGAAGGCAACGGCGTCATTCGTGATTTTCCGGGTAACTACTCCGAATACAGAACTGCAGTGTCTGCCGGCTGGCTCGAAGACACACAGGAACAACTATCAGATAAGCCAGAAAAGCCCACTGAGGCAACTGTTTCAGAAAATAAAGCAACTCCGGCTGCTGCCAAAAAATTATCGTTCAAAGAAAAATTTGAACTTGAGCAGATAGAAAAAAATTTACCACTTCTACAAGATGAAAAGAAAGCACTCGAAGAACGCATGAGCGGTCAGCTTTCTTTTGATGATCTGCAAATAGCATCTGAACGAATGCATCAGCTTTTACAGGAAATTGATGCCGCTGAAACACGCTGGCTCGAATTGAGCGAACGTGTATCGGATTAATTACATTGATCTCTCTCATATTTTATATTGATGATTCCTCTTCTTTTCCGTATGTCTTCGCATATACATTTGCGCATCAATCAAATCATCATTAAAAAAAGAATCGCATGTCAACCAGATCACTTGTACGCAACGGCAGTTATTTGCCCACTGTTTTTGAAGATTTTTTCAGGCCCTTCAATGAGTGGTTCGACTCGGGCAGTAATTTATTAAGTCGGGTATTAACTGTTCCTGCTGCGAACATTACGGAAACGAAAGATGAATACACGCTTTCTATTGCAGCGCCCGGCATGAAAAAAGAGGACTTTGCAATTAATGTAGATGGCAGTATGCTAACCATTAGCAGTGAAAAAGAAATCTCGCGCGAAGAGAAAGAAGAAAAATATACGCGCAAAGAATATAACTATACTTCTTTCAGCAGGAGTTTTTCATTGCCAGAGGAAGTAAAGAAAGACAACATTCAGGCAAGTTATCACGATGGCATCCTTAAATTGGTTTTGCCTAAAAAAGAAGAAGCAAAAAAATTAGCAGCAAGAAGTATTGAAGTGCGTTAAATATTTTTCGGGCAAAGAAAGGTTTGTGTGTTTTGAAAATGAGGTAAGAAGATATCATTGTCTTCGGTCCGGTGGCCGCTCCGCAAGGAGCGGTTTTTTTATGGCAATACAATCTGTTTTTGGATCACACTATTTTTGCCACGCATATTTATCATGTAGCTTCCCGAAGGAAATGAAAGTGGCAGATTGATTTCAATTTGCTTTTTCGCAGGCGCATTGATATCTCTGACAATCAGCTGCTTGCCTTGCATGTCTGAAATCACCATCCTCATTGATTCTGCTTCTGCTAAAGTTAGTTTCATTTGCAACTGATGATTGGCGACCGGGTTTACAATACAGTATTCATAATAAACTGTTCTGTCGATTTTTTGTACAGGAGAATAACTAAAAGTTTGGTTGTTTTCAAGCATCTTCAAACGATAATATTGCACACCTGCAACCGGGTTGATGTCTTCAAAATCATAACTCCGATAGTTTCCATCTCCGGAAGACTTCACTCTGCCGGTTTGTTCAAATACAATTCCATCAACACTTCTTTCTATTTCAAATGCATCCATGTTCCATTCCTTTGCTGTAGACCAAATCAAACGATTTGTTTTTTCCAGCTTTATTGCTTTGAAATCGATTAAAGTCAATGGTACCGGATTTGTAAATTTAATGGTAATGTTATCTAAGCCAAACGCATTGCCGTATTTACTTACTCCTTCAAATCCCAACTCTACCGTTTGACCGTCATACGCTGTAATATCAACTGTATGTTGTGTCCACCGCGGAGTAACTGCAGTAGCCTGCCAACGAGCAAACCCTTGAATTCTGTTCCAGGTCAATCCATTATCGTTTGAAACTGATAAGTAAAGACTGTCCTGAAGAGAAGGATATAGCGTATCGTGGCTCATACTAAAAGTTACTGTAGTAACCGGCAATCCATTTACTGTAGGGGCCGGCATTTGAATACAATTGCTGAACATTCGTGTAGTAAATTCATTTGAAGCAGGTGCCGTCCAGCTATCAAATAACATAAACCGAATTCCCGGACCTTGTGGACGAAGAGAATCGGGCGTCATATCTGCATTGGAATATCTGTTGGTTTGCAATCTCCATAATTGTCTGTTTCCAACAACGTTCTTATAATAAGGAAAAATGTCGAGCGTGTTTTCCATGTTTTCCTGTATCGGAAATCCGGTGATAGTGGAAGCGGTAGTTACATAACCTGTTGCTGTATCATTATACGTGGTTCCATCTCCTGTCATGGAAATAAAAGATGTATCAGTGGTAACACCTGTAGAAGAGAGTGGAATGGAAGGGAATTCAATTAGTTCTGAATCTCCCGGCTGTAAAGTCAACGAATTTTGGGTGAAAAAATCAGACACATTGCTTCCGCGCAATTTTAATGTCACTTGTACTTCCCCTGCATTGATA
Source organism: uncultured Ferruginibacter sp. (assembly GCA_964643315.1). Lineage (GTDB taxonomy): Bacteria > Bacteroidota > Bacteroidia > Chitinophagales > Chitinophagaceae > Ferruginibacter. The sequence continues at coordinate 295,226 of CAZXSR010000001.1, forward strand.
GTATTCATTCCTTGATTTTGGATAGCTACTTTTAAGGTCTGTAAAGTATCATAACAAGACGGGTCCGGATGCAAGATTTTTAAAATAGCCACATCAGAGGGAAAAACATGTATGAATGAAATGGCCGGCCGATAAATTGTGGTCGTTAAAAGTGTTGAAGAAAGAACTGGTCGCATAGAGTCATTGTAACGACGAGAAGAGATTGTATTTGCATTACCCTCCAATCCATTTGATGTTTCGAAAACAAATCCAAAATGCTGAACAGAATCCAGGCGTTCAATCATAACCATCATGTTTTTCCCACCTGATCTTGTAAAGGGAGAGTCCAATGGAATTTCAACAGCACCTGTGCCTGACATGTCAACCGTTCCATCAAAAACTAGCTTATAACCGGTTCTGGTGTAAGATGCGTTTCCCAAAGTTCTTAATGTTGCCGGCACCTCTTTCATTAAAATACGAAACTGACCAATATTGGGAGCTAAACCTGAATTATTAAGGTAAAAGGCAATTTTATCAATAGATTCCGTAGACGATAAAAAATTACCTGTTCCAATTTCCTGATCTGAGTACAAAGATTCGCTGATATGAAAATATTGCTGCCCTACTACCACATTTGAACTCAATCCGGGATTTTGATTAATCACAACTCGTTGAGCAACAGTAACCCGCGTTATAAAAAGACTCGCAAAAAAAATGCATAACAGCCTGATTGCACGCATATTATCAATTAAATAATTTGATGTGAAGATAGCATCTTTGGTTTAAAAAGACGCTTGATAATTCAACAAAACAATCTAATGCCTAATTTGTTAAACTATTTGAAAGTGTGCCTTTGTTTAATTAACTTCGTTGCCCTTTCAACAAATCCTGTATTTTATCCATAGCAATAGAAATTAGTGAATGTAATGGCAACAGCAAAAAAGACAGCAGTAAAAAAATCAACTGTAAAAAAAACAACTACCAAAACTAATACGGCGCTTCTCGAAAACCTCCAGCAATATTTTGGATTTGATCATTTCAAAGGCCCTCAACATGATATTATCGAATCTATCCTCTCCGGCAAAGACACCTTTGTCATAATGCCTACAGGCGGAGGTAAGAGTTTATGCTATCAGCTTCCTGCCATGATGCAAGATGGGGTGGCTATTATTGTATCTCCATTAATTGCATTAATGAAAAACCAGGTAGATCTGGTTAGGAGTTACAGCAGTTTGGATAATGTGGCTCATTTTTTAAACAGCACACTTAATAAAAGTCAACAGAAAACGGTTAAGGATGATGTAACCACCGGAAAAACAAAGATGCTGTATGTGGCTCCGGAAACTTTGACCAAAGAGGACAATATCCTGTTTTTTCAATCCATCAATGTTTCTTTCTTTGCGGTAGATGAAGCGCATTGTATTTCGGAGTGGGGTCATGATTTCAGACCGGAGTATCGTCGCTTGCGTGAGATGATGGAAAGCATCAAAGCAGATGCCCCGATCATAGCACTAACGGCTACGGCTACCCCAAAGGTGCAAAGCGATATTGTAAAGAATCTGGGCTTGCGTAATCCTGCTGTTTTTATTTCTTCATTTAACAGACCCAATCTCTATTACGAAATTCAGCCAAAGATTAATGTAGACCAAACCAATAAAAGTATTGTTCGTTTTATACAACAGCACAAAGGAAAAAGCGGTATCATTTACACCCTCAACCGAAAAACTACGGAAGAACTGGCAGACATGCTCAATGCCAATGGCATCAAAGCGGTTGCTTATCACGCCGGGCTTGAAGCAAAATTACGTTCACAAAGACAAGATCAGTTTTTAAATGAAGATGTCCATGTGATTGTAGCTACCATTGCATTTGGCATGGGTATCGATAAGCCAGATGTGCGTTTTGTCATTCACTACAACATTCCAAAATCCATCGAAAATTATTATCAGGAAACTGGTCGTGCCGGTCGCGATGGCATGGAAGGCAAATGCATATTATACTACTCTCATAAAGATGTTGCCAAACTCGAGCATTTGATGAAAGACAAACCACTGAGCGAACGCGAAGTGGGCGGACAGTTAATTAATGAAACGGTTTCCTATGCAGAGAGCAGTGTGTGCCGAAGAAAAACATTACTCTATTATTTTGGTGAACAATATGACGATCAAAAAAGCTGCGGTCATTGCGATAACTGTTTGAGTCCGAAAGAAAAAATCGAAGCAAAAACAGAAGCCGTCATTGCATTAAAAGTAATCAAGGCGTTGGATCAGCAGTTTGCCATTGAATATGTGATGCACATACTAACAGGTAACGCCAATAAGCAGGTACAAATGTACAGACATGACAACCTGGATGTTTTTGCCTCCGGTAATGATAAAGAACCCTATTTCTGGAACAGCTTAATTCGTCAGATGCTGTTGAGCGGATTGCTGGAAAAAGACATTGTACAATATGGAATTCTAAAGATCACAAAGTCGGGAACAGCGTTTCTTAAAAAACCAACTTCATTCACGATTGCTTTAAACAATCAGTTCGAAAATGCCAATGCTGACGAAGACGAAGCTGTAGTGCAATCCGGAGGAAGCGGCGCTTTGGATGATATACTTTTTGAGCAATTGAAAGATTTACGCAAGCAAGTTGCCAAAGAAAAAAACTTACCTCCATTTGTTATTTTTCTGGAATCTTCACTCGAAGATATGGCCACATTGTATCCTACCAATTTACAGGAACTCGAAAAAGTGAGTGGAGTGAGCAAAGGAAAGGCAACTCGTTATGGAAAACCATTTGTGGATTTGATTGCAGAATATGTAGAAGAAAACGACATAATCAAGCCTGATCATTTTGTAATGAAGAGTGTGGTAAATCGCAACAATAACAAAATCTTCATAATCCAAAATGTAGACAAACGCATACCGCTGGAAACCATCGCCAAAACAAAAGATCTCCGCATCGATGAATTGCTCGAAGAAATGGAAACCATCGTAGCAAGCGGAACCCGCCTTAATTTAAAATATGCCATTGACGATATGCTCGATGAATACGAACAGGAAGAAGTGATGGATTATTTTAAAAGTTGTCAAACATCTTCGCTACAAGTTGCACAGGAAGAACTGGCGGATGGAAATTTCAACTGGGAGCAACTCAAGCTGATGCGTATCAAATTCTTGTGTGAATACGGGAATTAACGGTTATTTATCAAGGTTTACCCCTCTTTTCTTTTATTAAATTAGATAATAGGAAATAAAAGAAGTACCTTTGCGCCGCCAAAACCTTGTCAATTCAGCTTTTTGGCGCATCATTATGAATATCCGCAACATCGCTATTATTGCACACGTTGACCATGGTAAGACTACCCTGGTTGACAAAATCCTCCACGCCACGAAAGTATTCCGTGAAAATCAGGAAACAGGCGAACTCATTATGGACAGCAACGACCTGGAACGTGAGAGAGGTATTACCATTTTCAGTAAAAACGCTGCCGTTACATATAAAGATACCAAGATCAATGTTATTGATACCCCTGGTCACTCGGATTTTGGAGGCGAGGTAGAGCGTGTATTAAAAATGGCAGATGGTGTGATTTTACTGGTAGACGCCTTTGAAGGACCGATGCCTCAAACACGCTTTGTATTGCAGAAAGCATTGCAATTGCATTTGAAGCCTATTGTGGTTATTAATAAAGTAGATAAGCCCAATTGTCGTCCGGATGAAGTGCATGATGCGGTATTTGAATTGTTCTTCAATTTGGATGCAACTGAAGAGCAATTGAATTTCCCTACCTATTATGGTTCCGGAAAAAATGGATGGTTCAATGATTCATTGACACAAATCGACAACATACATCCATTGCTGGATGGCATCTTACAGCATGTGCCTGCGCCGAGAGTGAATGAGGGCCCATTGCAAATGCAAATTACTTCTTTGGATTACTCTTCGTTTTTAGGAAGGATTGCTATTGGAAAAGTTTCTCGTGGTTCTATCAAAGAAAATATGCCCATCGCGTTGATGCAGGCTGATGGTTCTATCAAAAAACAACGCATCAAGGAACTTCATGTATTTGAGGGTATGGGTAAAAGAAAAGTGAGTGAAGTACATGCAGGAGATATTTGTGCAGTGGTAGGATTGGAAGACTTCAATATTGGCGATACCATTGCCGATGCAGAAGTATCAGAAGCATTACCATTGATTAAGGTTGATGAACCAACCATGAGCATGTTGTTCAGCATCAACAACTCTCCGTTTTTTGGCAAGGAAGGAAAATTTGTAACGAGTCGTCATTTACGCGATCGATTGATCAAAGAAACAGAAAAAAACCTGGCACTTCGTGTAGACGATACCGATAGTGCGGATAGTATGCTGGTATACGGCCGCGGTATTTTGCATTTGGGTATTTTGATTGAAACCATGCGCCGTGAAGGATTTGAATTAACTGTTGGACAGCCTCAGGTATTGGTAAAACAAATAGACGGAGTAAAATGCGAACCTTATGAAATTTTGGTCGTCGATGTGCCAGCTGATTTCAGTGGTAAGGTAATTGATTTGGTAACACAACGTAAAGGTGAAATGCTCGTGATGGAAACCAAGGGAGAGATGCAGCATTTGGAGTTTGAAATACCTTCACGCGGATTGATTGGGTTGAGAAGCAACATGCTGACCAGCACAGCCGGAGAGGCAGTGATGGCGCATCGTTTCAGTGAGTATAAGCCATGGAAGGGCCCTATTCCCGGACGTAATAATGGTGTTTTACTTTCGAAGACCACCGAAAAAACAACTGCTTATTCAATTGATAAGTTACAGGACAGAGGAAGATTTTTTGTGGATGCGGGAGAGGATGTATATGCCGGACAAATCATTGCTGAGCACATCAAACCGGGCGATTTGGTTGTAAATGCCACTGAAGCCAAGAAGCTCACCAACCACCGCGCCAGCGGAAGTGATGATGCGGCACGAATGGCACCTAAGATTTTGATGACACTCGAAGAGTGCATGGAATATATACAACACGATGAAAGCATTGAGGTGACCCCTAAGAATATTCGTTTGCGTAAGAATATACTAAATGAGGAAGATCGCAAGCGCGCCAATAAACAACTGGCACAGGAGGCAAATTAAGGTCTCTAAAAATTTATCAAAAACCCCTGCAAAACCTGCAGGGGTTTTTGTTTGATTGAATGTATCTTTGTGGTGTGAAGAAATCAATAGCGATAATTCTTGTCATAGTCATCATGTTGTCATTTCCTTCATTGATGCAGGCCCAATGCGCCATGTGTACCAAAACAGCCTCTCAATTGGGCGAAAAGCCTGCACTTGGATTAAATAAAGCTATCTTGTATTTGATGCTCGCTCCCTTTGCTATCGTTGGGTTTATAGCCTGGAGATGGTGGAAAAACAATCAATCAAACAATTGAAGCATAGGTCAACAATGTTTACATCATACCAAATGAAAGACTGGTCTTCAATTAAAAAAATGAAGCCGAATGATTCAGGGTCTGTCAAATTTGGTGAATCCTATTTTGAGTTTCACCACGCAAGATCTTTTGAAGACACTTATCATGAAATATTCGAGCAAGAAATTTATCATTTTATCGCAGATAACAATAATCCCTATATCATAGATTGTGGCGCAAATATGGGATTAAGCGTATTGTATTTTTCAAAGAAATATCCAAATGCCAATATCATCGCTTTTGAACCAGAAGAAGCTATTTATAATGTTCTTCGGAAAAATGTGTCCAATTACACCCTCTCAAATGTGCGCTTAGAAAAAAAGGCGGTTTGGGATGAAAAAACAACTTTACAGTTTTTTACAGATAATGGAATGGGAGGAAGCGTAACAAATGCGTTTGAAAATCAAAAACCTGCCACTGTAGAAACGACAATTCTTCGTGACTATTTGACTCAAAAAGTAGATTTTTTAAAAATTGACATAGAGGGTGCCGAATATCGTGTGTTAAAGCATTGTGCTGACCGGCTGCATTTAGTAGAGAATTTATTTGTAGAGTATCATAGTTTCATAAATGAGGAGCAGCATCTCGACGATATTTTACAACTATTGAAAGCAAATGGTTTTCGTTATCATATCAAAGAGTCATTCTCAAGACGTCGCCCATTTGCAGAAAGTACGCTCGCCTGTGAAAATATGGAGATGGCTGTAAACATCTTTGCTTACAAATACAAACAAAAAGTTGCAGTCAAAAGTACAAATCAGCCTTTGGTGAGCATTTGCATTCCTGTCTATAATGGCGATACGTATTTAGCTGAATCTATTGAATGTGCATTGGCTCAAACATATTCAAATATTGAGATAATAATTACAGATGACGGCTCCACAGACAATAGCGTCTCTATTGCAAAGCAATACGCTTCAAAATACCCTCATATCGTTTATCACCGTAATCCAGAGAACGCCGGCCTGGTTGGCAACTGGAAGATATGTGTGGAAAAAGCCTCAGGCGAATGGATAAAATATCTTTTTCAGGATGATAGAATGAAGCCCGATTGTGTTGAAAAAATGATGCAAGCCTGTATGGAATATGATACCAAATTTGCACTGTGCTCCAGGGATTTTTTAATAGAAGAAAGTACTGATGTCCGACTGAAGCATATCTTCTTAAACGAAATAAAAAAAACCGAAACGATTTTCTCCAGAAAAAAATATTACAGCCCTGCTGAATCTGCAGCTATTGTTTCACAATATTTGGTCGAAAATGTTTTAGGAGAACCAATCTGTACAATTTTTCACAAATCTGTTTACGATGCAGTTAACGGATTTGATGATTCCGTAAAACAAATTGTAGACTATGAGTTTGTAATGAAAGTGATTCTAAACCATCCATTTGTTTTTTTAAGCGAGAAACTGGTTAGTTTTCGTGTACACGGAGAGTCTACAACTACAAAAAATACACTTAAAGGGAAAAATATTATTTCTGATCGCATCATTCATACAACGATAGGCGACTTTCTGGTGCTGATGGAGGCCTATTTAAAAAAACCACTGCTAAAACCTATTCTGCAAAAATGGGGAAGTGAAAATTTGATAAACTACCAAAAATATATATACCTAAGGGCTTGCAAATATGTAGGAACGCGAAGAATAAATAAGGTACTTGGCGAATTTATCCGATCTTCCGATCATTTGAAGAACCTTCATTACAACTGGTTTCGTTATAAGAAATACAAACGTTATTTCAAAAACAACATTAAAGACAAAATGAAAGCGTAGCGTATGGTATTAATTCAAAAGCAGTCTGCTAATAAATACAAATTGAGAGGGGCTTGTGTTTCTTTGATCTTTTTTTTCAATTCTTCTTTGTTTACATCTTTCATCCTTCTCCTTTGAATAATTTGATAAAGCCTTTCTGCCGTCAAGAAAAGTTTTCTTTGTACGTTTGATTCAGATTCTTGTTGTTTGACAATATTTTTATTTAATTCTTTAATTCCTGTTTTGACTGTTGCAACACAAGGCAAAACAGGAATATTCTCACTCCTGTCTGAAAGCATCAACTGTTGTTTTATTTTATTAAACAGCAACTCAGATTCGGGACGATCAAATTTGTTAATCACAATGATATCTGCTATTTCCAAAACTCCAGCCTTCATACTTTGTATGTCGTCTCCCGATTCAGGAACCAATACCACTACTGTAACATCTGCTATTCCTGCAACATCTACCTCACTTTGACCTACCCCCACGGTTTCAATAAGGATTTTTGTAAAGCCCGATGCTTTTAGTATTTCGGTAATGTCAAAAACCATAGGACTCAAACCTCCGAGCGACCCTCTGGAAGCCAAAGACCGAATGTACACTTGATGATGATTGTACCAGTGACTCATTCTGATTCTGTCTCCAAGTATCGCACCCATATTAAAAGGAGAGGAAGGGTCTACACAAAGTACTGCTACTTTTTCTCCTTGTTCAACCAAACATTCAATCAGGGCGTCTGTCAATGTACTCTTCCCCGCTCCCGGAGGACCGGTTATACCAATTACTTGAGTATCTATTGTATATGATAATGATTTCAAAAAGTTTTCATACCCCTCTGCCTCATTCTCAATTAAAGATATAGCCCTTGCTAGTGTTTTATAGTCTCCGCTGATTAGTTTTTCTTTGTCAATATTTATCATAAATGTTTCGAAGTTAGGAATATTGACGAATCCCTTTTGGCGATTCAATTAATTTTTTATTGATGGCATTGTTCATTCGATCGATGTTTATTTGTTCCATTTCACGACTTGCCTCCTTGTGCCACAAATGATAACAGATACCTCCAAATTTCAGGAATCTTTTTTTTATTCCTGCATTTATCAGTCGAATAGCCAGTTCGCTGTCTTCCCGTCCCCAGCCAGTAAATTCTTCATTGTATCCGTTTACCAGCAACAAATCTTTTCTCCAAAAAGCCATATTGCAGCCTTTTACATAGTACTTATGCTTTCCTTTTTGTTTGTATCGGGTAGAAAATAATTTGTGTAAAAAAGGAAGGTGGAGTCCATTCAGTGGATTGCGTTCTTTGCCGGAGTGTTTTTTAATGTCAATTGATTTTTCCCGAAATAAGGTTTGAGTCGTTTCCGTAGAAAGCAGCACCCTGCTTCCTGTTGTAAAAGATCCATCCAAAGCAAAATTCCGGTGGTCTTTGATGAAATCTTTATGCAAAATGAGATCCCCGTCTATTTGAACAATATATTCCTTATCTGTTTTGGCAAATCCTTTGTTGCGAACTTTTGCCAATTGAAATCCTTCGTCGGCTTGCCAAACATGCACCAATGGAAATGAAACTTTCTTTTTGAATGCATCAATAACCTCTGCCGTATCACTTCGAGATCCATCATCACAAACAATCACCTCATCGGGTATAACTGTCTGCATCATTATACTTTGCAAACAAAGTTCCAAAGCCTGAGGCCAATTGTACGTTGAAAGCTGTAACGAAATACTTGGTTTCAATTTCGGGATAATTTATAGCTGTGTTTGATGTGAGAAAATAATGCAAATTTTCTTTTTTTATACCAAAAAACAATCGTTCTGTATTTTAACAAGAACAAAAAAAGGGAAAGACTGAATTTTTTATGCATCGCCTCATTCCAGATGCGGTGAAGCTTTTCAAAAAAATGTTTTTGTTGTATAGACAGATCTTCGATATTTGAAAAGGTAGACAAATGATTGTTCACCATTTGCATAAAATCTTTTTTATAGTTTTTTTCCAAATGACTGAATCCTTTCCCCACTGAAACATTTCCTCCGTGTACTCGCTGATAAACAAGTATCTCATTCAAATATCCGACACCGCCAAAACAAGTAGCAACAGCAGCAGCCCACCAATCGTACATAACCCCCTCCTTAAATGGAAGAATATGATTGAGTAATTCTCTCTTTACAATCATGGCGTGTCCGCTGATAGTATTAAATACCGAAATTTTTCGAGGGTCATTTCCTTCAAAGCGGCGATAGCGTTTGTTTTCTTTTAATGAAGGAATTTCGGATTCGTCTGAAAAACGAACGGAGTTTGCATACATTAATGAAGTACCCTCAACCCAGTTTTTCAAGATTCTTTCAATTTTTTCAGGATGCCATATATCATCCTGATCACAAAATGCAATGTAATGGCCCGAAGCAAGCATACAAGCATTGCTGAAGTTTTTTGTGAAGCCAAGGTTCTGCTCATTTACATGCAATTTTATGCGTGCGTCTTTTTTAGCATACTCGCTTAATATTGGGAGTGTATTGTTGGTAGAGGCATCATCTGAGATGATGATTTCAAGATTGGGATAGGTTTGATTAATGAGTGAATCCAATTGTTTGGCAACAAAATCCTCGCCATTGCATGTACACATTACAACAGAAACCAACGGCCATTCAATTTTATCTGAAGTTGTATTGCTCACAAATTTTATCTGCGAATGATTTTATGATTACTAAAAGTAAATAATCTTTTACCCGTTAATTTTTCTATCCAAAACAATATCCGGTATTTCCATTTAATGTTCTTTCGTTTTTCATCAAGCACCACTTGCCAATTCATTCTTTGAATACGCTCGTGCATCACCAAAGGATGTGTGCCGGTAAACTTCCGAATAGAATCATAATTATTAAAATCAAATAAATCGCCACTCTCTCGAAACTGATTCAATGAGTTATCATCCGAAACCCAAAATTCCGCAACATTCTTCTGTTTGGTTTTCATGTCTTTGGGATTTTTCACCCATCCATAATGATAAACTGTTGCGGGTATGCGGGCTACTTTTATTTTTGTGTTTCCGATTCTAAAACCCTGAGCATCCCGATGTGATTGAATGTTTCTTCCGTTTCGTATGATTCTTGTTTCCTGCTTATACCAGTTTCTGCCGTCTCGCAGATAATCATAGGTTGCATAAAAATGAAGATAGTGAAACAAAAGGCCTTCCACTTTTAGATCACGCTCATATTTTTTCATCGCCTCGCGTATAGCCGGATAATCTTTTTCATGTAAGACTTCATCTCCTTGAATGTATAAAATCCAGTCCGTATCCGCTGATACAAGCTGAAGCGCTTTATTGGTTTCTACCGCCAGTACAGATCCGCCAGTTCGAATATTTTTATCCCAAATACTATGCGAGATTTTGATTTTATCAGATGCAATAGATTTGATTAACCCCTCAGTGTCATCTTCGCTGTCTCCAACGAGGACAATCATTTCGTCTACGAGGGGTAATACAGATTTGATCGCCTCTACAATCGGATAATTGTTGATAACCGCATTTTTGATGATAGTGATTCCGGTAACCTTCATTATCCTCGTTGTGTTATTATTGGATGATTGCCTATTTCGCTTTAAATGTATCAATTGCCTTTTTGGAGTACTCGCTCAAAATCAATCTGCCGCTGATTGATGCACGTTCATTCAACAACGTTTCCCAGTGCTCTGTTCCGCTCCAAAATATTTTTTTGAGTTCGCTCATGGCATCCGGACTTGAGTTTGCAAGGGTGTTTGATAATTTATTCACTGCCTCATCAACACTTTCTATTGTTTCATGCAATTCTGAAAACAACCCATGTGCAAAAGCCCATTCGGAATTATGCCAGCCTGTTGCATCAATTGCCAAAGTACTAAAAGGGCCTGTGCCAATTTTTCTTTCAACAGCGGGACCTACAACGAAAGGTCCAATTCCAACGGCGAGTTCACTTAGTTTTACATCAGATCCTTTCAGCGCAATCGCATAGTCTGCCGCTGAAGCAAGCCCCACTCCACCGCCCACACATTTTCCCTGTATACGTGCAATGATCAATTTAGGACAAGTGCGCATCGCATTAATGACTTTGGCGAAGCCGCGGAAAAACTCATGTCCTTCCGATTCATTTTGTATTTGCACGAGCTCATCAAAAGAAGCGCCTGCACAAAACGCTTTGGTTCCTGCGCTTTTCAATACTATGACCGATGAGTCTTTTTCTTCGCCTGCCTGACGAATGGTTTGAGCCAATAAACTCAAAATGACACCGGGCAATGAATTGCTTTGAGGATGAAAGAATTCAATGGTTGTGATGTTGTTGGATGTGTGTGAGTTTACGTAAGGTTCCATAAAATAACTTAAAGGTTTAATGAGGGTTTATGGGTTTAATGAGGGTTTAATGGGTTTAATGAGTTGCCTTAAAGCAAACTAATTTAACTAATTAAACAGCGAAGCGTATTAAACCTATTGAACGTTCTTTTCTACCATCGTCAATATGGTTGCAATGCCTACCAGTTCGTCTGTTTCGTCGAGCATTTCTACCAGCCATTTTACGATGCCCTTAGGAATATCCGCTCCGCGTGGCATAACTACATCGGGATTGGGCTCTTTCAGTTCCTGTGCAATTTTTTCTTTGCACGTAAAACGAATGTAGAGTTGTGATCCCACATACATCGGCTTCGTAAAACGCAATTCATCGATACCATAATTCAACAACACCGGATTTTTTTCGTAGCTGTCTACAAACAATCCGGCTGATGCACTCATGATAAAGTACCCATGGGCAACTTGTTCTTCAAACATCGTTCCGTTGAAATCGGTATTGATGAGATGAGCATAAAAATGATCGCCGCTCAGGTCGGCAAATTTATCAATATCCTCCGAAGTAATGACACGTTTGTCGGTAATGATTTGGTCGCCTATTTGCAGTTCATCAAAATATTTACGAAAAGGATGTACGCCATCTGTGTTTCCTGTTGCATATTGCTGATACACATTGCTGATAGCAGTTATCATCGTTGGAGATCCTTGTATTGCAGTGCGTTGCATATAATGACGAATGCCTCTGAGCCCACCCATTTCTTCTCCTCCACCCGCTCTTCCCGGACCACCATGTACCAGTAAAGGCAGTGGCGATCCATGTCCGGTACTTTCTTTGGCACAGGATTCATTTAAAACAAGAATACGTCCATGATGTGAAGCCGCGCCCAACACATAGGCCTTTGCATTTTTTGCAGAAGAGGTAATAATGGATGAACACAAACTGCCTTTTCCTTTTTTGCTGAGTTCAATGGCTTCGTCAATCGACTTGTAAGGCATGAGCGTGCTCACCGGACCAAAAGCTTCGATGTTGTGGGGCTCTTCGGATTGGAAAGGCGTGTTGTTCATGAGTAACATTGGACTCATGAAGGCACCCTCATTGGCATCGGCATCAACAACCGATACGCTGTCTAATGATCCATATAACAATTGACTGCATGCCAATAATTTTTGTACTTGTCCTTTCACTTCATCGCGCTGATCTTTTCCGGCCAGTGATCCCATGCGCACTTTTTCATTAAGCGGATTGCCAATAACTGTTTTATCCAGTTCTTTGGATATTGACTTCCAAACGTCCTCCATTTTGTTTTCGGGAACAAAAATGCGGCGAACAGCGGTACATTTTTGACCGGCTTTCACCGTCATTTCTTTTTTGACTTCTTTGATGAAAATATCCCAATCGGCGGTGCCGGGGTTTACATCATCACCCAACACCATGCAGTTCAGCGAGTCGGCTTCCATATTGAAGGGAACGCTTTCTGCCAAAATGCTTGGATGCGATTTAAGCATAAGCCCTGTAAGTGCTGATCCGGTAAATGTAACCACATCTTGCATCGTAACATGATTGAGCAAATCACCGGCACTTCCACAAATCAATTGCAGTGCGCCTTTTGGCAGTATGTTCGATGCTATTATTTCTTTTACGACTGCTTCTGTTAAATAAGATGTAGCTGTAGCGGGTTTTACCACAGCGGGTACCCCTGCCAATAAATTCACGGCAATTTTTTCGAGCATGCCCCAAACAGGAAAATTATAGGCATTGATATGAACAGCTACGCCTTCTTTGGGCACCAGGATATGATGACCCATAAAAGAATTTTGTTTGCTTAATGCAATGGGGTCGCCATCGAGCATGAAGGATTCGTCGGGTAAGCGTCGACGTAAGGAAGCGTTGGAAAACAAGTTTCCGATGCCGCCTTCAATGTCAATCCAGCTATCAATTCGCGTAGCCCCGGTTTGATAACTGATGGCATAAAACTGTTCTTTTTTCTCCAGAAGATGTATCGCCAATGCACGAAGCATACGTCCGCGTTCATGAAAAGTCATTTTGCGCAGGGCCGGACTGCCTGTGTTACGGGCATAGTTGAGCATCTCTTTAAAATCGAGCCCTTGGGTAGATGCTGTGGCAACGGGATTGCCTGTTACGGCGTTGAATAAAGTTTGACCGGAGCCGGTACCTTCTACCCACTCGCCACAAACAAAGTTTTGGAGTTTGAACATAATGGCAAATTGAGGGGGCAAATTACGTCAAAAGGGATAAACTCAGGGTGGGTATAATAAGGATAGAAAAAGCGAGAAGAAAATAATATTTAATTTGGATTGGATTTCAATTATTGGAAGGCTTTGTTTTCTTCTAATATTGCAATATTACCAATTGTAAAAAATCACATAGGCGTGGTTCGAACACTGTTCGAAATCCGTTCGTGACCTGTTCGTGATCCGTTCGTGACATGTTCGTGACCCGTTCGAACCATGGCTTAGGACCTCTCAAACCTTTTTAAATTATTGAACCACCATCAAACTATTATATCTATCCCCATCCTTTCAATGTAGAAAGATCTCTCCGCAACCAATTGGTTTCCGGATAATGTGCATTTTTATTGATGGTATGTATTGCATAAGCCTGACGTGATTTCCCACTGGTATTGGGTAAACTATAATGAGGTAATAATCCATGTAAAACGATACAGGCTCCTTTCTTCACCTCCAGGGGTTGCATACCTTCGGTATGGGTAGGCGACTCATCAAAAACATGCATTTCAGTTCCTCCGGTACCTTTTCTTCTGAACCAGCTACGCAGTGTTGTTTTATGTCCGCCGGGCATGGCCCACATACAACCATTGTTTATCGTGGCGTCTTCCAAGGCAAACCAAAAACCGATACAGGACTCGGGTTCGGTATATAAAAAAGCCGAGTCCTGATGTACATCCACCACGCCACCAATTTTGGCATGCTTGAAAATGAGCATGCTTTGAATAATAACCCATTCTTCCAGCTCCAGGTCTTTTACCAATTGATTCATTTGTGGTGAGCGAGAAAAGGCATCAAAAACCGGATCAAGGTCATGCATGGCATGACCGATTTTATTGAGTGAATGTAATAAATCTGTACGCAAATTGCCCTGTGCATCAAAAGCATCTTTTTCAAAAAAGTAGGAAATCTTGTCACCGCTATCCAAAAAATAATCGTCGGAGGTTTTGGTTTGCTCCGAGGTTTGAAACACACTTGGATGGCCTTTATAGTCATATCCTGCAGCCAATTCTTGCGCACGTTGCATCAATGCATCACAAGCATCGGGACTATTGAAATTTTCAAGGACTAAAAATCCATCCTGCTGAAATTTTTGTAGAAGTGTTGTGCTCATTACATTGATTTTTGTAAAAATCGGAAATTTCTGAGGAATGATGGCGGGCATGAACAGATTTTACTGACGATAATCAACCTGGCTCTGTATAAAACCAATCTAATCAATAGTGAATATACCCATTTTATTCGTGTATTTTCTTCTTAATATACGTTGTTTTTTACCTTGAAAAACAAATGCTCAAAAATAGCTTTGCGATAATATTCAGTAATTAATTATTGTTTCCTTAAAGGGAAATTATTATTTTTGAAAATCAAACCCATTGAAACCTAGATTCTGTGTTGAGCTATTGCCTGAAGCAGTTGAGTTTTTAGAAAGCCTTGATGAAAAGACGAGGGAAAAATTGTTTTTTAACATGAGGAAAGCGCAATTTGTAAATGAGGCTGAATTGTTTAAAAGACTAACCATTCATATCTGGGAATTTAGGTGCTACTACAAAACGATTCAATATCGGCTGTTTGCATTTTGGGAGATGACAATAGAAGAAAAAACACAGGTAGTGGTTACACATGGAATAATCAAGAAATCGAGCAAAACCCCAACAAAGGAAATTAAAAAGGCAGAGCAAATTCGTAAAATCTATTTTTATGGGAAATAAAAAAAATACGAAGAAATGGAAAACCGTCTCTTTGGACGCCTTGATAGATAAACATATTGGTAAAACAGGAAGTCCCAAAAGAGATCGATTTGAAAGTAATTTAAGTATGGAATTACTGGGTTATTCGATTAAAAAAGTTCGGCAAAATCGAAAACTGACACAAGAGCAATTGGGAGAACGAGTGGGCGTCCAAAAAGCACAAATATCCAAACTGGAAAACAGTTTTAAAAATGCACGGATAGATACTATTTTAAAAGTTTTTGATGCGCTTGATGCAACTATCCAATTTAGGGTAATCATGTAATGATAGTATCCATTTCAAGATCAAGGAGGTAAAATGTATAGTGTAAACCGTAGGATTTGTTTCTGCACCGAATTTTAAAGATATTTTACCTTTTATCCTGCCAATACTTTGTCCAATACTTTTTTGAGATAATCCACCTCTTCACGCAGAAGTGCTATCTGGTCTTCGTATAATTTTCTCTCCTGGTCTGTAATATAATTTTTTGACAATTTTGGATGAAAAAGTAATTAAATCTCGAACTTCATTGATTTACGCCGCACCAATCCTCTCAACTTCATTCTAGCCCCTACCGAACCATCTCCGTTTTTCGTTGTTTATAACACATGAAAAAGAACTTTCTTGTAATCGGCGGTTCCTCCGGTATCGGAGCATCCATTGTTTCTCAACTGACAGCTCAAGGACATCTTGTATGGGCAAGCTACCACAACCATTCTCAAAACAACACGGATTCTGTTACCTATTTTCCATTGAATGTGCTCGACGATGATGCACCATATCCCTCTATGCCGGAATCCCTGCATGGTTTGGTTTACTGCCCCGGAAATATTGTTCTTAAACCTGTATCGCGCGTCGGTTCTCAAGAAATGATTGATGACTACCGCCTGCAGGTTGTTGGTGCCATCAAAGCAATTCAACAAGCGCTGCCCGCATTAAAACGCTCAGGCTCCGCATCCATCGTACTTTTCTCTACGGTTGCCGTTCAAACGGGCTTCCCTTTTCACTCCATCGTATCTGCCTCCAAAGGCGCCATCGAGGGTCTGGTACGCGCTTTAGCAGCCGAACTCGCCCCAACAATTCGGGTAAACGGTATAGCACCTTCCATAACCAACACTGGGCTGGCAGGCACTCTCCTAAATTCTCCCGAAAAAAAAGAAGCACACGCACAACGTCACCCGCTTAAAAAATTCGGCGAACCAAATGATGTGGCTTCTGTTGCAAATTTTCTGCTGAATGAAACATCCGGCTGGATTAGCGGACAAATCATCGGCGTGGATGGAGGAATGTCGACGCTTAAGGTATAAACTTACAGAGGTAAATCGCTTGCCTGTCTTATATACGACCCTTCTTCATTACTCTCTTTTTTATAACATATTTCCTTTTTGTATCTTGTAGCATTATTTATGTTACAAGTCAACCCAATTTTTCATGAATGCCTCAACGCATTCGAAACCATCTCTCTGGAAAAAGCAATGAGAGTGAATTTGAATGAAAGGTTTGACCTGAAATTTGTAGCCCCTGTTTCCCTGGTCGATGCTCTTTTTTCTGCTCTTAAAAATGATTTTCTTGTACAGGAATTAAACGGTTTATTTTTTCAACCTTATCAGACCCTCTATTTTGACACCCTCGATCTTCAATTCTTTCACCGACACGCTTCAGGAAAAACAAATCGAGTAAAAGTTCGCAAACGTTTTTATAAAGAAACCAATGTTTGTCAACTCGAAATAAAAGCCAAAGAAAAAAACATCACCAAAAAGTTTCGAAACAACTCGATTATGGATGATGTTTTTTCGGATCAAGATTCCTTATTTCTTCATGAACACAACATAAATGCTGCCGATTTAAACCCCGTCCTACATGTGGCTTATGAAAGACTGGTTTTGTGGGATAAGAATATGAGCGGCAGAATAACAATAGACAAAGACTATGCTCCGGGCATTTCCGCCCCGGCTGAACCCTTCCACAAAGTGGCCATCATTGAAATTAAAGGATCCTTGCCATTTATCAATCGGGTTGTTCGGTCAACTCGCTTACCTTTGTACAGATATGAGACTCCTTTTTCAAAGTATGTGATGGGCATGATTGAGTGTTACCGCATTTCAAAAAAAGAAACACGTTTACTGCTCGATCCATATATCAATTTTAAAAAAACATACAATAAATGTCAGCCGGATTACTAAACAATTTATTGCTTGATTTCGTTTTGCTTCTGGCAAACGGACTTTTATATTATTATATAAGAAGAAAATTCGTTTACCTGGTAAGTTCGATGCTCATAGGCCTGGCAACATTTGCTCTCGTTTTTGTTTTAAGTAAAAACGACTTTGGCGTTGCCACGGGAATCGGACTGTTCGCTATTTTTGGAATCATACGCTATCGTACCGAACAGGTTCCCATTATTGAAATGACCCACCTTTTTATTTCAATTACGATTTCTGTAGTCATTGCCATTGCCGATAACCTGACAATGACCACCGAATCGGCGGTCATCCTCAGTGTCATACTCATTATCATCACCTTCCTCTTGTTTTTTCTGAATTCCAAAAATGAAATCACCGAAATGTCGATGGTTATTGATAATCTAGACTGGATGAAAAAAAACAATGACGAAAAAACCTCCTACCTGTCTGATAAATGTGGCTCCAACGTAGTCTCTTTCAAAATAGAATCTATTGATCACCTTCGCGAAACTTGTAAGGTTATTGTTTTTTGCAAATGACAAAAAAGTCTATCATTTTTTTGCTGGTTTTGTTTTCATTGTCTGATGTTTTTGCTGTTAGACAAGCCATGCCCATTTCCTCACTGGAAAAATACGGTATCAGGATAAGTCATAAACCCGGAAAATATGATCAAGCTATCCGTCTTGTAATCTCTCACCCCGACAATACAGATGTTTATTATACAACCAATGGTGAAATACCAACAAGTGCCTCTTCAAAATTTCCAAATGAGTTATTGATTGATAGAGTGATGGCAGTTTGTATAAAATTATCAACCGTATCAGACACTTTTTTCGCCGGCACTTATGTGGTAAATTTTCATTCCGTACTACCGGTGTCTTGTATCATTATTCCCAACAGGTCTTTGTTTGACCCTGCCGAAGGTATATATGTGGGGAGTATGTCTGCAGATCTTGTGAGAACGGGAAACTGCTGGCGCGATATTGAAAAAGAGGCGTTTTTTGAATTTATCAATACAGGCAACTCCTACGAAATTGGACAGTTTTGCGGATTGAAAATTTTTGGCGGTTTTACCCGAGGCAATCCCGAAAAAGCACTCCGGGTTGTAGCCAGAAAAAAATATGGCAAAAAGAAATTTTCTGCAGCATTGTTCCCGACAAAATCTGTAAGTAAATTCAAATCAATCATTCTCAGAATTTCGGGAAGCGATTATATGGGAACCCGATTCCAGGATATGATGCTTGGATCTATTGCTAAAGATATCGGATTAGACTACATGGCTTATCAGCCATCCGTATTATTTGTAAACGGCGAATATTGGGGAATTCATAACCTGCGCGAAAAAGTTGACAAACAATATTTCATCAACAACCATCATGCCGATCCTAAAAATATAGATCTGGTACAAATAGATGAAGATGCCGAAATTGGCTCTACAAAAGATTATGCGGCACTTAAAAGATTTATGTATCAGGCCAATGCGGAAGATCCTTCCTTCAAGGACTCTGTCGAGAAAAAAATGGATGTCATTAATTTTTTCAATTACCATATTTTTCAAATTCACCTTGTCAATGTGGACTATCGGGGCAACATTCGCTTTTGGAAAAACAAGGCAGGAGATAACAAGTTCAGGTGGTTGTTTTATGACGGTGATCTTGCTTTTTCAAGTCCTAATATCAATTTTCTCGAAAAAAGACTAAGCCCGGTTGGAACAGACTGGTACAATCCGGAATGGTCAACCATTCTTCTCAGAAAAATTATCCAGAATAAAAATTATAAAAATACTTTTATCAATCAATATTGTTTCCTGCTTTCTACATGGCTTCATAGAGATACTATGCAAAACAGGGTTGAATATTTCAAAAAATGGATAGAGCCGGAAATCAATAGACATTTACAACGTCGAAATTTTGATCAAACTTATTCTAGTTGGCTCAGTCATGTAAAACTTTTGAAACAAAATTGCAAGAAAAGCGATTCCGTCTCAATGATTCATTTACAAAGGCAATTCAGACTTTCCAATCCTTATACACTGAGTGTTCAGTCGAATATTTCTTCCGAGTTTTTTGAGGCACATCTCGGTCCAAATAAAATAATCACTTATCCCTATAGCGGACTTTACTTTCCGGAAATACCCGTTCCTATAAGCATGTTTTTTACTGACCCCGAATATCATTTTGACGGTTGGAATCAAACAAACGGTTCGGATTCATTAATGATTACTTCTGCTTCAAACTCATCGGTTTCACTCAAAGCCAGATTCAGTAAAAACAAATTATCGTCATTACATAAACAATACAACATCTATGCAATAAAGAATGGGAAAGACTCTGCAAATCCCTGGATTTGTCTGATAAAAAACAAGGTTGCAGACGATGGAAATCTGGTTGTATCTCTCCCCCATATCAAAACCAATTGGAAACTGCATATAGAAAAAAATATGCCTGATACTGTCCTTATAACCAAAGACAGTTCTTTATGGAGAAAGAATTATCCGCAAAAAAATTATCAGATCATACAAATAAAGGAATTGAATCTGTCTTTGCCCGGTCAACGTATATACTTACTGGATGAATCGTTGCATATTGTAGACAAGGCCGATATTTCAAATTCGGGCACCAACCTCTCCGCTGATTTTTCTGTTTACTACTGCCGCGATAATGAGAAACTGATTCCCACTGCGGTAGATCCTCTACTGACAGCCCCGGCAAATTCTTCCAACAACACTAAACAAACTTTAATTATTGTTATTTTATCGATCAGTGTCATTTTTATTGGGGCTTTGTTTTACTTTTGGAAAAAAAGAAAAAACATTGCGTAACATCTTATCTGCCCTCACATTTACTTTGTTGCTTTTATATGGCAATTTTAGTGCTGCTCAACATATCAAGGCTACAAGAGCAACTGTTCAAAACAATGAAATCATCTTATTCGCAGACGGAACCTGGCAGTATGTAAATACCCGTCTCATTGATTCTTCTAAAAAAATACTTGGGACAAAAATTCCGGGATCCTCCCCCATTTGTACGGATGTGTTTTGTGATCACCCGGATTCTTTGACATCGTATTTTTTCATTGAACCATTTGACAGAAACGACTGCATGAAAGATATTTATGGATATCTGCTTAAAAAGGAAACATACAAAGAAGTTTCGACAGATTCATTTTCTCAAAACAGAATACAAATTAATCAGATAGCCGTTCCCAATTTACTCTCCGGAGTCAGTGCTTCTGTGATACCCCTCAACAATGACAGCTCACTTTATCTGGTTAAAGTTTATCATCAAAACGGATTGGAGAGCTGGTATTATCCTCTGCAGACTGTGTCTGTAAAGCCAGGCGCAATCAAGCAAGGCACACAAATTGGTCAATCAACGGGTAAATATTTCTGGCAGCTTCGTTTTCATAATCACTCGATTGATCCTGCAATTCTTTTTGGAAAAAATCTACCCGAAAGAGAAGGATTGATTTTGGAACAGAAAAACCTGATCGATTTAAACAGAACCAAACGAAAAGCGGGATTTCTGCAAAATTGCAAGAGAATTCTTCCTAATGAATTGATGAATAAAATAAACTAATCATTAAAAAGTATTTGAAACGATAAAGATGCGCTTATGAATAAAAGGCTTGTTTGTTTACTGTATGTTGTTTGCTGTTTTCCTGTGATTGTTATCTCTCAAATAAATAAAGAGACCACTGCCTCTATCGAAGGATTGGGAAAAGTGATCGTCTACCCCGACCATACCTGGAAAATGGCAGACCCCTCGCTGGACAGCAATTATGCAGATTTGCAAACCAGTGAATTTTGTGACACGATTTTGCTTGCGAAGTATGTTAATAATAAAGGAGAAGGTGATGATTTATTGATGGGTGCAAGAAATTTAAGAACCATTTTAAAAGGAATTGCCTACCGTGGGGGCGCGAATAATTTATGGAGCTGTACCTCCAATCGCGACAACAACAATCCGCTTCCTTTACACTCTCTACTCTCGCTGAGAAAAGCCGGTTTTACAGATGTTGTTTATCTGTATAATAAAAACTTCAACTTTTATTATCCCGATAGTATCCTCGGAAAGCTGGATGAGCTGGGGGTTCACTATCAGTCAATTCCGCCACACGAAGACAGCATTGCCTACAAAATTCTGAAATTGATTCACTACAAAATTAAAAACCCCGGTAGCGGTCCGGTTTATTTACATTGCTGGAACGGTTGGCACATGTCTGGTTTAATCTCCGCTTATTCTTTGATGCAGTTCTGTAATTTTAAAAACCAGAGAGCCCTCGATTACTGGCGAAAGGGAACTGACGGTGTTGATAAAGGTTACGAAAAAATAAAAAGCAGAATCTCTCATTTCAAACCATATCCCGAACTGGAAATATCTCCTGAGGAAAAATTAAAAATATGCCCTTGCATTCAATAAACGATCGGCTCCGGAATTTTTTTATTATAATACTTCTATTTTCAATCTCCTGCAGCGAAAGGAAAAATCAGGATGTTACCGGTATTCCTTTTCTGAAAAAAAATGGCAAATACGTGTTTGTTTCTCCGGAATCAAAAGTCATTATCAATAAAGAGTTTGACTGGGCAAGTCCTTTCAAAAATGGAATTGCTACCGTATATCAAAACAATAATGAATTTTATATCGACAAAGACGGCAATGCCCTTTTCAACATTCCGTTCGAAAGAGTGAAATCATTTAAAGACGGAATGGGTAGAGTTAGAATACAAAAAAAATGGGGATGTATCGATAAAACCGGAAAATTTATCATAGCGCCTGCCTGGGATGAAATTCAGGAATTCAGCGATGGTTTGGCTGCCGTAAAATCCGGAGATAAATGGGGCTACATCGGGAAAGACGGAAAGATTGCCATACCCTTACAATACGATGAGGCAGATGATTTTAAAAACGGCCTTTCCAAAGTTTCCTCAGGCGGGAAAAAGTTCTATATCAACAAAAAAGGAAAAGCGTGGGTTGAGTGATTGAAACGAACCTGATTATTTTCTTTTGGTATTATTGGCAATGGTAGACATCGCCCTGAATTGTTCCGCCAAAAATCTTGAGAAAACAATAATCAAAAAACCATAAACCGGCATCAATAAGGCAAATAAAAATCCGGTTTCCATAAAGTCAAGCCCAACAGCCTGCAGCATATATTTTCCTTCTGTACCCAACAACAAGGTGGCAACTAAAGAAACCGAAAATCCAACTACTCCAATCCATGTTCCCAGCCACTCTCCCAGCGTTTGCACAAAATGTGCAAATACCGGTGTGGCAACAAATTCATCTCCTTCCGAATAATTGTGTACAACATCATACTTTCTGTTCCACCAAATTTGGAATCCAAGCCATGAAACCACGCTTATCAATAACAAAATGATAATAAAAACTATCGTGTATTTGAAAGGAAGCACATTGTAGATGTCTTTTTGCCACGCTTCAAACAACATATAAATAGGTATGAGCAAATTGAATATGGACATGAACACATACATCCAGCTAAATGGCGTTCTGAACATCATGCCACTGTCTATAAATTGTAAATAAGGACGAATGGTTGTGTAAAATTTTCCTTCTTTTTGTTTACTTTGGTCGGAAGGATCATTGATCTGTTGCATACTCTGTGCTGGATTTTACTTGTTTTGTTCTGATGGTAATTTTATCAGATTATTTATTGAAGACAAAACTACACAATAATCAAGGAAAGCAATAAAACAATGGATTACAATTATTGAAAAGAGACTGTTTTTTGTCATTGATTTTTTTACACAAGTTGAATAAGTTCTTGAATAAGCATCGCATCAGGTTTGTTAAAATATATACCGTGATTTGAAGAAGAACGCACTCCTCTCAAAAACAAATAGAATACACCCCCAAAATCCGTCTCATAATTGAACGAATCTAATCTTTTTGACAAAAACTTATACGCTGCAATGGTATAAATATGATATTGCAGATGATAGTTGTTGGATGTCATGGCCTCCGCTACGCATTCGGCATTGTATGAGTCTACCGAATTACCCAAATAGTTCGACTTCCAATCGAGGATATAATACTTTCCATTGTGTTCAAAAAACAAGTCTATGATTCCGTTCATAATACCATCAGGATCATCTGTTTTTTTACATTTCCATGGCGTACTATCGGGAGCATGGCCTTGAAATGTTTCCAAAGAAAATGTACTTATGGAATAATCAAACTCCAGCTCGTTGATTCTTCTGCTTAATGGTACTTGTGATAAATTAAAAGTTTGTGTGCCATCATTCAGGTTACAATGCACCAGATGCTGTAACATCGTTTGCAAATGAATTTTGTCTTCGTCCTTCAATGAAGATACAGCGTCTGTAAGTCGATCAATGTGCTTATTCCAGCTATCCGGGTCTGAAAAATCAATATGCTCCATCAGTTCGTGAATCCTGGTTCCCATTCCCGCACCTTTTTTTAGTCTGGAAAAAATGAATTGATCATAGGGGTCTTCAGGAGTTTTATGTGTTAATACCGGAATGTACTCATGGTCAGGATTGAGGGCAGAATAACTTAATTTTCTCCATTCAGGTCTGAGTAATTTAAAATTGGATGCGACCCTAAAATCACTGCCGATTACAGTGTTTTGTTTTTTATAAGTAAACTTTCCGGGATCATAAACCGGTATTTCATCGAAAGACTTTTCGGTTGTTTTGGTAATATATTTACGGGAAGCTGCTATGAAATTACCCAGGGTGCTTGTTTCATCAACTTTGGCATGAACAATATGACAGGCATATTTGGCCCTAGTCAATGCCACATAAAACAATCTTTTGTTTTCCTGTTCGTGCTGTGTTTCATACCATATTTTATCAGTTGGATTTAGAGAAGTGTTATAGCCAAAATAATACAGCCCATCGTTATCGTTTCTAAAATGTACTAGTTTCCTGGTCTTGTATGATGGAAGAGAAGCCATATCAAGATAAGGAGCAACCACGATATTATATTCCAATCCTTTGCTTTTATGAATGCTCACGATTTTGACCGAATCTTCATCGCTTTCTATTCGTTGTTCATATTCGTCGCCTTGCTGCACCTCCCCTTTGATGGCACGCTTCAGCCAGTGTGTCAGTTCAAGCGGTGAGTATGAGCGCTGATATTCGATACTATGCAATATTTCTATCAGCTGTATTAAATTAGCCAGCATCCTGTCTCCTGCTTCTGTATCTCCCTGTAACAAATAATTTCTGATGTTGAAATCAGCCATGAATTTCATGAGCATGACATACACGCCGCCATCATGACTTATCCATGTTGTTTTATATGAGCTAAAGCGTTCCAACAAATCGTACTCATCAAAATGAAGTAGCTTTTCTGTAGTGATATCTGTTTGAGAAATTAATAAGGCGCGATGTATGCTGGAAATCTTATTGTCCATGGCCGCCTCCAAGACATATAAAAGAGACAATGCTTCATTGCTATTCAATACTTTATTATCATCTACACTCACTGATGGTATATTGTATTTTCTGAGGGCCTTTTTTATATAGTCGGCTTCCCTGTTCCAACGAACGAGCACGGTAATGTCAGATAAAACAACGCTTCTGGTTATTCCCTTATCCAATATGAGATAATCTTTTTCAAGAAATGCCACTATTTGTGCGGCAGCCGCTGCCGCGGCTTCATCCGATTTGTTTACCTCAGAAAGCGTTAGTGATGGAGCCGGTTGCTCCGAAATAAAAAGTCCATGTTCCGGTTTGTCGGATGGTGTGTCTACTTCTTTATAATCAATTCTTTTTTGAGGATTGGTTTCTGTATATGTACTGAAGGTGTCAAATTCGATGTTGGGTTTAAAGAATTTATTTAAACAACGTATGATTGATTTGGACGACCTGAAGTTGCGGTTCATAAACAGCTGCCTGTCCACCCCCAATTCTCTCGCCTTGAAATAGGTATGAATATCAGCCGCCCTGAATCCATAAATGGATTGTTTTGGATCTCCTATGTAAAACAAAATAGTTTTTTGTCCGAACAGGCCCGAAAAAATATCATACTGCTTGGCATCCGTATCCTGAAATTCATCCACAAAAACGGCGCGATATTTTTCCTGAAGAATATTTGCAAGCTGTGGTTTTTGTTTAACCGCATCCATTAAACGGGTAATCATGTCGTCATAAAAAATGACACCATACTTATGTTTGTATGTCTCTATCTCTTTTTTGACAGAGGCGATGGCAAACAGGAATATTTTTTCAATGTATGCTGCTATTTCTTTTTCTTTCCGATCAGCAAGATTGTTTATTTGTTCTATTTCATTTTTGAGGGGTTCAAAAACTTTTTGAATAGTATCTCTGCTCCACAAGGAAATGACATTATCGAGCAAAACGGCAGTATCATTAAAATCATTTTCTGAAAGTCCAATTATTTTTCTTCCCTTCAAATATTTCTCTCGAAAAATTGATTTCTGTGCATCGAGATGAATCAGCAATTGATCCATCAGCTGATCTATTGGATCATTAAACTGATTATTTAATTGTTCCAAAAACAACCGCTGACCTTCTGCACTAAACTCATCAGTATAAGTCTGTGAGGTAATCATCTGCTTGCCATTCATCGCATGTCTGATATGTTCCGAATACACATCATACTTAAAACCATAATTGTGAAGTTCCTGAAACAATGGATAGCTCATGATTTGTGCGTTATTTCTCCACCACGACCTGATGACCCTTTCCTGTACTATTTCAAAATCCTCTCCGGTCAATGCTCTCGCATCAAAAAGCTGTCCGGTTTCAAATGCCTGCTCGGTTAACACACGCTGGCAAAAGCTGTGTATCGTTTGAATATTTGTTTCATCTAACTGCAAAATTGCATTCTTTAATCTACCCTGAATTTTTTTGTGTTGTTCAGGATCAGATCCCATGACCCTTCGTATCGTTTCCTTAATAGGTTCTTCTATGGCATCTGTTTCATTCATAGAAAACTTATACGCATCCCGAACGAACTTTCTGATTCTGCTCTCCAGCTCAGCTACCGCATTTTTGGTGTAAGTGACCATTAAAATTTCGGGAATAGTGAGCGGTTCAGAAAAATCGGGCCTATCCTCTATCAATAGCCTGATTACCAGAATACCTATTGAAAATGTCTTACCAGTCCCCGCACTGGCTTCAATTAAATTTCTTTTTTCCAGCTTTACATGCTGCACGTCAAACTTTTCTTCCTTTGTCATAAGTTAAACATTGAAATCCGAAAAAATGATTTGGGTGTTCGTTTTAAATTCTTCAAAATGATCTTTGCTAAAATAACCAAGCTCCATCGCCTTTACCAGATAATTGTCAAATCTCAGGTAGCCGAAGTCGCTGGTAATTTCTTTTATTATTTCTTTTTCAAAATGATCTGCTGTTTTTTCAACCAGGGCTATCGGATTTTTAAAAATGGGACAAAATCTGAAAGGTGCAGTATGTGCTTGCTTGAATGACTGTATGATAAATGCAAGTTTTTCTTTCGCAGATTCTCTCGAAACGTTTGCCGACGGCAACATATACAGCTTATGAGTGTTTTTATTCAACTGAATAAAATAATAATCAAGCGGCTGATTGTCAATGATGGTGAGCAAAAATTCGAGATAGCCGCTCAGCCAGTTTGCATGCAATTTGGAAGAATTGTTGAACTTGATTAATTTTTTTTCATAAATCCCCGTAAGTTTTGCAGATATCCTATCATTGCCTATTTGTTGAATAATATCTCTTTCTCCAACAACCACGGATCCTGTATAATCCTGATATACTTTTTTCATGTATGACAGCTGCGCTGAAATGGTATCAATGGATTGTTTCCCCTCGTTCGCAAGAGGCCATTCTCCTTTTTTAATCATTCCCTGTATGAATTGTTCTTCAGATTTATCCGTGTCCTTCAATAAGGTGTCTATCGTCGTCCATTCATGCAGTTTATTTACTGCTGTCATCTCTTGTTCAGGAATCAAAAGCTCCTCGTCCTGATAAAATATCTGCAGCACCTTCTGAAAATAAGCCCTGATCGGATGCTTGATAAATGATTGTATGCTCTTTAAAGCAATGGTGTCTGATGATTGAAATGGATTGATTCTTGGCTCATCCACACGGAAAATCGCTGCTTTTTTAAATCTGTCATGATTAAAGTAATTGATGTACACTGAATTGGAAGTGTATAATTTGCTGAAGCCATGCATTGGATGATTTAGTACAAGTTTTTGATTGGCCTCTTGCTCTTTTTTAGGAAATTTTTTTACGATATAATCTACAAACAAATCAAGAATGCTGGAAGGCGGAATGGTCGTATTGTCTTTAGTGCTGTTGCCTATGAAGCTAAGATATAGAAACTCCTGGGCCGACAATATCGTTTCCAGAAATAGATGCTTGTCGTTGTCTTTCAGATTCCTGTCACCTCTTTGCGGATATTGGGCAATCATACTGAAGCGGGTTGGCTGTTCTTTTCTTGGGAAGCTATCGTAATTCAATCCAAGCATACACACCACTCTAAACGGAACGCTTCTCATTGGAATAAATGAACAGAAAGTAATTCCCTTTCGTAAAAACAGGTGCTCCCTTTTTTCATGCATGATGAAGTCCAGGATTCCTTTTTTAAAAACATCAAAAACAAGTATCGACTCCATGACAGTTGCTCCTGCTCGCTGTTTATCTAAAAACTTCTGCCAACGGATCAGGTCTTCCTCATCTTGAGTATTGTCCGGATTGGCTAAAAATATTTCTGCTATTTTTTGTGCAAAATCCAACCAGTCATCCAGCTTTCGGGGTTGTCTTCTTTGCCTGAAATACTCGAGCAGCTGGTCTGCAAAATGACAGAATCGAATGATGTTCTGCGCATCAGAACCTTCTACCATATCCAAAGGAAAGAACTCATCTGTGCCATCGGCATACAATGGTTCGCCACTGATACAAATTCCGTATTTGATTCTTTTTATTCCATATTCCAAACTGAGAAAGCGGGTTTCATTCTCGTTTCTTCCTTTTGTACCAAAACGAATTCCGGATTTTCTGACCACCTCTCTGATTTTCTCTGTCTGGTTAATTCCAAATCGTTTTTGCACAGATTTATTTTCAAGTAAATCCAACATGCTCTCGGCGGTCAATTGCTCCTCATCGAGAGATATTAATTTTTGCATGGCACCATAAAATGTATCCGTGCCGGACACAGATTCATCCGCAATGGTATATGGAAAAGAATAGGGTGCATTATTAAAAACCGCCCTGATATACGGCGCATATTTATCTATATCGCTGACCATCACCAATATTTCTCTTGGCGACAAATCTGTTGTTCGTGCTTCTGCCAGATTTACCAGATAATTATACAGCATCTCTACTTCCCTTACCGGAGTGTAAGCCGATTGTATGACAACACTGCCGTCGGTTAAATCTTCCTCCGTCAAGGAATTTCGTTGCTTTAAAGGTGCGTTTTCAAAAATATCCGATTGTATTTTTTTTAGCAAAGTATTCGGCTGATCAATAAATCTGTTACAAGGAGTTACATACGCATTGATGAAGGTGTCTGATTGAAACAAATGCCAAAAACTGTCTTTGATTATTTTACCGAATGTCAGCAGCAGATCATTACCCAGCGTGAAATCGTTTTCATGCAATTTTTTATTTTTTTGCATAATTCTTTGCATGCTGTTTTCAGAAACGGTATCCAGCCAGTAATATTCGGGTGCAGGATTCAGGAGGTAAAAAGTGATATGAATATGCTCTCCCAGTTCATGTAAAACCCTTAGATGAAAAGGAGTAAGGATGGCTATGCCAAAGAAATAAATTCTTGGAATACGGGAAGATAGTTTTTCAATGGCTTCCGGACTGTCGATGGCCTCTAAAATTTTATCTCCTATTTCTGTCTTGTCAACGAAGCCGATACCTCCTTTGCTCCTAACAATTTGCCACAAATCAAATTGCCAGCGAAACTCTTCGGGCTCATTAAAATAGGATTGATTCCATGATTTGATTATTTGAGGCCGATATACCTGATACTGATCAAAGACATCCGAAATCTTGGTGGCCAGCGCATACCTTTTGACATCGTTTTCCTTATAGTATGAACTCACATTTGGATGCGATGTAACAAAAGTTTTTTCTGCCAATGATTCAAATATGATCCAATTGATCCAGTTTCTGTCAGGTAAATGATAGCGTCTTCCGGTAAGTGTAGTGTATATTTTTGTCAAAACATCGGCGGGTGACAGAAATTGAATGTGTGCAGCGATGTCTTGCGTTTCGGCAATTCGAATTCTTAACCAGCTGTTCATTCCTTCGGTTTGCGTTACAACCCATGGACAATCAAACACCCCGGTAATATTCTTTTGAATTTTTTCCGAAAAATGAACAGAGAGATTTTGAAGGGAATTGGAAGAAATGATTTCTATCGACATAAATATTTATGCGGTTTGTTTATTGGTTTGTAAACGCCCGTTCAATCCGGAAATTCTTTTTACCTGCTCACTGGAGGCCTGATAAATAATTTCTTCTTTGCTCATCAGTACCAAAGCGGTTGAGGCGCGGGTAATGGCGGTGTAAAGCAATTCTCTTGTTAACAGGCGATTCTCTTTTTTATCAGGTATCATGATTAAGAGATGAGGAAATTCGGAACCCTGACTTTTGTGAATCGTCATTGCGAAAACTGTCTCAAGCTCGGGAATTTGCACTGGAGGTACTGGGCGTATTTTTTTTTCTTTGTCTTCAAACCAAACCACTATTCTACCCTGAGCATCTTTGCGCATGATGCCGATATCGCCGTTATATAATTTCAATGGCGCATTGTTCTGTGTTACCATCACCGGCCTGTTTACATAAATATTACCCGAGGGAGAGAAATCAGATCCATCATGATTTTTGATTCCAGCATCTTTAAGTACGTTTTCAATCTTCTGGTTGATCGTATAAATACCA
Organism: uncultured Ferruginibacter sp.; assembly: GCA_964643315.1. Taxonomy (GTDB): domain Bacteria; phylum Bacteroidota; class Bacteroidia; order Chitinophagales; family Chitinophagaceae; genus Ferruginibacter. Next base: position 325,787 of record CAZXSR010000001.1, read on the forward strand.
TCGGGGCCGTTTCTAACTGCACATAATACCCGAAAACGATTTAACTTTTTCAACGCTTCGGCAGTATCGGACTCTTCTATGAATTCCCGATATCTGAGAACAAGCTCATTGAATAAATGATCCTCTTTTTGTTTATCAATAATGACTGTGTCATCTTTATTTTCATCTGTAAAATAACGAATCACCGATTCATTATTTTGTATGATCGCTCTGCTAAAATTTCCAATCGCACTGTCACCGCCAAACCTGTGACTTTTTCTCAATTCAATGATGTGATTTGCCAAAACACCGGGTCTCTCCGTACTGTGTACGCTCCTAATCTGATGGTCGTTTGAAAGAATATAACCGGTTATCATATCAAAACGCTCTTTAGAAAACAAATTCACCGAATCAGGCTGCTTGCATAAATCGCCAAACAAACTTCCCGCTTCAACGGAAGCAAGTTGATTTTTATCTCCCAGTAAAATCAAACGGGTTTCCGGACCAATTGCTTGCAATAGCTTGGCAAATAACGCCACATCCAGCATGGAAGACTCATCAACAATTACTACATCATAGGGTAATGGATTTTTTTGATTGTGTTTAAAATAAATTTCATCAGGTTTGCTGCCCAATAACCTGTGAACTGTTGATGGAACAATATCAAGAATTGTTTTTTTGATTTCATCCGGAAAATCGAGATTGGTTTTCTTCAGGGAATCGCCCATCCTGGCGGCGGCTTTTCCGGTTGGGGCTGCCAGCGCAATGCGGATTGAATTATCCTGATGCAGCAAGAGAAATAATAATTTTGCTACCGTGGTAGTTTTACCCGTCCCCGGTCCTCCTGTAATGATTGTAAATGTATTCAAGCTCGCATTAATGGCTGCTATCAATTGCCAATCTGTATTCCAATCTGGATCGTCTTTATTTTCTTCAATCTTTTTCTCAGCTAATGAGGTAATTATCTGGCGCAGGTTATCCAAAGCGATTTTTCTTTTTTCATACTGCTCTTTTTCCCTTTCCAGCATCGAAAAAATAGTATTCTTTATGATTGTTTCGTAATTAAAATACCGCTGAGTATACAAATGCTCCTCACAAATGACGAATGGCTTTTTATCCGTTTCATTCATTGAAACAAATTCATTTGCTTTACTTATAAGTTCAGGATGTTTCGTGTTTCCAAATGGATTTTCACCCGAATCGTTGATCATGTCGGAAAAACTCAGACAAATATTTCCTTCTGCCATTTTCTTTGACAATAAATAAATATAGGGCTGAAGGTCTTTCGATGCGAAAAAAGAAGCAAATTGAGCATGAGGGTCGATTAGGGTTTCGGTCATCTGTACAGACATGGTAAATAGGAAAATAGATTACAAATGTAATAGTCTTACAATGTAAGCTATTTACAACGATAAAAAAAATTCAGGATTTTTTATCTGCAAAGGTTGTGGATGGTATCCGCAAGATGGGGATAAGAAGCACTGAGTTGTTCTGCCTCTGCCAACTCAAAATCGGCAAAGTCAAATCCCGGCGAAACCGTACATCCTACAAATGAAAAGGACGTCTCTTTTGCAGGACAGGAAGCAAACCAGCAACCAGCCGGAACAACCCACTGAAAATACTCTCCTATATTATTCCCCAATGGAACGATTTCAAGTTTTCCATCTGGATGAATTATATAAACATTCAATCGGCCTCCTCCATAAAAATGCCAGCACTCATCGCTTTTAATTCTATGAAAAGCAGAAAAATTGCCTTGTTCGAGTAAGAAATAGATAGCGGTGGACAAAGCCCGGTCTCCGGTAAAACGCGCCGGCAGGGCTTCTGCTTTAATGATTTCGGAACTTCTGTACGTTTCTTTGAACCAACCTCCTTCGGGGTGTGGTAGCAGCTGGTATTGTTCTATGATTTCCTTTGCTGTTAGATTCAATTTGCTTATAAATTATCGTATTGAAATATCGGGTCCAATGGAGTTCCTGGCTCCATTTCACAAACGGGCTTGATGATGCCGTCTTGCAATCCGTAAACCCAGCCATGCAAATGAGGCCGCTGGTCTTCTTTCCATGCTTTTTGAATGATAGATGTTTTAGCCAGGTTCATGATTTGCTCCTGCACATTTAATTCAATAAGTCGATTAAGTTTTTTTTCATCGTTCTCTTCCTCATTTATTTCGTCTCTGTGCATACGATATACCTCTTTAATATTTCGTAGCCATTTATTGATGATGCCCAATGAATTATTTCCCATAGCGGCCTTTACGCCACCGCAGCCATAATGCCCACAAACGATGATGTGCTTTACTTTCAACACCATAACCGCATATTCCAAAACACTGAGTAAGTTGAGGTCTGTATGTACGACCATGTTGGCGATATTTCGGTGTACGAAGATTTCGCCCGGTTGTGTTCCTGTAATTTTATCGGCCGGTACACGACTATCGCTGCATCCTATCCACAAAAAATCAGGCGTTTGAATATGGGCGAGTCGGTTGAAGAATTCCGGATCTATTTGTACCTGTTCTGTTGCCCATGCTTTGTTTTCCAGCAAAAGTTTTTCGTATGGATTCATATGTTCAAGTTTTAATTGTTTATTATTGATTCCTTTTGTAGATGAATGCGTTTGTGGGCTGGATTGTTTTCGTTTCTTTTTATAATTACCTTAATATTTTTCAAGTGAGCATGTTCTATATATTCATTGATGGTATCTATCACGTCCTTATCAATAAATTCGGCCAGATGAACATCAATGATTACGCTCATATTCGCCGGAATTTTTTCGAGTCTGTTTTTTAGGATGGGCTTTATAAAAAACGAAACGTCTTTTCTCAAGCGAATCAGCATATTGTTACCTTCTATTATTGAAAAAACTGCAGTTTTGAAGTTAACTCGTATGGTGTAAAAAATACCAATTGCAACACCAATCAACACCCCTTTGAGCAAATCGGTTAGGATGATGCTGATAATGGTAATGACAAAGGGCATAAAAACATCCCATCCTTTACGATAATGTTCTTTGAAAATGGAGATTTTTGCAAGTTTGTATCCTGTAAAAACAAGTATTGCAGCCAATGCGGCCTTGGGAATAAGATTCAACCAGTTGGGGAAAAAAGCAACAAATAGCAGAATTAACGTGCCATGTATAATAGCACTTTGTTTGGTTTTTGCACCGGCATTTACATTGGCACTACTTCGTACAATCACACTTGTTACCGGTAACCCGCCTAACATCCCGCTGACGATATTTCCGGAACCTTGGGCAATCAATTCCCGATTCGGTGGACTCACCCGCTTAAATGGGTCTAGTTTATCTATTGCCTCCAGACTCAATAATGTTTCAAGCGACGCTACTAAAGCAAGGGTTAAAGCGGTTATCCAAACATCCGGATTGGCAATGAATTTCCATTGTGGAAATCTCAGAAAACTGAGGAACTCATTGGCAGATCCGGCTACCGGTATCTGAACCAAATGAGCTTCTTTACTTAAAACAGGATGGTCTACCGAATCCAAAGCAAGATTTAGCAGTATCCCCATTACAACAACAACCAAAGGGCCATTGAGCAGCTGGAATATTTTTTGCTTCTTAATCCATGAAAATTCATATAAAAGAAGAATAACGATACCGGTTATGCCAATAATAAAAGCTATAGGGGTTAAATGATTCAGGGAATTTAAAAATGAAGAGAAAGTGTTTTCTCCAGTAACCTGTATAAAATCCTCATCTCCCTCATAATCCTTATCATAGCCCACCAAATGTGGTACCTGCTTTAGTATAAGAATAATCCCAATAGCCGCCAGCATCCCTTTAATAACAGAGTTGGGCACATAATCTCCAATCGCTCCCAATTTAAAAACACCCAAAAATATCTGAAACACCCCCGCTATAACAACAGCGAGAAAAAATGCTTCAGGTGCGGGTAATTTTAATATGGCCGCGGCAACAATGGCAGTTAAGCCGGCGGCAGGTCCACTCACACTCAAACTGCTACCGCTAATCAAACCTACTACGATTCCACCCACAGCTCCGGCAATAATTCCACTAAACTCCGAAACTCCGCTTGCAACAGCAATGCCCAGGCACAAGGGTATTGCCACCAAAAACACAACTACGGAAGCCGGAAAGTCACTCGTAAAATTCGAAATATTTTTTTTCATAAGTAAATTAAGGCAGAAGAAATTGAATGCTGTAGGCAAATATAGAAGATGCAGCTATCATATTAGCCATAATAGAAAGTAGAATAAATCCATTAAACGAAAAATAATTTAATGTGGTCGTTTATTGATTTTTTTACTATGACTAATTAAACAAAATAGTTTGTAGTAATTAAATATTCATTCCGCCACAAACGCTCAGCGCTTGTCCGGTTACATATTTACCCATGTCACTTGCCAGGTATAAACAAGCATTGGCTATGTCTTCTCCCTTTGCAAATTCACCCAGTGGTATCATGGATTTATATTTATCTGCGTTCTCTCCTTCTTTCAAATAGCTGGTCATGTCTGTTTCTACAAATCCGGGCAATATCGCATTACACCGTATGTTTCGAGATCCCAGTTCTTTGGCAGTACTCTTGGTAATGCCAATCACTCCGGCCTTGCTGGCTGCATAACTTGCCTGTCCGGCATTACCCATTTCTCCAATCACACTACTCATATTAATGATGCTGCCACTTCTTGCCTTCATCATGGGTTTAATGACCAATTTGGTCATATAAAAAACACTGTTCAAATTTATCTGCATCACGTCATTCCACTGTTCGGGAGTCATTCGCATCAACAAATTGTCTTTGGAAATGCCGGCATTGTTAACACAAATATCTATGGTGCCAAATTCGGCAATCACATCATTTACAAATTTTTCGCAGGAAGCAAAATCGCCGGCATTGCTTTGATACGCTTTTGCTTTTACGCCCATGTCCAGCAGCTTTTGTGTTAAAGCTTCTGCTTTTGATGCACTGCTATCGCTAACATAAGTGAATGCAATATTGGCGCCGTGTTCGGCAAATTTGATCGCAACTGCCTCGCCTATTCCCCTTGCAGCTCCGGTTACAATGGCAACTTTTCCTTTCAATAGATTCATTTGAATTGCTTTTTTGTTTGCAAATGTACATTAAAATAGCACCGCTTGATGAATGTTCCTATGCGATCATTTCTTTGATCTCTTCCACAAATTTTCTATCGTTACTGAGTCTTGGAATCTTATGCTGTCCACCCATTTTATCATGCTTTTGCAGCCACCCGGTAAAGCTTCCTTCGGGAATGCTTTGAATCAATGGCATTTGTAAGGCAATATCCTTATATCGCTTTGCGTCATAGTCACTGTTGATATGCCTGAGTGTTCTATCTAAAATTTCTGTGAATTGATTGATGTTATTTGGCATAACAGAAAATTCAATCAGCCACTCATGCGCACCGTTTTGTTTTTCTGAAAAATAAATGGGGCATGCCGTATAGTCTGCTACAACAGCATTTGTTTCCCGGGCTGCTATTGCAATTGCCTTATCTGTGTTGTCTACAATAACCTCCTCTCCAAAGGCATTAATATAGTGCTTTAGTCTTCCGCTTACTTTGATGCGATGTGGATTCAGAGAGGTAAATTGTACCGTATCTCCAACAAGATAGCGCCAAAGACCACCAATGGTGCTCACGATGAGCGCATAGTTTTTTCCAATCTCTACTTTGTCAAGCCCTATCGTTCTCGGATGTTTTTTTCCGTATTCTTCTACGGGCATGAACTCATAAAAAATTCCGTGCTCGGTAAAAAGGGTCATGCCATCATCATCGGGATGTGTTTGACCGGCAAAAAAACCTTCGCTGGCGTTGTATATTTCCAGATAGTGGATCGGCTTTCCTATCAGTTGGACAAATTGCTCACGGTAAGGCACAAACGAAACTCCTCCGTGAATATACAGTTCTAGATTGGGCCATACTTCACAGATCTTTTCTTTTTGTTTGATTTCAAGAATTCTTTTTAAAAGAAGCATTGTCCACGTTGGCACCCCCGAAATCGAGGTTACGTTTTCATTGGCAGTTGCCTGTGCCAGTTTTTCAATTTTAGTTTCCCAGTCATCCAGCAATGCAACACTTAATTCGGGGGTGCGAAGCCATTGTCCCCAAAACGGAGCATTCTGCATTAACACAGCACTTAAATCGCCGTATTGTATATCTTCTTTCAGGTGATGTATTTGGTGCGACCCCCCAACTACAAGGCCCTTTCCGGTAAGCAAATCGCTTTCAGGAAACTGATGATAGTAGTTGGCAAGCACATCTTTACTGGCCATATAATGATTCTCATGCAAACTTTCGTCGCTCACCGGAATAAACTTGCTGCGCGAGGAGGTGGTTCCGCTGCTTTTGGCAAACCAATGAACGGGTGTGTTCCATAGAACATTTTCCTCTCCGTTCATCATTCTCTCAATATATGGAAAAAGTTCATCGTACTCCCTGATGGGTACACGAAGTTTAAATTCTTTCACCGTAAACAATTCCGAAAAATGATGATCCCTCCCAAACTTTGTGTATTGCGCCATGGTTACCAGATTTTGCAAAACATCCCGTTGTGCCTCCACAGGATGTTTTGTCCAGTTGTTGATTCGCCAGATACGCATACGAGCAAATCGGGATATGGCGGGAGATAAAATTTTCATTAAAGGAAAGATAAAACAATCCCATGAAAAAAAATCAACAGCAAAAATGATTTATGAACGATTGGCCTGTTCGTGAAGATAATCTTTTCGTTTGAGCTCAAAATTTCGGCCCAAATACAAGCGTCTTACCTGCTCATCTTCAGCCAGCTCCTCGGCAGAGCCGTGCTTAAAGATACTTCCGTCTATCAGTAAATATGCCCTGTCGCAAATAGAAAGGGTTTCATTTACATTATGGTCGGTAATGAGAATACCGATATTCTTATATTTCAGTCGGGCAATGATTTCCTGAATGTCTTCAACGGCAATCGGATCTACACCGGCAAACGGCTCATCAAGTAAAATAAACTTTGGACTCACTGCAAGTGCCCGGGCAATCTCTGTACGCCTACGCTCACCGCCACTGAGCGTGTCGCCATTATTTTTTCTAACATGCTGCAATCTAAATTCATTCAATAAAGACTCCAGCTTATCGCGTTGTTCTTTTTTGGATAGCTTGGTCATTTCCAAAACGGCGGTAATATTATCTTCCACGCTTAGTTTTCTGAATACACTTGCTTCCTGAGGCAAATAACCAATACCAAGCTGAGCCCTTTTATACATCGGAAGCTTGGTGATATTGAGATCATTCAAAAAAACCTCTCCACTATCCGGCTTTACGAGGCCAACAACCTGATAAAAAGAGGTTGTTTTACCTGCTCCGTTGGGTCCGAGCAGTCCTACAATTTGCCCCTGACTCACATCAAAGGAAACATTACGCACAACAGTACGTTTTCCGTAGGTCTTAACAAGGTTGCGGGTTTGAATGGTGAGTTGCGACATTTGAATACAAAAATAAGGGATAAATGAATGAATGGCTTTGTATCAAAATAGCTTGTTTGCTTTTTAATTTTTACTTTTGCATTCGAAATTAATTTCAATGAAAGTTACAGACCATATAAAAAACGCTAAGGATACCCTTATTTCTTTCGAAATTCTTCCTCCTCTCAAAGGAAAAGGCATACAATCATTATACGGTCATCTTGATCCACTGATGGAGTTAAATCCTTCTTTTATTAATGTAACCTATCATCGAAGTGAGCATATTTTCAAGAAGCGCGCAGATGGGACTTTTGAAAAAGTCATTGTCAGAAAACGTCCGGGCACAGAAGCCATTTGTGCGGCTATCATGAACAAATACAATGTAGATACGGTTCCTCATTTGATTTGTGGTGGATTTAGCGTCAGCGAAACAGAAGATGCCTTGCTTAATTTGAATTATCTGGGTATTGACAACGTATTGGTACTGAGAGGAGATGCCGCAAAAAATGAAACCGCCTTTGAGCCGGAACCAAACGGACATAAATATGCCATTGATTTGCTGGAACAGGTAAACAAATTGAATCAGGGTGTTTATTTGGAAGATGATTTAAAAAATTCGACCAAAACAAAGTTTTGTATTGGCGTTGCGGGTTATCCCGAAAAGCATTTTGAAGCACCCAATATGGAAAATGATTTGCGTCATTTGAAAGCCAAAGTGGATGCCGGAGCCGATTACATCATCACACAAATGTTCTTTGATAATCAAAAATATTTTTCATTTGTAAACGCCTGCAGAGAAATGGGAATAGAAGTGCCTATCATTCCCGGATTAAAACCTATTTATACTAAAAAACAGCTTACTGTACTGCCCAAAACATTCCACATAGATTTGCCTACTCCACTCACCGAAGCAGTAAGTCATTGCAAAACGGACGAGGAGGTTGAAAAAATAGGAGCGGAATGGTTGTATCAACAGTCGGTAGAGCTTAAAAAAGCCGGGGTGCCTGTTTTGCATTACTACACACTAGGGCGCCCAATGCTTGTTGCTGATGTGGTAAGAAAGCTTATATAATATGTTTTTCTAACCCATTGCTTGTTTTTACATACTAAAGAGGTGTTTTTGGTCGTTATAGAGGCACAAAATCCGACCATATGCAACATCTACCCCCATTGCAGGAAATAATAATTGTATCATCGTCTCAGTTTGCAGGCAAATCATACATCGAAAAAAATAGACATGGTGATGATAACAAAGAATCACCCAAAAACTCATTGAAAGATGCATGCTGGAATGGAATGCTGAAAGATATACTACCGGAATTGTTCCTTCATTTTTCCAAAGAGGATAATTTATTTTTATGGCAATTGCGAGAGTGTAGAAATGTATTGACCATGGAGCTTTCCGAAAAACCCGGAGATCTTGATTTTCAGGCATCTATCGATCCCTACTGTTTTTTGGAATTACAGGAATATAATTAAACTTGAGGAGGAAATAAGTAACACCTCATTATAAATATTTTGATCTTCCTTTTCAGCCCGAATTATTTTTTTACTTCAAGCAGTTTTTTTATTTCAGCAAGCTGCTGTTCTAAGTTTTCTAATCTTTTATTCTGCTCCCTGATTTCTTTTTGTTGCGCTTTTATTCCCTCAACCAATAATGGTACAACCTTTGAATAGTCGACCGACTTATATCCAGAGGCGTTTGTGGTTACCGCCTCGGGCATAACTTCTTCTACCTCCTGAGCAATGAATCCCACCTGTCTTCCTGTAGGAAATTCGGTACCCGTTTCACAAGCAGGCTTGTATTCAAAATAAAGCCCGCTTAATTTTTCGAGTCTTTCAATAGGGCGATCAATCGATAAGAAATTCTTTTTAAACCTTCTGTCCGAAACCACATTATAGGCTGTTGCCAAAACGGATCCATTGACATGAAGTTTTTGGGTAGGGGCAGATGTTCCAACTCCAATATTTCCATTTTTCAACACCATCAATGCGTTACTTCTTGCAACATTGGTGGTTCCGTTTCCAATCATAAACAAAGGATCTGCATCAGCCCAGGCAGTTTGGTTGCTCGATGAAATGTTATCATTGTATCGGCCAAAGGCAACACTTGAAAAAGAACTTGCTACAGTGCCTAATCCCATACTAAATGTATTTGAACCCGTTGCAGAGGCACCATTACCGGCACTCACAGCGTTAAGACCACTTGCTATTGTACTTGCCCCCATACTGGTTGCATTCTGTCCACTCGCTGTGGTATTGTTTCCAAAACTCATGGAATAATTTCCGCTGGCTATTGTGGTTAAACCTATACTCATAGATGCAATACCGCTGGCTGTAGATCCTATTCCGGAAGTAAAAGCCGCTAATCCATTGGCATTGGTAGTTGAACCTGCAGATAGTGCATATAAACCATTTGCCTGTGATTGATATCCAAGCGCGGTCGAGCCATCGCCAATGGCTGCTGTTTGAAATCCTGAAGTAAAAGTATACTCACCCTTTGCTTTTGAATTGTTACCAGATGCAAATGAATATCTTCCAATACTGTCCTTATTCCAGTTGTTGCCTGCAACATACCCTGTTCTAAACGCGGCTTTCTCGGGATACCACATCAACCGAGTTCCAGCACCTGAAACAGGAGGATTAAAGCTTGTCGTAGCAGGAACAGAAGATGGCCCTGAAAAAATTACATTACTGTCTGCCACATGAAATCTGGCTGAGGGAGAGGAAGTACCAACCCCAACCTTTCCATCGTTGTAATATATTGCGCCAGTTGCACTGCTCCAAACACCGGGATCTGTTGTCGAAGTGTTATTACCGGTAGAAATTTTATTCCATTGACCCATGTCATAATACCAAAAACCTTTAGTACTATCTGTTTGATAAACCAACAAGCCCTGTGCTGGTGAAACAATGGCCGCTTTCTGAGCTAATGTCATTCTTGGTACAAGCAGTCCTTTACTGCTGTCGCTAATTTCAAGAGCAGCACTTGCATCCGGATTATTTGTTCCAACTCCAACATTTTGTGCGATAGATAGATTAGAGTATATAAACATAATAATAATTAAACCGCTACGAATAATCATTCTTTTGAAATTAATCATGAGTACTATAATTTGATCTTAAATAAAGGTGTAAATTACTTAAAATACAATAATGTTTCAAGTATTTGAAATCTTTAATTTGTAAATAATTAAAAAACCGCCCTAAAAAGAGCGGTCGTTTCTTAGTTACTAACCCACGCAACCATAGACATGGCAATGGATAATTTTAATATCCTTATCAATATTGAAATATTCATGAAGGATTATTTTAATGAATTAAAGACCTTATCGGCGTTTGCAAATAGCTTTAGTTGTATGATATACAACTCGCTCGTAGATTATCTATATATTTTTAGAGACGCAAGTATGGTTTTAGGGAAAGAGCCGAATTAGCTACTTATCAACTACCCTGCATCTCTTTGATTTTCTCGCGGATCTTGGTTTCTATTTCGTTGGCCATTTCGGGATTGTCTGTAAGTAACTGTTTTACTGAATCTCGACCTTGGCCAAGTTTATCTCCATTATAACTGAACCAGCTTCCACTCTTCTGAACAATACCCAACTCTACACCCATATCAATAATTTCTCCGGTTTTGGAAATGCCTTCTCCATAAATGATGTCAAATTCGGCCTGACGAAAAGGAGGTGCTACTTTATTTTTTACCACTTTCACTTTCACATGATTACCTACTACTTCGTCACCATCTTTGATTTGTGTCATGCGACGAATATCCAAACGAACGGATGCGTAGAACTTCAATGCATTACCGCCGGTGGTTGTTTCAGGATTTCCAAACATGACACCAATTTTTTCGCGCAACTGATTGATGAAAATGCAGCAGCTATTGGTTTTAGCAATTGTGGCAGTCAATTTACGAAGGGCCTGACTCATCAAGCGTGCGTGTAAACCCATTTTGCTGTCGCCCATTTCGCCCTCCAATTCTCCTTTTGGAACGAGGGCCGCCACAGAGTCAATCACCACTACATCCAAGGCCCCTGACAATATTAAACGATCGGCAATTTCGAGCGCCTGCTCACCATAGTCGGGTTGCGAAATCAACAAACTATCAATATCTACGCCCAGCTTCTGTGCGTAGGAACTGTCAAAAGCATGTTCGGCATCGATAAAAGCACAGATACCGCCTTTTTTTTGTGCTTCTGCAATGATATGTGTAGCAAGTGTTGTCTTTCCTGAAGATTCGGGACCATAAATTTCGACGACTCTTCCTTTGGGTAATCCTCCAATTCCTAACGCCACATCCAAGCCGATTGAACCGGTAGAAATGACACCCTGTTCGATATGGGTTTTCTCATTCATCATCATGACAGATCCTTTTCCAAAGTCCTTGTCAATCTTGTCCATCGTGAGTTTCAGTGCTTTTAGTTTTTCTGTGTTGCTCATGTTTTTTGGTTTTAAGTGATGTATCTGGTTTTGCTTATAAAAGTATGAATCGGACACAAAGATAGGGGATTAATTTTATCAACACTAATTTATTTAGCATTTTTTTGCTAATTTTTTTCACGCGATTCGGGGAGAAAAAAATGTAGGATTGGGGGGAGAATGACTTGGGGTAGTTGAGGGGTTTAATAAGGCAGTCTTCACATGTTCTATTGTAGTGGCGTATAAAATGGTAAGGGGCGATTCGTACAATTGACGCTTCAAGTATAATATGTAAATTATATTTATATTGCAGAGAGTAAATTGTAATATACATAATAACTGAAACAAACCATGATAGCCACCTCGTAAAGCATACCAAAATCAGTTGTATCTACGATACAGTTTGATTGGTAATTGCGGGGATAAGGGAGTTATAGGCAATTTTTGGATTAAATTTTATTAAAATAATGAGAATAACTACTGTAATATTAATGGGAATATTATTTTTTTCATTGTTAACAATTTCCGGATTTTCACAAAAAAGAGAAATAATATACTACAATCAATCTTGGCATGGCTGCTCAGAACAAGAAGCTGCTTTTTACCGCATAGCAATTATAGATAAAAATGGAAAATCAATAGGAAGAATCACTGATTATTATATTTCAGGAGAAGTCCAAAGCATGATAGATAGTGCAATTTTTATAGACAGAAATAATGATATTAACTCAACCTGGGTAGGCAAATGTATTGGATTTTATAAATCTGGAAAAAAACAGTTTGAAGTAATTTATGATAATCTAGGAAAGCGGTCTTCATATCGTAGTTGGAATGAAAATGGAGAAGAAGATTATCAAAGAGAGAAATCAATATATTATTACGGCGACTTTCATGGCAACTTAGCAGCAATAAAAGACGAGAATAATAAATGGGGATTTATCGATAAAACCGGAAATATAGTTATTCCAACTATTTATACTGATTATTTTTATCCAACTTACGGCGATGGTTATGGAATTAGTTTTTCAGAAGATCTTGCAGCTGTTGGAAATAATAATAAATATGGCTTTATAAATAAGTTAGGACAAGTAGTTATACCCTTTATTTATGATGGCGCCTATAATTTTAGTGAGGGGCTTGCGCTGGTTAATTCAAAAGGATTTTGGGGGTTTATTGACAAAAAAAATAACATTGTTGTACCCTTTAAGTATACCCTAGCATATTCATTTAAAAATGGTTTAGCTGCCGTGACAACATCTCAAGGTAATTATGGCCAATTGATATATGGATTTATTAATAAAAAAGGCCAAGAAATATTTCCACAGATATTTATAGGACCATGGACCGGAAAAGCATACGAAGATATTTTAGTTGATTTTCACATGCAGACTTTTTCTGACTCGATTTGCTTTGTCGATCACCCCACAAAAGGATGTTGTATTATTAACACTAATGGAAACATTATTTCATCATATAATTTAGATTCATCCCTAGAGTTTTCATGTAGTAGCCAATTTACAAATCAACTAGCCCCTATTAGAAAAAATGGACTTGTTGGGTACATTAATAAAAGATTAAACGTTGTTATTCCTTGTGTATTTGAAGATGGATCACTCTTCTCTGAAAATTATGCCTCTGTTAAAATTAATGGAAAATATGGATTTATTAATACCCAAGGTGCACTTATAATACCATGCATTTATGATGAGATGTATTCACGTCCTGTCTTTTCTGAGGGCTTAGCTTGTGTAAAAATGAACGGTAAATATGGCGCAATAGATATTAGCGGAAGAGTTATTATTCCCTTTGATTATGATTATAGTGAATTCACATTTTCAAATGGTGTTGCTAGAGTTTTTTCAAAAGGACAGTCTTTTTTTATTGATAAGGAAAATAGAAAGATTTTTGATTGTAAATAATTTAATTATTCAAAATGCCTATAACAGCGACTTGGCAATATGGCATGCTATCGGTTCTAAGAAATAAAATTAGTGCTATTGAAATTATTCATACTAATTGAAGTAATAGGAAAATGACGCCACATCGCCAAGCCGCGGAACGTTAGTGTCAAGCTTAAAAAACGACAACTGAATGATAATACTCATAGACCTTGACGGAACATTAACGGACACAGCACACGAACGATTTAAACCGTTCAAAGACGGACTTCAAGAAACCGTTATAGAGAACATTCCAATTTTCAGGGGAGCAAAACAATTCATAATAAACTTAATAAACGCAGGACACAAACCAATTATCCTTTCAGACAGCCACCCTAAATATGTAAACAAAATTGCTCAACAAATTTTTCAAATTCCTGCAATTAGCTTAACGGACAAGCCCAACGTTGAAAAAACTTTGAATTATATTAACTCTAATCCAGAGATTGCTCAGCTCTTTACGGAAAAGGACAATTTTATGATTGTCGGAGATAGTTGGCTAGATATAGAAATAGGTAGAAGACTTAATATGAGAACTGTTTTGACGCAATTTTACCAAACTTCATCAATAGAAGAGAGAGATGGAATTGGACAAGATTGGAAGCCAATAAAAATGGGTCCTACATATTATGCTAAAAGCTTTGAGGAACTGTTTAACATTATACAACGACCAATAGAAAATCTGCTTGCAATTGAAGCTATTTTTCAAAATCAAAACTCATCAAAGGCTGTAAAATTCCTACATAGACCATATTCTGATGGCTTTGCTACATTTCGCTGCTTAGCAAGACAAGAAGATGGAGAATGTGATAAATACGCAAGAGCAGATAAATACTACCAAATAGACAACCCTAATAGGTCAGCAGCCTTTTTAAATTCATTAGCCCAGGCAACATCAAATTATTTAAGCGAAGTTGCAAGTTTTCAAAATCTGAGATGGGATTACTTCACTTATGTATCAGATAAGAAAACAACAAATCCGCCAAACAAAATGAAAGAAATTTTTGAGTTAGTGAACTCCCCTTTTCCTAAAATTAAACTTTTTGAGTGGAATGAAAACGTAACAGGTAGTTTAAGAAATCAACCAAATTATGAAGCAAGGCGTTCTTTTATAGCTAATAACTTACACACAGTTGAAGGCATTGAATTACAGAACAAAAATATAATCGTCTTAGATGACCAATTTACTTCATCTGCGACAGCAAATGAAATTTGCACACAGCTTCGAAACAAAGGAGTTAAGAAGATATTATTCATAGCTTTGTTTTATTTAATACTCCCAGTTGTAAGCAAAGCTTGTCCACAATGTGGCAAACCTTTAAAAATTAAGATTAGACGAAATGATGGAAACAGATTTTATTCGTGCCTACCTGCAAAATTTGGCGGACAAGGCTGCGGATATACTGAAAATATAGCTTGATATGAAAGATAAAAATAAAATAATTGGTCTTATTTCTCTTTTAGAATTAGATAAAATAGGCCCTGCTTTTATCAAAAAAGCAGTGTCAAATAAATGTTTTGAATCCTCAGATATTTACAAGGAAATAAAAGAAATAACTTCTTCCAACAACAAAAACTTTGATGATGACACAATTTATGATGCGGTTGAGAAAGCCAAGGAAATCATTTTCAAATGCAAAGAAGAAGGAATTACAATAATTGGATTGACTGGTGATGATTATCCCTCATTGCTAAAGGAAATCAAAGACCCTCCCCCTGTTATCTATTGTATGGGAAATCTCGATTTGCTCTATGATAAAATAGTTTGCATTATCGGAACAAGAGAACCAAACGAAACCGCAATCAAAATATCTGAAAGAATTGGCGTGTTTTATGCAAATTCAAGATGGACGATTTGCAACGGACTTGCAGAAGGAGTTGACAATTTTTCAATTAAATCAAACGATCAAATTCATAGCAATGTCATTGGCATTTTAGCAGGCGGACTAAATTACAATACTAAAAAAACACTTCTCAAAAAGACTGCGGAAAATGCTGAAAAGACTATTGAAAGTGGCGGTCTTCTAATTTCAGAAATGCCACCAGATAAAAAGGAAGACACTTTTACCGTTGTAAAATCTTGTAGAATACAAGCAGGGCTTTCTTATGGTCTAATTTTAGTCCAAAGTTCGTTAGACGGGGGTTCACGTTTTACGACTAAATCATTCTGCGAAACACAAAGACCTATTGCCATTATCAATCCAATACAGTCCGACTTTGAACTGCCAACATATAACGCAAACAAAGAAATTATACTTAACGGTAAAAAAGGACTATCTAAATTCACGGAATTAAAAGAAGACAAAATAGAGACTTCAAAAATCTTTGTTATTAAATCCAAAGACGATTACACTGAATTTGAAAATTTAATGAACAATAGACCCAAAAAAAATGAACAATCAAACACAACATTATTCGGTTGACAGAAGAAAGCCAGCCACTAACAGGCGTTTGGCACAATGGCGGGTGACGTGGTTAATTGAACATGCTACCTCACATCGACTTTTGTGGTGTATTGACAGTTTTGTGCTTCGAAATCCGC
Organism: uncultured Ferruginibacter sp.; assembly: GCA_964643315.1. Taxonomy (GTDB): domain Bacteria; phylum Bacteroidota; class Bacteroidia; order Chitinophagales; family Chitinophagaceae; genus Ferruginibacter. The sequence goes on from CAZXSR010000001.1 coordinate 342,114, forward strand.
CACTGCGCCAAGCGCCAAAACGTTATAGGCAATCTTAAAATCAATTTTGTCAGAAATTTTAACAAATAAAACAATTAAAAAAATGAAAACAAATACAACAATGTTAATCTTGGCAATGACAATTAATTTAACTTTTAGTGGCATAGCTCAAACATGGGACTTGCTTATTCCACCAAATGACTATGATGTTTCCAGGCTTAATTTTTCAAATACTGCTTTCGATCAAAAAAGTAGCACATTTTATTCCGTTTATAAAACGGGTTCAATTTCTACGGTTCAATCATTTAATCTTAGCTCAAATACTGTAAGTATAATTCCAACTACAAATCAACCGCCTGTTGATTTATTTACTTTTACATACGACTACACTAATAAGAGATTAATAGCAAACCGTGCTGGGAGAGAAAATCTTTATGCTGTTTCAATTAATGGAGGCGCATGGACTCAAATTGGAACTGGTTCAAATGATGCAGAAAGCTATGGTGGTCAGTTTTTTTGGAATTCGTCAAATAATTCACTAGGTTTTTTTGGAGGATATGGATATTTTTCTACTCATAACTGGGTTTGGGAAAATAATAAATCATGGTATAGTCCCTATAGAAATAATACAATTTGTGATAATTCCAATCCAGCAAAAAGGAACGGTTTTGGATATGCATTAGGTGCACCAAACAGTAACAAAATATTTATTTTTTCTGGAATGGGGAATTGTAGCGGTAATCAACGTGAATCGTCTTGTTCATTGGGATCTCCTTGGGCTACAGATATTGGAATTTATTGCTGGTTAAAAGACTTATGGCAACTGGATTTAACCAATCATACATTTAAAAATATTTTACCTGTCAACAGCAGTTCAATTTCTAAAGAGGGTCAAATTATATATGACTACATGGGTAACACTTTTTATATCTTAGGAGGATATGTTCCATCACCAACTTATATTTCTAATTATGGAAATGTAGCATATTTTGAAACAAAAGTTCTTCGGTATAGAGTAGGAATTGATAATGGTTTTATGCCATTTACTGTGGAAGGAACACCACCGCCACTAGTAAAAGTAAATAATCTCGGCCCAAATGCAGCTTATTTTGATGCTGTAAATAATCAAATAGTATGGGCCAGAAAGGATGGCATTTGGGCTATAAAATTTAATTCTAAAAATAATCTAGAACAAAATGATGAGGCCAACAAAGAAGAAATCCAGAATGAAATAAGTTTAAACATATTAAGCGATAATAAATTAGAAGAATTAGACTATACTGTTTTTGATGGTAAAGGAAATATTGTAATGACCGGAAATCTTAAAGAAATAAACAATAAATTAAATATAAGTAAATTATCTTCTGGTGAGTATAGAATAGTATTATCCATAAGAAAGTAAAAGCCTGCCTATAACATCGGTTTGGCGTAATGGCGGGTTCAGTGCTTTGCATGACAGTTTTGTGGTAAGTTTAAGTGCTGTTCTTCAATTTAACTTTTGTGCTAAAATCCGCCATTACGCCAAGCCGCAAACCGTTATAGGCAAGTTTAATAGGAATAGGAGACAAGCGCGAGAGCCATCAAGGGACAACTTTGATAATTCATAAAATATTTTTTATAATTGATAAACAAAAGTGGAGACCAGAACCCACTCAAAAAACGGGGCGAAACCGAAAAGCCAAATGAGTAGGAAACAAATTAAAAAATAATGGAAAAAATATTATCGCAATTCAATGCAGAAAACCTTGAAATAAAGCTGACAAGTGAAAAATTGTTTATTAATACAGCAGCATCTAGTGAAGTCTTTGCACTTCGTTCAGTAAACGGAATTGGAGTGTTTGATCTTGTTGATGATTACAATGAGGCTTTAACAACATGGAAAAAAGTTAGGCTAAATAAAAAGATATTCCTTGGAGCTGTTATTATTATTGTAATAATGGGATTGTGGACTATGCAAAATTCTCTAGGCAAAAGATTTAGCATCAAACTTTGGTGGTTCGCTCCAGTTATTGCTCTAATTTTAAGCAACAACACCAATAATGAGCCTAAACTTATGTCTTCATTACGTATTATGATGAGTGGCGGAAATAGAGATTTTCAATTCGACAAAACTGGAATTAAAAGTGGTAATGTGGCGGAATTTGTAGCGAAAGTTGAATCTACATTAACAGCATATCATAAAAATAACGACTAATGGGCTTTTGGGACATTTTTGCTAAGGTTTGGCAAGTTAGAACTTCCATTAAAACTCAAGAGTCACTTGAAGAGTCTTATTGGGTTGCCAAGGAAAATGAAGAAACTCAAGCCAACATTCCAAAAATCATTGATGAACTCAATAAAAAGAATGCTTCTTGGAATGAAAAATTAGAACATCACAGAAAAAATGGCAAATAAAGTATGAACGGAATAGAGTTTTATGACTTCCTAAGAAACACCTATAATCAAAATGGACAGCCGTTGTATGGAAATTTTACATTTTGTGATTGGCTTTATAAAGCAAGGAGTGGCAAATTTTCATTTAGGTTTAATATTATCAATAACAATCCAATAGCAATTCCTCGTGACATAATTATTGCGGCTTAGGATTCCAATCTAGAAATTGATGACAATTGGATTGAAGATAATTTTGACCTGTGATTTCACGATGATTGTAGACTGCACATACTTAACTTTTTGATTAACGAGTATCAACATTTAAGATAGAAACCAGCCCATAACAGGCGTTTGGCTCAATGTCGGATAACGTGGTTAATTGAACATTCTACCTCGCATCATCTTTTGTGCTTTGTTGACAGTTTTGTGCTCCGAAATCCGCCCGAACGCAAAGCCCAAAACCGTTGTAGGCAATAATTCTAGACTAATAACATTAATAAACCTCTAAAGTAATGAAGCCTTTAAAACAAATCTTAATGCTTTTAACAATATTTGTTTCAGCATGTGAACAAACTAATTCAAATTCTCAAGATAAAACTGGGAGTAATGAGAATACTGAAAAACTTCAAAACGATAGTACTATAAAAATAGCTATAGATTCTGAAGGAGAACCGATTGAAAATATTGGCAATTCAATTTTATACACGACTTATGAAGAATTTGAAGAAAATGAACAGAATAATGTTTATGCTGTTCCAATTGTCGTATTTTATAACAATAAATATGTTGATCCTCCCACTTGTGAATGGGGCAATAATTCACAAAGTGCAATTAAAGAATGCGAAAGGGCTAAAAAGATTTTATTGCCATCTGTTAGACCTGGTTCAACTCTTTATGTTTTAGATAATGGAACAAAATCCTACGCAATTAATGTCATAGGTACTAAAGAATTTGGATTCAGCGATTGGACTAGATATTCTGCACATATAAAAGTAAAGCCCAGGGAATCAATATTAACTGATAACCCGAAAATTGGAACCAATAAATTATATCCAATAAAAGATAAACCAACCTTAGAAAGACGTAAAGACGGTGAAGGTGGTTATTATCAAGACAAATTACTTACCAAGGTTGATATTGATGGCGACGGAATACCTGAATTAATATACGAGTGTCAAGATTACGAAGGAACTTATTATGTTATATTTTCAAATAAAAATGGTCAATGGAAAAAAATATATGAAGGAGGTTATCAAGGAGTATAAAATTTACTGCCTACAACAACGTATAAGCGCAACCCTCCGGGTATGCGACTACACGCAAACCGTTAAGTCAACTGTAAACAACGACACATTTAATAATGAAATTTATTAAACGGTCATTTCTAACGATCTTAATTCTAACTACAGCTGGACTTTTGTTTCGTGGATGGTTTTACAGACATTTAGTAACGTATAAGTCGGTCGGACTTCGGACCAATTATTTAGCAACTGACAAAAAGCTTACGGACTATATTGACGCAAACACTGACGAGCAAATAAACCCTGACATTAAGGAAATAGTCAAACTTGGGCTATCAATAACATCAAGACAACTTTACTTTACTACCAATAAAAACGACATAAACCCAAACAAACTTATAACTTCCAAGACGGCTCATTGCGTTGGATATGCCTCATTCTATGCTACAACTTGCAACTATCTTTTAAGAAGATATAAACTGGCTGACAAATGGATAGCAAAACCACAAGTCGGACAACTTTACTTACTTGGGACAAACATACATAAGTATTTCAATTCCTCATTTTTTAAAGACCACGACTTTGTAACAATTGAAAATAAAACAACTGGTGAAATATTTGCAGTTGACCCAACTGTGAACGATTATTTACACATTGACTTTATAACATATGCCAAATGACAAACAAAACGAAAAAAAGAACAGTAGCTGATAACAACAGTTTGGCAAAATGGCGGCTTCAGTACTAAATTGAAAGAAAGTGCATTGTTCCTGTGCTTCTCGAACAGTGTTCGGACCGCCGCAGTAGATTGTTTAAAATTATTTTTCTCCTATTAATTTTATTTTTACTTTTATTATAGTGATTATTGTATGGCAGAATTCTTTCGCTTAGAAAGATTTTGTTGGCGCATTCAGTATATTAGAGTTCAATTTGATGTTTTGACTTAGCTGCATCCATCCTACCGGGTTTTGGTTTTAGGAAAGACATGGGCGAAGAGTATTATTGAGTTGAGCAGCATGCTGATCATTCGAAGTGCATAACGCTCAGCCTATAACAACGGTTGGTCAATATGACTGGGATAAACGGTTCAAACAGATTTAATTGGTGGCTTTCAAACTATTCATTCTAATAGGAATAATGGAAAAAATACCGCCACATCGCCAAGCCGCGGAACATTATGGAAAATTAATTGACCGATATATGAAACCTTTACTGACTATTTTATTTTCCACTATAGCTATTCAAAGTTTTTCTCAAGATGCTACTGGAATATATAACAAAACCGTTGGTTCAACCGTTACAATTGAAACTAATAATGGGTTAGGTTCTGGTTTTTTTGTAGCACCAAATATCATTGCTACGAATTATCATGTAATTGAAGGGGCAACTGAAGCCAATTGTTATGTTAATAATTCGACTACAAAGTACAAGATTGAAGGATACGTAGCTGCCGACCAAAATGTAGATCTTATTCTTTTGAAGGTTCTCAATTTAAGCAAACCTGCGCTATCAATGGCAAAGGAATCAGTTTCACCTGGGCAACAAGTTTATGTGATAGGAAGTCCAAAAGGTCTTCCAGCTACTATCTCGGATGGAATAGTCAGCGGGATGAGAGATTTTGAAGGTTATAAGTTAATTCAAATGACCGCACCTATTTCACCTGGAAGTAGCGGTGGGCCGGTAATGAATTCTAAAGGGCAACTAATAGGGATTTCCGTTATGCAATTAACTGAAGGCCAAAACTTGAATTTTGCAATTCCAAAATCGTATTTAGAACTATTGATTCAATTTAAAAAAGATGAACCAATCTCGATTTCGTCACTTTATAGTTCTAACTCTAATAATTCAAGAAATACTAATGTCGAAACATATGAGAGAGACAAAACTTATGACATAGGTGTATTTATGACAGACAAGCCAGAATTATCTTTGGATTATTTGGCTCATTTCGATCAAAATTCATGCTTTTATTTTACATATGATATGACAAATGCAAACATGTTGAATCAAACAATTTTTATGGAGGATTATCGACTGGTTGATTTGGAAACTGGTGAGATTTATTATGCTAAAGCAACCGACCTTACGGATAGAGAAAATTCTCGGGTAATATATAAAGGCACTAAATCCAGATTTACGGTATGTTTTGATAGATTACCTGCAAGGGTTAGGAAATTTAGCCTTATGGAAGGAGAGTGTAGCTCAAGTTCATTTTGTTTTTATAACATAAACCTGAATAATTACAGCACAGCAACAGATGTAAACTGGAGGCTTTATCAAAATAACGAAAATGAAGGAACTTTTTCAATTTATACAAAGCAAAACATCGGTCACATAAAAATTTATATAGGTGACCGATATGTAGGAACATTAACGAAATTCTTTTCAGACCCCAATTTTAATCCCAGTTGTGGTAATACCGGAGAGGCAATGGTAACACTTAGGCTTGAAGCGGGAACCTACAGATATACCGCCATATGTGGGGATCTTAAATGGACAAATACATTTACAATAACCCGTGAAGGGTGTGAAAAAGTTTCATTAATTAAATGACTTCTCAAAACAGCAAATAAGCGCAAGCAAAGCAGTGTCTTCTATTTGCAAACCTTTACAGTAAAGAAAGACATGGAACTTATTGAATACAAAAAATTATTTGTCGGTTTGACAAGGCCATCTGAAGAGCAGACTGAGAATTTTATTGATTTTGTTGCAAATAATCATAGTTGGTATAAGCATCTTACAAACGAAAGAAAAGCGTCCTTCTTTTTTTACTTAGACACCAATGCTGGAAAAACACTTGAAAAAGTTACTTCTAAGGGGTTCCTGAAAAAAGTAGAGCATTTTAAATACTTGGAAAACAAACACAATCATTATCAAATTCACTATGGTTTTTGGCAATATTTTACTACAAAATATACGGCGAATTTTATCCCCAATTCTAATGGCTCAATAAGAGACTCTAGACCATTTATTGGTCTTCAAATAGTGGATGAGGAAGGTAAATTACATAAATTACCTGAAGCTATAATTAAACAGGGAGAATTTTTGATGTCAAGATTTTTACATAAAAGTGCATTTGAAGACGCACATACGTTTTTTGACAATGACGGTATTTCATATGCCGATAAACACAAAGATTTAATCGCAGAATTTAGGCAACACCTTAATTCCACACTAAAGTTTATTTACGATGAATGATGAAAGAAATTTACTCCACATACATGGTTTTTTTGTAAGGTGGGGTGATGTGCAAATTTGATACATTGTGCTCCAAAACCCACACAAACACAAAGCCACCAACCGTTATCCGTAATTAAAATAAAACGATTATGAACACGTCACTTAAATTATCAATACTTGCAGTCTTGTTTAGCTGTAACAACTACATAAAGGAAAAATCAGATCCTAGACCCCAGGAGCTTGATAAATTAAGCATAAAAGGCAAGCTCTATAACGGAATTGAGTTTGAAACAAAGCTGAATAAGATAATCAATAATTCGGTGTTAGACACTTTAACTAAAAACCACCTTTTTGATAGAATTGAATTCTTTAAAGAAAAATACAATCCTTCAAGTGATGAATTTGGTTTGACCCAAATGCCTTCAAATTTTTTATTTCTTGACTTAAATGATGATAAATATGAAGATATAATATTTCAATCAAATGGCCCTTTCATAACCGATAGCCATATGTTCTTTATTTTTTTAAGTAATAAGAAAGATAAATACAAAATAGTTAGGCAACCCGGTCAAATAATTGACATACATTTTGTAGAAGAGTTCTGCTGTTCCACAGACTCAAAAAAAGAGAAATACTTAAAGGTTGATTATTTTAATTATGGTTGCTGTGACAATCCCTGGGACCAATATATCACAGGGATTCTGAATTTAAATAGCGGTCCTTTTGGCGACGAATTATATACTATTAGTTTAAGTGCAATTAATAGAACTGCTGTACGTGATGCAAAAAAAGAAAAAAAATAAATTTAAGACTCTGATAACTGATGTTTTCCAAAAAAAGGTTGATATGGTTAATTGCATATTCTGCCTCGCAGCAACTTTTGATGTGAATTCGTAGTTTTTTACTCCGAGGCCGCCATTGCTACAGGCTGACAAACCGTTTGCAGTAATTAAAAACAAAACAATGAAAATATTCTACCCATTCTTTTTTATTACAATGATTTTGTTTTCTTGTAATTCCCAAAATAAAATGAAAACAACAGTCAAAACAAAAATGATAACCAAAGAGAATTATCATTTAAACTCTATGTTCATTATTCCACTAAATCACAAAAGTCTTATATGTAAGATTGAAAATAATGAAATACAGGAAGTTGGTTGCTTTCCAAAAACTACAGATGGTAAAAGTATCATAGTGAACGATGAGTTCATATGCTCAATAGATTCTCAAATAACAGTATTTGATATTAAGGGAAAACTATTGAAAGTAATAAATTCTGATTTTGAAGCAACAAGTTTAAATTCAAAAAACAAGGTAGTATATTTAGGAGGAAAATCTAATAACAGTAAAACAAATGCAGGAGAAATATTTGCTATTCTTGACCTTGGGAGTAAAAATTTTAAATTAAATAATATTAAAATACCAATTTCTATAAGTTATGGCAAAGCTATCGACGATATTCTTATTTTGAACAATAAATTATTATTAGTTGATAACATAATTTATCCTAAATATTTAATTGAATATGATATTACTGATTCAAAAAATCCTAAACATATCCAAACAAAAAGATTGGAAAATAATGGTACTTATGAGCATATAGTCAAAGGTGATTTAAACGATAACTGGCTAGTTCTGCTCTCATCTACGGTTGGCATGGGTGGTTCTTCTGATCATATAGTGATTGAAGGAAAAACAAAAGGGCGAATATCTGTTCATAGAAAATTTGAATTTAACCGAGCCTCTAAAACTGAAAAGAATGGTTTAGAAAGCCTTAAAGATATATGCTTAATTGACAACATGCTTTATGTATTGGTTGGTTCATTTGTTCATTCGTTAGATCTTAATAAAGAAATTTCAAAAGAGAAGTTGAAAGAAGTTGATGTAAGGCTGAAATCAATAAAGAAAATTATTCGAGCACCAGATATGAAACTGATATTTGTTAGTCCCGATAATAAATATGAGAAAATGAATTAAATACTGCTAACAGCTTGCAAATAATATTGTCTTGCCGCATAGTTTGCCACGATCAAGGGGTACAAAACTGCGAACAGATCATTTGCATGCAAACCGTTAGCTGAAACTGAAAAAAGAAACATGTAATGAAATTTAATCCATTGACAAAAGAGATTTATACGGATAAAGGCGAATTTGTCAAGGCAATGAACTGCCCTTATAAAATAAATTGGGATAACTTAGAAACCACAAATTCAACTATGCGTAAATGCGCAAATTGCGACCACTTAATTGTTGACACAGAAGTTCTAACCGATATCGAACTCTTAAAAATGGTTAGACAAAATCCCGAAACATGTTTAAAAATTGACTTAAATCAACAAAATATAAAAATAGTAACAAATGGCATTTTGGGACAGAAGCAAAAACTCAAATGAGATACGTATTATTAAAACTGCACGAGACAAAGAAAGCATTAATAAAGCTGCAAAAAATGGCTATCGACCTCTAATTAAAAAGATTAAACCTTCGGACAAGATACGTTCAAAGTATTCTGTAATTCAAAATAAGCAGACAGGAGAAATCGAAATTATTGGGGATTATCGAATGGGCTTTCGTATGGACAAAGAAAGTCCGTTTGAAACAGTAATAGATTGGACTTACTATTATCCTCATACATTTAATTTGCCATTTGCGGCATACTTAATACCAAAAGACATTAAAACAGGTGAGCGTGTTTTCATCGAAGACTTAATTGAAGATTATATTGGTGCAAGTTGGAACCAAGGCGATACGTACCGACTTGAAAGTTGTGAAGCAATTTGGAACGGAACAGACTTGGAAATTCAATATGACCCCAAAGCAAACCGTTCAGACTTTATAGGATAGAAGAATTGCGTCAGATAACAGCAAATTGAAACAGGCGGGGTTTCGTGTTTCTGTGACAGTTTTGTGGTTAATCAAACATTAGTTTTTCAAATCGAGTTTTCAGGTAAAAGTCCCGCCCTTCGCCTAGCCGTAAACCGTTATGGGCATGTTTAAAAGACATCAGGGTCAAGGCAGGCTGACCACCTAATGTGACAAACGACAAACAAAAAAGTGGAGTCCAGAACCCTCTCAAAAAAACGGGGCGTAATCCGAAAAGCCATATGAGTAGGAAAAATCATGTAAATTTATTTTATGAAAAGTCTTGTTCTCTATCTCGGTTGCCTTTTATTCTCTTCTGTTGGATTTTCTCAATCGAAAAACACCAATCTCATTCTTAACAAAAAGCTGGTTCCTCAAGAGATTGAGTATGATGGCAAACCTGATATTGAGTACACAATGAATAACAAAATTATAGTTCTGGATTCTTACAGCGAAACCGACAAAGAAGGCAGATATATAAGAATGAAGTTGAATAATAAAGAGGTGATACTGAAAATGCAAAAAAAGAACTTTTCTAAAACTAAAAGAGTATATGCTAACAACGAATTCACTGTTACTTTTTATCAAATTGTTTATGGGGCATGTGCAGGGGAAGGAACACAAGAGCTTACCGGAAAACTTTTAATAGAATCAAAGACTGAACAGAATACAATTAATTTCGAGGGAGCAGATACGCTTTTTTCAAGTAAAAAATGTCAGGAAATAGGCAATGGTTAATTTACTAAGAATAGCAAATAAAATATTTGGCAGGCATGAAACATATTATGCAAAATAAGTTCAGTAAATAAAAATAATTATTATGAATAAGTCAATTGCAACCGTGAGTTCAATTTTGTTAAGTTTATTGAATTTAACAGGTTGTGGTTCAAATAGTACAGTAGTTAGTAATCAACAAGAATCCATAGTATTAAATAATGATTCGGGTTCCAAGATTTCTCCACAAGAAACAGCCTCTCCTTCAGAAGTAAATCAAGCTAAGGAATATAATTATTTGGATAAAGTTTCAGGAACTTATAAAGTGATATCTGAGGCGCCTGATTATATCAAGAAAAGTATAACGATTCAAATTACCGGGAAGAGAATAATCGTAGATGGTGAAAAATTAAGTTACGAAGTTGGATACGAAAAAAAAGATACTGTACTCCGATTAAGGAAAGTATCAGAAGATTCTGGTGATTTCTTAGGAGGGGGAGATTTACTTGTAAATGGAAGCAGAATTCAATACAAAATGCTTTACGGACCAGAAGCAAATGAAGAATATATTTTTGAAAAGAAAAATAACTAACCGATTTGCCTTCTATAAAAATCAGTAAAAGATTTTTATTAAGAAAAATAAAATTACATGTTGGCTTATGAATATAAATGCCGGGCCATTTGGCAACGTTTTTTACGATTCTATTAAATGCTTTTGATAGGCCGGCTGAAAATGTTTTAAAAAACAATAGCAAATAAAAAACACAACGATTTGAAATGTTACATAAAAATGATATCAATATGAAATTTATTTTTTCTTTGATAATAAGTCTCGTTTTTGTTGGCTGCAATAGCAGTGTAAATGACTCTTCGGATGAGGGATATCTAGAAACAAACATGAATGTCCAGCCAATTGACACTATTAATAATAAAACGGCATTAGTCAATGAGGCCGAAAAGAAATTTGAAGCTCCAAAAAAAATTGAAGAAAAAATCATCTACCATATTCCGCCGCCTTCAGGACCAGGAACCGGTGTATGTGAAGCAGCTTTAACTATTGAAAATAATTTCATTCTGGCAACAGCAATATGTGGTGGCCATGATGAACACGGACGCACTGAGTCAACTGAAAAATTATTTAAGACCGAATTTAAACAAAATTATAAATACAGCGTATCAAAAGTAATTAAACCGAATAGCGATGGCGATGAATTTCTTTTTGGATGTGCGTATTTTGAAATAAAAGAAAATAAACTCTACCTGTATGACGAAAATAAAAAGATAATAAACGAATGGTTCTGTAAATACGGCAATACCGGAAATAAAACCGAAGATATGGAGTCATGTGATTGCATTTTCTTACCTAGCGACTACTAAGACATTAATAACAACACAAAATCCACATGTATCTTGGTATATGAAAATAATAGTTGCTGCAAGATTTAAAACCAGATCCGACTGAAGATTTATTAGCATTGATTTGTGGTAATGCAATTTTCTGAAAGCGGAAATAACAAAACAATAAATATGAAACAGATTGTAATTATAGGGCTTGTATTTTTATCATTAATCAGTAGCGGACAAATTAAAAAAACCGGTTCAAATAAACTACTAACGACTAAATACTCCGGAATTTACAGCTACGGTACTAACGTTGAAAAAGGACGAATAGGAACCATTTACATTTACCCTGAAACAGACAACACCTTGTTATTTTACATCGATTTAAATCGTGGGGCGCCTTCATACAATATGGGTTCATTATATGGCCGTGTAAAAATCACAAACGACACTGGGTTGTTTTATACAAAGCTTGACTATGCAAATGAAGGCTGTAAATGGAAATTTAATTTTACTAAAAATAGTTTAATTATTAATACGGTTGACGGAGAGTCTGATTGCGGCTTTGGAAGAGCTGTATATGCAGACGGTGAATTCAAAAGAAAATCAAATGTCTGCAAAGAGTTTTTTAGGGATATAGAAGGAAAAATAATTTACTTCAGAAATACAAGCCCCGAACAATACAACAAGGACTAATAAATTGTTTTGTGGCTCATGATACACCAATGAAAATTCGAAAGCTCAATTACTTTTTGAAACAAGATGAAGACTAAATGAAACAAATTTTGAAAAGTATGACATTGGGTGCAGCTATAGGTGTTGCTACTATGTTTGGTAGAGGTGATACTTCAGCTCAAAAATTACCCTCCACTAATAAAGCAGCGATTGTAAAATCTTTTAAATCTAATCCATCGGAGCATGAGATAAAAAAAATTATTATTAACCCAAGTAGTTATCCATTTAGAGGATGGAAAGAATCAAATCCTTTAAAAGAGCCTTTATATCTTGATTTTTTAAAAACCCAAAAAACAAAGGGGACATGTACTACTCAAATGGTTTTGGTGAAGAGGGAGGAGAAGCGGCGTCCTATAAACTCAAAAATAATAAACTATATATAACAATAAATAACTTTGATGGCAAGCCTCCTCGAACAGAAATTTATACAGTAAAAATAAAAAAAGGTAAGACACCTAAAGAAGACCAATTAATTTTAAATAACAAAATATTTAAAAGGAATTATTAATAGCCAAATAAAAATTATGAGAAGCAGCCATAACAAGCACATCAACAAAAAATAAAAGTAACATAAACTCATGAAGCATTCATTTACAATCATCGCAACATTTATTTTTTCTGCAACCATTATTTCAGGCTGCTCAGGAAGTAACTCAAGCAATGTTGCCGAAAAAACAGAAATGGCAACTCAACAAAATGCCGAAAGTTTACCCGCTGATTTTCTCGGTAATTATCACGGTATTCAACCCGGCTATTTTATGAAAAATCAATATGGCGATGATATGATCATCAATGGAAATAAAATTCCCGTTCCATCTATTGACTATAAATTTCTTTTAAAAGAAAACAATGTCGTGGGTTTGCAACAAATCAACCTGGAAGATAACACTCGCGTTTACTACGACGGTACTTATAAAATCATTGCCAACGACACCTCCAAAACCAAAATAGAGTGCTCCTTGAGTGATGGAACAACCTCCCACCCCACCTATGTATTAACCATTAATAATTTGGATAAAAAAGGCATTTGCAATGGCAATAATGAGCCCGAATTTTCTGTTGAAAAAAGCAAATAAATGTATGTTGGGTATTCGTATAAAGATCTGTTTTCTTATTGGAATGCTATTGGGTTTTGTGTCAATGAAAAGCAATGCCGAATGTCGCTTATCCGGTATTGATGTGTTCCCAAAAACTAAGGCCATTTCCTCTAATTCAATTTTTATTGTTGAAGGTTTTTCTATGTCACAATCCGTCATCCGTCATTTAAACAAAGGGAATCCGATTTATTTAACTTCCGGTAATGATACTGTTTGCTTAAAGGTTCTGAAAATACTGGAGGGGCAGTTTGATCTTACACAAGCCATTTTGTCGCCCGTAACAAAGCTGGTTCCCGGAAAAAAATATCATTTGAATATAGACAGCCTGAATCGTTTTGAAAGCCTTTATTTCGAAAAAGATAGTTTTGATTGGAACGTTTCCAACTTGGCAGACCTACAAAAACCGATTTGGACCGAACTCCCAAGCTACGCGTTTTTTAACGTTGAAGAATATGGTTGCGGACCCTCTATTTATGCATATTTCGATGGCTGCTTTTCTGACAACTCTCCCGTCGTAGTTTACGCAAAAGTCAAAAACCTGAACTCAAATTCAATTCATGACTATTACATAACTCCTTCTGGATGTTCTTTACGGCTTGGTCACGGAATGTGTTCCGGTGAATTTTCTTTTAGAGAAAATGAAGAATATGAAGTTACATTTTCACTGATGGATGCAAGTGGAAATACATCAAACGAAACCTCACCCATTAGATTTACCGGTTCTTCTGAACAAAAAGAAGAGCCCGCTGGTCTTTCATGGATATTTTTTTCAGTTGGCATTTTTGCAGTAACCGCTTTTTTATTGTTTAAAATCAGAAAAAATAAAAAAACGGCTTAATGGCTTTATGATTGCCACACACCCGAAGTGCTATAATGCCAAGCATCTCTGCTTCGAAATGTTTATCTTAGTGCTATCTAATTTTTAAGCACTTGGATTACAACAAAAAAATTCATCTTGGCTTTCTTGCCTGTCTGATATTTTTCTTCTTTCAAACCTCCGCACAGGATAATTTCTTTCGACTGCCCAATTCCATTCCACAGCCCAATTGGTACCGCCAAACGAATTGGTCAAATCCCAATGTTTTTCAAATCGATGCGTTAATCAGAAAAGAAAAAGCCGGAAAAACGAAAAGTAGGCCCAAGCTCGAAAACCGTTCGGGCAAACCCGATTTTGAAGAAGATCCCTATGCAACAGCCTTCATCCGATGGAAAATGAGCATGGAGCCGTTTCTGCAACCCTCCGGCTTTGTCATCAAAGATGAAAACTACTATCCCCAACTTTTTCGGCAATCAAATAGTTCCCTTCGCGCCGCTAACCAAGGCAACTGGACAGCACTTGGTCCCTTGGAAACTTTCCTCGATAACGGCGGCGAAAAAACGAATAGTCAGTGTAACATCCTCTCCGTAGCCATCAGCCCCGCACAACCCAACATCATTTACGCTGGCGCAGAAACAGGTGTACTTTTTAAATCCACCGATAAGGGTGTCAATTGGACAAACATCAACAACAGTATCGCTTCCAATGCCGGCATCACCGCCATTGGTGTTGATCCATCCAACAGCAACCGCATACTTTTTTACAGCAATGCGGGTTTGTTTCTTTCCAATGATGGCGGCACTTCATTTTCGAGATTAAACAATTATACCTACGGCGAAATCAACCGCATGGTTATCCTTCCTTCGGGCCGCATCCTTGTTGCTTCTCTCGCCGGTGTTTATTACAGCGACAACTCCGGGATCAACTGGTCGCTGTCTACGGGTACCGCATCTTCCAACAACAGTCTTTGGGACCTGGTTCAAAAATCCGGCGATGCCACCACATTGTATGCTGTTGCCACGCAGGCAACTACGAACACCTTACTACTCTACAGTTCCACTAATAGCGGTAATTCTTTTACTGTACAAACCATCAATTACAACGGCAGTTTGCTTACTTCTTCCGGAGCCAGACTGGGCGTCTCTGCTGCCAATAGTGCTTATATCTATTGTGTCTCACTGCAGTACAATGCCGGTCCGGCAGTGTTGCGTTCGCTCAACAGTGGGAGCTCCTGGTCTGTTACCGCTGTATCCACAACACAAAGCTTTGGTGGCGACAATACTACTGTAGGATTGGGGATGAGCTCGGGTCAAGGATATTATGACCTTGATATCGCCGTTAATCCAAACAACGCCAATCAGGTTATCGTGGGTACTACTTCATCGTATCGTTCTACCGATGGCGGATTCAATTTTTCTCCCATTGGCGGTTACCTGGGTTCTTTTGGTCACAAAATTCACCCCGATCTGCAAATGCTGCAAACACTGGGCAACGATACCTACCTCGCCTCCGATGGAGGAGTGGTGTACTCCAATGATTTTTTTGGTTCAAATGCCACAGTCATCAACAAAGGATTAACCGCTTCCAATTATTGGGGTTTTGGTCAGGGGTGGGATCAGGATATCGTTGCCGGTGGTCGTTATCATAATGGCGATGCCGTGTTGTTTGAATCTTATGGCGCGGGTAATTCGCTCGCCATGGGCGGAGGCGAAGATGCCACCGGACATGTATTTCACGGAAAAGCCAATACGGTTGGCTTCCGAGACCTGGGCACTTATGTAATTCCGAATGCTTTAACAGGCAATACACTTTCTTCGGAGTACAGCAACACCCAATGGCCGCAAGATGATTACTATGGTTACTTCATCAGTAAGCTGATGATTGATCCCCGCTACTCCAACATTTATTATCTGGGCAAAAACAATCAATTACTAAAATCTTCAAACAGCGGATTGTCTTATCAGGTACTCAAAGATTTTGGAAGTAAAGTATGGCGATTTGATATAGCAAGAAGCAATCCAAACACGTTATATGTATGCACAGAGTCGAATGGAATTCAAAAAACAACCAATGGTGGTCTTAGCTGGACGGCTTTATCATTGCCTGCCGGCGTTAGTTATCAATATTATCATGCCGACGTTGCCGTGAATCCTATTAATGCAGATGAAGTGGTTTTTTGTATGCGTTATGGTTCAGCAGCCAACAAAGTTTTTCGCTCGATGAATGGAGGACAAACATGGACCAACATTACCGGCACTGCACTGAACAACAAACAGGTGTCATATATTTTATACCATGGCAATAACGGATCTATGTATGCAGTTACACAAGCGGTTCCGGCCGAAGTATTTTGGAAAGACAACAGCATGAGCGAATGGCAACTTTTTACCAACGGGCTTCCGCAAAATCTTCAGGTGTGGGGTGGTTGTGGTATTTTCTTTCGCGATAATAAATTGCGTCTTTCTACTACACGCGGTATTTGGGAAACAACACTGGCTACTTCCGTTATGCCGGTTGCTCAACCTATGGCCGATAAGCAAATCATCAATTGCAGTGCAGATACGGTTCGCTTTGCCGACTATTCTATTTTGCGTTATGCCGGTGCTGAGTGGCAATGGAGTTTTCCGGGCGCTTATTATGTGAGCAGTGTGAATGTGCAAAAGCCTGTTGTCACATACAGTGGTCCGGGTGTATATGCTGTAACACTGAAAGTTACCGATGCTAACGGTAACACACACACGAAAACAATAGACAGTATGATTATTTTTAAAAACGACTACTGTAAGGCAGACACACTGGCTGGCAAAAGTCTGGTCATGAAAGGAACCAACACGCCCATTTCCATAGGTAAAGCCAACATCAACAGCAATAATTTTTCCATTTCCTGCTGGATCAAGCCCACAGGAAAACAAAATTCATTTGCCCAGTTGGTATGCCACGATCCATATCCCGGCAGCAGTTATGGCTTTGGGTTAGGTTTTTCATTTTTGGGTTATACGCCTAATCTTAATCTTTGTTATACCGATAATCTGGTGGGTTATGGCAATTCAAGTTCGCTTATTGCCGACAGTACCCGGTGGAATTTTGTTGTACTTACCTATAGCCCAACTGGTGTATATATTTATTTGAATGGTAAGCGCCAGCTTGTCCGTAATGGTGCTATGCCCGTGATTGATCTTTCTCAAACGCCATTTTATATCAATAAAGACATCCACAACCAGGGAGGTTATTACAAAGGCGAAATTGATGAAGTGAAATTGTATAATTATGTGCTCAGCGAAACGGAGGTGCGGGAGAAAATGCATTTACTTCCTTCACAGCCTGCCGGAGAGTCCGGACTGTTGAAATACTGCCAGTTCAATTATATAGACCCCACAACTACCACGGGTTATGAATTGATTGGAAAAACACTGATCACCATACCCGATACAACCTACCTCAACAACAAAGGTGAGGTGCCAATGGGTACAGGTATTGTACAAACGTTGAGTGCGGTGAATACAGGCGGAATGAAAAACTTTTCCAATCTGGGTATGAAGCTGTTTTTAAAATCAACAGCAGGGACCATTTATCCCAATGGAGATTTGGTGGGATTTCGCTTGCGTATTCGTCCTTACACCATGCCCGATACAAGAGTACCTGAACCCGACAGCGCCTGGTACATCATCAACAATTACGGTACCAATAGCAGCTTTACAACACCCGACAGTATTGTATTTGAAAGCAATAAAATCACCCGCGGATTATACAGTGCGGGTAATTTTAAATTGTTCACCAGAGGCGCTACATCGTTTGGCAACAGCTGGGGTGCGGAGCGCGACTCCTCTGATCGAGTCACATACAACGCAGCCACCAACAGCACATCAATTACATTTAGTACCGGAAATAATTTAACTGCGCTGGGGCAAATGGTGATACAATGCAACATAGTGCCCACCTATACCTTTACCGGAAATGGCAACTGGACGGATGCGGCAAACTGGATCGGCAACATGATACCTCCGTCGTACCTGGACAATGGAAAAATCATCATCAATCCTATGAGTGGCGGGTCTTGTATATTGAATACATCGATGCAATTGGGTGCTGGCGGAAGTTTGCAGGTGTTGCCAGGAAAAAAACTGGTGGTTAATGGAAATCTGATACAGCAATAAAACGAGAGACCTGGTACTAGTAAAAAACGTATTGTGCCTGTGCGCTGTGCCATGGTTCGAACATCGTTCGAAGGGTGTTCGTGCACCGTTCGTGCACCGTTCGTGCACTGTTCGTGTGCTTCTCGAACGCTGTTCGAACCATGGCATTAGCTTAGAAAAGCCCTCATTTTCAATATCTTTGTGCATATCATATTGAATATGTCACTTACTATCTATAACTCCTTTTCCCGAACCAAAGAACCCTTCACCCCCATCACACCCGGACATGTGGGTATGTATGTATGCGGACCCACCGTTAGCGGTGAAAGTCACCTCGGTCATGCACGACCCTATATCACCTTTGATGTCGTTTATCGTTTTTTGATACATAAAGGCCTTAAGGTTCGGTATGTGCGCAACATCACCGACGCGGGACATTTTGAAGAAGAAGGCCGCGAAGCCGAAGACAAAGTGAGCAAGAAAGCACAGCTCGAAAAACTTGAACCCATGGAGATGGTGCAGAAATACACCAATCTTTTTCATTGGGCCATGAAGGAGTTTAATTGCATCGAACCCTCCATCGAACCAACCGCTACCGGACATATCGTTGAGCAAATCGTCATGATCGAAGATCTGATCTCCAAAGGTTATGCTTACGAAGTAAATGGTTCCGTTTATTTTGATGTAAAGAAATATGCCGCATCCCATGATTATGGAAAATTGAGCGGACGTGTGATGGATGAATTGCTGGACGCTTCCAATCGAGAGACACTCACTCGCGAGCTGGAAGGCCAAAGCGAAAAGAAAGATCCCGCCGATTTTGCTTTATGGAAAGCTGCTCCGCCCGAACACATCATGCGATGGAAAAGTCCATGGGGCGAAGGTTTTCCGGGTTGGCATATCGAGTGCTCTGCCATGGCCACCAAATATTTAGGTGCGAAATTTGATATACACGGCGGCGGCATGGATTTGTTGTTTCCGCATCATGAAAGTGAAATTGCCCAAAGCACCATCTGCAATCATACATCTCCGGTAAACTACTGGATGCACAACAACATGATTACCATCAATGGTCGCAAGATGGGTAAGAGTTATAACAATGTGATCAAACTCACCGAATTATTTTCGGGTAATCATCCTTTGCTGGCACAGGCCTTTCATCCAATGACGGTTCGCTTCTTCATTTTACAAAGCCATTACCGCAGTCCGCTCGATTTCAGCAATGATGCATTGGCCGCAAGCGAAAAAGCATTGAAACGTTTGTGGGAGGCATTTGAAGTATTGAATAAATTGCCAGACACACAACATATAAAAGCAACTGATGCAGAGTTGGATTCCAAAGTAAAAAACTGGCTGAACGAATTTGATGAATTCATGAATGATGATTTCAGTACGCCCAAAATCATTGCAAATATGTTTGAGTTGGCGCCGGTAATTAATTCAATAAAAGCCGGTCATATTGCCGCCGATGCATTGAGTGCTGAAACCATAAAGCTGTTTAAAGAAAGATTCAATACATATCTGATCGATATATTCGGCCTGAAGAGTATGGACGAACAACAAACCGAAGTGCTTAAACCCGTGATGGAGTTGTTACTAGATATCCGACGCGAAGCCAAGTCTAAAAAAGATTTTGCTACAAGCGATAAGATCAGAAATCAGTTGCAGGCCATGGGCATCAGCATCAAAGATGAAAAAGACGGAGGGACGAGTTGGAGTGTGGGGTAAAGTAATTTCGCCCATATGTATGTAGTCATGGGGAAGAGTATGAATATTTCTAAAATAAAAAATAATGCGCATTTTTTACCCATTATTGGTTTCTATAGTATTACTGATTAGTTGTGGGGAAAATAATAAGAAAGAATCTACTCCGATTTTAAAAGACACTTCTGGAATATCTGTAGAGCAAGAGAATTCTTCATCAATTAAAAACAATCCTGTTATTCAACAAGAACAAGGCCCTACTACCTTATTTGCGACTGAAAGATTTGGTTACAGAGAGAAAACAGCTTATCCTTTCGTTGTTTATTATAATGGTTATTATTTTGATCCCACTAGTTGGGATTTGGGAGAGATGACTTTCGATATGAAAAAATTGTATAAAGAGGCAGGATCATTCATTAATCATTCTTTGAAAATAGGTAATAATTTATACCAATTAAAAAACGGAAAGAAAGATAAGGTTTTAAGTATAAAAAGTTTTAATTCCGAACTTGGGCCAGGAGCACCGGGATCTCCCTTATTATCACCAATACCCAATCAGTCTATACTTACAGACAACCCACTTATAGGATCAAACCCTTTGATCTCATTAGACAAAAATGACCAGCCTAAGCTACCAAAAAGGAGTATAGTTGACGTCGAGGGAATAACTACTTATTATGAAGATATCTTATTATCAAAGGTAGATATTGATGGGGATGGGATTCCGGAATTCATTTATGAATGCGAAGATTACGAAGGCGTATTCTATGTCATTTATTCCCAGAAAAACAAAATATGGAAAAAAGTATATGAGGGCGGTTATGATGGTAGTTAATGCCAATATCTATTTTACAAAATATACTGTATAAAATTCAGCTTCCGTAACCTTGGTAACATGAAATCCCTTAGTTCATTTTTAGTTAGTCAAAAAAATGCTTCTTATGATTATCATATTTACACCTCTTGATCGGCCACAAAAATCAATTGCAAGTTTTTTTCTTTTAATTTTCTTTTCAATCATTACACACATTTCATTTGCTCAAAACATTGAAAAAATGAAAAAGAAAACACTAAGAAAACATGCTCGTCAATTGATTATCAATAATGATTCTCTACTTAATGTTTTAAATGCTCTAAGGCAGAATATTGATAGCCTCTCAGATAAGGAAAAAATGCTAGCTAAAGAAATTATCTTGCTTAAAAAAAGTAATGATACATTATTCACCCAACTAAAAAGAGAAAATACTGAAAACAAAGCTTTGTTAATGGATTTAAACAGACTGCAAATAATAAACAATCAACTTTCCTACAAGCAAGATTCCATTACTAACAAATACGAAGAGCTGGCATCAAAAATGTACATTTACAAACAATATTTGATTGACTCAATGATAAATGAAAGTAATTTAAAAAACCCGAATGAACAATTGGTATCAAACCTGCTTATTTACACAGAAGACACTATGAGATTTATAAGCGTAAGTGAAGGGGGTCTGGAAGATGCTTATTTAGTTTTCTCTATTGAATCATCCGGAGATATAGTAGATTTCGGAAGTGGTCTAAATACATTCAACTATAACGGAAACTATGATATATTTAATGATAAATGGAGTGGTTCCTGGGCAAGTATTAAACTAAAAGGATACGGAAAAGACATCAACAGAACGATTCACAAAAATAGAAAATATCGGGTGTTGTTTAGTTACAAAATTGAAGACGAATCGGTGAGAGATCCACAGGCTACCTGTACGGATGAGGGATATTATATTCTGGATATAGTTGAACTTGGGAAAAAATTTTACAGGGAAATTGATTTGGAAGAAAGGAGATAGAAATAAGTGATAATAAAAAGCCGCCTCTTTACAGAGACGGCTTAGTTCAAAACCTTATAAAATCTGATGAAATTAATCTTCGTTTCTAGACAAGGCATAAATTACCAAACCAAAACCAATTTTGTTGATAGCATCGGCAATGTTGTAAACGATGTCCATGGCATGTGAAGCCGCAGCAGGATCTGCTACAAGCTGAACACCAAACAAACCACCCGGCGTTCCCAATATGTAACCCAACGGATAGATAGCCCATCCTACAAGTACAAACCAGGCAAGAA
Organism: uncultured Ferruginibacter sp.; assembly: GCA_964643315.1. Taxonomy (GTDB): domain Bacteria; phylum Bacteroidota; class Bacteroidia; order Chitinophagales; family Chitinophagaceae; genus Ferruginibacter. The sequence goes on from CAZXSR010000001.1 coordinate 364,400, forward strand.
CACGTGTAGCTTTTGCCACTTGCGGTCCTGCGGTTTGTGCTAATTTGGAAACTTCACCAAACCATACGAGGTAGGCAATGTAGAAGTAGGCGGCACCTGAAATAACGCCCCACAGTACACTGTTGTTGCGATCGATGGTTTCTCCAAAATATCCGGTAACCAACATGACCAACGAAGCAAAAATCAACTTCCACAGAAGTCCAATCTTTGCTCCCGCTTTTTTGGTGATTAAATAAAACTCTACACACATCAAGGGCACAGTAAGAATCCAGTCCACATAACGAAAGAATGTGGGAGAATCTCCTGTTGCGAGATTGTAACCTCTCATGTAGTAGTAATGTACTGCTGCGATGAAAGTGATTAATCCCGAAACAAGAACCGATGTTCTCCATTTTTGACTGGTATTGCTAAGTTCAAAAAAGAAAAACACGGATGCGGCCATCATGGCCATAGTGCCGATAAAAAACGTAAACGCTACGTAATTATCGCTTGCGATCTTTAAGTGTTCCATAATAATGAAAATTAAGTTTGCCCTACTCTTGTGGATTTTCGGAAACTCCCCGTTTTTGTTGGTTTCTGGACTCCAAGAAGTTAAACAAACCCCAGTGATAAAAGTTGTAGAACTGTTAATTTATTTTATGAGACAAATTAATATTATTGGTAGCCGATTGATTGTGAATGGATTAGTGGTGGCTCAAATTGATTATTTTTTTGTGGCACTATCATGCCTATTGTAAAAACGATGCATAACAATCACATGTGGGAAGCTTATACAGGCAATAAATAGAAAAAATGTTGTTACAGCATGGTTATACGTTTCATTAGACCAACTCGTTGTGATTGAAAAATAAAATAATAAAACAAAAATGAAAAATGCACCTGTTGTAAAAGGCAACGCTTTTCGAAACAGGTACCAATCGCTTTTATCCAATCGTTTTTTTAAGTGCGTCCAGCTAATCAAACTATGTTGTCCAATAAAATATAAGCCAAATGATGTTACCAATGGTAGAAATGTACTTACCAACAACATACATACACTTAGAATCATGGGAATAGATTTCTCTTTCCAGCCCCATGACACACCAATGGCAAGCAGCAAATATCCTGCAAATGATGTTTCTGTGAAATCCATCGCATGTATTCCCATTTTTGATAAGATACTCAATGTTTCACTCCAGTGTGTGAGCAATATGCTTGCCAATAAAATTCCACCCCAAATCCATTTTTTGTTCTGGCCTCTATAACCGGGCAACCATTCCTTTATATCGCTTTCACCAAAATGCCATGCAGAATAGGCCAGAAAAAAAACCAATGCCAAAAGTGGCGATAACATCCACACAAGAAAACAGACAATCATTGCTAAGAGGTAAATAGCGACAAAACGTATTCCGGGAAAACTGCGTATGGTATGGCCTTCCAATAAATGATCGATTGCTCCGTGTGGTATGCCCCAAACAATGAGACCCGTTGCAAACAAGATGGGCTCGGCATATTCAAACAACTTTGGGAATCGCATATTAAAAAACAAAAGCGTTGACGACAACACGAGTAAGAATATTGATGCCCTGTATTTGTAAAAACGATGGTACATATCTGTTGCCAATGCCATCAGAAATGGTCTTTTGGGTAGGGTTAAAAATATGCGGATATCTTGAAGCCATGTTGTTTTTTCATCCAAAAAACACAAAACCGAAGCGACTTCGTTTTTTTCAAACAATGCTTTAAATATTGGCTTACCCAAATGTGGAAAGATGGTAAGTATTACCAATAACAACCGATCATAGAGTTTGAATCTCGGGGCGGTAGGAGGTATGTTTATATAAGGTTGCTCTCCTTTTTCAATTGCCATTGCAATTTTTTGAGCATGGGATGCCATATTTTTAAAGGCATAGCCCGTACTGGGTTTTACGGCTCCTGCTCTACCTCCTATCGAAATTACTCCTGCCTGATGATTGGATTGAATGGCCAATGTGCTCATGGGTATTTGGCCCTCTTCTGTATCAATAATCTTATAAGACCCAAATCGCTGTTGTATATATTTGTTTAATTCAGGGTCTGCTTCTTCTTTGGTTATGGGATGAATGCCAAAGCGGGTAAGTTCAACCAAAAGGGTATGTTTGTCGTAAGGTAATACATACATGAACTGCGTCGAGGCCATTTGTTCTACATTGAAGTCCATAAGGTCTATACAATCTGCATCACCGATTGGTTGCTCAGTTGTTATAACCCAGCCGAAAAAAGATTGAATTAAATGAGCATCATTTGCCTGTTTGGAGAGATAAACCGGTGGCCTGCTATCAAATACATACGTTGTTTCAACCAATCCGGCATCGGTTGTTATTTTTACAAATTCACCCCCGGTTTCGATGTTTGTTACCCGTGATTGAATCAATTCCAAATTATTTTCCCTGATGATTCTATGAAGTTCGTCATAAAGACTCAGGCCGGAAACGTGGTGATACTTTATCTCAATTAAATTTTCAGGTTGCTGCTGATTTACGCAAATACTGTTCCAAGTTTTACTTATCAGATGGCCAGTTAATGTTACTGTAGGGCTTTGTTTATTATCCCAAAAACAAAAAGTCTTATCATTTTTTGTTTTTGGATTTGGGTCTATTAGCGATATTTTTTTGTTTTTAAGCAAGCCCTTACGTTCCATTGACATAAGCAAAAGAATGGCAGAAGCACCGGCACCGGCAAACGCATAGTCAAATTTGTATGAAGTTCTTTGCATAGACTAGAAAACATTAAACAAAAAACTTGGATTAATGTTTGACCTATGTAAACTGTGCTGCATAAATTTTTTATTTTTTGTTTAAATGGTCATATATAAATTTCTATAAAATATCTATTATCACGATACTTTTATAATAAAGTGATTAAAATCATACCGTGATTGCGAACATTTCTCAGTGACTCTTGTTAGATTGTTCATAAAATATTAATCAAACATGAAAACAATTCGATTGACTTTCCGCCAGCTTTTTACACTGGCAATCGGCTCTTTGTTGATTACAACAACCTCTTGTAAAAAAGAAGACAACTCTGCCTCCGCCCAAAAAACCATCGCAGAGATTGTAAATACCGACGCCAACTTCTCTTTGCTAAAACAAGCGGTTGATCGCGCCGGGCTGGGTGCTGCACTTTCTGCCGGATCTTTAACCGTATTTGCGCCCGATAATGCCGCATTTGCTGCTTCCGGCATTACCAGCACAGATATCAATGACGCTACTCCTGAAGAATTGATTGAAATGCTTACTTACCATGTAATTGGTACCAAAATTGCTTCTTCTGGTGTACCTGCATCTGATACTGTAAATTCACTTGAGGGTACAAATCTCTACGTTTCAAAAAACACCAACGGCGTATTTGTTAATGGCATTAAAGTTAAAACAGCTGATGTAAGTGCCAGCAACGGCGTTGTTCATGTAATCAGCGAAGTCATCGAAAGCGTTCCTTCTGAGTCTATCGCTGAAGAGGTTGCTGCCGACCCAAATTTTTCAACATTATTGGCCGCAGTCGTAAAAGCCGACCTCGTATCTGTTTTTTCAAACAAAGGAAAATACACCGTATTTGCTCCAACCAATGCAGCATTTGATGCAGCAGGTTTAACTTCGGTAATCAACGATCCCAATACTCCCGCTTCGGCTGTTGTAGCTATACTAAAAGCACATGTAATTGGAACCAATGTTTTCGCGAGTGATCTGATTCAGGGATCTACCGCCCCAACACTGCAAACAGGAGTTAGCTTAACCATAGGCACCACTCCACCCTCTGTTAAAATTACGGGCAGTAGCAACATGGCTTCTTTGATTACAGATGCAAATATTGTTACCACTAACGGAGTCATTCATGTAATTGACAAAGTACTTCAATAGTTTTATCAATTAAAATTAAAAAGGGCTATCTCATATAATTTGAGATGGTCCTTTTTATTAAAGAACCAATATTCTATCTTTCTTTATTTAAGAATCAAGAAGTTTCAATTCAGAAACAATAACTTTATTCATTAATACCAAGTAGATGAAGGCCCTCCTTATCGGTGCTACCGGCGCTACCGGAAGTGATTTATTGAACCTGCTGTTGAAGGATGATTACTTTGATCGGGTTGATGTTTTTGTTCGTCGTAATACTAATCTAAAACACGCTAAACTCCATACTCATGTAGTTGATTTCAACGAATCGGACCATTGGAAACATTTGGTTCAGGGTGATGTGTTGTTTTCCTGTTTGGGAACAACGTTAAAATCAGCCGGAAGCAAAACCGCTCAATGGAAAGTGGATCATGATTATCAGCTTGCATTTGCACAAGCGGCCTCCGAAAACAAAGTTTCTCATTATGTACTTATTTCTGCTAAGATGGCTTCATCAAAGTCTGTTTTCTTTTATTCCAAAATGAAAGGCAGATTAGAAGAGGCGGTACGCGAATTGACTTTTCCCAAACTGAGCATATTTAATCCACCTTTATTAATTCGAAAAAACACGGACCGCATCGGCGAAAAAATAGCCCTCGTCATTTTTCGTACGCTCAATAAAATTGGCATTTTACTTTCACAGAAACCAATGGATACGGAAGAGTTGGCAAGGGAGATGGTGAGGGTTGTGAAAAATGCAAGAGGCTGAACGATGGCCATGGTGCTTACCAAATAAATAAAATTAAGTTTGACTGAACGGTACTACGTGTTTTGGTTTGAAGCACATTCGTGCATGTTTCATGCATGTTTCGAGCCAAGAATTTAGGGATTAAACAATCTACGTTTCAAAATTTCTCTTTGCGATCTTTGCGTCCCGATAGTTATCGGGACTTTGCATCTTTTGCGTTATATATTTGCTTTGACACTTTGCCATGGTACGTAGCAAATAAATAAAATAAAGCTGGGCAGAATAAAATTTACAGAACTATATGTTTTGGTTCAAACATGGTTCGTACCACGGCTAAGGTCCATGCCAAGTATGTGCATCAAAAAAGCCCCTTACGGGGCTTGTTATCTTTTTTGTAGCAGAATGTGTTGTTTTTTTTGTCGTTTGGTTTTTGGTGATGAATGGGTGGGTTCGGATTTGGATTAAACTTTGGTTTTCGTTGGATTGGATTAGGTTTTGTAGGATTCGGATTAATACGGTTTTTGTTTTCTTAGGATTGGATTGGTTGGGTTTGGATTAGGTTTTTCTTTTGGATTCGGATTGGGTTGTTTTCGTAGGGATTGGATTTCGTTTCGCTTTCTGATGTAAAAATAGAACCGTATTTTACACCTTCCAATTTTTAACTCATACTTGTTTCAAAATTCGGTTGAACTACGTGTGGGATATACGTAGTGGTACGTAGACAGGCAAGTGACAGCGCCTAAATCCCTTGTACTATCCAATATTTATAGTTGTTTTTGTAAACCTACTGCCCTTCTCAGCAACTGATAAATTGGTTTCTCGATAAATAAATAGAGCAATGAAGACAAGATCCATAACAAAACAAAATTTCGGTCAGGTCCCAAATATATTTTTTGGAGATTGTGATTAACGTAGCTTATATGGCAAAGATAAAAAGCAAAGGATGCATTACCCATAAATACCAAAAGCCGGGTAGACAATATTCGTTGTAATAAACTTTTTTCGCGTATCAAACCAAGTAAAGCCAAACAAATAAAAACAGGTAAAACAAGATGATGAATCATTAATCCCACAGGATGATCTATGCCATGATGAAATATGTCTTTTTGAAATAAGCCAATAAAATACAGGGTGAACAAAATGCCTAAAAAACCGAACCATGTGAATGTGACAGATTTTCGATTACCTGCATCATATACTTTGTTGAGATAAGTTGCCAGTATCATGCCTGCCATAAACTCCATTGATCTACCCGGAAAAGTACTCCGCAAAATAAAGTCGATTGGATAGAAATAATTATCCGGATTTTTATTAAGGTTTGCCCATATCATACCAATAGCCCATGCAATTACAAATAAGATTATCATTGCGCCCAGCAGACAAATCCAATGTTTCTTCTGAAGCAGAAAAAGAAAAGGTGCCAAAAAATAAAAACTCATTTCAACATTAAGCGACCACGCCTGGGAAATTCCGTCGAGATTGTGTACGTTCGAAAATCCATGAAACAGCGAATATGTTTTCCAATCAAATTTTAGTTGGCCAAATGAAGGATCTACATAATAAGCAGTTAGTAAAATCCAATACAGCGGAAGGATTCGAGCCATGCGCAATAAAATATAACTTCTATAGGAGGAAAAATCTTTTGTTGGCTTTTCCGCGTAAGTGTATGCGATTAAAAAACCGCTCAGCACAAAAAAGAGGGTAACGCCTGTATGAAATTCATTAACGAGCCTAAGTATTTCAGGATGCAGATCTCCGCGCCAGTATTTCCTGTTATGGTATAGGAATACCATGCTGGCCGCAATTGCTCTTATTCCGGTAAGTGCTTGAAATCTGGCAGAATACTGATTGTTACTGATATCGTTGATATTGATTTATAAAGAATAATAAAAATTGGCGCTTAGTTTGAATTTCAATGTGTTGTTTGTATGCCAAAGCCTTCATTTATCCTCAGCGTCGCTGCCGGTCTTAAGTATATAGAACGTATCAAGACTTGGCTACTGACAACCACATTTCCCGAATATATGATCACATCGCTGTTTGCATCCGGCACCTGTCCACATGCCCAGTTCAATGGATTTTCCCAGGCATTGCTTGATGTGCCGAGCCATTTGCGTATGAATCGAAGTTTGTACTCCATCGAGTTTCTGGAATCTGCTACACAGCGAAATTGATGTCCATACCATGATGAGGGTACGTTCCACAATTTTAATGTACGCGTATTTATTCCGGTAAAATAAGTTGCAGGTAAAATGTTCACATATCCTGTTCCACTGTCTATCTGCCATTGATAAGTTGTGCCGCTGATATCTGAAAACAATGTAAGCGTATCCGTAGTTCGGCACATAGTTCCATAGGCCGGCATTCCCATTCTGTTGGGAAGCATGGCTATTTTTTTATTGTCTGTTCCCGCAACAATATCCAACTGTCCGTCATTATTTATGTCGGCTAAACACAATTGCTGCGGTCCTGCTATTTTAGCCATATCAAATCTGGTGGCAAACTGAATTTGTCCAATGGTAGACTTGTTTCTAAAAATAGAAAGCGATGAAGGGTATTGTGTTGTTGAAACAACCAAATCAGGCTTGCCGTCTCCGGTTATTTCTCCAACTGCAAATCCCATAACACTGGAAGGTAAAGAGTAGTCAACCTTTGGTTCCATTGAAACAGAATCGGATGTGCTGATATTTCTAAAAACGGATACTGTTTTTGATCCTGTATTCATTGTAAGTACTTCCGGCCTATTATCTCCATCCACATCTACGGAACACAGATACCAAGGACCGTTTCCTGTAGCAAAAGTTTTTTTATCTGAAAATGCGATGTTGCCACAGGTACTTTTATTCAAATAAACCGAAACGTTATTACTATTGTAGTTGGTTACAATCAATTCCGGTTTTTTATCGCCATTTAAATCTTGTAATAACAAATCTTGTGAGCCTACGGTGGCAGGATAATCCATTTTTTCTTTCAGCATGATAGAATCTGTTTTGCTGATATTTTTATAAACCGATAAAGTGCCTGCCGATGCATTGATGCAGGCCACATCTGGTATGCCATCCAAATCCATATCGGCAATCGTTAAATCCACTGCATCGCTTCCTGTTAAAAAATCTTTTTTCTTTGAAAAGCTAATTTCATTATTCTGGCTGCTATTGGGAAATATGGATAAACTATCCGGATATGCACTCACCGAAACGATGTCTGTTTTTCCATCGCCATTCATATCGGCCAGAGCCGCGCCCACTATATTTCCTGAACTCGCACCAAACGATCCCGAATAAGTAGCATAGTCTTTCGCATTATCAAACATCATGACCGTTGTATCTGTACGATTGCGAAATGCAGATACCCGGTTGGTATTAAAATAAATAGCCGAAACGACATCGGTTTTTCCATCCTCATTCAAGTCGGCAGATTTAATGCTGGTTGGATAGCTGTTGACCGAATATTGCAAGGTGTCACCAAAATCACTTACATGCAACAAGGTGTCTGCATTGGAACGTGTTACAATAAAAGGATGACCTGCCCATGCCTGCAAGCCTCTGCTTTTAATGAATAAACGAACTGGATCGGTGTTGCCACCGGCGGGCACAATCACATTCAAGGTAGTGTCTGTTGCCTCTAGCACCGATGTTTTTGCATCACCAAAATAAACAACATTATCATTTATAGTTGTACTGAATTTTTTTCCAAACAAACGCACATTGCTTCCAACTATACCGCTTCGCGGAACAACAGAATCAATGCTTGGTATGGGAAGTGAATATGTAAATCCGGGGTATCTGTCTTTACCGCCGGACGTTTCCACCAACACATCGCCTGTGTTTCCATTGCCTGTAATCAACTGCAAGGTGCTGTCATTAATAACTGTAAATGATCTTGCAGCTGAATCTCCAAGTGTAATTCGTGTTACACCCGTAAATCGTGTGCCCATGACCGTTATTGGCGTTCCTTCATCGGCTGTTATGGGAACAACGGATTTAATAACGGGTCCGTTTATTTTATTTCTAAGAATGTTGCAAATATGTTGGTTTTGTCCGCCATAATCAGTGCCACTGACCAGGATATCGGGTTTCCCGTCCAAATCAAGGTCTTTGGTATTGATTGTTTGAATGGGATATCCGCATCGATATATCATTGCGGTATCCAGTAAAAAATTACCGGTTGTGCTTTTGTTTCGAACTACACATAAAGAATAATCTCCAACCAGGAACAATATATCCGGTTTGGTGTCGCCGTTCATATCGCCAGTGGTCATGCCCTGAGGAAACGTACGCGTTTTAAAAACGACTCTGTTTGCAAAACTGATGGTGCCGCTTACGCTGGTGTTTTTGAAAAGAGAGAGACTGTCGGCGTCACTGTGAGCAAACACCAAGTCGGGTTTTTGATCGCCATCCATGTCGGTGATGCGAAGATCATAGGTAGCGCCACCGGTGATGGCAAACGGGCGACCTGTTTCCAGATTTATTTTAGGGGCAAAAGAAACAGCGCCAACGGTACTTGTATTTCTGAAAATAAACAACGGACGAAAATAGCTGCTCAATACGGTTACATCTTGCTTACCATCTTTATCCAGATCGGCGATGTAAAGCTTGTTTCCCGAACCCACCTGACCCAAGCCAAAATTGACCGTAGTTTTGGTCGGGCTAAACGAAATGATTCCGGAAACAGTGGTATTGCGGATTACGGTAAAGGCATTGCCCGAAGAATTATAGGATACAAGCACGTCCGTTTTTCCGTTACCATCTACATCTGCCGCAGCGATATAACCGGGAGGGTCGGTGCCGATATTGTAAAAATAGGGCGAGCCAAAAGAAATGTTGCCGGGCGTACTGGTATTGGGGTAAATAAAAAAGTAACTGTAAATCGAGCTCATTACCAACGCCAGATCGGGTTTTTGATCCCCATTAAAATCGCCCACTGTCATATCCAGCACTTTGCTGTTCGTAAAAAACGCCGTGTCCTGTAAAAATTGAAATCGACCAGGAAATCCCACATTCCGATAAAAACCCAACTGGGAGCTTCCTTTGATGGCTACGTAATCCGGAAAGCCATCTCCATCAAAATCAAATACATAAGGGTTGAGTGCAGGCAACTGAGCGTCTGGAGCACCAAACGCGTCGGCCGGAAAGGCGGCTCCGCCGCCGTTGAATATGGGTTGAAAGGCCATCGACGCTTGCGTGGCAAAGGTGTCTTTCAATAACGTGATGGGCTGTTCGCTGGCACCCAACGGAACAGTAACATTGATAGAGGTATTGGTTGCTGTTGAAATGGTGCCTTTTACCGGACCAAACCACACAGCAAGTGAGCTTGCGTTTGTTCCAAAATTATTTCCCTGAATAATTACAGTAGACCCCGGACTTGCAGATAAGGGACTGAAAGAATTGATTACAGGAATCTGGGCAAAGCTGTAAAATAAATATAGCGCTAAGAAACAGGATAAAAATATTTTTCGCATTGGATTGCAAAAGTAGGAGTAGTTGCTATTCCGAGAATCACGCTAAATAAAATAATTAGGCGGCGTTGAATAAAATTTACGGAACTGCGTATTTGTGTTTAATCCTGGCTATTGCAGCTTGATACCTCATATGGGTGAAAAAATGAAATTACCTCATTTGCTGTATTGTCTACCGTCATAATCAAGTATATTTTTGTGTTGTCAATGTGATTAAACAATGACAATCCAAACATCCTAATCTGTACCCTAAAAAACCAATAGTCCGTATCTATCCAAATCCAACGAAAACCAACCATCCAAACAAAACCAAATCCACGAAAAAGCCCTCCTGAATGGAGGGCTTTTTATTTGGCTTCGTTAATTTCTTTATTTGGTGTTTAGGGTACGGAAGCCGGTGTTAGTTGTTTTCAAGAGTTCGGGAGCTTTTTTGGATTTGGATGTTTGGATTTGGTTTTTCTTTTAGGGTTGGATTAGTTTTTCGTTGGATTCGGATTCGGTTATTTTCGGTAGGGATTGGATTTCGTTTCGCTTTCTGATGTAAAAATAGACCCGTATTTCACGCGTTCCAATTTTTAACGCAAGCTTGTTTTGAAATTCGGTTGAATTACGTGGGGGGACTACGTGGGGGTACGTAGTGATATTTAAAAAGTACTGTATAAGGCATTTTTACAAACAATATTCAGACATGCAAATAGTGCTTTTATTTACTTAGTTAATCTTTTCTTATCTTCAATATTCTAGTATTTAAACCCCTTAATCAAATGCGCCCCTTTCATTTATTATTTTCAATTATTGTTCTGGCTGTTATGTTTGCGGTTGCTTGCAGTAAGTCTGATAACAACACTGCTAATGTTTCATATGATGCAATAAAGTCAGCTTTTGGAACACAAATTGATCCAAACAACATACTGAATTATGCAAATCAACCAGTCCCTCCTTATATAACAAAAGATAATACCGGCAATAATCTCATTTCCGATGCCAAAGCAACGCTGGGGCGTGTTTTATTTTATGATAAAAACCTAAGTATCAACAATACCATTTCTTGTAGTTCTTGCCACAAGCAAACTTTTGCTTTTGGAGATACCGCCCTTGTAAGCAACGGCGTAGAAGGGGGTGTTACCATTCGTCATAGCATGCGGTTGGTGAATGCACGATTTGGAGAAGAAGCCAAATTCTTTTGGAACGAGCGGGCAGCGACTCTGGAAGCACAAACGTCTATGCCGATTCAAGACCATGCCGAAATGGGCTTTAGCGGGCAAAATGGGCGACCCGGATTATCAACATTGTTGGCGAAACTTCAAAACATTGCCTATTACAATGAACTTTTTCAATTTGTGTATGGTGATGTAAGCGTCACCGAAGCTCGACTGCAGGAATGCCTCGCTCAATTTATTCGCAGCATACAATCCTTTGACAGCAAGTATGATCAGGGAAGAGGACAGGCTGTTTCTGATGCGACGGATTTTGTCAATTTCACTTTGCAGGAAAATACCGGTAAACAACTTTTTCTGAATCCCCCTGTTTTTGACGCCGGTGGAAACCGTACGGGTGGCGGACTTGGATGTGGTGGGTGTCATCGCGCACCCGAATTTGACATCGACCCCAATACAAAAAACAATGGTATCATTGGTATCATCAATGCAGCTGGACTCGACATCAACAACACCCGTGCGCCATCATTACGCAACCTGGTGAATGCTGCCGGTACGCCCAATGGTCCGATGATGCATACCGGTATTATTAAAACACTACAGGCCGCCGTAGGACATTACGGAACAATCAACATCGCAACAGGAAATACCAATTTGGATCCTCGCCTTACACCAAACGGAAACGGACAACGTCTGAACCTAAATGCACAAGAAGTAAATTCGGTAATTGCTTTTTTAAAAACTCTTTCAGGCAACTCAGTTTACACAGATAACAGATGGAGTGACCCTTTCTAGAAATAGAAAAATGCATAAAAAAGGTAGTTTTAAAAGCGCCTACAGACGTTGGAATAGTGTTTTTGAAAATGACAAGGATATTAAAAACAAAATCGCCCCTAATATTAGGGGCGATTCTATTTGGCTTCGTTAATTTCTTTATTTGGTGTTTAGGGTACGAAAGCCGGTGTTAGTTGTTTTCAATGGTTCGGGAACTTTTTTGGATTTGGATGTTTGGATTGGTTTTTTAGGATTCGGATTTTTTAGGGTTGGATTAGTTTTTCTTTTGGATTCGGATTAGGTTGTTTTCGTAGGGATTGGATTTCGTTTCGCTTTCTGATGTAAAAATAGATCCGTGTTTCACGCTTTCCAATTTTTAACGCAAACTTGTTTTGAAATTCGGTTGAATTACGTGGGAGGTATACGTAAGGATACTTAGAAATGGTTTTAGCGGCTCAAAAATCTGAGGTAAATACAAGTTACCGTAACATTTTTTGATGTTGCTTCTAATTAAATATTGTTGGGAAATGCAAAAGAAATATCATGAAATTACGTGTTTTGGTTCAAGCCTTGTTCGTGACCTGCTCGTGACACGTTCGTGCAGTGTTAGAACCACTGCATTCTGAACTGACTGTTTAAAGTCAAGTGTAATCAATTCCCCAGCAAATAACCCCAAGCCTTATCAAAATCAGGTGCAGTGTTTCCCAATGCATCCTTTGGCACATAAGCATCCAAACAGGTAAGGTTATGATGATTGGTAAATGGCTCAGCTAATGCAGGTGTAGCATTCGTTGTGAGCGTGTGTGAATTTGAGTAAGGCGGATTGTTGCCGTCTATGCTGGCGGCTGGCCCCTGCAGTCCTAAGTCTGCTAATTGTGTTTGCACATTTGCATACGCAAATATTTGATCGCGCAGTCCGTTTATAGAATATAATTTACTTACGGGCGTAGCTCCTGTCATGTTTATCCATGCAGCGCTTTGATTTAGGTTGCTGTTCCAATCTATCGAAGCAAATGAAATGGCTCTTTCTACACTTTTTATCTTTGAAATATAAAATGCGTGCCCGCCTCCTTGAGAGTGTCCGGCTACCACCACTTTGGTCCAGTCAACATCATTGCCCGATAAAAATTGTCCCCAGTTTTGCGTGGGGTGTTGCTGTTGTAAATACTGCAATAATTTTATCAAACGCGATTGAATGCAATTGTTTCCATCTACACTCACGCCCGATGCATGATCCACGCCATCAAAAATTTCCTGACGGCAAGTTCCAAAATCAGTTAGATTGTTTGAACTGCCTGCGGCCGTATATATATCGCTGTTATTAGGATACATCAATCCAATTGAATGATAACCCAATGCAGCAGCTTTTTTCACGATTAGTTGATAAACAGATGGAAATCCAGTGGTGCCGGGTAGAAACACAAATAGTTTGTTGCGTAGTGTGGTGCGTGTATCTAAAAAAACTTCGTGCACATTGTTGTAAGTGGTAACCAATGGATTTGTTATAGAAGGAGAAACCTCATATTGATAAAGTTGAGGGGTTTCGGTTGGATTGTTATTGTTATTTCCTGAGCCAGTGTTCGTCTCTGATTTTTTACAGGAAAACATCGCAACAGCGAAAGTCAGGCCAATTAATATTTGACGCATAGCATCTCTTTTTTTCAAAATTAGCGCAATTATTTGCCTGTTTGTGTGATTTTTTCAGCAAACTTACCCCACAAAAACTAACAGTTGTTAGTTTTTTAAACCGGATTTCCTATATTTGAAGTTCAAATTAAAGCCATGTCTATACTTAATCTTGAAGCGAACTTTCAAAACAGGGTTGATCAGGAAATTAAAATTGAACCCAAAGACTGGATGCCGGAGGCCTATCGTAAAACCAATCTTAGGCAGATTAGTCAGCATGCGCACAGCGAAATTGTAGGCATGCTACCCGAAGGCAACTGGATTACCCGTGCCCCAAGTTTAAAACGTAAAGCCATTTTACTGGCCAAGGTGCAAGATGAGGCAGGGCATGGTCTTTATCTATATTGCGCAGCCGAAACACTGGGAATGAGCAGGGATGAAATGATCAATGATTTGCACAGCGGTAAAGCGAAGTATTCCTCCATCTTCAACTACCCTACTTTAACTTGGGCAGATATGGGCGCTGTGGGTTGGCTGGTTGATGGTGCAGCGATTTTGAATCAGGTGATGTTATGCAGAACTTCCTATGGTCCTTATGCGCGCGCTATGGTGCGCATTTGCAAAGAAGAGAGTTTTCATCAGCGTCAGGGCTTTGAAACATTGCTCGTATTAAGCAAAGGAACGCCCGAGCAGCGCGCCTTGTGTCAGGATGCCATCAACCGCTGGTGGTGGCCCAGCTTGATGATGTTTGGTCCGCGTGACAGCGAAAGCACCAACAGCGATCAAAGTATTAAATGGAAAATAAAACGTAAGACCAATGATGAGCTGCGTCAGCAGTTTGTAGATATGATTGCCGAGCAGGTGAAAATTTTGGGCATGACGCTACCCGATCCCGATTTAAAATGGAATGAAGCAACCAAGCATTATGACTTCGGCGAAATCAATTGGGATGAATTTTGGAATGTGGTAAAAGGAAACGGTCCATGCAACAAGCATCGATTGGAAGCCCGCAGAAAAGCACATGCCGATGGTGCGTGGGTTAGAGAGGCGGCAACGGCTTATGCAGAAAAAAGAAAATCCCGCTCCGCATCCAAAGTAGCCTAACAATTTTCAATCACTTATCAATCAGCAGATCATGAACAACTTTATTAAAAAATTTTACTACGGCGACATTCCGGAAGATGCCGGCGGAAATGCAACGACAAACCAATCATCCAACAATGAACAAGCATGGCCCTTGTGGGAGGTGTTTATTAGAAGCAAGCAAGGCCTTGATCACAAACACGCCGGAAGTTTGCACGCTGCTGATGCGCGCATGGCTATGGAAAACGCACGCGATGTGTACACGAGAAGACAAGAAGGAATCAGTATATGGGTTGTAGAGAGCAAATATATTCACGCGAGCAACCCCGACGAAGCCGAGATGTTTTACGAACCGGCATCTGATAAAGTTTATCGTCATCCTACTTTTTATGATTTGCCGGATGAACTGAAGCACATGTAAAGATTGAAAAACAAACAAATGCCCAACAACCATCACACTGATTTTATTCTCTCCCTCGCCGACTCCGCGCTCATCCTTGGCCAGCGCAATGCCGAATGGTGCGGACACGGGCCGGTGCTAGAACAGGATATCGCCATTACAAATATCACCCTTGATTTAATTGGTCAGGCAAGACTATGGTATCAACACGCTGCCGATCTTTTGCAAAAAAACGGCGAGGCAAACGCTACAGAAGATACGCTTGCTTATCTGCGACATGAGCGTGAGTTTAAAAATCTCTTGATGTGTGAACTGCCTAAAGGCGACTGGGGACAAACCGTTCTGCGTCAGTTTTTCTTCAGCACATTTCAGCAATTACTTTTTCAAAAACTATCGCAGCACAGCAATGAAACGATAGCGGCCATTACAACCAAGTCTTTAAAGGAGATTAACTATCATGTATCATGGAGCGCCGAATGGGTGGTGCGTCTGGGAGATGGTACAACTGAAAGTCATCAAAGAATGTTAGATGCCATAGAAGAACTATGGGCATACACAGGAGAAATGTTTTTAAATGAACCATACGATATCATCAATCTCTCCGAATTAAAAAACGATTGGATGAAAAAAGTAACCGCCGTTTTTGAAGAAGCCACATTACCTGTTCCGGAGAATGTCTTTATGCAAACAGGCGGAAAAAAGGGCATGCACACAGAGCACCTTGGTTATATTTTATCCGAAATGCAACACATGCAACGCGCTTATCCCGGAGCTGAATGGTAATGAACAATGAATGCAGCTTCATCCATATCGGATATTTACAAATTACTTGAACAGGTTTCGGATCCCGAAATTCCTGTGCTCTCCATTCTTGATTTGGGTATCGTTCGTGATGTACAAATAAATGAATCGGAAACGATCATTACAATAACTCCTACCTATTCCGGATGTCCGGCAATGGATGCGATTGCAACAGATATAAGACTAAACTTAATTGCTAACGGCATTCAGAATGTTTCAATCAAATACACCCTCAATCCCGCATGGACAACAGATTGGATGAGCGAATCGGGAAAAGAAAAATTGAAGGCGTATGGCATTGCCCCTCCGCAACGAATGTCCGGAGATGCCCAATCAGCAAGGATTCAATCGTTGTTGTTCGAGGGAGAAATTCCGGTTGCCTGTCCACGCTGTGAATCGGAAAACACAAAATTGATGAGCCAGTTTGGCTCTACTGCTTGCAAAGCATTATATCAATGCAACGATTGCAAAGAGCCATTTGACCATTTCAAGTGTCATTAATATCCTTATCTTTATTGATCATGAACATTCAAATTTATTTGGAGCAGGCGGGGCAGGTTTCTATTGCATTTGTATTGGGTGCTATTTTGGGTGTGGAACGCGAGTTCAGAAGCAAGCCGGCTGGATTTAGAACAATGATTCTTATTTCTGTAGGATCTTGTTTGTACACGATTCTTTCAAAAGATCTGGGTGGCGGCATAAGCAGTGATCGCATTGCCAGTAACATTGTAACAGGCATCGGCTTCATTGGCGCCGGGGTGATTTTTAAAGAAGGGGTATCGGTAAACGGATTAACCACAGCTGCGTTGATATGGATAACTGCAGCTTTGGGCATGGCCATTGGCAATCATAATTATCCTGTTGCTTTTGTGGTAACGCTCATTGTGGTGATTGCCTTATTCGTACTCGAGCCAGTACAGCGAATTATCAATCGATTTCATAAAGTAAAAGACTATAAAATTCGGGTTCAAAATGAGTACCCCAATTTTAAAAACGATCTGGAAGTTTTTTTGCAAAAAAGCGATTTGAATTTTCGTTGCATGAAAATAACCAAGGAAAACTATGATGCAATTTATCTGTATCGTGTAAGTTCCCGAAATCGAAACTATCAACTCGTCAATCAATTTTTACTCGAGCATGCTGCTGTAAAAGGATTTGATGTTTAATTTAATTGTATGTCCACTATTTTACTTGAAAAGAAAAACGGCGTGGGTTTTATTACCCTTAATCGCCCCGAAAAATTCAATTCATTTAATCGCGAAATGGCTTTGTTGTTGCAAAGCGTTCTTGATGAATGTGAGAAGGATGAATTGGTAAGAGCAATTTATATTACAGGAACAGGAAAAGCATTTTGTGCCGGACAGGACCTTGGCGAAGTAACCGGCGAAAATCCTGCCACTTTTGATAAAATTTTATTGGAGCACTACAATCCCATTATTCTCAGACTCCGAAACATTCCGAAGCCGATTGTTTGCGCGGTGAATGGTGTTGCAGCCGGGGCGGGTGCCAATATTGCGATTGCTTGCGATATTGTGGTAGCCAATGAAAGTGCATCATTTGTTCAGGCGTTTTCAAAAATTGGATTGATCCCTGATTGCGGCGGTACCTATTTTTTACCAAGACTAATCGGATTTCAAAAAGCAACAGCAATCATGATGCTGGCAGATAAAATCACTGCGCAGGAAGCTGAACGCTTGGGCATGATCTATAAATATTTTTCGGCAGACGCTTTTACGCAGGAATCCATCAAAATCGCTGAAACGCTTGCGCAAATGCCCACCCAAGCTTTTGCACTTACAAAACAAGCGCTGAATGCTTCCATGAATCATACTTTGGAGGAACAGCTTCAACTAGAAGATAGGTTACAATATCAAGCGGCACATACTTCTGATTATAATGAGGGCGTAGCCGCCTTTTTAGAAAAAAGAAATCCGATTTTTTTCGGCAAATAAATTTCTGCGCATGTATACAAACTCCTCCCATGAACAAGTTGTTGCACACATGATGCAGCATGATCTTTTTAGTCAGTGGCTCGGTATAAATGTGCTTGAGGTAAAAGAGGGCTACAGTCGAATCACAATGATCGTTCGCCCCGAAATGGTAAACGGATTTGGTATAGCACATGGTGGAGTTGCATTTTCACTGGCCGACAGTGCATTTGCTTTTGCCTGCAACAACAGAAACAACCTCTCTGTTGCATTGGACACTTCCATCAATTTTACCAAACAGGTCGTTCCGGGCGATGTGCTTACTGCCGAAGCTAAGGAAATTCACAATGGCAGAAGTACCGGCTTGTATCACATTGCTATTACCAATCAAAAAAACGAAACTGTTGCTATTTTTAAAGGCACTTGTTTTCGCACCGGAAAATCACTTATTTAAGTAGTTTTACAGCATGATATATTCTTTTAAGGGTGTCTTGCCGGTAGTAGATTCATCAGCATTTGTTCATCCGCAGGCATGCGTTACCGGAAATGTCATCATTGGAAAAAATGTATACATTGGTCCGGGAGCAGCTATTCGTGGCGATTGGGGACAAATCATTATTGAAGATGGATGCAATGTGCAGGAAAACTGTACACTTCACATGTTTCCGGGTAAAACTGTTTTACTCAAAGAGCATGCGCACATCGGACATGGTGCAATCATTCATGGGGCAGTGATTGGTAAAAATTGTTTGATTGGAATGAATGCGGTGATTATGGATGATGTTGTGTTGGGTGATGAATGTATTGTGGGTGCTTTGAGTTTTATCAAAGCCGAGGAAAGCTTTGAATCGAGAAGTTTGATTGTTGGAAATCCCGCAAAAAAAATAAAAGATGTTTCTGATGAAATGATTGCTTGGAAATCTGAAGGAACGAAATTGTATCAACAACTCCCATTTGACATGCAAGATGGGTGGGAAGCATGTGAGCCATTACGAGATGTTCCTGCAGATCGAAAAATAATTTATCCCGAATATCAAACCTGGAAAGACACTAAAAAATAATACTTTCTTTCATGAGTAAGAAATTGAGTAACGACACAAAAAAACAATCTTCTGTTGAGCCGGTTATATCGGAAAAGACAACCAATGCCCTTTGGATAAAAATCCTATTGGTTTTATTTGTTTTTGTTTTATATGGAAGTACGGTCAAATATGAGTTTACACTCGATGATGATTTGTTTTACCTGAAACACTCCTCCGTTCAAAAAGGATTAGCCGGCTTCAGCGAATTCTTTTCTTATGGCAGTTTAAATAAGTTTGATGGTACCGAAGGCGTTCAGCCTTATCGTCCTATCACGCTTTTATACTTTGGCATTCAAAAAGCTCTTTTCGATGACAGCGCTTCCGCCGCACATTTATTTAATGTCTTACTGTATGCGATATTGGTTCTTGTCTTGTTTTCTTTGCTACAAAAATTATTTCCTGATTTAAATACCTGGTTTATTGGGTTGATGACTTTGCTGTTTATCGCCCATCCCATTCACACAGAAGTGATATGCAGTGTAAAAAGCGTGGATGAATTATTGGCCGGACTATTTGGGTTTTTGGCATGGCTTGCATTCATACAGAAAGAAGACAGCAAGCGTTCATTGGGTATTTTATTTGGAACGATGTTTTATTTTCTTGCATTGATGTCAAAAGAAAGCGCCATTGGATTTTTATTAATTATTCCTTTAAGCGCGTTGATGTTAAAAGGCAAAAACATTCGTCAGTGTTTGATGATGCTTGCGCCGTTGGGTATTGCAACAATATTGTTCTTAGTTGTTCGATATCAGGTTATTGGTAACCAACCTGCCAAAAACAGCCGCATTGTGCTCGAAAATATTTTATATGGCGCAACAAGTTTGAGTGAAACATTAGCCACTAAAATGCAAATTCTGTTTTATTACATCAAACTGGTTTTTGTACCGTGGCCTTTGAACTGGGATTATTCTTACAATCAAATTCCGGTGGCAAATTGGAGTAATCTAACTTCCATTGCAGGATTTGTAATTTATGCGGCACTATTCATTTATGCCATACTGAAATTTAGAAAAGATCCCGTTTTGTCTTTCTGCATTTTATTTTTCTTCATCGCATCCTCTCCTACCAACAATTTATTTTTCATCAATGGCGCTACGATTGGTGAGCGTTTCCTGTTTGTGCCCTCTTTGGCTTTATGTGTGGCAATCGTTTGGTTATTGATGAAGCGCATGAATGGAGATTTTAAAAAATCAGCAGCAATAGCCGCCGTGGTAATTTTAAATTTTACTTTTTTAACTTTTGCGCGAAGCGGCGATTGGGAGAATAATCAAAAATTATTTGAAAGAGGCGTGGAGGTTTCGCCCAACAGCAGCCGAACGCATTATAGTTTAGCAACGACGTATTTAAATAAAGCGCAGGAAGAAACAGACCCTGCAATAAGAAATGAGCTATTCAAAAATGCTACCGAGCATTTTCAAAAGAGCTTGTCTATTTACAATAAAAATACGCAGGCCTATTACAATTGTGGATTGGGTCTTGCATTAACGGGCGACACATCCAATGCCATTTATCATTACCGAAAAGCGATTGAATATGACAGCGCTTATTTGTCTGCCCTAAACAATGTGGGCGTGTTGTATCAGGCCCGTAAAAGCTGGGATAGTGCCGAAGTGTTTTATATGATGGCCCACAAAACAGCGCCAACGGCATACAACCCAAGAAAAAATCTTGCCGACTTATATTTCTTTAAAGGAGTTGACTTGAGGAAGGAAGGAAAAGACGATGAAGCCTTGTCTACATATCGCATGAGTATTCCTTACAATGACAAAAATGTTTTTCTTTTTAATGAAATGTCGGTCATATTCAGCAACAGGAAACAATACGACAGCTCACTTTACTATTTGAAGATGGCTTATAATATGGATGCATCTTCAATGATGATCATTGAGAATATCGCGGCGGTAAATTTTTTAAATAAAAATTATGCGCAAGCGATAGAGTACGCAAATAAAGCGTTGCAGATAAACAGCAACTCCAAAAAAAGCTATGGTGTTTTAGCAGATACATACCGGGCCATGGGAAATGCTGTAGAGGCAAATAAAAATCAGGAAAAATACAATCAATTAAAATAGCTCCTACTAGCACTAGGGTTATTCCAATAAAAAAAATGAAGCACATCACACGTACCATTTGGATCCTTGCCCTGGTTAGTTTATTTACGGATGCGGCAAGTGAAATGCTATATCCGGTGATGCCGGTGTATTTACGTGAGATCGGATTTTCGGTTTTTATGATAGGAATGATGGAGGGTATCGCAGAAGCAGTTGTGGGATTAAGTAAAGTTTATTTTGGAGCTCTGTCGGATCGCTTTAACAAACGCCTTCCATTTGTACAGCTTGGTTACGCATTGAGTGCCCTGTCTAAACCATTCATTGTTTTTGTTGCACAACCAATTTGGGTATTTAGCATGCGCTCGCTGGATCGACTTGGAAAAGGCATTCGTACAGCACCGCGCGACGCCATGCTTGCCGAAGAGTCTGCAAAAGAAAATCGATCCGCTGTTTTTGGGTTTCATCGATCAATGGATACACTGGGCGCTGTTTTAGGTCCGCTTGTTGCATTGATATATTTGTATTTTAATCCCGGAAACTATGAGGTTGTTTTCTTATTAGCACTTGTTCCCGGTATTTTATCCATTGTTTTTTCTTTGTCATTGCGCGAGAAACAACGGTTTGAAAAAAAGAAGGGAAAGAGCCGTACGTTTTTTTCTTTTGTCCGCTACTGGAAAAAAAGCAGTCCCGAATTTAAATCTACCTTAACCGGATTAATCCTCTTTGCCATTTTCAACAGCTCTGATATGTTTCTTTTGTTGCGCGCCCGAGAGGCAGGATTGAGTGATGCGCTTGTAGTAGGTGTTTATATTTTTTTCAACCTGATATATACGCTGTTTGCATATCCACTTGGTTTACTTGCAGATAAATGGGGTTCAAAGAAAATTTATTTGTTTGGATTGATGGTTTTTGCAACAACGTATATTGGTTTGGTTTATGTAGAGGATCATTATATGATTTGGTTTTTCTTTGGGCTCTACGGGTTGTATACGGCAGCTACGGAGGGGATTGGGAAATCATGGATCAGTATAAGCTCCGGCGGTAAAGATATTGGCACCGCACTGGGCACTTATGCCAGCTTTCAAAGTCTTGCAGCACTCATTGCTGCCGCCATTACAGGTTTTCTTTGGACCAAGTACGGCTTTGCGGTAGCATTATTGTTCTCTGGTTTCGGCGCAATAGTCTCTATTCTTTATATACTGCTTTTTATCGTTGATCGTCGCGAAAAAAACTAATTTCCCCTCACATCTACAGCATAAACGTACCATTCAATAGTCTTACCTTTGCAGGAAGAAATTGTGCAATGAGTCAAACAATACTTACTTCAAAAGACTTTGCAACCAACCAGGAGGTTAGATGGTGCCCCGGTTGCGGAGACTATTCTATCCTTGCTCAGGTGCAAAAGGTCATGCCTTCTCTGGGTATTCCAAAAGAAAATATTGTTTTTATCAGCGGAATCGGATGCAGCAGTCGTTTTCCATATTATATGAACACCTATGGTATGCACAGTATTCATGGAAGAGCTACCTCTATTGCCAGCGGCTTAAAGGCGGCCAGGCCGGATCTTAGTGTTTGGATAATTACCGGCGACGGCGATGCACTTAGTATAGGAGGAAATCATACCATTCATTTGCTCCGAAGAAATTTTGATGTGAACATTCTTTTGTTCAACAATCAGATATATGGTCTTACCAAAGGACAATACTCCCCCACTTCCGAAGAACATAAAATAACAAAAAGTACCCCTTTTGGAAGCATTGATCATCCTTTCAATCCACTTGCACTTGCCATAGGAGCTGATGCAAGTTTTATTGCCCGCTCCATGGATCGAGATCCAAAGCATCTTCAAGCTATGCTTGAAAGAACCCATCAGCATAAGGGTGCATCCTTCCTGGAAATCTATCAAAACTGCAATATTTTTAATGATGGTGCCTTTGAGATTTTTACAGAAAAAGGAACCAAACTGAATGAAGCTGTTTTTCTTGAACAGGGAAAGCCATTGATTTTCGGTGCCGAAAAAAACAAAGGAATCAAGCTGGATGGATTTAAACCAACAGTCGTGGATTTACAAGATGGGATTAGCACTGACGATTTATGGATTCATGACGAAAATGATTTTTACAAAGCGCAGATTCTTGTAAGAATGTTTGATGATCCAACGATAGAACAACATTTGCCAAGACCATTTGGTATATTCTATCAAACTCAACGAGCCTGTTACGAAGATATCATGACCATGCAAATCGAAGAAGTTATCGCTACCAAAGGAAAAGGTGATTTAGATAAATTACTGAAAGGAAAAGAAACCTGGTCAATCGCCTGATGATTCCTCATTAAACTTTTTACGGTTTCGATAATCTGAGTTATCAATTGATTGCTTATGAAACCTATTTCAATACTTTCCTGTTTAATCCTCTTGATTTGTATGTTGTTCGCTTGTAAAAAAGACAACGCTTCCGCGAATAATAACCCAGTTCCCAATCCAACTCCTGAGTCATTGTATTTTCCCCCTGTAGGAAGTGCTGCTTGGCAAACACAAAGCACAGATTCTGCGGGATGGAACGGTGCACTTGTAAATGATCTTTATGGTTTTTTAAGTACAAAAAATACCAAAGCTTTTATTGCCCTCAAAAATGGTAAAATAGTATTGGAAAAATATTTCGGGACTTTTACGGCAGACAGTTTATGGTATTGGGCATCTGCCGGCAAAACCGCAACAGCAATGCTGACGGGTATTGCACAGCAGGAAGGCCTCCTGAATATCAACCAAAAAACCTCCGACTTCATTGGGGTGGGTTGGACCTCGGCGCCTACTGCAAAAGAAAACCTCATTACGATTCGTCACCAGCTTACCATGACCACCGGGCTTGATGATGCAGTTGCAGATGATGATTGTACGCTTCCTCCTTGCCTGCAATACAAAGCAGATGCCGGAACCAGATGGGCATATCACAACGCTCCTTACACAAGGCTGGATACCGTTCTGGAAAGAGCCACGGGCTTTACCCTTAATGCATATTTCAAACAAAAAATTCGCGATAAAATAGGTATGAATGGGCTCTGGTTAAAGAATGGATTCAATAATGTTTATTACAGCAATGCCCGAAGTATGGCTAGGTTTGGATTGTTAATGCTCAATAAAGGGAAATGGGATAGTACCGTCATTTTACAGGATACGAGTTATTTTAATGCACAAACAAACACTTCACAGAACATCAATCTCTCTTATGGATATCTAACCTGGTTAAATGGAAAAACCTCACACATGCTGCCAACGCTTCAAAATGTATTTAGCGGGTCTATAGCACCCAATGCACCTGCGGATATGTTTGCGGCCTTGGGCAAAAATGATCAAAAAATCTATGTGGTTCCTTCTCAAAAGATTGTTGTCATTCGTATGGGCAACGCCGCCGGTAACGTGCAGCTCGCTGTCTCCAGTTTTGATAATGAGTTATGGGGAAAACTAAAGCCAATTATCGGATATTAGTTTAAATAAATATCCGATATTTATACAATGATATTACTCATTGCTTCTGCCACTCCCGTCATTATTTTTTTATATCTCCTTACTCAAAGAGATAAAAGACCCGAGCCTCCTTCCTTACTTGCCAAATGTTTTTTAGGTGGCTTTTTGGTCGCTATTGTCGCTATAATCATTGAGCTGTTTTTAGGAACTTTCAGCGACTCTTTCAAAGGTCCCTTATCCAACTCTATTTATTCAGCATTTGTTATTGCTGCCGGAACAGAGGAGTTTGTAAAATGGTTTGTATTACGAAAAATTGTTTGGAAAAATAAAGAGTTCGACCAGCATTATGATGGCATCATTTATGCGGTTTTTGTTTCGCTTGGATTTGCATTTATAGAAAACCTGATGTACGTTTTTTCGGGAGGGCTGCATGTAGCATTGGCACGTGCCATACTTTCTGTTCCGGGCCATGGTTTCTTTGCGGTGATTATGGGCTTTTACCTTTCTTTGGCAAAATTTGGAGAACCCGCAAAAAGAGAAAAATATTTACAAAGAAGTTTATTGGTGCCGATACTGTTTCACGGCCTCTTTGATTTTTGTTTGATGTACATGGAAAAGCTTACTAAAATTGATGAATATCCGCTGCTGGTGCTCGGACTTGTAATTTTATTCACCTTTACTGTTATTCGAATTTGGGTTGTAGGGATCCGTTATATCAAACTGCATTTAAAAACAGACGGGATGTAAATAAACACTTTCTACGCTGTCAAAAATCCTTTACTCATCAACAGCTCCGCAATTTGAACAGCATTGGTAGCTGCTCCTTTGCGTAAATTATCGCTTACAATCCAACAGTTCATTGTATTGGGTCTTGTTTCATCTCTGCGAATTCTGCCGACAAACGTATCGTCTTTTTCGTGAGCGGTAATGGGCATGGGATATATGAAATTATTGACATCATCATTTAAAACAACTCCGGGCGCATGCGATAAAATATTACGCAGTTCCTGTAAATCAAATTCATTTTCAAACTCAATATTAACGGACTCGCTATGACCACCAATGGTAGGAATACGAACACAGGTTGCTGAAACAAGAACCGAATCGTCTTGCATAATCTTCTTGGTTTCGTTAGTCATTTTCATTTCTTCTTTGGTATATCCATTTTCCAGAAATACATCAATATGTGGAATCGCATTTAAATCGATCGGATATTTATAAGCCATTTCTCCGTTAATCCCTTTTCTTTCATTCATGAGTTGGTTAACCGCTTTAACACCCGTACCTGTTACACTTTGGTAAGTGCTTACCACCACGCGTTTTATTTTGTATTTATCGTGCAAGGGTTTTAGCACAACAACCATTTGAATGGTTGAACAATTCGGATTGGCAATAATTTTATCGGCAGGCGTTAAAACATGTCCATTTACTTCAGGTACGACCAGTTTTTTATCGGGGTCCATACGCCAGGCGCTTGAGTTGTCAATCACAGTAATACCTGCTTCGGCAAAACGGGGAGCCCATTCCAGTGAAGTGCTTCCTCCTGCCGAAAATATAGCTACGGCTGGTTTGGCATAAATCGCATCCTGCATGCCTACCACAGCATATTCCTTTCCGTTGAACGTAATTTTTTTTCCGATTGATTTTTCAGATGCTACGGGCAATAATTCTGTAACCGGAAACTTGCGCTCGGCCAATACTTCCAGCATTTTGGTTCCAACTAATCCCGTAGCTCCTACCACAGCAACTTTCATACGATTGATTGTTTGATGAATAGACACAAAAATACCCCTAATTAACAAGCATCGTTTCGCAGAGCAAAATTTTTTGAATTTTTCAAAAGAAGGGTATCTGTACGGCACGAATCGTTTGTATTCGTATTATACCGACTCCTAAATTTTATTAAGCATTATGCCGGATACATTTGCTCAAATCCTACACATGAAAACATATTTTTCAATAGTGGCTATTGGTTGTTTTCTCTATTCAAATGCGCAACTAAACGAAAGCTTTTCAGATGGAAATTTTAATCAAAACCCTTCCTGGCTGGGAGATACTGCATTTTGGAAGGTAAATACAGAACTACAGCTACAAAGCAATTGCGCCACACCAAATCAATCATACGGTTTATACACACCGACCATTATGTCCGGTTCTTTATCCTGGTCATTTGACATCGCTTTGAATTTCAACACATCTTCTGCTAATTATGTTGACGTGTATTTGCTTGCTACCGAAGCTTCCTTAAGTAATGGTTATTTTGTTAGAATTGGGAATACCGATGACGAAGTCGCGCTTTATCGAAAATCGGGAAATGCAATCAATAAAATAATTGACGGAGAAAATGGTTTACTAAATCGTTCATCTTGCTCACTTCAAATTTTCGTTACAAGAAACGAGTTCAATGAATTTTCATTGAAAAGAAAAATAAATGGCGGCGCTTTGATGCTGGAAGGTGTGGCAACGGACAATACATTTTCAACAGGGACGATTTTGGGCATTCAAATCAAACAAAGCACTGCGTCATTCTTTTTCAAACACTTCATAGACAATATTATTATTGAACCAAACACAAGAGATACTGTTGCTCCGCAAGTTGATTCGTTTTGGGTTGAAAACGAGCACACGCTTGCTTTTTTATTTAATGAGGAAGTAGACTCTGTTGCTGTCCATAATGTAAACAATTACGAATGTGCGGGTATGACAATTTCCTATGTTGAAAAAGACAGTATTGCTTTTGCAAAATATTACCTGCGCTTCTCCCAGCCAATTCCAGAAAGGATGCTGATGTATCTTGTTATTCAAAACATAACAGACATTTACGGAAACAGGATAATCGATGACACTGTGCCGTTTTTTAGATATGTGCCAAAACAATTTGATATTTTAATTGATGAAATCATGGCAGACCCGAGTCCGCCCGTTTCCTTGCCCGAATGCGAATGGATAGAACTGCGCAATGTGAAGCCCTTTACAATAAATATTTCTGGGTGGTTCATTGAGAAAAACGGAAGCCGGTCGGGGCCTTTGCCTGATTACAAATTAAACCCCGACAGCTCCGTCATCATTTGCGCAACAGGTTCTTATGACACATTGAGCAGATTTGCAAAAGTTATTGCTGTAACCAATTTTCCTGCGCTTACGAATACTGGAGATGAAATGACATTGCGAAGCAGTGATGGAATGAATATACATACAGTCGCGTATACATCAGACTGGTATCAAAATCCGGTGAAACAAAACGGCGGTTGGTCGTTGGAGATGATTGATTTAAATAATCCCTGTGAGGGAGAAACGAATTGGAAAGCGAGTGTTGATATTTTAGGAGGAACGCCCGGTCGCGTGAATAGTGTGGATGCTGTGAATTCGGATGAAACGAATCCGAAACTAATTTCTGCATTTGCCAATGACAGCATACATGTGCAATTGAATTTCAGTGAGTCGCTCGACAGCATTAAAGCAAGTTTGGTTTCATGTTATAATCTTTCATTTACAAACGCCGGCATTTTATCCGCTTCGGTTTTATCGCCAAAAAACAATGAGGTAATGCTGACATTAACTGAACCGCTCGAGAGATTCAAGGTGTATGAAATATCCACGAGTCAATTAACTGATTGTATCGGTAATACAATAGTTAATGGCCAAAAAATAAGATTTGGCTTGTGTGAAAAACCACAACCAAACGATGTTGTGATAAACGAAATACTATTTAATCCAAAGTCTGGTGGCTATGACTATGTAGAATTATACAATCGAAGCAATAAGTCGATAAACATAAAAGACTTGTACATCGCAGATCATGATTCGTATGAACATGTAACGGATCTGGCCGAAGTTTCTTTTCAAAACAGATTGCTGATGCCGGGCGAACACCTTGTATTGACCGAGGGCATTAAAGAAATATTGAGGGATTATTTTGTTTCAAATCCCAATAATTTGATAGCAATGAATCAAATGCCGGGACTTAATGATGATAATGGTTGTGTATTATTGCTCGATGCAAACGGAACAACAATTGATCATGTAAAATATGATGAGCGACAACACATGGAGTTGCTCGACAATGTAGAGGGGGTGGCGCTCGAAAGAATGAATCCGGATATTGGGTCATCAAACACCAACAACTGGCACAGTGCATCTAAAACATCGGGCTACGGAACTCCTACGCGGAAAAACAGTCAGTATTTTATAGGTTCAGAAAACGAAAATTATATTTCTGTTGAGCCAAGGGTATTTACTCCGGATAATGATGGTAGAGATGATGTATTGCGGATTCTATATCGTTTTGATGTGCCCGAATCAATAATAAGCATTCGGATTTTTGACATTTATGGAAAATGTATTGCCATGCCGGCTGGTGCATTATTGTGTGGGCAAAGCGGGGCAATCTTTTGGGACGGAATGCTTTTCAATCACACAAGAATTCTTTCCGGATTATACCTCGTGCATGCAGAGGGCGTTCAAAAGAATGGAAAAAAAATAAATTCGAAGTGTGCTTTTTCTGTACGGTAAATACTACAAGAAATCCTGCTCAGGAATGCGGTCCAGTTGTTTGCGTACTAAAAGATATCCACCAAATGCACAAACTACCATGTATAGCATTAGGCCAATAAGATTATTTGTTACGTCTCCAAACAAAGCAATGCCGGAGAACATTCCCATGATTTCAAATAAAATCCAAAAGACAACCGTTTTGAATTTCCATATTCCGGGCTTTAATCCACGTCGCTTTGCCATTTGACCAACTTGACGGGTAAGTAATATAAGGAGAAGAATTTCGATCATGATGAATTAAACCAAATCGATATCGAAATTAACCAGCTGAACGAACTGTTGAATGCGTTCATCTATATCATCCTTTGTGATTTCTTTCATACGCTCAGGCCCGAATTTCTCCACACAAAAACTGGCCATTGCGCTGCCGACAATAATGGCGGTTTTCATATTTTCAAAGCTGATATCTTTTGTTTTGGCGAGGTGTCCAATAAAACCTCCGGCAAATGTATCTCCGGCGCCTGTTGGATCAAACACATCCTCCAATGGCAGAGCCGGTGCAAAAAACACATGGTTTTCATGAAACAGCAGTGCGCCATGCTCCCCTTTTTTGATAATCAAAAACTTGGGGCCCATTTGCATGATGGAACGAGCGGCTTTAACTATGGAGAACTCTCCGCTCAATTGGCGCGCTTCCGCATCGTTAACAAGCAGGACATCCACCATCTTCAACACTACTTTCAAGTCCTCCATTGCCACATCCATCCAAAAATTCATCGTATCCATAACAATCAGCTTTGGACGAGTCTTCAACTGATTGATTACACTTGTTTGTAGCTTTGGCATCAGATTTCCAAGCATCAAAAACTCGGCGCCCTGATAGGAATCCGGAACGATTGGATTGAAATCTGCCAAAACATTCAAGTCGGTAACCAAGGTATCGCGGGAGTTCATATCCATGTGATACTTTCCGCTCCAAAAGAAAGATTTTTTATCCGGAACTTGTTCTACTCCGTCGGTTTGAACACCGCGATTTTTCAGTTCATTCAATTCCGACTCAGGAAAGTCATTTCCAATAATAGATATTTGCTGAACGGGTTTTACAAAGTTGCTTGCTGCGTAAGCCACATAAGTAGCGGATCCACCAACAATTTTATCAACTTTGCCAAAGGGTGTTTCAATGGCATCAAAAGCCATAGTGCCAACGGTAATAAGGGACATAGATGGGTGTGGTTGTTTTAAAAACCGGACAAATTTAAACGAAATCGGCTTGTCTGCCCGTTTTTATTCATTATTTTGTAAACAAGATGTTGATACATATACACCCCGACAATCCACAGCCACGACTTATTAAACAGATGGCAGACTGTTTGCGCTCCGGCGGTATCATTATTTATCCGACTGACACCATCTATGGAATTGGGTGCGATATTTTTCAGCCGACGGCTATCGAACGAATTTGTCAGCTCAAAAACATCAGTCCGGCAAAGGCGCAGTTTTCCATTATTTGCCGTGACTTGAGTCATTTGACAGACTACACCAAAAGTATAGATACCCCTTTATACAGAACACTGAAAGCTCATTTGCCCGGACCGTTTACTTTTATATTACCTTCTTCTAAAAAAATACCAAAACTGCTGGAAACGAAGCGAGCAACAGTAGGTATTCGTGTGCCAAAGAACAATATTTGCAGTGATTTGCTGGCCGAGCTGGACCATCCAATTATCAGCACTTCACTTCCAGGAGAAAATGTGGAAGAGTATACAGATCCCGAGGTCATATATGAAAGATTTGGAGACCGGGTGGATTTTGTAATAGATGGAGGAATCGGAGGCATGATACCCTCTACGATTGTAGATTGCAGCAGCGGTATTTGCGAAGTTGTAAGGGAGGGGGCTGGCGTTTTTGAACCATAACCTGCATTCGATTGTTCTTTTATCAATAATTTCGATTTTTTGAAACCTACTTTTAAGGCGCATCTTGCGCTCATTGGCACCAATATTTTTTTTGCAATCAATTTTACAGCCGTAAAATGGCTGATCAATAAGCAACTCATTCAGCCCTTTGGATTAAATTGGATCCGGATGCTGGTTACAGTTAGCATGCTTTGGGGATTGTATCTGGCCTATCCAACCCGCTCTGCAATCAGAAAAACAGATTGGCCCAGAATTATCGTATGTTCATTAACAGGCATCGTCATTAATCAGCTTTTGTTTATAAAGGGGCTGTCGATGACGCATTCCATTCATGCGACCTTATTGATGTTGGGCACCCCTATTTTTATTGTATTACTGGGCATCTGGTTTTACCACGATAGGCTTAATGTAAGAAAATGGATGGGTTTGTTGCTGGGGGTTGTGGGCTCGTCAATATTGATTCTGTCTTCCGGAAAAACAGGGAACGCTAGCGATGTTATTTGGGGAGATGTGCTCGTAATAATAAACGCTATTTCTTATTCGTTTTATTTTATTTTGGTGAAACCACTAATGAATAAATATCATCCGCTGCTTATAACACGACTGTTGTTTACGATTGGTTTGGTGGTGGCTCTACCATTTTGCTGGAAAGAATTTGCTACAACACCATGGCATTTATATGCCTCATTGGACTGGGTCGTATTGGCACAAATAACCATTTGCGGAACCTTTTTTGCCTACACATTCAATATCTATGGTATCAAGCATTTGGGTCCTGGCGTTGCCGGGTCTTACATTTATACACAACCAATTTTTGCTGCGGTTATTGCCATGGTTATTTTGGGTGAGGGGTTAGAGATCTATAAAATTATTGCGGGTGTTTGCATATTTACAGGCGTATTTTTGGCAAACAGAAAAAATAAAAATGATGCAACGGATTGAGGCTACAACTGCTGAAGATTTTGAAAAAGCAAAAGCTTTGTTCAGAGAGTACGCACAATGGCTAAACATTGATCTTTGTTTTCAGGAGTTTGAAAAAGAACTGACAATATTAAGTTCAATGTATGGTAGACCAAAGGGTGTTTTGTTTTTATTTATACAAAATTATGAGCCGGTTGCATGTGTGGGGGTAAGACAGATTGATGAAAATATTGCAGAACTCAAAAGAATGTATGTTCGGCCTGCTTACAGAAGGGGTGGTATTGCACAGGAACTGTTGGATGCATCCTTGATATTTGCTAAAACGGTCGGTTATACTGCAATCAGATTAGATACGTTGGACACGATGCATTCTGCAATGGGCTTGTATGAAAAAAATGGATTTATGAAAATTTCGGCCTATTATAATAATCCGGAGAAAAATGCTGTCTATTACGAGAAGCGTTTATGAGCCGGTACAAAAGATTTTTGCACGAATTCAAAACAAACATTTCTCTACTTGTTTTTGGGGAAATCAAAAAACAAAAATTGCTTGGTGGAATCCTGAAAATCTCTCCAGTGTGTTGTATCCGAGGAAGTGGCATAAATAGCGCATGTTGGCATATTATCCAAACGCACGCCCGTATCCAAACTGTTCACAAAATCTGTAATGCCGGGATTATGAGAAAATACAGCCACCGAATTGATCGAATCACTTAATTCGGATATTACTTGATAAAAAATTTCCTGCGATGCATGATAAAGTCTTTCATCGTAAGTGTTGAGTGGTTGATTGTTTTTATATGCCTGATAAAAATGTTCGCAGGTTTTATGCGCACGGATTGCGGGGCTCGATAGAAATAAATCAATAACGGGCGCTTTGGCGATAAGTCGCTTTGCCATTTTTGGAGCATCTATCTCCCCTCTTTCATTTAATGCACGAGTAAAATCGGATTGCCCGGATATAGCCCAGCTGCTTTTTGCATGACGAATGATAAATAACTTCTTCAATCATTTTTGGTTTTTATAGGCCCGAAAAGGATAGCCCAACTTGAAAAAGACGCATGTCTGGTGCAACACCATCCTTGAATACAGATCCAAGCGTATAGCCACCAAACAGACAAATATTACCATATCCAACCCTTGCTGTTGCCGCCAATCGAGTGCTGTTAAAATAGGATTTCGTGCTTACTTTTTCGACAGAAGAAGAAATGGTATTCCCCGAAGCGTCTTTTTCTATTTTTCCCTTGGTATGTGCGTTTAACAATGTTCCTATCCTTGCTCCAACAGCCAATTTAAATGACTTGGCAGGGTTTGCAGGATTAGAAGAATAGCGAAATTCTACCGGGGCTTCCAGATAAGTAGTAGCAATTTTATACTTCTTATAATAAGAAAGTCCGTCTCTTTTTTCAAACAATAATGTCGGTGTATTTCCATCAATTTTTGCATTCATTTTTTCAAGGAAAATATGGCTGGTCCCTATACCTGCACCAAAAGCAATACTGAAATGATGGTTAGAGGGAAAGGGCTTGTCAAACATCACGTAAATATTTACTCCTCTTGAATTACCCCTTCTTTTGTCGCCTATGCTGTCGGGCGCCTGCAACCATCTGTCGGAGCTTAGTTGAAAGATAAAATGATCTGCCGGATGTTCAGAAAGATTTCTCTTTGAAGTGATTTTTGGGTATTGTGCAAACATGCTTCCTGCACAAATAACCGTCAAGACTAAAACGACTGTCCTTAACATAATTAATTTTCTAGTTTGTTTGAGATTGGGCAAAGATAAAACTACCATTTGGGTTTTTGGCAATTATGTATCATTGACTATAATAAAAAAACCGCCCGTTTGAAGCAGGCGGTTAAAAATATTGATCAGGAATAAATTAAAGCTTTACTGCTTTTTTCACCAAACGAATACCGTTTAAGCTGGTGCTTACGATATAAGTACCCTTTCCTAATTTATCGGAAGGAATATCAACTCTTGATCCGCCTTGTGTTACATTGGCTTTCTGTGTCAACAAAACCTTTCCGCTCATATCTGAAACGATTAAGGTAATTTGTTCGTTTTTCTCTGATTCAAAGAATACAGAAAGATTATTTGAAATAGGATTAGGGCTAATCAACATTTCGGTGTAGTCTAAAATGCGTATGAGGCGCACCTGGCTGTATGTTGTTTTTGATCCTGCAGATATCAAACGCAAGCGATAATAGTTGTTTCCTTTCGATGGATTAGCATCAGTAAAACTGTAGTCGCCCGATGCGCTGCTATTTTGAGCAACAACACTACCTATAGATACATAGTTTCTGCCATCTTCGCTTCTTTCAACTATAAAGTTGACAGCATCCACTCCTCTCACATTCCATGTCAAATCTACCGTTGTTCCTCTTGTCCTTTTTGCTTCAAAAGAAATGGCTTTTACCGCTGTTGTTCTGGTAAGTACATTGATGTCGTCCAAACCAAACACGCCACCCTCAACTCCAACTGCTTTAAATCCAATTTGAACAACCTTGCCTTCGTATGTTGCAGGCACTTCAATTTCTTCGGTTTTCCAAGTTAGGTCAGTAGTAGGCAATGTTACATCTACACGACCATAAGAACCTATTGTATTCCAGGTAAGGCCACGATCATCAGACACCACCACATACAGGCTGTCATCAAAGCTGGAAAGGTTTGAATCGTGGGTCATATTGAAGGTGATGTATGTTTTCTTTATGGTTGATGTGGGGGGGATGCTTAAACAGTTGCTGTACAATAAACTGATGTCATCTACGCTTGATAAGCCGGCAGACAAAAACAGAAACGGATCGTACATAAAATATTTATTTCCACCAGAGCCGGCAAACGGACAAAGGTCAAATCCATTTCCGTTGTCTGTAATACAGCCGCTCTGTATTGTCCACAATTGGGATTTTGTTGTTGCGCCCTCGCGTAATAATTGTACAAACGGTAATATTGTTGCGGAACCGGAAGACTCTACATCTTCGACTACATTTAGTGTTGAGTCGGAGGCGTAGTCGATAGTGGTTGCGGTTTGGTGTGAGGTTATCAGCGTATCGTTGTACGTAGATTGGTCTCCCGTCATAGAAATAAATGCCGTATCTATATTAGCGCCTTGTGAATTAAGATTTACTCCTGTGAAAGTAATTGTATCTGTTGCACCGGACACAAAAGTGCTGGGATTGGTTGCCGATGCTGTAAACGAATTGGCTCCGGAGATTTTTAATGTTAACTGTACTGCCCCGGCGTTGATTGTGCTAATTCCATCGTTCGTTAAAACAACCTTCATTTCTTGATCTGAGTTATAACAAGATGTTGTAAGCGGGCTGATAATTTGCCTGATGCCTGCATCGTTTGCAAGTGCGTGGCTCAATCTTATTGCGGGTCTTCTGAATGTCTGTGTTAACGTGGTTGATCCACTAACGGGTGCTGCTGTACCATTGTATGTTCTCGAAGAAAAAGCAACCTGTCCGGAATTGTTACCATTAGAAGTAAAAAAAGTAAACCCTGGGTGCAATGCATTGTCTTTTCTCTCAACAAGTACCTGTAGATTTGTTCCAAACTGGCGAACAAAAGGAGTGGTTAGTGTGATTTCATAAACACCAATAGAAGTAGGGCTTATGGTTCCGTTAAATACCTCAGTGTAGCCCGATGTTGAATATGCCTCGGAAAACGGAAAGGTTGTTTGGGCCGGCGAAACGTTTTTTAAATAAACTACAAAATTATCTACCACAGCATCTGCAGGATTTACCGGCAGGGTTCCTACGGTAAAGCCAATTTTTTCTATTTGTGTAGCAACTGCGATAAAGTTAGACGGGCCAATTTCTGAACTGGTATAAATCGCTTCAGTAACGCTGTAATTAGATTGCCCAACGAGCGTGTTGCCTGAAATGGAGAAATTGGATGTGATATTCACAATTTGAGATTGTGAAGTCAACCCTAAAAAAATGGCTGCTAATGTTAATATGTGCCTCATGGATGTATAATTTGTTGCAAATTACACTTTTTTTATTGTTTTTTTTATAAAAACGTCTGGCGAATTATTTTTTATTTCCTTATAACGAAAGTCTGCAATAATCTGTCATTTTCAAGCGTGCCAATCTTCAACAATGCCGCTTTTTTCATACCTTTGGTCTTCGTCAAAGTAAACCAAAGAAACCTTTGACCCGCTCTATCATTCAGATGGCCTGGACAGAAATCATTCAACCTAAAAGAAGTCTTTTTGACCTGAAAATCAAGGAGGTGTGGAGATATCGAGACCTCTTGGGCATGTTTATTCGCAGGGATTTTGTTGCCACATACAAACAAACCATTCTTGGTCCCCTATGGTTTTTCATTCAGCCCATGCTGATGACCCTCATGTTTACGGTGGTTTTTGGCAATTTTGCGAAAATCTCTACCGACGGACTCCCTCAAATTTTGTTTTATCTCTCGGGAATCACCATCTGGAACTACTTTTCTGAAAGCTTCACCAAAACCTCTACTGTTTTTAGAGACAACGCCAACATTATGGGCAAAGTTTATTTTCCGAGATTAATTATGCCCTTGAGCATAGTTGGGTCTAATCTAACCCGATTTTTCATACAGTTTCTTCTATTTATCGCCATTCTGGTCTCTTTTAAAGTAACCGGAAGGGCCCCCAACGTACAACCACAATGGATGGCGATTTTTTTGCTAACGCCGGTTTTGCTTATGATGATGGCCGGTTTTGCACTTGGTGCCGGTATGATTATCAGCGCACTTACTACCAAATACCGCGATTTAAGCTTTTTACTGACTTTTGGCATTCAGCTGCTTATGTACGCCACTCCGGTTATCTACCCGGTTAGTGCCATTCCTGATAAATATGCCGTTTTTATACGTGCAAACCCGCTTTCCTCTGTGGTGGAGTCTTTTCGTTACATCTACTTGGGAAGGGGTGATATTTCATGGAACGGGCTGCTTTTTTCTTTTTGCTGCATGATCGTTATGCTGATTTCGGGTATGTTGATTTTTAATAAAGTGGAGAAATCCTTTATGGATACGGTATAAACTAGTTTAATCTAATTATGAGTAACCCCATCGCCATAGATGTTCAGGATGTAAGCAAACTATACAGGCTGGGTATGCTGGGCACCGGAACCATCAGTCATGATCTGAACAGAATGTTCAGTAAGCTCGCCGGCAAAGGAGACCCGTATGCCAAACTTGGACAGGTAAACGATCGCACATCCAAAGGAGAAAGCGATTATGTTTGGGCCTTAAAAAACATCAGTTTTGATGTAAAAAAAGGAGAGGTGCTTGGTGTTATCGGACAGAACGGAGCCGGAAAATCAACGCTCCTGAAACTGTTAAGCAAAATAACCGGGCCAACTACCGGCACTATTAAAGTAAACGGACGTATTGCCAGTCTTCTTGAAGTAGGCACCGGCTTTCATCCCGAAATGAGTGGTCGTGAAAACGTGTTTATGAATGGTGCCATCTTGGGCATGCGTAAAAAAGAGATTGCCGCCAAGCTGGATGCGATCATTGATTTTGCTGGCGTGGAACGCTACATCGATACGCCTGTAAAAAGATACAGCAGCGGAATGAAAGTGCGTTTGGGTTTTGCCGTAGCTGCTCATCTGGAGCCCGAAATTTTAATTGTTGATGAAGTGCTCGCAGTGGGAGATGCCGATTTTCAAAAAAAATGCATCGGCAAAATGAAAGATGTTAGCACTCAGGAAGGAAGAACCATTCTTTTCGTGAGTCACAACATGGCCGCTATCAACCGATTGTGTACACGTGGTGTATTGATGTCTAAAGGGGGGGTGATAGCAGACGGCCCGGTAGAGTCCATCACTTCGCTCTATCTCAACAATGCACAACAAACCAATGAGATTGAGCTCGACCACCCTTTCATAAAATATATCAACGTAGCCCAGGTACAGGATAACATAAAAATTGAAGTGCGATTTGAATCTGAGCAAGAGCTCACAAAGCCAATTCTGGGATTCGTGGTTTCTGATTCCAACGGCAACCGCATATTTGGCTCCAACCCTCAACATCAGCCGCCTTCATTTGATATCTTGCCGGCCAAAAAAGGAACCATTACTGTTGATGTTGCTTATCCAAAATTGCTCGACGGCACCTACTTGTTGTCGGTGTATATGATTGATGTATTGCTGGGGGATATTGCTATTATTGAAAATATTGTATCTTTTGATGTAAAGGATATGGTGAATTATCACAAATATGGCCAGGCTTCTGTATTGGGACCGGTATCGCCCGCACTCACCTGGCAATATAATTGTATGCCCTAATTTTTAAAACATGAATTTATCCCATTCGGCAAATAAAATGTTTCTTTCTTTGGCTGCTCGTTTTCAATCATCCGACGAAAAACGAATGAATAGGTTGTACGAGAAATACAGCAGTTTCACGATGATTGACAAAGCCTCTTACCTTGCAAATCTGCAAATTGCACGTAAAAGCTCAAAAATTCATGGCGACGTGGTGGAGTGTGGCGTTTGGCGTGGTGGCATGATTGCGGGCATCGCCGAGCTATTGGGTAAAGAAAAAAAATATCATCTATACGACAGTTTTGAAGGACTGCCCGAAGCAAAAGAAATAGATGGAAAGGGGGCAATAGACTGGCAAAAAAACACAACCGGCGATTTTTATTTTGACAATTGTAAGGCCGAGATAGATTACGCAGAAAAAGCAATGAATCTATCGGGTGCATCTTATGCCTGCTACAAAGGATGGTTTTGTGATACACTGCCAACCAATACGCATAGCCAAATAAGCCTACTTCGTTTGGATGGCGACTGGTACGATTCTACCATGGATTGCCTGAAACACCTGTTTCCAAAAGTGGCAAAAGGGGGTGTGGTTTTAATTGATGATTATCACACCTGGGATGGCTGCAGCCGAGCTGTACATGATTATCTATCATCCATCCAATCCACCAGCCGTATTTCAAGCCATAAAGGTGTGGCATATATTATCAAGAGCGACTCCTGATTCTAAACCAAAAGCAATATGTCTGTTCCTTATATACACGATGAAATCACGCACAACCCGGAAGCGGCAACACATGTATTACCCGTGTTGTTTGAGATTTATAAGCCTTCCTCCATTTTGGATGTTGGCTGCGGATTAGGCAACTGGATTCAGGTTGCCAAAAAAATGGGCGTCATGGATATTGTTGGAGTAGATGGCGCTTATGTTGATCGATCTCTTCTAAAAATAGCACCAAACGAGTTTGTAGAAAAAGACCTTACAAAACCTTTTGACCTTGGCCGTAGGTTTGATTTAGCCATCAGCCTTGAAGTTGCAGAACATCTTCCCGATTCCTGTGCCGACGCCTTTATTCAATCTATAACCCATCATGCGGATGTTGTTCTTTTTTCGGCTGCCCTGCCCGGACAAGGAGGACAAAATCATATCAATGAACAGTGGCCCGAATATTGGCAGGCCGTTTTTGAAAAACACGGATTTATTATGCTCGACTGTATAAGGCCAAAAATCTGGAACGACACCCGCATCGAACGCTGGTATCGTCAGAATATTTTTTTAGTAGTTAAAAAAGGACACGCTTTGACAGAAAACGCCAACACCCAAATTCTTTCATTGGTTCATCCCGAGCTGCTGACTGCGGTTCATTTGCAGCACGAAGAAAAAATAAAAAAATTACAAAAGACCATACAGCACTTGAAGCAACGCGATTGGATTGGAAAAATTGGCGGTCTTTTAAAAAGAAAATGATACAAGATGTTTAGAGTCCTCAACTGGATTCCTTTTGAATCCAAAAAAAATTATTTGCTGAATGATTTGAGGGACGTAAGCATTTTAATAAAAACCCTCGAGCGACCGGAACAGTTGATCAATCAGCTGTTTTCTATTCGGAAATATAAATTTTCGGGGCCGATTGTAATTGCAGACGACAGCAAGGCGCCCTATCGCGAACGTATCCTCGGGCTTTTTCCGGATCTCAATATCACCTATATCAATCTGCCTTTCGATACTGGCACCGCCGAAGGGCGCAACCGAATGCTTGACGAAACGCATACGCCTCTTTTTGTTCTATGTGATGATGATTTTATTTTTGAGCCGCGCACACGAATCCCTCTCATGAGAAAGATGCTGCTCGATAACAATCTGGATATTTTGGGCGGCGTTTTTCGTCAGTACAATCTTAAGTCAAAAAAACAGCGTATTAAATTCAGAATATCAAACTGGTTTTTTAAAAAACTGAATATCCTGATTCCTTCAACAGGTATTTTTGAATATCATGCCGGCTTCGACTTGATTGACAACACCTGTAAAATGAAAAAGGTTCCCTATAAAGATCCGTTCACCTTGTGCGACATGACACACAATTTCTTTATTGCCAAAACCGATAAAGTCAAATCGTTTGGGGGGTGGAATCCAATCTTGAAAGGAGGGGAGCATCAAAACTTTTTCATTCGGGCAAAATTGAATGGGTTAAAAGTCGCAACAACCAGACAGTGTGGTGTTGTTCATGATCGGTGGTCGCCCGCACCTGCGCTGTTTAAAGAATTGCGCGACCGTGGTGCTGCTTATCAGAAACTGGCTCTTGAGGAATTTGGAATCACAAAAATGGAAAACTTTGAGGCGGTGATGCGCGAAAAATTTGGTGAGTAATTATTTTTTTCCGGTGTTTGATTTTTTTTTGACGGCAGGCTTTTTACTTTTTAATTTTTGTCATGCAAGAAAAAAATTTTGGCTACGTCTCCTCGCTCGATGGCCTGCGCGCCATTGCTGTACTTCTCGTAATGCTTGTACATGCACATTTTTTTCTTGGTCACAATGGGCAAATAGGAGTATCCGTTTTTTTTACGCTTTCCGGGTTTTTAATAACCACCCTGCTGATGGAAGAGTATGATAAACGAGCAGATATTTCAATGAAAGGATTTTATATCCGAAGAAGCATGCGGCTTTTTCCGGCCTTGTACACCTTGCTTGCGGTTATTTTAATTTATGTGTGTTTTATAGTTAAAGATTTCAACACAAAAGAAACGCTTCTGAAAGAAATTTATCCGGCAGCTTTGTATGTATACAATATTTCTTGGAGTTGGGGTTGGGGAAAAACGGCTGAAATTTTGGGTCACACCTGGTCGCTTGCTGTGGAGGAACAGTTTTATCTGGTTTGGCCCTGGGTCATATTGCTCGTTATGCGAAAAAAATCAACAAAACTTCTTTTGTGGTTGCTTTTAGGTTTCACTGGAATAAGCTGGATACTGAATGCCGGAAACATGTATCCCTCTGTTATTAGCTCCGTAATTAAAGAGTCGATATTTATTGGATGCTTAGGCGCTCTTTTATACAGATATGATTACCTAAAAAAAATTCCTGCTTTTGTTGCCACTTTGTCTCTTTCTGTCATTCTAATTGTGGGCGTTTTTCTTTGTCCCTCCGATTGTAACACCAAAGGGCTGGTTTCTTTTTGTCTTCCTTTTTCATTTTTTAATCTGGCCTCCGTGCTCTCTTTATTTGTCATTGCCGGAATACTTCATCACCCAAAAAATTTATTAAATAAAATTTTAAGCTACGACCCCCTCGTGTTTATTGGTAAAATTTCATATGGGCTTTATTTATGGCATGTGCCTGTATTTCGTTGGTTTTCTATGAACAAAACACTACCCGGTTCTGCAAGTTTTTTGTTGAAATTCGCTGTAACTTTTTTATGCGCACTTTTATCCTGGTACTTACTGGAAAAAAGAGCAACAGCCTTTGGAAGAAAGCTTAGCAACCGTTTTACCGCATTGCCAAACAATGGTTGATGTAAAAAAACGGCTAACCAATTTTTTACACTAATTTGCCAACATGGCTTTTCCATTTTTTTCTATCATCATTCCGTGT
Organism: uncultured Ferruginibacter sp.; assembly: GCA_964643315.1. Taxonomy (GTDB): domain Bacteria; phylum Bacteroidota; class Bacteroidia; order Chitinophagales; family Chitinophagaceae; genus Ferruginibacter. Next base: position 406,000 of record CAZXSR010000001.1, read on the forward strand.
TATAATCAAGCCGCATATTTGTCAGACTGTTTAGATTCGGTATTAACGCAATCTTTTGCCGATTGGGAGGCCATTATTATCAATGATGGGTCTACAGACAATACGCACGACATCGCATCAAGCTATGTCTTCAAAGATGGTCGCATTCGATTGATTGAAAAGAAAAACGGCGGATTGTCCTCTGCAAGAAACGCAGGAATGCTTGCTGCCGAAGGCGCCCGTTTTCTTTTTTTAGATGCAGACGATTTTTTAAATCAGGGGTGTTTGGGTGCCATAGCAGATGCCTCAAAACAATGTGATGAAAAAGCCCTGATACAGTTCGGATATTCTTATATCACAGAAGACAAGTCACACGTGCTGCACACTGCACTACCTGCCAAGAGAGATTCTTTTTTTCCATACATTCTATCCGGCCCCCCGGGACCTTGTCACTCAATTTGTATCAGCAAATCCCTTGCAAGCACAATAGGCGAGTTTGATGAAGGGCTCAAGGGATTAGAAGATTGGGATTATTGGCTCAGGGCCGCAAAGGCCGGCGCAACACAGTATAGTATATCAATCCCTTTGGTTTTTTATCGTTATGTCCGTTTTAGCATGAGTAGAAATCCTTTTGCCATGTTTGCTTCCTTAAAAATTGTAGCGAAAAGAGCCTCCTTGAAAGACGATAGAATTACATCAGAAAGCAATTTAAATTATGACCGTAGTTTTGATTATGATTCCGTAATTCAACGCGGGCTCATTCGCCTGATGGGTGTTGCTGTCATGCAAAACAAACAGAAAGAGGCGCTGGATTTTTATAATAAAGAATCATACAAGCCACTCACAGATTATACCCCTCAGGAGCTTGAAGACATGTGCTCGTATTTAAGTTTCAGATATTGGTATAGGAAAAAGGATGTTGAAGAGGTGCTTATGAACATAAAGCCCTTGTTTGTTTCATTTTTTTTATTGGCGGGTCTGAAAAAAAAGATTGCTCAAAAGGCCGTTTTCCTTATTTTCAAACGACATTTGTTTTATAAAAACATTTACCGCTATGGGAAGTTTCCGGGAGCAGTAATGAACTTTTTTTTAAGAATTAAATTTCAGTGATGGGTTTGCCAAATGGTATTTCAATTGTGATATGTACTTATAATGGAGTTGGCAGGTTGAGGCCCACGCTTGAGGCAATATTTTCTCTAAAAATCAGCCAAGATATTTCCTGGGAGTTAATCATTGTAGATAACGCATCCACCGACGGAACAACCGTATTCTGTGAAAACATCATCAAAGAAAACGGCTTTGAAAAAAAAGCAAGAGTCGTTTTCGAAAATAATCCCGGTTGTAATCATGCGAGACTACGCGGACTTAGAGAAACCCGTTTTCGGTGGTTGCTTTTTTGTGATGATGATAATCATTTATTCAATGATTATATCGAAAAAGCCTGGATCATTCTAAACGAAAACTCCGAAATTGGTGCTCTTGGCGGACAGGGCATTGCCCTGTTTGAAAATGAAAAACCAGATTGGTTTGATCGCTTTCACCGCTCATTTGCCGTTGGTCCACAGGCGAAGGAGACCGGTCTCCTTAAAAACAAATTGACAAAATTATACAGCGCCGGTACTTATTTTAGAAAAGAAGCGTTGGATTTTTTTTACGACAATCATTTTAAGACCATTATGGTTGGTCCACAAGGAAACGACCTTACCAGGGGCGAAGATACCGAATGGTGCTTCATGCTTCAGCTGAAGGGCTACCAGTTGTGGTACAGCAACGATTTAAAATTTTATCATTACATGACCTCGGCGCGAATGACTTGGTCTTATTATCTAAAATTAAAACAGGGCATCTCATCGGGCGTTGCAAAACTTGAGGCCTATACGCTGTTTTTAACCAGGGCCAATCCGTCCGCTCTTGCCTTTTTGTTACACTATGTAAAGTGTTTGGTTTTTCAAAATATGGTTTGGTGGCAATTTAATTTCAAAAAAATACTGGGCTATAAAAAATATACTCAAGAAGAAATTGAGTTGGGTGCTGTAAACAATAAGGCAAAGGCGTTTGCTTTTCGCAGAGACTTTCGGATTACCTACAAGCACTTTAAACAGATTGAAAAACTATTATCAAAATCAACTACTGATTAATGGAAAAAAACAACGCCCCAAACCTTGGTTACAACTCTTCTCTTGATGGACTGAGGGCTGTTGCGATCATTTTGGTTATTCTGTCTCATGCGAATTTCAGATTCGGACTTAATGGCGGACTTGGGGTTTCGGTATTCTTTGCATTGTCCGGGTTTTTAATTTCTACGCTTTTAATGGAGGAATTCCGAAAGTTTGGCGATGTGTCTTTTAAGGGGTTTTACATTAGGAGAACCATGCGTCTTTTTCCTGCTCTTTACGTAATGCTGTTATTTATTTTGGGTTATGCTTTTTTCTTCAGAAATGCGGCTGACCAAAAATTGATTTATCAGGATGTGGCCGCTTCTGCCATGTATGTTTATAATGTGGCTTGGTACTGGGGGTGGTGCATCAAAGAGGTATTGCTTTACCACACCTGGTCCTTGGGGGTTGAAGAGCAGTTTTATTTATTCTGGCCACTCATACTTTTCGTCTGCCTGAAAAAAAACATACTAAAACACCTACAGATCGGCTTGTTGATTTTTATAGGCGTTTCATGGGCTTTAAAAGCTGCCAATCTTTTTCCTTATCTCGCCGGTTCTGTTATTAAAGAGCCTATTTTTCTTGGTTGTGCTGTTGCACTAGTTAGGTGGAATCACGGCACCTTTAGTGTCCCTTTTTGGATGGCCTTATTGTTGTTCGTTGCGGTGGTTGTTGCGGGAGTTATACCTCATCATTTTTCAAATTATGGGCTCACTTTTGCCGTATGCGGAATTTTCTCTGCATTGATTATAGTCCACGTTGTTGCAAATCCACAGAGTTACATTTCTTCTTTATTGGGCAATAAGGTGCTTGTTTTTGTTGGCAAAATATCCTACTCGCTATACTTGTGGCATCTGCCTGTTTTTAGGGTTTTTGCATACCACTCTACCTTGCCGCCCCTGGTTTCTTTTGGCGGTAAATTGGTCGTTTCTTTTATACTCGCAGTTGTATCATGGTATAGTATAGAAAAAATATCAACCGCATTCGGAAGAAGGGTCAGTAAAAAAATTACAGATAGCTCGCTTTCTAAAACAACATCTTAATACAAAGCGGGAACGGAATTAAAAGAACCGTGCACTATACTGATAATTAGTAATTACCTGGCACGCCTAAACCATTTCTTTTTCTATACATTTGCCAGGCAAGAGAAAAGGAATCACGGGTATATGATTTCTAAATAATAATATTGAAAGATCATTAATAAATTTTCAAATCAACCAAGATGTTTTTTAACTCTTTCTCTTTTTTGTTCTTCCTGCCAGTTGTTTTCTTTCTATATTGGTTTGTAACACAAAAAAATCTTCGGCTTCAAAATTTTATGATGCTGGCCGCCAGTTATTTTTTTTATGCCTGTTGGGATTTTCGTTTTTTGTTTTTGCTCATGTTCTCTACACTGCTGGATTTTTATACCGGACTTAAAATAGAAGATGTTGATAGCCGGAAAAAAAAGAAGATCTGGCTCACAATAAGCATATTCATCAATCTGGGTTTTTTGGGCGTTTTCAAATACTATGATTTTTTTGCGCTTTCATTTGCAGAAAGCCTGCAAACCGTTGGTATCCAAATTCACCCTACGACACTTAACATCATTTTGCCTGTGGGAATCTCGTTTTATACTTTTCATGGTATTTCGTATGTAATTGATATTTTCTACGGAAAGATCAAGGCAGAGCGGGATTTTATTAATTACGGCCTGTTCGTCAGCTTTTTTCCCCTCCTGGTTGCTGGTCCTATAGAAAGGGCCACCCATTTGTTGCCTCAACTTAAAAGACCAAGAAGCTTCCGCTACGACAAGGCGGTGAATGGTTTAAGACAAATTTTATGGGGATTGTTTAAAAAAGTCGTTATTGCCGATAACTGTGCGTCTATTGCTAATGAGATTTTTCAAAATCACCACGGTGCTTCGGGAAGCACCCTTTTAATGGGCGCTTTCTTTTTTACTGTACAAATTTATGGCGACTTTTCGGGGTACTCAGACATAGCCCTGGGCACGGCGCGACTTTTTGGAATTGAGCTGCTTCGAAATTTTTCGTTTCCTTATTTTTCAAGAGATATTGCTGAATTTTGGAGAAGGTGGCATATCTCTCTCAGTAGTTGGTTTCGCGATTACCTGTATATTCCTCTTGGCGGGAGTAAGGGTGGGTTATGGAGTAAAATAAGAAATACATTCATTATTTTTTTGGTGAGCGGATTTTGGCACGGTGCCAATTGGACCTTTTTGGCGTGGGGCTTGTTAAACGCTGTTTATTTTTTACCGCTTTTGATTTTAAATAAAAACCGTTCGAATCTGGAAACCGTGGCCATGGGCGGGGTTATGCCAACTCCCAAAGAAGCAGGGCAAATGATGATTACATTTTTGATGACATTAATTGCATGGATTTTTTTCAGGGCCGCAACTGTTGGTCAGGCAATTGAAATCATCAAAAAGATTTTTTCTACTTCTTTATTCTCCATTCCCAAACACCTTGATGCCTTATGTCTGATTACCATGGGTCTTGTCCTCTTTTTTTTCTTCATCGAATGGTTGGGAAGAGAAAACAAGTATGGTATTGAAGTTTTTTTGGCGAAAAAAAAGCGGGTATGGCGATGGGGGTTTTATTTTTTACTGTTGACGCTAATGCTTTTATTCGGTGGTCAAAAACAACAATTTATTTATTTTCAGTTTTAATTGCTTTTTATGTTAGACCATAAAACAACTGCTATTTTTGTATTTAAGCCTTAATAGATTTCTGGAAAAATGAAAAAATTTCTTATCCGATTGTTTGTGTTTTTGACTCCGGTTGCGCTAGCTTCTGTTGGATTGGATTATTTCATAAGTCAGAAGCTGAAATCATCCAAAACACACGCCTACAGAGAATATTCTGTATGGAACGATATTTTATCAGATAACATAAACACTGATGGATTGATTTTGGGTTCATCCAGAGCGTGGAGGCATATTAATCCAAAAGTAATGCAAGATAGCCTTGGCTTTTCCTTCTATAACCTGGGAATGGACGGACAGCATTTTCCCATGCAGCATTGGCGATATGCCCGTTTTATTCAAAAAAATAAAAAACCCGGCGTGCTTATTTATTCACTGGATTATTTTATGCTCCAAGACAACAAGGGATTATTTAATAAAGACCAGTTTTTACCTTATATGCTTCATAATAAAGAAATGGAGTCTTTTTTGGTGCATTATTCCGGATTTGATAAACTGGACTTTAGGATTCCGCTTGTTCGTTACATTGGGTCTTATAAGGCCTTGTTGCATGCGACAAAAATTACATTGTTTCCAAAACAAAGAGGAGGGGGTAGGGTAAATGGTTTTTACGCAGAAAATAAAAAATGGAACAAAGACTTTGAGCTAGCCAAGGCCTCAATGAAAAAATATCGCGCCGAGGTTGATCTGCAGGTCGTAAATCAATTTAATTCTTTCATTAAAAAAAGTATCTCCGAAAAAAATAAAATCGTATTGGTATATTCGCCGGAGTATTACGAGGGGCAGCTTTTTGTTGAAAACAGGGACGAGATCATGGCTTCGTTCAAAAATATTGCTGAGCAAAACCATATTCCTTTTCTTGATTATTCTTCAGATTCTATCTCATACCAAAAAGCGCTTTTTTACAACACCACACACCTCAATAAGGCTGGTGCCGATATTTTTTCAAAAAAACTAGCTTCAGACCTGAAACGTTTATCACTAACAAAATTGTCAAGATAATTGCCCCGATGCCTTTTTTCAGCGTAATCATACCCTCCTATAACAGAGCACAACTGCTGCCAAAGGCAATTCAGTTTGTTTTAAATCAAACCTTCAACAACTATGAGCTCATTATCGTAGACGATGGCTCTGTAGATAAGACCAAAGAAACGATCGAATCTTATTTCGTTCATCCACAAATCAAATATATATATCAAACAAATAAGGGTGTTTGTGCTGCAAGAAATACCGGCGCACGTAATGCGGTTGGAGACTTCATTGTTTTTCTTGATAGCGATGACGAGGTTTCTCCGAACTGGTTACAAGATTTTTTTATTTTATCTCAGAAAGAGTCTTTTGATGTAATTTTTTGTGATATGGAGGAGGTGACAGACAGCGGAGAGCGCAAGGCGGTGTTGGCAAAAAAACCCTATGCAAACAGAAATGTTCAAGGAATATTCTTGGCCGGCGCTTTTGCCATTAAAAAATGGCTCTTTGATGAGATTGGTGCTTATGACGAACGGCTTAAGTTTGGCGAGAATACAGAACTTGGTATTCGATTGCGTACAAGAGGTGTACATATGGGATTTACCGAAACCTGTCATTTTTTTTATAAGGTTTCTGTTGGGGAAGGGGGAAAAAACAATCGCAATAAAATGGAATCAAATATTCGAATTGTTGAAAAGCACACAGAATACTTCAAAAAGAATCCCAATACAAAAAAATTGTTTTTGCAGGTTGCGGCGGTATCTGCCATTAAAATAGGAGAATACCGGACAGCAAATCGTATTTTTGAACAATTGAAAAAAGAATTTCCAAAAGACCTGAAACTGAGACTACAATGTTTCATTAGCTCTTTTCCCCGGCTGGCCGATATTGTTTGGAAGTCTAATAAAAACACTAAGTCGTGAGCGGTATCCTACAATTAAAAAAGAAAGTTTATCTCGCAGGAAAAAAGATTGGCGCCTTTAATTTTTCGGCCTACTCAAATTACCTGAACAACAGGGCTTTGCTATTAAAATACTACGACTTTGAAAACAACTGGGGCGATAAGGTAAATCCATATTTGTTTGAAAAAATTACCGGAAGAAAAATCATTTCTTCAAACACCATTTTCAACTTTAAACACAAGACGGAAATCCTTGGTGTGGGGAGTATTATTTCGGGAGACCTGAGCAATTACATTATTTGGGGCTCAGGAGTTATTTCATCAACAACCGAAATTTATAACAAACCCAAGGGTGTACTGGCTGTTCGGGGAAAGCATACCCAAAAAAAAATCCGAGTAGTTGGCGCAGACTGCTCTGTTTTTGGAGATCCTGTATTGCTTTTTCCTGATATTTTTCCCGGCAAGCATATTCAAAAAAAATTCAAATACGGTATCATTCCTCATTTCAAAAACAAAGAATCAGTTGCTCTAAAAAAAATTGCCGCGCTTCAAAATCCGGAAATTAAAATTATAGATATTCAGTCTGAAGGAATAGAGCATTTTGTAGAGGACATTCTAAGTTGTGAGAATATCTTATCCAGTTCTTTACACGGTTTGATTGTAGCGGAGGCTTATGGTATTCCAACTTTGCACGTTGTTTTTTCTGAAAAATTGCTTGGCGGAGATTTTAAATTTTATGACTACTACTCCGGCGTTGGCATTGATTCTTTAGACACAGTTTTTTTGCATGATGACATTTCTGATCTGGATAATGTTTTACTGAAATGTTCAAAGAAAGACCTTAATTTTAATGCCAAGGCCTTAAAGCAATCGCTGATAGATTATATCAACCAACATGATTTCAAATAATACGAAGTTTGCCGCATTCGTCATGACGTACCAAAGAAATGAAACGCTGGTGAGTACGCTTCGTGCTTTATTGAATCAAACCGTTCCTCCACAAAAAATATTGATTGTAGATAATGACCCTGGCAAGGGGGCTCTTTCTGTTTTAGAGCATTTTACAACGGAGCCGGTTCATTATTTTTCTGTGGGATATAATTCCGGGCCCGCTGGCGCCGCCGAGGCCGGTTTGAAAATACTGGCCGATGAGGGTTTTGATTGGATTTTATGGACGGATGATGACGATCCGCCTATATTTGAAAACACTTTCGAGCTTTTAATTAACATGGCAGAAAATCATGCAAATTGTGGTTGCGTGGGGGCTGTTGGTCAAAGATATAAAATTGACAAGGGAATGATTGATAGGGTTGCAGATATTGAGCTTGGCTATATTGGCTCTATAGAAGTTGATAATATTGCCGGCGGTATGAGTAAAATCGTTTCAGGTCGGGCTGTTCGTGAAAAAAATATATTGCCCGATGCAGGTCTTTTCTTTGGTTTTGAAGAACTTGATTTTGATCTGCGATTAAAAAAAGCAGGATTTGTTTTGTTGGCCGATAGGTCTTTTTATAAAAAACACCGAGACTATAACAATCGAACAGGAATAAAAATTCAGCGAGGAAAAAAGAAACCTATTGATAAGCTATGGAGGGAATATTATTCCACAAGAAATAGTTTATATATAGTGCACAAACATCAAAGCTTTGTTGGAAAAATCAATATTTTCGGCAGAGCAATCATAAAGAGTGTTGTTGGTTTTAGATATGGATGGACGTATGGCAAGTTACAGGCGAAATATCTTTTACTGGGTCTCTTTCATTATTTAATTGGAAGAAAAGGAAAGTGTGCTTTTGTCTGATCAAACCGAAATTCTGGTTCTGTGGTTTATAGGGCGTATTTTGCTTTTTCAATTTTTGCTTTAAATGAAAATACTTTTTTCAATTGATAGTTTACAACAAGGCGGTGCAGAACAAAGCATAGCACATATTGTCCGGCATTTTTCTCCGGAGATTCAAGTAACCATACTTTATTTTTATCCAAAAGCTGATTTACTGAAAACATATCAGGATTTGGGATGCAATGTCATTGCCATGAACATGCAGGAAAAATATGGATGGCGAAAAGGTATTCGTGGAATGATTGCGGTGTTGAAAACCGAAAAGCCGGATATCGTGGTGTCTTCTCTTTATCGCAGTAATATCATCAGTAGGTTTGCTTGCAGAAAAATGAAAATACCGCTGATAGGAACTTTTGTTGATGATAGTTACAATGAAGAGCGCAGAAAAACATTTAGAGGACTTGGGCAGGTTAAATACCAGCTTACCTGGCTGCTGGATCGACTAACTGCACGAATGGCTTATGCCTGGATTTCAAACAGTCGCTGCATCGGGGAAAACAATGCTAGAAAACTTGGCCTGTCAATGAATAACATTCACGTCGTTTATCGCGGGAGAGACAGCCATTCTTTTCAACCATGGAAACAGCCAAGCTTACCCGTCTTTCGATTTGTTTGTATTGGTCGGCTTTATGAAAAGAAGGGCTATCCGGAATTGATCGATGCTTTTTCGGTGATCCATAAAACACATCCGAATGCTGAATTGGAAATTTATGGGGAAGGCTCTTTCCGTCCCGAAATGGAAAAGCGTATTGCATCTCTCAATATGGAAAAGCATATTCACTTGAAAGGAAATGTGCCGAGCGCATGGTTAAAAATGTATGAGGCTAATTGTTTTGTATTTCCTTCTCGGTTTGAAGGATTCAGCGGGGCGCTGGTAGAGGCAATGATGACGGGAATTCCTATTATTTCGAGCAACATTCCTATGAACATGGAGGCGGTAGAAGATCATAAAACAGCATTGGTGCATCGGTTAAAAGACAAAAACGACCTTGCCGAAAAAATGCAAATCATGATGGATAAATATCCCGAAATGATTGATATGGGAATGAGGGCCAGAACAGATTCTTTCTCAAGATTTGATATTCGTGTCATTGCCAAACAATATGAGCTACTATTAAAAGATTTTGCAGAAAGAAAAAAATAACCAATTGAAAATTCTTCAAATCATACAACGAAGTCAGTTGCGCGGCGCCGAAATTTTTGCTTGTCAGCTTTCAGAACAACTGCAGCAGCAAGGACACGAAGTGGATATATTGGTTTTGTTTGGAAAGCCGTCTGATGTTTTTAAATTTCCCCTTCGTTTCCATTTTCTTGAAGCACAAGAAAACAAACGCTGGTGGGACTTTGGTGGATATAAAAAACTGCATGCGTTTATTGATAAAGGCGCCTATCAAATTGTTCAGGCAAATGCAGGCGATACACTTAAATATGCCTCTCTGTCAAAAAAACTATTTGGCTGGAAAGCGACACTTGTTTTTCGAAATGCCAACAAAATAAGTGGCTTTATAAATGGTTTTACAAAAAAAGCCCTGAATAGATGGCTTATGAATGAGGTTGATTTTGTGGCCTCGGTCAGTGAAGTTTGTAAACAAGATTTCTTATCTGTATTTCCCGGATTCAATCATAAAATTGCGACCCTGCCTATTGGTGTGAACCCTGCATCCACAAAACCCTATTCCTCTCTTCGTGAAATAGGCATTACCGCAGAGGGCCCTTTTTTATTGAATGTAGCAGGATTCATGCCCGAAAAAAACCACGCCGGTTTGCTTCGCATTTTTAAGCAGGTCATTCAACAAGTGCCAGATACCAAGCTATTGCTAATTGGCGAAGGAAAGCTAAAGTCTTCCATTGAGCAATTGGCATTTGATATGAAGCTTACCGACTCCGTTGTTTTTTTAGGAAAAAGGAATGATGTTCAACAAATCATGGGCGCCTGTGATGCTTTTGTATTACCAAGTTTAATTGAGGGGTTGCCCGGTGTTATTCTTGAGTCTTTCGTTAACAGGCTACCGGTAATAGCAAATGATACCGGAGGTATTAAGGAGGTGGTCATTAATCAAAAAACAGGTTGGTTGATAGAGCCGGGCAACGAAATGGAATTTATTAAGGCCGTTGTTTCTTGTCTGCAAACTGATAATGCTGCTCTCTTGAAAAACGCAGAAGAGCTGGTAAAAGAAAAATATTCCAACAGTGTTATTGTAGTAGATTTTCTAAAGACATATCAGCTGGCGATGAAGTAACAAATCTTGTAAATCAATAAAAGTATGAAAACGATATTATCCATCATTGTGGGTCTGATATTAATAGCGCCAACTTTTATTTCGCTTTTCATTTACAAGAGAAAGGGTCGGATAGCGTGGGTTTATGGTGGAGCCGGAATGACCTTTTTTGCCACTGTTTTATATTCTTGTCTATTAATGGAAATTCGATTTCCGGGAAATGATTTCAGTGAGGCAGACTTCAGAAAAACCTATAAAATGATTTTTAATGTTGCGTTACCAAAGAATATCGACATAGTTGAGAGTAAATATGAAAGGGGGAGCGGTTTGTTTGGAAACGAAACCTGGAGGGCAAGAATTTCTTTTAATGAAGCCGATTATTTGAAATTGTTGGATTATGTGAAAACAGAAAATGAACTGTTATTAAAAAATCATGTAAATAATCCTCTTAACGACTGCCAAACCGGCCAAAAAATTATTTATACCATTCAAACCAATTATATGAACCCTTGGAACTACAATATTGAATTTTTTCAAGACAAAAAAACCGTGAGATTAGTATTAACTATCTATGGGGAATAAAAATAAAAGCATGTTCTCTTTACGACGAAATATTGTAATTATGGACACAGTGTCGCGCCGTTCGTAGAGTTTTGATTTTTAATGTTTGCAAATCAATACTCAATATATCTGAATGGCAAAGACTCAATGCTTGATATTTGGAACAATAAAAACACCAATAGAGCAAACAACAGGGCGTGCAAAAGCATGGGAAGTTTGAGCCACACATTCTTTAGTTTTTCATAAAAAGACAAAGGCAGATATTGCAACAACAGTGCAAGAGTCATTACCAAAAACGGCATGTGATACATTTGAAACCATTCTCTCCAAACCGCCGCCCGAACAGGCATTGTCATCTTTTTATAATAATCCACCGCCGCCAAAACATTTTCATTGTTCACTAAAACACAGGCCAGTGTTAAAAATTGAAAAGTCAGCAACATGCTAACAAAGCGATATCCCGCTCCCAGTTTTTTTGCAAGAAACATTCTGGGCTTTGAAACAAAGACCTCAATCGCAATAGCCGTTCCGTGAATCAAACCCCAGAGTATAAAAGTAAGGTTGGCTCCGTGCCAAATTCCGGAAATAAAAAACGTAATAAAAACTGCGATAATGATGCCCGACTTTCCCCAAGAGCGCATTGCAAAAGCAATAGGTTGATATAAATACTCACCCAGCCACTCATATAAACTGATATGCCATCTTTTCCAAAATGAGGTAATGTTCGTTGCCTTAAAAGGTTGATTAAAATTTCCTTCTATTTCAAATCCCAACAACATGGATATTCCGATAACAATATCCGTATACCCCGAAAAGTCAAAAAACAGATGTATCAATCCTCCATAGGACGCCATCCATAAATCCAGTGATGTATAAAATCGAATTCCTTCATACACACGATCTACCATGTTGGCCCCGATATAATCTGCAACAGCGATTTTTTTTATCAGTCCCATCGACAAAAAAAACAAGCCCGAGGCAATCGTCTTTTTATTTAGGACAACTTCTTCCGACAGCTTCCCCAGCAGATCTCTGGCTTTTGTGATGGGTCCGGCCAAAATATTTGGAAAGTAAGAAACGTAAAGTAAATAGCGGATATAGTTTTTCTCGGGCTTTTCGATCATCTCCCGATTTATATCAATAACATAGCCGATTGACTTAAACACGAAATAACTAATTCCCACAGGCTGAATGATGCGGAACGAAAGAGACAAGCCGGAGTTGGTGAGTAAATTGAAAAAATCTACCAAGAGGTTGGTATACTTAAAATATATAAGGCTTCCTAAATTGATAAGCAGGGAAAGAAATACCCATGCTCTTCTTTTGACCGTTTTTTCTGTCTTTGATATTTGTTTTCCTATAAAAAAATCTGCGGTCGCCATCAGCACCAGAACGCCTACAAAAAAACCGCTAAACTTATAATAAAAGAAAAGACAAAACAATAGGAGTAAAATGTTTCTTATGGCCGGCTTTCTTTGCAAGAAACCATAAAAAACATAAAACACTGAAAAAATAATTACAAACGGAACTGTCTGATATAAAAAGGGTTCTCTTGGATTATATAAAAACCACTGTAAAATTTTATGAAGATCAAATATCATATTATTGCTGCCGGCTTATTTAGTCAGCTTTTTTCGTTTACAATATTTCTTATACTCAAATAAAAGCGCTTTGACCATTTCCTTGCAAACCAGATCTCTTCCTTTTTCACCGAAGTGTCCGTCTCGAGAAGTTAACTTATATTCATTCCAAAGCCGGTTAGACTCTTCTCCGCCCATAAATTGATAAAGGTCAAAAAATGCCATTCCGCTTTCTATTGCTTGCTTTCGCTGTATGTATCTGAACTCGCTGATGCCCGGACTTGATTGATATGCTCCATTTCTGAACTCTGTAGCATCGCTGATTCCAATTACCAAAGCGCTTCCATCTTTAAGTGCTTTTTTTATGTTGGAAAAAACATTTTGATATTTATCGCTGTAGTGTGCTACCTTTTGGGGGTTGGAAAGATATTCTACAACATTGCCGCCAAATTGAATAATGGCAAACTTCGTATTTAGCGTGTCATACATTTCTGTAAGTTCAGCTTGGTTAATATTTAATAACCCGGCGCCCGACTGGCCCCTGATTCCGTAGTTATCAAACTGGATCGCCGTATCTCCATCAATTAAAAACCCGTATATCAATGGAGATTTTCCCGAAAAAACAAATTTGTAATTATATAGGCCGCCAGACGAAATCAGCTTCTCTGTTTTTATATGCCCTTTATAATTGAGCCTTCTCTCTGTTAGTTTTCTTTTGTTATCCTGATCAAACACAGCAATCGAAGAAGAGTCTGAACCATAGCCATAAATTAGTTTAATATTGTCATATGGTTTTTCTATTTGCAACGTAAAGCTTGCGCCCGAATCTTTACTATATGAAAAACTGTAGCCGCCGGGCCCATATAAATTTTGTTTGTGATGGTTTTTAAAAATAGAAAAACGCTCAAAGTTTTTTTGACTCCTCTCATAATTTACGGGGCTTGCAATATCATCAAGCGGAACATATCCAATGCCCCGCCCCCCAAAATACCGGTAAAAATAATCCCTGATGTTGCTTGTCATTCTTCCTCCCTCAATTTGGGAATCCCCGTAGTGTGCTACACGGATTTGGGCGCTATCCTTTTTATAATGATACACTCTGTCAAAAAATGCATCTAACGGATAAACCCCCTGTATGGGAATATTCAGTAAGTAGGGAGACTCTTTAATTGTAGAGTCGTTTATTGGAAGATCGTACACCAACAATAGGCTGTCAAGATTTTTTCTGCTAATAGATTCTTCGGATAGGGGGTAAATTACCAGCTTTCTTTTTTCTACGGCATCTTTCATTGCACTTGAAAGCGAGTCTTTCACCCTTGCTACGCTGACAGCGGATTTTTTCTCTTTAAAAAATGTTGTCTTTTCTACAAAAGCAAGCTGGTTTCCTTCAATTCGAACTATATAATAAGACAAAAAGTAAATGATCCCCGTCCAAATAGCGGCCAGGAGAACTACCAACAATAACGGGCGACCCTCATTCATTTATTTGGGCTGTTTTTTTATCTCCACCAGATTAATTAGATCGCCGACATTTTTCATTTTCATTAATTCTTTTAGCAACACTTTAATACCAAAATGCTTTTCTACTTTTTCTATCATAATGAGGTGGGTAAGGCTTGTCCAGTTGGTAACATCGTTTGCTGTCATCTCATCAGAAACAATTAAGTCGGGGCTTTCAAAAACCTGCCTGAAAATTCCCTGTATCTGATCTTTTATTTCGTGGCGCATAAAGTGGTTGTTTTCCTAAAACAGGCTTTTGGGTTATCCTCCTGCAAAAGCGTGCAAAAATAACTGAATTAGCGGTTCTGACAAATGATTGATTCTATGAAATATGTTCCGCCTGTTTTGATTCCCAAACCGCCCGCAATGCTTTTCTGTCAAGCTTTCCGTTGCTATTTACCGGAAACTCCGGAACTAAAATAATTTTAGATGGCAACATATAAGAAGGCAAAAATTCGGAGATTTTTTTGTTTATTTCCTCATTCGCCATTCCTATGTTTTGAGGTAAAAACACGATCATTTGATAAAAATCTTTCGCATCTTTTATGGCTATAACTGCGGTTTCTGTTTGCAACAGTTCTGCCGCAGCGTGTTCTACTTCGCTTAGCTCTATCCTGTACCCATTGATTTTTACCTGCTGGTCTTTTCTTCCAAAATAAAAATAACAGCCTTGCTCATCCTTGCTTACTACATCTCCGGTATTATAATATCGAACACCCTCAAACTCTCTGAACATTTCTTTATTAAGCGCTTCATTTGCCAAATAGCCGGGGGTAACCTGTCTTCCTCCAACCCACATCAACCCTTTTTCTCCGGAAGAAACAGGTTGCTCCTGATCATCCAAAATTTTTATTTCGCAATGCATGTTCTCTGTACCTATGGCAACAATTCCATTCTGCTCTTTCGTGTTTTCTTTAGGAATTTCATAGGTAGTGCAAAATATAGTGCACTCTGTTGGGCCGTAAAAGTTATAAAAACGGGCATTGGGGCAACAAGCCTGCCATTGTCGGGTTAGCTCCGATGGCACCGCCTCTCCCCCCAGCGCAACGACCTTCAAATTTGGTAAGTGAATATCGTCCAGATATGGTTTTAAAAGATTTAATAAAGAAGGAACTATTAACACAAAATGTATCGGATGCTCCTCGAGTATTCTATAAATTTCGAGATATTTAACCCCCTTGGCACTTACATGATAAAGAGTACCCTCGTTGATGAATGGCATCAAAAAGGGAACAAGTGAAAAATCAAAAGAAAGATCGAATAATTGCAAAAATCCGCTTCCTTTGGGTAAATCATATTGCTGTCTTTCAACTTCTTCTAAAAAAGCGCTCAAATTATCATAACTAATTTGAACCCCCTTTGGTAAACCGGTGCTTCCGGAAGTAAACAATATGTAACAAATGTCTGATGAAGAATATGGGATATTTTTAATTTCGCCACAATCATTGTCTGTGGTTTCTGAATAAAACAGCTCCGCGGTGCCGTTGTGGGCAAATCCGCTTGATTTTGTTGATAAAATCAACTTACTCTTGGTGAGCTCAAGTATATAAGCCACCCTGGCTTCGGGATAGGCGGGATTGAGGGGAACAAAAATATTTCCGGTAGACCATATAGCCAAAATCGCCGCGTATGTCTCCAGTTTGTCTTCCTGATAAACACAAATGGGTTGCTGATGTAGCCCGCGGTTCTGTATGGCTGTGGATATAAAAGAAACAGACCTCTTTAGCTCTGAATAGGTATAGTGTTTATCGTCAACACATACTGCAGGCAGGTTGTCGTTTGCCGGGTTTTGTAAAAAATCTAAAAAGTATTTCATTGGTATTAGCTTCTTTCGACATGTTCTTTTTGCTGATAAAACTTATTTTGAATTTAGCATGGGGGCGATAAGTTTAATGGCGCCCATGATTTCTTTTCTCCACTCGGCCGGAACCTCCGAATAGCCGTGCTTAGACATCTCTGTCACCCACTTTTCCTCATCTTTTTCGTTTTTATATGTCTCGTAATATTTTTTTCTTTTTATTACTCTTACGAAATCCAAATAGGATGCGCGACCGTCTTCATATTGTTTGTACCTGGTTTTAACGCCATGCGTTTTCAATACATTATTGGGCCCTACAATCCCAAAGTGGTTGTTAAGTAATTTGCAAACCTTGCTGGTTCCAGAGCCGGATTCTATTACAGCAATTGCCAGAATAACTTTTGTTGGTATTCCAGATTCCTGAGACAAAGAGTCTGCGAGAGGTTGATACTGTTGGATATATTTTTTTTGCGCGGTAGCGGAAAAACCCAAAAAACAAAATAGCAGAAAAACCAGTCTATTTATTATTTTTTTCATGGGTCAAAAATATAAAACATTTCCCGCATAGCCATCATTTGAATATC
The DNA here is from genome assembly GCA_964643315.1 of uncultured Ferruginibacter sp. Lineage (GTDB taxonomy): Bacteria > Bacteroidota > Bacteroidia > Chitinophagales > Chitinophagaceae > Ferruginibacter. The sequence continues at coordinate 422,791 of CAZXSR010000001.1, forward strand.
GCAAATCTTTTAACTTCTTTGTTCATTCAGAATTGCTAGTTTTGGTTTTTTAATCTCTTGTTTATGGTCTCTCAGAAAATCCCCCTAATTTTTAGTTTGATGTTTTTTTCTTTTTTTGCCTTCGCACAAAAAGATGTCATTTCGGTAAATGAAAAAATTTGTCCGCATATAAATTTTTCAAAAAATAAAATTGAGCCGAATTGCCTTGGATATTTTTATCGACGTTTAATTTCTCTTGAAAAAAACAAGGATTCGGTTGTTCGTATATATCACATAGGAGACTCGCATGTACAACCCGACATGATGTCTTGTGTTATCAGAAATGAATTTCAAAAAAGATTCGGCAATGCGGGGCGTGGTCTTTTATTTCCATATGCTCTTGCTAAATCGGATTGCCCCGAAGATGTAAAATCATCATCGAATGTTTCCTGGAGATACAACAGGGTGGCCAAGCCCAAGCTGGGGACAAATAATGGTGTGGCGGGATTTATTGTTGAAACAACTGCAGACTCCGGTTGTATTTCATTGCGTCTTTTCGGCGAAGATTCTGTTAACGGATTTCAATTCGTCAGATCTTTTCAGGAATCCGCACTACCTGTTCGTTGGAGCATAAACGGTTTACGTCAGGAAAACAAAGGAAAGGCGCTCTACTGGTATTTAAATAAACCCTCAAGATCTCTTGAAATTTGCTTTTCAGGAAACAAAGATTCCGTCAGTTTTTATGGCGCTGAGGTAAATAACGGAAAACCCGGGGTTATCCTTAATACAATTGGTGTGAACGGAGCCACCTTTGAACAATTCAATATCAATCCAAAATTCTGGAGCCAGCTAGAACAGCTTGACCCCGGAGACCTCTACATCATTTCTCTTGGATCCAACGAGGCCGATTATACACATTTTGATGAAAATGATTTTATCAAAACGGTTCATTCCTTTATTGACAGAATAAAAAAAATGGCCCCTAATGCATCTATTTTACTTACTACTGTTGCCGATTATTACATAGAAGGAACCCAAAAATCAAACCCAACCACACTTACGGTTAATCGTTGCCTTGATAAGGTTGCAAAGGAACAGGCTTATGGTTTTTGGGACCTGCTTGATATCTGCGGCGGCATTGGCTCGGCTAAAGACTGGATCAAATGCAATTTGATGAGCCGAGACCGCGTTCATTTTGTAAAAGAAGGATATCAATTACAGGGGAAATTACTGACCCAGGCGCTGATAGAGGGATACAGAGCGTTTAGGCCATAATAAAAATGCCTATATTAAATCCTTATCCACGCCTATATCCTTTAGGTGTAATCTAAGGGCATTTACGGATATGGAGATTTCCCAAAACGAAATGGCTAAAGAAATCAGTAAACAAATAATTCCAGAACCAAACATCAATAGCGCATTGTGGTGTTCGTCCATGAACAATAGCGTCATTGAAAGAACAGACAAGAACAAGCTTAAAACGCCGAGCAATTGCATGTACCTTATTAACGAAAGGCGCAGATTTAAATTTTTTATTTCCAATAAGGTGTTTTTATTTTCTTTTTCTACATAGCTCTTTTTCAAATCTCGTATTATTTGCGCCATTGTTAAAAACCTGTTTGTATACGCAAGCAATATCAATGTGTTGGCAGAAAACAATAAAGCCGGTGTTTCAATATTCAATTGCATCGATTTCTTTTTTTTTCTTGATTTTATTCGGCAGATGTTTTTTAATCTCCAATAGAAACCAATAAATCCCTGCTCCAAATATAGATATTAATATCTGAGATAGATTGGTTGTTTCAAACAAAAAGGTTTTTTGAAATGAGGGAATGAGCAGTATAAGTATCAATATTAAAATAGTTACAGCGGCAAGCCAAATCGCTGTTTTATTTTTTTGAATAGGGGCTTCATAAAAAGTTCTTCGGCCTCCCATCTTTGATAAAAATAAAAACACGTTGGATAATATTAATGTAGAGAATACCGCGCCCCTAATAAATGCTTCATGGGTTGTTTGGGCTTTTGCAAAAAAATACACAACAATTAAAATTACAAACAACAAGAAGCCTTCGGCCATAGAAGATAGTTCCTTGCGCCACCCTATCAGCTTTTCTGTTTTTTTTCTCGGCGCCCTTTTCATAATTCCTTCATCTTCTGCTTCAGACTCGAATGCTATCGAACAAACAGGATCGATAATCAATTCCATAAAAACAATGTGAATTGGAAATAATAGTATGGGTATCGATGGGTATAAAGAAGGGACTAGCACCAAGCCCACAATGGGTATATGTATGGTTATCACGTAAGAAATGGCTTTTTGTAAATTATCATAGATGCGCCTTCCCAATCGAACGGCCTGAACGATCGAAGCAAAATGATCATCGAGCAATACCAGAGAGGAGGCCTCCCTCGCCACATCGGTTCCTTTCTTTCCCATCGCTATCCCTATTTCCGCAGCTTTTAATGCCGGTGCATCATTGACACCATCGCCGGTCATGGCAACCACTTCGCCGTTTAATTTCAGTGCTTCTATGATTCGAAGTTTTTGATGTGGAATTATTCGAGCAAATACTGAAACGTTTTTGATTTGAATTTTCAAATCGTCTTGCGACATTTCGTTTAATGATTTTCCTGTAATGATTTCGCCGCTATGCCGTAATCCTATTTTCTGTGCAATAGTTCTTGCTGTTTCCGGAAAGTCTCCCGTCATCATTATAACCCTTATTCCTGCTTCATAACATTCCGATATAGCTTTGGGTACTTCGGGACGAATGGGGTCTTCAAATGCGATTAATCCACAAAATTCCAGCGACAAATTTTTTTGTTCTTTTGGTAGCGCCTGTTGCTTAAGGCTGCTTGTAGCAATTGCCAACACACGATAGCCGTGTTTTGCCAAATGATGAATTTCTTTCTCTGTTTTAATCTTTTCTTCCTGTGGCGTTTGCTTGCATAGCGTCAACACCGCCTCCGGCGCGCCCTTACAATAAGCCGTACATTCTTCCTCGCCATAATCACCAACAATTTGCGTCATTGCAAAAAAATCAGAGGATAATGGATACTCTTTAATGATTGTTTTTTTGGGTTTTATATCCGTTGCATATGCTTCAAAAAATTGTTTGATGGCTATTTCCATCGGATCGTCGGTGTGGTCTGTTGTGGCCCCTTTTGCTGCATGAATAATTTTACCAAGTTGTTCTTTGTGTTTAAAAAATAATTTGCTTTCATAATTTTTCCCTTCATAATAAATAGCAGACACCTCCATTTTGTTTTGAGTAAGCGTTCCTGTTTTATCACTACACAGCACAGTGGCAGATCCCAGCGCCTCAATTGCAGAGGCCTTGCGGGTGAGCACCTTTTTCTTAGTCAAACGCCATGCTCCCAGGGTTAAAAAGACCGTCAATACCACAGGAAACTCTTCGGGCAATAATGCCATTGCCAATGATATGCCGGATAGAATAGATTGTAACAGGCCTCCTCTTGTAATCCAAAAAGCAATAACAACCAACAGGCTGATGGCAATGCCCGCCACAAACAATTTTCTAACCAATTCGCTCACTTCTTTTTGTAAGCCGGTGTCTGTTGTCTTAATATCTTCCAGCGTTTTTCCAATTTTACCGAATTGTGTATGTGGGCCGGTTTTATTCACAATCGCTATCCCTCTTCCCCCTGATACCAAAGTGCCCGAATACACTATATTTTTTTGTGGCTCATCGATTACTTTCACTACCGGCAGCGATTCTCCGGTCAATAAAGATTCATCTATCGTTAAATTTTTACTCTCTAATAGTGTTGCATCCGCTGCAACGCGGTCTCCTTCCTGTAAAATCATGATATCTCCGGGCAACAATTCCCTGCCTGCGATGCGAATGGTTTGCCCGTCTCTTATTACCAATGCTCGTGGTGCTGATAATGAACGTATGGCCTCCAGCGCCCGTTCTGTTTTTCTGTGCTGAAAAAAAGTGATGAAGATGACAAGAAACACCCACCCCAATAAACTCAATGACTCACGATAATCTCCCAGCAAAAAATAAAGTCCGCCGCAAGATAACAACAGTAAAAACATCGGCTCTTTAACAACCTCATAAGCAATATGTCCAAGATGTTTTCGCGAAGAGGTGGCAAGCTCATTGTATCCATAGCGCTTAAGCAAATCCGGAATGTTTTTACTGTCAAGCCCTTTGATTTTTTCAGTAGTCATCTTTGAATGTCTTCTCTTTTATGAATGATAAAAATGTGGTGTGTAATGGCCGGGGTTGAGAATAATCATAGAATTGTGTAGAATATTATTTTTCGCTTCATGAATCAGCAGATGCAGATTATATTTGCAACCAAATAAAGCATCATGTTCAATAACAGATCCCGCATCAAAGAAATTCTTACTTCCGACAACGCAAACTATGCCACAACCGTAATGGGTTGGGTTCGTACTTTTAGAAACAATCAGTTTATTGCGCTCAACGATGGAAGCTGTAATAGCAACCTACAGGTGGTTATTGAATTGGGGTCACAGGATGATGCTTTGCTAAAGCGCATTACTACCGGAGCTTGTATCAAAGCCACGGGTAACATAATTCCCTCTTTGGGTAAGGGGCAAAAAGTAGAGATGTCTGCAACACAAGTAGAAATATTGGGCGACAGCGATGCTGAAAAATTTCCTTTGCAACCCAAAAAACACAGTCTAGAATTCTTGCGCGACATCGCTCATCTTCGTTTTCGCACCAATACCTTCAGTGCTGTTTTTCGTGTTCGTCATTCTCTGGCCTTTGCGGTACATGAATTCTTTCACAAGAAGGGCTTTGTGTATATGCACACGCCCATCATCACCGCAAGCGATGCAGAGGGTGCGGGAGAAATGTTTAGGGTAACCACGCTGCCTATCGATGGCACAGCTCCTAAGAACGAGGACGGGAGTATTAATTTCAAAGAAGATTTTTTTGGAAGAAGCACCAATCTAACGGTTAGTGGACAACTGGAGGGAGAGCTCGCGGCAATGGCATTCAGTGATATTTATACTTTCGGTCCTACATTCCGCGCAGAGAACAGTAATACCACCCGCCACCTGGCCGAGTTTTGGATGATTGAGCCCGAAATGGCATTTCATGATTTGGAAGACAACATGAATCTGGCTGAGGAGTTTATCAAATACATCATTCGCTTTGCCATGGAAAACAACCGCGAAGACCTGGTCTTCCTGGCTCAAAGACTTGAAGAAGAAGAAAAACAAAAACCACAGAATGAGCGAAGCGAAATGGGGCTGATAGAAAAATTGGAATTTGTCGTGAATAATGATTTTGAAAGAATCACCTATACAGAAGCGATTGAAATTTTACGCGAAAGCAACCACAATAAAAAGAAGAAATTTCAATACCTCATCGACGCATGGGGCGTTGATCTGCAAAGTGAGCACGAAAGATACCTGGTAGAAAAACATTTTAAGAAGCCGGTGATTCTTACAAATTACCCAAAAGAAATAAAAGCGTTTTACATGCGCCAGAATGATGATGGTAAAACCGTTGCGGCCATGGATATTCTTGCGCCCGGCATTGGTGAAATTGTGGGCGGTTCACAACGCGAAGAGCGTTACAACAAACTCTTACAACGCATGGAAGAAATGCACATTCCTGCAGAAGAACTTGATTGGTATTTGGACACGCGTCGCTTTGGCGCGTGTCCACATGCCGGCTTTGGTTTGGGTTTTGAGAGAATGGTACAGTTTGTTACAGGTATGGGTAATATCCGAGACGTGATTCCTTTTCCTCGATATCCAAAGAGTGCAAATTTTTAATTACGCTGGTCGTTTATAAACAGGAACCGTACTGCACGGCTCACCAAACATAATTGTTTTGGCAACCGGCGTAAGCTTATTGGTAATTTCGAGATATGCCTCGGCGGAAATGGTTTTTTCTCCACAACCTTTTATAACAATGCGTTGATCTTTAAAGCTTGTTGTATCAAGCAGATGAATATTCTCCAGCAAAATTTTCTGTGTGGCTTCTTCTGGTGTTCCAAAAATAATTTGTTTTGCAACAGGTTGTAAAGTTGATGACACCAGCATAAATGCCCACATAGGAATGATGGCATCAGCGGTACAATGTACGGCAACTATTTTTTGTTGATAAAGCGTTGGGTCTAATTGCTTCAACGCCAGCCGGAACTCTTTTTCCTTTAAAATCAATTCCATAAAAAGAAAAGATTTTAAATCAAACGAAACAATCTCCGCTTCGTTTGGCATATAACTTTCCAGATTCAAAGTAATCAGGCTACTCTCTGCAACCTTGTTTATTATGGTTTCTTCAGACATAATGCAAAATTAAAAAACCGGCCCTTTAACTGAACCGGTCTTTTTTCGTTATCGGGAAATCCACGATCTTAAAAATGATCAAATCTTTTATCTACAATGGTGGCCTGCTTTCTCAGCGCCTCATACCAGCCTCCGGTTTGTGAACGAAGGGTTGATAATTTTTGCTTCGCATTCTCTGTCATTTTTTCGGGGGCATCGGCGGGCTTCGATTGAATAGAGTTTACTTTCATCACAAAAACCCCGGTAGTTCCTTCAATTACAGGAGATGCTTTTGTTTGGTATGCTTTATTAAAAGCGGCACCAATTACTTTTTGTTCCATCCCAACATTGTTGATAACAGAAGATGAAAAGCTAAGTGTTGAATCTGCGCCCGCATTTTGAATCGTCTTGCCATATGCGGCTGCAGCTTTTTCAAGCGTGGGGCTGTTTCCTATTTTCTTCTTTATTATTTCTGCTTTCTTTTTGTTTCGGATAATCGCCTCACATCCCGGCTTTGCAGTTTCAACATCCTGTGTGCCCTCGTCTACAATTTTATCCAACACCGCTACCACAAATTGATCTCCTAAACTAAAAGACTCGCTCACGTCTCCCTTGTCTGCTTCAAAAGCCCATCTTACGATTGATCTTGCATCTTGTAATGCGCCAATTGAAAAATCGTTTTGTTTAATGAGTGTGGTGTTTTTTATCAGACTTAATCCGTTCTTGGTAGCTAATTTTTCCAGGGAGGCCCTGTCTTTCATTGCGGACGCTCTTGTTGCATCAAGGTTTGCTTTGTTTATTGTTTCTTCAGAAGCAATAATTTCTTTGGCCATATAGGCAATTTTAAAGGACTGATTAGTGCCCTTGGTTGCAACAATATTTATTACATGATATCCAAAGCTCGTCTTTACAACATCTTTTGTTCCGGCTGTGTTTCCAAAACAAAAATCATTGAACTCGGGAACCATTGTTCCGTATCCAAAATAACCCAAGTCGCCCCCTTTGTTTTTATTACTCTCGTCTTCCGAATATTTAGAGGCAAGCGTATCAAAGTTTGCGCCAGATTTTACTAAGGACAGAATGCTGTCGGCGAGTTTTTTTGAAGCTGAATCATCTCTGTTTTGGCCCGGTTTAATTAATATGTGTTTTGCCTGTACGCTATCGGGAAGTTCTTTTCTTCCTAAAAGTTTTGCTAATGTAAAATTATTATTCTCAACATAAGGGCCATATACTTCACCTACCGAAAGTTTGGGTATGGTGTCTTTAATAATAAAAAATAATTTGTTCTGTGGTGTATAAGATTCTTTATATTCAACAGCTGATTGATTGTTTGCTACAAAAGCCTTTGCATTAGTATCAACGACAAATGCGGCCTTCAGGTTATTTATTAAGCCCCTTACCTCGTTACTGTCTGTTGCAGAGGGGTTTTGTGAAAAAGACAAATAAGAGATAAATCTGCCCGCTTCCTGCTTAAACATTGATTTATTTTTACTAACATAGTCTTTCACGTCTTCATCGGTGATTTTGATTTGACTATCATTCACTTCCGTATAAGGAATGTTTACAAAAGAGATGTTTGCGAAATTCTTTGTTTCCTTATCGTCTTCCTGTTGCATCCAGGCGGGGTAATATGCCGATGCGCTAATTAGTGAAGAGTATTTTGATACCTTTTTATTCAACTCTATAGGGTCTATCAACTGATGTTGAATTTGAGCTTTTTCTTCGGGCTTTCTTTTTTTAATGTTAGCAAGCGCTGTTTTGATTTTATTTGGATCTAATCTTCCGGTGATTGAATCCTTTAATGATGGCTCATTCATTAATGGGTTAGAAGGATCTTCGCTATATAATACATAACTTACCTCCCCCTGTGTTACCGTAATTCCTAATTTTTCCGACTCAGACATAAGGATACTTTCTGCTACCATTTGGTTCCAAACCTGATCTCTTACCTGATATATTTGAGTGCCGGATGGGCGCTGGCCACTTCTTTGATACTGTGCATCTTCCGCCTCTTCTACTTTTTTATTAAAATCATTTAGTTGAATCTCCTGACCGTTTATCTCTCCAACTACGGATGAAAACGAGCTAAATAAGCGGCTACCCCCTTGTTGGGCGTCCATAAGGATAAATCCGATCAAGCTCAAGGCAATAACCACGATAACAATAGCGGCGCCTTTATCTCGAATACTTTGAATAATTTGCATAAAAGTTCAATTAAAAGAATTTATAAGGATGGCAAAAATAGTATAAAAAAAGGTATTCACAAACGGTGGATAACTATAAATATATAAGAAGGCTTTTTATTTATTATTAAAAATTATATTTTATTTCTGTCAGATTTTCAATATTTCCACATCAAATGTGTATAAGCGATTAATCTTGTGGAAAGTTGTCAATTAAATACACAATAAGAAAAGTGATTTGGGAATAAAACCAGGGTATATTTTATAAATATTTTAATTATGTTTTTTTGTAGACAATTTATTTTCAGTTTTTCCACGCGCATGTTTTTAGAATTAGAAAGATAATTTATCCACCAGAGTACTTATTAACTATCCGTGGATATCAAGAAATTTTACAGATAAAACGAAATAAACAATGGTATTTTTAAAAATAAAAAATGTGAATTTTATGTTGATAAACCATATCAAACATATAAAAACTAATTTTACAAATTTCCTGAAATAAAATTATTCACGAATCCACAGCCCTAATAGTAATGGGTCTATTTAAATAAAATAAGTATTATTAAATACTATGTCAGTTATCAACAAAAACGATTTAGCAAAATTTGGATTTTTAAATATTCAAATAGATCCTACTATTGATTTATTTCATGAAATAAATCAATTAAAAAAACAAAAGAATGCAGTCATTCTCGCACACTATTATCAGGATCCAGATATTCAGGATATAGCAGACTATATAGGAGATAGTTTAGGTTTATCTCAAAAAGCTGCCTCAACACAAGCGGATATTATTGTTTTTGCAGGTGTACATTTTATGGCTGAGACGGCGAAGATTTTAAACCCAACCAAAAAAGTTTTACTTCCTGATTTAAAAGCAGGCTGTTCATTAAGCGATTCTGCACCACCGGCTTTATTTGAAAAATTTAAAGAAAAATACCCTGATCATAAAGTAATCACCTATATCAATTGCAGTGCAGGAATAAAGGCACTCAGCGATATCATCTGTACGTCTTCCAATGCCCAAGGAATCGTTGAAAGTTTACCGAAGCACCAACCGATCATTTTTGCTCCAGATAAGAACCTTGGGGCTTATATCAACAAAGTAACGGGTAGAAACATGGTTTTATGGAATGGTAGTTGTATGGTTCATGAAATTTTCTCTCTTGAGAAAATCATTAAACTTAAAACAAGACATCCAAATGCAAAATTTATTGCACATCCAGAATGTGAAGAAAGTGTACTTCAAATTGCGGATTTTATAGGAAGCACAACAGAACTTTTACAATATTCAAAAAAATCCGACGCTAAAGAATTTATTGTGGCAACAGAAACCGGAATTCTGCATCAGATGCAAAAAAAATCACCTCAAAAAACATTTATTCCTGCTCCACCCAATAATTCATGTGCTTGTAATAATTGTCCTCACATGAAGTTAAATACACTCGAAAAATTATATACTTCTTTGTTGTACGAACTTCCTGAAATTACAATGGATGAATCTTTACGAATTGCAGCAAAAAAACCGATTGAAAAAATGCTTGAAATAAGTAAACAAATCGGTTTATAAATTATTATTGTAACAAAAAATAATTCCGAATTCTACATCTTACATTTTGACGGATATTGTTATAGTACAGATTAATATCACCAATATGAAAATTTTTCTGACGAATCAATAATCTTCCAAAAATATGTGGTTTACATGCCCAAAGAATATTACCATGGATTTGTGCATCAACTATTTTAGGTATTAGTTTGTTGAATTTCATCATAATTCCCCCACTATTTTTTTTAGCGGAAACATATTCATTATTTATTTTCCAACTTATAGGATTTACAACAATGGATTTAAATTTTTCTTTCTCTACAAATTGAGGTGTGTAGTTTTTTACATAAGTTCTCCAAGCAACAAAACAACCTGTTTGTGTTGAATCATTACAAGGGGGAATACTATTAAAGTAATTTTCCGGAACAGGCATTCCTATAATATAAGCGCAAACCAATTTTTTTTGTAATGGTTTGTTTTCAAAAAACTCTTTAAGTAATCTTCCTGCATGTCGGGTGCCTTGACTATGAGATGCAATAATAATCGGCTTATCATGATTGTAATAATCCAAGTAATATTGAAAAGCAATTTTTACATCCTGATAAGCAATTTCTAATGAAATTTCTGCTGAGTCATCATTAGAATAGAAAGCTGAAATATGAGCCTGACGATATCTGGGAGCAAAAACTTTATTGCCTTCATTAAACACACTGGCTTGATATAAAATTGTTGATTTGTCGGTTTCAGAATTAATTTCGGAATCAATAATACTTGCATTCCAACTATTTTTTTTATTTCGAGTGTAAGTGGTTGGATGAATAAAAAAAACATCAACACCTGTATTTTCTGCTTCGTATAACCGTAAGGGTGATGGAGTGCTGTCAGATGGATCTGACTTATCAGGATGAGCGGCCCAAAAACTTAATTGACTATAATCTGGTTTATTTATAATACTGGTATGAGTAGTCTGAGAAAAACCATTAATCGTTTTTGTTGTAAACAAAATTATTTGACTCCAAAACAAAAACTTGTTGTAATTTTTCAGCACGAATTATATTTATACAAAAATACAACACTTGTATATACGCAGACATATTCCGTTTTTAAAAAGCGTTCTATACTATGCAATATCTGCATTTGGAGGACCATCAGCACATTTTGGAATGATATCGCGGATATTTGTTCAAAAAAGAAAAGATATTTCTGAGAGCGAGCTTTTGGAATACAATGCATTTTGTCAGCTACTACCCGGAGCAACAAGCACACAATTATTAACGTCAATAGCATACAAAAGAGGTGGTATGTCCCTTGCTATATTAACATGCTTGATATGGATTATACCCGCCAGTTTACTCATGGGAATTTTTTCTTTTCTGATAACATCAGAAGATATCAAAACAGAGACCATGTATGTTCTTAGATATATACAGCCAATGGCGTTAGGGTTTTTACTTCATGCAATTTTTAGAGCATATTCAATCGCCGTAAAAAGTTTTATTACAAAAGCAATTGTTTTATTCGGAGCCATTCTGATGTATTGTTTTATTAGAACACCGTGGATTTTACCGCTTCTTTTAATATCTGCAGGGGTATTAACGAGCTTTAGTAACAAAAGAATTCCTGACAACCCTAATATAAAAAAGAAAAAAATCAACTGGATAAATATCTCTTTGTTTCTTGGCTTATTCATTTTACTCGGTTTTTTAAGTGAAACAGCAAGAAAAAATAACTGGGAATCCAGAAAAGCTCTTAATTTAATGGAGAACAACTACAGGTTTGGTAGTATTGTTTTTGGGGGCGGAGATGTGCTTTTACCAATGATGATTGATCAATATGTTGCCAGACCCGCAGATAAAAAAGTAAAAGAAAGAAATCCGGGAATTATTTCAATTAACAGAAATGACCTACTGACCGGATATGGTTTATCAAAGGCAATACCGGGTCCGGTTTTTTCAATCGCATCATATATTGGTGGATTAACCCTCTCATCGGGCAAAATGTATAACCAGATAATAGGATGTATAATAGGATCAATATCCATCTTTCTTCCGGGAATATTGCTATTGTTTTTTTTCTTACCGCTTTGGAATAACCTAAAACATCACACGGGTTTTTTAAGGGCACTTGAGGGTATAAACGCCGTTACGGTAGGGCTCATGATTGCGGCGTTTTGCTATTTAAGCAAAGATATTATTTATGGCAATGATTTATTTTCCATAACAACATCAATCGTACTAATAATATCAACCATAATCCTTCTTCAGTTTACAAAGATACCCCCGCCTTTCGTTGTTGCTATATGCATCATATTGGGGATTGTCTCTGCAGTAACAACCTAGCCTCAAATATTCTTTTTATAATAACCAGACTTTTCTATTTCTTCAAAAACACGATCTGGAACAAAATATCTGATTGACTTTCCGGCACTTAACAATTTTCTTATAAGTGTCGATGAAATAGATATTTGGGGCGCTTCTACAAAGGATAATTTTGCTTTTGGAATATCTATTGGCTCAAACCCGGGTCGCGGATATACATAAATTTCATAGTTGGAGATGATTTCATCTGAATTTTTCCAGCTATGGAGATTTTCCAACCCATCACTACCCATTATTATAGAAAAGGCATGTTCGGGATATTTTTCTTTTAGATAAGCAAGTGTATGAATGGTATAAGACGGCCTTGGAAGAGAAAATTCAATATTGTTTGCCGAAATTTTAGGATCGTCTTCTGTGGCAATTTGAACCAAGTGTAGCCGATCGTATTCATTTAACAGCGAGCTGTTTTTTTTAAATGGATTTAGCGGAGAAACAACAAGCCAAACACGATCAAGTGGAGTATTGTTCACAATATAATTGGCAACGATCAGGTGTCCGTTATGAATAGGATTAAAAGAACCGAAATACAAACCAATATTCATATATTTAATATATATACTATATAGTGTGTTCAACAATAATGTTTTCCGCTTCTTCTGGCCTTAAGCTTATGGAAGAACCCCCTAAATAAACAACAAGCGGCAGGGTAGATTTTTTGTTGATTTCCATTCTTATAGATTCTCCGGGTATTAGACCAATTTCAAGTAATTTTAACGAAATTTCATCTCCCTCAATAGATCGGATAGTGGCCGATTCCCCCTCTGGTAATTCTGAAAGTTTGCAAAAAAGCATAAAAAATATAGCTTGCGTAAAGGTAATAAGACAACCCGATAGAAATATTGAAAAACAACTTTTGAAATGAGTATTCGCTTTTATAACACCCCGAGTTTTTTAAAAAACAGAACAGCGCTAAAAAATCAACTAATTGTACTATTTCAGCAAAATAAAAAAATCGTTGGGTCAATAAACGTGATCTTTTGTGATGACAAAGCCCTCCTTGAAATAAACAGACGGTTTCTAAATCATGATTACTACACAGATATCATCACCTTTGATTTGACTGAAAACAAAAGACTTCCAATCATTGCAGAATTATACATTAGTACAGACAGGGTTGTTGATAATGCAAAGGCATATAGTGTTCAAAAATCTATAGAAATCCACAGAGTAATATTTCATGGCGCCCTTCATTTGTGTGGGTATAAAGACAAAACAGAGAGAGAAATTAAAATAATGAGGAACGCCGAACAGTATTACCTGAAAGAATATTTTGGTTAATGTTTCACGTGAAACAACTAAAACAACCATGATTACCTTTTAATTCTTGTTTCACGTGGAACAACATGGTCTGTATTTTAATAATTTTGCTAAATGTTTGATTTATATGACGTTATAGTGGTTGGGGCCGGCCATGCAGGTTGCGAGGCGGCGGCAGCAGCAGCAAATATGGGCAGCAGGGTGCTGTTGATAACAATGAACATGCAAACAATTGCCCAAATGAGCTGCAATCCGGCAATGGGAGGAATAGCAAAAGGTCAAATTATCAAAGAAATTGATGCCCTTGGCGGTTATAGCGGCATTGTAACCAACAAAAGCATGATTCAGTTTAGAATGCTGAATATGTCCAAAGGTCCGGCCATGTGGAGCCCAAGAGCCCAAAGCGATAGAATGATGTTTGCTTCGATATGGAGAGAAAAATTGGAAAATACCAAAAACTTGGACTTTTATCAAGATACGGTTTGTGGGTTATTGATTGAAAACGAGCGGGTGAGTGGTGTAAAAACGGGTATGGGGCATACAATAAAGACAAAATCAGTGGTGCTAACCAACGGAACCTTTTTAAATGGAATAATTCATATAGGAGAAAAGCAATTCGGTGGAGGAAGGGTGGCAGAAAAAGCCGCTACAGGAATTACAGAACAACTCGTTTCATTAGGGTTTGAAAGCGATAGATTAAAAACAGGAACACCCCCAAGGATTGATGGAAGGTCTCTTGATTATTCAAAAATGGATGAGCAAAAGGGAGACGACCATATTGATGGGTTCAGCTTTTTAGAAAAACCAGATCTAAAACCTGAAAATCAGCGTAGTTGTTGGATAACATATACAAGCGAAAGCGTTCACGAGATTTTAAAAACAGGCTTTGACCAAAGCCCTATGTATCAGGGAAGAATCAAAGGAACCGGACCAAGGTACTGTCCAAGCATAGAAGACAAAATAAACAGATTTGCAGAACGCGACAGACACCAACTTTTTGTTGAGCCAGAGGGCTGGAATACAGTAGAAATTTATGTTAACGGATTTTCAACGAGCCTTCCCGAAAGTGTTCAGTATCAAGCACTTAGAATGGTTCCGGGATTTGAAAACTGTAGAATGTTTAGGCCGGGATATGCGATAGAGTACGATTATTTCCCCCCTACACAACTTACATATACATTAGAAACAAAACTAATAAGATCTTTGTTTTTTGCAGGACAAATCAACGGCACTACAGGTTACGAGGAAGCGGCTTGCCAGGGATTAATGGCGGGCATAAATGCACACCTTGCGGTTAATGGTAAGGAGCCTTTTGTATTAAACAGAAGCGATGCATATATAGGAGTGTTGATTGATGATCTGATTAATAAGGGTACAGATGAGCCCTATAGAATGTTCACAAGCAGAGCAGAGTATAGAACGTTGCTTAGGCAAGACAATGCAGATTTGCGCCTGACAGAAGCTGGATACCGAATAGGGTTGGCCGATGGCGAAAGAATGAAAAAAATGGAAAAAAGAAAAAAAGACATTGTACAAATAAAAGAACACCTCATACAAACAAATCTAGAGCCGGCAGATATCAATGATTATCTAAATAGCGTACAATCGTCGCCGTTAGTTACTAAACAAAAAGCCGCCCAGGTTTTATTGCGCCCAGGAGTAAGCTTAAGACCAATGATCTCAGAATCGGGCGAGCTAAATAAGGCCTTGCTTTCATTCGAAGAGGGCGACTTGTTGCAGGCAGAAATTCAAATAAAGTATGAAACCTATATTGAAAAAGAAAAAGAGCTTGTAGAAAAAATGGCACAGCTCGAAAACCTCCAAATACCAGAAACATTTAACTTTGAAAAACTTAATGCGCTGAGTGCAGAAGCAAGACAAAAGTTTTCGAAGATAAAACCAAGGACGCTCGGCCAAGCATCCAGAATTTCAGGAGTAAATCCCAGCGACATACAAGTGTTAATGTTGTATATGGGAAGATAAATATTTTTATATTGGTGAAAACAAAAAATGAAATTTTTGAAAAAGCGGAACGCATGATCAAGAGCCACGGGCTTTTGATTTCCGAGAAAGACGACACAAGGCCCTGGGGCGGTTTTTTTGTCATAGAAGAAAAATCTGCCGAAATGTTTTCAAAAATTTATTTTAATAAAACCGTGAGCGACACATATAAAATCAGCCCGAAAATTTTAATTGTTGCACCCGGAAAAAGATTAAGCTGGCAGTATCATCACAGAAGGTCGGAGCTTTGGAAATTAATAGAAGGAGACGCTAGAATCATTAAGAGCTTTACAGACAACGAACACGATTCACAAGAAATGATTCTTGGAGAAACGGTAAGGCTGGAGCAGGGAGAGCGGCATCGGTTAATTGGGGGTAAAGACTGGGGAATTGTTGCAGAAATCTGGATTCACACAAATATCGAACATCCCAGTAATGAAGAGGATATAGTAAGGCTACAGGACGACTATGGTCGAAGATAAAGGATATCCCCGCGTGGCTCTGTTAGTGTTGGATATTTTCCAACCGTAACCCCCTCAATAAGATAAGGCCGGTTTTTGTCCATCCACAAATTTAAACGATAGGTGTTTTTTTCCGTATTTAAACAACCAACTAGAACATTTCTATCGTCGTGTAAAAAACTTTTTATTATTACGGAATAAAAGAACATTTTGTTGTCGTGTTTGAATGTAGTTAAAAAGTTGTTGAATGATTCAATGACCCGCCCAACATCTTTAGTTTCTATAAATGTTGATGGGGCGTTTACATCTGCAGTATTTATCGTATCGAGGGTTAAAAAAATAGTAGAGTCTCTAAAGTCTTCCTGACACAAATTCCCCGACATCACTTTTTCAAAAAAGCCCCCGTATTGAAAGTTGCTTGCTTGAGAAAACGCATTCATGGAAAAAAACGGCCAAATACAATTTGAGGCCAATAGAATTATACGAAAGGAAAATAAATGGTTTTTCATGATTAATGCGATGTGGTTGATGTAAGCAAGAAAAAACGCCGATACAAGCTGCATCAAAAAACGCACAAATCAAGAAAAGGGTATAGAGGCCCCGGGTTTTAAAATAATTTTAAGAAAAACACCAAGGTAATTAATACGAAGAGAACAAGCCCCTCAATGAGATGGTTCTCCATTCGAGGTATTTGGTCATCTTAAATGAGTTATAAAAAAACAAGTCTCTGTTATTGGGGTTGCCTCTTCGCTCGTCAACACGACGCACAAAGGGCATATTTTTTTCCCTGAACGATAATTCTGCAGACTTAGGACCATAGGCCTTAGAGAGGAGATCAAGCGGAACATAGGATTGGCTTACATCGTCCAGATAGTCTGTAAATGTATGATGATACATAAACTCATAACTGAAAATCCAGCCATCGAGCGAGCCGATGTATCCCCCCAGATCAACTTTTGCGCCAATGGCCAACGGTATCTCAAATTGAGTTAGCTTATATGGCTTACGTAGCGGATATTCGGCCAAGCCTTGTCCCTCTGTACAAAGGGGCCTTAGAAAAACCTTGTTTCCGCCATCATCAATAGCGTATGGATTAAAATTAAAAACCCCAATGCCGGCAAAAACATAGGGCGATATTAGGGCGCCTTCGTCACTGTTCATATCTAATATCGTGTATTCGCAACCCAGATTTAACTCTATAACCCGACTTTTAAAACTCAAATTTCTTGCCCTTAGTTCTGGGTCTTTGTTTCTAGAATCATTTCCATAAAGCCTTCCATAATACAAGCCGGCGCGCAATTCAAACTTTTCAATGTCATCAATGCTTGGGATCCTATATTTTAGATTAACCCCAAAATTAGGAGCCAATCTTTTATATGGACCGTTTCCTTGCACAAGGTCTCCCTGAAAACTGGTTGTTCCGCCAACAAACTCAAGAGTCCATTGGTCACCATATTCACTTACGCCTTGCCCAATTAAAACGTTAACAATAAAAAAAAGTAAAAGAGAAGAGAAAAAATATTTCATAATGCTATTTAAGGAGGGTGTTCAAAGATAATAAAAGTTTCATAATATAAACGATACAGAATGCGGCTACTTAGATGCTTTTTCTTGTTTGCCGGCAATCTGTAACCAATAGCTCAAGCTTTCGCAGTTCTTGTATTCCGAATCTATACGAATGAAATAGTCTCTGGTTTTTTCGGTAAACCACTTTTCCACCACTCCGCCCTTTTTAAATTCCAGGGCGCGACTCGCGAGCTTATTGTAATCATCTTTTAGGTTTTCGCGATGTGGCTCTGTTTTGCTTTTAAGAAAAATAATTTTTACACCACGCTTTCCTTGTGGGTCTGTAAATGAATAAGGTTGAGCGTATTCACCTACGGAAATATTTTTTAGCGCCACAACTACATCCTTATCCAGTTCGTCAATTGCAAGCCTGTTACCGGACTTTCCCTGAACGATACCTCCGGTAAATTTACTGCTTTCATCATCACTGTATTTAGAAACGGCACTACCAAAATCGATGCTTCCGGCAATGAGTTTAGATCTAACGCTGTCGAGTTTCTTGGTTGCCGCAGTAATCTCAAATTGTGTCACTTGCGGAACCCTTAAAATGTGACGCACGACCGCATCGTCTCCCGCCCTGCTCACCAGTTGCAATATGTGATAACCGAATCTTGTTTTGAAAGGGTTCGATACCTGTCCTTCTTTGAGCGTAAAGGCTTTCGCTAGCCAAACGGGGTCTAGGTCTTTTTGGTTCCTGTTTATTTCATATTGGCCACCGCGGTCTTTGCTTCCGGGGTCTTCAGAATAGACCGAAGCAACTGTTGCAAAATCTTTTTTTCCGGACTCTATTTGTGTTTTGTATTCCTTTAGTTGTTCAATACAATATTCTTCCGCATCTCTGCTGGCTTTTGGAAAACATACAATTTGCCCAAGCTCAAGCTCCGATTCATAATATGGCAAACTGTCTGTGGGGATTGCATCAAAAAAAGAACGAACTTCATTTGGGGTAATCGTTACATTATCAACGATTTTATTTCGCATAGAACCTGCGAGCTTCTGGTCTCGAATGTTTTCTTTAAAATCTTCTTTGAGCTGATAGATGGATTTGCCTGCAATCTTTTCTACTTCGTCTTTACTTCCGTATTGGTTGATAAAATATCTGATCCGGTTGTCTATATCCGCATCAATTTCTTCATCTGAAACGGGAATAGAGTCCTTTTCTGCCTGTAAAACCAACGCCTTTATACTAATTGCCTGCTCCAATAAATAACAAGCTGCATCATCGGGAATATCTGTTCCTTGTCTGCGCATGTCGGCAATGGCATTTTCTATATCGCTTTTCATGATGATCTTGTTTCCTACCACGGCGATAATTTTATCAACTACCACTCCGGGCGCTTGAGCGCCGGAAGCTTTTGCAAAAAACAAAAAACAACACAATAAGAAGCTGCGAAAAAAAAGATTCATAGTATTATTTGTAAACCCAAAAGATGATCAAATTATAAAGTGCGCTTAATTTCAACCTCTTCGAACGCCTCCACCACATCACCCACTTTTATGTCGTTATAGTTTTTAACAACCAAACCACACTCCATTCCTGAAGTAACCTCTTTGGCATCATCTTTGAATCGCTTCAAGCTTCCCAATTCCCCGGTAAAAATTACAATACCATCTCTTACCAGTCGAATGCGATTGTTTCTAGCCATTTTTCCATCCATGACCTGACAGCCGGCAACGGTTGCTTTGTCAAATTTGTAGGTTTCTTTAATGAGCACATTGGCCAGAATTTTTTCTTCAACAGTAGGTTCAAGCATTCCCTCCATGGCGCTGCGAATTTCTTCAATAGCGTTATAAATGATGGAGTACATTTTTATCTGAATAGACTCGCTTTCTGCCATTCTGGATGCCTGAGTGGTAGGACGAACATTAAACCCAATGATAATCGCATCCGATGCGTTCGCCAGCGTTACATCGCTTTCGGTTATGGCGCCCACGGCCTTATGAATCACGCGAACAACAATTTCTTCGGTGCTGAGTTTTTGTAAGGAATCGCTCAAGGCCTCTACAGAACCATCCACATCGCCCTTGATGATCACGTTCAACTCTTTAAAGTTGCCCAATGCCAAACGGCGACCAATTTCATCCAGAGTAATATGTTTTTTGGTGCGCATTCCCTGTTCGCGAATGAGTTGACCTCGTTTATACGCCATTTCGCGAGCCTCGGCTTCATCGGCATAAACCTTGAAAGACTCACCCGCCTGAGGAGCGCCATTTAGGCCAAGAATCAATACAGGTGTAGACGGGGGAGCAATATCAACCCGCTGATTGCGCTCGTTGTACATCGCTTTTACTTTTCCAAAAAACTGTCCAGAAACAATCATATCACCCTGACGGAGTGTTCCGTTTTGTACTAGGATGGTTGCCACATATCCACGACCTTTATCGAGCGAGGCTTCTATGATAGTTCCATTAGACTCTTTATTTGGGTTTGCCTTCAGGTCAAGGATATCTGCTTCCAATAATATTTTTTCAAGAAGCAATTCGACATTAACACCTTTTTTGGCACTAATTTCCTGGCTTTGATATTTTCCACCCCAGCTTTCAACCAAAATATTCATTCCGGCAAGCTGTTCTTTAATTTTTTCGGGATTGGCGCCATCTTTATCCATTTTGTTTATGGCAAAAATCATGGGCACTCCAGCGGCCTGTGCGTGGGAGATAGCCTCTTTGGTTTGTGGCATCACAGCATCATCTGCAGCAACAACGATTACTGCAATGTCGGTAACCTTCGCACCACGGGCCCTCATGGCAGTAAACGCCTCGTGGCCAGGCGTATCCAGGAAAGAAATAGCCCTGCCTGTAGGTAGGGTAACCTCGTAGGCACCAATATGCTGAGTAATACCACCCGCTTCACCGGCAATAACATTTGTTTTGCGTATGTAATCAAGCAGTGAGGTTTTTCCATGATCAACGTGACCCATGATTGTTACGATAGGTGGACGCGAAACCAAATCTTCCGGATCATCCTCCTCTTCCTCTTCCTCTTTAAGCGCATCATCTACACCAATAAACTCTACTTCAAAATTAAATTCGCTTGCCACCAACTCAATCACATCTGCTTCGAGGCGCTGGTTGATAGAAACCATGATTCCCAAAGTCATACACTTACTGATCACGTCTGCAAAACTCACATCCATCAAGCTGGCCAATTCGCTAACAGAAATAAACTCGGTAACCTGCAGCTTGTTTACACCCTCCACGCCTTCGCCCATCTGCTCTGCCGACTCTTCTCGTTTTGCCTTTCTATATTTTGCTTTTAATCCTTTTTGACGACCACCCGCACCGGCGAGTTTTGCCTGGGTTTGTTTTAGCTTCTCCTGTATTTCGCGTTCATCAATAACCTTATCATCTTTTCCTCTTCCACCACCCGTGGTTTGCTGCTTACCTCTTCCGCCACTTTTAGCATCCGGAATTGCCCTTACACCACGAGCCGGAGGCCCATCGCTCCCTTTCTTTTGTAATGGAATGCGCTTTCTGCGTTGTTTTTCGTCTGATCTAGAATCGTCGCTGACGGGTAAGTCTATTTTACCTAAAATTTTTGGTCCGGTCAGCTTCTCGGCCTGAATATTTTCAATTGCCGGTTGTTCTGGGGTAGCAGGTAATACAGGCGGCTCAATCGGGGAAACCGGAGCAACCTCTGTCTTTTTTTCTTCTTTGGGTTCTTCTTTTTTCTTCACGCCTTTTTTGGGTCGTGTAGAAGAATCTATTGTGCTAAGGTCAATCTTATCAAGAATCTTTGGACCCTCAATTTCCGGCACCTCTACTTTGGCTATTTCCGGTTCTGGCTTTTTTTCTTCAGCCGGAACAGCAACCGCTTCCGTGGCTTTCTTTTCTTCCTTCTTTTTAAAAGAAAGATCTTCTTCGTCTTTTTTCTTTTTCTGTTCAGCAGACCCCCTGGGCAGATCTACCTGTTCCGCTTTTTGTTTTGCAGCCTTATCCTGCTGAAATTCGGCCTGCAATACGCGGTACATTTCCAGCGAAAGCTTGGACGTGGGCTTAAGCTCATCGGCCGAAAAGTTTTTGGACACAAGGAACTCTATCAGCGTTTGGGTGCCGATGTTAAATTCCTTGGCCGCGGCCATTAATCTGGGTGTGTTAATTTCTGACATGCTTAAAATGGATTGCCCCTTTTTTATGAAACAACCCCTTACCATTTAGTTTTTAAAAATCAATTATTCTCTATCAAATTCCTCTTGTAAAATTCTGCGAACGTCTGCAATGGTTTCTTTCTCCAGGTCGGTGCGGCGCTCCAGATCATCGGCAGTTAATTCCAACACAGATCTTGCTGTGTCGCAACCAACACGCTTCAGCTCATCGATCACCCATCCATCAATTTCATCTGCAAATTCATCCAAATCAATATCAAAACCATCTACATCGCCTTCGCTGTCGCGGAACACATCAATTTCATATCCCGTGAGCTCACAGGCAAGCTTGATGTTTACACCACGACGACCAATAGCCAACGAAACCTGGTCGGGTTTTAAGAAAACGTTTGCGTGTTTCTTCTCCGTATCCATATCAATGCTTGTGATCTTGGCCGGCGTCAGCGAACGCTGAATTAACAATTGGGTATTCGTTGTCCAATTGATAACATCAATGTTTTCATTTTTTAATTCACGAACGATTCCATGAATGCGGCTTCCTTTCATACCTACGCAAGCGCCAACGGGATCGATGCGATCGTCGAAGCTTTCCACTGCCACTTTTGCTCGCTCTCCCGGATCGCGAACGATTTTTTTAACGACGATAAGACCGTCAAAAATTTCCGGCACTTCAATTTCAAGCAATTTCTCAAGGAACATAGGGCTTGTGCGAGACAAGATGATGACAGCCTGGTTGTTTTTCAGCTCTACCTTTTTTACAACCGCCCGCACCGATTCTCCTTTTTTGAAGAAATCGCTGGGGATTTGTTCTGATTTAGGCAGCAACATTTCGTTTCCGTCTTCATCCAAAATCAGGATTTCTTTTTTCCATACCTGATATACTTCGCCACTAACGATCTCGCCTACACGATCTTCATATTTTTTGATGAGCAAATTGCGTTTCAAGTCATTGATACGAGAAGCAAGTGTTTGTTTGCCGGCTAAAATAGCACGACGACCAAATTCTTTTTGAATATCCACTTCTTCATAAAGCTCTTCGCCGACCTGGTAGTCGGGCTCAATTAAGATGGCGTCTTTATATTCAATTTCGGTGAGCGTGTTATACAAATCATCGTTATCTACGATGGTGCGTCTTCTAAAAATCTCCAAATCGCCTTTTTGGTCATTAACGATAACGTCGAAGTTGTCGTCGCTGCCGTATTTTTTGCGGATCAGGGTTTTAAAAACGTCTTCCATTACTTTCATAAGCGTAGGGCGGTCAATTCCTTCTGCTTCTTTAAACTCCTGGAACGATTCGATCAGGTTAATACTTGCCATAAAACACTCCGGATCTTTTGGCCCTCCGGAGGGGGATTTTGGTTAAAAAGAAATAAGAACTTTTGTTTGTTTTATTGATGAAAACTCAATTTCAATGATTTTTTCCACTGCTTTTTTCCCTTTTCCTTCGGTGAAAGAGAGAGAAATGCCGTTTTCGGTAACCGCAGAGAGCTTACCAGAAGAAACGTGTCCCTCATTCGGGGTCACCTCCACATTTCTGCCAACATTTTTTAAATACTGTCTGTGCAGTTTGAGGGGCTCGTCAACGCCCGGACTGGAAACTTCGAGAGAGAAGTCGCCGTTTGGAAAAAGGTCGGCCTCCTCAATTTTCTTATAGAGCGCCCGATTTACCTTGATACATTTTTCGATACTCATACCGCTGTCGGCGTCCAGAAAAAGCTTGATATTATTGGTGGGTTTAATTTTGATTTCCACCAAAAAAACATCGCCTTCCAGCAGGGGCTCAACAAGTTTAGAGATATCTTTTATATAATCCATGGTTCTGATAAAAGAAGAAGGGAACGATTCCGTTCCCTTCCAACTTTCTTTTTCCGAATGCAAATATACGAAAAGGGGCTTAAAAACAAAAAAACAACCTTAATTTTATGTGATTTTCATATAAAATTAACGGATGATCAGGGTTTTATACATAACAACCATACTGATACAAGTCTTTTTTTTGTGCATTTTTCAATTTACGGCAAGCGCACAAGAAAAAAAAGACACCTTGTCGCCGGAAAAAGGTAATTCCTATGCGTTGGTTGTGGGGGTTAATAAATACCCGTATATAAATGGCGCATCTCTTCCTTTTGCCGAGGATGACGCCATGTTGTTTTATGATTATTTGGTAAAATCCGGGGTTTGCGAAAAAGGCAATATTGATTTTTTAAGCGATTCGCTGGCAACAATGCCCATTGTTTATTCCCATTTAGGCCGGCTTAAAAACAGGATTGGGCCAAACGATACAGTTATTTTTTATTTTGCAGGACATGGTGACGTGGAAACCGATTTACAAAGCGGCTATTTGTTGACACAAGATTGTAACGCCACCAATTATTCGGCCAGCGCGATTGATATTTCCAAGCTTGAAAAATTCATAAACGCATACGCGCAAAAGGGAGCGAAGGTTTTGATGGTGGTAGACGCTTGCAGATCCGGCAATTTGGCGGGCGGTTTGGATGGGGCGCGCTCTACCATGAATGCTTTTTTGGTTGGATTTGCTCAGGCCGACAAACTACTTTCTTGTCAGCCCTCTGAACTTTCCGAAGAAAGGGTGTTTCCGGAAGGGGGCCATGGCGTTTTTACCTATCATTTGGTAGACGGATTAAGGGGGCTTGCAGATAAAAACAATGACGGATCGGTTACTGTTCGTGAGTTGGATTTGTATTTGGAAAAAGTAGCAGAACAAACCAATAATAAACAAAACCCTAAGGTAGAGGGTGATCCAAAAAGCAAGGTTTTGCATTTTGAGGCCTCCCAAAAAACCGCACTGCTTTCCAAAAAACAAAGCCTTTCAAGCCTTCCATATCGTGTTTCAAGAGGCGCGTCTTTAAGCAATGATACAAGTGTTTTGTTTCGTCGCTTTGAAGAATATATCCGGCAGGGTAATTTAATAGATCCACCCAAAACAAATGCTTATGCCCTGATAAAAGAGGCAGAAAAAAACAGAGCCCCCAAAGACCAGATTGAAGAGCTGAAAATTGTATTATCTGCATTGCTTGAAAACGCAGCGCAAAAGTGGCTGCATTTGTATATAAATGGCGATGAGCGAAAAATGAAAAACTTTTACTCACAGGAGTCTTTCATAAAAAACGTTCGACTGATGGACAGCTGTCTTGCGTTGGTTTCAGAGCAAGATATTCGGTATAATGAAATAAAAGCAAAGGCACTTTTTTTTAAGGGGTATTATTTGTATAGACGGGACGGCATTAACTCCGCCATGTCGGAAGCGTTATCTGTTTTTGAAAAGGCAGACAAACTCTTGCCTAATCAGCCATGGATTCTCAATGGAATGGCAAACGCCCTGCATTATTTGAAGCGAGACGATCTCGCTGAAGTCTATTATCAGAAAGCATCGGCACTTTCTCCAAAATGGAGAGTGCCATTGGATAATTTGGCGAGCGCTTATTTAGAGCCGGCATCGTTTGATCAAAAAAAAAGCGAAAAAGAGGTGACATTGCTTTCAAGGGCGGAGGCCCTGTTTAAGCAGTCATTAATAGTTGATTCGTTCAATACAAGCTTTGCGCTTGCTGGTCTTGGTGAGGTTTATATGAAGTCAAACAAAAACGAAGAGGCGAAAAAATATCTAGAGAGCGCTATCGGGGAAGACTCTACCGATACGCACACATTAGAGCTGATATACAAGCTGTATTTTACAAAATCAACCTTACAGCAACTCATAGATACACCAAAAACGGTTTCGTTTATTAAACAAATAATTATGGCTAACCCAACAGCAACATCATACTGGGTTTTGCTTCGAACACTAAAGCCCGAAATGGATCGAAATGAGGTTGTTTCAGCGATTGAAAAATTAAAAAAAACAACAGTAGAAGAACCCGCTAACACGAACGCATGGCAAGCCATGGGGGTCGTACAGTCGTGCTTCGAAAAGAATTTAATTGAAGCGGAAAAATGTTTTTTACTGGCACTCAAATATGATTCTTCTGCAGAAAACCACTATAACCTAGCGTGTCTTTATGCACTAAATAAAAATCAAACACCTGCTGTTTTTCATTTGAAAAAAGCCATTGAAAAGGGCTTTGTTAATTGCGAAGCACTGAAAAACGATCCGGACCTATCAAGCATAAAAGAGCTCAAAGAGTACAAGGAGCTGATTAAAAAACATTGTCACTAATATCCCTGGCCTACGAAAAAATTATATCAAATTTTAAGAAAACACGCATCCACTCCGCTTTCAATTGTCATACCTTTGCCCTATGTTGAAATTGATATGGGAGTTATTTTTATGGTATCTGTTGTACAAATTCATTTTTGGATTTGTAATCCCTGTTTTTCGCACCACGCGCCAGGTAAAAAGACAAATGAACGACATGCAAGCGCGGTTTAATCAACAGCAAACACAACAAAGTTCTGCCTCCACTACTTCGCAATCGAAACAACCAAAGCAAAAGTCCAATCACAGCGACGATTACATAGAATTTGAAGAAGTAAGGTAAGCCCCCGCCATAATGATTATTTTTGTACTTAAGATTTTTAGCCTTTGATAGAGAAAAAGAAAATATCGGAACGCGAGGAGCGCGCCATACTTGTTGGATTGGTTCAAAAAAATCAGACAGAGCAACAGATAAATGAATATCTGGATGAACTGTCGTTTTTGGCCGAAACGGCCGGAGCTATTTCAGTAAAACGCTATACCCAAAAGCTTCCGCATCCCGATACGCGCACTTTTTTAGGCAAAGGAAAAATTGAAGAAATTCGCCAGTACATCCAATGGAAAGGAGACATAGATTTGGTCATTTTTGATGACGAGCTTACGGGCGCACAGATCCAGAATATTGAAAAAGAACTTGGTAAAAAAATCATTGACCGAAGCGATTTGATCCTGGATATTTTTGCCCGAAGGGCTAAAACGGCGCAGGCCAAAACGCAGGTGGAGCTTGCGCAATATCAATACATTTTACCTCGATTAAAGGGCATGTGGAAACACTTGGAGCGACAAGGTGGTGGCGTGGGAACGCGCGGGCCGGGCGAAACAGAAATTGAAACAGATCGTCGTATTGTAAAGGATAAAATTTCGCTCTTACGTAAACGCTTATCCGAAATAGACAAGCAGGCATACACACAACGAAAAGATCGCGGCGAATTCATTCGAGTGGCGCTGGTGGGATATACCAATGTGGGCAAATCTACGCTGATGAATGTATTGAGCAAGAGCGAGGTGTTTGCCGAGAACAAATTATTTGCAACACTTGATACGACTACGCGAAAGGTTGTATTTGAACAAACCCCATTTTTACTAAGCGATACGGTAGGATTTATTCGCAAGTTGCCCCACCATTTGGTAGAGAGTTTCAAGAGCACGCTGGATGAGGTGCGAGAGGCCGATGTGCTGGTGCACGTAGTAGATATATCGCATGCGCAGTATGAAGAGCAGTGGAATGTGGTCAATAAAACATTGGCAGAGTTGGGTGCTGCAGAAAAGCCAACGATCACCGTTTTTAATAAGATGGATAAGTATGAGGAGCTGGCATTTGATGAATGGTTGGAGGAAGAAGTGAAGCAGGAAATACTGCGCGAATTGAGAGAGCGCTGGCAGCAGGAAACACGCGGAAACTGTGTTTTTGTATCGGCTACAGAGCGCCGTAATCTAGATCAACTGAGACAAACCGTTCTTAATAAGGTGAGAGACATGTATCGGATCAGGTATCCGTATAAGGCGGAGTTTTTTTACTAAAAAGTTCAAGGTTTTAAGTTCAAAGTTTAACGTTTAAAGCTCAACCCTGAACCTTGAACGTTGAACAACATCAACAGCCTCAATTTTTAAAAAACCCCCATTTTTGAAGAATTATTATGTTTGTTGGAATCAAAATCGCCGAAAGCATCCAAGAGCTTTTTCCCGACGGAGCGGAGGGGATGAAAGAAGTGCAGGTGAGCGGGAAAGAATTGTGCATAGCAAGGATTAAAGGGGCTTTGAAAGCCTGTGCTGCGAAGTGTCCGCATGCAGGAGCGCGGATGGCGCAGGGATATGTAGATGTCTTGGGTAATATAGTTTGCCCGCTGCATCGCTATAAATTTGAGTTGGAGCGAGGGAGGAATGTAAGCGGGGAGGGATATTATTTGAAGACATATCGGGTAGAGGAGCGGGAGGATGGGGTGTATATATTGCTCTAACAAAAAAAGACAAACCGAAAGCGCATGAAAACTTTATCAACAATACTAAGGGGGGTGTTGATGTTTGGTGGCCCGCTATTAGCAAAAATAATAAGCGCGTATTTGTCGCCCTGGGTATTGGTGGCGGGCTTTATAGCGGTAGTGTTATTGTTTTTGGCTGCATTTATTTTTAAACTTGGCGATAATCTGTACGAGAACATCCTCACGGTTTCATTCTCTGTAGTGTCTGTCATGATTTTTTCCTACTTTATCTACTTTTCATTTATGGGGGCGTTGATGTATATCATTTGTTTCATGTTTTTTGCGAATATTATTACCAGCTTTAATAACAGCCCGATATTTTCTCCTGATGACCTTGTTACAACAGGGTTTTCGGTTTTTGTTTATTTAGATATATTGCTATTGTTGGTTCGTTTATATGCCTGATCCGGTAGCGTATTAGGGGAGATAGTATATATCCATACAAAAACGACAAAATAAGCAATGGAAATTTGCAGATAAAAACAGATATTAATTCGTGAAACAGAAAACAATTTGGTTGAAACGCGAAAAAATGTATTTTTGCATCCCTTGAGATTTGAAAAACGGCTTCGTGTCGATTTTGCTCAAGGAAAAACAAAGAACAAAATCCTCCTTAGCTCAGTTGCCTGCCTGCCGGTAGGCAGGGTTAGAGTCCCGAGTCCTCGGGATTAATCAGAGAGTCGCCAGGGTTCGATTGGAGAGAAACCCTAAAAAACATTCCTCCTTAGCTCAGTTGGTTAGAGCATCTGACTGTTAATCAGAGGGTCGCTGGTTCAAGTCCAGCAGGGGGAGCGGCCACAGTAAAGGGTTTCATCGAATGAAACCCTTTTTCTTTTTAGCAATTCCGAAACATTTCCGAAACAAAATCAAAATAAGAACGCAAAACAGTAAATGTTATTTATTTATATTGCAACTAAATTTGTAAAAATAAAAAAAACAAAAAAATGATATCTTCAACAAACATCGAACGAAATATTGACTTGAATTATCCGTTGGACAAAGTCAAGCAAGATATTGCAAGGGTTGTAAAACAAGGAGTTTATACAATACACTCTCAAAATGATACATTCAATACATATCGAATTGGAAAACTTACTGGTCTTGAAATGATTTCAATGAATATTACCTTAAAAGTTTTAGAAAATGGAAATACCAATATACATATACTTGTATCAGAAAAAATCAGAAATAATGGCCACCAGATTTCTGTTGACAAAATGATTGACGCTTTTCTTGAAAGATTAGGTAAGGCATTAACGGGAGCAACAGACGAGGAGTTAAAAGGAGTCTCTGCAGGCAATAAAGGGTGTATGGTGACACTACTTGTAATGATTAGCATTGCCTTGGCTGTCTCTGCTTCTGCCGCAGCTTTATTATCTTAGAAAAAAACTATAAAAAACAAAACAATATTTATTTAATAGAACAGTTTTTCCTTCAACAAACATGACTTCAATTTTTTCATTCTGTAATTGAGCGGCTTCTTTTGGCCCCCCCCAATTGACCTATTCATTATTGTTTCAACATTCCACAAACTGCCCTTGCTAAAGTCTTTAAGCATACCTATTCTTTGATCTAGAAGAGGTAAGGCAATTAACACAAGAATGGATGGAAGAATACAACGAAAGAAGACCTCATGAAGGACTGAATAATCTAACCCCTGAAGAATGGAAACAAAAGATTCAAAAAAATGAATATCTTCAATTATCGACTGTCTGATTTATGGGGTACTTACATAATCAACAACCAAATTATACCCTCAAACAAACCAATTTCATCACTATCTCTTGTATCTCTTGTATCGTCGTAAATAAATATTCTTTGACTCCATAGGTTTCCATAATTGATAAATACAAATAAAAAAGAAACTATTTTCTTTAAAGACATGTTCATGCAGAAAGACGATGTTTATATAATTAAAATTAAATAAAATTATAAAAGCAGATTTTATCGCTTTAAACCTTTTTATGAGTCAGAACATTTAAAGCTACTGCTGCATAAATTGTACTGTGTCACGAAAACCAGTGGCACCCATTTTGATATAGAAATAGCTAAGAAAATCCAGTCTGCATGCAAGTTTCTTGATATCATACTTCTAGACCATTTAATTATTACAACCAGAGGAGAATACTTGAGCTTTATTGATGAAGGTCTTATGTAGCTGGCAGGAGCCAAAGTTTTTTATCCTTTTTGTACGATAACAAAAAGGGATTTGGGTATATTTGAAAAGTAAACAATTTTTAAACTAAAAAATGACACTTTAGTACAATAACATCATAGGAAAATAATTATAACCTATTCGTTGCTTCTACAGCTGAAAAAGTCAAATTAATCCTTAGTACAAGGGGCAGAGATGAAAGTTTGCGTAAAACGTGGGCTACACTCTGTTTGTTATACATGGACTTCGACTTCCATCCAATTGCAAACCAAATGTTGTTAGCCCACGTGTCGTTAATACATTTTATATGAATCAATTATTATTAGGAGCAGCAGTGAAAAAGATAGGTGATTTATTGGAAGAGTGTAAAAGTCAATGCATAAACTTAAAACATATAACATTTGAGGAAAAAATAGACAAGTGGAAATATTACTATTTACAAATTTCTTTGATAAATGCAGGTTTAAGGCATATAACTAATGATGATAACGCTTTACAGGAAATAAGAAAAGATATTTTTACTCAATTAATTAATCTTTATACAGGGTTATTTATTTCTGATTTTGTATTATTTAAAAATCGAGCAGAAAATGAGAATATTGAATATAATTTAAATATTTTATTAGAAAATAAAATATGGTTGATAAACGCAGAATTCATTAATATTTTAAATGCATTTGAAATTACAAGAGAGATTTTGACTCTTCAAAAGTTTCCTTCAGAAATAAATTTTGAAGTTTTGTTTTTAAGTAGTGAACTTCCAAAATCAATAAAATACATTGAATCTAGACTTAAAGAAATTAACTCTCAGAAGTTTTATGAAGTATCTATAAATGAAAGATCTGAACAGGCATTCAATTTAGCATTTTATATTTTGAATTCCCAAAATCTCTGGCATGTGCCATCTAAAAGTGTTTTTAAAACAAATGAAGAATTCAAAACAGATTATTTCCCAACGTACAAGCCATTAAATGAAAATTATTATAGGGTAGCCATTTTCTTTTTTGATATGGCTTTGAAATATGATCCACAAAATGTTGCAGCTTCGATATTGAAAGAAATTACAGTTCTTGAAAAGTGTATGTCTGATCGCGAATTCAATCACTTTAATTTTATTGACAATCTAAAGCAAATTATTTTAGAAAATCCTAATAATGGGTTACCTAAAGTTGAATTAGCTTATGCATTTTGTTGTATTGGGAAACAAGATGAAGCAATAAAACTTATTGAATTGGCCTTGAATGATTCGCCTAAGTCTTCTTATGTAAGATATAGGGCATTTAAAATTTATCTTGATTATTTTAATCATGAAGAAGAGAAAAGAAAGGAGTTATTAAATGATGCCATTTTAATAGATCCTGAAAATCCAATATTTTACTACCATAGAGCTTTGTATTATTTTAACAAAGAAGAGTTTCATTTTGCATGCATGGATGTTGATAAAGCTATCGATGCTTTAGGTTGTATCACCCATAAAGAGTTTATTTGGTTAAGGATTCAAATTTATGATTCAGTGTTAAAGTATTATCCAGGCACTTTTTTAAAAGGGCATGCTGAAAAACAAGATGCTAAAAACAATCAAATACTCAACGTAATACATCATTTAGAAAACAAGTTTAAAAATGATTATAACTTAAAAGTTTTCAAAAGTTTAAGGTTTTCTGAAATTGAGTTTAATGTAATATTTATTACTGAAACAGATGGTGTGCCAACAAAAAAAGAAACTTTTAAAAGTATTATATTCTTAGATTTTTGTTATCAATATATCCCATCAACAAATCGAAAACTTATTTTTTTCTTAAGACTACCTGATGAGTTAACAAGAGGAAGATATGTCTTAAATGATGGGAATTTGATTTTATCTGGGCTTAATCTAAATGAGTTTCTCGTTTAAAAGTTTAACTAGATTTATATAAACCACATGTTCAATAATTAAATAATTAATAACATTAATAAAAATAAAGAAAGCGGCATCTTTTGTCTTTAAGTGGATCTCAACAGGGACAAGGACATCATGCGAATGAAACCCTTTTTCTTTTTAGAGATTCCGAAACAAAAATGAATAATGCAGGTTTCATTATTTTGTTTTACCCTTCATAAAAACAAACTCAACTTATTATCTTCAATGAAAATTTTAACCATGAAAAATCTCATCACACTAACACTCTCATTTTTTACGCTGTCTGTTGTGTATTCCCAATCGGTCAAAATCGGCACCCAAGAGTGGATGACTAAAAATCTCGATGTAGATACATTCAGAAATGGAGACCCAATACCCCAAGTCCAAGATAAGGTGGAATGGACAATAGCAGGAGAAAAAAAACAACCCGCTTGGTGTTATTTTGAAAATGACCCCGAAAATGGAAATAAATTTGGTAAACTTTATAACTGGTATGCGGTAAATGACCCGAGGGGATTGGCACAAAAAGGCTGGCATGTACCCACAGATGCGGAGTGGACTACCTTAACTAATTTATTGGGGGGATCTCTCGTTGCAGGAGGGGCAATGAAAAGCACTACAGACTGGGATGAAACCGACATTGCAACTAATAGCAGCGGTTTTACGGGTCTTCCCGGTGGCGCCCGTACCAACTATGGAGGTTTCGGCTTAAAAGTATCTGGAAGCTGGTGGAGTTCTAAAGAAGAGTCAAGTATTAGAACTGGTCAGGCAACGAATTACGCCTATAACCGATCCATTGGTTACCAAAGCTCAAATGTAAGCAGGAAGGTCGAACATAAGGCCTACGGCTTTTCTGTTCGTTTAGTCAGGGATTAATTAAATGGTTGAACTAAAAAAATTTGATTGAAATAAGAATCCAAAAAACAAAATCAAATCATGTTATTTTGGGACCTCTTTAAATTAACTGTCCTTGTAATTTTTACTTTATGTGCATGCACTAAAGAGAAATCCAATATTAATATCGTAACGCCAACAGCTCCAGTTGCAGACAACTATGCCGTAAACAACCATTTTATTTTAAAGAACGACATTCCATTTGTGATAAAGGGTGTGGTTTATGTACCGGGATATCCGGGTACCCTACCGTGGGAAACGGAGCAAAATACAAACCTACCACCGAATTTTTCAAACAGCATTGATCAGGATTTCATTAATATAAAAGCGATGGGCGCCAACACTATTCGTTTGTGGGGGGCTCCCAAAAAATGCTATGAGTCGATTAAATCCATTGGCGGATTATCAATTTTACAAACCATTTGGATAAACGGAGATCAGGTGGATTTTCAGGATGCAACATTTAAAGCAAACACTAAAACATATATAAGGTCTGTAATAGACAGGATTTATTCGGTCTATACCAATAATAATCCCCCGATAATTGCTTATTTGGTTGGAAACGAACTAAGTGCTTCGAGCATAAGAAGCACCAATTTGGCACATCCAACAATAAATACGTATCAAGGTGTTTTTGTTTTTTCCAATAGAAGCATAAATGCAACAGAAGCGTTTATTGCGGAAATGGCCGACTATGTAAAGGAGTATGAATATTCAAACTATGGTCGGACTTCATTGGTGTCTTATTCAAATGACATCAGAACGGCAGACATGATAGATACCGATTTTTTAGATTTCAGGTGCCATAACGTCTATTCATATTCCGTGCCGGAATATCGGCCACAAACACAAGCGGGCAGTGGAACGGGCACCCTGTTTCAAGGTTGGGTAGAGGAGTTGAAGAATCGTTACCCTGCCATGCCTTTATTGTTAACCGAGATGGGATTGAGCGTTTCTCCTAATGCCATTCATGTTGGTGCCCCAAATTATGGATATGGAGGAAACACAGAGCAAGAGCAGGCGACGGTATTGATACGTAATTTAGAAGATTTGCGTACAAGCCATATGCCCATAGCCGGAGCATGTGTGCACGAGTATTTGGATTCGTGGTGGAAGTTCGGTTTACAGGATTCATACACACAAGACCCAAATGATGTCGAAGAATGGTTTGGCCTGGTCAAGATTGTTCAATCAGGCGGTTGGTATCTCACCCAGTTTCGTCCTTCGTATTTATCGTTGAAACAGCAATGGTCCAATTAGTAATAACGGGAGGGGCCAAACCGGCCACTATCTTTATTAAAAATTCCAACATCATTCAATTATCTGCACAATCACATTTCACTCAACAAAGAATCAATTCCGTCATTAAATAAAATTTTATCATCGGCTCTCTTTTTAGACAATTGCTTCAAATCAACCAAAGCCCAAAGTACAAATTCCATGAAAAACGGAATGTCTTTTTCCGATACACGAGCTTGATATTTTAAAACCAATTCTTTTAGAGGCTTGATAGAATTTAAAATTTTGACATGTTCCTTGTCATTCGCATTATCAGATAGCTCAATGAAATTGCCTTCTAAAAACCAATTGACAATTTCAGTATATGGAGTGTCTTCCCCTTTCTTTTTGAGCTTTTGAATCTTTGGAAAATAGTTTGCAAATAATGTCTTCGTCGCCTGACTTATCAAATGATTTGCCACAAATGCAGAGCCCTCTTGTTCTCCCTCATAAACCAACTCTACTTTACCTGTTATGGAAGGAATCATTCCCATTAAATCACTGAAGCGTACTGTAGTTTTTATTTCTTTATTCAGTAAAGCTCTTCGCTCTGCCGTACTCACCAGATTCTCATATGCTGTTATACTCATCCGCGCACTTACTCCACTCTTGTAATCTACATACTCGCTTTTTCGGGCTTCAAATGCGATTTGCTCAATGATATCCTTGGCTAACTCAGGCACATACACATCGAAAAGTCGTGACTCCATTTTTGACGCTTCCTGATTGGTAATTTTCTTGGCGGTATTTATATCAGCCGAATAGTGTGTCAAAATTTGTGAACCTATTCGGTCTTTCAATGGAGTAACAATACTTCCTCTATTGGTATAATCCTCCGGATTTGCGGTAAAAACAAATTGAAGATCGAGTGGTATTCTCAATTTGAAACCGCGTATTTGTATATCGCCTTCTTCCAGGATATTAAATAGTGCGACCTGTATTCTGGCTTGTAAATCCGGTAGTTCATTGATTACAAATATGCAACGATTGGCACGGGGAATCATTCCAAAATGCAATACTCTTTCATCGGCATAATTCAGTTTTAAATTGGCGGCTTTGATGGGATCAATATCACCGATCAAATCAGCAATGGTTACATCGGGTGTTGCCAGTTTTTCAAAAAAACGCGCTTCTCTGTGCACCCAGTGAATAGGCGTGTTGTCTCCTTCCTTATCAATCAAATCTTTTGCAAAGCGACTGATGGGTTCCAGTGGATCGTCATGCAACTCACTCCCCGCCACGACCGGAATATATTCATCCAGCAATTGAACCATCAGTCGGGCGATTCTTGTTTTACCTTGACCACGTAATCCCAGTAAGTTTATATTATGCTTGGAAAGTATGGCCCGCTCCAATTGCGGAATAACGGTTGACTCATACCCATGAATTCCCGGAAATGTGGGCG
The DNA here is from genome assembly GCA_964643315.1 of uncultured Ferruginibacter sp. GTDB lineage: Bacteria > Bacteroidota > Bacteroidia > Chitinophagales > Chitinophagaceae > Ferruginibacter. The sequence goes on from CAZXSR010000001.1 coordinate 458,378, forward strand.
TTCCGGATTTTAATGACTTTATCAGATTTTCTCTAAGCTCATCTTTAATGCTTCTACATTTATAGCCGGATGCTTTCAGTTCTCCCAGCGTTTTCAGTTTCGTATTCATTATTTTATTTGATTCTTTTTTTTCTATTTGATTCATAATCATGAAAAATCATTTCGCCCAAACCTTTTAAGCCGGTATAAAACGCTTTGCCTTTGTTTGATTTTGTAAATTCATCTACAAATGTTTGTAAGTAAGCGTCTCGCGCAATCATAAAGGTTGTGATGGGGATATGGAGTTTCCGGGCTTGCGCCGCCATGTTGTAACATTTTTCCACGATCATTTCATCCAGGCCATAGCTGTTTTTATAATATTGTCCATCAGGCATTCTCAAACAACTTGGTTTGCCATCTGTAATCATGAATATTTGCTTGTTGGTATTTCTTTTTCTGCGAAGAATATCCATGGCTAATTCAAGTCCGGATACCGTATTGGTATGATAAGGCCCGACTTGCAAGTAAGGCAGGTCTTTTATGTTTATTGGCCAGGCATCATTGCCAAAAACGATGACATCCAAGGTGTCTTTGGGATAGGAAGTTGTAATCAGCTCGGCCAATGCCATGGCCACTTTTTTTGCCGGCGTAATCCGATCCTCTCCATACAAAATCATACTGTGACTAATGTCTATCATTAGCACCGTACTCATTTGCGATTTGTGATGCGTATCCTCCACAACAAGATCCTGCTCCGTTAAGCGGAAGTCTCCTATGCCGTTATTAATTTGAGCTTTTTTGAAGCTTTCTGTAAATGAGATATTCTCAATGGTATCGCCAAATTCAAAATCCCTGAATTCACCTGTCAGTTCATCACCCTGTCCGCTCTTTTTTGATTTGTGATTTCCAAGACCAGCTTTTCTTATTTTACCAAATATTTGATCCAAAGCATTTTTACGTAATGCTCTTTCAGTTTTAGCAGTGATAGCGGCTTTATTTTTTTTATCGGGAGTGATTTCCTCACGTAAATATCCCTTTTGTTTTAATTCTTCAATAAAATCATCCAGGGTGTAATCATCATTGGTCAATGAATATTCCTGATCAAGCATTTTAAGCCAATCCATTACCTCATCCATATCGCCGGAAGTGTGTGTGATGAGTTCGAGAAAAACCTCCAAGAGTTTGTCAAAAATGGATTTTTCGGGTGCGTTAAATGAAGTGAATATGTATCCGGAGTTTAGCATGAAAGGGCTTTTAAAAATAGCCAGTAAAATTAGATGATTTTTGTGGAGAAGGGGTGTTAATTAAAAATACAATAGATGTACATTTAAAGAAACAGCGTGTAGGGAAAATTGTTTTAATGATATTGATTTGTATGGATTCTATATTCAGTTTTTTTATTTCCTCACAACGTCACCTGACACGTTGTGGGGAAGGGAATCATCCTTCAATGACAATATTATCTGTCATACTTTCCGTAGTATGGAATAAGGTATTATTTTAAGCAGAAATCCGATAATGCGCCAACGCTTGGTGATGTATACAATTTTTTTCTTTCTTTTTATGGCAGTAAAGATTTGTTGCGCCGCTTTATCTACAGGTGCTACCCAAAACATGCCGTCCCCCTTAGCCATATCAGTATCAACATAACCGGGTCGAACATCTGTTACAAAAATTTTTGCACGATTTTTGTCTGCATTTAATCTTAATCCTTCGAGGTAATTAATTTGAAAAGCCTTGCTTGCATAGTACGATATGGCCTCACCATTACCCATCAGTCCGGCAACTGAACTGATGCTCACCAAATGCCCGTGTCCCTGTTTTTTAAAATAATTCATTCCCCAACCTGCTACACAGGCAAATCCTTGAACATTGGTTTTTATCACATTGTTTTCAATTGAAAAATCCAGAGATTTATTTTCATCGCCAATACCCGCAGAGATAATTAGTAAATCCAGACCACTTAATTGGTGAACAAGGTTATTGCAAATGGATTCAATAGCAGACAGCTCCTGTACATCCATTTGGTTATGGAATATATTGTTTGGATATTTTTCTTTTAATGAAGTGAGCAACTCCACTCTCCTTCCCGTAACACCGACATTGTAACCATTTTGTATTAAAATTTCAGCTATTGATTTTCCAATGCCACTGGTGGCGCCAATAACGATTGCTTTTTTCATAAGGCAAAAATAAATGTTAATACAGCTTAAAATAATTTATCACGGACTGTGGAGCATACTATAAATGAAGAAAGGTGCTGCAAAACATTGCCCCTGGAAGTATTCTAATGAGTTACATTCAAAGTTCCTCCTGTGTTTATTTTTAGAGCCCTTCCCGGCAACACATTGATGCTTCTACAACTGACATTACTGTTAATTTCCGGCAAGTTGGGTGCGCTGTTTTTAATAATCACATCTGTATTTCCATCCGGCACGACACCACAATTCCAATTCAATGGATTTTCCCATTCGGTGCTTATCGTTCCCTTCCAGTAATTCGTGAGCTTTAATGTATAAACAGAGCTGAACAGTCCACCAACAGCACATCGATACTCGTAGCCCCCAAACGAAGAGGGAATGTATCTTATTTTTAATTGTTGAGTTGTGGCTCCGCTATAAATTCCATTATTATTGATATTAACAAATCCGTTTCCTGAGTTTACCTGCCACTGGTACAATAGACCAATCTGATCACTGGTATATACAACACCTGTGCCGGGACAAATATATTGATCCAGCTGGGTGGACTCGATGACAAAATCCCAAATCCCTCTTCCATATGTTCCGAATCGAACCGTATTTTTTTCGGCGATATACTCTACACTAAAATAATCGACTATCGGGATATCGGCCGACATCAAACTATACCATTGGTCTGTGGCCGAGATATACATATATGGCCCCGCTTCGGTAGCTGCAAAAAGCATTTGTTCGTCTGGTGTTGCCACTATTTCATGTACCAGGGTTGAAGGAAGACCATTGTTCATAGCGGCAAAGGTTTGTCCGCCATCGGTTGATTTATATACACCGGGGTTTGAATATCCGCTGCCGGCCAACCAAAGTCTGTTGATGTTGTTTTGTGAAGCTAAAATACAGGAGCCATACAGCCAATAACCACCGGGGCCTAAAAATGATGTTGTTTTATTCCAGTTTACACCCCGATCATTGGAGTAAAAAAACGTTCCGTCTTCTGTTGCTACAAAATATTTATTGGAGATGACTGAGGCCTCAATAGCAGATATGCAGGACGTTCCGTTGTTTGAGTTCGCTAAGAAATTGTAATTGTATTGCGAATCAACTATCGTATTGGATGAGAGAGAGGCTTTAAGTTTTATCAAATAAGAGCCCGCGCCTCCGGTCATATTTCCTCCGCCTACCAATAGTTCATTGGCACTTAGGTTGTTTGTATTGGCTGTTGGCAACATCCAGCCGGCATTTGGTTTTTGGGTGCCATCAACCATCATATTGCCATCACCGCCGTTAAATGAGTTTATGGTGGAGGGTTGTCTGTAAAAAGTAATATCACCACCGGGATATTCAATCCATAGTCGAGATGGGTTATCGGTCATAGCCAGGTGTCCGTAATCTCCAGAGTAAAACTGATAAAAATCCATGGTGCCCGCGGTATTGGCACCACGTCCTATTTGAATTCCCTGATCTTGAGATCCGATATAAATGATGTCGTTGTTGTTTCGATCGGTGATATGATCCCAAAGCTGTGCGGTGTTTAAATTGAGCAATGATTTGTTTGATACGGTTACCAATTTATCATATGAAATATAATAGCCGCCATGACAATTTACCGCGGTGAATTCTGTATTGTCTGATTTTCGAAAACTTTGAATTTGCATCATATCCGCATGTAGTTTTGCGGATGGGTTGGAATAATAAGCAGTCCATCCTCCGGTAACCAAGGACCAGCTTGCTCCTCCGTTGGTGCTGCGATAAGCATTTACACCACCGGTATACAGGGTGGATGCATCACTTACAGAAACCTCGAGTCTGTCCCACGCGTCTTCGGGTAAATCACTTTGCAGCGTCCAGTTTAAACCGTTATTAATTGACTTATAAACCTGGTTGTTGTTTATCAAACAGTAATATGTGGTTGTAGAAGTTGCTTTAAATCCTTTAAGAACACATTTGCCATTTACCGGCAATTGGCTGCTGTTGTTTAATACGGTAACCGTTGATCCGGAAATGTTATACAGGGTAGATTGATTGGCTGTACTATTTACATCAAGTGCCACCAATTGCGTGGAGTTTAATGGAGAGAAAAGCGATAATTGATTATCGGAGCCAAAGTCAAACTTATGTACCACACTGTATGTTTGGCCGTGATCGGTAGAACGATACAGCCAATATCTGGGAGACCAGGGGGTTGGGTCCCACAGGCGGGCTAAACAATAAATCGTTTGTGCGGCATCGTTTAGAACTTCAACTGTTTTTAAATAGTTTCCACCCCAGCTAATAGGAAAATTGAGGCCGGTTGCCGCAGTAAAACTAAGTCCATCGTTATCAGAATAGAGCAGTTGATTATCTGCAGATGCGATAATACGTCTTGCTCCGCCGTTGTTTACAGTAAGTTTTATGATTTCAGGATTAAATTGTTTGTTTTGGTTTAAAACCTGCCAGTTGCCTTGTTCGGCATTGCCCTTCCATAAGGTTCCTCCGTTTGACACCAAATATATTTCGTTGGTCGTTGGGGCATAATCCATATACTGCACATTCCCCGCTATATTCCTGCTACCCCGTTCTTTCCAGGAGCCTGTAACAAGTCCACCGGCAAAACTTTCTTGCGTCATTCGCATATGGTTGCTTCGCTCTATTATTTTTTGTTCTTTCAGATCAAGCAGGTTTTTCCTATTGGCAATTTCAATTTCTCGCCAGTTGGTTCCCGGAGCGGAGCGGTGCATCAATTCGATGTATTTTAATCTACGCTGTTGTAACTCCGCCTCATCGCCGCCAATAGGTTCTTTATGTAAAAAAGTGTTATTAACTTTTTGTCGCACACAACCGCTACCTAAGAACAGAATAACCCCTATAAGCAATAACCGGTTTTGAAAAAGGTAAAAGCAACGATTATAAGACATAGAAAGACTTTATTTATTGTAAAAAAGCAAGTTAATTAAAATGTTTTATGATTTAATTATATTAAATTGCAATTGTGCTCTTTAAAATTATTATTAACCCAATCAAAATGTCATGAAAAAATTACTATTTCTATCAATCATTGTATTGTCTTTTCATTACAATCAAGCTCAGTCCATTCAAAATTTTAAAGTTAAAAACAGTTATAACAGCAGCGACAGAACGAAAATGCTGGATATTTTAAGAGCTAAACTTTATGAAGATTACAGACAAGAATTCGTTTTTGTTGTTGATCAATTTAAAGTTGGTAACGGATATGCCTGGCTAAAAGCCCAAGCAGAAAGGAGAGATGGAAGACCAATGAGAATTCCGGATGATGGAAACGGAGTGGATTGTTGTGGCGTTGAGGCGCTGTTCAAAAAAAGCAATGGAAAATGGTATATCGTTGAAAGCGGTGCTTTTTCTTCAGACGTTTGGTATTATGGCATACAAAACAGATATCCCAATGCGCCCGCTGCGATATTTTATTAATGTTTTTTATTAATAACGTATGAGATACATCTACTTTTTCGCTCTTTTTTTTCTGAATACGGGCTTTTCAATTAGAAAGGCACACATCAGCGAACCACAGGGTTATATAAAACTTAAAAATGCATATCCAGATTTTATTGATCATTATGCAGACAATAAAGTTTATTTCAAGGACGGGAGCTATTTGATTTATAATGACGAAGCAAATAGCGGGAAAACAAAATCGCCGGCAGATTTACTAAACACTCCGGATTTAGAGGATCAGTTTTTATTCAAATATGCGAAAGGAAATTATGATCCAAAAAATAATAACGATGCCGGCCGAATTCGAAACGAAGCGTTTTTTAAAAAAATGTATGGTTCTACTCAAGCAGAGGTAAGTAAAAAAGTAGTAGAGATTACCTGGTGTCCCAAAAACATCAAACAAAAAATAAAAGTAACAACCGCAAATGGCGTCGATAAAAAATTTCAGGCCATTTCCAGCGCAGTAGATAAGTTGATTGATTTAAAGCCTGATTATAAAAAGTATGTCACAGAAATAGGAGGGACGTTTGTATGGAGAAAAATAAGCGGAACAAACAGACTTAGTATGCATAGCTTTGGAATGACAATAGATATCAATACCAAATATTCAAGTTATTGGCAATGGAGTTGCGGGTGTAAAAACGAAGAAGCTAAAATTGGTTCATACAAGAACGAAATTCCACAGGAAATCATAGATATATTTGAGAACAACGGATTCGTTTGGGGTGGCAAATGGACGCATTTTGATTCCATGCATTTCGAATATCGGCCAGAATTATTGCCATAATTTATATAAGACAGCCTTGGGTTTTTTGTAGCCTATTCTACAAACACATTGCATTAAAATATCCAAATCTTTTAAAAACCAACGCATATGTCAGAGCAAAATTGTATTTAATGTTGGGAAAAGGTAGAAGATTATTTTTCTTAAAAAATCACCCCCTTCAAACTCAATTCAGATCACCGTATCATTTTTGTAAACAATAAAGTATTTGATAACATGAAGAGCAATAAAAAAAATTTCATCGTTGCAATTGCTGTTGTTTTAGCAGTAGCGATAGGCTGTATGTTTTTTTTCAAAACAAAGAAAGCCAATCTTAATGAGCAAACATCTACTCCCGAGGAAATGATAAAAAAAATCAAAGATCTCGATGTTGACACTTCTGGACTAAGTGAAGTTGTGCCTATTGATTCCAACAGGCTGCCTGATATGATGTTTGATGATAACGGAAATCCGGTGTCGTCCCCAAAATCCGAATAATAAACTTAAAAAATAAAACAATGAACAGCAAATTAACGGAAGAGCAGTTGGCAGACAGAAGAAAGAAAAACAAGAAGACATTTAAAGTCATCGGAATAATTTTACTGGGGCTGCTGTTGTTAAGGTTTATTCCTGAGCCAAAAGGGAACAATGACTCCAAAGCGGGAGTCGTTTCCAAAGAAGAAGTTCAAAAACAAAAATTACGTCTTGATAGTGTGATTGAAAAAATCAAAACGGATAAAGATATTAAGACAAAAAGCGTTGAGTATTTAACAGACAGCACGCTTAAAATTCAATTAGCTTCTGAAAAAAGTGAAATAACGGCTGCGGGGTTTGACAATCTTTATCAAATTCTTGATATAGGAAATGTTTCCGAAATAGAGGTATTTAAAAACAACAATCTCGAATCAAGCTTTGGTTATAAAACTCAGGCAAAAGTTGATAAGTTTAAAAAAGAGTTTGTTTCTTATGACGGCAGTTGTAAGCCCGTGGTTGATTATATAAAAGAAAGCATGAACGATCCAAGTAGCTTTGATCATGTAAGAACTTTTGTAACCCCTTTAATGGGCGGGAGTTTTGAAATCAAAACCGTATTCAGGGGCAAAAATGCTTTTGGTGGAACTGTTTTAAACTCCTGTTTTGCCGAAGTGTCCGCAGCAGGAAAAATACTGAGCTTCAAAATGGAATAAATCTATTCTCTCTAGCGCAGCGCCTCTTCCACAATTTTATCAATCAAATCATTTTTGAGTAAATCATTAAACTGGATTGTCTTTTCTTTGTTTCCACATAAGACAGATCCCGTAAAACTAATTTTGTCCCCATTTATGCGGTAGCTTCCGCTTATGCTACACGATTCAGGAAAATCGTCGGTATCTAAAAAAACAATCGAGTTGGTCGTTCCGCCTTTTGCTGACACTTCATTTAATTTATCATTTACCTGCTGTGATATTTTCAATACATCTCTTTTTTTTGTTTCCTCAAAAAGTGTCGTTCTGATAAAAACGGTTTTTGGATTGGCAAGTGAAATATTTTTTTTGTCCGGCTCGTTGATTATTCCGACATCAAAGCTGCCGCCTTTAGGAAACAATAAAAGCGGTTGCTGTATACCGCCAATGCCTTCTGCCATTTTGGGTACCTGGTCTCTGGCGTAGCTCAGCCAGTTTACCACATCCAAAAATTTATTTTCTTTCAGCGATGCTCCTTTCATTCCCTGAAGCAATGAATAAGTGAGCAGCCCCTGTCCATATCGGCTGGCTTCATAACTAACCGCATCTGCAGCACATCCGCTAATAATATAAAGTCCGGTTCGGTCTCTCATGCGGTCGATTGCTTTTATTTGCGAGGCGTCTATATCTCTTTTGGCAATCAAATTTTCTACCGCTTTACCGCTTCCGCAAGCATCAATGATCATTACCTGTTTTAGTGCCTTTCCTGCATTCAGCCATGTGGTGAATTCTTCTGTGCTGATGGTTTGTGCAGCTCGCAATGCGGGGTCGGAGAAGCCCTGCGCGCTGCTGCTGCTGGCCTCTGTAGTCAGATAATAAAAATCTCCTTTTTCGCCGCCGTAAGTAATGCCGTGACCACTAAGATACACCACAACAACATCTTCAGGCTTGGCACGTAATTGTATTTGCTTAAATGTAGCCTCAATATTTTTTTTGGTACAAGCGGATGTACCAGGACTGGTCATCAAGTAAACATGCGTGCTGTCTTTTCCAAACAAATTTTCAGCACCCAGTTTCAATCCATTTGCAATAGCCCGCGCATCGGGAACAGCATATTTGAGTTTAATATCGGGATTGCTGAACTCTCCGGTACCGCACACGATGGCATAAAAGGCAGGACGCGAACTGTTTTTTTGAGAAGGGTTATTATCTGTCACTTCAATGCCGCGCCCTGTTATAAAACCATCCGAAGATTGCGCCTTCACGGCCACGGTGTTTTCGCTGCCGGGCAATAAATAGTTTTTCAAATCAACCACTACTGTTTGCTCTAATTTAGAAGTATCCATGTTTTTGGGTCTGGCATCAATTAAAACTTCTTTATTGTTCACCAGCACAGACACCTTGCCATAACCTCCATCGCGTTTGGCAAGCTGAACAGTAAGCACTCCGTTTTGTAAAGGACTAACGGTAACAGCGGGCTGTAACTTTAGTTGATTCATGCCCTCTACACTCCGCAATGGCTTTCCCTCCATAATCATCTTCCAAAGCCCCGGCTGCCAGTAGCGTTCTTTAAGTTGAGAGAAGTCGATAAACTCATCGCCTTTTACCCAGTACATCTTATCCATTGCATTGGGGCTTGCATCAAAAAGTCCGGAAGGGTGCATCACAATCCAGTCCGAACTGTCGATGGGAAAACTACTTAGAAGATGCTCACCGGAAGTAATGGAAAAGAGTTTTATTTCAGAGTTGTTGATGCCAATGAGTCGATTGGAAGTAAATGAGATGTCTTCCAGCATCGTATTTTTTCCTATGTTGATTGATTTGATCATGGATCCGGACTCGGCATCCCAAAATTTTATAGTTCCGTCTTTGGAAGCTGAAACAATTGTTTTTTCATCGGGGCTATAAAAGACATTATACACGTCTTTTTGGTGTCCTTTTAATTCAAGCAAAGGCTTGCCTGTTTCGGTGTTCCATACAACTACATTTCGGGAAGAACCAGCTATAATTTTTTTATCGTCTGCACTAAACGCCGCACAATTAACCTCTCCGTCGTTGGCATTCAGGCTAAATAACTTTTTACCTGAATTTGCATCCCAAATTATTGCCGTTTCATCGTAAGAAGCGGTTAGCACCTTGTTTCCATCATGACTAAATTCGGCCGCCGCTACCCAATCTGTATGGTCTTCGAGTTTGTATAAGGTTCGCCCGCTTTTCGCGTCCCAAACTCTTGCAGTATTGTCCCAAGACGCAGTCACAATTTTAGTTTCATCGGGACTGAAGTGTGCTGTTTGAATAAATTCTTTATGTCCCCTTAATGTAGTTATTCTTTTTTTGTTGACGATATCCCAAACCATTGCAGATTTATCATCAGAAATGGTGACCGCTTTTTGATTGCTTTTACTAAACTCGCCGTAAGTCACATCATCGGTGTGTCCAAATAAATTGTCGAACATCTTGCCGGTTGATGCTTCCCATAAAACCGCTTTGTTATCAAGTGCAGATGCAGAAATAATATTTTTCCCATCGGCGCTGATGTTCATTCGAGTTACCCACCCGAAGTATTTTATATTCATTAGCACCTGTCCGTTTGATAGACTCCATATCTTGGTGGTTCTGTCGTCGGATGCGGTTGCGATGCTGTCGCCTGTTGGATAAAATCTAACCGAATTAATTCTTGATGCATGCCCTTTCAGGCTTGTTATTTTTTGTTCTTTTTGAACATCCCAGATTTGTATTGAATTGTCGGAATAGGCGCCGGCTATTTTTTTTCCATCAGAACTACAAGAAACCGAATTAACTCTTGTTATATACTTTCCGTCATCAAAGTTTAATTTGGAAGCATCTACATTTTTATTAAAGTCCCAGATTTTAATATTGTAATCGGAAATGATGATTTTCTTTCCATCCGGACTAAACATACATTCGGTGATTTTCGTGAAGAGCCCCTTTAGTTCAGCAATCTGTTTTCCGTCTTTTCCGTTCCAAACCCTGATTGTTTCATCTTCTGAAGCGGTTGCCAAAAAGTCGCCATCCGGGCTGAATTGTACGCTTCTTATGCCTCCTGAATGTTTTTTGAATTCAGTAATAACAGAACCGTTTCCTGCATCCCATATTTTTGCTGTTGCATCACGTGAAATGGTTACTATTTTTTTTCCATCAGGACTAAATAGTGCACGATAAACCCAATCTTTGTGGTCTTTTAGGTCAAATAACAATTGCCCAGTTTCGGTATCCCAAATCTTCGCAGTTTTATCGCGTGAAGTAGTGACTACCTTTTTTCCATCAGGGCTGAAGCGTGCGGAAAAAACAGTTCCGGTATGCCCCTTTAGGTTTAAAAGCTGTTGTCCATTTTGAGCATCCCATACTTTTGCCGAAGTTTCGCCCGCAACAAGTATTTTCGATCCTGCACTATTGAATTCAATATCGTACACCCAATTATGCCCCTTCATGTCGGCCAGCATTAAGCCCGTGGAGGCATCCCAAAGTTTTGCTGTTCCGTCCCTTGACCCTGTCAATACTTTTTTTCCATCAGGGCTGAAAACACAGAATTCAACAGACGAGGAGTGTCCATTTAAATCAACCAATAATCGCCCCGAGGCTACATCCCAAATTTTTGCGGTTTTATCTTCGGATGCAGATACAAGTTTTTTTCCATCCGGACTAAAATTTACACGATAGATATAGCCGGTGTGTCCGATTGGCAGAACTAATTTTGGTTCCTGAGCAATAACGGAGTTTACAAATGAAAAAAGAAGTGAGCACAACATCGATACGCGAAAACAGCAAACAATCATATGAATCTTTGAAGACGGGCGCAACCTGTTATTTGTTGAATGATGTTTAGAAGCGGTATACATACAGCGGCTATAGTTTTGGAAAAAGGCATTGATAAAAGAAGATCCCATTTTTAAAACGTTTCTCTATGGAATTATTCTTTTATATTTGTCTAACTGATTTTCAAATTTAAAACAAACATTTGCTAACATAAAAAATAAAAAATGGAACAAGCAAGAAACAAAGATCAAAAATGTCCGGTTGTATTATTGTTAGATACGTCGGGGTCCATGTCGGGCAACGCAATCGATGAATTAAACAACGCATTGACAAAACTGAAAGAAGATATTTTGTCTGATCCTATTTTGACTCAACGATTAGAAGTAGGCATTGTGTGTTTTGATGATGAAGCGAGAGTCGAGAGACCTATTGATTTAATAACGGTAGATACAAATATGCCTACATTAAATGTGGGAGGAACAACCAATGTGGTGTCCGGAATGAATAAGGCGATGGAACTTGTTGAAGAGCGTAAGGTGTTTTATAAATCAAATGGCGAGCAGTACTATCGTCCGTTTATTGTATTGTTTACTGATGGAGCGCCAACGAATTCTGCCGAAGAAATTGAGGCGCTTGATCAGCAAATTCAGCAGATGGCCGACAATAAAAAATTTATTTTCATTCCTTTTGGCGTAGATGGTGCCGACATGCAATTGCTTGCCAAGCTTGCGGCTCAAACAGCAGACGAGCGATTGAAAAACAAGGCCACGGCTTATTTAATGAAAGACGTATCGAAGTTCAGCGATGTATTTGCGTTTGTGAGTTCAAGTATATCAAGTGCCATCAATCAGGGCGCCACACAGGCGGTTCAATTAGATTCAAGTGTGGCAAAACCCGTAACATTTGACTTAAGCACATAAAATTTCGAGAGTGAGTACGAACAACTTTCAGTACGCTGCCGTTTCTGTTCAGGGTCATTCACACAAAAAAACAGAACCCCAGGTTCCTTGTCAGGATGCGGGCACCTGCGGCACGCTTCAAAACGGTTTTCATGTGATGATTGTGTCTGACGGAGCCGGATCTTCGCGCTTGTCTCATGTAGCCTCCAGCTTTTGTGTAAGTACCTTATATTCTTTATTGTCTACCGCAGACTTCTCTGCGTTTACAGAAAAGCCGGCAGATGATCAGGTATATAAAGACACCTGGAATACTTTTAGTAAAAAACTTTTCGATGAAACGAGGAAGTTATTGTTTTCCAGAGCAGAGATGGATGGTTTATTGGTTGCCGAATTGAATTGTACTTTGATTTTAGTAATCAAAACCCCCTGGGGTTTTTTGTCTGCCAACATTGGCGATGGAAGATCCGGATACTTTGATGGCACACCCCATGCATTGACCGTTCCGTTTATGACCTTTACCGCCGGAGCCACTTTCTTTTTGATAAAAGAAGGATGGGAGCGCATTTTTAGGTCTTATGTGCATGTTCCTGTTGCACCGGATCAGGTTCGATATTTTTTTGCTTCTTCTGATGGTTGTCAGGATTTTTTGATTGATGGAAGTGTGAAAGGTTCCAGAACCGGCATTTATGACGATGTGCTGGGGGATGATGCTTTTTATGATGGCAACCTATTGTTTCAACCTTTTTTTGACGGAATGATATTGTCTTTGAAAGAAGTTCAAAGCCAGGAAGACATCAATGAACGCCTTAGGCTTCTTGTAGAACAAGGAATGTATACTCTCAACGGAGAAACAAAAGAATTGAAAAGTCTAAGCAATCCGTTGCTTGATGACGATAAAACAATGATATTGTTTTTCAATTAGTTCAGTTTATGTACAAAAACTCAGCAGGTCAGACAATAACCTTGGGAAACGCCATTGGAAAAGGAGCTGCCGCTGTAGTATATCACCATGGATTGGATAAATCGCAGGCAATTAAAATATTCAAGCCCGAATATCTTCTTAAAGAACATACATTACCCAAAAGACTAGAGTTACTAAAGAAACTTTCTGACAATGCGATGCTGTATGCCAACTTTGGAAAGCTGCAGCGCCCCATTGGGTCCTGGCCCAAAGAAACCATATATGACCGAACCGGAAAGCTGGTTGGATATTCCATGGATACGTTTAGAAATGGAATAGATCTTTCACAGGTTATATTTGCCCGCGACTCCACCACCGCATTTTATAAGCACAGAAACGAATCCTACTATAATCATTGGATTAATACATTTTTATACCATCCCAATCTTTTAAAGAATCGTTTTTTGCTTTGTTATTATCTGTCTGTTTATTTTGAAAAGATTTATGATTTAAAAAACAGAAATGGACAAAGCATAGACCTGGAGCTTTGTAATTTTGATGTGAAGCCCAATAATATACTGGTGTCAATTGAAGTATTGTCGGGACAAAAATATATTTGTCCGTACATACTTGATTTAGATAATCTAACACTAAAAAATGAATCCGGCACACTTTCGCCGGTTCATCCTCAAATCACTCCGGAATATAAAGCGCCCGAGGGACCTGTGGATAAGTACTATGATTATTATAGCATAGCAGTCATATTTTATCAGCTGCTATTTAATATACATCCATTCATGGGAATTCAGGGAGGCACGAGATTTACAGACGGTACCGAAATGGATTTCTTTGTAAGAAATAAATGTTTTCCCTGGGGAAGAAACAGAAAGTTTTTGAGTAAAACCACCCAGGATAATATTCAACACAGAAACTTCACTAAAATTTCACCGGCCTTGCAACAGCTTTTTATACGGGCTTTTGATTCTGATATACCTAACAAAAGACCAGAGATGAAGGAGTGGAATGCGGCATTTCATCAAATGATATCTAATCAGCCAAGCGGCTTTTCAAACCTATTTTCTTTTCCTTAAACCAAATACATAATTGAGTTGAAAATAAATAATGAATTTTGTTGACATCATCTATAAAAAAACAAATAGGAGTAGTTATAAAAATAAAAAATGTCTGATCCCAAGGATAAAATAGATTTGATTCCATTGGATGAGTTTGATGTAAATTCTTCACAGCCAAAAAAAAATGTGAGGAAACGGCCTCCTGCTCCGCCACCCAGACCTACATATACTCCTACACCTAGACCTACATATACTTCTCCGCCAGTTTACACTCCCGGCTCTAACCAAGGTTCCGGTTCGCAGCAAGCGCCGCCTGCTTCCTTTTCGGATAAATTAAAAGGAATATTGGGCTATATCGTATTCTTTGGATTAATTTGGACTTGCTCAAAGTGTGATGACGATGACTCTGCGGGTTCAAGCAAAGAGGAGGAAACTTACACATTGGATACCCCCGCCGTCGCTACCCAAACTTATGATGGCGCCGAATTTACTATTGACTCATCCAGATTATACAACTACATAAAGGAAGAGAAAAAACCACAGAGTTTGAATGAGGAGGAGAGGATTGATTATGGCATCAAGTATTATTACCCTGCCAAAAGGGTATTCACAAAAAACGGTTTTGAAGCATTTAGATCAACAGTTTCAAATTATTACGCAAAGGGATCGCGACAAAAGCCGGCACACCGATTTGTATGCAGACCTATTAAGGGCAACGTTCTGCTATTGAAAGTTTTGGATACAACAGGAGTAAAAAGATATTTTATACCTCCCAACCTCACTTTTTTAACTTTTAAAAACAATGACATCAAATTTACCGAAACAAGAACGCTCATCAGGCTGGTAAATCCTACAATAAGCTTCGAAGATGTTTCGAAATGGAATGATTTTAAATATTCAAACGAAAACTTATTGATACAGGATTGGTATGGAGGAGAAGTATATAACGTTACCCCACCTTTTATAAGATACTATGAAGAAATACCGGTGGTATGTATGTCGGACGACTATGAGTCATACATGCAAAACAAACTAAACATCATTTATATTCCCAAATCGTATTTAAGCAGGGTACTTAATCAACAGGATATTGATGAGATTGATATTAGCGACATACCCGCTTATAATCTCAAAGGGGAGGATGGATATTATTAATTACCGGATTATTTTTTTTCAGAAGCTTTTAAGTAGCTGTTGTACTCATCCTTAAAATAGTAATATCCGTCTATGATGAATCCATTTTTATAGTCTCCGGTTTCGCTTATTTCAAGGATTTTAGCGGCTTCCGGTTTGTATGTGTTTAACCAGTGTCTGAAAGCGTTTCCCTCTTCCTGATTTTTAAATGGCAGATATTTAATTACAGATTCGTTGGTGGCAATTTTGCTGTGGTATAAGGTGTCATTGTATGCAACAAACAATTTGCAGTTTTGTGGCACCCACCATCGCAAGAATTTAGATCCGAAATCCGATACGCGTAAACAGCCAATGCTATTGGCGGTTCCAAGCATTCCTCTTGCCAGCTCTCTCAAGGCAACTTCATGAATTCCGTTAGATCGCATTGCGTTGGGATATTTTTTATCCGGTTGTAACAAAAGAAAATTGGGTAATTCTGCAGATCCCTGATAAAAAGTTACCCGATTGTTTCCGCCTCCCAGCTGTTTGTCATGATCGATATCGAGGCTATCGTATGATCTTGCTGTTTCCCAGTTTTTGCTGGTGATACGGTAGAGTCCAGCATAATATTTTCTTCTTTGCTCCGTGGGCAAATACTCATAATAATATTTTCTTTTTACACCATTGGCGCCGGTTTTAAAACCAATGTCTTGCCTTTTGGCAGATGTGGCAAATCGCCCAATCATGAGCAGGGTGTCTTTGCAGGCCTCACACATTACGATGCTTTGCCCTGCGGAGTATACGTTTTGATTTTCTATGGAAAAATCCCTGCGGACCGGAATTAATTTATAAGCCCATATTTTCTTTAAAAAGTTTAGATATACTTGTGCTGTTTTTTCACCGAGTATAGACACCAGGTCTGTTTTCAGATTTTCACTATCCGGATTTCCGGGCACATAATTTTCCAAACGACTTATAAGCTTCGGATCCAAATCTTTAAATTCCGGTAACGCGGAGAGCGTCGGATAAATTTCCTGTACCCCTCTGATTGTGTTATTGGGAAGAACTGCATTAAAATCTCCTACCAGATATCTATTCCTATAGGTATTCGTAGAAGACAGGGAATCGTTGTAGAGGTCCTCATGATTAAAACCAACTGGATACCCCTTCTCCCAAAGGTTTGAGTCTTTGATCAAAGGAAGATAGCAGGGGTTGTTTAAGTAGATGTCCCATAATTCCTCATTGGATTTTTCGCTTAAAGGTTTCTTCTTATTCAATGAAGCGGAGTCTGCAATATTCTTATCTGAAGCTTTTTCTTTACCATTTTGACAACTTATCAAAAAAGATAGCAAAAGGAAATAGAAAGGAATCCATTTTTTGTTTGTCATAGAATTACTTGTTATCAACCAATAGAAAGCGTAAAATAATAAATATATCAATTAATTTATTATTTTACACTTGATATATTTGTATCAAACATAATTTTGCTCTAATTGAGCAACCAAATCAAAAAATAAACACCTTTATAGTCAGAAAAAGCAGTTAACATATAAACCGTTCATCTTGCTTCCTAGTTGAATAAGTCGAAAATATCATTGTATGAGAAGCAGAGAAGAAGTTCACGATATCGTGGGCCACACTCTGTTAGTCATACAAGGGCTTCGACTCCCATCAGCAGCTGACAGAATTTGTAGGCCCACGTTTTTTTTGGCACCCAACCTAATCCGAAGATTATTTTTTTCAAAGATAGATTGCCATTTTCCGGCAATATGATTTGTCTGAAAATCAGAAACAAAATGCATGCGCTAAAAGAGATACATTTTTCGATCGAATATACTTAACCAAGAGACATTAAGACATATTTTATATTAAATTGCAGAGTAAAACCTGCAATGATAATGAAGCTCCTGGGCTAATTGAATGATTTGGGTCATTTGATAATAAAACAGAGATCAGGCTTTATTTTTTTAAAACAGCCGCACACTTTAAAACTCAACTATTTCAAAGTGGCACCCTTGCAGGAATACTTGTTAATAAGTTGCAATGATGTCATTAAGTCCATATCAGGAGTTATTTTTTAAGCAGGAGCTTTCTCTTGGAACCCCCGCAAATAATATATTGTGTGGTGTTGCTCAATTTTCGGAATCGGTAAATACCGCTAAACTAGATGAGGCTATACAAAAAGTCATCCGTGAATCTTGTTGGGCTTTCATGCACATAGAACCCCGAACCGCTGAATGGGTAAAGAAAGATTTGATGTCAGGGGCTTATTTTGTAAACAAAGAAACTCCTTTATCAATATCTGCACACGGATGTCTGTGGAATATTGTTCTCGATACCGAAAAAACAAAACCAGAACTTAGGGTTTCCTTCCATCATGCCATGGCAGACGCCCACTCTTTTCAATTGTTTTGGAAATCTCTTTATAGCTGCTATTTCGATCTTCCACAGGAACCCCAAAACTTTATATCAACTGTACAAAAATTTGATTCGGTTGAAATTATTCCCGTAAAAAAAACTCCGTCAGTTGGCATAGGCCCCATAGAGCGATTAAGGGTTCTTATTCCGAACGCCAGAAAAACAGAAGCAGAAAATAATTGTAGAGAAAAAGGCATTCAGCTTTCAACCGCACTCCTTGGTTGTTTACAGGAAATGCTGGTTCATACCGAAAGCAGCATACAAATGAACCTGCAAACAGGAATAGCGCTTAGAAACAGGAGTAATAAAGAGTCAAAAAATACGTTTACCTCTTCGGTAAATTTTCTCCCTGTTGCAAATCATTCGTTGCAAGACCTCAAGCCTCTGGAAAGACTGATTAAATTGCTTTTCAGGCATCAAAATTATCCTTTACTTAATTGGCTGGAGGATAACAATTCTTCTTCTGCATTTAATGTGCTGTTTTCATTTCAAAAAGAAGCTTACTACAATTACGAAAACGCCACGTCTTTTGCCAAGCTAAGATTTTTACCAACTTCAGTTGATGAAAATATTATTGGTTTTCATGTACTTGATTTTGGCAACGGAGATCTTGAGCTCAATATTGATTTCAGAACAGACATAGCAGACATATATTATTGGAGAAACTGGACAGCACAATATATAAAGCTTGTTCACTTTTTCTTAAAGTCTAAACCCACGTCTGTAATTTTTCCTCCGGCGTTTTTAAAACAATCTCACAAAGAATCAATATCTCTTTTTTCTTTTTTTGATAATGCTCCCGATGATAAGGTTGCTCTTGTTGTTGATGGTGTTAACATGACTTATCGCGCTTTAAAGGAAAGCATTTCTACAAAGATCTTCTCCGGACACAACCTATTGCGCTTACATCATGATCGAACAATAGACGGAATCGTGTCTATTCTTGCAGCATGGAAAAGCGGGATACCCGTTTCGTTTACTGCCTCAGAATTAAACTACATACCCCCTGGCGACTTTTTATATTTGGCAGAAACTTCGGGAAGTACGGGTAAGCCAAAACAAATATTCATACGCAAGGATGGCATTGAAAGTCTTTTGCCTGCCTGGAGATCAAGGTTGAATATTTCTGAATCCTCTGTTCATTTGTCTCTTGCGGATCAGCGGTTTGATGTTTTTTTTGGAGACCTGTTGCGTAGCCTGTTTTTGGGAGGAACAATGGTATTGGCTACTGAGCAAGAGCGGTTGTCGCCGGCTTCAATTACTCGTTTAATAGAGAAATATAAGGTCACACATTTGGAATCTACGCCCTCTTTCTTGTCTCTCCTAAGTTCAAATAGCAATTCGTTGTCTTCTTTACGCTGTTTGATATGTGGGTCTGAGCCGGTAAAGCACGAGCTGTTTGAAAAGCTTAAAAATATTTCTTCTCCCGATCTAATCATATACAACAGTTACGGTTTAACAGAAGTAAGCATCGACTCCGCTATACACAAAATGACGAAGTATGGCACCGAGTTTCCTGTTGGTATGCCTGTAGGAGATCAAGCCTTTACAATAAGAAATGAAAACAAAGAAGTCGTTACCTGGGGAGTTTGGGGTGAGCTTTTTATCACAGGGTCATGTGTTGGCAACCCTGTATACAACGAAGGAAACTTTATCCTTGAAGAAGAGGGTGTATATACTTATGCAACCGGAGACAGAGCGATGCTCCACCCTGTTTATGGGCTATCGGTAAAAGGAAGGGTATTGGATGATTTTATCAAAGTGCACGGTAAAAGAATTCCTTCCAGAGAAATTGAAGAACAAATTTCAAAACAATTTAAAATACAGCAGGTACATCTCATAGAGAAAAACGGCTTTGCGATTTTGTTGCATGATTCAGATGTTTTTGATGATTCGATGATGGCTTTTTTGAAAACCAAATTTGCAAAGCATCAATTACCGGATTTTATACAATCAGAAAAAAACTGGCCATTAAATCAAAATGGAAAAATTGACAAGAAACAACTTAGAGACCAGGTCAATTTACATCATAAGCGCTCTGTCGCCTGGTTACCCGATCAAAAAGAAATGGAGAAGGATTTACATGAGCTGCTGATCAAATCAGGAAAAGAATTCGGAGACAAGCAAAGCGATTTGATGTTGTTTGGATGGAACAGCATTGATTTGTTGTCTTTCTGCAATGAGTGGGCATTGATGGGATACAATATTTCTGTACAGCATCTATTGGCTAAGCCAACAATTGAAGAAATACTGCGTTTTTCTGCACCGCATTCGGCTTCAAACCCAATCTCCAATCATAATTTTTCTCCCGACGAGACAGAGTTGGATGATATTTTAAGCATATTAAATCAGCAAGTAGAGAACGAATGAAATTTTCAAAAGAAGATATAGAAGGAGTATTTAAAACAACTCCTAATGAAGAAAGCTTGTTGGTGTTTCAAGCCGGTGGCGAAAAAAACAGATACACAGAGTACGCCATTGTTCATATAACACAGCCATTACCCGCTGTAGCATTCATAGAAAAGTGGATCGATCAAATTGATCGATTCAGGGATTGCTATATTTACGAAGGAGCCCGCCCTTTAAGAATCAGGCTCCAAAAAAAATCATATCCGATTGAAATTGTCGAACATTCAAACGATTTGACTTTTGACGAAGTCAAAAATTTGCTTGAGAAAGATTCGGTATCATTTGATGTTCAAAAGCCACCCCTTTTCAAAGTTATCATTTACAAACAAACAGACTCGTATTTTTTTTGCCTGGCTTACCATCATTTGCTTTTTGACGGCCTATCGGTTCAATTGGCTTTGAGTAGTTTACAGCCGTTGAATAATATTCAATACACCGACTGGACACCTCCGCATCCGACTCATGATCGGGCATTTCAATCACATCAACCCTTTTTTTTAGAAGAGTTTGTTCCGCCCCCTGCAGAAACAAAAGAAAACTATTTATGGCTACAACATAAAATTGTTGATAAGACTTACGAAGAGCTTATGTGTGCCTGGGTAGATTTTATTCAAAAAGCAACAGGGAAAAAAGAAATAATTGTTGGCGAGGTGTTTTCTGCAAGAACCAAATACGCAGAGGCCAATACCGCCCTTGGTTATTATGTACAAACCTGGCCATTGGTTTTTAATGAAACACCAACCCCCGCAACACTTTCTTCCATTCGAAAAGACATTCAATTGATTTCGGACGGCTATGTAAAAAACCATTTTCCATCCAACACCTTCGATCATTGCTGGGTAGTTGAGCCATATATTCAATCTTCGTATCAAACAGCTTTTTTTTCAACACCGCATTATTTGCTGACCATTGTCATCAAACAAAAAGCTACTGAACTTCATGTTGAATTTTGCTGGAATCTCGAGAAAATTGATCGAGTGGCGGCGCAACAGATTTTTACATCTTTTATAGAATCGATCGATGCTTCAGAAAAAACACAAGCGATAGACAAAAAAGATATCATTGCTTATGATTCTGTTTTGCAAAGATGGAAAGAGATGGTTTCGCTCCGTAAAGACGCAACAGCAGTTGAGGACGCTTCGGGAAAAACCTTTTCCTATCTTGAAGTAGACCTTCTTTCCAATCGGCTTGCCAATTCACTCCAAATCATTCCGGGTGAATGTGTTGGTGTGCACACAACTTACTCGGTCGCCATTCCCATTTCATTTCTGGCCATTCTGAAAAAAGGAGGCATTTATGTTCCTTTGGATCCTACTGTTTCAGAAGAGCGCCGAACATATATTTTAAAAGATGCGGGAATTAAAACAGTAATATCAGACATCAATAATCAATTGGGTGGCATACAAATTCACCCATTACAAGATTTGGCAGAATCGGTAGTTATTGAGCACACTGCTTGCCCAACGGAAACATGTTATTTAATATACACCTCAGGAACAACCGGAAATCCAAAAGGCTGTGCAGTGAATCACAAAAATCTGCTTAATCTTTTTTTGGGAACTCAATCCTTATTTCAGTTTCAAATAAAAGATCGTTGGATATTGGCGCACAGTTATGGTTTTGATTTTTCAACCTGGGAAATCTGGGGGCCGCTTTTACATGGTGCTTATTTGTACATACCTCAAAGACATGAGGTGCAGGATACTTTTACTTTTCATGAACTTCTTGCAAAGAAGGAAATAACGGTACTGAATCAAACACCCAAAGCATTTTATAATTTATTATTGACAGACGAAACAGGCCGGGGACTTGATAAAATAAGGTATGTCATTTTTGGGGGAGATAAGTTACAATCTCAAAGACTGATTCCGTGGATGGAAAAATATGCACACTGTCGTATGATAAACATGTACGGAATTACAGAAACAACCGTGCACGTAACATTTTATGAAGTAAAGCCAGAGTCTCAAAGCAACATAGGAAAACCTTTACCGGGATATGAAATAGAATTAGTGAATGGCTCTAACCATGCGGTGCCTTTGGGATTTATTGGAGAAATCATTGTATATGGAAACGGAGTTTGTAACGGCTACTTTCAAAAACCTGAACTTACCCTTCAAAAGTTTGGAGAAATCAACAACAGGGCATACTATCGATCAGGAGATTTGGCCTGGCAAATAGGAGACCATTATTATTATTTGGGCAGAAAAGACAGGCAAATAAAAATAAGAGGATACAGAATAGAATTAGGAGAAATAGAATTTTTATTAAAAAAGAAAATACCTGCATGTGATTTTCAGGTTTTGTTTCACGAACAGAAGCTTTACGCTTTTTATAAAGGAGAAAAAGTCTCTTTAAGCTCGGATGATTTTAGGGGCTATATGGCGGACTATTCGGTTCCCTCATTGTTTCATTATTTACCGGAATTTCCTCTGAACCAAAGCGGCAAAATTGATGAGAAAGCCCTGATTCAATACATTGCCCATGACAAGAAAACAATCAATGTTCAAAATAATGACGAGATCATTGCATTGTTTGATGATACGCTTGGGATAAAAACAGATCCATCACGTTCGTTTCTTCAAAACGGAGGCGATAGTATTTCTGCCATTCGTTTTATCAATAAACTTAAAAAAATAGGAAAAAATATTTCGGTTCAGGACTTGTTTCAAGCTACTCCTTTATCAGAATTACGCATATCGTCCGTTGCAAATCAGCCACAAAAAAATCAAGATCATCTAGAGATATTTCACAGGCAATCAGGTTTACAAAGAACAGAACATACATTTTATTTTCCGCTGCTGGAGTCTCAGCATGGAATACTGATTGATTGTTTGAAACAGGAAAACCCATCTCTTTATGTAGAGCAATTAACTTATACCATTCCATCCAAATACAATTATCAGCAAATTGTAAAAGCGTATGAGCAGGTTTGTAATCAAAATCCTATTCTAAGATCACGCATTGAAAGGCATAATGAGCAGTACTTCTTTTTTGTGGGTAATTTTCGTCCACAAACTTGTCAGAGAATTGAACTACATGAATTTGAATCCCGTTTGGCAGCAGATTATCAAGCTGGTTTTGAATTGTCTGAGAGTCTTTCCAGAATTACAGTTGCCATTGGTGAAGAAACAAATAAGATTATCTGGACGCACCATCATCTGATTTTAGATGGCTGGTCATTGGGCTTGTTCAGCAAGCAAATGATAGCTGCATTGAAAAATTTGCCTCTTGCATATTCAGATGGATTTATTCAAAAATCATGCGAAAATTTCCTTCGCCTGAAAAATAACGGATACTGGGCAAAGCTAAATAATGATCATATAGAAGAGGCTTTTGTTCCTGTATTATCTGCAAGAAATGAGCGACACGAATACAAAAAAAAACTATACAGCATTTCATTTACAGGGCATGAAAAATGTAGGCAGCAAAACATTACCAACTATCACTTTTTGTTTTCCGCATGGACCGCATTTGTTTCATTGTTGTTTTCGAAGAAAAATATCGCTTTGGGAAATGTAGTGTCTTTACGAACAGCGGATGATATGGAGCAAATGGGTATGTATATCCGTAGTCTGCCTTTTTTTACATCATTTGATAAAGAAGAACGATTCATATCATATACCGAAAAAATGGCTTCCCTATTACAACAAGATGAAGCCCATAAGGAGGAAGAATTCCATGCATTTATAAAGCCAAATCATTTGACACATCTATTTGTGTTTGAAAATTATCCTGTCGATTATCAGTTGCTTCAAAAAGAAAATATCGAAATTGGTTCTTTCCGGGAAATGACCGGCGCAGCATGGACAACAATTGTGTACACGGTAGAAAACGGGTTTGACTTTTCTATTCTTTATGATACCGCCAGTTATTCGGAGTCCTATGTAGATAAGATCATGTATCATTTTTCTTCCTGGCTTTCCGAATTACAATGGAATACACCAATGCATCTAACCCTTGATTCAATTTCGAGAGAAAAATCATTACAAGGTCCGCATATCCCCGATAATCACAATAATATCATTCAAATACTCCGCAGGGATTCAAAGAATCCGGCCATCATAGGAAAGGATGAAACTACCACTTATGAGGCGCTGTGGACGATGGCCGATGAGCTTGCCTCCTCCATAAAAAGTCAGGGATTGATTTCGGGAGAGGCTGTTGGAATAGACGTTTCCTCTACATTGCATTTTGTTTGCGCCATTCTGGCTACATGGAGCGCAGGCGGCGTTCCTTGTCCGGTAGATAGCAGATATCCCGAAGCAAGAAAAAAATTCATTTATGAAAACGCCTCTGTCCGTTTTTTGCTTGTTTCAGATAGTGGAAAGCTCTCGCTGATTAATCGAAAGTCGGAACAGAAAACACATCCTGCCGGTTCCGGGTTTATACTTCACACATCGGGTTCTACCGGACAGCCCAAAGGAGTGGTTCAAACCATGAGGTGTTTGATTAATTTAATACAGTGGAATAAAAAAGAATTTGGAATAAGCGAATCGGAAAAAATCCTGCAGTTGTCTTCGTTTGGATTTGATGCATCATTTCATGAGATACTGCTTGCGCTTTCGCTTGGCGCAAGCTTGATAGAGGTTCCGTTGGAGTCGAGGCTGGATATTCATGAAATTAAAAAGCACATTTTATCGTACGGCGGAACCATGTGTTGGATACCTGCAAGGGTTTTGAATGCGGTGTTGGATGTTGAACCACAGTTTTTTGACGATTGTGTTCTTTTGAAAAAAATTGTAACAACAGGAGAAGCGCTGGTGTTGGGATCTGAATTGAAAAAATGGATCACCCGCTCAAATGTACAGCTCTTAAATTATTATGGTCCTACAGAAACACATGTTGTTACCGCTTTTGCCGTGGAAGCACAAAGTGCTTCTACCAGACCCTCTATTGGTATAGTGCTGACTAATTGCGAAATACTATTGATGACCGAAAGCGGTAATCCTGCTTTCAATGGATTGCCGGGAGAGATATGGGTGGCCGGAGATCATCTTGCAATTGAATATTTGAATGATGAGTTGCAAACAAAAAGCAGGTTTGTTTATTTTGATAACAAGCGCTGGTATAAAACCGGCGACTGGGCGTATCGAGATGAAAAAGATTATTTACATTATATCGGCAGAAAAGATGATCAGCTGAAGATAAGAGGATTCAGGGTTGAACCGCTGGAAGTCGAACGAATCTTGATGGAGCTTTCCGAGGTAAATCAATGTTGTATATTGGCCGTAGAACAACAGCTTGTTGCCTTTGTGGTTTCTGCTCATGATATCGATCAAATTAAAGAAAAGGCGTTGTTGCAGCTACCCGATTATATGATGCCATCGCATTGGATTTTCCTTGAAAAGATGCCAATCAACAATAACGGTAAAGCAGATCGCGGACAGTTGGTTACAATATTCCAAAACAATTCAGCCACTGAACAAAAGGTTGATACAAAAAAAATATCGTTTCAATGCTGGCTTGATGTACTCGAGCACAATCGCTTTTCAGTAAACACAAGATTTGATCAAGCCGGAGGGAACTCGATCTTGTTGATGAAGATGCAAGCATGGATAGAAAAAAATACCGGCTATTTTGTATCAATTAGGGAGTTAATCACAAACAACACACCCGCTCTTCTGGAAATACTCTTGAGTACAAAAGAGCAACAAGAAACGATTCAGCACTTGCCTGAAGAATTTCCGCTTAATCCACTTCAGCGAAGTATGCTTATTTCGGAAATGGGAAACAATCTTGGCAACTATAGTCCATTCATTTTATCTTTTAGGGTAGTGTTGAAAAAAAACATTACTAACGAAAAATGGATAGAATCCGTAAGAGCCCTTCTTAATAAATTTCCGTACCTAATTTTTACGCTTAAGCCAGATTTGGATGTCGATAAACAGATGTGGAGCAAAAAAGATTTCTCTGATACAGTATTCAAACCTTTTGAAAAAGATGAAATGAATTTCACACAACCGTTAATACGATTTGTATATCATGGCGAGCTGGAGGCAGAGATCTGCTGGCATCATATATTGCTGGATGGTCTGGGAATTCAAGTACTGATGGAGCATTTGATAAAAATACTGGATGGAAATGATCATCCCAAAAGAATACCCTGGGATGCATTGATGTCATATAATGCAGTTCACACCGCTGCTAACATACAAACAGAGCGTAAAAAAGCGATAAAAGAAACCATTTCAATTTCTGAGGAGCAAATAAAAAACATTCATTTTTTTTGTAAGAAAAATAAAATAGAGGAAAGTGTTTTTTTATTTGGAATGGTCTCCAGGGTGCACAATAATTCAACCATTGCAGTAACTGATGTGGAAGGACATCCGGGTATTCCCGGAATGTTTACGTCGTTGAAAGCCATCGATATAAGCTGGAATGGAAATCTTCCTGAAATAAACAAATCCAATTCGTCAAGCAGAATACCGATTATTGCCAACTACATGCATCTTGAATCCGATGGAGAATGGATCAATAAAATAATCTCATCTACGCCGGACTATACAAAATATCCTTATGAGTGGCAGTTTATAAAAAGCGCAGGGGATCTTGAAATTACATTTTATAGATCGGAAGAGGATGTGATGGCCGGAGATTATTTTTCGAAATTACTGCAAAATATAGATCAACATATGAGCGGACATGTAGAATTGCAACCCAAAACAATTACCCCTTCAAACAGTTTTGAAGATTTTGATTTTTAATGAAGTCTTATTTACAAATACAAGTTGAAAAATTGGCTGTATCCGGTTTGCGAAATGCCGCCGGAGCCCGATGGGAAGAAGCAATGTTGCTGATGCAGGAAATGATAGAATCTACAGGCCATACCCCAGATGTGTTTTCCTGGAAAGATTTGAACGAAAAATCGTACAAAAATTTTAGTGTGGTATTTCCGGGACAATCCCCGAAAAAAATAATACTGGGAGCACATTATGATACTTACGAAAATACTCCCGGAGCCGACGATAACGCAAGTGCGGTAGCCGTTCTATTGGGCATTTTAAAAAACTTTACTCCAAATTATTCCGGCAGTTATACCATTGAGATTGTTTTTTATGCCTGCGAAGAGCCCCCGTTTTTTGGTGGAGCAGGAATGGGAAGCAACATGCATGCAGGATTGCAAAAACGGGACCAAATTGAGATCATGATTTGTTTGGAAATGGTAGGTTTTTACAGTAAAAATCCACATACACAAGATTATCCTTTTGGTTTTTTTCGATGGATCTATGGAGATAAAGGAGATTTTATCATGGGGGTTAGTAATGGAAGGTCTGCCATCAAAGCATATAAATACCTGCAAAAACTACAGGGAAAAAGAGCCGGATTTTATAGGAAATTAATATTCCCATTTACGATAGGTGGAATAGACTGGTCTGATCACAGAAATTACTGGTCAAGAAAAATTCCCGCAATCATGCTAACAGATACGGCTATGTTTAGAAATAAAAATTACCACACCGAGAAAGACGTATCAGATACATTGAATTATGAGGAAATGGAAAAGCTTGTTTTTGATTTGACTGATTTGATACAATCATAATCCATCCTAGACCGAATAAACAATATTATTATCTTTACCTTAAATATAAAGTATCATGCAAGAGGCAATTCATTATTTAAAGGAAAATGGTTTTTATCATCGCAAACATTTTTTTTCGAATGATCAGATTTCTTCGCTGAAGCATTCATTTGAAGAGGCTTTTGAACAAAAAAGAAATAGATTTTACAGTCGTTTTCTTTCAAAATCCAACTACTCGGCAAACCATGATGTAAACAGATGGAATATGTTGCTGCCCAGCGATTCTATTTTTTTAAATACGGAATTTTATGCAACGCAAGAAATATTTTCTATACTGAAAGGAGTGTTTGATCATCAGTTTGCTTTGGTTTTTTTCTCTTCAGACATCTCGTCTCCAGGCTCATCATTTCAAACTATCCATCAGGATGGAAATGATTTTGCGATAGCGCTGAATGTGCCTTTGGTAGATGCCAATGAAATAAACGGGTCTACTCAAATTTATCCCAAAACTCATCGCACATCCGAAATAGCTCCATTTACCAATGACTCCAATGAATTTACGGAGCAAGAGGTGATAGAGAGAGCCGAAAAATTAAAACCCCTATATCTCAATGTTCAAGCAGGAGACATCACATTAAGAGACTTGCGTTTAATACATCGAGGAACACCCAATAATACAACAGAACACAGACCCTATCTTTCTGCCATTTTTCTTCCTGTATTCAAAGAGGAAGCCCCTGAATTTGAAGTGATAGAAAAAGGACTTTCTGTATTTGCCAAATTTAAAGAAGAAGCATTTATGGCGGGTCGTATGGATCTGATAGACTATGCCAACACATTTGGAAGACTGGTGATGTCTTTTTCTCATTCCGACAGAGTGAATCGACCGATACCAAAAGTCGTAAGTGATTTGCTATCTGAAGCGGCTTTATATTGTTTTCGTTTTGCCAAATTTGAAGACCAGTTGTTGAATGAAAAAATCAGCCGTACAAAGGAAACCAGCAAAGCATTGCAGGAGGAAATTAGAATTGCTGAATTAGAGTTTGCTCAATTATTAAATGCTCAACCCGTATAAATACAACCAGAGTGAATGAAATAGAGAAGCTTCAAGGATTGTATTTAGCAGGCAGCAAAACTGTAAACAGCATCATCTCAAGTGCTCTCCGTAAAATAAAAAAACAGGATTTCCGGTATCATAGTGTTCTACATATAAATGACAATGCACTCGAACGAGCTAATTGGCTTGACCAACAATTTTTAAAAAAGGGTAAGCTTGTCGGAAAATTACATGGAGTGCCTGTATTGCTCAAAGCAAATATTAAAACAAAAGACAGCTTGCCAACCAGCTGTGGTTCTGTTATTCTTCAAGATTATTTTGCAGATGAAAATGCTTTCATTGTTGAAATGCTATTGAAACAAGGGGCGGTGATTTTGGGTAAAACCAACATGAGTGAATTTTGTAATTATGTTTCCAATGAAACTCCGTCGGGCTACAGTTCTCTTGGAGGAAACACGTATAGTATATGGGGAAGACAATATGAAGTGGGCGGATCCAGTTCGGGCTCCGCAGTTGCGGTTGCTGCGGGGTTTTGTTCGCTATCAGTAGGTACAGAAACAGATGGCTCCGTTGTTTACCCTGGTGCAAAAAACGGAGTGTTTGCTTATAAGCCAACTCCAGGAAGAATTGACAAAAAAGGAGTCGTTGGAATTTCTTCATTTTTTGACAGTATTGGGTTTCATATGAACAACGTTCGCGATCTTGAGTATGTGTGTTCCATATTTGAAAAGAAAAAACCCGAAGAAAGACCTTTGGCTTTTCGAAAAATTTTTGTTCATGAAGAGTCTTTTAATGAAAACAAATTACACAGACAGCTGCTAAAGAAAATATTCAATTACTTTGAATGCGAAGGGATTCAAACAGTTTCCGGTAAATTTTTTCCGGAACTGGATAGTACGTTCAAACTACAGGATATCATTTGTCAAACTGAGTTTAAAAAAATGGTTACTCAAAACCTGCCATATACAGAAGCAGGGTTCCTGGAGTTATGCCAAAAAAAACTCTACAAAAAATACCATAAGGACATCAGGGAAATAGAGCGTTCTTTTAAATCTTCATATTCAAGAACCGGAGCTTACGCAAAAGCGCTCAATGACATAAAGAAAATCAGAAGAATGCAAGTGGGATTCTTAAAAAAAGAATCCATAGATTGTGTCATTGCTGTTACAACCGGACCGCATGAAATCGCATCTATTGCTACCATGTTAGGTCTACCACACGTAAGTATTCCTATTGCCGCCGCAAATAAAAAGTCTGTAGGCATATCCATTATTGGCTTAAGAGATAAAGACGCGAGCATGGTTTTATTAGCAGGTAAAATCAAAAAAAATATTTCTCTTTAAAGAAAAATACAATCACACAGCAGGAAAAAATAAGATAAAGGGAAATAAAATGACCATGGAATCAAAAATTATGTATAAAAAGACCCATATTTATATAATGTTGAACAAAAATTATTTTTTTTGAAATTAATAAAAAAAATAGCCATTTGATTTTGGGTATTGAATTATATGTTTACTTTGAAAAAGCCCTTTTCAAAATCAAATCAATCAGGAACGATACATGGACAGAGTCCGCTTTTTAAATAACCTTGCAGCAACTAATGTGTCCTATAATTTAGGTGCAGGGGTTCCTCCTTTGGAATTGTATGATTCTTTTGATCCTGTTACCTGTTTCAATCATTTTACAAACCACTATCCGGGCCTTCCGATATTAAACTATCATCAAACAGAGGGCTTACTGAGGAATCAGGCCGTTCAAACATTGATTGTTAATGAAGGAATTCAGATTGACGAAGACAATATCGTTGTTACCAACGGAGTCCAGGAGTCCCTGGCAATTATTGCGCTGCTTTTTCGTGAAAAAACAATCGCATGTTTTGATCCTTATTATCCCGGCATTGTGGATGCGGTAAAGATGTCCGGAGGCAACATCAAATTTCTTTCAGCAAAAAACTGGAGAGAAGATGTAAGTGCACTGGAAAGCGGTTCAATTCTCTATATATCAGCAGATTTTGCCAATCCTACAGGGGCAGTATGGTCAACGAGCGATCGTGAGGAGCTGGTGAAAATATCGGATAATAAAGGCTTTTATATTTTTGATGATGCAACCTATCGCGCATTTTATCTGAATGAAAAAAAACCGTCCCTAATTTCTTATCAATCAGATTGTGTGATACATGCACTTTCATTCTCCAAAATACTTTCCCCGGGCTTAAGAACAGCTTTTATCTATTTGCCTAAAAACCTTGTTTCTTCGTTTGTAAAAGTGAAGGCAAATATGAGTCTTAATAATTCAGGTATAACGCAGGCTATATTGGGAGGTTGGTTGCTGCAACATAATCATAACATAGAAGGACATTTGCATCGGGCAAAAAAACGGTTGTCAGACAATGGCAGGGTCCTTGAAAAATTTGGCTGTGCTTATGAAGGAGGATTCTTTGCAACATTGCCCATGTCTGAGAAAAACATAACATTAGAATGGTCTTTCAGGCTGATGCAGGAAAAAGGCATTGCCGTAATACCGATGTCATTATTCAGCGAGTCTGAAAATGCGAAGCACCAACTTCGACTCGCGCTTGCCAAAATTGAGGCGGAGAAATTAGATGAAGCAATCAATGAAATCGTACAGTTTAATTAATTCATTATGAAAGAAAGTCAATCGGGTGTTTTATTTGTTGAAATTTATGTGGGCATGGGAAAAATGGTTGCCTGGTGGCACAGGTATGCTCTTGGTTTTGAATGGATTGGAACAAGAGAGAGAAAAGGACAATATGGAATGGAAATTACCTATTGGCTCCGTAAAGGAAATGCCAATTTGCTGATTACTTCCGCTATGGAACCAACTGCTTATGATGTGGTTTCTTTCATTGACAAGCATGGCAATTCAATAAAAAGATTTGCCGTAGAAATTCATGATGCGGAGCAAACACTGGATAGACTGAGAAACAACAAGGCGGTTCTTGTAAATAATGGCATAGAACAGGTGTCGGATAAAGAGGAAACCGCTAAGCTGATACGTTGTAAATTGTTTGATGACAACGAGCTGGTTTTCATTGAAAGAAAAAATTGTGATGGCCCAATGCCGGGTTTTGTTTTGAGATCTGAAAAAACAGAAGATTCTTCCAACTCCAACATTATCGGCATCGATCACCTTGCATCGGTTGTTCGAATGAATGAATCTGATTATTGGAATGATTATTTATGCAGGCTATTGAATATGTCCTGCGTACAAACAATTGGCGAGGAATTTTTTGCCAACTTACTCACCGGAATGAAAATGCAGGTGCTACACTCCGAAGAATTTTCAATCAATAAAGTCATCGTTGAACCATTGCCGGATAAGGCAAGGAAGTCGCAGGTAGATGTTTTTTTACAACATCATTTTGGAACAGGTATCCAGCATTTGGCTTTTGAGGTCAAAGACTTGATACAGGTAGTAAAGGAATATAAATCAAAGGGTATTAATTTTACCCCGGTGCCTGAAAGATATTATAAAGATCTTAAGGAAGAATTTCCGGAGTTGCCTGTAGATATGATGCAACAATCCAACATTCTGTGTGAAAAAGACGGAGACAAATTGTTGCTTCAGGTTTTTACAGAACCCGTAGGTGACAGGCCAACCCTGTTTTATGAATTTGTACAACGCGTAAATGCCTACGATGGCTTTGGTGCAAATAATGTGAGACAATTATTCAGATCGCTTGAACAACAACTCAATGCAAACACATAAAATTGCAGACCACTCCGGTATGTCTCAAGTCATCACCGAATATTTTTGTCCGGAGTCTATCGGTTCGTTACAAGAGTATCTTATCAATCATCCGCAAATCAAAATAAGAATAGGTGGCGGACTTACAGGGGTATGCGGTGGCGCAGTACCTGAAAAAACAGAGCATTTTATTGATTTAAAAAAATTGAATGCGCTAAAATGGCTGGATAAGAAAACAGGATTGCTGGAAGCAGAGTCGGGCGTAACCATGCAGCAAATTCAAGTATTTGCTGAAGAAGAAAATTTATTTTTTCCACAGATGTCGGGCATGCCACTTGCTACGATTGGAGGTATGGTTGCCTGCAATGGTGGCGGGCCTTATTCATTGAAATATGGCAAAATGGAGAACGCTGTTCTTGCAATGGACATATTATTACCTAATGGTGTTTTTTGGCACACAGGCAGTCTTGTAAAAAAAGATTCAGCCGGAATGAATTTTTCAAAATTGTTCATAGGGTCAGAAGGCACATTGGGCATAATTACAAAAGTAATTATCAGGTGTATCCCAATAACTACATTCAATTATTACAGAATAGCTTTTGATGATTTTGAAAAAATGCTGAGCGTTGTTCCAGTTTTATTACAGCAGGATCC
Organism: uncultured Ferruginibacter sp.; assembly: GCA_964643315.1. Classification (GTDB taxonomy): domain Bacteria; phylum Bacteroidota; class Bacteroidia; order Chitinophagales; family Chitinophagaceae; genus Ferruginibacter. Next base: position 491,462 of record CAZXSR010000001.1, read on the forward strand.
CTATTTAATTGAGGCCGCCGAAAAAAACGCGCTTCGCTTTTCTTCTTCGGCAGATGAGCATGTCATTTGGATTGCGACATCAAAACCATTTTTAAAAACAATGCCATTGGAATGCCGAATAACAGAACAGGATAAAAATATTCTGTCCGAAAGATTTCAGATTGGTCATGGCATACAAACCTACAAGCCCTTTTTGGATCTTGATGTTTCGTTTCCTGTATACCTTGCAGACCAGGCCATTTTGGAACTTAAAAGACATTTGACAGATCGGAAATTGGAGCATGTTTTTTTTGGTCATGCAGGAGATGGCAACTGGCATATTCATGTTTTCTTTGATGATGAAACGCAGAAGTGGGAACAAACCTGGGAGGCTTTTGACGACATTATTTCTTCATTCAGCGGATCAATAAGTGGCGAACACGGTATTGGCCGAATTCATCGAAAAAGGTTTCAACGTCAAACGGACGCATATTCCATCGAAATGTATAAAACCATTAAATCAGTAACAGATCCCCTTCACCAATTGCCCTCCTTACTTTGAAACCCAACGAACTATTAATCAAGATTGAGCATATTTCCCGAATACAGGAGGACTTGTCTGTTTATGAAGATGTTTTTATCCAAAAGATCATTGATGAAACGAGAAGAATAGAATCATTGACAGCACGCTATTTACTCGACGAGCTTTGCAGGAGCGCGCTTGGTATTACTCTGGAAAAAGCTGGCTTTAAAAAAAACGAATCAGGCTGTCCACAATTTACCCTGCAGAAAAATGCATTTTGTTCCATTACACATTCAAACGGTTGGGTCGCTGTTGCCATTTGTGGCTGCCCGATAGGAATAGATTTGGAATTTATTCAGGAAGAAAAAGCAAATGAACTGAAGGCTGCATTTTCTGATATCGAGTGGAAACAGATCAATGAAGATCCACAACTGATTTTTCTTCAATTTTCTTATAAAGAAGCCATAGCCAAAATGAAGGGAACCGGTTTTTTGACAGAACCCAATACAATAAATACAGAAGATTATCCCAATAAATGGCATGACATTTTTATGGTTGATAAAAACAAAAAATATATCTTTACCATAACAACATTAGAGCATATAAATGAGCGAGATGTCCGAAAAAATGATGACGAAAGCAATGGATAGCCAGATGATCGAAACAATAAGCGAAACGAATATATCGGCGCAATATGAGGCAACCGGCTTCATATTATTGGATGCCCATTTGTCGGAAGACGCTTTGCCTGATTATCAGCAATTGAGTGCCGGCAGTGGAGAATACTTCTTTGAAAAAGACAACCAAACTGTTCGCTCGATATATGGTATTCATGAGGGAGCTTATTTTCGCGAATGGATTAAAAAACAATCCTGGCTGGGCCAGATGCTTAAACAAATCATCGGTACCGATGTATATATTCATCAATCGAAAATCAATGTAAAAAATACTGACTCAAGTTCTGTTTGGCCTTTTCACAGAGACTTTCCGTTTTGGCATGTATTTGACCACATTCCTCAAAACAGCATGGTCAATGTGGTAATTTATCTTGATGATGTATTCAATGGCTCCGGGGAATTGCAATTGATTCCTGCGAGTCATTTGGAATTTTTGCCAAAGGAGCAAAACAATACCTCTCAGAAATATTCTTTAGAAGGGAGTGCATCGAGCGATTTACTTTTTTCTTTTACAGAAGAGGAGCTTACATATTTTGAAAAAAAATACGGAACAAACTGCACCTTCGGAAAGAAAGGCTCCGTATTGTTTTTTAACCCCGATGTGATTCATGGCTCAGGTGCGTCAGAAACCGATTTCAGCAGAAAAATCCTCATACTGACATTTAATAGCTGTAAAAATTTACCTAAAGCTGTATCTAATCGTCCTGAATATCTTTGTTCAACAAACCATACACCTATTTCATGGAGTTAAACGACAGTATTATTCTTCATCAGGATAGATTGGCAGAAAATATTCAATTTTTAAATCAGCACTTTCAATCCAAAAATATGGATTGGACATTTGTCGTAAAAATATTTCAGGATTATCCCGATGATAAAATAGCTTTCATTGCAGATTTACCGGTTGCAGGTATCGCTTCTGAGAATCTGAGACATCTTCAAATCATCAAGAAGAAAAACCCGGATATAAAAACCTGGTTTTTGAATTACCAAGGAGTATCTTTAGAGCACTCGTTTGTAGATATTGATGTTACTCATAAGGATGTCAATTTGTCTCACAAGACATGCCTGATGATGGCCCTGGATCCAGAAAGAGAGGGCTTTGAATGTTTACCCGAAATTACAAACCAAAAAACAAAAACCTGTTTTGCTGTGGGCGCTTATTTGGATTGTGCCAATGTTCCTGCCGCTTCTTTTCTGCAAAACTGGAAGAAATACAACTTTCCTTCTACGCTTACCCAAAGTTTAGGAACCTCGGTATCCTTTGAATACATCTCTATGCTTCAGGATGCCGGAGTGAATCATTACCGACTCGGAGAACTTGCCTTCACCGGAAGAAGTTTGCTGAACCAACAAAAAATCAAAGGAATGCGACAGGATATCATCATGCCTGCGCAGGCCAGATCATATCATTATATCTCAACAGCATATAAAAAATAACAAGATGAGAGTCATCAATAATTTTATGGATCCCGCATTTATTGAAGATGTGGTTCGTGAAAACAAGGAGTTGATTTATGAAAATGTCTATTACAAACAACTATTCTGGAAAATCATATCATGAGTAAACATATACATATTCATGGCCTTGAGCCACATGAGGACGCCTTCGGAAACAACATGTATGACTGTTTTTTGAGCGGTAATTATTTGGGTGGCTATGAAATTGAGGAGCGCGATGACGGGCGCTTTATATTAAATGGTGACAGCAATTCTTATTTTGAATCTTTTGAGGATTGGGGCGGTTTACAAAAAGAGATTTCCTCCGAAGTAAAAGGAGTTGTGCTTGATGTGGGTTGTGGTGCCGGAAAACACGCATTATATTTTCAAGAGCAGGGATTGGTGGCTTATGCAATGGATAATTCCCCGCTGGCTATAGAAACCTGCAAGCGACGGGGTATTCATCATACACTGTTATGCGATGTAAATCATTTTCAGCATTTGGATGCTTCGTTGTGTTTTGACACAATCTTATTTTGGGGAAATAATGTAGGGTTGCTGCAAAACAAATCCTTTTTCATTTACTTCCTGCAGTTGTTGGAAAAATATACGCACGCAAATTCGGTGATTCATCTGGAAACCATGAATCCTTATGGTGCTGGATTTTTAGATGAAGAAACACAACGCTACGTTAACCACAATCTTTCTCAACAAAAGCTTGGAGGTCAGATGCATGTTCGCATTCGATACAAAATGTTTGCTACACCCTGGCATGACTATTTGTTTGTTTCGCCCGAAGAAATGAATGACATTTTATCACACACAAGCTGGAAAACCGATAAGATTCGTTTTGACGAAATAACGAATCAATACATCGCATCAATCATCCGAAAATAATATCTCAGAAAGGAAAGAATGGAAGGAGCAGCATTTTGGAAAGACTATTTGGCAAAACTTAATTTTGGGCAATCGCTCGAAACCAATCAGGTTCAATTTGCAGAAATAATCAAGCCTCTTCCCGACCGCTTTGCTCAAAATTGTAAAAGCAATATCAATAATGCAAAACTTTTATTGATAAGCTTATTAAGGGAGACGGCCCACAGGACAGGAGTAAAACTATCTTTTGCTTTTACAATTAATAATAAAACAATTCCAATTGATTCGAATGGTGTAGGTGATTATAAAGTCGGTGCAAAAGAACTGCTTGAGTTAAGCAGAAAACTGAATTCCTATTTATCGGAATTACCCGAACAATCTTTTTCAGGAATAATCATTTCGGACGAAAGCTATCATAAGGGATTGTCTTCGGCAATCCATATCGTCATTCACGCCAACCTGAAAACAATATCCTGTAATTGTTTACATCCATTTGAAAGCACCATAGAAAAACTAATAGATTCTGCCTTTGATTTGTATGAAGACAACTCAATTTTACTTGAAACGCAAAAAAAAGACTTAAAGCATTTGATGGAAGAAGCCAAAGGCATATCTATCAAATGTAAAGAAGAAAGAAGAAGTTTGATAGAAGAATCCTGGAGACAAGTAATAGGAGAAACAATAGATTGGTCAAAAAGTTATTACAGCAATGGAGGAGACTCCATTCAGGCAATTAGATTACTTGCGAAATTAAAGGATAAAGGCGCTGTTGTTGATTTGTCAGGACTATTGGAGGCCGAAAGAATGGGTCATTGGTTTTTTAGGATAGATGAAGCGGTCAAAGCAAATGCGCCAATCTATAATGATCAAGACAAGACATATGGCCTCACTGAAATGCAGGAACGGATATGGAAGCATTACCTGGCGCACAAGACAATGGGGGCTTATCATGAACAATTCGTGTTTGAATTAATCAGATATCCCAACATTGATCAGATAAAAGCATGTTTGAACGCCGTTTGGAAAAGCCATGAAAATATCCGTATCCATATTCATGAAGAAGCCGGTGAATACTGGCAGCATATAATGGACGACGACATTGACTTTACAACAGAAATATTTGATTCGATAGATCAGGCATTGCAGAAAGATCTGCAAAAAGGATTTCATCAACACTTGCTCCGGGTTACTCATCTTGTAATTGCAGATAAAAATTATTTACTCTGGTCTCACCATCATGTTCTTTTGGATGGATGGAGTGTTGGAATATTGATGCGTGAGTTTGTAGACAGAATGAATCGGCATGATCATTTGCCGGAAACCAAGCCCAACTTTCAGAAACAATTGCTGGCTTACGAAGAATCTTTGAAGAAAACCGAAATAGATTTTACAGGAACACACATATTACAAAAGCCTTTTGTTTTTTCGATTGAATATTACAGACATGATCAGCGTTTTGAAACCGCCTTTTTCCCTTTTTATCAAGTTGATGCAGAAAAAGAAAAATATTTTTTAGAAACATTTGAAATAACCCGCCAGCTTCTGTATTGCGGGGTAGTGGGTCTTACATTGAGTTCAATATCCGGCAAGGAACCATTTTATTTTAATAGTATTTCATCAGGCAGAAGTTTTTTACATCATGATGCTGAAACAGCGGTAGGATTATTTATCAGAAATATCCTTGTCCCCGCCGACATAAAGGAAGGCCTCTGCTGGAAACAATATTTCACTGAATTAAAATTGTTCTTCAATCAAATATTGGCGAACGACATCTCACTTGGTATCAAAGAGCATCACCAAAAAACGCATTCCGATTTTCTTTTTATTTATGAAAACTATCCTTACGAAGATATTACCTCAGATATTTTTGAGGCTCGCTTGATTCATACAAATGAAATAACGGGCTATCCAATAACATTTTGTTTGTTTCCTAAAAACGGCGGCTACGAATTCAGGGTGGTTTACGATGCCAGAAGATTTTCGGCCACATTCATTGCTTCATTGCAAAAAAAGTTTCTGTACTATTCCCGGCTCCTCCTAGATGCAGATGCAGAAAAAGAAATCGCACCGAAATTAAAGCACCAGATTTTTGCTGATCACACCGATTATTTGGCAACCGATTTTTTTGAAGCCGATTCCATGAAGCAAATCATTACAAAACAAAATGTTATTGCTACTATCGGCAAACCCCTTTTATCTGAAATATTCGACAAACAGCCCACACCAATTGCGAAGTCTGAAGAATCAATTAGTCATGATGCCGTATCCTATTGGTATGATATGCTGAAACAAGATGTTCAGGGATTTTGGTTTGATGTTTTTGATGCCATAAAAGGAGATTTGAAAGAAAGGCATTCATCCGATTCAATAAAAACAGCAGAAGAAAAACTAGAAAGGGTAATGTTATCTCTCAGGCATTTGATTTGGAAAAACACCAACTTCCAGATAGCCTGTAAGAGAGGAAAAATGATATTTCCAATTTTATTGGATGATAGAACAGAAGATCGTGAAATTTTACATGAATTAAAAAGACAACTCACTGCCGCTGACAGATACAAAGATTTATTTCTAAAGACAATTCAATCAAAACTTGAACCAAGATCAAATATACTTTTTTGTCTGGATGAATCATCCGATGACGACTTCAAACTTTTTGACTTGGTTATTAAAAAGGAAAATACGACGTGGAAGATCTTATCAAGAAATAACATCAGCAATAAATTTGTTGACAAACTGAATGACACGTTATACGATGACAAAACTCCCGAGGCAATAACTATTCAAAAATTGCTTTCAATCAAAGAGGCGTCTAAAAAAGTCAAGACGGATCATTTTCTAAAACTATTTTTTGATCAAGTAAAAAAAGCTCCCGATAGTATTGCTGTTTTAGATGGTAACCGAAAGTTTACCTATAGAGAACTGGATGAACATAGTTGGCGAATTGCAAAGGGAATAGAGGGGTCCTATTCTGCAGAAAAATTTGATTTTATTGGCATTAGAATTGAAAGAAGCTTTAATCAATTGTCAATGATCTTGGCTACTTTTAAACTTGGCAAAGCCTTTATACCAATTGAGGTGCATTGGCCCGAATCGAGGGTTGAGCAGATTGTAAAGCAGGCGAAGTCCATCATAGTCATAGATCAAAAGAAAATCCAATTACTTGAAAATTCAAATGTTGAAGCCCCGGCAGATATCAGATATGATATGGATGTAGCGGCCTATGTTTTATTCACATCAGGTTCAACGGGAATTCCAAAAGGTTGTTTAATACAGCATGAGGCACTCTCCAATTATTTAATGCATTGTAAGCAACATTATTTTGATGATGACAATAATTACAATGTACATGTGTTTACGCCGCTAGCATTTGATTTTACACTTACTTCATTATTGGGAGGAATTGCCTTTGGCAAGACTGTTCTTTTGCATGCAGAGTCTAAAAGCATTTATGATGCTCTTGGCGAAGCATTAAGAGATCATCAATCCAGCTTCATAAAACTAACCCCTTCGCATATACTTTTGGCAGAAAAAGAATGGTTTGCTGAGGCAACACCCAAATGTGTGGTGGTTGGGGGGGAAGCGCTTCATGAAATTCATATACAAAAAGTTCTCGCACATACAAAGCACAGTTTGTACAACGAATACGGTCCAACCGAAGCTACGGTTGGCTGTATAGTTCACAAAGTAGATTTGAACGGAATTGCTTTTATTGGAAAATCAATATCAGGCATGAAGGCATTGGTGCTGGACGGCAATCGGCAACCCGTGCGCAAAGGAGTAGTCGGAGAGCTTTATCTTTTGGGAACAGGATTGGCGAAGGAATATCTTCATGCGCCGGAGTTGACACAAATAGCTTTTCTTGAATTGAATCACCCCGATTATCCCAAAATGTATAAGACAGGGGATTTGGTTAAAATGGATTATGCAGGAAATTTACTTTATCTGAACAGGGCAGACAATCAACTTAAGCTTCATGGTTACCGAATAGAGGCAGAAGAAATACAATCATGCGTTCGCAAGATATTTGGAAAAGAATCCCATGTTGCGATATTAGGTACTGACAAATCCCGGCAACTGATTTGTTTTGTTGAATCGATAGCCGGTAATTCGGATTATTCAAAATCTCTGGAGGAAGTCATTCCCAAATACATGATCCCAAGTCATTTTATAGAGATTGAAAAGTTTTCAACGACAAGAAACGGAAAATTAGATACAGATACATTATACGAGTATTATTATAAGTCAATAGGAGAAGCGAGGGAGAATGCATCCAATCAAATTGAAGACGTTGTTAATGATCTAAAAATATGGATTGATTCGCCCGAATCCATTCGTAATTGTTTTACAGAAGAACATACTGTTAAATCAGGATGGTATGCTATATCCGAACAGATACATTTCCTGAACAGAATTCTTCGATCATATCCTGCCATACCTCTCGAGTCGTTGAGTAGGCTTGTATTGATGAAACATAAAGAGGCAGAAGCAGGGATTAAAAAGACAGAATCGAAAAAAGATTCGATTTTTATTCACGAAAGCGGATATCAGATAAAAGGAGCCCAGCTACTTGAGTTGGTAAATGTACTTTCGGAGTATAAGCATTATTTGCCAGAAGTCTTCAATCCAATTCTTAGCAAATACATAAATGAACAGATTCGTCCTTCTTCTGAATATCATATCGTGCCAGTGATTGCTGCCGAGAATCTCAAATTCATAAAAAACGGTTCGATTTGCATTTTAGAAGAGTGGTCAAAAAAACTTGATTTTCCGGTAGTTTTACAAAGAAACCACATTGGTAATTTTAAATGGTTATGTTCTGATCTTCGGGAAACAGTAATCTATGATTTCTTAAATCAGCCACAGACAGATGGCTTTTCCGGTCATTGTATCATTGATCAACATCGCCTCTTCAATACTACATCATCTGATAAAGTCATTTATCTTGAAAGAAGAAAATACATCAATCGTTTTGCAAACTCAATCAGCTGCGCTTATGCAGAGCAGGTCATACTTACTGAATTCCCGGAAATATCAGCGGCATTATTTGAAGATGTAAACGAAGAGCTCATCTTGTTTATAGAGTCTGAGAAAAATACAGATGAAGCAACAATAAAAAACCGCATTCGCAAATATTTGCCTGTTTGGGCAATGCCGGACAAAATCGTATATAGCAACGATTTTGAAAAAGAAATAAAAACAAACCAGAAAAACATAGCTGAATCGTCACAAGATGAATGGTCGGTTTTCATCAAAAAAAACATACCCGAATATCATTATTTAAAACCAGGACACAGTTTGATTGAGCAAGGTGGCGACAGTATCGTTGCACTGAGAATGATTGGAAAACTGAAAACAAAAGGATATCGAACTGAGGTGGGAGAATTGCTTAATGCACCGAGCCTGCTGGAATATGTACAAAATTTGAAAAGAGAAGAAGGAATAAAAGAATTAGGGCATTCCCATGAAACAGCACTCACACCCATTCAACAATGGTTTCTTTCTTCTTACACAGGCAATCGCAATCATTATAATCAATCTATATTGCTCGAATTACAGATTCCGATAGAGCCCACACAATTACAAGAAATAATAGACAATACCCTTCAGCAGTTTCCAATTCTTTCGATGGTTTATCATCAAAACTGGAAAGCGGGAATGAAACCATTTGTACAAGTTATACATTGCAACAGTGCTGAAGAAATTACTGAAACCTGTTCGAAAATACAGGAAGGCTTTGATCTTGAGAGGGGCCCTGTAGCGGCGGGAGTAATTTTCACGCTTCAATCGGTCAGTTATTTATTCGTATCCATGCATCATTTTTATTGCGACGGATATTCCTGGCGTATTTTTTTGGATGAGCTTCAGGCAAATGTGCAAGGCATGGGTACCGTTCAATCGGGACCCTCTGTATTTGGGCTTACCCACCAAAAGTTTTTGGATCTGGCATTGGAATTTGAGACAGAAACGAAACAGTATTATCAAAGTGATATAAACAATCCGTTTGCCGAATGGAAAATTTGTTCCTATTCCAATTCAACATATGTTGAGTGGGAGTGGAACGAGGCAGACACTGTATGGTTTCTGCAAAATGATTTCACAGGAAAAACAATCAATGAAAAGTTTTTGTTTCTGTTTTTACAAACATGGAATACGTTGAATTTGCAACCCGTAACGCCTTTTTTTGAAACGCACGGCAGATCATATGCAAACATACCGGACATTGCCGGGTCTATGGGATGGTATACTCAATTCTATCCTGTAATCCTACGCGGTGGATCGAACGATAAAGCGCTTAAGCAGCAAATTGAAGAGGCCTTCAGGGATCTACCTCAATCCGGGCTTACCTATATGGCATTAGACGATTGGCAAAAGCCTCCCTTTCCTTTGCTACTGAATTTTTTGGGTAATTTTGATGAAAACAGAGGCACCATTGCAAGGCCTTCAAATATTTCACAAGGAAATATGACAGACCCGGAAAATCAGTTGCTGGCCTTTGTAGAATTAAATGCCATGATTGTAGAGGGTAAATTGAAATGGATGCTAAGGTCACATCCCGATTTTCCGGCAGAGTCTTTTGTCAAAACATTTCATTCCCATACTCGGGAAAATATACATTCAGCTAATTCGGGCGGATATATTGATGCCTCTTTGCAACAAAATGATTTGGATGCCATTGACGATTTGTTGAGTAAACTATGAGCATAAAAAAAGAGCATATCCAATCCATCGTGCCATTGATGCCTGCGCAACAGTTCATGCTGTCGGCATCTCTAAAATCTTCAAGCGATACTTATGTACAGCAATTGGTTTTTGAAATCAAGTCCAGGAGTTGGGAAGAGATTTGTAAAGCCATTGAAAAGCTGATACAACAATATGAATGTTTCCGGTCTGTGATTTTGTACGAGGGCCTGCGCGTACCGGTTTGGGTATCAGCCAGGGAAATTCACCCTCCCATATCCCTTCATCGCATCTCTTCCGACAAATTATTTTTGGAGACCACAAACATCCGAAAAAAAGGATTTGCATTTCAATCCGAACCATGTCTGCGTTTTGATGGATTTGACTGCGATGGCAGCATATTTTTAAGCATTACAAATCACCACATTTTATTTGATGGATGGGGGAAGCAGCAATTGCTGAATGACTTTGTTTTAAACATAAAAACCCCCAATCGTTTTGTTCCGGAAAAAACCAACAGGGCATGGAATGATGCCTGGAAGAAAAAAGATCAATCAGCAGCCACAAAAGCGTATGAGTCCTATCTGCTTGCATTTACAGATATAGCAGAGATAACTCCACATCCGGAGGATGGAGATCCAATACAATTGGAATTGAAAGATCGGGTGAATGCATCTGAAATACGCAATCAGGCAATAAAAACAGGATTAACATCTGCAGAATATATCAATTTTACTTGGGCGTGTTTTATAGCAATTTGGACCCAGCAAAACAACATACAGTTTGGTGTCGTAAAACAAAATGGATTGATTGAGGAGGTGACAAATGGATTTGGACTTGGAATACAGACGCTCCCATTTCAAATGTCAATCGACTTCTCAAAACCAATCTCGTTGCTGCTTACAGAATTTAAACAAAGAGAGAGGTCTGTGGCAGGGTATTCGTATGTCGACACTACCAATTCATTATTTCAACAACTTAATTATTCATTCATCATTGCGTATGAGAATTATCCGGTTCAATCAAGCTTGAATGAGGTAGCCGACGATTTCATAGTCACCCATTCCTATGATTTTACAGAGTTCCCTTTGAGTTTGGCGCTTTCTCCCGAAGACGAATCGCTGGTCTTTTATTGGCATTATCATTCGGCATCACATTCTACAGAACAGGTTAGTGAGATTGCAGCACATTTTAAACGCTTTGTGCTTTCTTTTGATCAATATGCTTCAAAAAGCATTGCTCAAATCAGTAAAACATTATTCCCCTACCCTGTCATCAAACATCCTGCACCTGTTTCCGAATCTGCATTTTTTGATCGTATAGAAAATCATTTATCAGAGGAAGAAAAAAAACGATACACAAAGCTTTCATCCGTTTTTTCAAACTCGGTACAAAGAATCTGGATTTATGGCGACAAACATGTCAATACATCATTGGTGATTTTATCCGCATGGAAATCAGCAGTAGAAGTAATTACCATAAATGAAAAAGAGACTGACAAATTTATTGACCAGCTTTTTTATCATAAACCACCTGATGCCATTTTTGTATCACAACAAGATGGCCGATTTGCAGCGGCACATCTGTTAGACAATATTGATGAATTTGAAATTGTAAAAAATAAGGTTGAGGATAATCAACCAAAAGCCGCATTATGTATTTGTACTTCCGGTTCAACAGGTGAGCCTAAAATAGTACAGCTCTCACTTCAGAACATGATTCATTTTTTTGAAGCATGGGATCAAAAAATACCCTGGAGACAAAATGAAACATTTGCGGCGATAGCCCATCCTGCTTTTGATATAGGTGTTGCTGAATTGATTTTTCCTAAATGGAAAGGATGGAAAGCGGTGTTGGTTACGAAGGAAATACTTGCAGATGACTCAAAAATTAAAAAAACATTTGAAGGCATAACCGCTTTTCATATGGTACCGGCCTTATTGGATAACTGGCTGGAAAAAATTGAACCACAGGAAAAAGAGTGGTATATCATGACAGGTGGCGATAAGGTGCCGCAAACTTTATATGAAAAGATAAAATCAAAACTGGCTCGAGCAAGCATGTTCCAGTTTTATGGCCCATCAGAATGTTCGGTATTAATAACAGGATTTGAAAACACGGGTCAGTTTAAAAAAAATGTGTTACCCCTGGGAACAACCTTCAGTCACGGAGATGTATGGGTGCTTCATCCAAACGGTACGCCTGCAGCACCTTTTCAGGAGGCCGAATTGGTAGTTTTGGGAGAAGCGGTAGGTCTTGGCTACTCTAATCATGAAAATAGTCAGAAGTTTATTTTATTGGAAGGCATAAAAGCATTTAAAACCGGCGACCAGGGATTTGTTGATACAAACAGAAATATATTTTTTAAAGGAAGAAAGGATCGTCAGATAAAAATAAATGGCCAGCGAATAGAATTGTCCCGAATAGAATATGCTTTAGCTGAATGGTCGGGGATAGATGAATGGGTATTTGTCATAAAGGAAAAAGCCCTCATCGCTTTTTCACAAAAAAACAAACAGGCCATTCCGGTCAATCGAAAAAAACTGAAAGAATTGTTGCCTGCTTATGCCATACCGAGTTTTATTGAAAAGGTGGATCAATTCCCGCTCAATAAAAATGGAAAAGTAGACATCATGGCTTTGGAGAAAATTGCAGAGGATTTGATAAAAAACAGTTCAACGACCTCACTGTCAATTGAATTGGAAAATATCCTGAAAGATGTTTTTCCGGAAAAAAATCTTCAAAGTAGATTAGGGTGGTATGCAAACGGATTCAATTCACTCGATGCAATGAGGCTTTCCGGTAAAATAAAATTGCAGCTAAACAAAACGGTTGGTATAGAGACCATACTTACTTGTCTTTCGCTCAATCAGATTTTACAGGAAGAGGAAGAAACAAATCAAGAACACCAACCTGTTTTGCCCGATACAGAGGTACACGAGGAAGCGGCAAGGCTTTTCTTTTTGTCTGAATCAGACGATCATTTTAATAAAACATACTGGATCATTAATGGCTTCTCTCTTCCCTATTCAGATAGTTTTCTGGCCTTCATCAAGAAATGGTTTGCTCATCAATCTGGATTGGGTTTAAAAATAGAATCGCACGAAAGCAAGTATTATTGGAAAAAGGCGGCATTTCATATTCATGATATCGCTGCAAAAACCCAAACAGAATATATAGACAAATTAATGAATTATCCATCCAGTATTTTCAATACGCTTGGAGATGTGTTTGTTTCTGTAATCTCAGATCGGCTATTGGTTTCATGTAAAATCCATCATGGGCTACTGGATGGAATTGGAATGCAGCAATTGCTGGATACGATTGTAAAGGATTACGAAGAAAATACAATCACAACCCTTCGTTTGCTTTGTCCTTACAACGAAACAGCCGATTTGGCTTTCTGGAAAACATATTTACAGCAAGTAAAAATACAGGGCCTGCCATTTAAAAGGTTACAGCCAATTTCCAAAGAAAATCATATACGAATTCCTTTATCAGCAGACGAATCAAAACGCATCAATGAGTTAAGAATCAAAAACAACTGCAGTTCTTTTGAAGCAGGTTTAATCCTCTGGTCAACACTATGGAAAAGCTATTTTCCGGACAAAGATTTTGCAACGGGGATAGTTGTAAACACCCGACAATCCTTGAATCCGGGTGAAGTGGTTGCCATGTCGGCAAACATTTTACCATGGGTGATTGAAAGTTCTGACGACAAAGAGATCATTGAAAAATGGAGACATTTATTTAAGAAAAGAAAACAGTCTTTTTCTCAGATAGTAACAGTAGAATCCAATAAACAGCAGGAAGGAACACCGTTCTTCAATACAACTTATGTTTATAACACAGTTCAATCCAGAGAAGAAAGGTTCGCCTCAATTCCTTTTGGATTGAACGGCGTTTCGCATGATATCTCACTTGACTTCATTGATGATAACGGCGTTTACTATTTCCAATGGGAATATAATCCTAATTATTTTTCCGGTAAAGCAATGGAATATCTTCATCACAAGATGTTCCAAAATGACTTTGAGGAAAATAAGAATTGTGTTGAGGGTTTGTATGACTTGAAAGAACTGATTGTACAAATGGCTGAGAAATATCCCGATAACACCGCCATTTCATTGGCAGAAAACAAAATCAACTATCGGGAACTTCATGAAAAAATACAGGAGAATAAAAATAAATTTCATTATCAGGGAACAGGAATTGTTCCGTTGATTTTAGAGAGAACAACAGAGGATTTGTTATTGGTACTGAGTTGCATATATCATCAAATCCCATTCATTCCAATAGATGCGGAAACCCCCGACGATCGTATTGCTCAAATTGAAGAGCTTTGTGGAGAGCGGGCATATTCGTTGCACAATTCAAGCGAACAGTATGCAATACAAGCGAATAGCCATTTTGACTCGGATATTGTTTACGCCATTGCTACATCAGGAACAACCGGTACGCCAAAGCTGGTGGGTGTTTGTCGATCAGGATATGCAGCAGCAATTGAGGCATGGAAACAACAATATTCAATGCAGCCAACAGATAAAATAATGCAGGCGGCCTCTTTTTCATTTGATGTATTTATGGGAGATATTGGCAGATCGATATTTAACGGAGCTGCTTTAGTGCTGACAGATAAATATCAACGAAAAGATCCAACATATCTGGCCGATTTAATTTCACACGAAAAAATAACAGTCTTTGAAACGACTCCTATGATCGTGCGCTGGTGGATGGAAACGTCTGGGCTTGATTTTTCTCACTTAAGATTATTGATTGTTGGGTCAGATGTTTGGAAGATCTTCGAAATGCAATCGTTGATCAACAAATTACCTGCAAAAACAACGTTGATCAGTTCTTATGGATTATCTGAAACAACGATTGACAATTCATACTTTACATGGCAGACTTCCTATGCAAGAGAGTTGGTAGTGCCAATAGGAAAGCCCATGCTGCACTCCGAATTTTCAATTTGTAAAGAAGACGGAACTACTTTACCTGCAGGTAAAGAAGGGTTGTTGCGCATAGGTGGCCCTTGCGTTGGTAAAGGTTATTATCTGGAAAATGGCTGGTCACACAATTCGGGCCCATGGACCACTGCCGATAAGGCCGTTATGGATGAGTTTGGAAATTATCATTTTTTGGGCCGCGCAGATAAACAGGTAAAAATCCGCGGACAAAGACTAGAGTTGCAGGAGATAGAGGTTTTACTGACCTCCATATATCCTAAAACAGAATGGGTGGCATTTACCTACGATAATGAATTTGCACAGGAGCTGGGTGCCGCTTACATAGGAAATATAGCGGCGGAAACAATACAAAACATCCGCCAAACAATGCTCGCAAAATATCCGCCCTATTATCTCCCGTCTCGATTTATTGCAGTAGATCATTTTGAAATGACTCAAAATGGAAAGATCAACAGAGATTCACTGAAAGACATTCTTCCGGTTTTTGAGGATAATGCTGTGCAGCAGAATCCCGATTCCAATATCACTGATCAATTATCGACACTTATTTACAAACTATTTAATCGAAAAATAAACTCAACAGATAATTTCTTTGCATTAGGGTTTTCTAGTTTTGATGCAATGTATTTTGTGAGAGAGTGGAATAATATACACGAAAAAAGGCTGGCGGTACACCAGCTATTTGCCGCATCAGATTTTAATGAACTTGCAAATACGATTGAGTTCGCTACCGTCTCTGTTAAACAAACAACTGTTGAAAAAACATATCAAATAGCCAACAGGGCACAGGAGGCTATCTGGGTTGAGATACAGCAAAAGGACCCAAGCGTGTATAACCTCCCACATTTTATAGAAATTCCGGGAGACATTAATGAGTTTAAACAAAGAGCCGAAGAAACACTTAAAGCATGCGAAAATCTATTTGTTTGTTTTGAAGTCAATGAACGGGGCCAGCTCTTGCAACACTATTTGTCATCTGATGATTATGTTCTTGCTGAAAAACAAATGTCAGCATCTGAATTTATAGAATTCCAAAAAAAGACATACTACGTAGCAATAGATTTAATCAAAGGCCCGTGCTTTGAGGCCTTCATCATTCATGTGGAGAGCAAAAGCCATCTTTACTTCAACCCACATCATTTAGTATACGACGGAGGATCTGATGAATGGCTGTTAAATTTGTTTTTTAATGAACAAGAGAGAAGAAACAAAAAAGCAAGACCTGAGCTGAATCAAACATATCAATCAACTGTCTCAACAAACTGGGACAATTATTTTTCACTGTCTACGTCACCACAAAATATTGCAGGCCTTCCTGCCAGCAAACTTGAAAAAAATATAGTGACTGTGCTTGCTGATAAAGAGGTAGACATGCTGAAAAAACTACAACAACAATGGAAAACGAGCGCTTCTGTCATACATGCAAACTTACTTGCAAATAGCTTAAAGACTAATGGTTTGCAGCCAAACTGGATTTCGTTTGTTATGGATACAAGAGATGAGCCGGCAGTTGGGATGTTCATGAGGGCATTCCCTTTTCCTGCTCCTTGCGAAGGCAGTTGGGAGCAAAGAATTGGGATTTCAAAAGCGGCAATCACCTATCTCTTTTCCCATAAGAATGACACAATCGTATATCCACCTCAAACAAATTACGAACAGTATCATCAAATTGGTCTGATTATTCAACATCCCGTTGAAACAACGCATGACAATGAATTAAACAAAGAGGCATTTTCAAGACCACGACAACCATTAAGTTTGTATGTAGAGACTTTTAAAGATAAAGTATTGCTCAGGTGGGAATATGATTCGGGGTATTTTAAAGAACAGAAAATCAAAGAGGTGTCTAAAGCTTACCTGGATACATTAACATTTCTGTTTGAGGCAAAAATTATTCCGAAAGAAATAGACATCACCGAATCTGTAGATGTTGAATCAAAAAATCAGATCAGGGTTAAGGGTCAATTGAATACGATATGGGAGAAGTATGTTGGACCAAATGGAGACAATCATTTTTTTAAAGCAGGAGGAACAAGCTTACAAGCCATCATGATGCTCCGTGAAATACAAAAGACAACAGGATTTGCTATTTCGCTGACTGAATTTTTTAAACAACCAACATTTGATAAACTGGCTTATAACAATACATCTTCAATAAAAGCGGAGGATTACATAATTGACTTAAAGAAGGGAATTGAAGGAGAGGACTGGTATTTTCCTCCTATCATGGGGCTTGGATTAATTTTTAATACCTATCCACTGCAAAAAAACCATAAGGCAGTAGCTTTTAATTATCCAATGGCAGTAGATGTAAAACTGGCGTGTAGCACTATTGAAGAAACAGCGTCTTTCTTGATAAGCAGTTATGAGAAAACAAGGCCAATACCAAAAAAAATAAATAAAATCGTAGCTTACTCGATGGGAGGCATAGTGGCATTTGAAGTAATTAAGTTGTTGGAAAAAATGGGTACGAGCGTGGATAACCTGATTGTGTGGGATAAATCCGCACAAGATAAATTAACGCCTTTTAATAAGCATACCGTTTCAGATATTAAAGATGAACTGATTTCTATTATTGATAAAATATCGCCAACACAAGAACAGAAAGCCAATGTTTTGAGATATATAAATCAGCATCAGGATATGATTGAAAACTATTTGCAGGAAGGTAAAATAAACTGCCCGATTAAAATATTTTATTGTGAGAGAGGATTCAAAAAAGCTGAAATAAAACTATGGAGCAATTATACGCTGGCCAATTGTGAGTTTATTCCAATCAATACAACGCACTATGAAATACCGGAGTTTTGGAAACAGCATGGCGAGTTGAATTTGTCACGGTAAAAAGATTGAGAGAATATATTATACAGATATACTTAATTTTACACCAAACCTCAATAGCATCATGGGTAAAAAATTTGGATTTTCTTTTTCTTGGAAAAGAGCGCTCGGAATCTCTGGTCTAAAAAATTCATTCGCAAGAAAGACCGGAATTCCAACCACCAAAGGAGGCGTGGAGCGCAAGGTAGGCAGATGGATACTGAATAAGTTGTTTGGTAAATAAACAGTCGATTATTTTTTAAAAAAGTTTAATTGCCTAATTTCTCTTTCCTCACTTCATTCAAGATCTCAATAATTTTGTCAAGTTTTTGAACTTCTATATTTGACAATTGTTGCTGTAGTGCTTCAATTTCCAGTTTTGCTTCTACATTTGTTTGGTAATCAGCCTTTGCTTGTTCACGATCGCGATCGTTCTGCCGATTTTGCGACATCATAATAATGGGAGCCGCATAAGCGGCCTGCAAAGAAAAAAGCAAATTCAATAAGATAAATGGATAGGGATCCCAGTGTCTCAAGAAGCCAATGAAATTAATCACCATCCACGCAAATACCACAATCGTTTGAATGATAATGAAACGCCACGAACCCATTCCGTAGGCCACAGTGTCTGCCAATCTTTGACCAAGGGTTGACACTTCTACGTGTTTCTCGTGCCAGGTAGATTTATTTTTCATCAGGTAAAATTTATTACCTAAATGTAAGACTCAATCTGGAAAATAGAGATGCCCGGCATCTTATTTAAGACAAAAATTATTCTCTTTAAATCTCCTTACCAAAATAGCCATATCACTCTTTTTTTCATCAGTCATTTTATCATAGGTCCTGATAAGCATTCCCAGTCTGGGGTTTGATAAAAAAAACATACGCTGTTTGTTCATGAAATTCCAGAACAAAGCATCCCAAACCTTGCACCATTCGCCTTTTGGATAATCGCTCATCTTTAAAATGTAATTGCTGCCACTGATGTAGGGCTTGGTGGCCATCAAACCCCCATCTGCAAATTGACTCATTCCATAAATATTAGGAACCATCACCCAGTCGTAAGCATCTATGTATAAACTCATAAACCATGCATACACTTCGTCGGGGTCTATTTCACACAACAGCATAAAATTGCCCAGTATCATCAATCGCTCAATGTGGTGGTTGTATCCGGTTTCCAATAATTTTTTGATTGTAGTGTCTATCGGCAGTATTCCCGTTGTTCCGCTCCAAAACGATTCGGGCATTTTTTGAGAAAATTCCCAGTAGTTTTTGGTACGCTCCTCCACGCCTTTTCGCTCATATACGGCGCGAATAAATTCGCGCCAACCTATGATCTGTCGAAGAAAACCCTCTACCGTTGCAATCGGTATCTGTTTCTTTTTTGCATAAGTCAATGTTTTTTCAAGAATTTCATTGGGAGTAATCAAGCCTACGTTAAGCATTGGCGTTAGTACGCTATGATGCAATACATATTCTTTTGCCACTATCGCATCTTCATAGGGCCCAAACTCACTGAATCGCTGTTCCAAAAACTCCTGTAGCCATTGTTTGCTTTCCTGATGTGTGGTTGGATAAGTGATTGTTGGTTCTGCCAGACCATAATTACCTGCAAAATGTTTTTCAACATATTGTATGGCTTCTTTGTATGCCACAGTTAATTGCAGCTTGTTTAATGTAGGAGCCTGCTTTCCTTTTGGATATTTCTCACGGTTCTCGGCATCATAACTCCACTGCCCGCCCAGCGCCTTTCCATCTTCATCCAACAAAATCTCTTTTGTCTTTCGCTGATGAATATAATAATCTGTCTGAAACATTCTTTTCTTTCCATCAAAAAACAGGTTGTTTTCGGATGTGGTGTTTAAAAATAACGCGCTCGGATATTTTTGAAAAGGCATACCATATGTGTCACACAATTTCTTAATTCTTCTTTCCAGTAAATAATCTGTAGTATCCTGATAGGCTATTTCTGTAATGCCATTATCATGCAAATGAGGTATCAGATTTCTGATATCGCTAATTGGCATATGACTTTCAACATAAACCACTTTCTTTTTTTGCTTCAGCAAAAACATTTCATAGTTTTTCATAGATGCCCGGTGAAATACGAGCTTCTGTTTATGAAAGTCGAATTGCCTGAAGAAAAGATATTCCTCCACCAAATAGATAGGAGCCCCATCTTTGAGCATAACGCTCTCTTCAAATAACTGATGAGGGAATATGATGACAGCGCGACTCATGGAAATTTATTTTCGAAATGTTTTTTAATGGCCCGTTCTGCTTTTTTCCAAAAAGCAAAAAAGGAGGGATAATATCCGTTTACTTCTTCACAAATCCAATCCCGTTGCTCGCATACACCTTGGTAATGCTTGCTAAACGGATGTTCTTTATAGTAATATGCTGTGGCTTTGTGTTGTTGAACGAACATTTCAAAAGATCCTGTAAAAATCTGAATACCCGGAATGTTTTTTGCCAACTCAAGCATGAATGTTATACTCTTTGAACTAATAGGATATTGTTTAAAATGGTCGGGCTCTAGTAACAACACCCGATTTCCTGAATCATCTTTATGCCAATCCGGATCGAGCTGATAAAAATTGTATATAAATACAGGCTGTTCCTGTTCCCATTGCAAGATGTTTGTTTCAGGCAAATTGGTTTCATAGTGCAGGTTAACTGTTTCCTTTATTTCGGGAGGCGTTGATAAGCAGGCAATCTCTTCATAGCTTTTGTCCAAATACGTGCCGGTCTGACAGGCTTTGGTATATTTATTGATGTTCTCCTGATTGGTTATGTATTTTTTACTGCTGTTGGCACCCGCTACCCATTGCCAACTGCAGGCATTGCTTGCCCAGTCTGCATCCAGCAAATGATAATACATCCATTGTGCCGGCATAAACCAATGTGCATTGGCTAAGTTACAAGTAAGAAATGCTGTGTACATCCTGCAGTGATTATGCATGTAACCTGTTTCGTACAATTGCTGGATAGCTTTGTCCATTGCTTCAATTCCTGTTGATGCTTCAACAATGCCCTTGGGAATCAAATGATGAGCCACGGGAGTTTGTGTTGATTTGATATCGATATTGACATCTTTATGTTGCGCAACACGTTGAAAATAATCGCGCCAGCATAATTCTTTTACAAAGGATTCAATTTGGTGAAGCCGATAGCCCTTTTCAATCATTTTTTGTAAGACATATCGGGTGCTGATAACTCCTCTTGAAATGTAAGGGGATAATCTTGTAACGGCTCCATCTACATAATTCCGGCTATGACCATATACAATAGGATTAATCTCTTCCACTAAAGACAGTATTTCATTGTATTTGGTAGTAAACATTGGAAAAACTAAAACAAACGAAAACAAATAATGTTATAAAACTTACTATATAAAATATTTTGTAATTTTATTGTTTAAACGAAATAACTTAAAACAGAAATATATGGCATATTATTATGACAAATTATCCGAGGCACAAAAAGAAGAAATCAAAAAAGGAGTTATTCGTGTTTCTGCGAAGGCAATGAATCGGACCGCGTTAGGAATAGTCGCCGCGGCGATACAAATGTTTCCGGATTGTACATTGGATGACTTAAAACAAATTTTGCCGGATCATTTAAATCCCGCTGCTCCACGTAATTACAAATCTTTATTTAATCCATATTCATCAAGACCATACGGAGTAATACAGTCAGGCTCTATACGACAGGAATGCATCAATGAGGGACTGGATGTTTCGGCCTCTCATTTTACACAACCCGGAGAATCCTTTACCTTAAAAGACGGAACAGAGATTCTGGTATCAAGGTCATGGGAGTCAAGAGATACAGAAACCGGAGAACACGATTTGAATAATCTGATTAAACATGTGTCTCAGTATGGAATTATTGTAGAGGAAGCGGGGCCTGGAACTGTTTTGGGTGAGCATGCATTTAAAATAGACGTATTAAGACAAGACCTCCTGGACAGCATGCGCAACCCTCCAAAAAACAACATGCTCAAATGGATATTATTGGGAGCGGGCGCATTGGCTGCTTTTTTATTTTGGTACATGAACAGGAAGTAAACAACAATTACAAATAGATAAAAATCATGAAAGCGTTAAACGGATTAACCATTCTGTGCTTTGTTGTAACACAAAGTTTTTCTGCACTTGCACAAAATCATAAAGGCCTATGTAAAGTAGAAGTGGATGATGTCACCGCACCAATTGTATTAAAATATTTGAATTATTCAGTCACTTTTAAAAACAACGCATCCAAAACAGTTGATGGAATTACCTGGACTGCTTACTATTATAATGCAGATGAGCTCATAAAGAAAGAAGAATCATCTTTTAATGCCACCAAATTGATTGATCCGATAGCCAGCGGTTTTACCAAAACAGTTGTAAGAACACCAAGAGTAAAAAACGCTTCAAAGGTTATTATCAAAATCAAGAAAGTACATTTTTTTGATGGAAGTACTTGTGATTAACAATCCTATAAAAGTTTGGCATGGCCGACAAGATTGTCGGCCATTATTTTTTTACAGATAATACTCCTTCAGAAGTAATAGACAAAGGAGATTCGGGTATGTCATTTTCCGATAGTTTCTTAATAAGCGAAATGGCCAGTTTATCATTATCTGTAATAGGACCGCCCTCGCCTATTTGTTTGAAAGAATGAATTTGACCGCCTAAAAATTCTCCTTTCTCATTAATCTTAAATTGAAGTAGGGGTGCTGCAGCAGATTCTCCTTTCAGGCTGAACATACCATAGGTGCAAAAATTACCCAGACTATAAGCGATCAGTCTTGACTTATAAATTTCCATGGCTCTGACTACATGTGGCCCATGCCCAATCAATATGTCGGCACCGGCATCAATCATTCTGTGAGCAAACTCGTGTACATTTCCTCTGTCTTGTCCAAAGAAAAACTCTCTTTTTCTGGTAACATGTTGTGCGGGAGCGCCTTCTGCACCTGCATGAAAAGAAACCATTACCACTTCAACTTTTTTCTTTAAATCCCTTACCATTTCTTCGGCATGGATCATGTCGTTCAAATCCAGACATCCTTTGTGCGGGGCAAATGCGATGAGGCCTATGCGCACTCCATCTTTTGTAACAATATCGTATGGATGATCGGGCGATCCAGCATAATGCAGTTTTTCTTTTTCAAGCGTTTTTGCTGTTGATTGAATTCCAACACCGCCAAAATCATTGATATGATTGTTTGCGATGCTGATGAGATCAAAACCTGCGGCGGTTAACTTCGAAGCATATGCTTCTGGTTGTCTGAAACAATACACATTGGGTCCGGAGCCTTTTGGGGTTCCACCCGAATTTAAAAAAGTGCCTTCACAATTTCCAAAAGTAAAATCAGTACTTCTCAATAAAGAATCCACTTCATGAAGCAGCTCAGGTTGATTGGAAGGAGGTAGTTTGGATACTGAGGGATAGTTGCTACCCAGCATGATATCGCCAACAGCAGAAAAAGAAATGATCGCTTTTTTGGGCGAGGATGTATCTGTCAGCGGTTGATTCGTTTGCTGATTTTCTCCGCTTGTATTTGACAAGGGTTTTTTTACAGGAGAATTACAATAACTTAAACTGAAAAAGCAGGAAACTAGACAAAGCGTAATGAATACCCGGATGGCAGAGTTATTTTTCATAATGGAGAATATCTAATAAAAAGAATAATAAGATGACAGCAAATCTTTACATGCCGTCAAATACATTGCTATTCCAATCTGATACGGCGGGTAAAGAATAGCTTTCATAACTACTCAGGTCGGTCACGGTCATTGTCCCAACTAATTTACTTCCGCTTTTTTTTCCGCTAAACACCGCCCTGAAGCGCCTGTTTTTGTAAGTCATCGTTTTTTTGTTACCTGACACATTTTCGTCTTCCGGAGCCATCAATTCAAATCGTCCGTTTATTTTCATAATGGTTTTTACGCCATCAATTAAAAGTGTGCGCGACGAATTATAGGACCCACT
Organism: uncultured Ferruginibacter sp.; assembly: GCA_964643315.1. Taxonomy (GTDB): domain Bacteria; phylum Bacteroidota; class Bacteroidia; order Chitinophagales; family Chitinophagaceae; genus Ferruginibacter. Next base: position 515,413 of record CAZXSR010000001.1, read on the forward strand.
TTTGTAAATAACAAACCCTTCTGTTTCTATGTAGGCATGATAACTACTCGAAAGCTCATCTGAATCATAATCGCTAAACCAAACTCCCTGATGCTGATTGTCAGAAAACCCGGCATTTCTTGAAAAAGGACAAAGACTAACGAGTAAAAATAAGACAGTAAAAAACAGTTTGAATTTCATTTTATGTTTTTTTAGTGAAGAAAAAAACTCATTCAAAATTATTCATAATTACTTTAATAAAAAAGAGTTTAACAAAAAAGAAAGTTTAGTAAAAGAAGATATTATGCATTTAACAATTCAACATAAACAGACAAATGACATTTATACATTCTCAATTTTATCTTTGTTGCTTCAGATTCTTAACATGACGGATAAATAATCTTAACTATCGCTCGTCATATTCTTCACTTTGCATAAAAATCTTTGGTAATTTTGCCACCCAAATTAAAAATCAAGAACTATGTCAAGTAACAACGGAAAATGTCCCTTCTCCGGCGGCGCCATCAAGAAGGCCGCGGGCTCAGGAACCTCCAATCGCGATTGGTGGCCCAATCAACTGAAATTAAATATTCTTCGCCAGCATTCAAATCTGTCGAATCCTATGGATGCCTCTTTCAATTATGCGGAAGCATTTAAATCGCTCGATTTACAGGCGGTTAAAAAAGACATTTTTGATTTGATGACCCAATCGCAGGAATGGTGGCCGGCTGATTATGGTCACTACGGTCCGCTTTTCATTCGTATGGCATGGCACAGCGCCGGAACGTATCGCATTTCCGACGGACGTGGTGGTGCCGGAGCCGGAACACTTCGTTTTGCCCCTCTCAATTCATGGCCCGATAATACCAATCTGGATAAAGCACGCTTATTACTTTGGCCGGTAAAGAAGAAGTACGGACAAAAAATTTCCTGGGCCGATTTGATGATCCTTGCCGGCAACTGCGCTTTGGAATCGATGGGCTTTAAGACTTTTGGATTTGGTGGTGGACGCGAAGATGTGTGGGAGCCCGAAGAAGATGTGTATTGGGGTTCGGAAAAAGAATGGCTGGCCGATAATAGATATACCGGTGATCGTGATTTGGAAAATCCACTGGCTGCCGTACAAATGGGATTGATTTATGTAAACCCGGAAGGACCAAACGGAAAGCCCGATCCGTTGGCTGCAGCGCGTGACATCCGCGAAACGTTTGGTCGCATGGCCATGAATGATGAAGAAACCGTTGCATTGATTGCGGGTGGACATACATTTGGAAAATCGCATGGTGCTGCCGATCCTGCAAAATATGTGGGTCGTGAGCCTGCTGCTGCAACCATAGAGGAGCAAGCAACCGGTTGGAAAAATACTTATGGCACAGGACATGGTGGCGATACCATCACCTCTGGATTAGAAGGCGCATGGACAACAACACCAACAAAATGGAGCAATAATTATTTTGAAAATCTGTTTGGATACGAATGGGAATTGACTAAAAGTCCCGCCGGTGCACAACAATGGAAACCCAAAGACAATGCCGGTGCAAACACGGTTCCCGATGCGCATGATGCAAGCAAGAAGCATGCACCCATGATGCTAACTACAGATTTAGCACTGAGGGTAGATCCTGCTTACGAAAAAATATCTCGTCATTTTCATGCAAACCCTGATGCGTTGGCAGATGCTTTCGCGCGCGCTTGGTTTAAGCTTACGCATAGGGATATGGGTCCGCGCGCGCGTTACCTTGGATCAGAAGCGCCTGCCGAAGTGCTGGTATGGCAAGACCCTGTGCCGGCTGTTTCGCATAAGCTGATTGATGATAAAGATATCATCGAATTAAAGAATACCCTTCTTTCATCGGGGCTTAGTGTATCCGAGCTCGTTAGTACAGCATGGGCTTCTGCTTCTACGTTCCGCGGTTCCGACAAGCGAGGTGGCGCCAATGGCGCACGCATTCGGTTGGCTCCGCAAAAAAACTGGGAAGTAAATAATCCAGCGCAACTCGACAAGGTATTGAAAGCGCTTGAAGGTATTCAACATTCATTCAATCAAAAAGCAACTGATGGAAAACAAGTTTCATTGGCTGACTTGATTGTATTGGGTGGTTGTGCAGCTATCGAAAAAGCGGCGGCAAATGGGGGCGTGAAAATTTCTGTTCCATTCACAGCCGGAAGAACTGATGCATCACAAGAACACACCGACGAAGTTTCTTTCGCCGTGCTGGAACCGCACGCCGATGCATTCCGCAACTACTTCAAAGCAAAGCATAAAACAACAGCTGAAGAAATGTTGATTGAAAAAGCACAACTGCTTACGCTCACAGCTCCCGAAATGACCGTGTTGCTGGGTGGTTTGCGCAGCATCAATATCAACTACGACGGGTCTGCCCACGGAGTGTTCACACATCAAAAAGAAACGCTGAGCAACGATTATTTTGTAAACCTACTTGATCTGGGAACCACATGGAAATCCACTACAGATGCACAGGATGAATTTGTGGGACAAGAAAGAAAAACAGGCGCAACGAAATGGACAGCTACCAGAGCGGACTTGATTTTCGGATCCAACTCCGAACTGCGCGCAATAGCAGAAGTATATGGCTGCGATGATGCCAAAGAAAAAATGGTGCATGATTTTGTTGCGGCTTGGAATAAAGTAATGAATCTGGATCGCTTTGATTTAAAGTAATAATTTAAACATACCCCAAACAAAAACCCCTCTGCTATTGGAGGGGTTTTTAGTTTCGTTATTGCTGGCAGAAATTATAAGGCAAACTCTTGTTGCTGGCTGTTGATTTTAATGTCTTCATAGAATTTTGCAGATGTTACTTGCATATAAGGGATCAGCCACAAAAACCCAATGCCCAAAGTAAGAATACAAAGCAAGGCCCAGCCCATGAATCTCAAACATAGCCTGAAATATTTCATCTTATATCCGTCCATCATTTTCTGTGATTGTTTTATAGCGTCTGAAGCCGAAATATTTGGGTCTTCCGCAATGATAAAGTAAGTCATGGAGTAAGACATTGCTGCAATGATGCCGGGCACAATCAATAGTAACATCCAAAGCACCGTAAAAATAGTTGTTAATAGGTAAGCGAGAAAAGCGTTTACAAAATTTTCAAAACCTGAGAAAAGCAGTTCCACTTTTGGTTCATCCCCTCTGCTGAAAGCAAGGGCCACTTTTGCCAAACCCAATGCAAAAGGCCCTGATATAACCAGCATACCCAGTGGAATAGCTTGTGCGATAATTGCAATAACTATATACAGTAAAAAGATATTAATAGCCGCTCCCCATTTTCCGGATAAAGATGTTCTTGCCATTCGCATGAGTTCTAGATTTGGCGTCATGTTGATTTGATTTTAAGTATAAATAATATTTGAACTGAGGTTGTTAAGCATTTACGATTAATTAATTCAGATCGAAATAAAAATAAGAATAATTTCTCAATTAGTCCATTTTCGTATATTTGATTAATTAATAATTATTACATGTACACACTTGCTATTAAAGTTGGTTTGGTCCTTCTCTTGCTGACAGGGATCTATTATGCGTTGGCAAAATTTGATCTGGTGCCCAACCCATTAAAGGCACTTGAAAGAAAAGAGCTGGCGCTAGAACCAACTGCACTGATTCTGGATAATGTAAATTCAATTGCTCAGCTGTTTACGGCAACTTATTATGCCGAGATACCTCATACCGAGACAAAAAAAACCAAAAAATTTTTTGGGTTATCTGAGACAGTACATTCTGTTATGATTATCGGAAAAGGAACATGTTATGCGGGAACAGATCTCGCAAAACTGAGTAAAGAGGATATACAAATAAAAGACAGCAGTGTTTGCGAAATCTCTATCCCCAGCGCAAAAATCATTGATATTGTTATGAACCCATCCGATTTTGATATTTATTCAGAGGAAGGAGACTGGTCTCCGGATGAAATTAAAATAGTCAAATCAAAAACCAAAGAAGAACTAAAACAAATGGCCGTGAAGTCTGACATCATTAAAAAAGCCAACGAACGCTCTATCCAGTTGTTTACAGACTTTCTGAAATCAATGGGGTATAAAAAAGTAGAAGTAAAACTCAAAGCATAAACTAAAAACATGACTAAATCAAGGCTCAATATTTTACTATATCCTTTGTTCGCTATCCTGTTTTTTTCTCTGGGCTGCGGCGAAAAAAAGAAGGAGGGAATCGATGCCCAGGCCGTTGTGCAACAAATGAAGAGCATGTCTTCGTTAGGTACTGTAGAATGCACTTTTTCCAAATTGATTAAATGTTCTGATGAACAATCATTTGCATTCGGAGACAGGAAAATGCTGATGAGTTGCAAAGCTTATGTAAAAGCGGGGGTTGATTTCGAGAAAATATCCATTCCGGCAATAGACCCGGAAAAAAAGTCAATTGAAATTGTCATTCCAAAAGGGGAGATCATCATTCTGAATATTCCTGCTGAAGAATTTGCTATTAAAAATCAAATTACCGGATTTTTCAGAAGCAAATTCAGTAATGCAGAAATTCAAAAACTGCAGGTGTTGGCAGAAAAAGAAATTCGTGAGAAAGTTGCTGAATTTAAAATCACAGAAAAGGCAGAAATTAACGCAAAAACCTTTTTGGAAAAATGGGTACGCTCGCTGGGATTCATCTCGGTAAATATTGCCGTGAAATGATAAATATCAATAAATAATTCCGTGTCTTATAGTGCAGATATTTGGATTATTTACAGCAACCGCAGCAACAGTTGAATAAACATATTCCCAAACAAACGGCAATAGCTATCTCTATCATTTTAATTTGTTTTTTGTTATTAAATTGATGATTCTTCGAAAGATACATCTGTCTGTAACAATCAAACTACTTAGTATAGGCAATGCGCACCAAAACTTATCAATCAAAGTAATTTCTTTTACATTGAGTCGAATCAAAGTGTAACATGCGGCACTAATTCCGGCGCCTATCAATACTGCAATTTTTTGTTTTTCCAAAACGTATGATTTTAGGGGACCTGCAACCCCGTTTTTTTCGTTAAGTCAAATATATGTAAAAAAAAGAATTCTCTTTTAGTTTTAATCTATTTTCAAAATATTATTGTTTTCATTATAAAAGATCTCCGTGAGCATACACCTTACACTACCGCCTCCGATTCGCTCTATTGTTGGAATAGAAACAGGCACCAGCTCACTGTCACGCTCCATTCTTTCTATTTGTATTGGTGTTAAACTTTGATAAGCCCGCTCCGATAAAACAAGCATTCGTTTGCCCATATTATTTTGCAGTGTCAACATATTGCCTGCAAAATTTTTCATTTGATCAATGCTAATTTCAATTAAATCATATCCGTCTTTTTCTAAAGAATCACAAACCATTTTCCTTTCATCAATATCTCTAATGCTGTCTGTGCATAACACAACAAAACCATTCCCCATACACATCATCACATTGGTATGATAAATGGGAGCTCCTGTATTATCTACCGCATAGAAAAATATGGGATGATAATGCAGCTTTTCACAGAGTTGATAAAAAAGGTTTTCGTTGGTTCGGGGAGAAGCACAAGCATAGGCAACTTTGTTTCTATGGTCAAATACCACACTGCCGGTCCCTTCCAAAAAAACATTATGATGAACATTTTCAGACAAATCAACCACGCACTGCATATTCCATTTATCTTTCGCGCGCTCCACCATATCCCATCTTACTTCTGTTCTTCGGTTAGGCGCATACATTGGATATAACACCAGTGTTCCGTTGTCATGAAAAGATATCCAGTTATTGGGAAATATAGCATCCGGTTTTACAGGAGAATGCGTGTCATTTTCAACAATGACATCCATTCCTTTTTTGGAGAGTGTTCGAACAACCAAATCGAATTCTTCCAATGCTTTTTTATGAGTGAGCATTACATCTGCCATTTCATATGACTGAAATGGGTTGGAGCTGGCCGTTTCCAAATTATACCCAAAATGTGCAGGGCGGACCATCAATACAGTGTTTGCAAATGACATTTAATAATTTATACCTGTTTATTGATATTCTTTTAATGAATTGCGATGTTACTTAAATTAAATTTTAAACAATCATATTTATTACTTTTTTTAATCACTGTACAAAAATATGGTCCTTAATAAAATTTGTTTTTGTTTCGGAAAATCTCCTTATTTTTACATCGGAAACGATTGATGACATCCCACAATAGTTTGCCACCTCCAATTTTGTTTCCTCGTTTTTTATCAATCCCAATTCAAATCACTCACTGAAGCTTCCTTTTGAAAGCACACCTTTTTTTATATCATTATGTACAACAGTGCTGAGCTGGGTATGTTATTAATACCCGAGCTGGAAGACATCGCCATACAAATGGGCATGTCGCCAAAACCTAAAAAATCAAAACAAGAACTCATTTCATTTATTCTTGAAAACCAAGCATCTATGGCAAAGTCAAAATCCGGACACGAAGAGGAAAAACCAAAGCGTAAGCGAATAGCAAAGCCCTCTGTCGAAGAATCTCCTAAAGCGGCAACCCGAACTAAAAAAGCCGGCACCAAAAAAGATAAGCAACCCGAGCTTCCTATGGAAGAAGAGGTGCTTCCTATTTCCAGTGAAGATTCAACCGTTCCTCCTGCCATTGCGCAAATGTTGCAGGAAGAAGATGTGCAACAACCCGAAACAGAAGTTCCGGTACGCCAACATCGTGAGCAACGCAACCCCGGCTTCAACCGAAAGGAAAATCCTGTGTTTAGTGTAGAGTTAGATGGGGTGGTTTTGGGTGAAGGCGTTTTGGAAATGATGCCCGATGGTTATGGCTTTCTAAGAAGTAGCGATTATAATTATTTGTCGAGTCCCGATGATGTGTATGTTTCACCATCACAAATAAAACTATTCGGACTAAAAACCGGTGATACGGTGTATGGATCTATTCGTCCGCCAAAAGAAGGTGAAAAATATTTTGCATTATTGAAAGTGGAAACCATCAATGGCAAAACACCGGAAGAAGTGCGCGATCGTGTTCCGTTTGATTATTTAACTCCATTGTTTCCATACGAAAAACTGAATCTGCAATCGCGTCCGGATAATTTAAGCATGCGTATTGTAGATTTATTCACCCCCATTGGTAAAGGGCAGCGCGGATTGATTGTAGCACAACCTAAGACAGGTAAAACCATGTTGCTGAAAGAGCTTGCCAATTCAATTGCGGCTAATCATCCCGAATGCTATTTAATGATTGTGCTCGTTGATGAGCGACCCGAGGAGGTAACAGACATGGAGCGAAGTGTGAAAGCAGAAGTAATCGCTTCTACCTTTGATGAGCCCGCAGAAAAACATGTAAAGGTATCTACCATTGCTTTGCAAAAAGCAAAACGACTGGTTGAATGCGGACATGATGTGGTTATTCTGCTGGATTCCATCACACGTTTGGCGCGCGCACACAATACGGTTGCCCCATCCAGCGGAAAGGTATTGTCCGGCGGTGTGGAAGCCAATGCCATGCAAAAGCCCAAACAGTTTTTTGGCGCGGCACGTAAAATAGAAAACGGAGGATCTCTTACGATAATCGCTACGGCACTTGTAGAAACCGGAAGTAAGATGGACGAGGTAATCTTTGAAGAATTTAAAGGTACCGGAAACATGGAATTGCAACTGGAAAGAAAACTCTCCAACAAACGTATTTATCCGGCTATCGATATAGTGGCATCCTCTACGCGAAGAGATGATTTATTGCTCGACAAAGAAACCAATCAGCGCATGTGGATATTACGTAAACACATGGCAGACATGAATGCCGAAGAAGCAATGACGATGCTTATGCAAAACATGAAAGGCACTAAAGACAATGCGGAGTTTTTAACCTCTATGGGAAGGTAACTTTCAAGCCCTACTAAAGTAATACCCTTTTTGAAACACAGGGTGGAAAAACATAGCTTTTGTAAAATATGCACTTAGAGGCAGGGCCCGACTTTTTTTCAACTTCAGATGTTTGACAACCAGTCTGTTCTTTAGTCAATACATTTTGATAACAATCATTTTTCATTTCAAGACACTCTAACCTTTCATTCAAAGGAATCTTTGTGGTGTCTGCTTCTTTATTGAAAGAAAAAGCTTTCATCGAAAACCCCAGCGCAAATATGAAAATGATGGCTTTCATGGCTATTCGATTTTTTATTCTTTAGAAGCAAAAACACTGATTGGAACATTTTTTCGAATAACGAGGGCATTGAGAAATTATTTCTCTTCTAAAATCTATTTAACTAAGAATAAACAAATGGGAAAGGAATGGCAAATCAATGAGATTGATTTATGTCGACACGAATAATAACGAAAGCTCATTAGCAGTATATGCAACATGCATTATGTTAAACGGCCTTAACAAATTTTGTCTGGGCAAAAGACTTGCTCTAAAAGCTGAAGTATCAATTAGCTATTAATCATCAATGGCATTACCAACATCAGCAAATCTTCTTCTTCGGGTTGCTCTTGTGGTTTTATGATTCCTGCGCGGCTGGGGGTGCTTAATTCCATCACCACTTCATTGGTAGTTGTAGCGCCCAGCATTTCAATGATGAATTTTGCATTGAATGCAATTTGCATATCCTCGCCATCGTACTGACAAGCCATTCGCTCATTACCTTCATTGCTGAAATCCACATCCTGTGCAGTGATTTGTAGTTGATTGCCACTGATTCCCAAAGCCACTTGATTGGTGCTTTTATTACTGAATACACTTACACGACGTAAGGCATTTTGGAAATCGGTGCGTACAACAGAGAGCGTATAAGGGCTTTCGGCGGGAATCACCACTTTATAATCGGGGAAGCGAGCGTCTATGAGTCGGCATACCAATTCTGTGCTTCCATGTTCAATAAACAAGTGATTGGTGTTATAAGAAATATTCAGTTCATCTTCGTTGTCGGGTAAAGCATTTTTTAATAAGCCCAATGGTTTCCTCGGAACGATGAAAGAGTCTTTTTGCGGACACTTGATATCCTTTCTTGAATAACGTACCAAACGATGAGCATCGGTTGCAACGAATGTGATTCCTTTTTTATCGAGTTCAAAATAAACGCCAGTCATAGCCGGACGAAGGTCATCCGAGCTAACGGCAAAAATGGTTTTATTGATGGCAGACACCAATGAGCCCGAGGACATTTTAAAAGAAGAAGCATCGTCGGCTTTGGGTTCTTTTGGAAAATTATCGGGGTTTTCTCCCATCAATTTATATTTTCCGTTGTCGCTGGTAATTTCGATGCCGTAGTTTTTTTCGATGTTGAAAGTAAGCGGTTGCTCGGCAATATTTTTGAGAGAGTCACTCAATAGTTTTGCAGGAATGCACACGCGGCCCGAATCTTTGGCTTTTACCTCCATATGAATTTTCATTACCGTTTCGAGGTCTGTTGCCGTAACTGTCAGCTTGTCTTTTTCAATTTCAAATAAAAAATTCTCCAAAATAGGCAGTACGGTGTTGGCGCTGATCACACCGCTGATCTGTTGCAATTGTTTTAAAAGGGCTGAGGAGGAAACGATGAACTTCATAATCTTATGGATGCTTTATTTGAGGCTCAAAGATAATTTATTGCATTAAAAGAGCGACTCAGAATTCTTCCTATTTTCACGTTTCAAACCTAAAATTTATTAACACATGGGGAAGACTCCCCCGCACATTGGTTTAGAGCAGGCCGGATCGCGTATCCGAAAGTTTTGTGATTACCGGGAGCGCAATCATCGGGAGGTGCGTGAAAAGCTGTACTCATTTGGGTTGTATACGGCGCAGGTTGAAAATGTCATTGCCGAACTGGTAGCAGATAACCTCCTTGATGAAGAAAGATATGCCCGGGCGTTTGCCGGAGGAAAATTTCGCATCAAACAATGGGGAAAAGTAAAGATCGTGTATGAGCTGAAGAAACAGCAAATCAGTACTTATTGCATAAAAAAGGGATTGCAGGAAATACCCGATGATGCGTATTTCGCTACACTTAAAAAACTGGCGATTCAAAAAATGGAGCAATTGCGTTCCGTGAAAAATAAATTATTGAAGAAACAAAAAATATACCTCTATTTGCAGCAAAAAGGATACGAACCACAATTTATTTATAAAACACTTTCCGAAATTTTGTCATCATGAGCGAATCCCTTCCTTTGTTTACGGGAAGTAAACAAGAACAATACGAACAACTGCTGCCACATATAAAAGCCTTGATATCCGGAGAAAAGGATTTGATTGCAAATCTGGCAAATATCAGTGCCGTCCTTAAGGAGCAGTTTAAGTGGTGGTGGGTTGGCTTTTATCTGGTAAAAGAAAACGAACTGGTATTGGGTCCCTTTCAGGGACCGGTAGCCTGCACAAGAATCCAAAAAGGACGAGGTGTATGCGGAACAAGCTGGGCAAATAAGCAAACCATGCTGGTCCCTGATGTACATGCTTTTCCCGGCCACATTGCCTGCAGTGCATTATCTCAATCGGAAATAGTTGTGCCGCTTATAAAAGAGGATCAGGTATGGGCCGTGCTGGATGTGGATAGCGAGCACTTGCATCATTTTGATGAAACAGATAAAATTGGATTGGAGAGAATAACAAGATTATTATCGTAAGTAAAACCAACAGATATGATTACTTTTACAGAATGTCAAATCTCACATACATAGATATCATTGGCTGGGTAGCGACAGCATTTACATTACTTTCTTTCATGGCTACCAAAATGTCCTTGTTACGACTCATTAATTTTGTTGGGTGTATTTTTTGGGTAGCTTATGGAATCCTGGATCAAAAAAATCCGATTATCGTAACCAATGTAGTGATAGCTACTATTCATGCTGTTTGGTTTATCAGGTCCAGGATGCAACAAAAGCAAGAAGAGACACAAATCTGATTTTTCAGAAAAGCGCACAAGATTTTTATGACTTCGCCGCGTAGCGGCGACATTAATCTAACCGCCGGCGTAAGCAGGCGGAGCATGGGTGTGTGCGGGGGTAAAGCGGGAGCAAAAAAGACAGACTTAATATAATTCAGTGGTGCTGAACAAAAGTTAAAGAACTACGTGTTTTCGTTCGTGAAGTGTTCGAGGCCTGCTCGTGACCTGTTCGTGTGATGTTCGTGCATGGTTCGAACGCTGTTCGAACGTGGTTCGAGCCAAGGCAGGTGCGTAGCGACAAAAAAATCCATCCCTGGAACTCCTCTTGTCCATTTCGCCGTTTCTTCCAATCTTTGCAGATGAATTTTTCTAAAGGCAATCTCTCCAGCGAACACCTCATTGATCTATACCGTGACATATTATTTCCACGAATGATCGAGGAGAAAATGCTGGTGCTCTTACGTCAGGGTAAAATCTCCAAATGGTTTTCAGGTATTGGACAAGAGGCGATTGCAGTGGGTGTAACCAAGGCGCTTGATGAAGATGAATGGATCATGCCTTTGCATCGCAATTTGGGGGTATTCACTTCACGTAAGATGCCTCTCGGCAAACTTTTCAAACAATGGCAGGGCTATAAAGACGGATATAGCAAAGGCCGCGAACGCAGTTTCCATTTTGGCAGCAGCGAACACCATATATGCGGGATGATTTCACACCTCGGACCGCAACTGGCCATTGCCGACGGAGTTGCTCTCGCACATAAACTTCAAAAAGAACATAAAGTATCTGTTGCTTTTACCGGCGATGGCGGTACGAGCGAAGGTGATTTTCATGAAGCACTTAATACCGCATCGGTGTGGGATTTGCCTGTCATCTTTATCATCGAAAATAATGGCTACGGATTAAGCACCCCCACCAATGAACAGTTTCGATGCGAAAGACTGGTCGATCGCGCTAAAGGATATGGTATGGAAGGTGTTTGCATAGACGGAAACAATATTTTGGAAGTATACGCTACCATACAAAATGCCCGAGAATATTGCATCAAACATCAACGTCCTTATTTGGTAGAATGTATGACCTTTCGCATGCGTGGTCATGAAGAAGCAAGCGGTGTAAAATATGTTCCCAAGGAATTGTTTGAAACCTGGGAGAAAAAAGACCCAATTGCCAATTATGAAAAATGGCTGATACAGGAAAAGATATTGTCTGAAAGTGACATCACAGAAATAAGGGCATCCATCAAACAGCATATCGAAGAAGAATTGAAGATTGGTTTTGAAGGTATGGCCATCATTCCCAATATTCAGGAAGAGCTTAATGATATTTATGCTTCACGAAATGATTCACCGGTATTGGTGTTGGATCATTCCGGTCCTCATGCACCCATTGCCTCTGGAAATCTGAGCGAAAAAAAATTTATTCATGCCATCAGTGAAGCATTAGAGCAATCGATGCAGCGACACGAAAAGTTTGTGCTGATGGGACAGGATATTGCCGAGTACGGAGGGGCGTTTAAAGTAACAGAAGGATTTGTAGACAAGTTTGGAAAGGAGCGCGTACGCAACACGCCACTTTGTGAAAGCGCTATTGTGGGAGCAGCACTGGGTTTGAGTTTGAAAGGATACAAGTCAATGATGGAAATGCAGTTCGCCGATTTTGTGACGGTAGGATTTAATCAGATTGTAAACAATTTAGCCAAGATACATTACCGTTGGGGACAGCAGGCAGATGTAGTCATACGAATGCCAACGGGTGGAGGTGTTGGTGCCGGACCTTTTCATAGCCAAAGCAATGAGGCCTGGTTTACTCATGTACCCGGATTAAAAGTGGTGTATCCTTCCAATCCTGTTGATGCAAAAGGATTGATGATTGCTTCTATCAATGACCCCAATCCCATTGTCTTTTTTGAACACAAGGGATTGTATAGGAGTATCAGTGCGCAGGTACCGGATGATTATTATGAAATAGAAATCGGTAAGGCACGGCACGTACAGGCAGGCACCGACATTTCCATCATCACCTACGGCATGGGAGTTCATTGGGCTTGTGATTATGCAAAGACACACACAAATATTTCCATTGATGTATTGGACTTACGCAGTTTGCTTCCGCTGGATTATGACGCGATAGCCAACAGTGTAAAGAGAACAGGAAAAGTGATCATCCTCCATGAAGATACACTTACGGGCGGTATAGGAGGAGAAATATCGGCCTGGATTTCGGAGTATTGTTTTCAGCATTTAGATGCACCGGTGATGCGTTGCGCAAGCTTGGATACACCCGTACCATTTAGCATAGTACTCGAAAAAAATTTTATGGCCAATGCAAGATTGGCTGACATGGTTGAGCGGATGATGAA
>CAZXSR010000002.1:0-12494 GCA_964643315.1 uncultured Ferruginibacter sp.
CTTGAACCTTGAACCTTGAACCTTGAACCTTGAACCTTGAACCTTGAACCTTGAATCTTGAACCTTGAACCTTGAACCTAATGTATCTCCACCTCCCCCTCATACACAAACTCTGCCGGACCGCAAAGCCAAATGTTCTCAAAGGTTGTATCATCAACTTTATTATACTCCACACTCAAATTGCCTCCGGGAGTTTTCACTTCAATTCGATTGAAGCCGCGTTCGTTATGTGCTGATATCAACGCAGCTGCAGTAACGCCCGTACCGCAACTTAAAGTTTCATCTTCCACACCTCTTTCATAAGTACGTACATAAATACGGTCGTCTCCGAGCGATTCAACCAAATTGACATTGATACCCTCTTGTTCAAATGCTTTGCTGTATCTGATGTTACGACCTGTTTCTACCACATCCACCTCATTCAAATGATGAACCAATTTGACGAAATGTGGAGACCCGGTGTTAAGAATAAAATGTTCACCACTTTGTTCTACTTCACGTACATCATTCATTTTAAGTCGCACTATATTTTGATTATCAATTTCTGCTTCGTGAACGCCGTCAATGGCCAGAAACCGATAAGTGTATTGGTGAAGTCCGATTTTAGCGGCAAAACGAACCATACAGCGTGCGCCATTGCCACATAAGGTACTTGTACGTCCATCTGCATTAAAATAAATCATTTCAAAATCAAAGCCTTCTTTCATTTGCATGAGCATGAGTCCGTCGGCACCAACACCAAATCGGCGGTCACACAAAAATTGAATGTTTGATTCAGTAAGATGATTGGCGATCCCGGTTCTATTATCGATGATAATAAAATCATTGCCCGTTCCCTGAAATTTATAAAATGGAATCATCATGCTGTAGCCGCTAAGATACTCAAGGTTTTTTGAATCAGTTTTTCAACAACGGCATTGCCATCTTTGGTGAATTCTTTTTGAATTCTGTTGGCGACAATGGCACTTAATGAAACACAATGGTGTCCGAGTACTCGTGACATGCCATAGAGTGCAGAGGTCTCCATTTCGAAATTAGAAATACGGTGCTGACCAAATCGGAAAGAAGTTAAAGCATCAATTAAGTGAGGATAAACAAGCCCCATACGCAAGACCCTGCCTTGCGGTCCGTAAAAACCGGGACAAGTGACCGTGATGCCATGATGAAATCCTTCTACAAATTCTTTCAGAATTTTGATTCCTGCACTGGTAATGTAAGGGGAGAGAGTGCCTCTGTTTAGTTGAGTATGTGTATCAAATGATTGAAGGATTTGAGATTCTTCCGCATTCACTTCTCGCTGATAGTAATGCATTAAATTGTCAAGGCCGAGCCCATGCGTACTTGCTACAAAACTATCTACTGGAATATCCGCTTGTAAAGAACCGCTGGTGCCTACTCGAACGATTGTAAGTGATGAGATGCGATTTTTTATGACACGCTCCTCTAAATCAATATTTACCAATGCATCCAGTTCATTGAGAACAATATCAATATTATCGGGACCAATTCCTGTACTGGTTACGGTCAATCTTTTGCTTCCGATATAGCCGGTATGAGTCACAAATTCCCGATGCTGATTTTTAAATTCTATCTTATCAAAATGTTTGCTGACTTCTTTTACGCGATCGGGATCACCCACGGTAATGATGGTATTGGCTATTTCTTCTGGTCTGCAATCGAGGTGGTAAACTGCGCCACGGTTATTGATGATGAGCTCTGAGGCTTCTATGATTTTCATTCCCAAAAAATGATTTTAAATTCTCGCTAAAAATACTTTATTTTGTGACATCTTTCACGGTAAAACATGAAAGAATTCTCAAATGGTCCTGTGGCCGAGTGGCTAGGCAGAGCTCTGCAAAAGCTCGTACAGCGGTTCGAATCCGCTCGGGACCTCCAAATCAACGGCCTGTGGAAATCCGCAGGCTTTTTTTATAATTAGAATTCCAATATTAATGAAACATTCAAGAATCATTGGCTTAATCATTTACATCGCATTGATAGCAGTTTGTTTTATGCCCTGGACGCATCATGCAGATCTGAACAAAGATTTCACGGGTTTTTTTTCGGAGAAAAACATATACGGTAAGCCCGGAAAGTTTTTTATCATTTTTTCTGTGATTTCCATTGTGACTATGTTGATAGGAAAAGTGTGGTCACGACTCACTCATTTATTTGTAGCAGGTATCATATTGGCCTATGCACTTAAAACGTATCATTTATACACCTCATCTTACAACGCCTATACACCCGAAAAATTACCGGGCATTTATTTGTTGGTAGTTTTGTCGATTTTGTCATTTGTTATAGCAATGTTGCCGGAGGAGAAGGGAGAACCTTGAACCTTCTTGTATAATTTTTGTTTTGTTAAAAATAACATTCTATGAAATCCTACTGGCTCGTAAAATCAGAACCCTTCAAATATAGCTGGGATCAGTTTGTGCAAGACAAACAAACCTTTTGGGACGGTGTTAGAAACTATGGCGCAAGAAATAATTTAAAGGCCATGAAAAAAGGCGATGAAGTATTTTTTTATCACAGCAATGAAGGGGTAGAGATTGTGGGTATTGCCAAAGTGGTAAAAGAATTTTATCAGGATCCTACTACAGACGAGGATGCATGGGTCGTGGTAGATTTAAAGCCTGTAAAGAAATTGAAAAAATCGGTTACACTCGCTCAAATAAAAGCAGATAAACGCTTGGCGAATATGGATCTGATTCGTTTAGGCAGATTGTCGGTACAATCTGTAAAACCAGCAGAATGGGATATTATCTTACAACTCGCCAATGAAAATTGATTTCAATTTTGAACCTTGAACCTTTTGAACCTTGAACCTCAATGAAACACCTCGTTGTACTTACAGGAGCGGGCATTTCTGCGGAAAGCGGACTCAAAACTTTTCGCGACAGCGATGGATTGTGGATGGGGTATAATATTGAAGATGTTGCCACACCCAGCGCTTTTAAAAAAGATCCTAAGTTGGTTTTGGATTTTTATAATATGCGAAGAAAAGATGTAGCCCTTGCCAAACCGAATGTGGCCCATATTTCATTGGCTTCACTGGAAAAAGATTTCAAGGTGACCATCGTTACACAAAACATAGATGATCTTCACGAAAGGGCAGGGTCTACCCACGTGGTGCATTTGCATGGAGAGATATTTAAAATGAGAAGCACTGCAAATGAACAGTTGGTAACAGAAATCAGGGAGGATATTCATGTTGGAGATATGGCCTCCGACGGAGGACAGTGGCGACCACATATTGTTTGGTTTGAAGAACCTGTTCCAATGATTGAAACTGCGGCGGAAATCATGACAACGGCCGATCTTTTTTTGCTGGTGGGTACTTCTTTACAGGTATATCCTGCAGCCGGCCTCATACATTACGTGCCTTCTGATGTTCCCAAATATATCATCGACAAAAAAATACCACATCTGGGCGGATTGCAACAAGTTACCTGTATTGAAGAATCTGCAACGAAAGGGATGCAGGTGTTAGTGGATATGATAAGGCATAAGGCGTAAGGAGTAAGGCGAAAGGCGAAAGGCATAAGGCGAAAGGCATAAGGCGAAAGGCATAAGGCGAAAGGCATAAGGCATTAGTTGTAATGCGTAAGGTATATGTCGTAAGGAGTAATGCGAAAGGAATAAGGGGTAAGGTAAGATTGGTGAGGAGTATAAAATTTATTTAGGATAAATAAATTCATTCAAGCTTATTTCTTTTTTCAATCAAAGACAAAATGGTATATTTGTAATTACAAAGTAATTACTTATGCAAATACCTATTGTTCCTATTGGAAACTCTAAAGGAATCAGATTGAACAAGACGCTTATTGAGAAATATGCTATTCAGGATACGATAGAACTGATAATGCAAGAGGATTGCATCATTCTAAAGCCAACATCAAAAGCCCGTAAAGGATGGGATAAGGCATTTCATAAAATGCATGCAAACGGGGATGATCAACTTTTGATTTCCGATGTAATGCATGACGAAAATTTTGAGGAATGGAAGTGATGCAATATCAAATTGTACTGGTGAATCTTGATCCTACCATAGGCAGTGAAATCAAAAAAACACGCCCTTGTGTTATTTTATCTCCGGATGAGATGAATCGATATTTGCAAACTATAATCATTGCGCCGATGACTACGGTTTCAAAAAAATATCCTACACGTATCAGTGTAAAACATAACTATAAAAAAGGTTGGATTGTACTGGATCAAATCCGAACAATAGACCGCAAGCGCATTGTAAAGTCACTCGGACATCTGCAGGAAAAAGAAATTGGGTCGGTAAAATCTGTAATTAAAGAAATGTTGGTGTCATAAAGGAATAAGGAATAAGGAATAAGCCCTTTATCTTCTGTAGAGTGTATGGCGTAAAGATTAAAACGCAATCCCGAGTACTCGGGACGCCAAGATTTATCGCAAAGAACGCGGAGGTGTGCTTTTCAATTTCCAAAAACTTTTTTAATCTCAATTAAACGTATCAAATCAGATGTTTTTCTAAAAACCTTGAACCTTGAACCTTGAACCTTATTTGTAAGTATCCTTCAACGTCGCCGTTCTATTAAATACCAGTTTGTCTGTTGTGGAATCTTTATCCAAACAAAAATATCCTTTACGAATAAACTGGAATCGGTCTTCCAGTGTTGCCTTGGATAGTGATGGCTCGATATATGCTTTTTCGATGATGGTAAGTGAGTCGGGATTGATATAATCTTTGAAATCACCTTCCTCATTGGCAGGATTTTCAGCTTTAAACAAACGATCATACAAACGCACCTCGGCAGTATGGGCATGAGCCACGCTTACCCAATGAATGGTGCCTTTTACTTGAATGCCACTAGTGTCATTGCCACTTTTGCTTTCAGGTATATAAGATGCATGTATCGTGTGTACGTTGCCGTTAGTATCTTTTTCAAATGATTCACACTGAATGATGTAAGCGCTTTTTAAACGGACCATCGCGCCGGGAGCGAGGCGAAACCATTTTTTGGCAGGGACTTCCATGAAATCTTCGCGTTCAATCCATAACTCTTTGCTGAATGGAATTTCGCGATGGCCCAAAGCTTCGTCGGGCCCGTTTTCACTGGTCAGCATTTCTTTTTTGCTGTCTTCGTAATTGGTAATGATGAGTTTGATGGGGTCCATTACAACCATGACGCGTTTGGCAATGTTGTTCAAATCTTCGCGGAGGCAAAATTCCAATAGACTGAGGTCGATGAGGTTTTCTCTTTTAGCCACACCAATTTTGTCGCAGAAATTACGGATGCTTGCGGGTGTATAACCTTTGCGCCTGAATCCACTAATGGTAGGCATACGCGGGTCATCCCAACCGGATACAAACTTTTCATTGACGAGTTGCAACAGTCTGCGTTTGCTCATGACGGTATAGGTCATGTTGAGGCGAGCAAACTCATATTGATGCGAAGGGTAGATGTCCAGTTTTTCGATGAACCAATCGTAGAGTTCTCTGTGCGGAATAAACTCGAGGGTGCAAATGGAGTGCGTGATATTTTCAATACTATCACTTTGTCCGTGTGCAAAATCGTACATAGGGTAGATGCACCATTTGTCGCCGGTGCGGTGATGGTGCGCATGCTTGATGCGATAAATGATGGGATCACGCATCAGCATGTTGGTATGCGCCATGTCAATTTTGGCACGAAGCACTTTCTCGCCGTCCTTATATTTACCGGCTTTCATGTCGGTAAAAAGTTGGAGGTTTTCTTCGATAGTTCGGTTGCGGTAGGGAGAATCTATACCAGCTTCTGTTGGAGTTCCTTTTAGCGAAGCAATTTCCTCGGAACTGCTATCATCTACATAAGCGAGACCATTTTGAATAAGTTTGACAGCATATTCATAAAGCGTATCAAAATAATCGGAGGCGTAAAGTTCATTTTTCCATTCGAAGCCAAGCCAGCGGATATCGTCTTTGATGCTTTCTACGTATTCGGTGTCTTCGGTAACGGGGTTGGTGTCGTCGAAGCGGAGGTTGGTATAGCCCTTGTATTTTTTGGTCAGACCAAAATTGAGGCAGATAGATTTGGAGTGTCCGATGTGCAGGTAACCGTTGGGTTCGGGTGGAAAGCGGGTAATGATGGAACTGTATTTTCCGTTGTTGAGGTCATTTTCGATGATCTCTTCAATAAAATTCAAGCTTTTTTCTTCACTCATAGCGATAGGTTAGGGGTGCAAAAATACGTTAAAGCAGGGGGAGGTACCAAAAACAAAGAAAAAAGTTGGGAGTGATGAGTCGAAAGTCGTAAGTGATAAGTCATGGTTAATGAGAATATGGTCAATAGGTCATAGCGTATTATGAGTTGTTTTAACTAAGTCATTTGATGATAGAGTTTGTAAATGGATGAGTTTAATACGATCATATCCATTTTATCGGTAATCAACATGTTAAGAATAAATATATTTTTAAATAAAAAACTAAAAACGTTTATTGCTGATGGCAGATTTGCTATGTTATTAACTTATCGCTAACATATAAGGAAGTTTTGTATATTTTTGTGCTCATTGTTTGAAATTGTCAGAGATATTCTACAGAATAAGGTTTGTTTTTTTTGACAATAAAATATTTGATTGTATGAAAAATATTGTTTTCGCTTTTCTTTCGATTTTATTCTTTTCTATTTTAAGTATCCAAGCCTCAGGGCAATGTACAGTAAGTGCAGGTAATGATACTGCAATATGTAAGGGATTGAATTTTACCCGAACAGCTACATTTTTGCCTGCTGGGGCGACAGTTAAATGGTATTTAGTTGGAAATGCTACACCTGTAGTAGCGGGGGCTACCATAAACTTACCCATGAATACAGCAGGTGTTTTTGGTTATGCTGTGGAGGTTTCTTCTGCATCCTGTGCCACTGGTCCGGTTTATGATACCGTTTATGTAACTGTAAACGAAACATTTGCCAATGCTGGACGCGACTCTACGATTTGCCAAGGCAGCACCTTTGTTCGTACCGCTGTGGTTGATGGAAGTCAAATTAGCTGGTATTCGCAGACAAACCCTTCAGTTATTTTATCAACTACCTCATCTATTACCATTAATGCCAACTCGGCCTTTGTAGAAAATTATATTATCAAAGTAACCATTCCCGGCACAGCCAACTGTGAAGCAAAAGATACATTTAAATTAACGGTGCAGGCTAATAGTGTTACTGCTGGCAACGATACCACTATTTGTCAGGGGCAGCCTTTTGTGCGTACGGCACAAGTGAGTCCTCCCAGTGCAACAGTGCGTTGGTACATACAAGGTAGTTCGGGAACTACATTAAGTAATTCTGCCTCAATAAATCATGTAGCTACAGCGCCTGGAGTATATTATTATGTTGTAAAAACTACAAACGGTAGTTGTCAAGATTTTGATACGGTAAAAGTTACTGTGAATCCAAGTCCATCTGTAAGTGCAGGTGGAGACAGGACCATATGTCAAAATAATCCTCTTAGCATAACAGCTACTTATAGTCCATCCAATGCAGTTGTCAACTGGTATGTATTGGGGCTGTCCGGTTCAGTATCAAATACAGCCACTTTTAATGTGCCTACCACTGCATCAGGAACCATCATATATGTGGTAAAGGTTGATAGTCTTGTGTGCTCTGATTTTGATACCATTCAGGTAAATGTGAATCCCAAGCCAGTAGCTAATTTTACACATACGATTACCTGTGGGAGAATTGTTTCATTTACAAACACTTCCACAACAGCTTCAGGGACAATTACCTCATACCAATGGAGTTTTGGTGTATCCGGAGCGAATAACAGTTCGATTTTACCATCGCCAACTCATACTTATCCAAGAACTCCTAATACCTACGATGTTCGTTTGATTATTACAAACAGTTTTGGTTGTAAAGATACCATCGTAAAACAAGTAACAACTACCACTTCACTTGAAGCATCATTAACTGGAATACCAGCGCCTGAGCTCTATAATGGTATACTTTTTTTTAAATCTTGTACTACATCTGGGTCAAATCAAACTTTTACTTTTTTAAATAATTCATCCACTGCAACCCAAAATACAACAACAACTATAATTTGGGGTAATAGCACTCCAAATACTGTTATCACAAACTGGCAATTAGGAGCATCAGGTCAATTAACGCATACATACAGTATAGGTTCTTATTATTTAAAATTAATTGTTTCGAATGGCACCTGTTCTGACACTACAATATATGGAGTTTACGTCGGTTCAAATCCGGCAGGTTCGATTAGTTCCTCAGGTAGCACAAGAGGGTGTACTGGTGCAACATTTACATTTCCATTTTCACCTGAATGCTTTAATAACTCACCTGGAACACAATATTACATTTATGTAAATGATGGTTCTGATACAGTAGTTTATACCCAAGAGAACTTGCCTGCAGCTTTTATTCATACGTTTGATTCAACTAGCTGCGGAACAAACTCATTAAGTCAGAATAATACGTTTGCAGTTTCATTTTTAATCACTAATCCATGTGATAATACGCCAGGAAATATTGGGGGTATTAAAATTTCAAGAAAAGCCAAAGCAAGTTTTACAATATCTCCTTATGATACTATATGTGTAAATACTATTTTAAATTTCAGTAATACAAGTCTTTCGTCACTCACTGTGCCATCTGGTAGTAGTTCATCAAATTGTACACAAGGTAAATCTATCTGGTCAATTACACCGAGCACTGGTTGGAATCTTGTGAGTGGAAGTTTAGGAAATGACCTGGGTTTTCCTCTTGATCCAGATGTGTGGACTTCAGGATCTAATTTAGTATCTGTAAATTTCACTCAGCCAGGCACATATTATATCAAAATAAAGACAGGTAATACACAATGTGGTGCTGATTCGGTGACCAAAACGATTTGCGTAAACCCCATTCCAACAGCTAGTTTTATTCCCATTCCTGATGTAGGCTGTGCGTTACCTAACTTAAACGTAAATATTACTGGTATCACCAATACACCTACTTGTGGAAGAAATACGTTTAAGTATTCGGTGGCTTACATTCCTGCAGATGGATGTTTCCCTAACACAGAGGACTATTCATACACCAACGGAACCTCCGATACTTCACAAAATCCAAAAATTAGTTTTGTGAGTCCGGGTCAGTATATCATCTCATTGCAAACAACGGCTCCTTATGCACGTTGTACTTCAGCTATATTCAAAGATACCATTACAGTAAAGGCTAAGCCAAATGTTACGCTGACCTTGCCGACTGATTCAATATGTCCTGGGTCCTCGATAACCCCATTATTTACATACTCATGTTATATCACAAACGCTACATTTTTATGGACCATAACAGGAGGCACTTCATCTTCATCATTAACTTCCTCAACGCCTCCAACTATCTCATATAGCCCAGCTAATACGAACATTCCCAATACCTATATCATATCAGTCAAGGTAACCAATGATTGTGGCGATACTACAGTTTCAGTTCCAATTGTAATAAAGCCCATTCCTAAAATTCCTAGTCGCAAGGATTCTGTTTGTACAGGAAATGCATTTACATTGTCTCCAGTTACTACTCCTCCCAATATTTTTGCACCTGTGGGAACAACATACAGCTGGCCATTGCCGAGTGTTACAAATGGCATAACCGGTTCTGCCAGTGGTACCAATCAGTCCATTTTCAATTCGGGTGTATTGGTAAACAGCGGATCTGTAGAACAGTATGTTGTATTTGATATAACACCCAGCTACAAAGGCTGTGTCGGTCCGGTTTTCAAAGATACTGTTCGCGTTAAGCCTAAAGCGACTATCTTAAATATCGCTACCACCATTTGCAGTGGCAGTACATTTATCATCACACCTGCCAATGGAGGAGGTAATGTCATACCGGCGGGAACATTGTATACCTGGGTTGTAGCAGCAAATAATGATATTTCAGGAGAGTCTAGCCAGGCTACTCCACAAGTTTCCATCTCTCAAACATTAACCAATACAACGAATGAAAATCGGGTAGTCACATACACTGTTACACCGGTCTCCGGACAATGTAACGGATCTTCTTTTACATTGACAGTTACCGTCAAACCCAGGCCACAAATTCCAAATCAAACAACGACTGTTTGCGACAATACGGCATTCGACTTTATTCCTATTAATGCCTTACCTACAACCATTGTGCCGGCTAATACATTGTATACATGGACAGTTGTAGATAATCCCAATGTGAGTGGGGAGTCCAATCAAACCACTCCCCAGACTTCTATAAGTCAACCCCTTGTCAATAATACCAACACTGCCCAAACGGTTGTATATACAGTGACGCCAAAATTAGACAGTTGTCAGGGGGCATCATTTACACTAACTGTTACATTAAATGCAAAGCCGGTAATTCCAAACCAAACAGCAACTATTTGCAGTGGTGCCAGCTTTACAATATCGCCTGCAAATGGAGTGCCGGATGCTACTACGATTGTCCCTACAGGTACAACTTATACTTGGACTGTTGTAAATAATCCAAATATTACAGGTGAAGCAAGTCAGACTTCTGCTCAGACATCCATCAGTCAGCAGCTTGTAAATACTATCAATACAGCTGAAACAGTAACTTATACGGTTACACCAAGATCAGGTACAACTGGAAGTTGTACTGGCCCAACATTCACCGTTATTGTAACTGTAAATCCTAAACCTCTTATACCTTCGCAGACCTCAACAATTTGCAGTGGAGCCGCTTTTACGATTTCTCCGACTAACAATCCACCAAGTACCATAGTGCCAAGCGGAACTACATATACCTGGACTGTTGTTGATAATGCAAGTATTACAGGTGAGTCAAACCAATCAACGCCACAAACTAATATTGAACAGACGCTTACGAATATCTCCCCCACAGCAACAACTGTAAACTATACAGTTACGCCAACATCCGGCACGACAGGTTCTTGTGTTGGTTCGGATTTTACCGCTGTTGTAACTGTAAATCCAAAACCTAAAATTAATGATACTACCATTACTTTTTGCGGTTCTGGTACATTCAATGTAGCGCCTGCAACAAATTTACCCAATCAAATAGTCCCAGGTTTAACCGTTTATACATGGACTGTTACAAATAATCCAAATGTAAACGGAGAGTTACCTTCAACAACATCTCAATTATCCATCAGTCAAACACTTACTAATACATCCAACGTTGTACAAACTGTAGTTTATACCGTAACACCGGTAGCTTCAACATGTACAGGCGCCACATTTACTATCACTATCAAGCTCAATCCAAAGCCCTCTATTGGAAACAGTGCAGTAACAATCTGTAGCGGTCAGTTATTTACCGCAACACCTGTAAATGGTACACCTGCTACCGATATTGTGCCTGTTGGAACAACTTTCAGTTGGACAGTATCATCAAATTCAAATGTATCAGGACAGAGTAATCAGTCAAATCAGACCAGCATTGCTCAGACACTAACCAATAACTCCACCAGCCCGCAAACACTTACTTATACTGTCACGCCAACGGGTGCAGTATCAGACGGCTCTTGTGTGGGTAACACATTTACAGTTACTGTTACAATTAATCCTCAACCAGGATTGAGTGCAATCGATACGTTTACTTGCAGCGGTCAGCCTGTTACGGTCACTCCTAGAAATACACCTACTGGAACGTTGTACACATGGGCATTGCCAACCATTAGCCCTTCTGGTACTGTCACAGGTGCTACTGCACAATCAACCGGTGTTTCAACCATTACACAAACTTTGACAAATACAGGTGCCGTTATTAGTGATGTGACTTATAATGTTGTGCCTTCTTCCGGTTCTTGTGGTGGAAGCGGATTCCCTCTCATTATTCATGTTTATCCCAAACCTGCCATTCCAAATCAAACAGCTTCTATTTGCAGTGGTGCCAGCTTTACAATTTCGCCTTCAAACGGGCTACCAGATGCAAATACTATTGTTCCTGCAAATACGACCTATACCTGGACCGTTGTAGATAATCCAAATGTCACGGGTGAGTCAAGTCAGAACACTGCACAGACATCCATCGGTCAGACGCTAATAAATACGACCAATACAGTACAAACAGTCACGTATACGGTTACCCCTATTTCAGGCTTGACTGGAAATTGTGCGGGCTCTACTTTTGCCGTGTCGGTAACCGTGAATCCAAAGCCAGCTATTCAACCGCAAACGGCATCTGTTTGTAGTGGTGAATTGCTTACTTTTTCTCCAGCTGTTGGTTCAACACCAAGTGTTGTTCCATCAGGTACTCTTTATGCGTGGACATACACAGATAATCCAGATGTGACAGGAGAATCGAATCAGAACACGCCTCAATCTGCCATCAGTCAAACATTATCTATTTCTACTAGCGCGTCTCAGAATGTGATTTATTCGGTAACGCCTTCTTCAGGAACTTGTACAGGTTCTCCTTTTAATTTGACACTTACTGTGGGGGCCAAACCGACTATACCGAATCAGACGGCAACGATATGCAGTGGGGAAACCTTTTCGGTTTCATTGACAAACAATCCGC
>CAZXSR010000002.1:12594-363806 GCA_964643315.1 uncultured Ferruginibacter sp.
CGGGATCATGTACAGGAGCGACCTTTACAGTAACGGTTACGGTAAATCCGAAACCGAAAATTGAGAATCAGACTGCTACAATATGCAGTGGCGATGCGTTTACAGTTTCTCCGGCAAATGCTCAACCAACAACCATTGTGCCATCGGGAACAACGTATACCTGGACTGTGGCGGCAAATGCAAATGTGACGGGTCAAAGTGATCAGGCAACGGGTCAGGCGTCCATCAGTCAGACGCTGACGAATAATACGAATGATCCTCAAAATGTGGTGTATACAGTTACTCCAAAATCGGGAACCTGTACAGGTGCGACCTTTACGATAACAGTCACCGTTAATCCGAAACCAAAGATTGGCAATCAGACAGCGACAATCTGCGGAGGCACGGCTTTTACAGTTGCTCCGCTCAATGGTCAGCCAACAACAATCGTTCCATCCAATACATTGTACACATGGACAGTAGCTTCGAATGCGAATGTATCAGGTCAGAGTGATCAGTCGACGGGTCAGTCATCAATCAGTCAGACACTTACGAATCTTACAGTGACTCCTCAGGATGTGGTGTATACGGTCACGCCGAAGTCTGGGTCGTGTACGGGAGCTACGTTTACGGTTACGATCACGGTAAATCCGGCTCCGATCATACCGGCGCAGACAACATCGGCGTGCTCAGGATCGTCGTTGACATTTGCACCAACGAACGGTGTTCCGACAAATGCGACTGTAGTTCCTGCGAATACGACTTATACGTGGACCTATGCGGATAATACCAGTGTGACAGGGGAGACGAATCAGGCATCACCGGGCGTATCGCCATTTGCGCAGACACTTACGAATATCTCCAGCAATGATCAGTCGGTTACATACACGGTAACACCAAAATCAGGGGCAACAGGAACATGTACAGGAAGCTCATTCCAATTGACCGTGACGTTGCAAACAAAACCGGTAATACCGAATCAGACATTGTCATCCTGCAGTGGCGTTGCGTTTACATTGCCGGTAACAAACAATCCGCCAACCACTATCATCCCAACGGGAACAACGTACACGTGGACCTATGCGGACAATGCGAATGTGACAGGGGAGGCGGCGCAGGCAACACCGGTTTCTTCCGTTACACAAACCCTTACAAACACGACGAATGCTGATCAGACAATAATTTATACAGTCACTCCCGGATTGGGTACTTCTTGTGCAGCGGATCCATTTACAATGACAGTTACACTTACGCCAGCCCCAATAATTCCGAATCAAACGGCAACGATATGCAGTGGGGAAACCTTTTCGGTTTCATTGACAAACAATCCGCCAAGCACGGTGCTTCCATCGGGAACAACCTATACCTGGACGGTGTCATCCAATACAAATGTGACGGGGCAAAGCGATCAGTCAACGGGTCAAACCTCAATTGGTCAGGCACTGACGAATAATACCAACGTAGTTCAAACGGTTGTGTATACAGTAACGCCAAAGTCGGGATCATGTACAGGAGCGACCTTTACAGTAACGGTTACGGTAAATCCGAAACCAAAAATTGGTAATCAGACATCAACAATATGCAGTGGCGATGCGTTTACGGTTTCTCCTGCAAATGCACAACCTGCAACCATTGTGCCATCTGGCACAACCTATACCTGGACGGTGTCATCCAATACAAATGTGACAGGTCAAAGTGATCAGTCAACAGGTCAGACATCCATCAGTCAGACGCTGACGAACAATACGAATGTTCCTCAAGATGTTGTTTATACGGTTACACCGAAGTCAGGGACTTGTGTGGGGTCGTCCTTCACAATTACGGTTACTGTAAATCCAAAACCAAAGATTCCAACGAATCAGCAACTCACAATCTGTAGTGGCAACTCTTTTGTTTTGCCCTTGCTAAACAATCCAACAACATTGATTTTACCTGTTGGAACAGCGTATAGTTGGACAGTTGTGGATAATCCAAATGTTACCGGCGAGTCCGATCAAACAACGTACACATCCAATTTGAGTCAAACATTAACCAACAATTCAGATCAACCTCAAGATGTCATATATACCATTACGCCCAAATCTGGAGACTGTATAGGTGCATCTTTCTCGTTGACCGTGAAAGTAAATCCGGCACCATACATTCCAGATCAAACAACGGTAACATGTAGTGAAATTGCATTTAATGTAAGTCCTGTAAATAATTTACCGAATACGATTGTGCCAAATGCCACTTCGTATATATGGACTGTCGTGGATAATCCTTCTGTTACAGGAGAATCAAATCAAGCGACAACACAGTCTTCCATCAGCCAGACACTTACCAACAATAGTAATACCAATCAAACGGTTGTTTACACTGTTACACCAAAATCTGGAGCGCCATGGAATTGTACAGGACCTGATTTTACTTTGACAGTTACATTGAATACGAAACCTGTTATTCCGAATCAATCCATTTCTGTTTGTAGTGGAAGTGCATTCAGTGTACCATTAACCAATAATCCGCCATCCGTTATTTTGCCATCTGGAACAACGTACACATGGACTGTTGTTGATAATCCGAATGTGTCAAATGAAACTGATCAAATTACGCCAACGATCAATTTAACTCAGACGTTGATTAATAATACCAACACGGTTCAAATTGTTGTTTATCATGTTACTCCGCGTATTGGAGATTGTGTCGGATCATCATTTGATTTAACAGTAACCGTAAATCCTTCGCCAACTATTCCTAATCAGGTTTCTGAGATATGTAGTGGAAACTCATTCACCATCACGCCTGCAAATAATCCTCCTGGGTATATAGTACCACCTAATACCACATACACATGGATAGTTCAAAATAACTCCGATGTGGATGGGGAACAAAATGAAACCAATACGCAAACACAGATTAGTCAGCTGTTGACGAACAATACAAATGTCGTACAGCACATAATCTATACAGTTACTCCTTCTTTTGGAGGATGTGCAGGTGCTCAATTTAATATTGATGTTACGGTAGATCCAGTTCCAGTTATTCCTGATAAGGCTATACAGTTTTGTAGTGGATCCGATTTTATTTTTAATCCAGTCAATAATCAGCCGAATGTAATTGTGCCACAGAACACAACATATACTTGGGTAGTAAGCACAAATGGCAATGTGACAGGTCAAAGTAATAGTGGAGTGGGGCAAAGTGAAATTCATCAGACATTGACGAACAACACAAACCAGACACAGGTACTGACGTATACCATCGTTCCAAAATCAGGAGTTCAAGGCAATTGTGTAGGAAGAACAATTACATATACAATAACAATCTATCCAGCTCCGGTTTTCCCAACGATGTATGATACAATATGTAGTGGATCTTCATTTGATACCATACCGGTTAACAATGCAACTGCAACGCCGCCATTAATTGTTCCTTCCGGCACTACCTATTCATGGGATGTTCCTTCGATGCCGCAGGGTCCAGGCGCAACCTTAACTGCAGGAACCAGTGGAGGTCAGGCTCAGGATAATCAAACGCATATTTATGGAACGCTGTTAAACACGGCATACAATCCTCTTAATGTGACATATGCTGTTGTGCCTGTTGCTCCAATATCGGGTGGAACCTCCTGCTCAGGCGCCCCCTTCAACTACATCGTTACGGTTAATCCGTTACCGATAATTAACAATACATCACTCATCAACTCTTTATGTAATGAAGGAAACTCGCAAGCCATTTCATTTACATCCTTTACAAACGATTCATCCTTTGCCTGGAATACAATAGGAGCAACTACGATTACAGGATTTCAAACCTCCGGTACCGGCAATTTGCCATCCATGCAGCTGTTTAATGCTACCGATGCGCAGGATACTGTATTCTATGAAGTAGTTACCACTGCAAATGGTTGCGCCGGTCCTGCTGTTCAGGACACCATCATCGTAAACCCCGATGCAAGAGCTGCTTTCACATTTACAAAAGATACTGCTTGTTGGCCTTTTGTTATTGACTCTTCTGTGATTCATAACACATCGCCTAATGTCATTGTTCCAGGAACAGCAGATACGTTGTATTTTTGGTATGCAATTCATTTCGATACAACTGCAAATCAGTTTATCAGAGATTCGCTGGGTGAAGGTTACAGCATACCTACACCACCTGGTTATACACTCCAGAATTCTGATGACTCTGTTCAAATTCAGTTGGTAACTATCAGTCGTTTCGGTTGTAAGAATGACACACTCGCACACTGGTTCTTCACTAAAAATGACCCGCGTCCAGACTTTGATACTATTCCGATTACAGCAAACTCACCTTGTGGTCCAAGAGAGGTTCAATTTGTCAATAACACCTTGTTTAATACGGCTCATCCATTGGTTGATACTCCATTTACCTATCATTGGGATTTCGGAGATGGTCATGATACTACAACGAGAGATACTGCATCTATTTCCCATATATTTATGCCTGATACAGTAAACTTCTATCCAATAGTTTATCATGTAACTTTGACAGCATATAATGAATGTATTTCGAGAGACACTTCCATTAATATTACGGTATCGAGCAGGCCAGATGCCCGATTTGCGCCAGATAGTACCAATGCCTGTTCCAATAATAGAATCAGGTTTACGAATACATCAAGAGGTTATCAAACCAGATACTACTATAATTTTGGTGATAATACTCCAATAATTGATACACCCACATTGGATCCGATTTTCCATCAATACAATACGGGAGTACCCCGCGACTATGTTGCTACATTAACCGCAATTAATCAGTGTGGTTCATCCGTGGCACAAATCACTATACATATTGACCCTGATACCATCAGGCCCAACTGGTATATTCAAAACAATACCCAGCAAGGTTGTGCGCCATTAAGAGTTGTGATAAACAACGTATCTTCCACACTAAATGCCTCGTTTGAATGGCATGTTGGATCAACAACGTTTTTTAACAGCAATAACGTAATTAATTACACGATTTCAGATTCAGGAACCTATCCAATTTGGGTTCGTGTGCGCAATGGTTGTACAGACACCACCAGCGATACCAGTCTGATTCGAGTATTGCATACCCCTAGACCATCCTTCACCATTGATACCAATTATAGCTGCTATGGTAATCCGGTGCATTTCATTCATACATCAGATACAGCAACTTCGTTCCACTGGACCTTTGGTGATCCACTATCTGGTATTAGTGACACCTCGTTGTTGCCAAATCCATCCCATGTATATGATACAGCGGGCAACTATCAGGTTATTCTAACAGATACGCTGACGAACTATCAGCTTTCGCCTGTGATTTCTTGCTACGCATCCGATACGCAAATCGTATCCATCATCAAGCCCCAAGTATCCATACAAGGTCCAACCAGGGTATGTTTAGGAGAGCGAATCTCTTATACTCCGGTAATCGTTAATCCGGCAAACTTGTCTGCTATCCATGATACAGCCTGGTATGTCGATGGGGTATTGATGGTTGCTACACCTACTCAGGCTAATCCTTTTAGTTATCAGTTCAACGTTCCAGGAAATCATACCATCAAGTTGGTTGCTACCACGATTTCAGGTTGTTCGGATGATACAACCATCATTGTATTGGTTGATACGTTGCCTAATATGCGTATTGCCAGTCCGAATGATACGGTGATGTGTAGGCAAGACAGTATCCGGTTGTCGGCTGTGCAAAATACCAACCTCTATCTCTACAATTGGGGTCCATCAAGCTCAGGCATTCAATGTTCGACTTGTCCGATCACCAATGTTTCGCCTGCATCGACACAAACCTTTGTGTTGACTGTAACAGATCCGAATACACAATGTAAGAGTAAAGATTCTGTAGACATCCGCGTCATTCAGGATTACACCTTAACTCTAACTCCTGATACCGCCACGCTTTGTATCGGGGACTCAATTTATCTACAAGCATTTGGCGCAAATACTTATTTATGGACTTGGTCTCCATCTGGTCAATCAACAGACAGTGCGAATTGGTTCTTTCCTACAGGCAATACGATTTATCACATTGAATCTAAAGGTGAGTACGGTTGCTTCCCTAAAAGAGATTCTATTATCATTCCGGTTGGTCAATATCCAATTGTAAGCCTGCCGGCTGATACGGTTTTACCTACCGGTACAAACTATACCATCATTTATCCCTTTCCGCAAAATGGACCGGGCTTCAATTATCAATGGACACCTTCGCGTTATTTGAATTGTGACGGATGTGCATACCCAGTTGCCAGAGTAACAAATGATATCTGTTACAGATTGGTGGTGACCAATATTTTTGGATGCAAGGACACTGCAGAAACATGCATCAGGACATTGTGCAGCAACGCTCAGGTTTTCATACCCAATGCATTTACCCCAACTGATAATATCAATAACCGATTCACTGTCAGGGCTTCCGGCATTAGTGAAGTAAAATCATTTAAGGTGTACAATCGCTGGGGTCAGTTGGTGTATGATCGATCAAATTTCCCTCCCAACAATTATAGTTTTGGATGGGATGGTCGTATCAACGGTCAGCTTTCACCACCTGACGTATTTGTGTACACTTGCGAGGTTATTTGTGATAACAATGTTACATACACGTATAAAGGAAATGTGACTTTGATAAGGTAGTAGTCGTAAGTCATTAGGCATAAGTCGTAAATCATAAGTTGGCCACATAAAAAATAGATTAAAATCAGTATGTATATTCAAAAATTAATGGTAACAAAAATGATAAAAAACTCCTCAGTTTTTTTTGGGTTATGCATTCTCGGTTTATTTTCAATTAAATCGGTAGCCCAGGATTTCACCTTTTCTCAGTTTTATGAAATGCCGCTTTTACGAAATCCGGCAATGGCAGGGTTGTACAATTCGCATGTTCGTGTGAAACTGGCCCATCGCTCTCAATGGCAAACACTTGGTGTTCCTTTTCAAACAGATGCTTTCAGTTTTGAATGGAGGAAAAAAATGGGCGATTTATTTTTTGATAACATGACCATGGGTGTTCAAATTACCAATGATGTGGCAGGTGACTCCAAGCTTGGGAGAATTCAAGTACTTCCGGTATTCAATTTTCATAAAATGGTGGATGAGCAGTCCTCTTCCTATTTGTCTTTTGCTGTTATGGGCGGACTGGTGCAGAGTAAATATGATCCAACCTCATTAACCTTTGATGAGCAATTCCAAAATGGGGCGTATAATCCCTCCAATCCAACGAGAGCCTATTTAAGACAGTCTTCCATCACGCATGGAGATTTATCTACGGGTCTCTCATTTCGTACCGGTTCGGGTGTCGACAGAAATCAATTTTATGCCGGAGTGGCTGCCTTTCATTTACTAAAACCAAAAGTTTCATTCCTTGATATCAATAGCGTATACCTCAAACCAAGATATGTTTTGAATGTAGGAGCAAGCAATGAAGTGGGAGAATTTGATAACCTTGCATTTTTTGGTGATTACGTATTTCAGGGTGGCAATCGTCAACTACTTGCAGGATTTTTGTTTGAACATATTTTCAAAAGCAGATCTTCAGATAACTTGCCACTCGATGAAAGCGGGTTCTCCGTTGGAATGGCCTACAGATGGGCCGATGCGTTAATTCCTATTGCCAGACTGGAATTAAAAAAGTACACGATTGGATTCAGTTATGATGCCAACATATCGCCACTAAAAACATATACTCAATACAGGGGTGGCTTTGAGGTTTCTTTCTCTTTTAATTCCTTTTTGAATCTGCAACTGCAGCATGAAGATAAAAATCTGCAAGGTGTGCTCTGTCCAAAAGGTCCACGCTATTCCTGGTGATTTTTTTTCCCTTGGTCATTTTTCCAACAACACGATCAAATGCCCAATAACTCAATCGGGTACTCATGATCCCAATAGCCGCTCCTGCCAGCACATCTCCAAACCAATGCCTGTTATTATACATTCTTAAATAACCAGTGGCAACTGCCATAGTATACCCGGCAATCCCAAACCATGGCGAACGATCCTTATATTCTAAACGCATGAGCTCTGCCGAAGCAAAAGCTTCGGCTGTATGACCCGATGGGAAGGATAGATAGTCTAAACCATTGGGCCTTTTTTTGTGCGTGATCTCTTTTGTGCCAGCAACTACCGTATTTAATAAAATATTACTCATGCCATATAACGCAATGGTATGCAATGCTTTATGTTTTCCTTGTATTCCGGCACTTTCAAGGCCAATCGTTATCAAAGCCGGACTAAACTGCAAATAATTGTCGTAAGAGAGGTGACGAGATTTATCTGATGGGGCTATCAGGTTATGTGCTTTTTCATCGATTGAATGAAAAAACGGGGAACGTATGGTTAAGGCGCCATAGGTTAGCATCCCGGAATAACTGATGATTTCTGCCTTTGAAAAAATTGGTTTCTTAACGAATTGATTGGTGTCTGATTGGGCAAAAACGAATGGAAGTATAGAGGATTGAATCATCCCTAGAATTATTCGTTTGTTCAAGATCAACATGAATTATGCAAGTGAGGAAATTTGAGGAGCATTTCCCATGTTTTTCAAATGACGGATGTGAGAGACAATTGCATCACGTGTACGTTTATATTCTATGTATTGCACATTAAATTCTTCGCATGTTTTTTTGATTATTTTACTGATAGCGGGGTAGTGCACATGAGATATTTTTGGAAACAAATGATGCTCTATTTGAAAATTAAGTCCGCCAACCAGCCATGATACCAGTTTGTTTTTTGTGGCAAAATTCGCCGTTGTCTGAATTTGATGAATGGCCCACTCGCTTTCAATATCATTTTCATCATTTGGAACAGGAAAAGATGTATGTTCAACGGTATGTGCTAATTGAAAAACAATACTCAATACCAATCCGGCAAAACTATAAAGAACACAAAGCCCAATCAGCCATTTGGCCCAGCCTAATGTCCAGATTGGCAATGCGACCATCAGTATAATGTAAATTGCTTTTGCCAGCCAAAATCCGAGATGATCGAACCAGCTCATCTTCTTCAATGGAATGTTTCCAACCTTTTTAGTAAAGTATTTTTGGAAGTCCATGGCAAATACCCAAAAAAACAACAGTAAGGCATACAATACCCAGAAATAAATATGCTGGAACTTATGGATGGCATATTTCTTTTGGTTTGGGGCCATGCGTAAAAACGGCTTGATCTCAATATCATCATCTACGCCCTCTATATTGGTATAGGTATGATGTATAATGTTGTGCTTGTTCATCCACATCGTCATACTGGCACCAAGTCCGTTTACGGAGTATGCGGCTATGTAGTTCCATAGTTTACTGTTGCTGAAACTGCCGTGGCCTCCGTCGTGCATGACATTGAATCCAATGGAAGCAGTTACGCCTCCCATGATGACGCATTCCAAAATAGCCATCCAGGTGGGTGGGGTGAAGAAAACAAGGTGTACATATAGAGCTACGTAGAGGCTCCATAATAAACCTGCTTTAAAATATAGGGAGAAGTTGCCGGTGGGCTCAATTTTTCTATCCTTGAAATATTGATCAACACGATTTTTTAATTCCTGATGAAATTTAGTTTTATGAGTATTTCTGAATTTAGGTGTTTGCATTTTTTTATTTAATGGGCTATGTGGTAATTTTTATAATGTCCTGCAGTGTATGTAGTCCGATTTTTTTTGTGCTAATATATCCTTCGCCATATGAGGTGCCTATGCGTTTACCCAGCAGTTTGTTTGTTTGTAATAATTGATCAATGAATTCGGGTTTGGAAATATAGGTTTCGGGGCCGGCCAAATTGGGGTTATGAAATTGTGTTTTGTATGCTTTGATAGACTCTAGCTTTGTTTCAATATGCGAGGAGATATCGATAATAAAATCCGGCTCTAATGCCCTGTCCTGGATATAATGAAAAACATGTGAAGGCCTCCATGGTTCTTGGGTGCCATGTTCATCAGTTGTTTCAATTTTAACGAGTCCGGATAAAAAACATGCATCAGAAACCAGTTGTGCACCACGTCCATGATCGGGATGCCTGTCGGATGGGGCATTACAGAGTACAATATCGGGTCTGTAGCTTCGCAACGCGCAAATAACCTTTAATTTGTTTTCTTGGTTGTTTTCAAAAAAGCAGTCCGGCATTTGCAAATTGATGCGAACATCTATGCCTAATATAGATGATGCTAATGCTGATTCTTTGTAGCGGGTTTGAGCATCTCCCCTGGATCCCATTTCACCCTCCGTTAAATCAACGATTCCGATTTTTTGTCCGCGTGATTTTTCCACAAGCAATAATCCTGAGCAACTCAGTTCCACATCATCGGGGTGTGCACCAAAAGCAAGTATGTCGAGTTTCATGCAGGTATAAGACAATTTACACTGCAATATAAGGTATAAATCAGCCTAAAAATGCCCTGTGGAACGAATGTGTAATAATTTAAGAAAAACTTGTATCAGGATGCGCGGCCTTTGGCAATTTCATCGAAGCCATATAATCTTTGAACCTCTTTTACAAATCGCTCAATCAGTTTGTCATCTTCCTGTGGATTGTATGGTTGTTTTAAACTGGTATTGAAGAAAAATGCCACTGTTTGGTATAATCCTGCTGTCAATCCGCCCTTGTATTCTCTTACAATCTCATAGCAGCTGTTTCCTGTTTCTCTGTTGATCAGCTTCATTAAAACTTTTCCCTGATAAACCGAAAGATTGGTTAACGGTGTGGTAAATTCTTTTCTCAGTTCTTTTTCACGAGAATGTATGTAAGATTTTCTTTGTTTTTTTACAGAGATCAATTCGAGTTTGGCATTAATATCATTCATTACAACTCCGGCTTTACGGGCGTAGGGGTAGGTCACATAAACTGCATTGCGTAAACGGTTATATTGAGCCCATGCTGCTTTTTGTTTATCTGTTAGTGTACACTGCACATACACATACGATAGAACTGCATATGGAATAGTGTCGCCCTGATACACGATAGCTTCCGAACGTAGGGTGTCTTTTAATATAGTTTGAGCAGCTGCAATTTTTTGTGCCAATAAAAATATCAAGGCAAACATGAGATACTTGGCGTTGTGGTATGGTATCTTCATAACGTAAATTTAATGAATTTTACGTTTTTAATACAAGGAAATTAAAAAGGTTTCCAATAGAAATGTTAAAGCCAAAATCAATGAGGAAGCAAGAACATATAGGTGAGTCCAATCAGAATCAATATCAATATCACACTACGTGCCAAATTGGAAAGTTTGAGTCTTTCTGATAGACTCATGAATATGCCTATTGCCATGATGATCAGTCCCAGCCATACCAGACTGATGTATGGGAATTCGTAGCATTTGATCGTAATAAAATCAATGGGCTTGTCGGTTTCCTTGATACTGATCCTTACTTTACCACTGTCAGCTACCCCGGCAAATCGTATGAATAGATTTTGCGCATACACTGTATCATCGATGTATTTTACACCTTGATCATTTGCCTTTATTGCAGCGTTGGACTTATAATGTAAACCTTGTCTGTCGGTTAGCGTAAAATATGCCCTTAGTGCCACATCATTCTTATCCAGGATGATTCTCGGAGGATCAGATTGTTTGACTTGTATGATGCTGTCTACATGAATGAATCCATTCTTGTAATAAAGTGTATCACCTTTTTGTGTGACTCGTTCTCTAAATTGAGCGGTATCTTCTTTTTGTTCAGGATTTGATACGAATGACAGGTAAGTGAAAATATCTTTGGTGAGGTATATTTTCGTATCCGGATTGCTGCTCATGTTGTTGTCCTTCATCAC
The DNA here is from genome assembly GCA_964643315.1 of uncultured Ferruginibacter sp. Taxonomy (GTDB): domain Bacteria; phylum Bacteroidota; class Bacteroidia; order Chitinophagales; family Chitinophagaceae; genus Ferruginibacter. Next base: position 24,324 of record CAZXSR010000002.1, read on the forward strand.
ATAAACGTCCGGCTGTAAAGTGAAGGATGCTTTATTTGTTATGCTGTCTTTTGACTCAAAAACGATCGTATAGAATTTACGTCCTTTTTCCATTCCTGCAGAATCATGAATATAGGTAGCAATATAATTCCCCAGCTTAACCGGCACATTACGGATGAGGGTTAGATTATCTGATGGATTGTCTGTTTTTTTGGTCATCGGATCCTGTGATGCTGGGAGAATGATTCCATTGGCATTGGCATCACTTAAAACCTTTTTATTTGCCGATGAAATGATCATTCCTGCAATCATCAGTGCAAATCCGACATGCGATAGTGAGCCGCCTGCTTTTTTCCAGTTGTTTTTTAAAGACAGTGAAATAAACATGCCATTTGAAATGGCAGAATAAACTGCTGCAAAAAATGCGAGGTAGATTGCGGCTAAAAATCCGGTACCATGTTTTACAAACGTAAACGGATATACGAAAGCGATCAGTATGGTTATAAGCAGTGCAATGAAAGTTGGATAAATTAATTTTTGCTTTACCCATACATGCTTCGTTTCCTTATATTTTAAATATTGGGCTACTGCTGTTATGGAAGTAATGATGATGGAAGCCAGTATCATTACTTTATTGTACAAAAATTCTGCATCTTCCGGCATGGCCAATGGCCCGCCATGAATTTTTAAAATCAATGAACTCAGCAGAGGTGTTTTTGCATAAACAGGGATGGAAGTGATGAGTATGATAAAAATGGATGAAAGAAATAAAAGCAAAGATCCTATGAACATCCAGAATTCACGAGATGAAATTGCCTCTTCTTGCAGGATAACCGGTATTTTTTTATATCGAAGAAAAAACAGTGCGATGGAAGGAATAAAAAAACTAAGTACAAAAATGCCAATCATGATATTGATGGCTTTGCCGGCTTCTGTGAATGCATGAACAGATGTGTCGCCTAATATGCCGGTGCGTGTTAAAAAAGTAGAGTAGAGAACGAAGCAAAATGAAAGTATGAAAAAAAGTATGGTCGTTTGTAAAGATCTTCCGGTAGCCTTGAAGATGAGAAGTGTATGCAAGCCGGCAACCAAAATAAGCCATGGAACAAGAGAAGCATTTTCCACCGGATCCCAGGCCCAGTATCCTCCAAAACTAAGTGATTCATAAGCCCATTTTCCGCCCATCATGATACCTACTCCCAAAACGGCAGTTCCAAATAAAGCCCAGGGTAGGGCAGCGGGGAGGTATTCGGCGAATTTACGTTTGATTAAAGCTGAAACTGCTATGGCGAATGGTACAATGGTAGAGGCAAATCCCAAAAACAAAATAGGTGGATGAATCACCATCCAATAATTGCGTAATAATACATTTAAACCCATCCCGTCTTTAAGGAAGGTAAGATAGTTGGGCTGTGAAAAAATAGGTGCCGGAATTTCATTGCGTGTAAGTACAAATGGACTGTTCCCCAATCTTATTTCACCTACATAAATTCCTAAAATCATGAACAGCAAAAAGAACTGTGCTAAACTGATGATACCCATGACCGGAAATTTCCATTCGGAGCGGGATTTCCATAATATCATCCAGCCCAATACAGCATGCCAGATGGTCCATAGTAAAAAGCTTCCTTCTTGTCCTTCCCAAATACAAGCCAGCAAATATTTATACTCGAGCTCTTTAGATGCATGCTTGTAGGCATACATGTATTCATAATAGTGGTTGGAACAAATGTAAAAGATGATCGTAAATATTCCGAGAATAGAAATGGTTTGTATGGCAAACATCAAACGGCCATAATTAAACCAATCGGTTTGATCGATGCCTTCTTTTTGTGATGCAGATTTGAAAAAAGAGATAGTGCCAAGAATGCCGCATATCCACGCGGTTATCACTAAAAATTGACCTATTTGTCCGGGTAAAAGATGTTCTCCTTCAAAAGGTGTCATGAATGTATTTAGAGATTAGGAGGCAGTTTGTTCTTGTACTTCCTTCGTTAATTTATTTTTATCGTCTTTATATTTACTTGGGCATTTGAGCAAAATCTCTTTGCATTCAAAATGATCTTTTTGCATGGAGCCCTTTAATACAATTCTCTCGGCTTTTTCAAGATCGGTTGGTTTTGAATTGTGATAAACCACTTTCGTGTGACCACCTAAACTATCTGTTGCAAAAAATTCCAAATAATTGGGATTTTGAATAGGGTCATAACTGATTGGTTGGCCTTTATCCATTTTGGCTATTAAATGCACGAATTTACCTGGCTTGCCTTTCGCAGAGTCAATCGTATCATAAGTGGAAAAATCTACCGAAAAAACCAATAAACCAACTATTAATGCGGCAATTCCAATGAGAATGACAATTTGGGTTCTTTTCATTAAAAATATTTGAGTGCAAAGTTAACCCATTATTGATTGTATTCCTCATTCAGCTATTTTTTTGCATAACAAAGAAAAGGGACTGTATCTTTGCAACGCTAAAAAAATAGTAATATGACCGATCTATCTACATTTGACCCCAATTCGGTAGGGAATCCCAATAATAATATTTTCGGACTGCCTTTTCAAGAGGAAGATGCCCGTTTGGTCATTTTGCCTATTCCCTGGGAGGTTACGGTGAGCTATAATGCCGGAACAGCCCGTGCCCCAGACCACATATTTACTGCCAGTTTGCAGGTGGATCTTTTTGATCCGGAATATCCGGATGCGTGGAAACAGGGTATTTTCATGCGCAAGCCCGATAAGAAAGTTTTGATGAAGAGTGATTACTTACGCAAAGAAGCTGAGTTGTTTATCAATTTCATCGCTCAGGGAGAAGTTGTGTCCAGCAATAAATTCATGACCAAAACGCTTAAAGAAATCAATGCCGGCAGTGAATTTTTGAATAATTGGGTATACGAACAAACACGCGATTTGTTGAAGCAAGGAAAGTTGGTGGCATTGTTGGGCGGTGATCATAGCACACCACTCGGCTATTTTAAAGCTATCGCCGAAAAATATCCCGAGTTTGGTATTCTTCAAATAGATGCTCATTGCGATTTAAGAAATGCATTTGAGGGATTTAATTACTCGCATGCATCTGTCATGTATAATGCTGTTGAGCAAATATCTGCGCTCAAAAAACTTGTACAAGTGGGTATCCGCGATTATTGTGAAGAAGAAAAGAATTATATAGATAACAGCAATACTCGTGTCGTAACCTATTTTGATAGAGACATTAAACATCTTATCTATGAAGGTGCTACATGGAAGTCGATCGTAGATGAAATTATCGCTCATTTGCCAGAACATGTGTTCATCAGCTTTGACATAGACGGACTCGATCCAAAATTATGTCCGCATACCGGAACACCCGTTCAGGGTGGATTTGAAACAGAGCAGATATTTTATCTGTTTCAAAAGTTACATCAGTCGGGTAAAAAGATAGTCGGTTTTGATTTAAATGAAGTAGGAGTGAGTCAGAATGAGTGGGATGAAAATGTAGGGGCAAGGGTTTTGTATAAGATGTGCAATTTGTTGATAGCGAATAACACAATAAAGTCAGTTTAAAGTTCAAAGTTTATCGTTCAATGTATTTATTTTTTTTTAGAACTATAACTTTGAACCTTCAGTATTCAACTGATTTCATGATATGAGTAGACGCTATCGCTAGATTAAAAATCATATAAATTGAAGAGTATAACAATCATCCTTCCTAACTCTAAAAAAAACACCTATCGTTGGATGGCTGTTCTATTGGCTATCCTAAACATCATTATGTTTGATTTATTGTCTTTTAGATCAGGGGCAGATGAAAAAGTGCAAGATGTAGCGTTGATTTTTTCCTCTTTTGTAGTGGGCGGGTTAACTACTTTTCTATTATTCAAAAAAAATAGACAAGGCGCGATATATGGAGTCTTATCAAGTATTATTCTTTGTTCTGTTGGTTGGTGGATGATTGATTACGTTGGGGTGGCCATATTGATGTTTACACTTGCAGTTATGGGAGGAAAGTCTATGCAGGATTTTAAAGTAGAATTTCAGGAGGAAGGGATTTTTTATCCATCTTTATTTTATCAAAAAAAATTACCCTGGACCGAAGTTTCTAACTGTATGATCAAAGACTTGGTACTTACGATTGATCTAAAAAACAACAAACTCATGCAGTTTACCATCAATGAATCGGAGAATCCTGTTTTGAATGAGGATGGTTTCAACGTTTTTGTTGGAAGCCATTTACAGCAGAGGGTTTAATTTACAGCAGAGGTTTTTAATTTTGACCCACGATGTGTCGGGACGGCCCAGAGCATACGAGTCGAATTTTTGAATTACGACTTTTGAATTTTTACTTTACAATTTTGAATTAATCATATGCCACTAAAAAAATCTCCCTTCATTCTTTATTCAGACGGAAACGGAAATATTTTTGAAGATACCTCCTTATATGTAACAGGTCGTGCGGGTTGGGATGCATATCCCATTCCATCGGCAGATTTTATTGAATTGCCCGAGGGTGGTCAATTATACGAATTACCGGGTAGAAGAGGTATTGGCATTGATGTACAAACAGGAGAGATGCGTCTTTGTGAAAAAGGGTGGGCTGTAGCGGCTTTTATTCCTCCTGCTCATACCGGATTGTTTATGGCAGCTTATGAAACTTTGCCTGATGCTCCAACATTGCCCTTGTTTTGCTACACCGCAGCAGGCTGGCAAAATGACAAGATTTGGGTTCCTGCTGTTCGTATTGAACGTGATATTCGACAGGAGTGTGTAGGATATGATGATGATAAAATTAAAAACGGATACAATCATCTGATTGCTTCGTATAAGGATAACCGTTTGGTGAAACACCTCATGGATAACTGTTGCATGACTTACAATTGTCCCGCCGCCAGAAATTTTGCCATGGGCCGATGGGAGTGTCCTGTACCTGTATCTCCCGCATGCAATGCCAATTGCATTGGATGTATCTCTTTTCAACCACAGGATGAGACGATTGTGAGTACACAGGATCGTTTGACTTTCAAACCACTTGCCGAAGAGATTGTTGAGTTTACGGTTCCTCATTTGGAAACGGCACCTTTTCCCATTGTGAGCTTTGGTCAGGGTTGTGAGGGTGAGCCATTGCTCATGTGGGAGACAATCAGAGAATCCATTATTCAAATAAGAAAGCATACTCCAAAAGGAAGTATCAATATCAATACCAATGGCAGCAAGCCCGATGCGGTTCGCGAATTGGTGAAAGTCGGCTTGGACAGTATTCGTGTCAGTACCAATTCGGCGCGTAAAAATATTTACACGGCTTATTATAAACCCAATAATTATACTTTCGAAGATATCGTGGAAAGTATCAAAGTGGTTCGTTCAAACGGCGGTTGGGCCAGTGTCAATTATTTTGTATTTCCCGGTATGACGGATAGTGTGGAGGAATATGAGGCATTGCGTAAACTGATTCGTGATACGGACTTATCCATGATTCAATGGCGTAATTTTAATATTGATCCAGATTGGTATCTCGAAAAAATGGGAGTTACCGATACCGGTGAATGTATGGGTGTCAAGCAAATGATGGAGCTGATACGCGAAGAGTTTCCGAAATTAAAGTTTGGATATTTTAATCCATCAATAGAGAGAATTAAAGGAGACTACGAAAATGATTTTGCACATTAGTCGAGCAAATACTTCTTCACAAACAACACGGTTGCATAAAACTGAAAATCCTGATTGTTCTTTTTGGCAAAGCCATGTCCTTCATCATCCGCCATCAAAAACCATACAGGGCTTTTTCCATTCTCCCGAATCTTATCTACCATTTGTCTTGATTCCGTATAAGGAACACGAGGATCATTTTTACCCTGAACAATAAACATAGGTACAGTTATTTTGTCTACATGTTGTGTGGGAGATATCTCGTCAAAAAATCTAGCAATGGTACTGTCGCGTTCATCTCCATATTCTACTCTTCTTAAATCGCGGCGATAAGTTTCCGTATTTTGTAAGAACGTTTTGAAATTACTGATGCCAACCACGTCAAGCGCACAGCGGATTCTGTCGCTGTAGTCTACCGCACAGGCGAGTGTCATATAGCCACCATAACTTCCGCCGGTAATCATGATTCGATTTGCGTCCAAATCGGGTTGTGATTTTATCCAATCAATCAATGCCCCGATATCTTTTACGCTGTTTTTTCTCAACAACCCATTGTCAAGATCTGTAAATGTTTTTCCATAACCCACGCTGCCACGAACATTGGGGAATATCATCGTGACTCCCAATTCATTAAGGTAATAATTGTTTCTACCAATGAACACGGGCAAAGATTGTCCCTCCGGACCACCATGAATATTGATGATAACAGGACGTTTGCCTGTAAATTTCTGATTGGCTTTGTAGATGAATCCGGTGATGTTTAAATTGTCGAAACTCTTCCAGTTTATTAATTTGGGGGCAGTTAAGCCGGATAGATCCATATCACCTAATTCACTCTCTGTCCATCTGCTCAGTTTGTTATTGAGCACATTCAAAACAAAAACATCATTTCCTGATTGAGAAGTGCCCAGTGTCATGGCAAGTTCAGTATTATTTTTACGCCATAATACACGACCGATAATTCCTGTTGGTATGGCAGCAATCGGTTGAGCAGATGATTTCAAATCGCTGATGTATAATTTGGAAATGCCGGCTTCATTATAAACCAATGCGGCTTTGTTTTGATCATCATTGATTTCAAATGAACTGATGTCCCAGTTTACACTTGTGCCAATACGAGTGAATTTCTTTGTTTTTAAATTATAGGATGCAGGGTAAAGATATTCGCTGTTTAAATTGGTGATCAGATAAATGGATTGTTCTTTTTGATTGAAAGCAACGCCATTGAAAACCGCTTTTTCGTTATTTGCAGGCAGAATTTTATTTTTAGATCCATCTTTCAAATCACCAATCCATATCGCAGTTTCATTTACCGAAGTACTTTGCCCCATCAGGATTGTTTCATCTTTCTCGTTCCAATCGGCCACACTCCATCCGCCGCCTTCATTCTCCATCACTTTTTTGGAACTGGATGCATCCAGCGGATTCATTCGATACACATTTCTGTTAGCACTATTGCCCGAGGTAGCCGTATATAAAATTTCTTTTCCCGATTTACTCCAGCGGATATTTCCATTTTGAGACCTGCCACCTTCTGTAAGAAGTGTAGATTTATGAGTGCTTAAATCGTAGCGATAAATTTGGGAAAATTCATTTCCGCCAATATCTTTTGTAAATAGAAAGTAATTTCCTTTAACCGGTTCGTAATTGGCATCTCTGACTGCTTCTTCAAAAAAAGTTATTTGCTTTCTGGAACCCATAGCTTGTTTTACTTCATGCACCTGATTGGTATTGCCAAAACGGGTAGAAATAAGCATAGTGTAATTTACTGGATTCAACGACAGTAGAGAAGCAGATCTAGCTTCACTGTACGTTTTTAATTCCTGAACCAAGGATAGGGGAATAGAGGGTATTGATTCTGCTGTAAGATTTTTGGGTACCGGTATTTCCGTAGAATTTTGTGCGTTTGAGTTTATGCATATCAGCATCAACAGGTAAATGGGTAATTTATTTCTTATCATTTGATTATGTTGGATGATAATAAGATTGATTTAAGTTATGTAACATTCACTATTTGTATTCCCCAAACACTCCTCTCAATACATCAGATATTTCACCGAGTGTACAATAGTTTTCAACGGCGTCGATAACCAGCGGCATGAGATTTTCATTTGTCTTGGCTGCCTGTTTTATTTGATGCAAACAATCATTTACTTTTTCATTATTACGCGATCCGCGTAATTGAGCAAGTCTCTCTTTTTGTGCCAGACGAATACTGTCGTCAATTTTTAATGATGGCACTTTGTCTTCTTCATTTACAGTAAATTGATTTACACCAACGATGATTTTATTTCCTTTCTCAATGTTTCGCTGGTATTCATAAGCGCTTCGTGAAATTTCATCCTGCATGAATCCATTTTCAATAGCTTTTACACTACCACCCATTTTATCTATATGCTGTATCAATTCAAGTGCTTTAGCTTCAATTTCATTAGTAAGCGACTCCACATAATAACTTCCTGCCAATGGATCGGCTGTATCGGCAGCACCACTTTCAAATGCAACGATTTGTTGTGTTCGAAGGGCAATGCGTGCAGCGTTTTCCGTAGGCAAACTCAATGCTTCATCAAAACCATTGGTATGCAATGATTGTGTGCCACCCATTACTGCGGCCAGAGTTTGTATGGTTACCCTGCTAATGTTATTCAGTGGTTGCTGTGCGGTAAGTGTGCTGCCGCCTGTTTGTGTGTGAAATCGAAGCATCATCGCTTTCTCATCGGTAGCGCCCATCTCTTTCATCATGTTGGCCCAAATGCGACGAGCAGCCCTGAACTTAGCAACTTCTTCAAACAAGTTGTTATGTGCATTGAAAAAGAAAGAAAGACGTTTGCCAAATACATTGATGTCAAGTCCTTTTTCTTTGGCTGCTTTTACGTAGGCCTTACCATTACTTAGTGTAAAGGCAATTTCCTGCACAGCGGTGCTTCCTGCTTCCCGAATGTGATATCCTGATATTGAAATGGTATTCCATTTGGGGAGATGTTCGCTGCACCAGGCAAAGATATCCGTGATGATGCGCATCGATGGTTGTGGCGGATAAATATAGGTGCCACGTGCCGCATATTCTTTTAAAATATCATTCTGAATTGTTCCGGAAAGTTTAGATAAATCGGCACCTTGTTTTTTAGCAAGTGCTACATACAAAGCAAGTAAAATAAATCCGGTAGCATTGATGGTCATGGAAGTAGATACTTTCTCCAGCTCAATTCCTTCGAACAATTTCTCCATATCCTGTAATGAATCAATGGCTACACCCACTTTTCCTACTTCACCATCTGCCAGGTCATGGTCACTGTCATAACCTATTTGCGTGGGTAAGTCAAATGCTACGCTCAATCCGCTCACACCCTGGCTCAATAAATAATGATAGCGTTTGTTGCTTTCCTCTGCTGTTGAAAAGCCTGCGTACTGACGCATGGTCCAGAGCTTTCCACGGTACATGTTGGATTGTACTCCACGGGTATAAGGGAATGCTCCCGGTAAGGATTCATCCTGATTATTGGCGTCTTGTTTTGTGTAACAAGATTTGATTTCAATTCCTGAATCGGTTTGCAGTTTATTTTCTGGCATAACAATGGTTAGTTGAGCAATTGTTTGGTTTCATATTGCAAAGCATCCAGCACAACAACACTCAGGTCTGCATTGGGCGTATTGCAATATTCTAAGATCATTTTACCCATATCGGATGCTGTTGCTTGCGGAGGGAGGTTGGCAGTGATATGATGAATCACATAAATGTTTTGGTCTTTGAGTTTTGTAATGGCATTCCAAATCTCCGGACTCACATAAACTTGCTGGGTCAGATTATAATCATATTCCGTTTTAATGGTTTCAACAAGCTGTAGGTAATAATCTGAGGATGCGACATTTGAACTGTCAATTCTGGATACCAAAGTAGATAGTCTGCATCGCTCTGTAAAAAGTGTTAAGCGTTCCAGCGCCTGCAGTTTTAATTTCATACCCTCGTCGTTTCTGCGTGGGAGCGTTTCTATATCCTCTTGAATTTTTTTGATTTTTATGATTAGGTAAATACTTATGCCTGCAGCTAAAACAGAGGCAAATAAAATGATTGAATGAACCGGATCTAACGAATCTGACATAATTAATAATTTCTGCAAATTTAGTCAACATTAATCATGTTTTTTCTACTTGCGTAAAGAAGATGAATGCTGAATAAGTATGATGATTTACCTTTGTAAAAATTGTTTTATGGAACAAGTAATAACGCTTCCGGTTAGTTTTACGGAATCAGCAAAGCAAGAAATTAAAAGATTGATATTGACACCCGAGTGTGCCGAAGGGTCATTCTTGCGTGTGGGTGTAAAGGGTGGGGGTTGCAGCGGAATGACTTATATATTGGAGTTTGATCAGAAGAATGATAAAGATGTATTGTACGAACTGCCTGATTTTTCATTTATCATGAATAAATCGCACGAATTGTATTTATTGGGTATGGAAATAGACTGGGCAGGTGGATTGAATTCTCGTGGATTTACATTCAAAAATCCCAATGCAAGCAATACTTGTGGATGTGGGACAAGTTTTGCTGTGTAAGATATAAGGCATGTCTTTCCAAAAAATCCATAAAGAACTTCTCCGCTTATCAAGTAAAGAACGTGCCTTCACCATGCAACGCTTTTTCAAAACCGGAAAAGGCGAGTATGGAGACGGTGATTTATTTCACGGCGTCTCTGTTCCGCAACAACGAATGATTGCAAAAAATTTTGCTAAAGTATCTGATGCAGATACCATACTTTCTTTACTTCATTCAAAGTTTCATGAGGAACGTTTGTCAGGTGTATTCATACTTGTCTCCAAATTCAAATCAGACTCAAAAAAAGGGAATGGAAAAATTTGGGTTGACCTTTATCTGAAAAACACCCATCGCATCAATAACTGGGACTTGGTTGACTCTAGTGCTCATCTGATTTTGGGTAAATGGCTGGAAGATAAGGACAGGAAAATTCTCTATGATTTAGCCGTTTCCGATTTGCTTTGGGATAACCGCATTGCTATCGTTAGCACATTGCATTTTATCCGTAATAATGATTTTAAAGACATTCTCCACTTGGCACCGCTTATGCTTTCGCACCATCATGATCTCATGCATAAAGCAACAGGATGGATGCTGCGTGAGGTTTGGCAACGAGATGCAGCCATTATCGAAAAATTTCTGGATCAACATGTTGCATCAATGCCACGCACCATGTTGCGTTATACAATTGAAAAAATGGAGGAGGGAAAAAGGAAGTATTATTTGAACAAGTAGTTATTTGTGTTCCTTGTTCCATATAATCTACGTCTAGTGGCGGTATCAACTTAACCCTTAGGATATCAATCTTGATGAAAACAAAAAAGGTTCAAGGGTAATTACCACTTGAACCTTTTAAGTTTATTAAACCTTTTTGAACTTCTTTACAGCTCTGGAGCTACATTCTTTTTCTTGATCTCTCTTGCTGCGCCCAATGGCTTGTCTTTGGCAAAATCAATCAGTACCGGTGCTCCAACGAAGATTGATGAGTATGTACCGGTGATAACACCAATCAACATCGCAAACGCGAAACCACGAGTTACTTCACCACCGAAGATAAAGAGAATCAGGATCGTTAAGAATACAGTGAGTGATGTCATAATGGTACGACTCAATGTGTCATTGATCGCTTTATTGATAATGGTTCCTTTGTCTTCTCCCTTCATATCACGAACGTATTCACGAATACGGTCAAACACGATTACGGTATCATTCATCGAGAAGCCGATTACTGTCAATATAGCGGCGATGAAATGCTGATCTATCTCCAATGGGAATGGTACGATATCTTTGAAGAAAGAGAAAACAGCCAATGTTACCAATACGTCATGCAACAATGTTAAGATCGTTCCGGCTGAATATCTCCAGTCGCGGAAGCGTAAGAAGATATACATGAAGATGATCAGCATTGCAAAAATGGTTGCTTTAACTGCACCACGCTTCAAGTCATCAGAAATACTTGGCTGAATGGTGGTTGAACTTTGAATATTGTTTTTTACAAATGATTCATAGGTAGAGCTGGCAGGAAGTTGACTTTTCAAGCCGTTGTATAAACGAGTTTGTACAACACTGTCTGCATCCTGCACACCTTTCATGAAAGAAGTTGTAATATTGAGATGTTTGCCGTCTTCACCAACCGTCTTCAAGGTAACATTGTCGCCATCGAGTGATTTTTTCAATTCATCACGTAATGAGTTATTCACATTTACTTTCTTGTCGAAAGAAATGGTATAACTACGGCCGCCTTTAAATTCTACACCTTCATGGAAACCATGGAAGAAAGAGGCAACACCTGCAAGTAATACAATTGCAGAAATAACATAAGCCACTTTACGGTACTCAATGAATTTGTAGCTGGCGTTTTTGAAAATACGCTTCGATATACCGGTGAAATAGTTGAAATGACGTTGTTTGTTTGTATAAAAGTCGGTGATTAAGCGGGAAACCAAAATTCCGCAAAACAAAGAAAGGATGATACCAATAATTTGTGTTGTAGCAAAACCAAGTACCGGACCTAATCCAAAATATGCAAGAATAATAGCAGTTAATAAAGATGTGACGTGAGCATCAATGACTGGAGCCAATGAGCGTTTGTATCCATCGTCTACAGCATTTTGATATGATTTTCCACGACTGATTTCTTCTTTGATACGTTCAAAAATAATTACGTTCGTATCAACTGCCATACCGATCGTGAGCACCAATCCGGCAATACCTGCAGCGGTTAATGTAAAGCCCATTGCGGTTAGTACGCCTATCGTGAATAGGAGGTTTAGTATGAGTGCGATATTCGCTACCATGCCACCTGTGTTATAATATATTAACATCAACACAAAAATGACTAGAAATGCGATTAAAAATGCCATCATTCCACCGTGAACAGCTTCCTGGCCCAATGTTGGTCCAACTATTTGTTCTGCAACGATTTTAGCAGGTGCTTCCAGTTTACCTGATTGTAAAATGTTGGCAAGATCCTGAGCTTCTTCAATGGTGAAATTCCCAGTGATTTCAGAATTACCACCATCTATTTGAGCCATTACGTTTGGAGCACTGTAAACGATATCATCCAATGCAATTGCGATGGGCTTATCAATGTTACGACCTGTAAGTGTTGACCATTTGCGGGCACCACGGGTGTTCATGTTCATCTTAATGCAGGGCTTGCCATTCTGGTCAAATCCTTGTGATGAAGATTCCACATCGTCACCCTCGAGTGGAGCTTTGCCATCAACGCCTGCTTTCTTGACGGCATATAAAGGCAAGTAGCGAATTTTACCTTTGGCATCTTTTTGCTCAACTCCGTATATAAAAGAAAGATTTGCCGGTAATGTATTTTTTACAATTTCATTGTTGATGTAGCTATTGAATTTACCGGTATCGTTAATCAATACGCTACCGAGTGCAGGGGAGAAAACCTGCTTACCGTTTTTATCATTCTGAGGAGGAATGATATTCATCACACGGAGAAGTGCATTTTGATTTTCCTTTAGTTTACTGCTGTCTTTTTTAGCTGTGCTATCAGTTGAGGAAACTCCGTTTAGGTATCCCTGTAGTTTCTTGTCTGCTTCAGATAAAGGATTGTCAAGTTCATCCAAACGGTATACTTCCCAGAATTGAAGGTTTGCAGATGATTGTAGGAATTTTCTTACACGAGCCGGATCCTTGATTCCTGCAAGTTCAACATTGATCACACCTTTATTTTCGTCAAGGTTGATGTTGGGCTGTGCAACACCAAATTTATCTATACGCTTCGTTAGAATTTTATATGTTTGATTGATCGCACCACTGGCTACTTTTCTTATTTTATTGATGGCAGTTTCGTCGTTGTCAGTGATTTTTATCTGATTTTGATCAGCGTCTTTACCTGCTTTTGCAAATAATGAAGAGAGTTTCCCTGCGCCATTTTTTTTGATGTATGCTTCGCTGAACAGACTGATGTAATCGGCTTCGCTGCTTATTTTTTGAGCAGTAGCAGTACGTAAAGCTTCATTGAGTTGCTTGTCGCGTGGGCTGTTGCTGAGAGAACGTATCAATCCTTCCAGACTCACGTCCATCGTAACACTCATACCTCCCTGCAGATCAAGTCCCAAATTGAGTTCATTTTCTTTACACTGCTGATAGGTAGAACCTAAGTAAATATTTTTATCGCGGGTGCTGTCGAGTAAACGATCTGTTTTTGCTTTAATTAGAGCGTCTTTTTCATCGGCCGACAGTTGTGTAAAACCAGGTTGTTTTTTCACAATCTTTTCAGCTTTCTCATGCATCTTTGTCTCATGATTGCGAACTGCCCAGGTATAGGATAATTCCCATAAACAGATAATAGTCAAGAAGATAGCAGTAATCCAACCTAAAAGTTTCATTTTCATAAAAAAAGACTTGTTTTTTAAAATAGTTAGTAACCCGAAATAATCGGAAATGGTCCCTTATTTGAGGCCTGCAAAGATAGGGGAATTTGCCATTGTTAAAAGTAAACAAACAACTTTATATTTGATATAAATACCTTATTTGATAATTTTTAATTTTTAGCTCGATGTAAAATATTTATTAAAAATAATTAAAAATAAAAAGATCAAATTGAAGGGAAATAAATTTTAAGGGTTTTGTTGCTTTTGTTTACTTTTGTAAAAAACATTATTTCATGCAGTTATCCAGCCTGCTTTCTGCCTTCAATGAGCCCGAGACCCTAAAAATGGCAAAATTGGGAAGAGCTTTACGTGCTTCCGGATTGGACATAACCGACTTGAGCTTGGGAGAGCCCGATTTTGACACACCTGAACATATAAAAAATGCTGCTAAACAGGCAATTGATCAAAATTTCAGTCATTATACCCCTGTTCCCGGTTACCTTGAAGTTCGCGAAGCGGTTTGCAGTAAACTTTTAAGGGAAAATAATTTGACCTATGCTCCAGATCAGATTGTAGTTAGCACGGGTGCTAAACAGTGTATCGCCAATTTGGTGCTTGCGGTTGTTGATAAAGATGATGAAGTGATTATACCTACACCTTACTGGGTTACTTATAGTGAAATCGTGAAATTGGCCGGTGGCAAACCTGTTTTAGTGAATACCCGACTTGAAAACAATTTTAAGATAACTCCTGCAGAACTGGAGAAAAATATTTCGCCAAAAACAAAGCTATTCATGTTCTCTTCGCCCTGCAATCCAACAGGAACTGTCTACACCAAAGATGAACTGGAAGGGTTGGTAAATATTTTTGTAAAATATCCTGATGTCGTTATTATGAGTGATGAGATATACGAGCATATCAATTTTGTTGGCAAACATGAGAGCATCGCTCAATTTGATTCTGTGAAAGACAGGGTGGTGGTTATAAATGGATTGAGCAAAGGATACGCAATGACCGGTTGGCGTGTAGGATATATGGCCGCACCGCTTGATATTGCAAAAGCATGTGAAAAACTACAGGGACAGTTTACCAGTGCTACCTGCTCTATCGCACAACGTGCTGCTATCGCAGCACTAACCGGCAATATGACTCCAACAGAAAATATGCGTCAGGCATTCGAAGCGCGAAAGAAAAAAGTATTGGAATGGGTTAGTGAAATTCCCGGATTCGTTTGCAATGATCCTGACGGCGCATTTTATATTTTTCCGGATGTCAGTTTTTATTTTGGCAAAAAAACACCAGCAGGTGAAGTGCTGGTTAATGCAGATGACCTTTGCATGTTTTTGCTGAATCAGGCGCATGTCTCAACCGTTACCGGTTCTGCATTTGGACATCCCAATTGTATACGTCTGTCTTTTGCCAACAGTATCGAAAATCTTGAAAAAGGTTTTCTGAAAATCAGTAAAGCTCTAAGTGAGCTTAAATAGGGGCAATGTTGGATTATTTTCCAGTCTTTTCAATAAACTCATGATGAAGTTTCAATACTTGCTCAATCAATGAGTTGGCTTCATCATTTTGTATAACCCAATTACAACGTTTCATTTTCTCTGGTTCATTCATTTGACGTTTCATTCTGTCTTTGATTTCCGACTCGGTTATTCCATCTCGATTAATCACTCTCTGAATGCGTAATGATTCAGGAGCAGTTACGCCAATCACTCCATCTAATGCTTTATTTGCGCCACTTTCAAAAATCAATGCAGCTTCTTTTATGCAATAGGGACTGTTTTGTTTTTGGAACCAGTCATTGGCATCTGCAATAGTAACAGGGTGAACCAGTTCATTTAGTTGCTGTAGTTTTTCAGGATTTTTAAAAACGAGATTTGCAAGATGAGCCCTGTTTAGTTTTCCTGAGGAATATGCTTCAATTCCAAACAGGGATATGATTTTTTCTTTTAAAAATGAATTTTCCTCCATCAGTTTTTTTGCGTTTGAATCGGCATCATATACAGGTATACCAAGCACTTCAAAAATGCGCGATACAGTAGATTTGCCACTGCCAATACCTCCTGTGATGCCAATTTTAAGCAAGTAAACTAATTAAGTCGTAATTCGTAATTCGTAAGTCGTAAGTCGTAAGTCGTAAGTCGTAAGTCGTAGTATTCTTTTTGATATGCAAGGTAAATGAACATCGATTATTAAGAAATTCAACCTTCATTTTTTTTAAAATTGTTGAGATTTCTGTTAAACCCAGATAATCCTGAACAATTCCAAATACCTATTGAACCTATTGAACCGCTATTATGCTTTATTCTGCGAAGCACTCCACTCCATGCTTACAGCTGATTTCTCTATCTTTATATAACTTCCTGGACTCACTTCCAAACTAAGTGTGTTATCCTCATTCACTTTGTTCACAACTCCATGTATGCCGGCAATGGTTACAATCTTATCGCCTTTTTTGATGTTATTGATAAACTCTTTTTGCTGACGTGCTTTTTTCGCCTGCGGACGAATCATGAAAAGCCAAAAAACAAGTATCATAAGAACCATGATGATCAAGGTAGATGATCCACTGCCACTGGCTGCTGTACCACCCTGAATGAAGATGTTAAGTAATTGCATAGTTTGATTTTTATTTATTTTATTCTTTATCTTTTTCTTTTCCTATTACTGTCCCCTTTATATACAGTGTCGGGAATTCTGGTCGGGCATTCGACATTACCGTAACCGATTTATGTGCCTCACCGGGCTTTCTATCACTATTGAACTTTACTTTAATAAATCCCATTTCTCCAGGAGCAATAGGGTGTTCCGGTTTTTCAGGAACTGTACATCCACAACTGGCACTGGCTTGGTCTATATGCAATGGTTTTGTGCCTGTATTTTTAAAACGAAAATTGTACTCTACTACATCTCCTTCTTTTATTTTTCCAAAATTATAAGTGGTGTCTATAATTTGGACTGTAGTATTGTATTTATGTTCTATTTTTTGTTCGCCATCTTTATGCTTAGGCGGTTTGTCTTTTGTTCTGATATCACAGGAAATCAGAAACACTGTTGTTAAGATTGATAATGGTATAATTTTCTTCATAGTAGGTTGATTAAATGGTACTGTTTTTATAGACTATTTTATGGATTTTATTTTGTGCAAGTAACTCTTTTTGGATATTATCCAATAGGCCGTTTACGAATTGTCCGCTTTGGGGCGTGCTGTACGATTTGGCTAAATCAATATATTCGTTAATTGTTACTTTAGTTGGAATTGTCTCAAAATAAAGGAATTCACATATGCCCATCTGCAATAAAATCATGTCAAGCGATGCAATACGATCTGCATCCCAGTTTTTCAATTTGGGTTTAATTAATTCAAGTAAATGATCCTGCTTTTCAATCACACTTTGAAGTAAATTAAATCCAAACTCACTTTTTTCTTTTCCAAGTAAATCACGGAATGATGGATTGCTGGGTTTTTGTAAGTAATTGGATATCAATATTTGTATTTGCTCTGCATCATCATCCCAATTGATGAATTGCTCCTCCAAAAATGCGATAGCCGTTTCGTTTGGTAAAATGATGTGATTCAGGATGAATTCCAGTATGCTTCTCTCTGGTTTTGATTCGCGTTTTTCTATTTGAATATAATCTGCGTATTGTTCAGATTGTATGAGCTGCAAATAGAGTTTTTTGTGCAGGTCGCTATGGTCTTTTTTGGAGGAACTTATATGGCTTAAAAAAGATTTGAATTCCGGATTTTCTTTTGTTTGCCATAAAAGGGTATTGCCTGCTATTTTGGTATTGACCTGAAGGTCATCCTGGGTGGGTAAATGTTTACTTGCTCTGTGTTTTGAATCTTTTTCGGAATAAAGCGCTGTCTGGAAAATTAAATCAAGAAGAAATACATAACATTCACTGGTTTCTTCAAACTTGCTTTTAAGTATTTTCTCTCCTTTCTTTTTTAAATGGCCCGGATCGATGCTTGTTTCTATACCGGAATTTGCATGATGATCTGCTTCCGGGTTCATTGAAATGCGCTCCTGTTCCAACGCATATAACGTTTGCATTACTTTTATCCGAATCGTGCGCCTGCTAATCATGAATAATGAACTAAACTAGGCGACAAATGTACTAATTTTTATTCATAATCAATATAAGTATGAATGATAAAATATCAATCAGTATCAAAGGACAATGTGATATTTTGACGCAGTGAGTATGGTGTACAATGACATATTTTCGAAAAATATGACAAGATTGCTGAATAATTGAATTGGTATGATAATAGACTGCTAAAGTTTAATTCCGTTGGGAAGCAATCATAAACCAAAAACAAATCATAGCACTATGTCAAAAAAGTTGAACATTACCCCGCTGCACGATCGGGTGATCGTTAAACCCGCTGCCGCCGAAGAAAAAACTGCAGGTGGAATCATTATTCCTGATACGGCCAAAGAAAAGCCTCAAAGAGGTGTTGTGGTAGCTGCCGGTCCAGGTAAAAAAGATGAGCCTGTTTCTGTAAAATCCGGAGACACTGTTTTATATGGTAAATATGCCGGAACGGAAATTTCAGTAGATGGTCATGATTATCTTATCATGAGAGAAAGTGATATTCTGGCTATTGTATAATAATTCAAAAATCAAAAGTAAAAATTCTAAAGTATTAGACTCCAGGCGTAAAACAATTCAATGTTCAAACTAGGATCAGTTTTGACTTTTGCATTTTGACTTTTGCATTCTTTCATTTAATCACAAATTTTTAAATTAAAAAAGAATAAAATGGCAAAAATGATATACTTCGATATCGAAGCAAGAAATAAAATGAAAAAAGGTGTTGACACGCTAGCCAATGCCGTTAAAGTGACATTAGGACCAAAAGGTCGTAACGTAGTTATTGAGAAAAAATTTGGCGCGCCACAGGTAACCAAGGATGGTGTGAGTGTTGCCAAAGAAATTGAACTGGAGGATGCGATTGAAAATATGGGTGCCCAAATGGTTAAAGAAGTGGCATCCAAAACAGCAGATATTGCAGGTGATGGAACAACAACTGCAACTGTATTAGCTCAATCTATTATCAGCGAAGGTTTGAAAATGGTTGCTGCAGGAGCTAATCCTATGGATTTGAAACGCGGTATCGATAAAGCAGTTGAACTGGTTGTTGAAAACTTGAAGAGTCAGTCACAAACAGTTGGTAACGACAGCAAGAAAATTCAACAGGTTGCTACCATTTCTGCCAACAACGATGAAACCATTGGAAAATTGATCGCTGAGGCATTCGCAAAAGTAGGAAAAGAAGGAGTTATCACAGTCGAAGAAGCAAAAGGAACCGATACAACTGTAGAAGTAGTAGAAGGTATGCAATTCGATCGTGGATATGTTTCTCCTTATTTCGTTACCAACAGCGAAAAAATGGAAGCTGAATTGCAGAATCCTTACATTCTTATTTATGACAAGAAAATTTCTGCCATGAAAGATATTCTCCACATCTTGGAGAAGGTTGCTCAAACAGGTCGTCCTTTATTGATTATTGCAGAAGATTTGGAAGGCGAGGCATTAGCTACACTTGTTGTAAACAAATTGCGCGGAACCATAAAAGTGGCTGCAGTAAAAGCACCTGGTTTCGGCGACAGAAGAAAAGAAATGTTGCAGGATATCGCCATTCTAACTGCAGGTATCGTGGTAAGTGAAGAGCAAGGTTATAAATTGGAGAATGCTGATTTGACTTATTTGGGTCAAGCTGCGTCCGTAACCATTGACAAAGACAACACAACGGTTGTTGGTGGTAAAGGAAAGAAAACAGATATTCAGGCTCGTGTAAACCAAATCAAAGCGCAGGTTGAAAATACAACCAGCGACTATGATCGCGAAAAGTTACAAGAGCGCTTGGCCAAGTTAGCCGGTGGTGTTGCGGTATTGTATGTAGGTGCCGCTACTGAAGTGGAAATGAAAGAAAAGAAAGATCGCGTTGATGATGCTTTGCATGCTACACGTGCTGCAGTTGAAGAAGGCATTGTGCCTGGTGGCGGTGTTGCCTATATTCGTTCGGTTTCTGCTTTGGACGCTAAAGTTCGTGGACAAATAGCTGATGAGCAAACAGGTATGCAAATTGTACGTCGCGCACTTGAAGAGCCAATGCGCACACTTACTGCTAATGCAGGTATCGACGGGTCAATTGTGGTTCAAAAAATCAAAGATGGTAAAGGTGACTTTGGATTCAATGCTCGTACCGAAACTTATGAAAACCTTTTCAAAGCAGGTGTTATTGATCCTACCAAAGTGAGTCGCGTTGCATTGGAAAATGCTGCATCTATTGCGGGCATGCTCTTAACTACAGAGTGTGTGGTTGCTGAGAAACCTAAAAAAGATGAACCACATATGCCTGCCGGTCCTGATATGGGAGGCATGGGATATTAATTCAGAAAATACTCAAATAAAAAAACCCACCAATCAGGTGGGTTTTTTTATTTGAGTATTTTAATTAGTTCTTACTTTAAGTACTGGTATTTTTTTTAGTTTAAGTGAATCCTTCTGTTTGGTTGTGTCTCTATGTGCCAATTCGTAGTGAATAAAAACAAGGTAACTATTGGGAGAAAGACTATCGAGATTGGTTTTTAATTTCTTTTTTTCAATAGTTTTCATGAAGGTTTTGGCATTTGCCTTTTTTGAGGTTTTTTTGATAATCAAATCAAATCCAATTGTATCGGGGGCGGGGGTTACTACTACCTGTTTGTTGGTATTAGTATCTGCCGGATTATTCGAAGTGTCTGTTGTGGTAATATCTGTATTTTGCTTCTTGTTATTTTCATCAATGGTTTCTGCTTTGTCTGAAGATTCAGAATTATAGATTCCGGTAATTACGCCTGCAATAACTAAAAGCAATATAACTCCTGCTACGATCCATTTCTTTTTTGTGGCAGCATCTCTTTGAGGGCCCGTAGACGAAAAATCAATATCCTCTGTTTGCTTTGTGGTTTCAGAAGTTGATTGAGCTCCTTTGGATGTGCCTTGTGTTGTGTCAATGATTTCGTGTTTATGTGCTCCTTGAGTGAATTCATAATTGCCTGTTTGGCTTTTCATAAGAAAGCCAATGTCTTTCAATAAAAGTGGTTTGCCGATATTTAAGAATTCTTTCCCAGTTAAAATGAAAGACTCCAAATCAGATGATACCAGAGATTTTATTTTCTTTGTATGGCCCACTATGAACTGAATAAATTCTTCGTCAGTCCTGGCTTTTGGATTAAAAGTAAATGAGATTGTTGATTCTCCAAATTGAACATTTCTGTTCAGGTCATCATAGCTTACAGTGGATCCTTTGTAAGTAAAAGTGCCCAATTCTTGTAATGTAACGCTTCCTTTCGCCATCAAATAATGAGGTATATATTGCTCAACTTTCATTTGAATCATTTAGTTGTGTAAGTAAATTGTTGAAAAGGGCTCAAAAAATTATTAAAATGTAATGTAGTATGCTTCATTATTCGGGTAACATAGCTCATTTTGATAACTTTCTTAGATGCCAAAAGTAAATAATTAAAATTAAATACAAATGAAATGATGAATTTGCATTAAGGGGATAACAATTTTAATACCAACCCACTACAAAGCGCTTTTCTGTTTATTTTTGTAGTATGTTAACAGAAAAGGAGGAGCTATTTTTACTTCATTGGGAAAAGGTTAGGGAGGAATACGGACATTTTTCAAGTAAATTGGTCAGGGGATTGCCGATGGCTTTGCTTTTTACTTTGCCAATAATTTTTATGATAGCACTGGTTTATTTTCTATCTCCAGAGTGGTATACCAAAATCTCGAAATTTACAGGAAGCTCGACTATCGCCATTTTTTTATCACTATTCATCATTACAATGTTTTTTTCTGTGACACGTATGCACTTTAAATGGGAAATGAATGAGCAATTGTTTAAAGAGCTAACCAGTAAAAAGAATAAGCGAAAAGAAGAAGTATAAAAGAAATTCAAAGGTGTTAACTTTACATAATCAATCATAGATAATGAAAAATATTCTACTCACGCTATCTTTTTTTGTTCTATCTCAATTATTATCCAACGCCCAATCCACAACAGTAGTTATTAGCCAGGTATATGGCGGGGGTGGGAGCGCTTCTGGTACTTTCAATGCCGATTATGTTGAACTGCACAATATCAGTAGTGTAAGTCAGGATATTTCGGGCTACTATTTGATGTACGGATCTGCGACAGGTAATCTTGCGAGTTCAACAGGTAACTCATATATTTTTCCAGCAGGAACCTCCATTCCTGCAGGCGGTTATGTTTTGGTAGCAACCGTTGCAGGAACTGGATTGGCCAACTTACCTGTATCTCCTGATTTTATCTTTTTACTCACTATCAGTGGTACCAATGGTAAGGTAGCTTTTGGAACATCTGCCATGTTACAAAATACACCTGTGTCCTCACAACCAGCCGGATCAATTATAGACTTGGTGGGATATGGAACTGCCAATGCCTTTGAGGGAACAGCACTGGCTACACTTAACTCTACCTCTGCTGCAATCCGTAATAATAATGGATGTGATGAAACCGACAACAATCAGGCTGATTTTACCATATTGACTCCATCACCAAGAAACAGTAGTTCTCAAGTAAATGTATGCGGAGTAACTCCGGTTAATCCTACCTTATTTGCTTCATCGCTTGCTTCATTTGGAAATACCTGTATAACAGGTACTTCTGTTGCAAAATCATTTAATTTATCAGGGGCCGCTTTGCAATCAGGCAGCATCACCATAGGCCCACTAGCACCTTTTACATTTAATGATTCTGCAACAGGTGTATTTACCAGTACAATGACTATTTCACAAAACGGTGGCACTTTGCCCTCTACTACAATATTTGTAAAGTTCACACCAAGTTTGGTTCAAACATATGCTGGAAATATCCCTGTATCTGGTGGTGGTGCCCCAGCCATTACTGTCGCTGCATCCGGAGTTGGAGTCGACGCTACCACCGTTACCACCGGAGCTGCAGGTTTTATAATTACGAATGCGGCTACACTGAGTGCCCAAATATCTTATGCATGTGATACCGTTTCTGCTTATGGATTTGAGTACAGCACAACAAATAATTTCACATTCGGAACAGGAACGCGTGTAAATGCATCTGGCGTTAGTGCAGGAAATTTTAGTGCATCTCTATCCGGTTTATCTTCAGGCATAACTTATTATTTTGCTGCTTTCATTACAACACCAAGAGGTACTTCATTTGGTACAAGAGGTTCTTTCACAACGAATACATCTGTCAACGGCGGAAGTTCTGTGGTGATCAGTCAATTTTATGGAGCAGGTGGAAATCCCGGAGCAATATATAATGCAGATTATGTTGAGTTGCATAACCTGGCCAATGTGCCTCAAACCATTACCGGTTACACTATACAATACGGATCTGCAACAGTCGCATCTACCTGGTCCGGAAAATCAAGAATTCCTGTTGCAACCATTCCAGCCGGAGGTTATTATCTTATTCAACTTACCAGTCCGGGAACAAACGGTACCGCATTGCCTACCCCTGATTATTTGTCCACAACTGCTGTTTCAATGAGTGCAACAAGCGGAAGACTGGCACTCATTTCAGATACTTCTACGGCATCTGGTTGTGTATTGCCTGCAAGAACACTTGATTTGGTTGGGTACGGACTCTCATCCTGTTTTGAAGGATCTGTTGGAACTGCTCCATTGCTGGATTCTGTGAGTGCGGCATTTAGGAATAATTTTGGTTGTACAGATAACAATGACAATACGGGTGACTTCTCCAAAGCAACTCCACTTCCCAGAAACAGCATTTCTACTCCTTATCTATGCAGTGCTCCTGCATGTTCAACAAATACCTGGAATGGAACTGTTAGTCGTGCCTGGGAAAATGCCGCCAATTGGAGCTGTGGTACTGTTCCGAATGCATCTACAATCGTTTTGATACCCAGTGGACTCACCAATTATCCGGAAGTAAGATCAAATGCTTTTTGTAAAAAAATTCAAACATCCGCCGGAGCAAAAGTTGATGTGATAACGGGATTTACTTTGAAACTAGAGGGAAACTGATCATATAAAATGTCAGACATTCAACAAGTACATACTCCCATCTCCGTTTTTGACATGTTCAAAATTGGTGTGGGACCGAGCAGCAGTCATACCCTTGGTCCTTGGAAAGCCGCATTGGCTTTGATAGCTGAATTTGAAAGTTCAAAATCTTTAGAAGAGATTACTCAAATTCAGATTTGCCTATACGGTTCACTTGCAAAAACAGGTAAAGGGCATGGAACAGATATTGCTGTTCAAATGGGATTGCTGGGAGCGGATCCGGAAACATGCGATATTACCCAAATCGGAAATCAAATATCAACACTAAAGGAACAGAAAAAAATTCATCTGGGCGGTAAAAGTGAAATTGACTTTGATCCTGAAAATGATATTGTATTTCTGCTTAAAGAGTCTTTGCCTTATCATCCCAATGCACTCACGTTTATGGTTACCCAAAAAAACGGATTGCAATCTGCATATACGTATTATTCTGTTGGAGGCGGATTTATTCAGCAGGAGGGGAGAGATGATACAATTAATCATCAACAAATACAATTGCCATTTCCCATTCAAACAGCCAACGATCTTTTGCATTGGTGCAGAACTACCGGATTAAATATTCATGAAGTTGTTTTGGAAAATGAAATGAGCTGGCGAAGTGCAGAAAAAACAGAAAAAGGGGTGCTTCGCATTTGGCAAGTGATGAAAGATTGCATCTATGCTGGTTGTACTACACAAGGTGAATTGCCTGGAGGATTACAGGTTCGAAGAAGGACTTTTGAATTGAGTCAACAATTGCTGCATGGCAAAACACATCATTCATTTGAAAGTTGGATACAACATATATCGGAAGGAGGTACCAGTTTTCCATATATACTAGATTGGGTTAGTTGTTTTGCTTTGGCAGTTAATGAACAAAATGCAGCTTTTGGAAGGGTAGTTACCGCACCTACCAATGGAGCTGCCGGTGTTATTCCTGCTGTGTTGATGTATCATGTTGTTTTTTGCAAGAAAAACAGCGAAGAAGATGTCATCAAATTTTTATTGACTGCTTCTGAAATTGGAAGCATCTTTAAGAAAGGTGCGACAATTTCTGCCGCTATGGGTGGTTGTCAGGCCGAGATTGGCGTGAGTAGTGCCATGGCGGCAGCAGCACTTACTGCCTGTATGGGTGGTACACAAAGACAAGTGTTGATGGCTGCCGAAATTGCAATGGAGCATCATTTGGGATTAACCTGTGACCCAATAAAAGGTCTGGTCCAAATACCCTGTATCGAAAGAAATGCCATGGGTGCCATTAAAGCGATTACAGCTTCACAACTTGCGTTGCAAAGCAAACCCGATTATGCCAAAGTAAGTTTGGATGATGTGGTGAATACCATGTGGCAAACCGCTTTGGATATGAACCATAAATATAAGGAAACAGCGGAGGGAGGTCTATCGGTGAATGTACCGATTAGTTTGAGTGAGTGTTGAAATTATAAACCATATTTTCGTTTGATTTGCCGACTGCTTTCACGCTCTTTGATGGATTCTCTTTTGTCAAATAATTTTTTTCCGCGACCTAAACCAATGTCCATTTTTGCAAATCCTTTTTCATTGAATATTATGCGCAGCGGAATGATGGTGTAACCTTTCTCCTTAATCTTCGCCTCTAATTTTTTAAGTTCACGTTTGGTAAGCAACAACTTTCGATCACGCAAGGGATCATGGTTGGTAAAGGTTCCCATAGCATACTCTGAAATATGCAAACTGTGTACGAATAATTCACCTTCACGAAAAAGACAAAAACTATCCCCGAAATTCACTTTACCCTCTCTGATGGATTTTATTTCTGTTCCCTTCAATACCATGCCTGCCTGGTAAACAGCTTCTATGAAATACTCAAAACGGGCCTTTCTATTAACAATTTCCACAAATAATAAATTAAGATTAGGGTCTATATAAAAAGAAAACCGGGGTGGAAACCCCAGTTCGTTTTTAATCCGTACCCTATGAAAACTGATGTAAAGTTATAGGTCTGTGATGAAATTGTCAAAATTTGAAGCTTTTTTTTTAAGAAGACGTTAAAAAAAGTCAAATAGATTAGTGTAAAATATTATACCAATAATGATATTCAAAGTTTCAATTTGAATCTTATAATGATTGATATCAGGGCTTTGTTCCTTTGAGTTTTATGTGTTTTTTAAAGGAATGCAGAGTTCTTGGGATTGAAAATTTTCGCAAAGAACGCAGGGGGAATTTGACTAAAAACAAAATGCACGCATCGCATTTAGTATTGCGAACAAGGTGTCTAAAGTGAATGCTGATTTACTTTAGAATTTTGGCTTTTCACTTTTGAATTAGTTCGCAAAATGCCTTAACACCTGAGCCAGTTTTGCTTTCAACTCTTTTCTATGTGCTATAAAGTCAAGGAAACCGTGTTCCAGCAAAAACTCACTGCGTTGAAATCCGGGTGGTAAATCTTTTTTGATTGTTTCTTTGATAACGCGCGGTCCTGCAAAACCGATCAGCGCGCCGGGTTCGGCACAGATGATATCGCCGAGCATGGCAAACGAAGCCGTGGTTCCTCCAAAAGTAGGATCGGTACAAAGTGAGATGTAGGGAATTTTTGCCTCACTCAACTGATTCAGCTTAGCCGATGTTTTGGCTAGCTGCATCAACGAGAATGCGCTTTCCATCATACGGGCACCGCCACTTTTATTTATGATCATAAATGGAATATGATGCTCCAGACAAAAATCGCAGGCACGAGAAATTTTCTCTCCCATTACACTTCCCAGACTGCCTCCGATAAATTCAAAATCCATACAAGCAACGACCAAATCGTTTCCTTCAACTTTCCCATGTGCTACAGTGATTGAGTCGTGGATATTTGTTTTTTTGTACGTATCCTCCAAACGATCTTTGTAAGGCTTCAAATCAACAAACCCTAAGAAATCTTTTGAACGAATATTCGCAAATAATTCTGTGAATGTATTGTTGTCAAATAAAATATTGAAATAATCATCACTGCCAATGCGATGGTGATGCTCACATTTGGGGCATACATACAATTTCTCCGCCAAATCAGCAATGGTGCAAATATGATTGCAGGATGGGCATTTAGACCAAATACCTTCAGGAGAATCTTTTTTTTCCTGAGTAGTGGTTGTAATACTCTGACCTTTACGCTTATACCATTGACTCTTTTTTTCGCCGGCTTCGGGTCCATCACCCGACAAACCTAAATCGATATCTTCCGGTAATTTTATAGGCATAAGCGTATGTTGTAACTATTGTGATAAAATGATTAAGCGATGGTGATGCTCTTATCCAAATAAACATCCTGAATCGTATTCAATAATTCAACACCTTCATTGAGCGGACGTTGAAATGCTTTACGGCCAAGGATAAGTCCCATACCACCGGCACGTTTATTAATAACAGCAGTTGATACAGCTTCTGCCATATCAGACGCACCTTTACTTTCGCCACCACTGTTAATTAATCCAACACGTCCCATGTAGCAGTTGGCTACTTGATAACGGCAAAGGTCAATTGGATGGTCAGTGGTTAATTTAGAATAAACAAGGGGAGAGGTCTTACCATGCTTCGTGGCATTGTAACCACCATTGTTGGTTGCTAATTTTTGTTTGATGATATCTGCTTGCAATGTAACCCCCAAATGGTTGGCCTGACCGGTTAAATCGGCAGAGGTGTGATAATCAACACCATCCACTTTAAATCCATTGTTACGTGTATAACACCAAAGAACAGTTGCCATTCCTAATTCGTGTGCCATTTCAAAAGCAGTAGCTACTTCCTGTAGTTGACGGGTACTGTTTTCACTTCCCCAATAAATGGTTGCACCAACTGAGGTAGCTCCCATGTTCCAGGCAGATTTAATTTGCCCGAACATCACTTGATCATATTTGTTTGGCAAGCTTAAAAATTCATTATGGTTGATTTTTACCATCATCGGAATCTTGTGAGCATATTTACGACTAACAACACCCAAAACACCAAAAGTAGAGGCAACCGCATTGCAACCACCTTCAATAGCCAGCTTTACGATATTTTCCGGATCAAAATAAATTGGGTTGGGAGAAAAAGAAGCACCCGCACTGTGTTCTATACCTTGGTCAACAGGAAGAATAGAAATATAACCTGTACCCGCCAAGCGACCGTGATTGATCATTCCCTGTAAACTATTCAGCGTTTGATTGCTGCGATTACTGTTTACCCAGATGTCATTTACATGTGAAGGTGCAGGTAAATGAATTTGGTCTTTGGTGATGGTTTTGCACTCATGATTCAGAAGAAAATCTGCATCTTTTCCGAGAAGTTCTTTAATGTTAGCCATTGTAAAAAAATTTTTGCAAAAATAAGAAGATAATTGCGATTGATGAAATCTCTCAAACAGGCCTGATTTTCTCTAATAAACTTAATAAATACGCAGGAGTAGATAAGAGCTGATCTCCATACCAACTGAATTTCATACCATCAACCAAAATGATTTGACAATCAGGTAATTCTTCAGTTAATTCCAATATATGTTTATTGGTAAAAGGGTATGGTTCGCTAGATAATAAAAGTAACTGACAATTCTTTTCTTTGAGTTTATTGATGTTTATAATGGGGTAGCGTTGATCTTCTTCAAAAAGATTTTTAAATCCGGCGTATTGCATCATGTGATGAATAAAAGTATCCCCGCCAACAGTCATCCAGGGGTCTTTCCAAATCAGGTAAGCCGAAGGGATGTTATTTAAAGATATGGCGTCATTTAATTGTTCAAATGAATCTTCGATTTGTCTTTTTAATACTTGTGCTTGTTCAATTTGTTGTGTTAGTACTCCAATATCGACGATCATGTTTAGTGCGGAAGGAAGATCATACACATCAGTTATCCAAACAGGGAATTCCTGAGCCAGCAATTCAATATCTTCTTTTCTGTTCTCTTCTTTATTTGCAATGATGAGATCGGGGTTTAAGCTTTTTATAAGTGCGATGTTGGGATTTTTTGTGCCACCAATCATCTTTTTTTCTTTTTTCCAATGAGGAGGTTCGGTACAAAATTTGGTGATGCCGATAACAGCGTCATTCAAATTTAATGCATATAGCAATGAAGTTTGTGAGGGTACCAATGAAATGATTCGCTTTGGTTTGTTGGTGAGTTGGAAGGTGTTTTGTAAAATCATTACTTGAATGTACGAAAATAAAAAACTCCCGCGAAAGCGGGAGTGAATGTTGTACCGGACGTTGTTTGGATTGTTTTCAGGACGGTCTCAGCCTTCGTAGGGTAGCGTGGCTATGATATAAGTCCTTTTTTTTCGTTCGGTCGTTTTCTTTGGGGCCGATGGATTGTCGGCTTTGTTTGGATTGTTTTGGTTTTCGTTGGATTCGGATCGGTTTTGGTTTTTTAAGGATTGGATGTTTTCATTGGTTAGGATTCGGTTTTTCGTTGGATTGGATTTTAGTTTTCGGTGGATCGGATTTTGGTTTTTTTGGATTGGATTTTTAATAGAAGTTGACTGATGGTTGGTTTTGGATTGTTGGATTTTTTAAATTTTTCTTTGTTTGGATTTGGTCTTTCGGATATCGGCTCCATCAATCAACTTCTACTGCAAAGATGCACAGCAATTCATCGCCGTACAAGAGCATCATTACTCTATTTTAGGGGTAATGTATTTACGGAAATCATCGTAAAAAAACAGTGTTGATGGTGAGGAACCTTACGATGGATGGGGTACGTAGATTTACGATTTCATACGAGGATTTATGCTGAATCGTTGATTTTGCAGCAAATAATCCCCTGCGTTCTTTGCGAGTTCTTTGTGTTTCTCTTTGCGGTTTATGTTTATTAACGCAAAGTCCGCAAAGATCTTTTTTGGGAGCAATCATGGCTTTATGTGCCGCAGAGAGCGAAAAATGTCGATAGTTGTGGGATATGAAGGTAACAAAGGTTGTACCTTGAAAATACTACTTCGACAAACTCTGTATGATATCATACTTTGTAACAATCTGGTATAATCCGCTGTCATCTTTGCTGAGTATGGCACCATTCTCTTTATTAATATAACTGCTGAGGCGTTCTACCGGTGTATCAAAGCTCACTTCAGGATATGGTTTCTCCATAACGCTGGATACCGGTTCGGTTTTAATGTTCGGATTGTTGAGCATGTGATTGAACAATCCGCTTTCAGAAATTGATCCTATGTTTTTTCCATTTTCAAATACCGGAATGTGTTCGATGTCATACTTTTTCATTAATTCAATCGCATCAAGAACTGTATGCGTTGGCAATAGACTCACTAGTTTTTGACTCCGGCGTGCGCTGATGATATCTTTGAATGTCTTTACGTCCAGGAAACCTCTTTCAAGCATCCATTCATCATTGTATACTTTACCCACGTACCTGCTGCCATGATCGTGAAAAATGCATACCACCACATCCGAGGGCTTTAAATGTTCTTTTAATTGATATACTCCCTGTAAGCAACTGCCGGCACTGTACCCACAAAATAATCCTTCCTCTTTGGCTAAACGACGAGCCATGACAGCGCCATCCTTATCGGTTACTTTGGTGAATGCGTCAATATATTGCATATCATAATTCTCCGGAACAAAATCTTCACCAAAACCTTCGCTGATGTATGGATAAACTTCATTTTGATCCAATTCGCCAGTTTCAAAATACTTTTTCAATAAAGAACCATAACTGTCAATCGCCCATACTTTAATGTTTGGATTTTTTTCTTTCAGGTATTTCCCAGTTCCTATGATTGTACCTCCTGTTCCGGTAGCAACTAATAAATGAGTTACTTTGCCCTCTGTCTGTTCCCAAATTTCAGGACCGGTTTGTTCATAATGTGCCTGACGATTAGCCAAATTATCATACTGATTTACATACCATGAGTTGGGGATTTCTGTAGAGAGTCTTTTTGATACTGAGTAATAGGAGCGTGGGTCTTCCGGTTCTACATTGGTTGGACAAACAATGACCTCTGCGCCAACGGCTTTAAGTATGTCTACTTTTTCTTTGGATTGCTTGTCTGTGGTGGTAAAAATACATTTATATCCCTTTACGCAGGCGGCCAATGCCAATCCCATACCAGTATTGCCACTGGTACCTTCAATGATTGTTCCTCCTGGCTTAATCTTTCCCTCGGCTTCAGCCACTTCAAGCATCTTCAATGCCATGCGGTCTTTGATGGAATTGCCGGGATTGAAGTATTCAACCTTGGCTAAAACCGTACAAGGAAGGTCTTTGGTGATTTTATTTAAACGAATTAGCGGAGTTTGTCCAATCGTTTCTAGGATGTTGTTTAACCACATGAAGCAAAAGTTTTGCCAAAGGTAATGTTTTAGGAATTCCATAATGGAATCAATATATTTAATTAAATCAGTGTTATTTTTAAAAATATCTTACTAATATTTATTTACTATGCAAATAATTTAATTTTGCGTTTTATTATTTGAATATTCAAGCAATTATGAATAGACCATTTGCCTACTCATCTTTTTTCTTGTTGATAGCGTTGGGCATAGTAGCATTAATGTTGCCTTCAGAATCGATGCATATCAATAGCCATTATGATACTGCTGATACAGCTTGGATGCTTACATCAACAGCGTTTGTATTAATCATGACTCCAGGTCTGGCATTTTTTTATGGAGGAATGGTTCAGAAAAAAAATGTGATCAGCACCATGTTGCAAAGTTTTATTTGTATGGCATTAATTACTCTCATTTGGATTGTTGTAGGATTTAGTATGTCTTTTGGTGATTCAGTAGGAGGTGTTATTGGAAATCCGGCTACATATTTATTCATGCGAAATGTTTTCTACGGAAATGCATGGAAACTGGCGCCCACTATTCCTCTGATTGTATTTGCATTTTATCAATTAAAATTCGCCATTATTACACCTGCACTCATAACCGGTGCATTTGCTGAAAGAATCAAATTCAAGTCATATCTGCTATTTATTACTATGTTTTGTCTGTTTGTTTACTGTCCACTGGCTCATGCCACCTGGCATCCCGATGGGATACTTGCAAAAATGGGTATTCTTGATTTTGCAGGTGGTGTGGTCGTACACATGAGTGCGGGAATTGCAGCGTTGGTTTCGGCGTTGTATTTAAAAGGCAGAAATGTAATAACTCATGAGCCTGCCCGTGTTTCGTATGTGCTACTTGGGACCGGCTTATTGTGGTTTGGATGGCTGGGCTTCAATGCAGGCTCAGCTTTTCATGCAGATACCATTGCAGGTATTGCCATCGCTACAACTTCAACAGCTTCGGCTGCTGCGGCTTTTACCTGGGTTATTTTTGATGTCATGCGAAAAAGAAAGCCCGGTGCCATGGGTACTTGTATTGGAGCAGTTGTTGGTTTGGTTGCCATAACGCCCGCAGCTGGATATGTCAGCATTCCGCATTCATTCATCATTGGAATGGTAGCCAGCATTGTCAGCAATTTAATGGTTGAGTGGAGAAGCAGAACTTCCATAGATGATACGTTGGATGTTTTTCCTTGTCATGGGGTAGGAGGAATCGTTGGAATGATATTGACAGGTGTATTTGCCAGTAACCAAGTAAACCCAGGAATTATTTCAAATGGTTTATGGTTTGGACAGTATAAATTATTTCTGGTGCAATTGTCTGCAATGGTATTGGTTGCTGCATTTGTAGCAGCAGGTACCTGGATTTTATTGAAAATTACAGATTGGATTGTTCCCTTACGTGTATCTCCTGAAGATGAAGCATTGGGATTGGATAAGAGTCAGCATGATGAGAAGCTGTAAAGCATTATGATTATGTAATTGATTTGTTTATATTTACATTATGTTTTCATTTTATGATCAATCAGGGTTCGCTTATGCATCTGTCTGAGCAAACGAAACCCAAAGCGCCACAACTTCCCCGTATTTTGGGATTAACCTCCTCCGTACTTATGGTGGTGGGTATCATGATTGGCACTGGTATTTTCAAAAAGATAGCCCCGATGTCAAAATTAGGTCTATCAGAATTTTCAATTATTGCTGCATGGATTGTTGCGGGAATAATTACGATGCTGGGAGCGCTATCTGTATCAGCACTTACAGGTTTATCCGATCAGTCGGGCGGGCAATATGAATACCTCAGAATCATCTACGGAAAATTTACCGCATTTATTTTTGGATGGTCTTGTTTCACTATCATTGGCAGTGCCTCAGCCGCAGCAATGAGTTTGCTTTTTGCTCAATCATTATTTGCTTTATTTCCGAATGCAGACTTGGGGAGTCCGTGGGTTCTTAAATTGAATGCATGTCTTCTGATTTTGCTACTAACGTTATTGAATGTACGAAGCACCAAAAAAAGTGCATGGCTCATCAATTTATTGACCATTGGTAAAATAGCCGGTGTATTGATGTTGATAATTGGCGGCCTTATGTATAATCATACCGGCCAAAGCAGCCGGCCATTAGTTTCAGATGATTCTGTGTTTGCTAATTTATCTGTGAATAATTACATCATTGCATTTTTTGCCGCAATGCTCAGCGCATTCTGGGCTTATGATGGATGGCTTAATGTGTCCTTCTTATCGGGTGAAATAAAGAATCCTAGAAGAAATATTGCATGGGCAATTGTTGGTGGAACCATATTGGTGATGGTATTGTATGTATTTGCAAACATATCATTTTTGAGGGTAATGGATTTACAGCAATTTGCAGTTATGGGAGATACTGAAATTGCGGCAAGGGGAGTGAGCGATATTTTATTCGGCAAAATGGGGGCTGTATTTTTAATTTCTCTGATCCTGATTAGTGCAGTAGGTTCTGCCAATGGTGTCGTGATCAGCTACTCGAGAATGTATTTTAAAATGGCTGAAGATGGGGTGTTCTTTAAATCTGCATCACGGTTGCATCACAGATTTAAAACTCCGCATGTTTCTATCTGGATTTCTTCTGTCGTAAGTTGCTTGATGGTTTTTTGGGGAAATTTTGATCAGCTGACAGACATGATTGTTTTTGCCGGGTTTATTTTTTATGGAATGCTCTCTTTTGGAGTTGTTGTAATGAAAAGAAGGGGATTGATTGCAGCAGAAAGAATGGGGTACCCTTTTGTGCCGATATTATTTACGCTGGCATCTGCAGGATTACTTTTCAACACTATTGTTACACAGCCGTTACAAACAGTTGCAGGGATAGGGTTAATGTGTTCGGGAATTCCTTTTTATTTTTATTTTAAAAACAAAAATAAAAGCTGCTAATCTTTTGCCGCCTCTATGAAAATGGGATCCATGTTGTTATGTATTTCATAATACCCCCTGTCTCCCCAGTTGTATCCACCAATCTGACTTTTCATGATTCTGTAGACGATGAATTTGTTGGCAGGTAAAATAGCTGAATAGTTGATTGAGTTTTTTATTCCTGCTCTGGATAAAACTGCATCAATAGAGTCTGTTAAGCCAGGAAAGTTGTGTATTTGATTGGGAGAGGTGAATTGCCTCATTCTATCTTTATGATTCAGATAAAAAAAGAATGCCTCCTGTGAAAAGATGTTTTTTTCTATGAACAGATTGAAAACTGAATCAGCAACCGCTGTATCGCTTGTGATGAGTAAATCGGGTTTGATCCCAACTTTATCATACAATTTTTTACCCCTGGCAGTAGTGAAATGGCGACTAACATTTAAGGTGTCGATTGGTTTAATTTTTTTGTAGCCATCATCATAATATGCAACAGATCCGTTTTTGTAAGATCGTTGTATGCTTCTGCCAAGTGGAGTATAGTATCGGGCAATCGACAATCGTATTGCCCCACCATTGCTCAAATCATATTGTTCCTGTATCAGTCCTTTGCCAAAACTCTGGTGTCCGATGATTGTTGCTCTATCCCAGTCTTGAAGAGCTCCCATAAGTATTTCGCTCGCACTGGCAGACTCTTCATTGCAAAGCACTATAAGTTTTCCCTCTTCAAACTGACCTTTTCTTCTGCATCGGTATTCATTTCGGGGAGCATGCTTCCCTTCGGTATAAGCAATCAATTTATCGCCATCCAGAAATTCATCAGCAATTTCAACCGCTTCATCAACCACACCGCCACCATTATCTCTCAAATCCAGGATTAACTTTTTTAATGGGCTGGTTTGTAAATCCTGCAATGCTTCCATGAACTCTCTGTGAGTTTGGGTGGAGAAATTGGATATTCTGATGTAGCCGGTAGTGTCATTGATACGGTAACTTGATTCAATACTGTTGACTGCAATTTTATCTCTGACCAACTTAACTTCCTTCTTATTGCCATTTCTAAAAATAGTTAGTGTTATGCTCGATCCCTTTTCTCCTTTTAATAAGTTTTTGACAGAGTCGAAATGTAAGGATTGCCTGGAAATATTTTTTGATCCTGCCTGCAGTATTACATCTCCCGAAATTAAACCTGCTTTTTCTGCAGGACTGTTTTTGAATATACGAAGGACATATACGCTATCTCTCATAATGTCATACTCAACACCAATGCCAAAAAACTGGCCTTCGATGGAGTTGTTAATGTCATCAATTTCTGATGGTGAAATGTACTGGCTATGAGGATCCAGGCCGGATAAAATAACTTCTATGTTTTCTCTCTGTAAAGAGTCAAGGGAAACCCCATCCATGTATCGGTCCTCAATAAGCTTAGAGATCTCACCTATAAGACCTGCATGTTGCGAAGAGAAAAAATTTGTTATTGGAAAATTGTCACGGATTTTATATCCGATCAACATACCCAAAGCCATGGAGGTGCTGATTATTAGAGGCAGCCATAGCTTTAGTTTTTTTGTTTGCATTGGTTGCAAAATTAAGGAAATACCACTTATGTTTTCTATGATAGTGATGACATGCAAATTCAATTATGAGATAACCGATATGAAAGTTATTTCATCGGCATCTCAATTAATTCTATTTTTGAGTAATAAATCTTGACGATGACACATCAAACAGTTCTTATAGCAGACAGTGGGTCTACCAAAACACAATGGTGTTTATCAAAAAAAGGTAAAAAGCATCATTTTGTTACATCTGGATTGAATCCATATTTTTTAACTGACCAACAACTGGTTGAATTATTGTTAGTTGAATTGATGCCACGATTAAAGAATAGTATTCCGCAGCATATATATTTTTATGGTGCAGGTTGTGGTGATAAAACAAATGCAGCGAGATTACAAAAGATCATCAAAAAACTTACAGCTGCAAAAAAAGTTCAAGTTCAGACTGATATCTATGGAGCAGCATTTTCTTTGTGCGGAGCCGATAAGGGCATTGTATCAATTTTAGGAACCGGATCAAACTCCTGCTCTTTCAATGGTAAAAAAATTACTCAAAATAATCCTGCGCTTGGATTTATTTTAGGAGATGAGGGGAGTGGGTCTTATCTTGGTAAAATGGTCTTGCAACATCACCTCTACAATATTTTCGATTCAGATTTGCAAGACAGATTCAACCAAAAGTATGCATTGACCCGTTCTGCAGTTCTTGAAAATACCTATCGAGGCAGTACGCCAAATAAATACCTTGGACAATTTGCTCAATTTCTTTCTGAAAACAGAGGTCATTATATGATTGAAAACATCCTTGAGGATGGTATCAATGATTTTTTTCACAGGCACTTGACCCGTTATCAAGGTTCCTGGAAATATCCCATACATTTTACAGGAAGTGTTGCGTATGCTTTTAGAGATGTATTAGCAACTTTATGCAACCAATACGGATTTGAACTTGGTAATGTATCCCAAAATCCGATGATTGGGTTGACAAAAAGAATATTGAAAAAATAGCGCTCACAATTTGAAAAAGCCCGGATAAACGCATTTAAATTTATTTATATTGGTATCTGAATAAATTTTATAATTCAAAAATATTGTTGTGTTAAAAATTATTCTTTAACTTACGGTCTGAATCATTAAAATAAAAATCACACTTATGAACAACAAAATTTTACTCACAGGTGCTTTGATGGCAGGAACATTGTTTGCCGGTGCTCAAAATCGCATGGCATATGCAGTTACCGGAGACGGTAACAAAGATTT
This sequence comes from uncultured Ferruginibacter sp., assembly GCA_964643315.1. Taxonomy (GTDB): domain Bacteria; phylum Bacteroidota; class Bacteroidia; order Chitinophagales; family Chitinophagaceae; genus Ferruginibacter. Next base: position 61,374 of record CAZXSR010000002.1, read on the forward strand.
CACCTGGATGAACATCCGTCAGGTGGATTTAAAAACCGGTTTGGTTACGAAAACCTTGTTTGAAAGAAACACAACTCGTTTCACAATGACAGACGTTAACTCAAAGAGGGTAATTACTTCTGCTCCAAACGAAAACACATATTATTCCCCGGAATATCCTACGGGTACTTTTGTTGCTGCTGCAGCATTCGATAAGAATACGAACAAACTTTTTTACACTCCAATGCGTTTGGGAGAATTGCGCTGGTTAGATGTAAATGCCGCTGAAAGAGGCAGCATGGAATTTTACAGCATATCCATTCCGGGTTTTAAGCCAGTAACAGACTACAGCGATGAGTCAGGCAACATTACCCGTATGGTGATTGGAGCTGACGGTAACGGTTATGCGCTAAGCAACGACGGTAATCATTTTTACAAATTTACAACAGGTAAAAAGCCAGCCATTGTTGATTTGGGAGCAATCATTGATGATGAATCCAACAACACAGTATCCATTCACAACCGTTGCAGCTGCTGGGGTGGTGATATGATTGGTGATGCATTTGGAAAGCTTTACGTCATTTCGGCTAGTCATAATGTTTTTGTTATTGACCCTACAACACGTGTGGCAAAACATCTTGGTACCATCAGTGGGTTGCCTGCCAACTACACAACAAATGCTGCGGCTGTAAATGAGGATGGCGAGGTAGTAGTTGCCAGTGCCAATGTATTTGAAGGTTATTTCAAGTTTAAAATGAATGATCTTAAAGCTGAAAAAGTCATTGGTTCAGATGTCGTATATAATGTATCTGATTTTGCAAATGCCAATTTGCTGTTGCAAAAAGAAGCGAATGCGTTAACAGCCGGAAATGTTCCTGCTGCAAAAGTAAATGCCGATGCCAAGGTTTTCCCTAACCCTGTAACAAATTCTTCATTCAATGTATTGTTCGAAAATCAGTTGCCAGGAAATTACACAGTTATTGTAAGCGACCTTGCAGGAAGAACAGTCACTACGAAATCTGTTGTAATAGCAAACGAAGGAACCAGAACTGAGCAAATAAATCTACGTTCTAACCTCACTAAAGGAGTTTACCTTGTTAGAGTGCTAAACAACAAAAAATCGATCGTAATCAACGAAAAAATTGTTTTGCAATAAATTTTGATGGGTTAAAATCCTACGAGAGGCTGTCTTTCGACAGCCTCTTTTTTTTTAATATAATTTTGACAAGGTCAATTTCATCAACATTTGATTTAAAAAGTGGAAATCTTTGTTGATAAACTTGAGTTCTTTCACTTAAATTTGCAAGGCATAGTATTATATTTTAGTTAATATTTTAATATTTTATTTTGGGAAAACAGATAATAATTCCCTTATAAAGTTTAGTTTTTATTAACTGAATGTTAATTTTATAATGCATCCTATTCTCGAACCCTTTCTGAAAACGATTGCAAACAAATAGCTCTTTTTGAGCTAAATGGAAAAGCTTATAAGAAGATAACAATTAACATAAACACCATTAGTATGCCAACCTTACAGAGTAATTTTTTTGCAGCAAGAGTCAGTGAAAAGGTCAAACCAGAATTTTTCAAATGGTTAATCTTTTTGAGTACTACGATCATGAGTTTATTCTCATTGAATACTGCCTGGGCTCAGGTTTACACAAATGGAAATGTCTCTACAGGAAGTACTAATAGTGTGGGTTCTGTGGCACCAACAGGAACGACTTGGAGTGAGGTTCAGGCAGGTAATAGTGTGACAACTGTAAATGCTACCAATAATACCAGTACTCCTGCAAATTCTGCTATTTATGTGGCTGAAGATTTTACGGTTTGTTCCCAATGGACCATCAGCAAGTTTACTTTTTATGGAATAGCTCCTGGGTATACTTCGCCACTTACCATATCCCCGTTCAACAAAGTTACCATAGCTATTTATAATGGCGATCCGGGTACAACGGGAACCTTAGTTTGGGGAAGTTTATCTACCAATATTTTTTCTTCATCTGTATTTGCAAATATGTACCGTGTTGCTAATGGCACCAGTACTCCTAATTTACCCATATGGAGGGTTACGGCTGAAACTCCCGGATTGATTTTGGGGCCTAACAATGGTAACCCATATTGGGTTGTTTTTAGTTTAGGTTCAACACAAACAGCTACATACACATTCCCCAGCACCGTGTTGGGGTCTCGTACTCAACCAGGCAACAATGCCCAAACTCGAACGGGAAGTCTGGGTCTATGGACGGGAATCATTGATAATGCCAACCCACAGGATATTCCTTTCTATTTGGAGTATACTACCGGAGCCTGTTCAGGAACTCCAACACCCGGGAACACAACAGTCACCATCAATGGAACGACTACCACCGCACCTACCATTCCTGCTGCTATTTGCGGTTCGGTAGACTTTAGTTTGAAAATGGCTAACCCTAACTGCGCAAGTGGTGTCAATTATCAATGGCAAGACTCCATCAACGCGGCAAGTGGTTGGGTTAATATAACAGGAGCAACTGCCAGCAGTCTATCTACCAATTTTGGAACATTGGGCATCGATTCTTCAAATGTCAAATTTCGGTGTAAGGTGACCTGTACCAACGGAGGATCATTTGGTTATTCCAACCCAATTACCGTTAAGAAAAAAGCCAATGCCACTTGTTATTGTATTCCGGATTCTACCAATTGTAGATTGGCAGATGAGTTTTTGAATATTAAATTTGGAGGAATAAATAATAGTTCATCCGGTTGCAGTGGCAGAGGCTATACAGATTACTCTTCCTCTGTTGGAGCTGGTAATGTGTTTTCAGGGATTAACAATAGTCTGACCTTTACTATAAATAATGGAGGTTCTACGGAATACGTGGGTGTTTGGATTGATTACAATCACAGCGGTGGTTTTGAGTCCAATGAGTATACAGATTTGGGTTTAATCAACGCTTCTAATGTGGTTACGCAAACCCGAAATATACTTATACCTACCACTTCCTTAACAGGACCTACCCGTATGCGCATAAGAGTATTCTGGGCCTATGATCCAAGCTGGTTTGACTATTGCTCCGGTATTCCTACGTATACGTATGGTGAAACAGAAGATTACACTGTTAACATAACTCAGGCAGTAGCTTGTTCTGGAACACCTGCACAAGGAACTGCCACCGCCACAGTCGCAACAACCTGTCCAAACGTACCATTTGATGTGACTGTCTCCAATGCCACTGCTCTGGCAAGTTCTGCCGGCTTGACCTTACAATGGGAGACGTCTACCAACAATGGAACCACCTGGGTGAATGTTGCTGGTGAGACAGGAGTGCTCTATTCGGGAGCTGTACTTTCAACAGGTACCAATGCTGCTCAGTTTCGACTCAAGGCAACCTGTACCAACAGCAATCTGTCCAGTTATTCTACTGTTGTTACGGTAACCAGAGATCCAAACCCCATCAATTGCTATTGTATTCCTTTGCGCACGGATTGTACACAGGAATCCAAAATAAATAAAGTAGTGATGTCGGGGATCAATCAAATTTCTACCTGTTCTACAAATCCTACGTTCCCCGGATATAATGATTACACCACAACAACCACGGGTAATCTTTATGCCGGTACAGATAACCAAATCATTATAGCTACGGCAGCAACTACTCAAAGGGATATTTCTCTTTGGATTGATTTTGATAAAGACGGTACTTTCGATGATGCAGAATACTACCATGTAGGATTCACTTCTTCAACTGTTCAGGAACTTACTTATTTAATCAATATTCCTTCAAGTGTACAAACAGGTCTTACCCGCATGCGCATTCGTCTGAAAAATGGTACGCTTAGCTCTGGGGAAGCCTGTGGAAGTTACAGCTTTGGTGAAACCGAAGATTATTTAGTTAATATTCAGACTGCCGTTGGATGTAACGCATCCACAAATCCCGGCAATATATTAACCAGTGACAATCAGGTGTGTTCCGGTGTGAGTTTTAGATTGTATTCATCTAACTCAGCTCAGCTCTCGGGTACAACCGGTCTTACTTTCCAATGGCAATCCTCAACGGATAGTATCAACTGGACTAACGTGGGGTTACCGGATAACGTATACACAGATTTGACAACCAGCATCACGACTACTACCTATATCAGATTGGGTATTGCCTGTAGTTTATCAGGAGGGGCTTGGGTGTATTCTCCCGGTAAGAAAATAACCCTTAAACCATCAAATCAGTGTTATTGTACCCCTGTTTTTGCAAATTCTACGTATGAAGATGTCTTCAATGTTACATTAAATAACCTGAATCAATCCTCAGATTGTAGCAGTGTAGGAACAGGTTCCACATCTTTATCCAATAGATATTCCGATTATACATCTGGACCAGGTGCTCCTGCTCCCGCTATTTTGTACATGGGTACCAACAACAATATTTCTTTACAGATTGGATCATGTGCTTTTTCAACAACCAACTCAACGGTTGTTTGGATAGATCTTAATAAAAATGGTGTTTTTGAAACACCTGGAGAACGTTTGTACATTGGTACACCTCAGTCTGGTGCTCATACAGAAACCGGAACATTGGCTATTCCTTCCTCAGGAATCACTCCGGGAACCACCCGTATGCGCGTAGTAAACGTATCATCTAACTCATCTCCCAGTTCCATCACACCTTGTGGATCCTACACGGGTGGTGAAGCGGAAGATTATTTAGTTGATTTACAAAATGCACCTCTTTGCGATGCATCCTACACGCCAGCAACTCCTTTATCAACAGCCAACCCGGTTTGTCCGGGCGTATTGTTTACTTTGAGTTGTCCAAATGCCACCGGCACAGCCGGATTAACATTTCAATGGGAATCTTCTGCAGACAATAGTAGTTGGGCCCCCATTGCCGGAGCTACCAGTGCCAACTATACGACAACTATATCTGCCTCCAGATATTTTAGAATAAAATCAACCTGCGGATCAACGGTCAAATTCTCAGGGGCAATTCAGATGACCATCACCAATACAGGATGTTATTGTACGCCTACTACGGTTGCGTCCACTTGTACATACAGCATAAACAATGTAACAATAGGGGGAATTAACAATAACTCTGCTTGTGATAACGGAGGTTACACGTATTTTGGTTCTGTTAGTCCTGCACTCCTTTCTAGAGGTTCATCTACTCCCATATCACTAAATGTTACCTCCGGTGGTAATCGCACGATAGCTATTTGGGTGGATTTTAATCAGAATAATCAATTTGATGATAACGAGTTTTATAGTATCAGTTCTGCCAATGGCGGAGTAATGACAGGTGCAGTTCCTATTCCAGGCACAGCTCTCACGGGTTTGACACGTATGCGTATTCGTATTTCAGATGGTGGTTTGCAGGCAACTGCGGATTGTCCAACAAGTATAACTGCAGGTGAGATGGAAGACTATCAAGTCAATATCGTGGATTGTTTTGGTGCGGTGTTCAACTCGCAACCCTCCAGTTCTACTGTGGCCTGCGGATCCAACACATTGTTTGGTGTGGATGTCTCTTCTGGTGCTGCTACCATCACCTATCAATGGCAATATCGTACGGGACTGAGTGCACCCTGGACAAATCTAACCAACAACGCAACCTACACCGGTGTAACGACTAATGAGCTTAATATAATCTCTGCTACCGTTAGTATGAACGGTTACCAGTACCGCGTTTATGCCAATGGATCCTGCTCCACAGCAGATACCTCCAACATTGCTGTACTAACTGTAACCAGTACTACACCAACAATTTTCAACACACAGCCCCCCAATACAACCATTAATTGTAATGGCAATGGATCGATTTCTGTGGCCGTTACAACCGTTCCAGTCAACACTGCCATTTATCAATGGCAGTTCCGTGCCAACAGTAGTTCTTCTTGGGTAAACGTACCCAACTCAGCGCCGTTCAGCAATCCGACCACGGCAACATTATCCATTACTTCCGGTTCACTTTCCTTAAATAATTATCAGTTTAGGGTTTATGTGAAAGGAGGTTGTTCACTCACAGATACCTCTAATACCGCTGTGCTTACAGTAAACGGGGTGAATTTGGGAGTAAGCATTGCATCAAATGCGCCTTCCAATTCCATCTGTAAAGGAAGTTCTGTAACATTTACGGCCACACCAACACCTGCTACCGGATTAACATCACCAGCCTACAGATGGTATATAGATAATATCACAACAGTAACGGGGTCAACCGGTACCGTCATTAATACAACCAACACCACCCAGTTGTCCCTTGGTATGGCAGTGACGGTAAGCGGTGGAACAGGTTCTTTCCCATCCAATACAACCATTGTTGCTATTAACCCAGGCGTATCTTTTACAGTTAGCAATACACCCAATGTGCAACCTGCTGCTGGAGCCATCATTTCCGGAAAAGTTGCCGATGGAATTGGCATAACCACCTATACAACTTCTTTATTAGATAATGGCAATAGTTTACGTTGTGTCTTGGGAGTTATCGATAACTCCGGATGTACATTCCCTAATCCCGCAACCAGCAATATTGTCACCATGGATGTTACACCAAATACTCCCGTGAATGTGTCATTGGCTGCATCACAAACGACAATATGTGCCGGTAACTCGGTTACATTTACAGCCACACCAACCAATGGTGGGGTAGGACCTCAATATGAATTCTTTATTGGTACAACGTCTGTACAGGCGCCTTCTTCTTCTACTACATACATCAACAATGGAACACTGATTAATGGTCAGTCTGTCACTTGTAAACTAACCGCAGGAACCGGACTTTCTTGCCCTGCCCCTGTACCGGCTACAAGTAATGCCATATCCATGACGGTGAATCCATCATTCCCTGTATCTGTTGTGCTATCTGCCAATCCTGGTGTAGACATCTGTCCGGGTACCAACGTGATCTTCACTGCCACCGGAACAAATCCAGGTACAACACCAACATACGTATTTAAAAAGAATGGTACAACTGTTCAAACCTCCTCTTCTAATACCTATTCGTCTAATTCATTAGTAAATGGTGATGTCATTACCTGTACGCTAACATCCAGTATAATAAGTTGCACAAATGGCACCAACCCTGCCACATCGAACACATTAACGATTAGCATACAACAACAGGTAGCCAGTGTTTCACTTGCAACATCGCCTGCCAATCCATGTGCAGGAGCCAGTGTTACTTACACGGCCACAGCTGTTAACGGCGGATCTGCACCCACTTATCAATTTTATGTGAATGGGGTTGCTCAGCCAAATACCGGAAATACATGGACATACATTCCAGGAGCCGGTGATTCAGTATCCGTTGAGATGTCCTCCTCTTTAGGTTGTGCATTGCCAAATCCTGCGACTGCTTTTGTGATTCAAACCCTACAGCCTCGTCCAAGTGCCAATATTTCTATTTCCAATGTTACCTGTAATGCAGGATTTGCTACATTGGATGCCGGGGCAGCTCCTGGTGCCGGAACAATTAGCAGTATACAATGGCAATATGGTGCTACATCCGGTACAGTAACCACTAATGTGGGTACGGGTACACCTACGTACTATACAAACACAATAGGATATTATAAGGTGACTGTGACCAATTCCATTGGATGTTCTTTTACAACCGATGTGTTTACCGGACTTGCTACCTCTATTCCTGCTCCAGGTGCTTTAAATGGCATCTATACGATTGGGGCCTTGACAGCTGCCAATGCAAGTAGTACAGGAACCACAATTACAGTAACAAGTACCTCTAATATCGTTCTAGGGGCTATCGTAAACAAATTATCCGGGACTGGAACATTGGCACCAAACACCGTGGTGACTGCCATTACGAGTGCCACAACATTTACTGTAAATACGGCACCCACCGTAACATTGTCCGCAGCATCACTTGCCTTTACAACTTGTTCCAATTATATCAGCTTGACTGCTGCAGTCAATGATTTGAATACCCGGGGGATTAGCGCAAACTGTACATTTAATATTCAGGCTGGCTACACGGAAACACTCTCTGCAGGCCTAATCCTTGGTAATGCGACCTTAAATTCTCAGTTGGCTACACGTTCTGTGATATTCCAAAAAAATGGTTCAGGGGCTAACCCGATCATTACCGCACAAGTGGGTACTAAATTGGCTACAGATGTTAATCCGGATGGTATATTAACTTTGGCTGGTGTGGATAATGTTACGATTGATGGTATCAATTTTATTGATGGAAATACATCCTCCAACACTACCATGATGGAATATGGCATTGGTTTATTCCGATTGACCAATGCAGATGGCGCACAAAATAATACCATTAAGAATTGTACCATCACAGTTAATAAAAACAATTTTGTTACCACAACACCCACGTTGATGCCTACCGGATCAGCAGGGATTTTGATGCTGAACTCCGTATACAACACTGCCAATGCAGCTTCCACAGCCATTGGTAATGCAGCCAGTGCCAATTCCAATAATAAATTTTATTCCAATAACATAAACAATGGCCATGTAGGAATTTACATGAATGGATTTGCGCCAGCTACAGGAGGTATACAACCCACTGATGCAGACTTAGGTAATGATGTGGGAGGTACTACATTGGCAACAGGTAATACCATTACCAATTTTGGTGGTGGTGTATTGTCTGGAACTCCATTGCCAACATACGGTGTTTATGCCAAAGCGCAATGGGGTTCGAATGTTTCTTTCAATACAATTACCAGTAGCTCACATGGAAACCATGTAACGGGTATTTTGATGGATGCTGCAGTTGGTGCGAATGTGGGTGTAAATAACAACAACATCAATATTACTACCTCATTAGCTACGGGTATCTTACAAGGTATTAATGGTACAGCGGGGAATTTTGTCACTGGCGCTAACAATACGGTTAATATTACCAACAATATTGTAACCGCTACACATCCTAGCATGACATCCGGAACCTTCACAGGGATCATTAGCAGTGCAACTGCGGCCAGTGTTAATTTGAATGGAAACACTGTACAAAATGTTGTTTTGCCAGCAACTTCCACAGGTACCTTTACCGGAATACAGCAAACGGGATTGACCGTTTTAAACATGAATGGCAACACTATTCAAAATAATGACTTGCCTGGCTCCAATACATTCTTGGCGTTGTCAAATACAGCAGCAGATACGGTTACGTTAAACATAGTAGGGAATACGATCCGAAATAACCGAAAATTATCTACGGGCAGCGCCAGTGGAGGTATTATGACCCTTATTGGTGTCGGAGCTCCTAGAGCAGGCGTGACCACATGTTCAACCAGTGTAACCAATAACACAATCAGAAACAACAGCATCGCATGCGGTGCCTCTGCTGGATCTGCCACTCTAAAAGCTATTGTGCAAACAGGTTCATCCATTTATGTGGTTGATAATAATACCATAGACAGTATCTATATAACAGGTGTGCCAGGCACAATAGCTGCTACACTTCGTGGTTATGACAATGCGGGGGGCGCCCAAAATGAAACTGTGAAAAATAACACAGTCAGCAACATGTTCATCACAGGAACTTCTACAGGATTACATTTGATGGCCGGTATTTTTAACAATACAGCGGGCGGTGCTACAAGAACCGTGAATAACAACAAGGTGTTTAATTTATATACAAATACTACATCCAGTGGTTCAATTCAAGGTATTGATTCTAGAGCTGGAGGTACCGTAAATATTTTCAATAATAGGGTTTACAATTTATACAGCGGAGCCGGAGCTGGGTCTCTTATTTCCGGCATTCGTATTTTGAGTGGAGGTGGAAATGGGGTTTCTCCCACAATTAATTTCCCAGTGAACACATTCAATAACATGATCGCTCTTAACTTAAGCAATGCCTCTACTGTAACAGGCGGTGTAGCTTCAGATGGGGTTATGAACAGCCCAGAGGCGCTTAGAGGTATTGATATTCAATCGGCAGTGGTTAGTAGTTTCCAGAATGTTTATCACAATACCATCTATCTGAAAGGAACTGGTGCAGCAGCTTCTTCTTTCGGGGCAACCGGAATTTTTCATGCAGGTAGCGCCACAGCTACTACAGCTACATTGGATATGAGAAACAATATCATAACCAATGAGTGTATAGCTCCAGGGTCCGGGTTGATATTGACAATCAAACGCTCAAATGGAGTCACTGGACAAGCAAACTTTGCAAGTACTAGTGATCGTAATCTTCTGTATGCAGGATTACCAAGTATTACGAATCGAATTTATACAGATGGAACTACATCATATCCAACTCTTGCTGATTATCAAGCTGCTGTTGCCACTCGTGAGGCCAATTCACTCTCATTCAAACCGGAGTTTGTAAGTTCTACCGATGTGCATTTGTCACCTGCATCAACCAATGCAACTGTTCAATTTGGAGATAATCTCTCATCTATTCTTCCTTTACTTGTAACAGATATAGATGGAGAGACGCGTGGAAGCGGAGGAGCAAGACCTTATGTAGGCGCTGATGAAACTTCTGTGAATGCATTTGCAGGTTTTGTCAATTCAAACGCAACGGTTTGTCCGGGTAGCAGTGGTACACTTACTTTGGTAAGTTATACCGGAACAATCTTACGCTGGGAATATTCATTCACCGGTATTGAAGGTACCTATATTGATGCCGGAAATGCAGGCTCAGCCACTTTCAATTACACCAACCTTAATGTAAATACTTATTTCAGAGCTGTTGTAGAGTTTAATTCTGTACAGTCTCCATCAGCTGCGGCATTCATACAACTATTTACAAAACCTGTTATCAGTTTAACAAGCGGTGGATCAGAGGCAAGTTCTGCCGGAGTGTGTGTTAATGCTACCAGAGCATTGTTTGCTACAACAACACCAGCTCCTGCCAGCCCTTGGATAACCACCAATACTTCATTAGCTACCATCAGTAACTCGGGTGTTGTAACCGGGGTTGCTGCAGGCAACTTAAACGTGATCTTTACCAATAATAACGGTTGTAAGGATACAGTTCCTATCATCGTTGGATCATTGCCAACAATAACAGGTAACAGTTCAGTTTGTGTTGGTGGTAACACCACACTAACGGGTTCGGGCACACCAGATATTACCACTCCTTGGGCGTCTTCCAACTCTGCCATAGCAACAGTAAGTACATTAGGAGTTGTAAGTGGGGTAGCTGCGGGAACAACCAATATTACCTACAAAAATGATGCAGGTTGTGCCACGCAAATCAGCATAACTGTAGTTGACAGACCTACTGTCACCGGTACAACCACTCTTTGCGTTGGTAACTCCACCACTCTTAATGGTAGTGGAACGCCAACCTCTTGGGTGTCTTCATCACCATCAACGGTTTCAGTAAATGGGGGAGGATTTATTCAGGCATTGGTAGCGGGTTCTGCTACAATTACCTATACCAATTCCATCGGATGTACCCGTGATGCGGTTGTTACGGTTAATCCATTGCCATCCATTAGTGGAACTTTATCAGCTTGTCAAAATGGAGGAACGGCCAGCCTAACGGGTACTGCCAGTCCGGCAACAACCGGCACGTGGACATCTGCGAATACTAGTATAGCATCTGTTTCTGGCAACAACTCAATATCTGCCACTGTAACGGCCGGAACTACTTCAGGCTCTACAGGTATCACCTATACCAACTCAAATAATTGTAAAGCAACCGTCTTGTTTACTGTAAATCCATTACCAACTCAATTTAACATTACCGGCTCAGGTGCGTATTGTATTGGGGGTACAGGAGTTGAAGTTGGACTCAGTTCTTCACAAACCGGCATGACCTATCAACTTGTGCGTCAGGGTACACCTAATACAAATGTGGGATCTCCGGTCACAGGAACAAACTCCGCCATCAGCTTTGGTTTGCAGACAGCCGGAACCTATTCAATAGTTGCAACAAATACAACCACAAATTGTACGCAATCGATGACCGGTACAGCTATTATTACAACGACCCCGTTGCCTCAGGGTAGCTTGTCAGTTTCCGGACCGTTCTGTACTTCCGGATCTCCTCAATTGACTTACACTTCTACAGCAGGTACAGGTCCATTTACCATTGTTTATAATGACGGTACTGCCAATCGCACTATTACAGATGTAGTTAGCGGCATTGCTTTTGCACCTTTCAGTACAAATATAACTACCACAACAACCTATACGCTGATCTCTGTTACCGATGCGAATGGTTGTATTAGAACATCAACCTTTAGCGGTGCATCTGCCACTGCAACTGTTAACACATTGCCTGCGGCCATTATTCAATATACCACTGCACCATTCTGTGGAAATAATGCCACCGCTCAAGCGGTTACCTTAACTGGAACAGCCGGGGGAACCTATAGTGCATCACCAGTAGGGTTAAGTATTAATACTACAACAGGTGCGATTACACCTTCAACCAGTACAGTGGGTAACTATACAGTAACCTATACCATTGCTGCCGGAGGAGGATGTCCGTCAGTAACTGCCACAGATATCATTGATGTTACTACGCCGCCAACTGCTTCTATCAGTTATGCCGGTGCTCCTTTCTGTACTTCAATCACAACGGCACAGTCGGTTACACAAACTGGAACCATTGGAGGATTATATACAGCCACTCCTGCTGGGCTCCAAATCGATCAGGTAACAGGGGCAATTACGCCGTCATCTAGCACGCCGGGTACGTACACAGTCACCTACACCATTGGTGCAATTGGTGGTTGTAATGCCATCAACGCAAATACATCTGTGACCATCACTGCTGAACGTTCTGCTACGATCACCTATGCAGGATCTCCGTATTGTACATCTCTGGTTGGCAATATTTCTGCTTCCATCACAGGATCAACAGGCGGGGTGTTTAGTTCAACGCCTGGATTAACCATCAGTGCATCTACAGGTGCTATCACGCCATCAAGCAGTTCACCAGGTACTTATACCATCTCTTACACACTGGCTGCCGGCGGTGGATGTGCGGCTGATGTATCCACATATGATGTTACCATCACAGGAGCACCATCATCAACTACCATTTCCTATGCAGGTTCTCCATTCTGTCGTTCGTTAACAACCCCTCAGGGCGTATTGCTGAATGGTACTGATGGGGGTGTGTTTACTGGGCAAGCAGGTTTATCCATCAATGCTACCACCGGTGCAATCACTCCATCATCCAGTGCTGCAGGCACTTATACCGTCACTTATAACATACCAGCACAGGGTGGATGTGCCTCTTTCAGTACCAACACCAGCGTAACCGTAACTACACCACCGACGCTGACCAACTACTCTTATGCATCTTCACCATTCTGTAAATCCGTTTCTACACCACAGAATGCCTTTTTGAATGCGACTACATTTACAGGAACGTTTAGCTCAATTCCTGCAGGACTGACCATTCAAACTACAGGAACTTCACCTGCAAATGGTTTGGGAGCTATCACTCCATCAACCAGTACCGCAGGAACGTATACTGTCAAATACTTGGTTGCAGCAAGTGGTGGCTGTCCTGCAGATTCATTAACAACATCCGTAACGGTAACTGCGGTTCCCAATGCAACATTCAGTTATAGCGGATCACCATTCTGTAGCTATCAAAATACACCACAACTACCAACCTTTAGTGGCACATCAGGTGGTACATTCTCTGCAACTCCCGGTGGAATTACACTCAATGGTACAGATGGAGGCATCACTCCAAGTAGCAGTGCGTTGGGTAACTATAATATTACTTACACAGTTCCTGCCGGTGGAGGATGTAATCAATATACATCATCAGCTGTTGCTGTGACAGTTAATGCATCTGGAAATACAGGTGCTTTGTCAGGAATTTATGACATTCCTGGCTCAGTTTGCCGTGATTTCCCAACTATTAAAGATGCTGTAAGTTATTTGAATACAAATGGAATATCAGGAGCAGTAACCTTCCGTGTAGCTGCCGGTTATAGCGAAACACTAACCTCGGGTCTGGCATTGGGTTCAGGTAGTTTGATTACTAATGCAACCAATACGCTAACATTCCAAAAATCAGGTATTGGATCAAATCCATTGATTACTGCTCAAGTAGGAGCCAACAATCCAAATGCTGCAGCTCCAGATGGGATATGGAGCATTCGTGGAACGGATTATGTTACCATTGATGGCATTGATCTTAGAGATACTACAACAACCCCGGTAATTATCAATATGGATTATGGTTATGGTTTATTCAAAACTAGTTCTACAGATGGTGTTCAAAACACAACCATACGAAACTGTACAATTACTCTTAACAAAAACAACGTGGGTGCTGGTTCTCCAAATACATTTGCCGGATCTGTGGGTATTCTTATGGCGAACACATCTGCCACAGCAACAGGTACAGCACTGAACGCCACACAAGCATCTGGAGCAAATTCTAATAATAAATTCTTTGGTAACACCGTTCAGAACGCAAATATTGGAATAGGGTTACGTGGATTCAGCACCGCAAACTCTTCAAATGCTTCCGGACTGGGAGATGCAAATAATATTGTGGGAGATACATCAAGTAGTATCACAGGAAACCGACTAATAGTAGGGGGTGGTGTAGGTGCTACGCAATCTTCTTATGGTGTATTTACTGTCAATCAATTCGATCTTGTAGTTGCGAACAACAACATTACAGGAACAGATCACCCTGCTGCACAAACAGGTATTGCTACAGATAATCAAAACGGAACAACCGGTGTGAACATCAGAAATAACAATATAACCATTACTGGAACTTCGGCAACATCTGCATATGCAGGTATAGACAATACTTCAGGTAATGGGGCAGCAAGTGATGCGAATATTCTGAACAACATTGTGAGTGTATCTGTGGCTGATGCCGTAGCAACAACATCAGGTTCGATTCAGGCAATTAAGAACACAATACCCACAACTGCATCCGGTGCGATACGTAACATCAACATCATTGGAAACACGGTGAAAACCTCCAACATGAGAGGCTCCGGAAGTACAGGCGCATGGACTGGTATACAAAATGCAGCATCAATTATTGCAGCGACAGCTATCAATTTGAACAATAATATCATTGACTCCAATGAAGTTCGTTCAACTACTACAAGTTACAATGTGTTGAGAAATGACGTCATGAATTATAATAGCTTGACCATAGCAGGTAATCGAATTGCCAATAATAGCAAGTTGTTTACCGCAACAACATCCTCGTTGATTTCTATGGCCAATGCAGGTGGAACTTCACGAAACTTGTTTGTTCAGAACAATTTCATTGATAAGGATACTTTTGCCGTGGCATCTACCAATGCAGGAGGAGTAACAGTCAATGTGATTTCTGTAACTGGTGCGGAAAGTAATTCATCCATTAATGTAAATGGCAACACCATACGCAGAGTTTACCTGAAAGATGTTAACGCTACATACGCGGGGACACTTAGGGCATATAATTCAACTTTGCCCAGTGGTTTAGCTACCGAAAATGTCTTTGGTAATAAGATCTCCAATTTGTATATCTCTGCAGTGAATGGGGCTTCCGGACTTCAAACCATTGTAGGTATAAACAGCGCAGGAATAAATATCGGTGGAGGAAATTACAACAAGAATATTTATGGCAACTACATAGATACTCTTTATGTAAGGAATAATGGGGATGCTAGTCCTTTATACAATTCGTCTATTACGGCCATTAATATCCCAACAGTTACTGGTGGCGGTAATGGCGACACTATCAATATTTACAAGAATAAGATAGCTCATCTGATTCCTTTTGGTGTGGGTGCTACATCACTTGCCCGTGGTATCTGGTTGCAATCAATTGTTGGTGGTGCTACTACCTCAAAGGCATACATCCACAATAACATGATCAACCTGGATTTGTCTGAAGCATTTGACGGAGCCAACGCATCTGTATTAACAGCTGCTGATGCTGTTCGTGGTATCGACTTGTCTCAATCTCAGGCAGATAGTACCTTCCTGTATTTTAATACGATTCGAATTGCAGGTCCATCAAACAGTGCAGCAGGTTTTGGTTCAAGCGCCATTACCATGACTTCCAACGCAGCCAATACAATCGTTGCTCTCTTGAAAAACAACGTAATGGTGAACAGAAGCACACCTGGAGCAGGTGGTATTATTACAGCATTCCGCAAACCAGGTACCATATCTACCTATGCTGCCAATTCAAGCAACAATATTTTCTATGTTGATACATTGGGTGGGTCACGGTTTAACTACTATGAAGCTACAACAGGATTTACACAATTAACTGGTAACTGGGTGAGTGGTTCGAGAGAAGCAAATTCACAAACATTCTACATCCCTGTATTTAAGCGTGCTGCGGATTTGACCGATACCTTGCATCCAAACGAAGGTGCGAGCTGCGCATTGTCCAATTCCGGAGCCGTTCTTGCTATCCCAACTGGAGGAACCACTGATATTGATGGTAATATCCGAAGTGTATCAACTCCTGATATCGGTGCGGTAGAATTCACAGCTATTGACAATAACAGTCCTGCACAATGGGCCGGTTATAACACAAACTGGAATGATCCGGTTAACTGGTGTGGATTGATGCCTGGTATAAACAGAGATGCTACCATTAATGGCGGCAGACCACAGTATCCAAATATTACACCAACAACACAGCCTTCTCAAACATTGAGATCGGTAACGTTAAACAGTGGAGCATCTATCAATACTGCTGCAGGTGGTAAAATGACCTTTACAGGAAACCTGCAATTAAATACAGGTGCAGCATTTAATGGTAAAGATGGTGTCATTGAAATGGCAGGATCCACTGCTCAAACCATCCAGTTCCAAAACAGTGTCATCAGAAATCTGATTATAAACAGTCCTGCCGTAACGTTGCAAGACGGACTGAATTTGACCGGTAAATTAAGTTTCGTTGGAAATAACCGCGCATTTAATACAGGCGGATTCCTTACACTGAAATCCTCAGATACTTTAACTGCCATTGTTGGAGATTTAACCAATAACAATACCAATAGCGGAAATGTGATCAATGGCTATGTGACAACAGAGCGTTTTGTTACGTCCCGTAAAGCTTGGCGTTTGTTGTCAATGCCTACTAAGCATGATTTACAAACAATCAAACAAGCTTGGCAGGAAGGAGCACAAAATAGATTCCAGGATCCTGCTCCGGGATTTGGTACAATTATTCCCGGATATAACACAACATGGAGGGAAAATGGTTTCGATACTGTCGGCGGAAGTTCATCGATGAGAACACTCACCAATGCTTCGTCAAGTTGGCAGCCTGTAACAACTACACTGAATCTTTTTGAAGTAAACAAAGCGTATCTCATATTTACACGAGGAGATCGTTCTGTAAACTCAGTCTCACAACCCGGAATAACAACGATCTTACGCGAGCGTGGCACCTTACAAACAGGTAATGTTGTGATGAATCTGGGAGGTACTGCCAATGGTCAATTCTCTGCAGTAGCAAATCCTTATGCATCTCCGATTGATTTCCGTAAATTTAGATCGGGTATGACAAATATGAATACGACAACCTACTATTTATGGGATCCGCAATTATCAACACTTGGCGGATATGTTTCTTGTACCGTAAATTCGGATGGGACCATAACTGCAACAGGTTCAGCAAGCCCTTATAATGGAAATTATAATATACAGTCAGGACAAGGCTTTGTGATAGCAAATACAGCTGCCAACGGATCGATCACATTTACGGAAAACTGCAAAGTTGATACCATTTCAAATACGTCCAGAAATGCGCAGTCGACGCTTCGTATGGATCTGTACAAACAAGTAAATGGTGGCTACCATATTTATGATGGGGTTGTACACATTTTCGCAGATCAAAATAACAATGAGGTAGATGCAAGTGATGTTTTAAAACTTCCGAATCCTGCTGAAAACATTTCCATTGCTCATTTTGGAAAATCATTGGCTATTGATCTAAGTAAATTCCCATCATCAGGCGATACGCTGCATTATGTTGTTTCACAGATGCGTCAGGCTTCATATAAATTAATGATCACTCCATCAAATATGGAAAGTTTGACTGATCAGGCATTTTTGGAGGATACTTACTTGCATTCTAGACAAGCAATTCGTATCAGTTCTGACAATGAATATACGTTTGATGTGACCTCTGATCCTGCTTCAGCGGCTACAGACCGTTTCCGTATTGTTTTTGAAAACAGGCCAACTTTACCTGTAACTATTACCGAAGTGAAAGCTACGGCGGCTGAAAAGGCAATCAATGTACAATGGGTTGTGTCTCAACAGCAACAAATCAGGTCTTATCAAGTTGAAAAGTCAACGGATGCAATCATATTTAAGCCAATGGGATCATCTGTTTTATCAAACGGAATTAGTGCATCAAGTTATCAGGTTTCAGACATTCAACCCGGTGCGACAATGAATTACTATCGTATCAAGATCATTGAAAACAACGGTTTGTTTCATTATAGTAAAATTGTAAAAGCCCAACTTCCTCAAAATCAGCCGAAATTTGTTATTACCCCCAATCCAATTCCGGAAGACGGTAATACCGCATTGGTTGTTGATGGGTTAGGAGCTGGAAACTATGAATGGAAACTTTATAATACGGAGGGTAAAATGGTTAAACTTCAAAAATTTGTACATGATGGCGAAAGTCAGAAACGTTATCCAATTATTCTTGGACGTCAATTGTCAAAAGGGATGTATCATCTTGAAATTTCAGGATCTTCACTAAAAAAGACAGTTTTAAATTTCCTTTATTAATTCAACTAAATGCGTTTATCTTTGCTAATCGTATTTGTAGTTTAAGAACAACCACATGAATACAAAAAAAACAATTTTACTATTTTTACTATTTATACTGTTATTTTCAATTTGGTCAAATCCTGCTTTTTGTTTACCCCCAGACCCGATTGACTGTGATTTAGATCCATTGGACCCCAGATGCCCAATTGATGGGGGCGTCGTTCTTTTGGTAGCAGCAGGTGCCGGATTGGGTCTCTTTAGAAAGAACAAAATAAAATAAACATAAGGCCGGATATATTCCGGCCTTTTTTTATAAACACTTGATTTTCAGCTTTTCATTACTAGATTTAAACTTTGTAGTCTCCCTTAATTGTTCGAAATTTGTTGACATTTTCTTACATTTCCATTTTTTGTCAAAACAATGCATTTCAATTTTTTAAAGAACCCTTCCAAAGCGGTTACGTATATACCAATATTTCTATTTGTTATACATAATTATTCTTGTAAGGTTTCAAAACCCATCTCTATTTTTGAAACGACCAAAGGTGATACAGTGATTGGTAAATATGTTTCACCTGCCGGAGAAATACACATTCAAAAAAATGATGTACTTGGTATAACAGTAAGTAGTTTAAATAAAGAACTAGATATTAAATTTAATACAATCGTAACACCTTCAACAGGAAATACGGGTAGTATCGTTCAAGATCCGGGATATCCGGTGGATTTGGATGGTAATATTCAGATGCATTACCTGGGATCTATCCATGTTGAGCATTTAACCAGAAAAGAACTTAAGGGATTGCTAGAAGAAAAATTATCTCCATATTTAAAGGAGCCCATTGTGCAAGTGAAATTTTTAAACAAGAAAGTTACCGTACTTGGAGCAGTTGAAAAACCACAGGTAATTTATCTTTCAGAAGAAAACTTGTCAATCATTGATGCGCTTGTGATTTGTGGTGATTTTTCAAAATATGCTAAACCTGATGAAATTTATATTTTTAGAGATACGGCAGATGTAAAACAAGTAAAGAAATTGAACTTGTCTGATGCCTCTTTTTTGAAAAGTTCCTTGAGTATACTTCGGCCAAATGATGTGGTTTATGTAAAAAAGGATTTAAAAATGACATTGCAGGAAGACGATCAGCGCAGATTACAGATCAACATGTCTATTGCAACATCCATCGTTTCGGTCATAGCTTTACTTTTTACCATTTTTAAAAAGTAAATTCCAATTTATTTAAGATACACTTTTCTCTATTCATCATATCTAAACTATTTCATAACACGATTTACAATTAATAAAAAATGAAGCAGGAGGAGGCAAATATACAAGAAACACCGACGGATGGAATTGTGACTCAAATTGTCCACAGATATCTTCCTTTTTGGCCAGTGCTTTTAATCGTTGCGGCTCTGTCTTTTGTTGTTACTTTTTTGTATTTGCGTTCACAAACTAGAATGTATGTAGCCTCTGCCAAATTATTATTGAAAGATCCACAGAAAGGTTCGGGAGATACCAAAGTACTTGATGCATTGAATATTTTCACAGAAAAAAAGACTGTGGAGAATGAAATCATTGTTTTAAGATCCGGATCCTTAATTGAAGAGGTTGTAAAGGATTTAAACCTTTATGCCACAGTTTATAACCAGGGTAAGTTTCAGGTGGAAGAATTGTATGCAAGTAATTCTCCAATTTATTTTATAGCAGAAAATAAAGATTCGGTTAATCCTGCAGGTAAATATAAATTCAAAGTTGACTGGTCCGCCGGGCGCGTAGAAATCAATAATAAAATAATTCCTTTCAACGGACTTTTTGTAGCGGCAGGTACAAAATATAAAATAATTCCAAACAATTCATATAACAAAGCGGTTCAAAATAAAAATTACTTTGTCATATTCAATACTGTAGCTTCAGCAAGCAATTCAATTATCGGTTCTATGAAAGCGGCCCCTTTATCCTATGCTTCAACCGTTATTGACTTGAAACTTGAAACACCTACACCTCAAAAAGGCGTCGATATCCTCAATAAATTGTTTGAAGTATATGGTAATGCTGGCATATCTGATAAAAATCAGATGGCGATCAAAACACTCGGGTTTATTGAAAGTCGTATAAAAAACCTGACGGGGCAATTGGATAGCGTTGAGCGGAATATTGAGAGATTTAAAACCACCAATGAAATCATTGATTTAAGTAATCAGGCAACCCAATATTTCAATGCAGTAAAGGAGCTCGATAAATCCAATGCAATGCTGGACTTGCAACTGGATTTGATTGCTGATATCAACACATACATAAATTCAAAATCAAGTAGGAGAGGGACAGTTCCATCATTGGCATTGGTAGATGAACCTGTTTTGAGGAATCTGGTCAATGAACTTTACACGAATGAATTTGAACTGGATAAAATTAAAACTACATCCGGAGATAAAAGTGAACTGGTTATTAATCAGGAAGAGAAAGTTAGCCGTATCAAAAGTGATATCCGTGAGAACCTCAGTAATATCAAATCTGGATTGATCATACAAAAGCGTATCAATGATGGAGCCATATCAAAGAATAGAATGCAATACTCCTCAATCCCTGAAAAAGAGAGAGGGTTGCTGGATATAAACAGGCAGCAAGAGATAAAAAATAATATATACACCTATTTATTACAGAAAAAAGAGGAAACAGCACTTTCTTCAGCTGCTACAAGTTCAGACTCAAGGGTACTTGAAAAAGGAAATTGGTATGGACCAATCAGGCCTATACCAAAGAACTATTATTGGATTGCGGTTATTGCCGCACTGGTGATTTTTATTTTGTATGTTCAATTGATTGAGCAAATCAACAATAGAATCATGTTTCGTTCAGAAATTGAAAAAAAGACCAAGGTTCCCATTGTATGCGAAATCATACAAACAAAAAATAAGGAGAACATTGCCATATCAGAAGGAAAAAGGACTGTAATTGCAGAGCAATTCAGATCATTACGTACAAATCTTGGTTTTATGGGTTTTAATGAGGAAAACAATGTCTTATTGGTTACTTCCAGCATATCAGGAGAAGGTAAAAGTTTTGTTGCAGTAAATCTTGCCATCAGTTTAACACTTACGGGAAAAAAAGTTGCACTCATGGAGATGGATTTGAGAAAACCTAAATTGAGTAAACAACTGGAAGTGAATAAGGACCCCGGGATTTCAAGCTATCTGGTAGGGAAGGCCTCACTTGATGAAATCATCAAACCAACGGAATTTAAAAATTTATCTCTGGTAACCGCCGGTCCTATACCACCCAATCCTACAGAGTTGATTGGTAAGCCTGAATTTCCAGCTATGATTGCTTATCTAAAAAAGAATTATGACTATGTAATCATTGATACTGCTCCAATCGGTCCTGTAACAGATGCGCAAATTCTTTCTAAATATGCAAGTGCCACCATTTTTATGGTAAGACATAATCATACTCCAAAAATCTTTGTAAAGATGATTGAAGGCTTTCATAATGATGGAAAGTTCAAAAACATGAGTATTGTTTTTAACGGAATCAAGCCCCGTGGCATTTCTATCTATAGCTATGGCTTTGGTGGTTATGGTAATGGATATGGTTATGGATATGGTTATGGGTATGGATACGGATACGGATACGGAAATGGCTACGGATCAACTTATAGCTCCTACTATATCAATGATAATAGCAGTTCCGGGTTTAAAAATATCTGGAATCTGAAGCAAATATTTACAGATCTCTTTAAAAAGAAATAAGAGGTCTTTATTTTATTTTTCATTTCCCTCTACATATAAAATGTAAGTGAGGGACAGCGAAGCTTTGTCTAATGTGTACAGAAAAAAAATGGCATGTTGTAATAACCCGGCCACGGGGAGAAAAAAAAGTGGCCGCATACATGGGAGAAAGAGGATTGGAGTACTATTGTCCTTTAAAAAAAATTAAAAGTCAATGGAAAGACAGAAAAAAAATTATTTACGAACCTATATTTAAAGGATATGTTTTTGTCAAAAATTCAGATCAGGATCTATGGGAAATATTAAATATATCCGGGGCGTTAAATTATGTATATCTTGAAAAAAAACCTGCCATAGTGAGAGAAGAAGAAATAGAAACTATAAAAAAGTTTTTAAATGAATTTGAAGAAGTAGAATTAATGAATAGCTATGACGTAAAGGTAAATCAACAAGTACAGGTTATGAGAGGAATATTGATGAATTACAAAGGGATTGTACTGGAGGTACTTGACAACAAGGCTAGGGTTTACATCAATAGTATGGGGGTGTACTTATGTGCAACATTTGATATTAAACAATTGAGACCAGTTTCATAAAATGAAAAAAAATGATTCGATTTACGTTTGTGGCCATACAGGTTTAGTGGGAAGTGCTATTGTGAGAATGCTGAAAAATGACGGATATGAAAACATCCTTACCTGTACTTCAAAAGAACTTGATTTACGTAATCAATTGGCTGTCCAAAATTTTTTTAAAGAAAATCGGCCTATGTATATTTTTTTGGCAGCGGCAAAAGTAGGGGGGATTCATGCCAATAATACGTATCCTGCAAATTTTTATTTTGATAATATTTCCATTCAAACCAATGTCATACATGCCGCACATGAATTTGGTGTAAAAAAACTGTTGTTTTTAGGCAGCAGTTGTATTTATCCTAAAATGGCACCACAACCTATTCATGAATCTTACTTTATGACAGGTCCATTAGAGGAAACAAATGATGCCTATGCCATTGCAAAAATTTCTGGAATAAAAATGTGCCAGGCATATCACAGACAATACGGATGCACATACATAAGTGTAATGCCAACAAATTTATATGGTCCCGGTGATCATTACGATCTAACTAATTCACATGTATTGCCTGCTTTGATTAGAAAATTTCATGAAGCAAAAATTAATAATGAGTCACATGTTCAAGTTTGGGGAACAGGAACTCCCCGAAGGGAGTTTATGTATGTTGATGATGCCGCTTCTGCTTGTATCTTTTTAATGATAAAATATGATGATCCATCTATCATTAATATTGGAACCGGTGAAGATCATTCAATCTCTCAGGTTGCGCACATGATCAGTGATGCGGTAGGATATAAAGGAACAGTCATTTACGATCATTCAAAGCCGGATGGCACTCCACGAAAATTATTAAACGTAGAAAAAATAAAATCACTCGGCTGGAGTCCATCAGTTGATGTTAGGTCGGGTATAGAAAAAACATATGCAGATTTTTCAGAGAAGTACTCATTCTACACAAAAGCATAATTTATAAATTTAAATGTGTCGCATCGCAGGGATTGTAGGAGGTGAGGGGCATTATGATGCAAACTTGCAAGCAGTGAGGCGTATGTGTGATTCGCTCAAACATGGAGGTCCTGATGATGAAGGAATCTATACATCTGAACATAAAAAAGTTATTCTAGGTAACAGAAGATTATCTTTGTTGGATTTATCTTCGGCAGGCAAAATGCCCCTAGTATATCAGTCAAGATATATCATAACCTATAATGGCGAGTTATATAATCATCTCGATTTAAAATCCACATTGACTGATCTTGGGTATGAGTTTCATACAAATACCGACACTGAGGTCTTGGCTGCTGCTTTTGCACAATGGAGAGAGGGTGCTTTTGTCAAGTTGTCCGGAATGTTTGCTTTTGCCATCTGGGATAAGTTTGAAGACGAACTTTTTTTGGTGAGAGATTCTGTTGGGATAAAACCAATTTATTATAGCATTGCAAATGAACAATTGTTTTTTGCATCGGAGGTAAGGGCTTTTAATGAAACAGGATTGCATCATCAATCAAATGAAAAATGGCCGGTATATTTTATGGCCTACGGACATTTACCTGAACCGATAACAACTCATGAAAATGTATTCCCGTTGCCTAAAGGATTTTTTTTGAAATATTCGGTAAGCACAGGAAAATCATCATTTCAATCATATCGACACTTCAGTTTTAATGCAAAAGTTACAGATAAAAAAGATTCCCTTCAATATATTAGGGAGTTAATGAGTGCTTCTGTTCAAAAACAATTATTGGCTGATGCGCCGGTTGGTGTTTTTTTGAGTGGGGGATTGGATTCAGGCATTATTGCCTCTCTTGCAAAAAAAATTAACAAGGACGTTCATTCATTATCCATTTACTTTCAGGAGGAGGCGTTTTCAGAAAAAAAATACCAAGATCAATTAAGTGAACGTTTGCATATTATTTCACATCAGTTATTGCTGGAGGAATCAGTTTTTCACCAATCAATGTCAGAGATTCTTGATAGTATGGATTTGCCAAGTTGCGATGGAATCAATACATGGTTTATTTCAAAGTATGCAAAAGATAATGGATTTAAAGCTGTTTTATCTGGACTTGGGGGTGATGAATTGTATGGCGGTTATCCCAGTTTTAAGCGTATGGGGATTTCAAGAATGATATCTCAATTTCCATCTTTATCTAGAAATATTTTTAAAACAAGCAGTGACAAAAAGCTTAATCGGTTATCCTATTTGAATATGAGCGGGGTCAAAGGATTGTATCTTTTTTTAAGGGGACATTTTTCGCCTCATGAAATTGCCAAACAACTGGACGCTAAAGAAACAGAGATTTGGAATATTCTTAGTGAAGCACCGGTATATTTGGAAGCGGAGGATTCGCTGGGCAATAAAAATCTGGCGAGCTGGATCGAATTTAATTTGTACATGCAAAATCAGTTGCTGCGGGATTCGGATGTGATGAGTATGAAACATGGTGTAGAATTGCGCGTTCCTTTTCTTGATGAAAAGCATATTCAATTCTGTATGAGTATTCCTGAAGAGGTAAAATTTCCTAAGGGATTTACCAAACAATTGCTTATAAATGCTTTTAAGGATGATCTGCCTGAAATGATTTGGAACAGGCCAAAGATGGGATTTAGTTTCCCATTTGCACAATGGCTAAAAAATAACCCAATGGTTCAATCATTCGGTCATAAACAGAACAATGGTATTCAAAAAAATTACAGACGCTTTATGCAAGGGACATTACACTGGTCACAGTTAATGACATTGTTGATTCTTTCAAAAAGAAATATGGCTTAATTTATTGAAAAACTCAAAAACGATATTTCTTACACTAAAAGTTTTCCAGGCAACAGGCGGTATAGAAAAAGTCTGTAGGATTGTAGGTAAAGCACTTTATGAAGATTCGGTCCTAAACAAAAAAAAACTACAGATATTATCGATGTATGATGATACGAACCAAGCAGATGGGAATTTATATTTCCCTTCGGAAATATTTAGAGGGTATGGGAAAAACAAACTTCAATTTGTATTGTCATCTATATGGAATGCGCGCTCTTCCGATACGATAATAATGAGTCATATTAATTTGCTCATCATAGGATGGGTTATAAAATTGCTGTTTCAAAGAAAAAAATTAATTCTGATAGCTCATGGAATTGAGGTTTGGGATAAGTTACCATGGTACAGGAGAAAAATGCTAATGGCGTGCAATGTAATCAGTTCAGTAAGTGAATTTACTAAAAATAAAATCATACAATTAAACAAGATTGATACAAATAAGAATAGCGTATTGAATAATTGTATTGATCCATTTTTGCCTACAGGTAAAGAATTCTCTAGAATAGGACAATTAAGGACTGAATTAGGTTTAACTGATGAAGATTTTGTAATTTTTACACTAACAAGACTTGCTTCACGAGAACGTTATAAGGGGTACGATCAAGTGATAAATTGTTTGCCGAATTTAATAAATAAATATCCCAATATAAAATATATAATTGGGGGTAGTTATGATGTTGAAGAGAAAAAATATGTAGATGAACTAGCTGCAAAACTGCATGTAAGTGAAAAAATCATACTAACCGGATTTATTCCTGAAAATGAATTGGCCGCTTATTTTAAGATGGCTGATTTATATGTGATGCCTAGTATGAAGGAAGGATTTGGTATTGTTTTTGTTGAGGCAATGTTTTATGGATTACCGGTCATTGCCGGAAATAAAGATGGATCTGTAGACGCGCTATTGAAAGGAGAACTGGGAATTTTAGTGGATCCCGAAAATCAGGATGCATTGGTCAGTTCTATAGCAACAATCATTAATGACAGAAGTAAGTACACTCCTGATAAACTTAAACTGATGGAGCATTTTGGGTATGATGTGTACAAGAAAAAACTGGAAAGGTGCTATGGAATTAAATAAAAAATTTGACTGGCACATAGAAAACAAAACATCGCTTTTTGATTTGAAGAGGAAAGATGTTTGGGCATATCGTGATTTATTGTGGTTGCTGGTTCGTAGGGATTTTGTTTCTTTTTACAAGCAAACGATATTAGGGCCGGTTTGGTTTTTTCTGCAACCGCTATTTACAACGATTATATTTACTCTTATATTCGGTAAACTTGGCGGTTTTAAGACGGATGGAATACCGCAGCCATTATTTTATTTGGCAGGCATTACTGCTTGGAATTATTTTGCTGATTGTATTACAAAAACATCAACGGTATTTAGAGATAATGCCAATATTTTTGGTAAAGTCTATTTTCCAAGAATCATTATGCCAATGAGTATTGTTATTAGTAATCTGGTTCGTTTTGGAGTACAGTTGATATTGTTTCTGGGTTTGTGGGTATATTACTTGATCATGAAAGGAGAATCTTGTTTGCCATCATTGTATCTTATTTATTTTCCCGTACTGGTTTTATTGATGGCGCTGTTGGGTTTGGGCTTGGGTATGATTATTAGCTCTATGACAACCAAGTACAGAGACCTTGCTTTTTTAGTGTCTTTTGGTATTCAGTTATTGATGTACACGACGACTGTAGTTTATCCTTTATCATCAATAAGCACAGAACATAATTGGATTGTTGAGTTGAATCCAATGACATCGATTATTGAATTATTCAGACTTGGATTTTTAGGGCATGGCACATTTTCATTATCCGGTTTTTTATATACGGTCTTATTTTCAATTGTTGTTTTTATTTTCGGCACGATCATGTTTAATAAGACAGAAAAAACATTTGTAGATACTGTATAGTTCATGAGTAAGATTTCAATAAAGGTGGAAAATTTATCAAAGGCCTATCAGCTGGGAATAATAGGTACGGGTACAATTAGCAGAGATATCGAACGCTGGTGGGCTAGGTTGAGGGGGAAAGAGGATCCATTTATAAAAATTGGTGAAACAAATGATCAAGCCCAAAAAGGGAATTCTGATATTGTGTGGAGTTTGAAGGATATCAACTTTGAAATTAAACAAGGTGAAGCTATTGGTATTATAGGTAGAAACGGAGCAGGTAAAAGTACATTATTAAAGATTTTGAGTAAAGTTACTGCACCTACAACAGGAAGTATATCGGGCAATGGTCGTATTGCCAGTTTGCTTGAAGTAGGTACTGGATTTCATCCTGAATTATCAGGTCGTGAGAATATTTATTTGAATGGAGCCATACTTGGTATGCGCAAGCATGAAATTCATAGAAAATTTGATGAGATTGTCGATTTCAGTGGAGTTGAAAGATATATTGATACGCCGGTAAAAAGGTATTCATCAGGAATGTACGTACGGCTTGCATTTGCAGTAGCCGCTCATCTCGAAAGCGAAATATTGATCGTAGATGAAGTCCTTGCAGTTGGAGATGCAGCATTTCAAAAAAAGTGTTTGGGGAAAATGGGAGAGGTGACAAAAGGCGAGGGTAAGACCGTTTTGTTTGTGAGTCATAATATGGGGATTGTTTCATCTTTATGTCAGTCAGCTATTTTATTGAATAAAGGGCATATAGATACAAGTGGTCCTGTAAATGAGGTTGTTCAGGCCTATATGAAAAATACAGAAGCAGTGGATTTCTACTGTGCCAAGGATATTAATAAATCTATTTTCATTGATCAAGTTGAGCTCTTGAATGATTTAGAGCAACGAGTAAACGTATTCAAAGATTCTGACATAATTAAAATAAAAATTAGAATTAAGAAAAATGATTCATCAAGTCATATCAAACTTTCTTGTACCATTCAAAGTATGACAGGAGAGTATTTGTCAACTTTTGTTGAAAATATGGAGGATTATTTTACAGAGGAATCGGGTGTCAGAACATTTTTAGTGAATTATCCTTCCAATTTAATTTCGCCGAATCATTATGCGTTTCGTTTTGCACTTTTCAGTTCAAATGGAGTTGTTTATGACCTTGTTGAAATGGTTTGTCCTATGAGAATCATTGATACGGGTTCAAATATGGCCATTTATGAAGGAACCAATTATGGTTATTTTAATGCGCAACAAAAATTTATTGCACTATAAAATGAATCTATTCATAAAAATATTTAGAAAGTTATTTAATCGAGAAAATAGTATACTGCGCTATTATATAGCTAATGGTAATTTGATGGTTGACCAAAGTTCTGATATCTCCAAAATGAATGTTTATATTCAAAATCCAATTCCCAATTTTGTTTATATAAATATTGGAAAGCAATGTAGTTTAGCAGGTCAATATCTTATTTATGACAATCAGTCAAAAATTGAAATAGGAGATCGCGTTTTTATCGGGGAAGAATCAAAGATATTTTGTCGTGAGCAAATAATTTTAGGAAATGATATTATGATTTCATGGGGTTGTACATTAATTGATACCGATGCTCATTCTTTACATTCACTCGAACGAAAAAATGATGTAACAGATTGGATGAGAGGACCTGAGCATAAAAACTGGGATTGTGTTATATCGAAACCCATCGAAATTAAAGACAAGTGCTGGATTGGTTTTAATTCAATAATAACCAAAGGTGTTACTCTGTCTGAAGGTTGTGTTTTAGGTGCAGGCAGTGTTCTTACCAAAACAACAGAACCTTATGGCGTGTATGCTGGTAATCCGGCTGTATACATTAAGAAAACTGACTAATTCTACATAACATCATGCGCATTCGAACACAATTGGATAGAGTTAGATGGTTCTTAAGAAACTATCGGAATATACAATCTAATTCTTCATTGATGTCCAATCATTTTTTGGGCCCAGTTACCTATGATACAGACAGTTTGTGTACTAGTAATAATGCTGATTTTTTAGTTGATTCGAAATTTATTTCAGCTTACACAAAAGCGCTGGAAACAAAACCATGGTCAAATTTTACACTGCAATGGCGGGTATATGTAGTATGCTGGTTTGCGAATCAGGTTAAAGATTTGGAGGGTGATTTTGTTGAATGCGGAGTAAATACAGGAGCATATGCAAATGCAATATTGGATTATACTCAATTCAAGAACCTTAAAAAGACATTTTATTTGTTTGATACTTTTAACGGTCTAGTCAAGGATCAAATAACTGACAAAGAGTTGGAAATGGGTATTGGTAAGTATTTGAATCATTACAATGATGTTTACCATCAAGTAGTTGAAACTTTCAAAAATTTACCTGTAAATATTATAAAAGGTACTGTTCCTGATACATTAAATGAATGTAAGGCAGCTAAGATATCCTATCTCTCTATTGATATGAATTGTGTGCTCCCCGAAATAGAGGCTCTGACATATTTCTGGCCAAAGATTGTGTCGGGTGGCATAATTATATTGGATGATTATGGGTTTCCAGGACACGAGGAACAAAAAAAAGCATTTGATACATTCGCATTAAATAATTCTGTTCAAATTTTATCCCTTCCCACCGGACAGGGTATTATCATTAAAAAATAATCCATTCTTTTGAGAGTTTTGATTTTGGGATCTGAAGGTTTTCTTGGTTCACATCTTGCAAATTATTTTGTTTCAAAGAATTATCTCGTTACTGGATGCGATAAGAGGGCTCCTGCACAATCCTCGTACGAATTTATATTACATACCGGATTTGATTTCAACCATGCTGTACTTTTTGACAAAAAAAAGTATGATGTGTGTATAAATGCAGCAGGAAATGGAGATATTCAACGCTCAGTAATAGATCCACTTTTTGACTATCACTCAAATGTAACAGAGACAAAAGAAATACTTGAAACGATTAGTAAATTTGGGTTTGGATGCAAATATATTCATTTGTCCAGTGCTGCTGTATACGGAAATCCGGTAAGTTTACCAGTCAGTGAAACCGCACTCATAGCACCAGTTTCTCCCTATGGAAAACATAAATATGAAGCTGAATTAATCTGCCATACTTTTTTTAAACATAATTCGATACCTCTCATTATTTTAAGGCCATTTTCATTATTTGGACCAGGATTGAAAAAACAACTTTTTTGGGATGTTTATCAGAAATATAAAATAAATCAACATAAAATAGATTTATGGGGAGAGGGGACAGAGACACGCGATTATTTATTTATTGATGATTTTATAAACATTGCAGATCATTTAATCGAGAACGCTACTTATTCAGCTGAAATATACAATATCGGTTCAGGTATACAGAGAACTATTAAAGAGGTCGTCAATCTTTTTTTTAATAAATTTTCAATAAGACCTGAGCTCCATTTTATGAAAAATGTCAAAGAGGAAAATCCTTTACATTGGCAGGCCGATATCAAGAAAATAATGAGTCTGGGATGTAAGGAATTTACAGATTTTGAAAAAAGTCTGACAATGACTTCAAAATGGATGATGGAAAATGGATAAAAAAGCGACTGTTGCTTATGTGATAGTGAATAATCTGGGAGGTATTACCTCACTGATTCAAAATCTAATCTTATTTAAATCAGATTCGGATTTAGAGCAACAATTATTTACACTCGACATTGAAGGGAATAAGAATGCACCTGCTTTTATTGATAATCAATTGAATGATATAACACAATCATTCGCTCTTTTTCCAAGAGATAATTGGTATTATGTTTACGGTAAGCTTGCAAAATTATTAAATGTGCATAAAGGGGTCATGATTTCCAACGATCAATATGATTTGATCATGTTAAGGGCATTTAATATTGATCGTAAAGTTATTCAGATTGTTCATGATGAATACAATCTATCATTGTCTATCAGATTTGAAAATTGTATTGATAAATTTATAGCCCACAGCAAGTACATCTATGACAAGTTGCATAGTGAGTTACCTTCCCGTAAAGATGATATTCAATTCATTCATTATGGAATTCCCATTTCTGAAGCTGTGTCACTCAACAAAAAAGAATCAGGCAAATTGAATCTTTTATTCTTAGGAAGACATGATGTGAATAAAGGGATATTAGACATTATTGAGATTGAAAATATCCTTTCCGAAAGAGGTATTGAAGTGCATTGGAATATTTTGGGAAAAGGTCCCGAAACAAAAAGAGTGATGGAACAATGGAGAGACAAAGAAAATGTAAGATTTTACACACCTGAAAATCAAGTTGAACTTTTGCTAGAAATTTCGAAAAATGATATACTTGTTTTTCCATCAAAGTTTGAAGGATTTCCTGTTGCATTATTGGAATCGATGAGTAGGGGCTGTGTTCCAATAGCAAGCAATCTGCAAGGTGGTATACAGGAAGTAGTGATAGATGGCATTACCGGATATAAATGTTCTATCAATAAAAATGAAGAATTTGCAAATAAAATTGAATTACTTCATAAAGACAGGGAATTATTGATTAGCATGCAAATAGCATCAAAAGAACTTGTATCTCAGAATTTTGAAGTCAAAAAACAAACTTTAAAGTATCAGACGTTTTTTAAAACGGTTTTAGAAGAAAAAAATACACCCAGACACCATCTGGTGAATGAAAAAATTGGCTCACGATTGGATCAGCCCTGGATACCAAACTTTGTGACAAAAAGTCTTAGAAATCTAAAAAATTAATTTGATAAGTAAAAGAATAATATATATATGTGGAGTGCTGTTAGTCTTCTTTTCGCTGCTTGAACTATACCTGCGTTATTACTGGGGATTCTGTGACTCTGTATTAATGATGTATAGTCCCAATTATGAGTATATCGCACAGCCTAATCAGGACCGATTTAGATTCAGAAAGCATATTCATTATAACTCACTCTCCATGCGTTCTGATGAAGTAGATACTTCTGCATTAACTATACTAGGTTTTGGTGATTCTATTTTTAATGGGGGCGTACAAGTTGATCAGGATAGTATTGCTTCATCTATATTAACAAGAGATTTGTCAAATAAACTTGGTGTAAAAACTCAGGTGCTAAATGTTTCTGCGGGTAGTTGGGGGCCGGATAATTGTTTTGCCTATCTTCAGGAAAAAGGAGATTTTGCTGCCGAAATGATATTCTTAGTGGTTAGTTCTCATGATGCTTATGATGTAATGGATTTTAAGCCGGTTATTGATAAGATTGATAGGTATGAGTCTAAACAATATAAACTGGCGACATGGGAACTTGTGAATAAATACCTTCTTCCAAAATTATTTAATATATACACTAGTGATTTATCAGGTATAGCGAAAAAGTCTTCTGTATTCAATCCTGGTTTTTCTGAATTTTTAAGATATAGTAATGAGCATGATATACCTTTTTTCATTTACCTAAACCCGGATACAGTAGAGGTAAAAGCTCAGAAATATTCTGCACAGGGAGAGGAAATTAAATCATTTTGTAGATATAATAAAGTAGTTTGTGTAGAAGGTTTAGGAAATACACAATTGGAAGATTACAGAGGAATTATACATCTTAACGAAAGTGGACAACGTAAAATGGCCAATCTAATAAGTAATGCTATACTTGAAAAAAAATCTTTTATTAGATATAAGAATACTGAAAAATGAGTTTGATGGTTAGTGTCTTGATGACAGCTTATAATAGGGAAAAATATATTGAAGAGGCAATTGAAAGTGTTTTAAGTCAAACATACAATAATTTTGAATTGATTATTGTGGATGATTGTTCTTCAGATAATACAGTTGCTATCGCAAGGACATTTGCCAACAAAGACGCAAGAATTCGCTTATACCAAAATGAAAAAAATCAAGGTGATTATCCCAATAGAAATATTGCTGCTTCTTATGCAAAAGGGGATTTACTGTTATACGTAGATTCTGATGACACGATTTGTATTGATACTTTAGCTTATATTACTTATCATTTTAATCAAAATAAAAATGTTAAGCACAGTACTATATACTATGAAAAAGATATTGATAAACCAATTGTCATCAATAGTGAAAGGGCGATAAAATGGCATTTCTATAAAAATAATCTTTTGGCTACCGGGCCTGGTGCTAGAGTGTTTACCAATGTTTTTTTTAGAGAAATTGGTGGATTTTCTACAGAATATGGTCCGGCAAATGATACATTTTTTAATCTATTAACTACTAGTAAAGAAGATATACTACTCTTGCCATATCAATATTTAAAGTATAGAGAACATGAGCAACAAGAAAAAAATAATCAATATGGCTATCTGATCAATGGCTATCTCTATTTCGATAAGATTACGAGAATGAATGTATTGCCAATTAGTTCTAGTGAAATCAAGTTGCTACGAAATAAAAATAAAAGACGATTTATCGTTAACTCAATAAAGTATCTGCAATCAACGCGTAATATACGAAAGACGATTGCTGCTTTCAGTTCTGTAAATTTTGGATTAATTGATATGTTTAAAGCCATATTTTTATGTTAGGAAGATACAGACGTGCTTATGCAATGCATATAGCAGAATGTAATAAAAATAAATTTCGGAAACAATTATTCAAACTCCCAGAGTTTTTAAACGACAAACCTAACCTGCAACCTTCAATAGAAATTATTTCTATGTCGGGGGATTCGCAATTCTTAGATCAGTTATTTTGTATTACTTCTTTCCTGAATTGTGTTGGAAAGCCTGGTAAGTGGACAATTTACAGTGATGGGTCTCATACAGAATATCAGAAGGGAGTTTTTAATAGCTTAGATTTTGTTGAATTCATACAAAATCCACAATTATCCAATAGAATACCAAGGTCTTTCACAGAAAAATATCCCTTTTTAAAAAGACTTGAGTATTATTCTGCCCACCAAAGAAAATTTAAAACGACAATATTTTGTGATTCTGATATATTATTTTTTGATTTATTTAAAAAAAGAATATCTGTTTTAATTGAAGGGAATTGGTATTTACCGGATGAGGATTTTGTCTATTTCGATAAAGAATATTTGGCATTAGACAAGCCTTTTATGTTCAGTGTGAACGCAGGTTTTTTTATATTGGATCAATTTAAGGAAAGTAATTGGGATATAGCTTTTGACTATATTACTTCAAGAATTAAAAATTGTTTGACCATAGGTCACTGGACAGAGCAAACTGCAATTCATCAAATGATTCAATCAGCAGGTAACTTTTATCCATTAGATCCACGAATATTTGTTTTAAATGGTAATGATAGTTTTCTTATCAAATGCATTGATCCTGCGAAGATGGCAATACGACATTTTGTGGGTCCTATAAGACATAAAATGTGGCAATATCCTATCCCTTTTAGTCTTCATTGATTCATCTTTTAGTAAATCTTGCTTAAATAGTACATTTTGAAGATAATGTATGTCCTGAATTATTTTCTGCCGGAACAAACAGCAGGTACTGAAATGTATGTTTGGGCTCTGGCAAAAGCGATGAAGTTGTATGGAGTTGATGTTGAGGTAATTGTTCCAAATCTCAAAACAAATGATGAGATTACATACGATTATGATGGAATAAAAGTTATCAAGTATGGAGAACCATCTGTAGTGAATCGTGCACTGATATTGGGAAAAAGAAAACCAGATGGGTTGTATAATTTTATTTCCTGTATAAAAAAATCTAATCCTGACATCATTCACTTTCATGAAATAACCGGTAGTTCGGGCATTACCATTCATCATTTTCAAGCGGCTCAAAAAACAGGGTTAAAAGTTTTGATGACTTTTCACCTTGCCGGAACAACATGCAAAACAGGCACGCTTATGTACAAAGGAAATGCATTGTGCGATGGTAAAATGATTGTAAATAAATGCGTAGGTTGTCAATTACATAACAGAACTAATTTATTTTCGGCTGGCTTTGTTAAAATGTTTTCTCACTTTTTTTATTATTTAGGGATTGATACTACAAAATTGAATTCAAGTTATGGTACTGCATTAGGATCACATAAACTGATGAGTAATCATATTGATCAGTTCAAGCATATAATAGCAAGTTGCCATAAAGTAATTACACTGTCAGATTGGTATAGAAAAGTAATGATAAATAACGGAGTTGACGAAAATAAAATAGTTTGTATTTACCAAGGATTGATTGAACAAAGTAAATCAAACAGACCATCCATTAAGCTTGATTTATCAGCCAAATTGAATTTGATTTTTTTGGGGCGTATAAGTCCTTTCAAAGGACTTCATTTGTTGCTGGAAGCGGTGAGTAGTTTTTCTCCTGAAGAAATATCTGTTCATATTTTTGGTCAAACGACTGACAAAGAATATGAATCTCAATTAAAAACGAAATATGCTGGATATACAAACATGCAATGGAAAGGATTATTGAATCCAAAGTATGTTATTGAAACAATGGGTCAATTTGATATTTTAGCTCTCTGTTCTACATTTTCAGAAATGTCCCCTTTGGTTATACAGGAAGCTTATGAGGCAGGAATTCCGGTTGTTGCGAGTAAAGTATATGGTAACATGGAGCAAATAACACATAATCACAATGGATTGTTATTTGAATTTAATAACGTGGATTCATTGAGGAGTCAATTGTCAAGACTTATAAACGAAAACACTTTATTAAAAACGCTAAAAAATAATATTGCAAAGCCAAGATTATTTGATAGAGTAGGTGAGGAGCATATTGCACTCTATAAACAAGTTTTGGAGCATGTAAATTAGAAGATATTGAGTAAGCGCATTTTATTCATAACTACTCTTAATCTCGCTACAAATCCCAGATTGGTGAAAGAGATTGAATTGGCTGTGAATAATGGATTTGAGGTAGAAGTGATGAGTTTCACATTTCCGAAAAGTCATTGGTCGTCTGCTTATAATTTGATAATCATGCAGAAATATCCGTCTGTACGTTTCATTAATATTCCTGCAGGTAGAGAAAATATTTTTAACTGGTTGTTGAGTGTTTATTTTGAACGACTTTTCCGATTTGCTTCTATTTTACTCCCTTTGAAAGACAAGCATCTTTCTTATGCATCGACAAGAAGGAGTTATTTAATACTTAAAAATCTAAATAAGGTATCTCAGGCCGATATTGTAATTGGTCATAATCTCGGAGCTATATATCCGACATTGTTTTATACTCAGCGTTTGAAGGCTACTTGTGGGTTTGATATGGAGGATTATCATCCGGGCGAGGGGAATGATGTGAGATTACAAAAATTGACTCTAACATTGATGCAGCGTATATTGCCATCTTTTGGATACATAACGTATGCATCAGAATCAATGATGAAGCATTGCAAAGCTAAGATAAGTAGCATTGAAGATGTTCATTCAAAGGTCATATTGAACTCATTTTCACAACATGAATTCTCCTGTCCGAAAATAAATAGCAGTCACAAGCTTCAACTGGTATGGTTTTCGCAACAAATTGACATCGGTCGTGGTTTGGAAAAAATAATTCCCATAGTTAATAAGCATCATGAAAATATTCACTTGACATTATTCGGAAATTGCAATGATTCTTTTCATAGAAATTATCTCCATGATGTAGCGGGTGTAACTATTGCAGGTACAATGTCTCAGACTGAGTTACATTCACAATTGTCAAATTATGACGTGGGATTGGCAATAGAGCCCGGGAAAGATCTTAACAATCAAATGGCGCTATCCAACAAATTGCTGGCATATGTTCAAAGCGGTCTTTTTGTTTTGGCTACAGATACAATTGAACAAAAACGTTTCATGACATCTTACCCCCAATTGGGATTGTTGATTAATAAAGATTTTAGTGAGTTGGAAAAAGTATTAATGTCAATCTATCAAAATTTAACAATAATTCGTGAAAATCGATTGGCAAGATTTGAGGCGAATAAAAATTTCAGTTGGGAGAATGTAAATAATGATCTCTTAAACATATGGGCTCTTTGAAAAAAATACTAATCATATACCCACACTTCCCACCCTCAAATTTGGCTGGTGTGCATAGGCCAAGATTATTCGTCAATCACTTAAAGTCTTTTGGTTGGGAGCCCATTATATTGACAGTTCATGAAAAATATTATGAAGAGGCGTTGGATTGGAATCTGCATAAATTACTGCCCTCTGATTTGAGAATTGAAAAAGTGGCTGCATATCCAATTACAAAACCAAGATTGATAGGAGATATCGGTTTACGTGCTTTTTTTCAACTTCGAAAGCGTGCATTGGAACTTTTAAAATTGGAAAAATTTGATTTTGTTTATATCCCCATACCTTCTTTTTATGTATCACTAATTGGATCCTATCTTTACAAAAAGACAGGTGTAAAATATGGTATTGATTACATTGATCCCTGGGTGCATCAATTTCCCGGGTCAAATAAAATATTTAACAGACATTGGTTTAGTACACTTATTGCAAAATGGCTCGAGCCCAAAGCTGTTCGTTATGCATCATTAATTACTGGTGTTGCAGAGGGTTACTATGAGGGGGTAATTGAACGTAATCCAACTTTGAAACAGACATGCATTTTTGGTGCGATGCCTTATGGAGGAGAATCTACAGATTTTGATAAAATAAGCCAATTGAAATTATCTGCATATCTGTTTAATAAAAACGATAAGATAAAACTGGTTTATGCAGGAGCAATGTTACCGAAATCTTATGTTATTTTAGAAGCAATTTTTCAATCCATTTGTTCAAATCCAGATCTTTTCGAATCAGTTGAGTTTTACTTTATCGGAACAGGTAAGTATGCCAATGATTCAAATAGCTACAATATCAAATCTCTTGCAGAGAAATATGGTCTTTGGAACAGGGTTGTATTTGAATTTCCTCAAAGATTTCCCTATCTCGATGTATTGGTTCATCTTATGTCTTCTGATGGCGTATTTGTTTTGGGTAGTACAGAATCGCACTATACGCCTTCAAAAATATTTCAAGGTCTTTTAAGCAGTAAGCCCTTGCTTGTCATAATTCATCAAAATAGTACTGCTGTAGACATCATCAACTCGGTAAATGAGGGTCAGGTATTTGTTTTCTCAGAAATTCCAACTAAAAAAATAATTGATCAGTTTCCAGGTTTTTTTATAAAATGGCTTAATCGGAAAAATAAAATATCTTCAAATAGCTCTAACAGAGATCTGCTCATGGAACCTCATACATCTAAGTTTGTAACTAAACAATTGGTGCAATTGTTAAATAAAATCACTAATAATTGATAAAGCGTTTTTTTAATATTATTTCATTTATAAACAATCACCCGTTTGCATCTCGCCATCGTTTCAAATCTTATATTAAACTAATAGAATGGCAGGTTTTTCAAGCAATTTTTCGAAAGGAAAAAATTGTTGGATTTGTCGGAGAAACAAAACTATCTGTTTCAAAAGGTATGACAGGTGCTACCGGAAATATTTACACAGGATTACATGAATTCAATGATATGGGCTTTCTGTTGCACTCATTACAGAAAGACGAATTATTTTTTGACATTGGAGCTAATGTTGGAACATACAGTATTTTGGCATCTGGTGTATGCAAATCAAAAACATACTCTTTTGAACCTAATCCAGACACCTTCACAACCTTTATAAAAAATATAAATTTAAATCAGCTTAGTAATCTTATTAATCCTTTTAAATTGGCATTGGGGAGTGAACCCGGAATTGTGAGATTTAGCAGTCATTTGGATACAATGAATCATGTGCTTCCTGACACAGATAAAGCAAGTCCATTCATTGAAACAGAAATAAGTACCGTTGATCATTTCGTTCATAAATATGGCTGTCCCACGATAGTAAAAATGGATGTGGAGGGTTTTGAACTGGAGGTATTAAATGGAATGAAGAAAACATTGAATACTCAAGAGTTAAAGGCAATTATTATTGAGATAAATTCTAGTGCGAATAAATATGGTCAAGATGATCAATCTATTCATAATTGTTTAATTAGTTCGGGTTTTTTGCCTGTGTTATACAATCCGCTAAGCAGACAATTGTCGCCGGCAACGGGATATGGAAATCATAATACAATTTATGTTAGGGATTATGAAATGATGCAGCAAAGATTATATCAAGGTAGCCCCTTTAAACTTTTCGGAGAATCTATTTAATGTCATAGATAAATTATTTGT
Organism: uncultured Ferruginibacter sp.; assembly: GCA_964643315.1. Classification (GTDB taxonomy): domain Bacteria; phylum Bacteroidota; class Bacteroidia; order Chitinophagales; family Chitinophagaceae; genus Ferruginibacter. Next base: position 101,165 of record CAZXSR010000002.1, read on the forward strand.
CTGACTTTCTAAATGAATAAAGAAATTATCCCAAAAATATCTGTCATACTACCCGTTTATAATGGTGGTCAATATCTTTTGCATTCTGTTGAAAGTGTATTGACGCAGGAATTTGAAGATTTTGAATTGTTAATTATTGATGATCACTCAAACGACGGGAGTGTTGAATATTTAAGTAAATTGACTGATTCTAGAATTCAGGTTTATTATAATGAAAGCAACAAAGGGTTGTTCCCTAATTTGAATTATTTAATACAAAGGGCTAAATCTGATCTGATAAAATTATGGGCACAAGATGATATCATGTTGCCAAATTGTCTAAGTGAATTTGTCTCTTTTCATCAAAGAAATCCCGAAATAGGGTTCAGTTATTCTCAAAGAATTATCATTAATGAGAATGGAATTGAAATTGAGAACTCAAGAATAGATCATACACCCGATGTTTTTTCCAAAGAATTACACACCAAGATTGCCTATTATACCGGTTCAATAGCCGGAAATATTTCCAATGTCACTCTAAATAAAACAGCAATGCAACGTGTCGGATTATTTGATGAATCAATGAGAATATCGGCCGATTTCGATATGTGGGTCAGGATGGCCGAACATTTTCCAATTGGGCATATAAACCACAAACTGATCAAACTAAGAGATCATCAAGGGCAACTTAGCAGAAAAGAGGAATATTATATTAATCATGTTAAGGAAGATCTGATTGTTTACAGAAAATTGGACGGATATTCAAGTGCTTCCATCAAGTCAAAAGGAAGGAAATTGCTTAGGCAAAAGAAGCTATTATTTTACTATACTTTGATGCTTAAAAATATTGTTAAGTTAAGAATAGCTTTATCGTTAGAATACTTTAAAATACTTGCGAAGTATGATAATATTTTTATATTGACTTACTTTTACTTTTTATACAAAGTATCCAAGAAATCCTTAAAAGACATACCACAATGGGATCATCATTCATAAGTCAGGTTCCAGTAATCATTGATCTAATCAAACAATTAAAGCCGTTATCAGTAATTGATATAGGAAAAGGGTTTGGGAAATATGGATTTTTGATTCATGAATATTATGGCATAGATAATAGCAAAAAAATTAATTCTGATAAAAATCTCAAAGAGCAAAGTTTCGTACAAATTGATGCAGTGGAAGTAGACGCTGACTTTATGCTTCCTCATTTAAACCACCTTTACAATCATGTATATTTTGCTGATATTTTTGATATTTACCTTGATTTGTCAAAATATGATTTGGTATTGATGATAGATGTGATAGAGCATCTTGAAAAAAAAATGGCATTAGAATTAATTGCACATTTTCTTAAACAAGACTCGAAAATCATTGTGGCTACACCAATTGATTTTTTTAATCAGGACTTATATCAAAGTGAGTATGAGCATCATATTTCACACTGGACCTACAATGATTTTAAATTATTAGGTTTTGTTGATGTTCAAAAGAATGAAGCTGGAGCAATCTATTTAATCTCAAATAATAAATTGGATATTAGAGGATTCGGTTTAGGGTTAATAAAAAAATTAAGGAGAATTGCAAGATCTATTCGAAATGAATTGCCAACAATATTTTAATTGATTTACTCTATTGTGAATCTAAGCTCATTCTATTTTGAATTTTATAAACAAATTCTAATATATCAGTTGTAATGAAACTGGCTATCATAACAACACATCCTATTCAATATAATTCGCCATTTTTCCGATTACTAGCAAATCGAGAGACAATGGAAATAAAGGTATTTTATACATGGGGGAAGCAGGTGATGGAAAAAAAATATGATCCCGGCTTTCAAAAAGAAATACAATGGGATGTTCCATTGTTGAATGGTTATGATTATGAGTGGGTTGAAAATATTTCGAGGGATCCAGGGTCTCATCATTTTTATGGGATTAAAACACCTCACCTCAATAATTCTATTAAGCAATGGGGGGCCGATGCAGTACTTGTTTATGGATGGAATTTCAGTGGACATCTTTCTGTATTGCGTTATTTTAAAGGTAAAATACCTGTCTGGTTTAGAGGAGATTCTACATTATTGAATAGAGATGTTGGGTCTTTAATTGAGCGTGTAAAAAAATATTACTTGAAATGGGTTTACAAACATATTGACCATGCTTTCTATGTGGGATCTGAAAATAAAAAATATTTTAAATGGTATGGTATGTATGATAGTCAGTTGACTTATGCACCACATGCTGTTGAAAATGAGAGATTTGAAAAAGCTACGGATTTAAATACTATTAGAAATGAATTCAAAATACCGGATGATTCAGTTTTGTTTTTGTTTGCAGGGAAATTTGATTCAATAAAAAATTTATTTCATTTGCTTGATTCTTTTTCAAAGATTGCTGATAATAATGCATATCTATTGCTTGTGGGAATGGGAAAACAAGAATTAGAAATGATGAAAATGGTTGATAATTTCCCGTTAAATATAAAACAACGTATAAAGTTTAGTGGTTTTGTTAACCAACAGCAAATGCCAGTTGTATTTGCTTCGTGTGATGTTTATATATTGCCGTCAATCAGTGAAACTTGGGGGTTGTCTGTCAATGAGGCAATGGCTTGTGGAAAGGCAATTATTGTAAGCGACAGATGTGGATGTGCAACGGATTTGATAGAGTATGGTGTAAATGGATTCGTTTTCTCAAACAATGATAAGGAAGACTTGGTAAAAAAAATGGAATTAATAATTAGTAGAGAATATGCAAAAAAGCTAGGTGATAATTCTCTAGAAAAAATCAAAGCTTTCAATTTGTTGTTATTTGTTGAAGCCCTTGAAAAAGAACTATTAAATGTCAGAAAAATCCATTGAAAAATTATAATCATATAAATAGTATAAAAGCTGGTATAGACTTAGATCGTAATGTCTATCCGTTGATGATATTGATCATATTGCTTCAATTATCTTTCTTAAATGGAGTGTATTTGTTTTGTGGATTATTATTGTTTCTTGTGGGATTTATAAAATTACAAATCCCATATAAACCTGCCATTTTTACGCTCTTGTTCGCTTATCATCTGATTCAAATCTTATCCGGTGTATGGTTGAGTAATTATCTTGGAAAAGAAATTAATTTTCGTGCAGAATTTTTAGGTCAGGCAACTTTGTTTAGCTATGTAGGAGTCATATTTTTAATAGCCCCTTTGTATTTTGTACATCATAAATTACCGCAACTTACACCAGAATTACTCAATAAGTTTTCAAATGAATTGTCGACAAGGAGAATAATGGAGATTTATATATTAATGTTTTTCTTGTCACTTATACTCAGTGCATTGGCATTTCAAATATCAGGATTGACTCAAATTATTCTGAGTGTGAAAAATATAAAATGGTTCTTTCTTACACTTTTTGCAATAATGGTCATCAAAAAAAAAGAATTAATACCTCAATTAATAGCATTCTCAATTTTTGAATTTGTATTTGGCTTTTTTAGTTTTTTCTCTGATTTCAAGACAATCATATTTTATATGATTTTGGTATATCTGTTTTATCTAACGAAAGTGAATCTTAAGCAAATTATTTTAGCAATAGTTGTTGGAGTGGTGCTTTTTTATATCGGAGTTAGGTGGACTGCTATAAAAGGGGAGTACCGTTCTTTTCTTAATCAAGGAAGTAAAACACAAAGTGTTGTGGTTGACAGAAATGCTGCATTTAACAAACTAATGGAGTTGTCGGATAACGAAACAGACTTCGATAAATCTGCGGCACAATTTTTCGACAGAATTCAATACACTTATCATCTGGCAAAAGCAATGGAAAGAGTTCCTTTTGTTATTCCTTTTGAAGACGGCTCTAATTGGTTTGGTATCATTTCTTATGTGACAACACCTCGAATTCTTAATCCTGAAAAAGAGATCAATCAAACGTCTTTAAAAGCAACCAAATACACCGGTATATCCTATTTGGGGTATCAGTCGGGGGTGTCATTTAGTTTGGGTTATTTTGCAGATTCTTATGTAGATTTTGGATCGTATGGAATGATGATACCTTTATGTCTATTAGGATGTTTTTATGCTTTTATCTATTATTACTTCAGTTTAAAAAGCAGTAAGAATTTATTAATTAATTATGCATTGGTTGGATCTATTTTTATGGAAATTATCGCATACGAATGTGATGGATCATACCTTCTTGGCCGTTTATTGTCGAATTGCGTTGCCTATTTTCTTTTCATAAGGTTTATTTTGCCAACAGTTATTGAGTACATAAAAGAAAGAAATTTAGATAAAAAAAAGATTTTTGAAAATTCTAATCAGCATTCCCTGGTTTAAACCTGCATTTAAAGCAGGTGGCCCTATTCGTTCAATCGATCAATTGGTTCGATTGACTGAATCTGATTTCAATTTCTCTATAATTTGTGGAGATATGGATGTAGATGGGTCTGGTCTGTCATTATCATCCAAAAATCAATTTTTACCCTATAGTAAAAACTGCAAGGTGGCATATCTTTCAGGGGAAAGAAGGATTGTTAATTATAAAAAACTCACTGACGAATCAAAGCCTGATGTTGCCTACATTATCGGATTGTATGGCTGGTATTTCATGTTATATCCTTTGTTGTTTTTATCATGTCCTAGAAAAATTATTTCTGTACGCGGTATGCTACATCCTGGTGCTTTAACTCAAAAAAAATGGAAAAAATCAATTTATTTATTCTTTTTAAAAAAAATCATAAATCCCAATAAAATTTCATTTCATGCCACTGATACATTTGAAGCTGATTTGATAAAGCGACATTTTGGAAATAAATTCAACATTCATGTTGCCTCAAATATTCCAGAACAAATAATGCCAGCAGTCAAGCCTCAAAAAGTAGTAGGAAGTATTTCATTATTGTCGGTATGTCTTATTTCTCCAATGAAAAACATACTTCCGGTGCTTCAATCCCTGATGGATTGCAAGATACTGGTTGAGTATACGATTGTTGGTCCTGTTAAAGATGATCAATACTGGATTAAATGTCTTAAAGTAATCAACTCTTTACCCACTAATGTCACGATCAACATAATAGGAGAGGTTGTTCCGGAGCAATTGCACCAACATTATACCCAATCGCATGTATTCATCCTTCCCAGCAAAAGTGAAAATTATGGTCATGCCATCATAGAGGCATTGCAGCATGGATTGCCTGTTATTACCTCTAATTTTACTCCATGGAATCAATTAAGTGAAAACAAGGCAGGATTAAATATTGGAGTTTCTTCACAAGAAATCCAATTTGCCTGCCAATATTTTGCTGATATGAATGACGAGATTTATAAGAATTGGAGTGAAGGGGCAATAAAATATGCTTCTGAAAAACTTGACATTGATCAAATAAGGAAGGAATACCAAGGAATGTTTACAAAAATATTTTAAACTCAAATGTTTAATAAACTGCCTTCATATCTGCGTTTCATTTTTTTATTTTTGCTCTTATACTGGGGAACATTTATAGTGATAGGGCTTGCTGCTCCAGGTGGATTATACTTCCCGTTTGTTCAAAAATATCTGGACTATGTAACCTGGCTTAGATTATCATTATTACATGGCTCAAAATATTTTCTTTCTCTATTTGGTTATTTTTCCCACCTTGAACCAGATTTTACACTGAGATTAAATGGCGGCAACCATATCATCATAGCATACGATTGTGCAGGTTATGGTGTGTTGAGTTTTTGGATTGCCTATATATTATCCTCTCCAATTCCTAAATTATATCAACGCCTTTGCTGGTTAATAACCGGTTGTTTTATGCTTTGGTTTATAAACTGCTTGAGAATAAGTTTGTATTTGCTTTCCAGAAATGGAATTGCGGGAATCCCATTTAAGATGGAACATCATCTGTTTTATAATATCGTTTCATATTTATTTATTGGAATTTTGATATTTTCCCATGAATATTTTTTGCGAAATTCATTGAAAGACTCAAAAAAGAAAAATTAGCATGATCAATATGAATAAGACCGATCTCTCTGCATATCAACAAAATTTGAAAGTGAACGCATCGCTTTTTAAACAGATAACCTGGTATTTCGTGAATATATTATTTTTTAAATCATCATTTTTTGCCTTTTATAAACCCAAAACTTTTCTTTTAAAAGTCTTTGGGGCTCAGGTTGGGAGAGGGGTAGTGATTAAGCCATCAGTCAATATCAAATATCCATGGTTTCTAAAATTGGGCAATCATTCCTGGATTGGTGAAAACGTTTGGATTGATAATTTAACCATGGTTGATATCGGAGACCATGTTTGTATTTCGCAGGGAGCTTTATTGCTTTGCGGTAATCATGATTATACCAAAATCGGATTTGATCTGATGGTTAAACCCATCTTTTTGCGTGAAGGGGTATGGATAGGTGCTAAAGCAGTTGTTTGTGGTGGAGTAATTGCTGATTCACATGCCGTACTGTCTGTTTCATCAGTAGCAACCGAAAACCTTCTCGCATATTCCATTTACAAAGGCAACCCCGCTCAAAAAATAAAAGAAAGAATCATAGTAGGGTAATCTTTTTTTAGCGAATTTTGTAACATCTCCGTTTTTTCTGGAAAAAAAGATGAAAGTATCCATCATTACCGTTACACTTAATTCTGCAGCTTTTTTGGAAGACTGCATCCAATCTGTAATTTCCCAAACTTATCCGGATATTGAACACATCATCATTGACGGAAAATCCTATGATCAAACGCTCGATATTGTAAAAAAGTATGAAAAAAATATAGCCAAATGTATTTCCGAATATGATAAAGGCATGTATGATGCCATCAATAAAGGCATGAAAGTTGCTACAGGTGACATTATAGGAGTTTTAAACAGTGATGATGTCTTTTATGATAAAGATGTGGTTTCTGCCATTGTTTCAGAAATGCAAAAAACAAATGCAGAGAGTATTTACGGTGACCTTGTTTATGTAGATGAACATGATCTTAACAGAGTTGAGCGTATTTGGAAAGGTAAACCTTATAAACGTTCCCTTTTTTGTAAAGGATGGATGCCTGCTCATCCCACTTTTTATTTTAAAACTTCAGTATATAAAAATTACGGAGGTTACGAAACTCATTTTTTTAGCGCAGCTGATTACGAACTTATGGCCCGATACCTTTACCTGAATCAGGTTTCCTCCGTATACATACCAAAGATGATGGTAAAGATGAGAAGCGGAGGACAGAGTAACAGTGGTTTTAAGAAAAGACTAAAAGCAAACAGAAGGGATTACCTTGCTATGAAAAAAAATAAAATTCCCAATGCTTTCCTAGTAGCTATCTTGAAGCCATTAAGCAAGCTTCATCAATATTATAAAAAGTAAATACCCAAGTTTAATTAGAATGTCTTTACTCTCCTGGTTCAAACGAAAAAAATTACCTGTTGCTCCTCAAGGATATTTTCCCATACAAACTGATATACACTCTCACATATTACCCGGTATAGATGATGGATCTCCTGATTTGGAAACATCCATTCGATTGATCGAAGGTTTGATGCAATTGGGTATCAAGCATTCAATAGCAACACCTCACATCATCAGTGACCTTTACAGGAATACTCCTGAAACAATCGGCAGGGCGCATGGACAATTGAAACAGGCTCTTGCTGAAAGGAATATTGATTTTACCGTTGAGTTTGCCGCAGAATATATGATTGATACCTACTTCATTGATTTGGTAAAGAATAAGGAAAAATTGCTAACGATCAAAGACAACCTCATCCTAACTGAATTTTCCTATGCGTTCATGCCGGACAGCATCGACCGGATTTCATTTGAAATACAAGTAGCGGGCTACAAACCAATTCTGGCTCATCCCGAAAGGTATACATATTTTTATCGCGACTATAAAATTTACCATAGACTGGCAGAATATGGTTTTTTGTTTCAGGTAAATTTACTTTCACTTACAGGGGCCTATGGTAAAGAAGCCATGAAAATTGCACAATACTTATTGCAAAATGGAATGGTATCTTACCTTGGTACAGATTTGCACCATGATCGTCATTTGATGATGCTAACAGATCCCCGTACTGCCGATATTTTCCATCATCATTTATCAGAGCGGAACTGGAATGAATTTATGTAAATCAAATAGTCCATTCAACTATTGAATTTTCCATCAACGGATTGTACATTGCCGATACCCTAATGTAATTATCTGAGTATCCTTCCATTGATCCGTTTTTATCTTTTCCCTCAAACAATACTTTTCTTTTCGTACCTGCATGTTGCATCGTAAATGCAGTCATTTTTGCATGACTTAGCTGACGAAGTATTTTATTTCTTTCATGCCTGATCTGCATGGGCACCGGATTACTGATGCTTGCTGCATCTGTATTGGTTCTTTCAGAATAAGTGAATACGTGCAGATATGATATGTCTATGTCATTCAAAAATTCAACTGTCTCCAAAAAATGTTCATTTGTCTCACCCGGGAATCCTACAATTACATCCACTCCAATACATGCATGAGGCATACATGATTTTATCATAGTCACTTTATCAGCATATAATTCTCTGCGATATCTCCTGCGCATATTTCCCAAAATATGATTAGATCCACTTTGTAAAGGGATGTGAAAATGAGGCATGAATTTAGTGCTGGCTTTTACAAAATCAATCATTTCATTTTCCAGCAAATTGGGTTCTATGGAAGAAATACGAATCCTTTCAATATGAGATTTTTCCTCCAGTGCATACATCAACTCAAAAAAACTTTCTTCTCTTTTTTTGCCTCCATGCATACCTTTACCAAAATCACCCAAATTGATGCCGGTGAGAACAATTTCCTTTGTGCCGCTTTTTACAACTTCCTCCACATTTTCCAATACATTGGAGATACTGTCACTTCTGCTTTTTCCTCTCGCGAGCGGAATGGTACAAAAGCTGCAGTTGTAATCGCAACCATCCTGTACTTTTAAAAAAACACGGGTACGCTCCTGAGTTGAAAAAGAGGGCACGAAAATATTCACATCATCAATATCGCAACTGCATATTTTCCCTGCATCTGTTTTTTGCAATTGTTGTAAATGCGAAACGATCTGAAATTTTTCGCCTGCACCCAATACCAGGTTAACGCCCGGAATCGAAGCGATTTCCTCCGGTTTTAACTGCGCATAACAACCTGTAACAACTACCATGGCCTCCGGTGCCTTTTTTTGAATTCTCCGAACAAGCACCCTGCATTCTTTATCGGCATTTTCTGTTACCGAACAGGTGTTGATAACATATACATCTGCTTCTTCGTCAAAAGATTTTTGAGCATATCCTGCCTGCTCCAGCATTCTTCCTAATGAAGTGGTTTCGCTGAAATTGAGTTTACAACCTAAAGTGTGCAGTGCCACGGTTTTTGACATTGTGCAAAATTACAATTCCTTTATTTATTGTACGTCTATTTGTTACCTTTGCGTTGCTTTTAATATAACTCCCTCATGAAGATCAAATCCATACTTGCAAAACCGTTTGCTTCTTTTATTCATAGGCAAATTGTAAAAGGGAGAGCTACGGCTGTTTCGGACCAGGAAACCATTTTCAATCAGATCATAAAAGCTGCATCAAAAACGGAGTTTGGTAAAGAGCATCAATTTGAAACGATTCGGTCCCATGCAGATTTTGCAAATCGTGTACCCATTCGTGATTATGAACAGTTTAGGCCTTATATAGAACTCATCAAAAAAGGCAAACACAATGTGCTTTGGAAAGGCCTGCCCATTTATTTTGCCAAAACAAGCGGTACTACGAGTGGTGTAAAATATATCCCTATTACCAAAGCATCTATTGACAACCACATACACACAGCCCGGAATGCATTATTGTGTTATATGGCAGAGAGCGGTAACACAAAGTTTGCCGATGGCAAGATGATTTTTTTAAGCGGCTCGCCAGAACTTGAAAGAGTAGGGGAAGTTCCCACAGGTAGACTAAGCGGTATTGTTCACCATCATGTCCCTGCCTATTTACGAACCAATCAGTTACCCAAATATGATACCAATTGTATTGAAGACTGGGAAAATAAACTGGATAAAATTGTCGAAGAAACCATTCATGAGAAAATGTCTCTGATAAGTGGAATACCTCCCTGGGTTCAGATGTATTTTGACAGATTGATACAGCAGTCTGGAAAAAAAGTGGGAGAATTATTCCCTGAATTTAGTGTCATGGTACAAGGGGGAGTGAATTTTGAACCTTACAAATCCAAATTACTGGAGAGTATCGGACGCAAAATAGATATCATTGAATTGTTTCCTGCAAGTGAAGGTTTTTTTGCATTTCAGGATACACTCAATATGCCGGGTATGTTGCTAAACACCAACAGCGGAATTTTTTTCGAATTTGTTCCTTTGGAAGAAATAGGAAATCCTAACCCTACCAGACTTACATTGTCGGAAGTGAAAACAGAAGTGCAGTATGCCTTAATCATATCCAGCAATGCCGGACTATGGGCCTATAACATAGGCGATACGGTTAAATTTGTATCAGTAGATCCATATCGAATTGTAGTTACCGGACGAATCAAACATTTCATTTCCGCATTTGGCGAGCATGTCATAGGTGAAGAAGTGGAGGCAGCATTGAAAGAAACCGTCGATATCCACCCCTGTAGTATAAATGAATTTACTGTCGCCCCTTTTATAAGTGCAGATCAATCTCAAAGCTGCCATCAATGGTATATAGAATTCGAAAAGCATCCAGACAACATGGAAATGTTCAAACAAACCCTCAACCAATCCATGTGTAAAAAGAATGTTTACTACAACGATCTGATAACCGGGAACATTCTTAAGCCACTTGAAATAAAGTGTGTAGCTACAAACGGTTTTATTGATTACATGAAACAACAAGGAAAATTGGGCGGCCAAAATAAAATTCCTCGACTGTCAAATGACAGAAAAATTGTTGATTCTCTTGGAACCAGTAATTAATATAAATAAATAATATAATCTAAATTCGAACTCAATAATCAGTTATATTTGTAATCTGACTTAAAGCTTATTTATAATGACCTCAATACCTAAAAAACGGATTGCAATTTTTGGATCTACCGGTTCAATCGGCAAACAAGCTTTAGAGGTTATTCTTTCAAATCCTGATTTATTTGAAGTTGAGATACTTACTGCCCACAGCAATGATGATATGCTGGTGTCTCAAGCTCTGCAGTTTTCACCAAATGCGGTTGTAATTTCAGATCAATCCAAATATGAAAAAGTAAAAAAAGCTTTATCAGGAACCAATACCAAGGTATTTGCAGGAGAGCAAGGACTCGAAGAAGTGGCAGATTTTGATACTTACGATGTCATGCTGGCTGCTATTGTTGGTTTTGCAGGGTTGAAGCCGACTTTAAAAGCAGTGGAAAAAGGTAAGATCGTAGCTTTGGCCAATAAGGAAACCCTTGTTGTGGCTGGAGATATTGTCATGCAAAAAGCTGTAGAAAACAAATCCCCCATTATCCCGGTCGACAGTGAACACTCCGCCATCTTTCAATGTTTGGTTGGTGAGGCAAGAAATCCGATTGAGCGCATCATTCTAACAGCCAGTGGAGGTCCTTTCTTGGGTAAGAAGCCAAATTTTTTAGTGAACGTAAAAAGGGACCATGCCTTGCAGCATCCAAATTGGAGCATGGGTGCCAAAATTTCCATTGACTCTGCAACACTCATGAACAAAGGGCTTGAAATGATTGAGGCAAAGTGGTTGTTTAATTTACATCCCGATCAGATTGAAGTGGTTATACATCCGCAGAGTGTGATACACAGCATGGTTGAGTTTGAAGATGGCAGTATCAAAGCTCAGATGGGGTATCCTGATATGAAACTACCCATACAATATGCATTGGGGTTCCCAAAAAGAATAAAAAATGAATACCCTCGATTGAATTTTAAGAAATATCCAAGTCTTCAATTCGAAGAACCCGATTATCGAACCTTCCGAAATTTAAGTTTGGCTATGGAGGCAATGCGAATGGGAGGAAACAGACCTTGTGTGCTGAATGCGGCCAATGAAATTGCTGTTTGGGCATTCTTAAGAAATAGAATTGGTTTTTTAGATATTACGGCTGTGGTAGAAAAAACCATTCAAGCCGTCCCACATATCCAACAACCGTCATTATTAGATTATTTTGAAAGCGACGGAGAGGCACGTAACTTTGCCGCAACATTAATGAAGCTTTAGTAGTTATCAAAAAAAAATCATGATTTTATCCGCCATCAACTGGTCTGCTGTTGGACTCCAAACTGCCCAGTTTATTCTATCCATTTCTATTTTAGTTATTCTCCATGAATTCGGACATTACATCACCGCTCGCTGGTTTAAATGTCGTGTAGAAAAGTTTTATCTTTTTTTTGATCCATGGTTTTCACTTTTTAAAAAGAAAGTAGGAGATACAGAATATGGAATAGGTTGGCTTCCATTGGGTGGTTATGTGAAAATAGCTGGAATGATTGATGAGAGTATGGACAAAGAACAAATGAAAGAGCCAGCACAGGATTGGGAATTCAGAAGTAAGCCCGCCTGGCAAAGATTGATCATCATGATTGGAGGTGTAGTCGTTAATGTGCTATTGGCATTCATCATCTATTCCATGATTTTAATGGTTTGGGGAGAGAAAAATATAAAAGCAGACTCACTGAAATACGGTGTGGCTTTCAATGATCCGGTATTCGAAGAATTTGGTTTTAAAAGCGGTGATAAAATCATAGCTATTGATGGAAAAAAGCCAGAAAATTTCACAGATATTCTAAAGAATTTACTGGTGGCGGATAAGGAAGCGACTATTGAAAGAGACGGTAAACAAATAACGCTTTCCTTACCCAAAGATTTAATTGGAAAACTCGTTGAGAAAAGAAAAAAATCAGATCGTCCCATCATCACACCAAGGGTTCCTGTTGTTTTATTGGGAGTAGATCAGAGTGCCCCAGCCGCATCCAGCGAGTTACAAAAAGGCGACAATATACTCCGCATTAATGGAAAGGATACCCGATATCGCGATCAATACGAACAGCAATTGCAATCATTAAAAAAAGGGACAGTTGTACAAGTAGAAGTACAACGCGGAGATTCAGTACTTTCAACAAAAATCAAATTGGCAGATAACGAGAAGTTGGGTGTCTTTACACCGGCTCAACCCGAGCAATATGATAGCATGGGGGTTTATAAATATTCGGTAAAAAAGTATGGATTCTTTGCAGCTATTCCTGCCGGTATTTCCCGATCTTTTAGTGAGCTAAGCTTTTATTTGGATCAGTTTAAAAAAATCCTTTCTCCCGAAACAGGCGCTTATAAAGGTGTTGGTGGGTTTAAGTCAATGGGTTCCATTTTTTCTGGCAATGGGTGGGATTGGGAACATTTTTGGACCATCACTGCATTCTTCTCAATCGTGCTGGCTTTTATGAATTTGCTTCCCATACCGGCACTTGATGGAGGTCATGTATTGTTTACGCTTGTTGAAATGATCACACGCAGAAAGCCAAGTCAAAAATTTTTAGAATACGCACAAATTGTTGGAATGATTATTTTACTTGCATTGATGGTTTTTGCAAATGCGAATGACTGGTTTGGATGGGGGAAGTAAATTAAGTATAAAGCAATCATTTAACAATGGGTAGGTTACGGGGAATTTTAGAAAACGCAAAGAGCGCAATGTTTTACGCAAAAAACGCAGAGGGTAATTAATTTTTCGATTGTCATTTTATTTTACTTTTAAACCTGGCATGTTGATTGTTCTATTTTGAATTTTCACTTTTGACTTCTCTTAGCATACTATACAACTCCTTTCGACTTACCCTTCAGGAATTGAAGGTGAACAAAACCCGCTCAGCATTGAGCTTAACGGGTGTAGCTTTTGGTATTTTCTGTATTATAGGGGTACTCACAACAGTTAAAAGTCTTGAGCAAAATATTCAGGATGAAGTGAAGAGTTTGGGTAGCAATACGATCTATATTGATCGCTGGGATTATAGCGGCGGAGGACCAAATCGCCCAATGTGGAAATATCGTTCCCGTCCCATTATGAAACCCGAGGAAGTGCCACTGATTCGCGCACGTTCCCAATTGGCAGGAGATGTAACCTATTTATTGCAGACAATAACCAATCTGAATTACAAAGATGCGGTGATTGAAAATGCATCTGTTTATTGTATCAATCGTGAACAAATAAACATACAACCGCTAAAATTTGAAACAGGTCGTTATTTTTCCTCCTCAGAATTTAAAAATGGTTCTCCTACTTGTCTGATAGGATATGTGAATGCGGAGGAGTTATTTGGAAAAGCGGAAAGAGCTTTGGGTAAACAAGTGGATGTGAAAGGACAAAAATTAACAATCATTGGTGTACTAGCAAAGGAAGGAAAAACATTTATTGGATGGGATTATGATAAATGTGTCATGCTCAATAATCATTTTGCAAAAAGAATTTTCAATCCGGAAAATGCCAGTCCCGTTTTAATCGTAGAGGGAAAAGAAAATGTAACTACATCAGCTTTGACACAGGAGTTGAAAGGTATCATGCGCCAGATAAGAAGGTTGGGGCCATTGCAGGAGGATAACTTCACATTAAATACGGTGGAAGCTTTCAGTAAGGCAATATCACAGTCCTTCATAACCATTAACATAGTAGGTTCAATCATTGGAGGAATCAGCTTAATTGTAGGAATGTTTGGTATTGCCAATATTATGTTTGTTACTGTAAAAGAAAGAACGCCTGTGATTGGCTTAAAGAAAGCGATTGGTGCTAAAAAAATCAGTATTCTCATTGAATTTTTATTGGAAGCGGCGATACTTTGTATCATCGGCGGGCTGATTGGATTATTATTGGTTTACATACTTACATTGATATTATCCGGTCCATTGGACTTTCCTGTTCATCTTTCTATGGGAATGATATTTGCAACAATGCTCATTTGCATTGCAGTGGGTATCTTAGCGGGTATAATTCCTGCATCCCGCGCTGCGAAAATGGACCCGGTGATGGCGATTAGGAGTAGGTAAAATATTGCAAGTTTAATTTTGGTTTAATGAGTTTAATGTCGGTTCAACTTTTTTAGATTTTAAGGTAACCCAAATTAAACCTTCTTAAACCTACATTAAACTAAAATTCAACCTCCAAAAATTAGACATCATAATTAATTATTTCACTCATTGAATATTTTCAAAATAAATCATAATGTAACCATCCTCGCCATCGAATCTTCCTGCGATGAAACATCTGCATCGGTTTGCAGAGATGGTGCCATTTTGTCGAATGTAACAGCCACTCAAAAAGTTCATGAGCAATACGGTGGTGTAGTGCCGGAACTGGCCAGTAGGGCGCACATGCAGAATATTGTACCAACAGTTGATGCAGCTTTAAAGAACGCACAAGTTGAATTATCTGATTTATCAGCCATCGCATTTACACAGTCACCCGGATTGATTGGAGCATTATTGGTGGGCGGACAATTTGCAAAATCTTTATCATTGGGATTGGATATTCCTTTAATTGCAGTGCACCACATGGAAGCGCATGTGTTGGCAAATCTGATTGAAGATCCAAAACCTTCATTTCCATTTTTGTGTTTAACGGTGAGTGGTGGGCATACGCAAATTGTGTTGTGTGAATCGCCGTTGCGAATGAAGGTTATAGGGCAGACCATTGATGATGCGGCGGGGGAGGCATTTGATAAAACAGCAAAAATATTGGGGCTTCCATATCCAGGCGGACCATTGATTGATAAATATGCCAAAGATGGAGATGCAAAAAGATTTACATTTCCTGAACCACAAATTCCGGAATTAAATTTCAGTTTTTCAGGATTGAAAACTTCCATACTTTATTTTATTCAAAATGCAGGAAAGAGTAATGTGTTTCAGGAAAACAATATAACAACACCAGAAGATCGCAAGAAGTTTATTGACGAAAATTTGAATGATATCTGCGCTTCTGTTCAGGATCGAATCGTTCGTATTCTCATCAATAAAATTAAAAAAGCTGTTGACACAACCGGAGTCAAAGAAGTTTGTATCGCCGGCGGAGTTAGCGCCAATAGTGGACTGCGCAATGCCCTGCGGGAAGCAGGAGAAAAATACAGATGGCATACATACATCCCTGCCTTTGAATATTGCACCGATAATGCTGCAATGATTGCAATAACAGCATATTATAAATATTTGGAGAGCGATTTTGTTGACTTGAAGGTGGAGTCGAGGGCGAGATAAATGAGTTTGATTGTTCAAAGTTTTATGTTCAAAGTTTTTTTGAAAATTTTGAGATACTCATTAAACCCAATTAATCCGGAAAAATTCCAACCATTCACTTGAACCTATTGAAAAATGCCAAACACCTTCTTTCACTTTAAACAATTTACAGTTCATCAGGATCGTTGTGCCATGAAGGTTACAACAGATGCTTGTTTGTTTGGAGGATGGATGACGGATTTGATAAAAAAAGAAAATTTTCATCTACAAAATGCATTGGATATTGGGACAGGTACGGGACTGTTGAGTTTGATGATTGCACAGGAAACAGATTTCAATATAGATGCCATTGAAATTGATGAGGCAGCAGCAGAACAGGCAATACAAAATATTGCTCAATCAATTTTTAATGAAAAAATCAATGTCTTTGCCACTTCATTGCAAGATTATAAGTCTCAAAAAAAATATGATCTCATTTTTTCTAATCCGCCTTTTTATGAAGGGGATTTAAAATCACCGAATGAAGAAAAGAATAAGGCCATGCATGATACAGGATTGGCACTTGTAGAAATAATGCGATATGCTGATGAAAATTTGGCTGACAGGGGGCATTTGATGCTTTTATTACCGGAGAAAAGAACAACAGATATTAAAAAGTTTGAGGAATATTTCGATTTTCATATTCATCATCATATTCAGGTTAAACAAAGTATGCATCATACTATTTTTCGACACATGTTGCATATACAAAAAATAGCTCCAAGTGAGTTATTTCAGCAATCAATCGCTATAAAAAGAGAGGATGGACTGTATACAGATGATTTTATTCATCTGCTGAAACCTTATTATCAACTTTTATAAGCAATAATTGTTAAATAATTTTTAAAGTATGCATTCTAAAAGCTATCTTTATTTTATAACTAAATAATTATTTTCATATATGAATATTCGTGTTGCTTTTCTGTCAATTTTCAGTTTTCTTTTGATTTGTTTGAATGTATCCTCATTTGCTCAGAAATCTGAAAGGGAGAGAGAACGTGAACGAGAAAAACAAGAAAAATATAAAAAGAATAAGGATAAATATGAACTTATAGGGGAAACCGAAGAGGAGGAGAATGAAGAATATGATGGTCCGGATAAGTTTGCCGAATTTGAATTTCAACGTACTAAAGATCCTGCATTGGGAATTGTGCCTCGCGAAAGACTGCTTCGTGCAATCGATGACGTTAAGCGATCAAAAGCAAACGCATTGGCTCGCATGCAGTCGGGAACATCACGTTCGGGTAGTATTTCTTTGACATGGACAGAAAGAGGACCAAACAGCGACGTAGTGGGGGCGTCTAATGGTAATACACGTGCAAATAATGGTGTTACAGCCGGACGAGTAAGAGCTGTAATGGTAGATTCATCCGATCCAACAAAAAAAACAGTATGGGTAGGTGGAGTAGATGGTGGTTTATGGAAAACTACCGACATAACCACAGCTCCTGCGAATTGGATTTTGATCAATGATTTTTTAAGCAACCTGGCTGTAACTGATATTTGCCAGAATCCACGTGGCAATGGAGATACCATGTATTTCTGTACAGGAGAGGCGTATTATAATTCCGATGCGGTTAAAGGAAATGGTGTTTTTAAAAGTACAGACCATGGGGTTACATGGACTCAACTAAGCAGCACAAGTGCCTATGGATACTGTACCCGTATTCTCTGCGATTTTCAGGGAAATATTTATTTGGGTACACGTGGTAACGGACTGTTGCGCTCCACGAATGGAGGAACAAGTTGGACAACCATTACACCATCAGGTTTGGTGTCTGATATCTGCGATATGGAAATCAGTTCTACATCAGGCACAGCAAGATTACACATTGTAAGTGGAATTTTTTCTACACAAGCTTACCGTTATACGGACATCCCAGCTACCGTAACCACATCATCCGGCTGGAATAGTCCAACTACTGCTTTTCCATCTTTTTCTATGCGTGCAGAAATTGCCTGTAAAGGAAGTCTACTATATGCCCTGCCGGCTAATGCATCTTATGAGGTGCCCACAATTTACAAATCGAAAGATGGAGGTGCAACTTGGGCAGCCACTGGCGGTCAACCTACTTCAGGTTGGGCAAGCGGTCAGGGTTGGTATAATCTTTCCATTGATATCAATCCGGCAGATACCAGTCAGGTTATAGTTGGTGCATTAGATTCATGGAAAACAACTAATGGGGGTACTTCTTGGACAAAAATATCCAATTGGGTAGGTACAACCGGTCAATATGTGCATGCTGACATACATAAAATTCTGTGGTACGATGGGGGTAATAAATTGATTTATGGTTGTGATGGAGGAATACATTTTTCTTCGGATGGTGGTACTACGATCCGAGACAGAAATGTCGGCTTGCGAATCAAACAGTTTTATTCATGCGCTATTAATCCGACATCCGGATCTAATCAGATGTTAGCAGGCGCGCAGGATAATGGTGTACACCTACTAAATGGAGCTGGGCTAACCTCATCTACAGAAGTTACCGGTGGTGACGGTTGCTTTGTTGCTATTGATCAGGATCAGCCGGCTACTCAATTTGGCTCTTATGTCTATAACGTTTACAGAAGATCTCTCAATACAGGTAGTAGCTGGAGTTCATTTTCCTTTTATAAAGGTAGTAGTGGCAGTACGAATTTTGGGTCCTTTGTAAATCCTTTCGATTACGATAATTCAAATAACATTATGTATGCGGGGGGAGATGCAGGAGAATATTTCCGATGGAATACAGGGACACTCACAACACCGGGAACTTACTATACAGCATCACTACCATCTGGAGCCGGATTGGTAACCGGTCAAACAGCTATGAACAGTTCTAAAGTTTCTACAGTGTGTGTTTCGCCGTATACGGCTCACAGAGTTTATTTTGGAACAGCAGGAGGAAGAATTGTTTATGTGAATCGCGCAGACACAGCAACAATTGCCAGTTCTGCTATAAACATCACAGGCGCAGGAATGCCAACCGGTTCTGTTTCCTGCATTGCCTTGGGCAGCAGCGACAGACATATCATGGCAACTTACACCAATTATGGGGTTTCCAATGTTTGGGTCAGTTACAATGGTGGTACAACATGGACTGCAATTGATGGTAATTTGTCAGACATGCCTGTAAGAGGTTGTATGTTTTATCCCGGCGACAGTACCCGTGCGATTATTGCAACCGAAGCTGGAGTTTTGACAACAGATTTAATTAATGGAGCTTCAACTATTTGGAATGCCAGTCCATCTTTCCCAACAGTGAGAACAGATATGATCAGATATCGAAGTTCTGATGGTACGTTGGTTGCGGCCACGCATGGAAGAGGTTTATGGACGACAACATTGACGACTTGTACTCAAGCTGTTATTTCAGCTTCAAGCAACAGTCCCATTTGTGCAGGACAAACACTTAATATCACCGGAACCAGTGATCAGGCAACAGCAACATACAGTTGGTCTGGTCCAAATGGTTTTACATCAACTACTTTAAGCCCATCCATATCAAATGCAACAACAGCGGCAACAGGTACTTATACATTGACAGCAACATATAATGGATGTCCTTCAACCACTTCCGTAACAGTTGCGGTGAATGCTCCACCTGTGGTGAGTGCTTCAAACAATGGGCCATTATGCTCTGCGCAAACATTGAATCTCACAGCAACCAGTAATCAACCATCATCTACCTATGCATGGACAGGTCCTAACAGTTTTACTTCGGCGCAACAAAATCCTTCAATCAGTAATGTTACAGCAGCGGCAGGCGGAACTTATCAACTGACTGTTTCTTTTGGTGGTTGTACATCTACTGCTTCTACTATTGCTACCATTAGCAGCAATGTAGCACCGGTTATTTCAGCAGCCAGTAATAGTCCTGTTTGTGCAACACAAACATTGCAGTTGTCTGGAACAAGCGATCAGCCATCAGCAACGATCAGTTGGAGTGGTCCAAACGGATTTACTTCTACCATTTTGTCGCCAATAGTTGCAGCCATAACAACAGCAGGCGCAGGTACTTATACGCTGACGGTATCCAATGCATTTTGCAGTTCAGTTACAACCACATCCGTATCTGTTAATCCGGCACCTCCTGTAACATCGGGAGTGAGTATTTGTCCGGGTGGCAGCGGTAGTTTAAGCAGCTCGACTACTTGTTCCGGTTATATGAATGCAGGAACAACCCTCTCAGGTTCATGGAACGCGGCTACAGACCCTACCGCTAAAATACCTACTTCAGTTACCAACAGCACAGCTTGCAGTTTCGCTACTGCAGTACGTAATTATAATGCGATAAATTTTCAGGTAAATGTATCTGGAACCTACAATTTTCTTATGACGGCCAATACTGCATATGATGGTATGGGATACATTGTTTCGGGTGCATTTGTTCCCGGAAACTGTTCAGGTGGAGGAACATTTATAATAGGTGACGATGACGGAGGTTCTGATTTGGAGCCTTCTATGACAACAACTTTATCGGCTGGTGTTACTTACACACTAATTTCTACAACATGGGGCAATACATCTGGCACTTATTCAGGTTCTTTTGGTTGGACAGTAACTCCACCTTCAGGTGGACAAATCATGCTGTTTAATACCTACAACATCAACTGGTATGCTTCGGCCACAGGAGGATCAATTTTGGGTTCAGGTGTTAGTTTCAATCCTGTTGGTACAGCAGGTTCGGGACTATCCAATACAAATACTGCCGGAACTTACACCTACTACGCCGAATGTCCAAACAATACAGGTTGTCGTGCAGCAACAAATTTTGTAATCAATGCAAACCCATTTACACCAACAGTATCGGTTACACAACCTACTTGTCTTGAAACAACAGGTACTATTACTGTTACATCCTCTCTTACAGGGTTGAATTTTAGCTTAGATGGAGTTACCTACACAAACACTACAGGAGTGTTTACCGGATTAACACCCGGTTCCTATAATGTTACATCCAGAAACTCAAATAACTGCATTTCTTCAACCGCATCAGTAATTGTAAATCCAGTTCCAGCTTTGCCAGCTACTCCAACAGCCAATGTTACACAACCCACATGCTCTGTTTCCACAGGTACAATTACGGTAACTTCTTCAATTACTGGCTTGAGTTTCAGCATAGATGGAGTTACTTACACAAATACAACCGGAGTTTTCTCAGGTGTCGGTACGGGTACTTATTCATTAACCTGCAGGGATATAAATGGCTGTACATCATCAGCCAGCAGTGTTACAATAAATGCTCAGCCAGCAGTTCCCTCTGCTCCATCCGTTAGCGTGACTCAAACTACCTGTTCTGTAGCCACCGGTACAATTACGGTTACATCATCACTCTCAGGATTGAGTTTTAGTACGAACGGTACCACCTATACGAACACAACAGGTATATTTACAGGATTAGCATCTGGAAGTTATAATGTGACAGCAAGAAACAGCTCTGGATGTACATCTTCCGCCACAGTAACAATCATAAACCCTCAACCATCTACTCCTGCACCTCCATCTCTTTCTATAACTCAACCAACATGTACAGTTTCTACGGGAACTATTACAGTTACCTCAACTTTAACTGGACTCAGTTTTAGCTCTAACGGTACCACTTATACGAATACAACAGGAGTATTCACAGGCGTGGCATCCGGAAGCTACAACATTACTGCCCGCAACAGTTCGGGATGCACTTCCGATGTGGCAGTCGCAACAGTAAATGCTCAACCATCAACACCAACCGCACCAACGGTTAGCATAACTCAACCCACTTGTACTGTGGCCACTGGAACTATTACGGTTACTTCATCGCTTAGTGGATTGAGTTTCAGTACTGACGGCACCACCTACACGAACACTACAGGAGTAATTACGGGTATCTCATCTGGAAGTTATAATGTTACTGCCAGAAATAGTTCGGGATGTACCTCTACAGCAACCGCTGCAACAGTGAATACACAACCTACAATTCCTGCTGCTCCGACAACAAGCAATACAAGTGTTTGTCAAAGTTCAAATGCGACATTAACTGCCACACCTCCTTCGGGAGCTGTGATTGATTGGTATAGTGCAAGTTCAGGTGGTACATTGTTATCGTCAGGTTCATCTTCATATTCCTTCATACTAAATGCAACGACTACAGTTTATGCCCAATCGCGTCATAGTTCAAGTGGTTGTATTTCTGTTAACAGGTTAGCGTCTACAGCAACCATGCTTCCAAAAACTTCAAGCACAACCTCAGTATCAACTTGTAATTTGTATAACTGGAATGGAACGCTATATCGAAACAGTGGAAATTACACTTTCGCCAGCACCAATTCCAATGGGTGCGACAGTAATGCTATTTTACAATTGACTATTAATAATTGTAACACCTCATTGGTTACAACACTCTTGATTGAAGGTCTGTATGATGGGGTAGGAAACAGGCCTGTACTATATGATTTGGGCATGACAGGAAACGACAATATTTCAGACTCTGTTGAAATTGAGTTATGGTCGCCCTCGTTATTATCAAGTGATACACCATCTTATCATGCAAAAGTGCCATTATTGACAAATGGTACAGCAACAGCGTCCTTTACTGGAGCAACCCAAGGCAATTCCTATTACATTGCGATTAAACATAGGAATAGTTTAGAAACATGGAGCAGTACACCGGTTAATTTTGCTTTGACAAATTCATACAATTTTTCATTGTCTCAGAGTGCTGCATATAACAACGGATTTAATAATCCACTGAAATCAATGGGCAATGGTCGTTTCGCAATATATAGTGGAGATGTAAATCAGGACGGTGCCGTTGATTTGTTGGATATTCAACCAACTGAAAACAATGCATCTTTGTTCCAGTTCGGGTATGATCCTACTGATGTAAATGGAGACGGAGCTACCGATCTTTTGGATTTACTCCTGATTGAAAATAATGCAGGTTTATTCATTTATTATGCAAGACCTTATTAGTCCGATGCTTAATTTGTTTAATGTGTAAGATTATTAATCCACAAATCGTTAAGTAGTTGACAGATATTCACTCACCCTCTGTATTTTTGCAACGAATTTTAAACAAATCAACTATATCGCCGTTATTCTAATAACGACGTTCATCAAAATCATTTTAATATGAAGTGGGGTCAATTCTTCTCTTCCTCCATTGGTCAAAAGTTTATCATGGCCATAACCGGAACCTTTCTCATCCTTTTTCTAATAGTTCATGCAGGCATCAATTCCTGCATTTTTTTAAATGATGGGGGAGAAACTTTTAATAAAGCTGCTCGTTTTATGAGCCACAATTGGATTTTGCGTTTCATGGAATTGGGCTTATTTGTAGGTCTCATTCTTCACATTATTAAAGGACTTACTCTATGGGCACAAAATAAAAAAGCCCGCCCGGTTGGTTATCATTACAATAAGCCCGGAGAGAGTAGTACCTGGTACAGCCGCTCTATGGGCTTATTAGGTACGCTTTTGCTTTTGTTTTTGATTATGCATCTGGCTCATTTTTTTGTAGATACCAAAATAGCACTCTACAGCGGAGACAAGCCACATAACTTGTTTGAAGAAATGAAAGAGGTTTTTGCGGAGCCAGTTTGGGTTGCATTGTATATTGCCGGTATCATTGCTTTATTCTGGCATCTATATCATGGATTCCAAAGTGCTTTTCAAACATTTGGATTACACAACAAAAAATATGCAAAACTCATTAAAACAATTGGGTTGGGCTATGCTGTTATCATTTGTGTATTGTTTGCTTTAATGCCTATTGCAATGCACTTACACTGGATTCAATAATTATTTTTACATCATCTAACCTAATTTGATATGGCTTTAGATTCTAAGATTCCTCATGGCGACATGGACAAAAAGTGGACCGATTACAAAGGTCATGTAAAACTGGTGAATCCTGCCAACAAGCGCAAGCTTGAAGTAATTGTGGTAGGTACCGGTTTGGCTGGTTCTTCTGCAGCAGCATCTTTGGGTGAACTCGGATATAAAGTGAAAGCTTTTTGTTTTCAAGACAGTCCACGACGCGCACACAGCATCGCTGCTCAGGGCGGTATCAATGCAGCAAAAAATTATCAGAATGATGGAGACTCTGTATTCCGTCTGTTTTACGATACCGTAAAAGGAGGTGACTATCGTGCCCGCGAAGCCAATGTGCATCGCCTTGCCGAAGTTAGCACTTCAATCATAGATCAGTGCGTGGCACAAGGTGTTCCCTTTGCCCGCGAATATGGTGGCTTATTGAGTAATCGTTCTTTTGGCGGAACTCAGGTACAACGTACTTTTTATGCGGCCGGACAAACCGGTCAGCAGTTACTTTTGGGTGCTTACAGTGCACTTGAAAGACAAGTGGCATTGGGAAATGTAACTATGTATGCTCGCCATGAAATGCTGGAAGTAGTGATGATTGATGGTAAAGCAAGAGGAATAATTGCGAGAGATTTAAAAACAGGTAAACTCGAGAGACATTTTGGCCATGCTGTTTTATTGTGTACCGGCGGATATGGAAACGTTTTTTACTTAAGTACCAATGCCATGGGCAGCAATGTAACTGCTGCCTGGAAAGCACATAAAAAAGGAGCTTATTTTGGAAATCCATGCTTTACGCAAATTCACCCTACCTGTATTCCGGTAAGTGGTGATCACCAGAGTAAACTCACCTTGATGAGTGAAAGTTTACGCAATGATGGACGCATTTGGGTACCCAAACAAAAAAATGACAATAGAAAACCTACCGATATACCAGAGGAGGAGAGAGATTATTATTTAGAAAGAAGATATCCTGCTTTCGGAAATCTTGTTCCTCGTGATGTTGCTTCCCGAGCCGCAAAAGAAAGATGCGACGAAGGATATGGAGTAGGTACTACCAAAATGGCAGTATATCTTGATTTCAGAGATGCAATTATGCGATATGGCCGCACCGAAGCCGGTAAAACAGGATTGGTGAATGCTGATGATCAAACGGTGTATGGCTTGGGTAAAAAAGTAGTTGAAGAGAAATATGGTAACCTCTTTGAAATGTATGCAAAGATTACCGGTGAAAATCCGTACGAAACGCCGATGCGCATATATCCGGCAGTTCATTACACCATGGGCGGACTTTGGGTTGATTATGAACTGATGACAACCATTCCCGGGTTATATGCACTGGGAGAAGCGAATTTTAGTGACCACGGAGCCAACCGTTTGGGAGCTTCCGCTTTGATGCAGGGCTTGGCAGATGGCTACTTTGTAATCCCATACACCATCGGAAATTACCTGGCAGATGAAATCAGAACACCGGCGATTTCAACCACTCATGAAGCTTTTGAAAGATCTGAAAAAGAAGTTGAGGAAAGATTACATAAACTAATGAATATCAAAGGAAAGCAAACTGTAGAAAGCTTCCACAAGCGTCTTGGAAAAATCATGTGGGATCAATGTGGCATGGCTCGAAATGAACAAGGTTTGAAAGCCGCTATTGCAGATATTCAAGCACTGAAAAAAGAATTCTGGAGTGATGTTAGAATTCCCGGTGACATCAATGAGTTTAATCCCGAGTTGGATAAGGCAGGTCGTGTGGCTGATTTTATTGAATTAGGAGAACTGATGTGTTTGGATGCATTGAATCGTAATGAAAGTTGCGGCGGACATTTCAGAGAGGAAAGTCAAACAGACGATGGTGAGGCGAAGCGCGATGATGTAAACTATAGTTATGTGGCTGCATGGGAACTAAAAGGAGATAGTCAATGGGAATTACATAAAGAGCCCTTGCAATTCGACATTGTGAAACCAACTCAACGCAGTTATAAATAATTTTAAAACGAATCAACTACCAAAAATAATTACCATGGAGCACTATCACATGAATCTGACCCTCAAGGTATGGCGCCAGAAAAATGCCCAATCCAAAGGTGCATTTGAAACCTATCAGGTTAAAGACATTTCTTCCGAAATGAGCTTTTTGGAAATGATCGATGTACTGAATGAACAGCTTATACGTGAAGGAAAAGAGCCCATTGCCTTCGATCATGATTGCCGCGAAGGTATTTGTGGAATGTGCAGTATGTATATCAATGGAGAAGCCCATGGGCCATGGAAACAGAATACGACTTGTCAATTGCATATGCGCGCTTTCAAAGATGGAGATACCATTGTAGTTGAACCATGGAGAAGCACTGCATTTCCCGTTATTAAAGATTTGGTTGTGGATCGTTCATCATTTGATAGAATCATTCAAGCCGGCGGATACATTAGTGTAAATACCGGTAATGCGGTAGATGCCAATGCCATACCCATTGATAAAAAAGATGCGGATGCGGCTTTTATGGCAGCAGCATGTATTGGCTGCGGGGCTTGTGTCGCCACCTGTAAAAATGGAAGTGCCATGCTTTTTGTCGGTGCGAAAGTCTCTCAACTCTCACTATTACCTCAAGGCGATCCAGAGCGTGAATCCCGAGTACTGAACATGGTAGCCCAAATGGATAAAGAAGGATTTGGTAATTGTACAAACACCTATGCATGTGAAGCCCAGTGTCCAAAAGGAATATCGGTTACCAATATTGCCCGCCTAAATCAAGAGTTTATTACTGCAGGTTTGAAATCGGAAGATTAATTGTTGCTGATAAGGGTTATTATATATCACCCTTGTTATCTTCTTCTTCATCCCAATCAGACATGATATAATCATCGCTGGAGTTTCTGCCCATGATGTTTAATTGTCGGAGTGACAAGTCATCCATCCCTGTTGTTTGCTCCCAACCTGTATCATCTTTCCTCAGAATTTGAACAGACATACCCAATCGTTCATAGAATTCTTTTTCTACATCTGCCACTTTATACCAAGGTTGTATTTCGATGATACCCGAGAAATGTGTTTTACGAATATCGCCTACTTTGTTTTCAAATGCCCATTTATCCTCTGGCTTACTGGCCTCGTATTTTTTATGCGGCTTTTTAAAAAATGCTATATCCAAATAAGGATAAAAATCATCTAATGTCTCTCTGATTGATTGAAGGGTAGTGTTATCGTTGATGTCGAGGTGCATGAACATTGAATTTCAAAAGTAAAGAGTGGGATTTAGTTTTAATAAACAGGCAAAAAAAACCTATAATGTTCAAAGTTTTTCTAAATTTTGAGATTTCAATTAAACTAGGTTCATCAGAATCAATTCCAACTATCCAACCTTGAACCTTGAAACCAAATTACATCAACTAGCAATTGTTCTTTTCAAATCAAGATCATGTTTTTTGTTATTAATGATCATGTTTATAAGCTCTTTAACCATCTATTTTTGCTTCAGTTGATTCCGATGCAGGTCGATTGATAAGAAAGCAGACATAACGGTTTAAATGACCGTAAACTGTGGAACGTAAAGTGGAATAAAAACCGCGAAATTAATCAGGATAGTATACGGGTGAAAATTAAACGGATGCAGATATACCTGTTGCAAAAGACAATAAACTGCATCGGTTGAATAAAAAAAGGGCAGAAGGTTGAAATCTTCTGCCTTTTTTATTTATTGATTTTAGGTATTAAGGTTGAACCTTAATTGTGTCAAGAGGTAATTTCTCTGCAGGAGGATTTTCTGCTTTAATTTCAGTTTGTTGAATAACTGCAGGTTTAATATCTTTTGCAGACATTTGCGCAAGGGTTGGAGCGATGACCAATGATACGATACTCATTAATTTGATGAGGATATTCATCGATGGTCCAGAAGTGTCTTTAAATGGATCACCCACAGTATCACCCGTTACAGATGCTTTGTGTGGTTCTGATTTTTTGTAATAAACCTCTCCATTTATTTCAACACCTTTTTCAAAAGATTTTTTTGCATTATCCCATGCGCCACCTGCATTGTTCTGGAACATCCCCATTAATACACCACTTACAGTTGCACCCGCCAAAAATCCACCTAATGCTTCAGCTCCCAATCCGGGCATGAATCCAATAATGATAGGAGATATAATAGCAATAGCGCCGGGAAGCATCATCTTCTTGATAGATGCTTGTGTTGAGATAGCAACACATTTATCATATTCAGGTTTGCCTGTCCCTTCCATAATGCCAGGAATGGTTTTAAACTGACGACGAACTTCTTCGACCATTGCCATGGCTGCTTGCCCAACGGCACGAATGGCCAATGAAGAAAATATGAATGGAACCATTCCACCAACAAATAAGCAAGCAAGGACGTTTGCTTTATAAATGTCTATTCCTGTAATTCCTGCAACACCAACGAATGCGGCAAATAATGCAAGCGCTGTTAATGCAGCAGAAGCGATAGCGAATCCTTTACCTGAAGCGGCAGTAGTATTACCTACGGCATCTAAAACGTCCGTTTTTTCACGTACATCAGACGGCAGTTCACTCATTTCAGCAATACCACCTGCATTATCAGCAATCGGACCAAAAGCATCAATTGCTAATTGCATGGCAGTGGTTGCCATCATCCCTGCAGCAGCAATAGCAACACCATACAAACCAGCGCACTCATAAGAACCCCAGATTCCGGCAGCAAGAACAATGATCGGTAAGAAAGTAGATTCCATACCAATCGCTAACCCACCTATAACGTTTGTAGCATGACCAGTAGAAGACTGACGAATGATAGAAAGTACAGGGCGCTTTCCCATAGCTGTGTAATATTCAGTGATGATACTCATCAAAGCACCTACAGCCAATCCAACAGCGATAGCTCCCATAACACCCCATTTGGTGAATGTTACACCACGCAATTCCATTTGCTCAGGCAATAAAACATTAACCAAATAAGCCGAAGCGATGGCAGTGAGAATCATTGAACCCCAATTTCCCATATTCAACGCTTTTTGCACAGTTGCTGTGTTGATACCTGCTGTATCGCTAATGCGAACAAAGAAAGTTCCGATGATAGAGAAAATAATTCCAATTCCTGCAATCAACATGGGAAGAACAATAGGAGAGTATCCTCCCAATGTGTCTGTCCCTACAATATGTGTTTGTTGTCCCAACACAATCGTTGCCAAAACGGTAGCTACATAAGAACCAAATAGATCGGCACCCATACCGGCCACATCGCCCACATTATCTCCAACGTTATCTGCAATAGTTGCAGGGTTGCGTGGATCATCTTCCGGGATACCGGCTTCTACTTTTCCCACTAGGTCGGCTCCAACATCAGCAGCTTTAGTATATATACCACCACCCACACGGGCAAATAAGGCAATAGATTCGGCTCCTAAAGAAAATCCGGTAAGAACCTCAATGGTCTTTACCATTTCTTCCGAACTAATATCAGCAGTAGGAGCAAAGAAATGTTTTAAGATGATATACAATCCACCCAATCCCAAAACTGCAAGACCGGCTACACCTACGCCCATCACTGCTCCACCGGTGAATGATACGTTCAGGGCTTTACTCAAACTGGTGCGTGCTGCCTGAGCAGTTCGCACATTCGCTTTGGTAGCAGCTTTCATGCCAATATATCCTGCAGAAGCACTCATTACAGCGCCAATAACAAAAGCAATGGCGATACTCCAATGAGAATTCGGATTGGATTTTGCCATAACAGCCAACAACAATCCTACAATAACCACGAAATAGCTAAGTATTTTCCACTCGGCTCTTAAAAAAGCCATGGCCCCTTCAGCTATGTATGTACTGATCTCCTTCATGCGGTCTGTGCCGGCATCTTGTTTGGAAACCCAGTTGAACTTAATAAATGTGTAAAGCAAACCTACTAATCCCATAGCAGGAACGAGATAAATCAAATTTTCCATCATACGTATTTGTTAGTTTTTTTCGGAGGGCAAAAATAAGGTAAAATGGGCAAATTAAGGCTAATAAATAATAAATAAAACCTATGCAATTGAGTGGTTATTCTAGTTCAGCTCATAATAGATGCGAACCTGATTGGTTTTATCAGTATCCGTTTCTATGTGGAATGATTTACGCTTGTTCCCGTCAATAATTTCAAGAACGGATGTATTTGGTGATATACTACCAAGATTATCTGCAATAAAAGTTATTACATTCGGGCCCGGTTTTAGATGTATTTGGATGTTTTGTACTTTGTTTTTTACAGCAAATCCATTGGCTATCCATGCTCCATTTACCTGCAGCGAAATGCTGTCGCCATCTTCTACAGCGTCATCCCAGATGGCAAAAGTAAGGTTGGCTGATCGTGAGATAATTTCCCCAACAACTTCTTCTTTTTGCTTTTTTTCGCTTTGTACCACATCAAAATTTTTTGTCCAGTCTATATCACCATATTTATTTTTACTGAGTTTCCATGGATCTTCTTCTTTGTTGATATACAAAATACGCTGAAGGATAAAACTGGAATTTTTATTCAGATCGCTGTTGAAGTTGAGTGAAGATTTGTTTTCCTGATTTCTTATCTCTATGGTACCGTCTGCTCCATTTTTTTTTCCGTAATCATCAGCAAATACACAAATGAAATTCATTCCTGTTTCCAAAAAAACAGTTTGATCTTCTTGTTTATTCTTCAAATTCAATTCCTCAGCAATTAATCTATTATTGAATTTAATGCTGAAAAGATCGGCATCTCTGTTTTCTGTATAAATCAAAGTGGCAGAACGTAATGTAGTTGTGATGGTATCCGGGAGTATCCCCAGATAAACATTACATATGCCTGGTTGAATAATTCGATTAAACCCGGTGTCAGATTCTGCTAACTTGCTGGCTCTTGCAAAAGCCAACGTACCATTAAAAAATAATTGATCCGGTTTTTCAAGAGTTGTTTTTTTATTCGAAATGACATCATTTAGAATATGCTGAAACTCCAATGTTTCTTTTCCGAGTGCATTTCTTTCATAATGCAGTTTGCCGGTAAATAGGACAGGACTCCATTTAATCAAATCATCAGATGCAGCTTTTACTATTTTGTTTCTGCTTATATAGACATGAAGCAAATCTTTCTTTGCCAATAATGTATAGTAAGAGCCAGTTAAACCATTGTATCGAATATTGATAAGACAAGGGTATAGGATCTGATTCTCTGGCTCTCCAACCTTTAATTCAATACTGTTCCCATTTTTTTCGTATATCCAATTTCCGGAAAAATTATCCTGTGCTTTTGTAGACAAAAACAAAAAAATAGATGGGAGAAATATAGTTATGAAATATTTGAATTTCTTCATTTTATGAAACGTTTATTCAAACAATTCTTTTTTACTCATTGGTCTGCGATTAGGATTCCAGTTAAATCTTTTTAATTTTTCTTCACCTGCTGGAATTTGTTTAAAAGGGTAGAGTTTGCCCGAAACATCATTGCTGTATTTTATCTTTTTAACTTCCTTATTCAAGAAAAAGAATTCAATCCATTGTGATTCACTTTTGTTCATTCCAAGATAATGATTATTCTGATCTTGAGGATAAAAAATACTCTCAGCCGGACTGCCTATTGTTTTAACTCTGTCAATTTGACCTTTGTTAAAAATAGTTTCCAGCTTTTTGCCTTGCATTTGATCGAATAAATTGCTACTTGAAAGGTGCACGACCATTGCATTATTAAATACATCCAACTTTTGAGGTTGTTGATTTTCCATATAAAGATGCATGGTATCACCTGAAAGCTGTGTGTTACCATTCCAGCAAAGAGGATTTCCTATCATTTCGAATAAAGAATCTGAAGTTGAATAATGCAAACTGTCGCTTATTGCCTGTATGGAATCATTGAATATTTTAACATGATGAAATCCAATAAAATATCGAATGGTATCGGTTTTATTAATGTTTATTTTCTGAGTTGACTCTATTCTGCTTCCGGAAAAAAGAGTATCTGCATGTATAAATGTGCTGTCTCCTTTATCATAAATTACCATTACCGCTTTATCGGTTGCGAGGAAAGTATTGTTTTTTCTGTCAATGATGATCTGATTTCCATTAACTATCACCTGTTCTTTGGTGTCTGTAAATTTTCCGTTCTTTTCAATTACTATGACATCATTTTTTTCATCGATTGAAATTTTATCTCCAGTAATCGACTGAGTTTTATCTTTAAAAACAGTTCTGCTTGAAAATACTGCCTCGCCTGTATTCATATTATAAAAACCGTTTCGGGTGTCGATAACTCCATTTTTTGTGACGATATGTGTAGGTGAAATAAAAAAGGCATTCTTGCTAATGGTATTGTAGCGTAATCTTTCAGCAGTCATTGTATACTGCGGGTCTACAAGCTTGACATTTCCCTCAAATAAGATGTCTTTAGTATCTGCATAATAAGTTCCTTGCCTACTGGTAAGTGTAGTGCTTCCATTAATGACCCTACCGGAATTTATATAATTTCCGACACCGGTTTCCATATTGTAATCAAAGTTATTCGTGTAAATGGTGGAACGACCGTCAGATATGACAACATCATTTTTCAAGTAAGCCATCTTTTGCATACTGTTGTATTGAAGATATTGAGATCTGGCATGCACCGAATTGGCATCGTTCACATGCGCATGACCAAAAACTTCAATAATTCCGAGTCTTTTGTTAATGGCTATACTGTCGCCCTCCAATAGTGTTGTGGATTCCTTAATTGCGGCATTACCACTGAGAGACTGAATTTCAGTGCTGTCGTTGAACCATAGTTGCCTGAAATGACTGGCATGAATGATTTGGATGATTCTGTTGGTGTCTGATATTACAACAGTTTTTTTTATTTGTTTAATCTGGGCATGAGTATTCGTACAAATAAAAATTGCGAGGATATTAAGAATGCAGGCAAACCATCTGTTTTTAGAAAAATATATTGACATATCTATTGTCCCTATGGGATGATCGAATCATTGATGGGTGCAGTTAGCGGAGTAGTTTTGTCTTTTTTCTTTCCAAACAGAGATACCGACATGTATCTTTTAGGGTGTAATCTTATATCATCAAGCAGCGTGTTCAGTTTGCGACTTGTTGCCGATACGTTTTTATATAGAGAAGGGTCGCTGGTAAGTAATCCTAAAGAACCGTTAGGGTTATTGAATCTCGATATGGTACTATCAATTACTTGCAAACTATGTTGCATTGTTTTAAGCGTGGTTTCAATATCTAGTTTGGAAACTTTTTCGCTGGCGGTCTCGATATTTTTAATGGTGTTATTTATTTTTCCGGTTTGGTTATTTAGATTGTCAGTGATTTTTTCTATGTGATCAAGTGATTTACTGATATTCCCATTTTCAACATTCATCATCTTGTTTAATGCCAAACTCGATTCTACCAATGAGCTTGTAAGTTTCTCCATATTTGCCAGTGAGTTATTGATATAGTTTTTGGATTTATCGTTGATTGCGGAATTGATATTTTGAATCAATGAGTCAAGCGTAGCAGTAACTTTTTTAACTTGAAATACAACCGGATCAACACGTTCAAGTACATCATCGACAATCCCTTTGTTTACCATACTCTGAAGAGAGTCGCCATCTTTCAAAAATTGGTTACTGTTTCCTAATTTCAATTCAATAATAGTGTTGCCTATCGGATTGGGCACGATAATTCCAATTGAATTTGCGGGAATTTGAATATTATTTGCAAGTCGAAGGGTTACCAAAATATTTTTTAGATTTTTTTCAGGCTCGATAGACTTAACTGTACCAACCTGATAACCATTTACCATAACCGGATTGGACTCTGCCAGCCCTTGTATATTTGGGTATA
Organism: uncultured Ferruginibacter sp.; assembly: GCA_964643315.1. Taxonomy (GTDB): domain Bacteria; phylum Bacteroidota; class Bacteroidia; order Chitinophagales; family Chitinophagaceae; genus Ferruginibacter. Next base: position 134,965 of record CAZXSR010000002.1, read on the forward strand.
TGGCATGTAATGTTAAATAGCTTCCAAATAATTTGGAACCTTTTAGGAATTGATATCCAATTGCAAGTATGATAATTGACGAAAGAATTAAAATGCCAACTTTAATTTCCTTATTTTTTATTTCACTCATTGAGTTGTTTGGTATTAGTGACTTATTTTGATCCTGAATTGTTTTCAACGATATTCTTATAACGAACGACTGCGTTAGTGATCACTCTCGCCATTTCAGCTTGACCGGATTCGCTGTTTATATATTTCTCGTCTTCGTCATTATTGATAAATCCGGTTTCAACCAAAATAGCCGGCATGTTGGTTGCCTGCAAAACCCAGATTCCAACTTGACGTTGGTTTACACCTAAGGCAGGTCTGTTTGTTTTTTCAACCTCTTCGTTTACTAATGTGGCGAGCATATCACTCTTTTCCTGATATCGCTTCGCATAAATTTGTGCTATGGTTCTGCCTTCAGGAGTACTGAAGTCAATTGGATTGTTGATGGTATCTTTTTCACCTGATTCTATTTGGAAATCTGACTCACTCTGTCCTGTCTCCTGCATGATAGCCCTAAGTTTATCACTGGTCTTATGTGCAGCAAAAATCCATACACTGGTACCATTTCTCTTCATCGGCATTTTGTAAGTTTCATAAACAGGCTCATCTACTGTGTAGGGGGTTTTAATTTTTTTCTTTTTTCTTCCTGAACCACTGTATGTGGTTTTGTAACGAGTCACTGTTCTTGTTCCTGTTTGTTTTCTTCCAATTCTCAAAGGTCCGGAGTCTGCATGAATGCACAAAAAAAGGTCACCTTTATGTTCGTTGGCAATTTTTGCTTTTTCTCTAACATTCTGATAAATATCAGTTGTTCTTGTTGGTATCACATTCACATCAGGCAACTGCTTTTTTAGCTCATCTACTAATTTTAAAGAAATGGCAAGCGTAACATTTTTTTCATAAGATCCGAGTGAATTGTCATATTCTGCAACAGCACCATAATCATCTCCACCATGACCGGCATCGACAATAATCGTTTTAATTTTTTTGGGTTGCTGTGCAAATAAAATAACCGGAGAAATCAAAATTTGGAAGATAATCAGTGTTACATATATAGATTTCATAATTTTAAATAAATTTATATTCATAGGAATGTCTAAATTCATGAGAGACTCATTGTTCGATAATAGTTACTTTTGCTGTAATTTGGATATGAAGTATAGTTGCAAAGGTAATATTTATCATACAATTTTAGCCTTACTCATGTTTAGCTTATGTTATAATTCCTATGGGTTAAAACATAATGATAATTACAAATATTTAAGCTTCTCAACAAGATATAACAAATCTTATGAATTGATTAGTTCAGACACCATTCCCCTTCGAAAAGATAGTATACCGATTGCTTCTGGAGACTCTTTGCTTGGCCCGGTATCCTATAAGGCAACAGATTCGATAGTCTATGACATCCCGCTCAACTCTATTTATTTGTACGGAAAAGGTTCACAAATTTTTTATTTAGATAATGAGTTAACAGCTCCACTCATCATTTACAATCAAAGTAATAATACCGTAAAAGCAAATCTTATCAAGGACAGTTCAGGAAAAGTAGTAGAATTCCCCACTTATGTTCAGTCTGATTTTAAATCTATCAGTGATACTATTGTTTTCAACATGAAAACAGGAAAGGGAATTACCAAGGGAACTTATACGCAACAGGGTGAAATGTTTGTTTATGGCAGTGTGATGAAAAAGATTGATAAAGATATTTTTTATGCAAATAATGGCCGATTTACTACTTGTAATTTAGATACACCTCATTTCGCATTTGTAAGCAGCAAAGTCAAATTTATCAATAAAAAAACAGCATTCACAGGTCCGGTTCATCCTGAAATGGAGGGAGTTCCTCTGCCGATTGTACTCCCTTTTGGTATTTATCCATTGAAAACAGGAATGCATTCCGGTTTGCTTGCGCCAAATTTTACTGCAAATGAACAATTAGGTCTTGCGATGGAGGGATTGGGGTATTATAAGATTATAAATGATTATTGGGACGTTGTTACCAGAGGTACACTATATTCCTACGGAGGATGGTCGGCCAATATTAGTCCCCGATATTTCCGAAAGTACCGATTTCAGGGTGGCATGGGACTCGATTTACAAAGATTCAAAAACGGTTTTAAAGGGGATCCTGATTTCTCTACTTCCCAAACATTCAATATACGCTGGAACCACAGTGCTGACAGCAAGGCCAGGCCGGGAGTAACTTTTAGCGCCAATGTAAATGCGGGTAGCAGCAAGTTTAATGCACAAGTGCCCAATAACCCTCAACGCAACATTACCAATCAGCTTAATTCCTCTATCACTTATTCCAAAGTATGGAAAGACAAACCATTCAATTTATCTGTGAGTGCGAATCATAATCAAAATACCTCACAAAGATTGATCAATATCAATTTGCCAGATGTAGCTTTCAATGTGAACACCATTTATCCTTTTAGAAGAAAAGAAGTGATAGGAGAATATAAGTGGTATGAGAATCTGGGTTTTGCATTAAATACCAATGCAAGAAGTTTAAGTTCATTTATAGATACTGCAACAGATGCGATGAGTCAGCTTTCAAAAAATTTAAAATGGGGTGCCAGTCATAGCGTACCAATCACTTTGTCTTTACCTTCTTTGGGTCCATTACAAGTAGCACCTTCCGTTAGTTACCAAGAGCACTGGTATCAGGAAAAATTTATCAGGCGATGGAATCCAAATACCAATAAAGTGGATACTGTGATTCAAAACGGATTGTATACTGCACGCGATATGAATTTTGGATTGGGTGTAACTTCCAGAATCTTTGGGATGTTCGGTTTTAAAAGAAGTTCAAAAGTACAGGCTATTCGTCACGAGATTCGTCCAACCATCTCCGTTAGTTACAAGCCCAACATGAACGCTGCCAGCTATTACAAAACACAAATAGACAATCAGGGAAATACAGCTAAGTTCAGCTATTATGAAAGGAGTATTTACGGAGCATTTTCGGATACCAAATTTGCGGGATTAAACTTTGGGATAGATAATGTGTTGCAAATGAAAGTACGTCAATCTCATGATACAAGTGCTGCATTAAAAAAAGTATCACTGATTGATGGATTGGGGATTACCGGTAGTTATAATTTCATGCTCGATTCATTTCAAATGAGTAATCTGAACATGAATGTAAGAAGTACTTTATTCAATAAAATCAGTATTACCGGAAATGCAATTTTCGATCCTTATTTATATAACGAGCAGGGTAGAAGAATCAATAAACTTGTTTGGACAAAAAATCCTTTGTCACTCGGACAAATGATGAGCGGAGGAGTTTCATTGCAAGGAAGCTGGCGGGGTGGTGGAGAGAATGCACAAGCGAGTAATGTAAAGAACAGGGCACAGCAGGCAGGTATGTCGCAAGCAAATCCAGGTATGATGGATGAATTTAATCGCGATGCGGCATACATCCAAAACAACCCCGGTCAATATGCTGATTTCAATATTCCTTGGGACATCAATATTTCATATTCATTGCGCTACAGCAAATCACCTGACTATCGTAATCCCGGCTCATTTAATAAACAAATTAGTCAGGATGCGATGTGGAGCGGAAGTATCAATCTAACTCCTAAGTGGAAGCTCGGTCTCAACTCGTCCTATAATTTCACAACAAAAGAATTGGGTATGATGATGCTGAATATTTCGCGTGATTTGCATTGCTGGCAAATGACCATCAATATTTCGCCTGTTGGAAGGTTTCGTTTCTTTACCTTAAACATCAGTCCAAAATCCGGAATGCTTCGGGATATAAGGGTGAACAGGACGAGGTATTTTTATGAGCTGTAGGGTGTTGTGAGTTTAAAGTTCAATGTTCAAAGTTGTTGTTGAAAAAAAACAAAAGTTTTTTTTCAAAATTTTGAGATTCACATTAAACCCGGTTAATAGGGTACAATTCCAACTATTCACTTGAACCTTGAACCTTGAACCTTGAACCTTGAACCTTGAACTACCCCTCAGCATAATCCGTCATATACGCATAATGTTTCGTAAGTTCCCCATTCTTCACAATCGTTGCTTTATCAATAATATCACTGCCACCGTCGATGATATCTTTCAATACAAACTTAATAAGTTGTTCACCAAAGTATCTACTTGCATCGCGGGGCATTTCGTTGGGTAAATTTCCAACTGCCATAACATCTACGGTATCGGGTAAATAAGGCTGTGTTTTTACCATGGTCGTTTTGTCAACTCCATAAACAGGATCATCAATCGTAGAATCGCCAAGGTTACAGGGAATGGAGCCGTGCATGTCATCAGTAATGTCGGCAATAGTTTGAATCCTAAAATCAGGATCCTTCATGCGTTCTTTTTCAAATAAACGAGGAATCTTGGTATCCCAGTAAATGCCATTCATTAAAATATCCGTATGAGGAATAAAAGTATTGAACAAGCATTCATAATAAGCTGGATTATTATGAAATTCATCACGTGAATAAGTTTGTGTTATTTTATTCCTGTATAAATCCCTTCCTTTTAAATGAACATAAACAGGGTAGGTATAGGTTTTGGTTAAATAATCATCTGGTTCAACTTCGTGAATGCCAAGCAGATTCATCACTTCCAATATGCCATGTGCTACACGGCCCGATCCGGTTACGGCAATTTTAACTGGAGGCAACTTCAACCCAAAATAAGTGTGAATAAGGTCATTGATTGTTTTTTGTGAATTGATTCTTGCAAGATGATAGAGTCCGGTTTTTTCTCCATAAGCCATAATACCGTTATGCGCTCCAACCACACCTGCAAAAAAACCAAAACCAATAATACGTTTCCCATCGGAATGTTCAAGACATTCGTAATCGATTAATGTGATTTTTTTCTTGATGATTTCTTGAAGCAACTTTTGATTGTATGGTTGCAGTTTTTTGGTGTGTGAGAAGAAGAGATAGGTCTTATTGGGAATCAACATATCTTTGGGCACTTCTTTAATTCCAAGAAGAACATCACAGCTTGTTAGATCATCAACTACCTTGATTCCACCTCGAAGATATTCCTGATCGGAGTAGCAACGATTTGGACTTGCCTGAACAATTACTTCAAGATCTTTTTGCGTTTTATTTAAAAATTTGCAGTGAGCCGGTGTAAGGGCAACACGGCTGTCGGGAGGGGTCTTGCCCTCACGGATTAGGCCTAAGCGAATCATTTGGTTTTTATTTGGGGGCAAGTTACATTTTTGCTTTCAAAGCAAGTAAACCTACCTTTGCTGTATGAATTATTTTGAATTATTTGATATCAAGCCTTCGCCATACGTTGACAAGCAAAAAGTTGCTGTAAAGTATTTTCAAATGCAGCGGGAAACGCATCCTGATTTCTTCATGCATGCCACCGAAGCAGAAAAAGCAGAAGCTTTGCAAAGATCAAGCTGGGCTAACGAAGGTTATGCAATCTTTAATAATCAACAAAAAACAATGGAGCATTATTTACAGGTCACAGATGTAATTACAGAAGGGGAGAAATATCAACTATCGCCTGATTTTTTAATGGAAATGATGGAATTGAACGATAGTTTGGATGAGAAGGGTAACGAGGTGGCAAAGCATGAGATACTCGATATTCAGAAAGCCATTGAATTACCGGTAAAAAAATATTTGAATGGGACAGATAATCCGGATGAGAAGGGAATGCTTGAATTGAAAGAATATTATTATCAAAAAAAATACCTAGATCGGATTTTGGAGAGATTGGGAGATTAACGTAATATTGCATTCCAATTCAAAAATGCCCAGGTGGCGGAATTGGTAGACGCAGCAGACTCAAAATCTGCCGTTCGCAAGGATGTGCTGGTTCGATTCCAGTCCTGGGTACAAAAAGTCAGAACGAAAATGAAAGCGAGAGCGATCATGAAGTTCTGACTTTTTTCTTCGCTCTCATTCTGTTTTTCGCTCTGATTAAATCAAATTATTTTTCTCGGACAAAAATTCAATAAAATCAACCATCACCCGGTTAGATAATTCTCCCGTTTCTGGTACGAAAAGTCAGAACGAAAATGAAAGCGAGAGCGATCATGAAGTTCTGACTTTTTTTCTTCGCTCTCATTCTCTTTTTAGCTCTGTTTCTATTTTCTCGCTATGATAATTTTTTAATCTAAATTATATCAGACACTTTGCATCTAATTCATAATTTCGAGTCAAAGATGTTAGAATATAACCTCTAAAAATGCAAGCTGGGTTATAATATTTTTAGTTTTGAGTATCTCAAGAAATTGATTCTACTACGCTATATTTGCTTTTATTGTAATACCCCGTTATGCTTGATGCTCGTAACCAATAGTATACTATTTTATGAAAAGAAAAATCAGGATTTTCTTTTTATTTTTCAATATTATATTCTCTTAAACAGGAATGATCATCACAAAAAATATTATAAGTTATGACTACTAAAAAATCAACTAAGATAAACAATGCCGGCTCTGAAGAATCTATCAAAACTATCATTATAGGTGAACAAGAATGGATGTTTATGAATTTGAATGTAGATAGGTTTCGGAATGGAGATATTATCCTTCAAATAAATACTCCCGAAGAATGGCAAGCCGCAGGTAGTAATAAAGAGCCCGCCTGGTGTTATTATGATTTTAATTCCTGCAATGAAAAAAAATACGGAAAGCTTTATAATTGGTATGCCGTAAATGATCCAAGAGGTCTGGCACCAAATTTTTTTCATATACCAACAATACTTGAATGGGGACAGCTTGCAGAGGAAGTTGGAGGCTTACAAACTGCCGGACAGGACTTAAAAAGTACTAAAGGATGGGAAAGTCAATTTGGAAGAGATAGATTTAAATTCTCCGCTCTACCTGGAGGAATGTGCTATGCCTATGGTCAATTTGATGATGAATTGAATACTTGCTACATGTGGAGTTCTAGTGAAACAGATGACGATTTAGCTCACTTTATTTCAATTGATAATTCAGATGATTATTTTTATCAAAATAAGGGTATTAAATCTGCAGGTTTTGCGGTCAGATGCCTCAGAGATTAATCAGCATCATTATCAGATATCTCCACAAATCTCTTGATTACTGCAAATGAAAACCGGAAAGTTGTCTTTATCAAATTGATGTTGCATCATTTAGATTGTCTAATTTCTCAATTTGATAATTTGACTTTTTTTTTCTTCAATATTTGATTTTTCAATTAAAAATTGAATTTATTAATTTGTAATCTAAGTATAAGAAATATTAAAATACATTATCTTTACTCTTATTATATATTCGAGTGAATATTAATAAGCAAACTTCATGGATATAATTTTATATCCATTTTGTCTTTTTACTTTTTTAATACCTTAAGTTGATTAATATTCAAATAAAAAGAATCAATAGACTATGACAATACAGCAACAATTATCAAATGCGATTATTTTACTTTTTCCTGACGCAACAGTAAAAAAAATCGATGTCGATAACCATCTTGATATTCACATCCCAGGCATTCACGAAAAGCAGGGCTCTCACCTTTACTTTAATACAGCAAAAAATGTAATAAAACTCGGCTTTTATGTAAGAGATGTTGATTTTGTTAATGAGGTCATACAACGTGCCGAGAATATTGAAGACCATTCTCAAGGACTCAGAATCTCCGGGAACCCTGAGTTTTACAGTGTTAAGGATGCTGTTGAAGCCGCAAAGAAATTTTTAGAAGAAATTGTTGGAGTATCCAATTCATTAATAAAAGAAATATCTGACGCCGATTCAAGTAATTTGACCTCTATAATAAAGTCTTTTTCGCAAGTTAATGCCGATGAGCTATGTGGTATTTGCGAATCTTTATTGGATGAACAAAACGAATCGTCCACTATGTTTATTTATGATTTGGATTATAAAATTATAAAAAGAATTTTCGATGGCGAGATCTCTATTGATAGTATCAAAAATTCAGATTTCATATTACGTGATAAGGTCGATCTGAATGACTGGGATTCATTGAGTAATATTGTTGGAGAGAATGAAGCTAATGAAAACCGAAAAGAATATGAAACTGAATCTTACCCTGATGATGCCAGCATAGCTTTTGTATATAGTGGAGATCTTTATGTGTATAGTTTTTTAAATGAAGTGAATGATTCCACTAAAGAACCTGCAAACGAGGATATTTCACCTGAAGATTATGAAGATGAAAATTCAGATGTTGAGTATAATACTGATAATTCTATTCAAGAAGTAAGTGAAGAGGAGGATGTTGAAGAAGAATGTACAGAAGAAGATGATTCTAATGAAGATGAGGAAGATGACTCATCTGATGTAGCAGATCTTATTAACCCTGTTAATAAGATGGCAGAAAGATGGAGGGCAGAATCAGATGAACGCCTAGCGGTGTTGATTGAAAATTTATTACTTGCAATTATACCTTTTAATAATCGTGGTGCAAATGAGAATGAAATCTCTCATTTTATGGTTGAATTTGAAAATTTACTTTCAGAAGAAATCATCTTGAATAAGACAGATATTTTGAATGAAGTAAGGCAAAGAGTAATAAATGAATGGAATGCAAAAGACTTTGATGCCCAAATGGAATCCTATATTCAAGCGTATGAAAAATTAGTTACTGAATTTGATCTTGTTTCAGAATTAAATAAAAGTCTCATCAGGCTTCATTGCTTACCTAATGTTGAAAGTGACTATGCTGATTATCTCGTGCTTGTCAATTTAGGTATTCCACTTCCTGTGTTTTCTAAAGTAGTCGAATCTGTTGAAAATGAGGAGGAATCTGACAGTGATGATGATGACTATGATTATGGTATTTTATCTGTTAAAAATACAACCACATTACCCAGATTTTATGATAAATTCCTTTGGTCTGATTATTCTGAAAACAGAATAGTTGTTCAAAAAAATAACCAATTGGGAGTTATCGATTTGGAGGGCAAACAAATAGTACCCTGTTCGTATCAAAATATTATACTTGTAAACCAAAACCTTTTTTGGGGTCAAACTGAAACCAATTGGATTTTACTCGACAACAATCAAAATAAATTATTGGAAGTAGAATATGAATTACTTGAAAAAGCCACGGAGAGTTTATTTTATGTGAAAAAAAATGACCTGTTCGGCGTAATCAATCTAAAAGGTGAGGAACTGATTTCTGTCAAATACGAAGCTATTTTACCTTTCAAGGAAAATATGATGGCTGTCTTTGAAAACGGTATATATGTATTTTATGACATCGAGGGTAAAAAAATGAACTTCCCTCCAATTGAGAGAATCAATTCAAATTATGATGGCTGGGCAATAGATAGTGGCATCATGATTGTTAGAATCGACGGCGTATTCCGTTATCTAAGGAAAGATGGTGTCTTTATTGGAGACGTATTTTCTAAAAAACAGCTGAATGATTTCTCGGGCAACATTGCTGTTGTAAAAGATGATGCATCTAAATATGGAATAATAGATACTACAGGAAAGTTATTGATCCCCCACAAATATGATCATATTATTATCACCATATCTCAGAATTTCGTATATGCAACATTGAACGGACTAGAAGGTGTCATCAACTTAAATGGTGACGTGATCATCCCTTTTGAATACGACAATATTTTCTTAAGTGATATAGCTGAAGTTTTCATATGCAACAAAGACGAAAAAGCTCGAATATTCGATTTTAGCGGTAAAATGTTATTAGACTTTTTGTACGATTCCATTAGTGAAAATTTTGGTGCTGTCAATGAAGCAGATAAAAAATGGCTGTCTGTAACTAAAGATGGATTAATTGGATTTTACAATTTAGACACACATAAAGTCATTGACTGCTTTTATGATGATCGTGTGGGAGGGTTTGATGATGGACTTGTATGTGTCGTCAAAAATGAAAAACATGGTTATGTAGATACAAATGGAAAGCTGATTGGGGATCAATTTTATGATACTGTCGCCTATAATACAGATAGTGACGTGTTCAGAAACAATTTGTCTTATGTCAATAATGGAGACTTATATGCCTACATTGATAAGTCAGGCAAATTAATGACAGATTTTGTTTACACAGATGCTAGACTGTTTCTTGAAGGTTTTGCGATAGTTGCTGATAAAAATAATTTATTTGGTGTTGTTAATACATCTTTTGAGCCGGTTATACTTTTTCAATATCAGGAATTGAAAAGGGTATATTCTTCGCCAACCATATTTATTGCGAAAAATAACAAAGGATATGGATTAGTTGATACCCAGGGTAATATACTCTTGGATTTCATCTATGAAGATATTTCAACCCTCGAATCTTGCATTGATGCTATTGTTGATGATGTTACCCTTCTTCATGGGATGTTCTGCGTAAAAAGGGAAAAGATAGAACTGAATTCAAGTGAAAATAAAATGTCTGTACCATATCGTTACCTAAAGTACGGATTAGTTGATTCATCCGGAAGAGAGCTTATTCCTCCTGTTTATGAAAAGTTGGAATTATTGACTGATGGATTATGGAAAATGAATGAAGGAGAACTTTATGGTGTAATCAATGCATCCAAAACCATAATTATTCCGGCGCTGTTTACAGAGCTGAGCTATTCGGATGGTTTCATTTTTACTACATTAAATGAGAAAAAAGGGGTATACAACACAAAAGGATCTGTGGTACTGCCCAACACTTATACCAATATTGATTTAAAATCAGGTTATTTTTTCGTCACATCAGATCAATATGATGGAATCTTTTCTTCTTCAGGAGAACAGCTCATTCCTTTAGAATACAACATTTTTGGTTTTAGTGATGGATTGTTTTTTGTTCAAAACAAATCAAAATACGGATTTCTGAATGAAAAAGGGTTGCCTATTACGAACGAAATGTACGATGATGCTCACGAATTCAATGATGGACTTGCTTTGGTCAAAAAAGAAAATTCCTACTTGTTTATTGACACAACTGGACGGGTTGTATTAAGTCTGGATTGTGATAAGGCCTATCCGTTTAAAAATGGATTTGCAGTTTTGATAAAAAACGACAAATATGGTTTGATCAATAAAGAGGGAAAATTTGTATTGCCTTTTGAGTTTGATGATATTGATATTGTTGAGCATGGTTTCATTGTATATAAAGAGGAGAATTATACTATTTACAACTCCAATTTTGAAAAGTTATTTGATTTCTTGTATGACTCTATTTATGAGGGGGTAAATGGATATATTCTTTGCCTTGATAGCACCTATGATGTTTGTAATCTTGATGGTGAACTTATTATTGTTTCTGAATTCAGCGACATTCGTGTCGAGAATAATTACTATGTAGTCTGCAAAAATGATTTGCAGGGTCTGTATGATCAGTATGGTAATGAACTATTACCAGCACAATATGAAAATATAAGTACTTTAGGGTCTCTTTTTACGGTAGATGTAAACAATGAAACTCGATTATATAACCCTAATTTAAAAAAGTTTGTTGGTGATTCATATAAATCAGTAGGCAATTATTTCTTTGATGGATTGGCTCAGGTAATGAGTCATGGACTCTATGGATTCGTGAGTGAAAGTGGTGCATTGCAAATCCCATTAGAGTATGGCGAGGTGAGATCATTTTCTAATGGTATGTCTATCGTCAAAAAAAATGGAAAGTTTGGCGTGATTAGTAATGAAGGCAAAACAATTCTTCCTTTTGAGTATGATCAAATTCATAATGAAGAGGGGAGTGATTGTTTTTCAGTTTGGAAAGATAATAAATGTCAATTGGTGAATAAGCTTAATGAAAAAATGATTCCTGTTTCATTTGATGCATTTAAGGAGTACGATCCAAAAAGACAAGTTGCTGTTTTCGGAAATTACTTCGATTCTACAGTAGCTATTGATCAGGTAAATACATTTGTTATCAATGATGATCAATATACTTTTACAATAGGGTACGATACCAATTGTTATGTATCAGAGGATGTTATGGGTGTATTAAGCGATGATTTATTTCTTCAGGCACTTTCATCCGGAGAGTCCTGGTCGAGCTATTCATGGGATAATAATTGGTTTAACACCGATGATTTAAAACATACTTATGGCATATGTGAACCGGCTACCGATTTAAAGCTTCCTGATGGAACAATTAAATCCATAAAAATTCTCTACAATTCCCCAAATTACAGTGCTACTGAAGATGCGTTTATTCGAACCTCAAAAGGTGATTTTGTGCAAATAGCAAGTTCTAGTGAAAAAGCATACGGATGGGAGCAGTGGAAAGAATATTCCATTACGTTCAATGATTTTGAGAACTATGCTTCTCCGTTTTTGAAATTGGACACAATCGTAAATGGTATTCATGTTAAAGGTATTTTTGATGTACGGCAAATCAAGGTAAATTTTGAAAGTGGTATTGTGGATTCATATGAATATGGTGATGAAGGCATCTCATTTGAAGAAAGTGATAACTATCAAACAACAGGCCAGGGTTATGAATCAGCTTTATATTTCAATAATGGAACAGAATTAGTAGAAATTGACCTTGAAGAATTGTCCACAGAATTGGAGGAAAATAAAATTGATAAGGAAAATATTCAAGCCATAAAAGATTATTTAATTAATAAATAAAACTGAAAGTATTTTCAACCAATCTATCCAATTAGCATTACTTATTAATAAAATAATTGTGATAAGCATATCTGTATTTCAATTGATCATGAATTACAAAAAATCAATTATTTTTAAATCAAACAATTGATGCTTAAATTTATAATTTTGTATTTGATCTAATAAACAAATTTAAAAAATGCTCGGAATTTTCAGGTCAATATCAATTGTTTCACTGTTTGCAGGTTTGATTATTGCTGCAAATAATTACTTTATCAAGAATAAGAGCATCACCGAATCTTTTCTATCAGGCTTTCATGAAATTGACTCAACAGGCAATGCTGAAAATAATGAGCATCAAAAGCCCGTAATCGGACCAGGAATTTATTATGTTGCAGATACCTTATCTGAGCCAATAGATGTATACAAAGATGTTCTCAAAAAAGAACAATATGAGGATGGCTTAGCTCCCATGTCAAAACTGGATATCAAACAAATTGAAAATGGTTTGGGTTATTCAGATTTGTTATATGGTCAATATACAGATGAGGGAGGGTGGGTAAACATGAAAGATATCGTCAGCGAATCAGAAATGTTTCCAGGAAATGAATATGGTAAATACCAGGTTAAAAGCACGGAGATCAATGGCATAAATCTTTACAAAGATTTCTTCCTAAAGAAAAAATTCAGAAAGAAATTGAAACCTATGAAAGAAATTTCCATTTATAAGATACGTAATGATATCGGTTATTTTAAAGATTTATATATCAGTGATTTAGGTATGATCTCAGGCTGGGTGGAACTTAATAAGTTAAAACAAATAAAATCTGGTTTTTAAATACATAACAATGGCGCTAATTTTCATACTGGTATCAGTTTTTTGCTACTTCATATACATGATACTAGCACGAATTCAGCATCTTAAAAGAATCGACGAAGTGATTGCTATGTATACACAATATATCCAGCTCGCAAAATCCAACCAACTTGAAATTTCTGATTACTTCATAAAAGTCAAAGATTCCTATAATGAATCTATCTTGATTGAAGCAAAACAGGGTAATTTAATTGAAGAAATTGAGTATTATTTAAAATACTATTTCAAATGTCCGTCCTGTTCAAATATCACCGATGTATACCCATCTCAAAGAGCACACGATTGTCATATTGAAAGTGTATTGGTTCATGGCAGATATACGAAAGACGGTTCGCTCGATGAAAGGTATAATACTGATTTCGATTTTAATCGTACTTATTTTTTTAAAGCGGATTGCGAACATTGTAATAAAGTTTTCAAGGTTGAGATGAATGAAATTCAATATAGGACAAGGGAAAGATTGATGAGAGAAAATGAATCTAAATCATACAATGAAAAGTATTTATAAATAAGTTCGACATTATTATTCAATACAATTCTAAATACACTCACCTCCTTGAAAAAAGCAAACATCATACGTGTATTCTTACCTTTATTTATAATCATTGCATGTTTTTTTTGTCTACATAATGGTGTAAAGGTTTCAAAATTGCCTGAACTTTCAAAAGAGCCGGATTCTATTGTTTTGTTTTATATCATCTCTTTATTTACATTCGGGGCTAAAGAATTTGGAGCCCCAATATCAGGCCCTTTTTTCCTACAATCACTTATGTGGTTTTGTTATTTTGTAGCTCCATTGGTTACTATAGTAGCCATGGCAGATGTATTGCTTGTAATGAGGCCTTGGTTTATCAATTATGTTTTGAGGTTTAAACCATATTATTTGATAATAGGCTATGGGAGAATCGGCAAATCTGCCATGGAGGCTGTGCAAAAAAGAGATGGAAAAAAAACTTATTTCATTGTACTGGATAAAAATACAGATGAAACTGAAAATGATTTTTCAGTCATTTTTGAACATGTATTGGTATTAAAAAAGAATCTGAATGATCAAGCTAACATAAATAAGTTTATTACTCATAAATGCAGGGGAATTTTTGTATTGACTGATCAGGAAATGTTGAATCTAAGGGTGTACAATGACCTCAAAACTCATTTACAATCCGAAGGTATTCGAGATGTAGAGGGTTTTACAAGGATTTTATCTCTTGAAATTTTAAATCGATTGGGGGCTAAAAAGAAATTGCAAAACCCAACATCCAATGATGGATGGCCTAAACATCAATTCATTAATGTACATGTTGCTGCTCCAAACTTATTGTATGATTCTCCCGATAAATTAATTCAAGAGGAAAAAAATGATGAGATAATCGACAATTTCAATTCTCAATATCAACGATTTCACAGAATAATGGAAACCGCATTTGATACTTTTGTTTTTATTGGATTTGGTACTTTTTCATCAAGTTTTTTCCTTAGACTTGTTGAAGAAGGTAAAATCAATACAAACTCCACAATCGTCATAATAGATCCATTGGCGAGGAAAAACTGGGGTAGTTTTGTATTGGATAAACCGGAGGTTTCAATATTCGATCCTGAATTATTCGACACAGAATTTGAAGCGCAGGTAGATTCGGTTTCGTTTTCGTTTACCAAATACATTAAGAAATCCTCTCTTTGTTTTTTTGCCACTTCTGATGAGGAAAAAAACATACAATCCGCTTCCTACTTTAACCGTAAGTATAAAAATAATTCCAGCATTCATTCTATCATAAGGACAAAAAATATGGATGTTATTCCACCCGAACTCATGGATGCTTTACTCGGTAATCAACCATGGGTGATGGTACCTACTTATACATGGATCAAAATCAGTTTTCAAAAGGCCTTAAACAATCGTTGATATCATTTCAATAATTTAATTACCCATTCACAATAACAAATGCAAAGCATGAGTAACTTTCAAAACGGAGAATTAAAAGTCAACAATCATATCATAAAAATTGTAGGATTGCTGGGTGTTTACCCTCAAAAACAAAGGATTGCATATCAACATAAACTGCTTCAGATTAATTATAAAGAAGACGATGCCTCTCCTGAAGTAAAAAGATTCCTGAAAGACCAGTATTATAAAGACTTTAGGGAGATCATGTTTGAAAAAAGAGATAACTCGGAAGAGAATTCCTTACTGAGCAGAAGATTTTGTTTACAACAAACGGATATCATTTCTTTTGTTCAAAAAAAATTCAATCAACCGGATAAAATATTCGATGTTTCTGTAATTAAATCTGAAATTTTCTTTTTTGGTGAAGAAATTGCGCTGTTTTCTCTATCACTAAAAGCAAATCCTACCGAATGCAATATCGGTTTTTTAAATGACCTTGTTTTTCTCATTAAACAATTCGATATTGAAATCATTTCTAAAAATAATATTGATGAAAAGAGAATGAAATGGCACGAGTTCATTTCAGAAAAATATCTTGCCGGAACTGAATTGAGGAGTCAAAATCGTGTAATTAAAGTTGATAATTACAGCGGTTCTAAATTCAAAACATACTGCATCATTGATGGTGATATTCCTAATACCGAATTTGAATCATTACTGTTTGATTTGGGGACATCCTCTCCATTGAATTCGAGTAAAGGGGAAGGTGGATTGGCTCCTACAGAGGAATATTACAGTGTGGTCATGCAAAATAAAATATCGGTTTTTAAAAACTGGGAATCCCTGTGTTTATTTGACAGTTTTACTTCCATTGGTAATAATTTTATCATGAACAATAATGAATATTCCAAATGGCATGATACTTATTTCAGAATATATTTATTTAGATTGTTTTTAAAATTCAACCTATTCAGGTATAATTCGGATTTACATGATAACACCATCAAACTAAGAGACCAATTCGAAAAGTTTTTGAATGACTACAATCTCAATCATATTTCATTTAATTTTTTACCGAATGAAATGTATAATCAAATAGGAGGGGCTTTAAAATTAAATGAGGAGCTCACTACTTTTCAGGAAAGAATTACAAGAATATCAGCTGCAATACAGGAAGAAAAACAGTCCCGCATGAATATGCTTCTACAAGCTGTGGCAGCAATAAGTGCATTAAGCTCTGTTCAACCTGTCATAGAAGGGATAACCCTTGCCCAGGAAAAACTTGGTTGGGGAAAAGCTTTATTTTATACTATTTTATCCATTTTACTGATTGGGATCTCATCGGGGGTACTTTATTTCCTTTTTCCCGATCACTGTAAAAAATATTACATCAAGATTTTTAAGAAAAATAAAAAACAAACAATTTCATAGTGTTCAGTTTATCTCCCGATAAAATACAATATAACGTTAGTAATGTTTTTCATATGCTCAGGCATTTTGAAAGTAATGATACAAATATTTTATCCGAATTAATCCATCACGGATACTCTGAAGCACAAATACAAAATGAAATTACACTGACTGGGTCCAGATTTCACAGCGATTTTGCAGATAACATACCATCTTTATTAAAAAGATTATTTGAATTCCGGCATACTAAACAAACTGGTGATAACGGAAATCTAATCATTGATTTTACAGCAAATGATCGAGATCAAACAATTGGAACGAGTGCAGTTGTTGGTATATCCGATTTAAGCACAAAGCAAAAGTCAGAGATATATACTGAATTGAATAGATCTTACCTTATGCAACACTTGAATGTTGATTTTTTGCCTAAAACCAATAAAGCTTGTGTTATTCTAAAACCAGTTAAAGATTATTTTCAATTTATCACTGCCTTTCCGGGAGTATCTGCAATGCCGATTCCAAATAAGGAAATGGACAATGCTATATACAAAAAATGCAAGGAATATTGGGATCGGCATGTATTTTTGAAACTTACAGATCAATAGTATTACGCGTAAATTATTATTTGAATTTTGATTGGCACAGAGAGAAATATAGTATTTTTTGTAAGTTATTTTTCGCTAAATTGCATTAATCAATAATTTGAATGAAAGCCAATTTCTCCATAAATAACAGTGAAATTGTTTATTTAATTCACGGACAAGAAATTGAATTGAACTACCAAATAAGTAGGTGTCTTTTTATCATTTTCATATTACCGGGTAAAAATATTTTCAGAAAATTTGTCTTTAAAAAATCTTCCGAAACATATTTTTATACGACCAATGCATCTGAACCTTTCATTAGATTAGTTGCGATAGGCTGGGGGATTCGTTATTTCAAAATAAGGCTTCAAATCAATTTTTTTAACTGCATTCCCATGACAGTTGCACTATCTGATTTGCCACTGCCAGAAATTGTACCAATTGCTAATAAATCACCGAAAATGATGATTCATAAAAATAGAAAATATCCTGAAATAATCAATTTCTTGTTTAAAAAAAACAGAAGTAAAATCGTTTTTCCAACGATGATAAAAAATATTCAAATTTTCATTCCAAAACAGAATTAACATGCAAACAACAGATTATCGATTACAGGAGCCCTCTAAGATTACTAAATTTTTATGGTGGTCTGCAGGCGCTGATCCTTATTTCATGAACCAATCTCCCATGCAAGACAGGGTCAAATATGCAGGAATTGGCGGTATTGTATTCTGTACCGGTTTACTTGCAGGTGTTTCAGGTGCTTATGCATTTTCAACGATATTCGGACCTAAAGGCGATGCGAATGATTACTCAATAACCATGAGTATCGGAATAAAACTTGCCTCGATAATTTTTGGAATTTTATGGGGAATCATCATATTTAATCTGGATCGATTCATCGTTTCCAGCACAGGCAAGGGAGATGGAACGGATGCGATCACATGGAAAGAAGTGGGACAAGCATTACCGAGAATCATTATTGCATTGATATTGGGATTTGCCATTTCTTCTCCACTTGAAATTAAAATTCTTGAATCTGAAATCAACTCAGAACTTAGTAAATTTCAAAAAGAATATGTGTCCGAACTAAATATTAAAACAGATAGCGTCTTTAAACAAAAAAGACTGGGCCTTGAAAAAGAAAAGACCGAATATGAGAAAAAGAAATTTGAATACGAAAAGTCTTTAGGAGTATTTGATACTCAAATAGATGAATTGGTAGCCAAGCAACAGGCTGAAATGCAGGATAAGCGTGCTTATGGATTTGGTCCGGTTGCCAAAAAAATGCAGGATGACATTGAAACCAAACGAAATGAAAAAAACAAGTTCATTGAACTTAAAAAAAGTGAAGTTACCTCTTGGCAAAAACAACTAGATTTTGATAATGATCAGCTCAATAAGCTTGCAGATGATTTGAGGGCTGAGTACAAGGCAAATGAACTAAAATCACATGGTTATGATGGCTTGCTGAAAAGAATACAAATTAGCCATGAAATCGGAGGTATGATCCCTTGGGTTATTTTCCTTGTATTTCTATGCATAGAAATGGGACCGATTTTCTTTAAGATGATGATGACAAAGGGTGTATATGATTTCATGGTAGAAAATCATACAAATCGTTGTAATGTTGAAAATGGCATATATAGGGAGGATTATCTGTACGAAGGAAAAAATGGAGTCATTCACATGGAGAAATGGCGTTTTTTGGATGTTGAGAGTGCCAAATTAGAAAAAAAGAAAAAAATCGAGTCTCAGGATAAAATAAATGAAGCAATTATCAATAAATGGGAGGCAGATAAACTACAACAAGTTGAAAAAGATCCAAAACAATTTTATACAGAAGGAGACCAAAGTATCAATAATAACCCTGCTTGATGAAATCCATTTTGCATAGAAAAACCATTCAACTGCTCGGACTGGAACCTGATCTTTGGGAAAAATCTACCGAAAATGAAATTCGTTCATTTTCGATCGTTTTTCTGCTTTTTGTCGTTTTTGTTATTGTTTCAGTAATCTCATCAATATCAATGATGTACATGATTACTTCTGGGTTAATCATTTCAATCATTACTGGCATTTTCATGTCTTATGTAGTATGTACAATCTTTCGATTCAGTCTGGTTATCTTGAGGCGTTCCCTTTATGATCATATATCCAAAAACAATCAGTCTGTAAATGATCCTGAAGTAGATGCATTCTTGAGCAAAATTTCACTGACAACAAATTATCTCGAAAAGCTTCAATTTTTCTTGCAGGCTGCTTTTATTCATATCAGAAATATGCTGAAAAAAATATTAACCGGCACCTTTGATTCCAACAAACCTGTTTTATTTCTGGCTCCAATTATTAGATTTTCCATACTAACCATCCTGTCATTTATACTCATATTCCCTTTAAGCTGTCTTTTATCATACACATCCATTATTGATTTTAACGAGCAACTCCGTGAATCATTAATAGGAAAAAATGAAATTCAGCCTACCATTTATCACCAAAAGCAGATCATTTCTTACCGTCAACAGATCAATCAATTGCAAAATGAAACTAAAGCGCTGAAACTGGTGCTTAACAAAAGCGATTTATGTACTGAAAAAGAAAATAAAATTATATTACTTGAAGAGTCATTAAAAAAAACATTAAATGAACAAAATACAATGATTCAGGAAATGACAGACAGATACAGAAATAAATTGGAAGGCAGATATTTCATAATTGCCAGTTTCAAACATATTTCCGGATATCCTTTATGCTGGGTTGTTTCATTGTTGATCACATTCCTTATTTGGATTCCACACATTATTTTATACAGAATCAAAAAAAATCCAAATAGCATATACGCAAGTCTGTCAACCAACTATTACAAACAATCAATAGAAGAGATTTTTCATTTGAATGAAAAATACAAACAACAGGTATTGGTTTCAAAGTACAACGTGCATTTACCGATTCCTATTGGATATGATTTATGGGAAAATCCGCCTTATTGTACAATTCCTAAGCAACCTTTTCAAAAAAAGGTTATCACCAAAAAAATATCTCGGATATAGTTTTGAATACCGTAAAATAAAATGAGTTTCATAATAACATATTATACGGGGCAATTATTCTGTCAGTTTAGAAATACAGGTGCAAAAAAACTGGGTAATACAGGCACGCAACAATCTCATTTGTTGCTTGAACCACGTTTCAGATTGTATGATATGGTAGAGATACCAGAATCAGCTTATCCGAAACATGATACTTTGTTAACTACACCTCATGTTCTCCATCAAATTCCCTCAAAAGTCGAGTTTTACTCTGGCTCTTTCAATTCTTCAGATATTGGCTCAAAAGTGTATCATACACAAGAAATCATTCTTTTACTAGAAAAGGTAACTTATAATGGAAACCGTGAGGAGCTAATAAAAGATTACCAATCATTTTCTACAGAAAATATAGATTCAAATGATGCCTTAAAAGCCTTTTACACAACTTATGGCAACCAATTGCATGGTAAAATTAAAGGGAAGGCTTTTATCAAAGTAATCAGAAAAGAAGAACATATAAGTCTTTGGAGCCTAGACGAAAAACCGGTAGACAATGGCAAAATTCCAATTACAGATAGTTTTAATGATAAAGCGACAATACTTTCAGACCCTAATACTATACAATCACCATTGATAAACAATCAAGGTTGTCTATCCGGGCAAAACGGATGCTTGTCTATAGGCGCCAATTCAGCTGGGTGTTTGCCTTTACAACGTATGGGTTGTTTATCCTTACCCAGATTAGGCTGCTTATTACCATTTTTGTTTTTATTACCATTTTTATTGATTGGCGCTTTTTTGTTATTGAAGGATATGTTTGCGAATGACAAGAAGAGTAATCATTCAGATAAAAACAAGCAAAATCAGAATCCGATTGTCATTCATGATACAATAAAAGTAGAAATTATTAAAGAGAGAGTGGATACGCTGATGTTCACAAAGTCAGACACTTTGTCTTACCTTGATTCAACAATTCGAACAAAATATGAGACTGTAAGTCTCCCTAATGTACAATACTATACGAACAGTGATATTTTGTTACCATCCTCTGCAAGTGATTTACAGAAACTGGCAGAATACATGATTAAAAATGATACAATGACAGCAACTATTTATGGTCATACAGATAATGTGGGAGACCATGAATCCAATATGGAGCTTTCAAAAAGAAGAGCTGAGAGTGTGAAGAGATTTTTAACAAGTCTCGGAGTTAGTGGGAATCGATTACAAACTGTTGGATTAGGAGATACTAAACCCAAAGCAGATAATTCCACAGAAGAAGGTCGTTTGATGAACAGAAGGGTAGAAGTCACATTGGAAAATACGGTTCAATCCAAAACCAAAAGAAGAAAACTAAATGGATAATATCGTAATACAGCAACCTGATTTTTGGAAAGGAAATCTAAAAGGCATTTTCCGTAAAAATTCACTGCAGCACAGCGGTGGTTTTGTTTTTTCAAATATAAAATGGATCTATATTCATATTGATCAATGCATCGAAATATATGATTTTAATGCAGATGAAAACAAAACAGGGGATTACTGGTATGCTAAAAAAATATTTTCCAAAGATAGCTGGAATCCATTCAGGCATAAAGCAGAAATCATTGTTCAAATACCACCCGATACCATATATGTAAGCGATTTATATGAAGTACTAATAAAAAACATACTATATACAAAATCTGAAGAAAGCCACTTGGCAAAAGATTGGATTGAGATTACAGCTGACATTTATTTTAGTATTTTACCAGTAAGAAAAAAAACTGAAATTTTATCTAATCCTTCTGATAACAATAAATTATCAGCAATCAATCAAGTTGTAAACAGTATCAGCACACAAGATTCTATTTTATATCCAATTTCAAACAATAATAGCAATAGTAGTGTAAACACATCATCAAATAATAAAAGTCAAATTCAAGGATTGACACAGCAGCATTCGGGGAGAATAGGGAAATGGATTACTGGATTACTTGTTTTCATTATTCTTCTGTTTTTTGCTTTGTATCTCTGGGAGCATCAGAAAATATTGTTTTATCTTTTTACAGGTTTTTCATTGTTGTGGGCTATTTCCAGACTCAGCCGTTTATCAAATTTGATCAGGAACTGTTTTTCGGGTATTTTATTTTTGATTTTTTTATTTGTGATATTTTATTTTGTAAATCCTTTCCAAAAGAACAGATTAGGTTTTAAAAAACAAGAAGGAAGTATAAAAGTATTACCGGATACAAAAAATGGCGATGATTTGAAGTCCGGAAAAATAATTAACTGGTTTGATTTTTCCAATCAGTTTTATCAGTCAAGATACCAAACATCCGAAAAAGAATGGAAGCATAGCGTTGATGGCCAGGTAAAATCCTGCTCTGAATTGTTACCTAAAGCATCGAGCTCATTGGATTTTTATACGCATTTATATGACGACCTTTATCGTATGGATCGACAAAAAATTCGTAACATTACAAAGGTTTTTAGTGATTCTGCTAGGAAATTGTCTTTATCACCCCTTGAAACAGCTGAAATGGTAATTACGTTTGTTCAGGAGATTCCTTATTACCTGGTTCATGATGGTAGTTGTGCCAATGCAGTTAAATCGGGCAATGATTTTATGATACAATATCATAGAGATAAAAAACCCTGTCTGCCTTTTATTAAAGGGGGCATACAGTCGCCGTATTCATTCATGCATAACCTAAAAGGAGATTGTGATACAAGAACACTATTGGCCTTTACCATACTTAAGCAACTAAATATCTCTTCATCTTTATGGGTAAGCGAAAAGTACGGTCATAGCATACTTGGAGTAGCAGTGCAGGCAGGTACGGGCATGTATAAAACAATCGAGGGAGTAAAGCATTATGGAGTCGAATTAACTGCAAAAGGTTATAGAATTGGTATGGTAGCGCCTGAACAATCCTTTCCAGATAACTGGAATATCACACTTTTTTCAAATCATTCAAACTAAAACTAAAGCAATGAAAATGATTATCATTTTACAAGTCATTATCGCATTTGTCTCCGGCCTATCCTCACTTTTTGTGATTTATAAGCTTGCAAATTATTTCATGCGCACAAAGTTTCAGATACAGGAAGCCAATACCGCTTTTGCTACATTTCAGGTAGGTATATTGCTTTCGGGTGCAGTGATACTATCATCAGTAATGAGTGCAGCAGTGAATGCAATTCAGTTTTTAAATCAAGCCGAACAATTGAATTTTCAGAATTTTGTTGTTAGTATGGCTTATGTTTTATTATTTGTTTGTATTGGTGTATTTTTTACCTTATTTATCATTGGATCAGGTATTTTCTTCTTTTTCCAGTTAACAAACATCAATGAATGGGAGGAAATAAAAAAGAACAATATTTCAGCATCTTTAATTTCAGCAGCATTGATTCTAGGACTGTCCATCATTATGGACGAATATGTAGGGCATTTATGTGAAGCATTGATTCCCTATCCATCTGTAATGATGATAAAATAGTCATATTGCCTACATATTGATCTTTTCAGTGGCTGATTGAAAATCATGATTTTTAATCAATGTGCTCCATGAAAAATAATCGGCAGTATTGTTATAGCATATATCCTGTACAATCTTTCCGGTCCAATTGATATCGCCCGGAAGTTCTCCTGCCTCTATTTCCTCTCCAAGTATATTACATAATATACGACGAAAATATTCGTGACGAGGGAATGATAGAAAACTTCTGCTGTCTGTCAACATACCAACAAATCGACTCAATAAACCCATATTACTGAGGGCATTGATTTGCTTTGTCATACCGTCTTTTTGATCCAAAAACCACCATCCGCTTCCCCATTGAATTTTACCTGCAACTGATCCATCATTGAAGTTGCCAATCATTGTTGCCATCAATTCATTGTCTGCCGGATTCAGGTTATAGATGATCGTTTTGGTAAGTTTATTTTTATCATCCAATCGGTTTAGGAATTTTGACAGCGATCGTGCTTGAGAAAAATCACCAATGCTATCTCCTCCTGTATCCGGACCAAGCTCCCTCAGCATTCTTGAATTATTATTTCGAATAGCACCCAGGTGATATTGTTGTACCCATCCTTTTTCCCAGTCCCATTCAGCAAAATATATCAACATGGCACTTTTGAATTTAAGAATTTCCGATTGTTGCAATGGTTTCCCTGTACGAATTTTTTCGAAATATGATTCCACTTCTGAGTAAGTATAGTCTTCGGCATACATTTCCTCTAACCCATGATCACTTACCGAACATCCGTGCGCAGCAAAATAATCATGTCTTGATTTTAGTGCCTGTAGATAATCGTTGAAAGTAGAAATGGAGATATTCGTAATTCCCTCAAGTTTTCCCAAATAATCATTAAATGATAAAACATCTTCTACCTGCATTGCTTTGTCTGGACGAAAAGCAGGAAAAACAAAAAAGGGTGTTGTCGTACTATCTGATTTTATCTGCTGATGAAAACGAAGATCGTCTATCGGATCATCGGTGGTGCATATAACTTTTACATTCATTTTAGTCAACAGCCCCTTTACCGCATAATCAGGTTCCTGTAATTTTGCATTGCATTGCTCATATATCATAGCTGCCGAATCGGAATTCAGCAATTCATGTATATCAAAATAACGCTGTAGCTCCAAATGGGTCCAGTGGTATAAAGGATTTCTTAATGTATAAGGCACCGTCTTAGCCCAATGCATGAATTTATCATAATCATTCGCTTTTCCAGTGCAGTACTTTTCATCAATTCCATTAGCACGCATTGCCCTCCATTTATAATGATCTCCGTATAGCCAGGCCTGTGTGATATTTTGAAAGATCTTGTTCTCTGCCACTTGATCGGGAGGAAGGTGATTGTGATAATCAATAATTGGCATTCTGGCAGCATATTGATGGTACAATATTTCAGCAGTTTTATTTTTTAGTAAAAAATCCTGATCCAGAAATTTTTTCATATTGATGATTGATAAAATATCTCTAATGCTCAAATTTACCGTAGACCCGATTATTGTTGAAATATTTAAGACAATAATTTTATGTTTATTTCATTATTTTACGAAAACGATTTCGTTAATTACCTGAATAGTTTACAAAAAAAGGGACCGGAGTTATCCGATCCCTTAAAATTATTGAAAAATCTTTTCTTAAGGCTTCAAGATTATTTTCTGTGAATCCAATCTTTGACCCGATCCATCCAACAGGTCAATCATATATATACCCCTTGCACAATGTTCCATATTGATTTGAAGTTTGTCAAATGGAGTCATCGGAGTAAAAGACTTTTGAAATACTCTCTTACCACTCAGATCATAAATAATAGCTTGAACAGGGTTACCCAAACCCATAATTTTACTATTGTAACGTATAATAAAGTTACCGGTTGTAGATGGATTAGGGTAGATGAACATCTGTACAGCAACTGAGTCTACAAGTGTAATGGAATTTGAAGTATTTCCACAATTTCCATTGATTGTCACATCGCAATGATATGTACCCAAATGATCCACATCTCCTGTGTAAGATGAACCGGTAGCACCCGGTATGGATGTACCATTTACATACCATTGATAGGTAGTAAGTGGTGATGGAGGTGTAACGTTTGCAGTCATTACATATTGTACTCCGGGCACCAAACTGGTAAACGGTAATGATCCGATGATATTTACCTGTGGTAACGGATTGGCAGTAATAGTAATTGTTTGTGTGTTTACACATCCTGCAGTAGTAGTACCCGTTACTGTATATGTAATTGGATTAGGTAAGCCCGGATTGGCAACAGTAACTGTTGGCGTTACATTTAGCGTCGCTCCGTTTTGATTTCCGGGGGTCCAACTGTAAGTATCTGCGCCACCGGCAGTAATGGTAATTGAATTTCCGGAGCATACGGTTGTTTGAGGGGCAGTAGCAGTAACGACAGGTACTGCATTTACAACAAGTGTTGCCTCATTTGTATTTAATGAACCGGGACATGCACCTGTACTCACTGTAGCAACCATACGATATTTTGTATTGCTGATAGCTGTTGTAACATTTGCAGCAGCTAATGTAAGAGTAGCACTGGTAGCACCTGAAATAGCAGTCCATGTTGCTCCACCATCAGTACTTTTTTCCCATTGATAAGTTACACCTGCTCCTGTTGCTGAAGCAGTAAATGTAACATCATTGTTTGCACAAATAGTAACATTGTTAGGTTGACCGGTTATTGCTGTTGCTACATTTACAGTCAGTGTTGCAACACTAGAAGTAGCATTTGCACATTGTGTAGACAACAAAACCCTGAATTTATTATTGTTCATGGTGTTATTGACACTGGCAATGCTGTAAGTAGATGATGTAGCACCGGAAATATCTGACCAGCTTGTTCCACCATTTGTACTCATCTGCCACTGATAATTGACACCCGGTGCAGATGTAGTAACACTGAAAGAAGTCGGATTTCCTGCACATAGTGATGCATCAGCCGGTTGGCTGGTTATAGAGGGAGCTGTACCAGGCGAAACAACAAAAGCAATTGTGGTAGTTTGGGTTGTTGCACCTGCAACACCGGTAACTGTAACATTGTAAGTGCCAGGTATAAGTCCGTTTGTATTATCAAGCGTAACACTTGTCGTATTACCAGGAGTAAGTGGACTATTTGAGAAAATAACATTTGTTCCTGCAGGATTACCTGAAGCACTTAAATTGATAGGTGTACTGAATCCTCCATTTGCAGTTGTGGCCAAAGATGCAGTAGCTGAATTTGCTGTTGCACATCCAATAGTTGCACCGGCAGAAGCTGAAAACAGGAATCCGGTTGGAGGTGCGGTTATTGCAAAATTGGCATTGTTGATATCAAAGAAAATATTACCAACCGATTCAACTTTGATGCGGGCAGTAGTGGAAAGATTTGTTGGAACAGTAATCGCCTCCGTACCATCATTTGCTGTTGCGCTAGCCAATGTAATTGGGAATGTTTGACCGCCATCTGTAGACAATAAAATATTCACTGTGGCACAGTTAATTGGCGCTGCTGTTGTGTTGTTTACATTCCATGTGACAGTTTGTGATGAACCGGCTGGCCAACTTGTACCGGCGGCATCCAATCCAGTTACAGCAAATGGTCCAGCTGTCGCATTTACAGTTACAGTCATATCTGTAAACTGTGTTTGACCAACACGTACCGGTGCAGTTGAACTATATGGTGCGTTATCGCGTACCGTTAATCTGAATTTAAGAGTTCGTGCTACTGAACTCAGGTATTCAATATTACCTGCATCACCTCCCGGTAAAGTTGGTGTAAATAATGATCCTGTCAATATTCTATCCAGTTTAGGGAAGTATCGTGTTGGATTGGTTGTTGGTGACCAGGAAATCCAGTTTGGACCAGTAGCTTTGGTAGCACTTGCAAATGAAGCTGCTCCCGAAGAAGTAGCATTATCATCCTGCTCCCAGCAATAAGTTAAAACATCTGATGCGTCCGCATCAGTGGCAACTCCTGTAAGAGCAAATGGAGTACTTTTCGGAATTGTATAGTTACTGACTGGTGATACTACAGGAGTAGCATTGGTTCCTGCCAGACTGGTTGTAATCGGACAGGTTTTTCCTGCCATATTATTTTGAATCTGTTGTATTGATGACTCATGATAAATATCAATGGAGTGTGGGGCGACATCCTGGCTGGTAATACCTGCATAACCCATGATGGTGATGCCGGAACCTACTTCTTTGTTTACACCAGAACCTTCCAATGACATGGAAAAGGTATGATTTCCTCCCATCTGATGCCCAACTTCATGCACAACATAATCGATATCGAAATTATCTCCCTGCGGAATGGCATCAGCAGGAGAGGTGATTCCACTTCCTTTTTGGCCATTGGTACATACACAACCAATACAACCTGCATTACCACCTCCGCCGCTTGCACCAAACATGTGACCAATGTCATAGTTAGCTTCTCCAATAACAGAAGTAAGTGTGGATTGCAACTGAGAGTTCCAGTTACCCATCGTCGTGTATGGATCAGTGGATGGATTGTAATAAAAAACAGATGTGGTGTTTGCTATTAAATTAAGGTGAATGGCCAAATCTTTTTCATAACAACCATTACATCTTGTTAGCGTGGCATTTACAGCTGCAAGTACGAGGTTGACCTGTGCCGCACTTGTTGCACCAAAATATCTAGAATATTCTGCGTTTACTGATTGTGCCAAACGCATGGTTTTCAAATCTCCGGTATTACGAGCTGTACTACTGTTTCTATTTACTTGGTCATTTAAACCAAGTACCAAATCCTGCTCAGGTGTAGAGCAAGTCCAGTTAAGATTTCCCGGACGGTTGGTACGCTTGAATACAGCATATACAGTGTGATCAGCAGAATATGGCTCTATGAATTCACTTGGTTTGCCGTCTGTACGAAATACCATTGTTTGTATGCCTTGAGGAGAATAACTCAATTTCAACATCGCAGATTTGTCTGTGATGCCTCTTCCGGAAAATGCCCTGATTTCAGGAAACTGTGCCTGCAAAGCAGGTTCAAAGTTGGAAGCTTCAACCATCTCAAATTCTTCCATATGTCCTTCTGCATTTGGAATTGAAAGGATTGTTGTGTGGCTTTGTGCATTTCCTATAACCTTAAATAGTTCTGCACGGATTGCTGTCAAATTCAAATCATACAATTTGAACTCAGTAGGAAAAGTTTTGCGGGCTACGCCTTTGTCTTTTTGTGGTACATCTGTACCCAAGTGAAGAGACCAACCGTTTTGTTTTTGTGAGATTGCAGATTGAAAACTAGCAATCATCAACATAGCAAGTAAAATTTTCTTCATGTTATTTTTTAGAATTTTACATGATTATTTTCTTCAGTTATTATAATGATTAATTTTATCTCATTACAATACATGATTAAAATCATCAAGTGTTAAAAATGATTTGCGAATCTACATGTTTTTTTAGAAATAAAATGAACAAAGATGTTAATAACTCTTCTATTTTAGAAGTTTTCTATTATGGATGCTTTTCTATTATTAATGTTCCGAATATTTATTGGTCATATTAATAAAAATCTCCTGTTTGAGATCTTGAATTAGTTTTTCTTCAGGATGCACTGGTGATAAAAATTCCATTGATAGTCGGGTAGGATAGAGATAAAAGAATTTGTCGATCGGCATAGCTTTTTTGGTGCCTTTGATAACACAAGGAATAATTGGAATTCCTGTTTCAACAGATAGTCGGAAAGCGCCATCATGAAAATGTTTCAATGGCAACTCGGTTCTGTTTCGGGTTCCTTCCGGATAGATGCACATATTCATGCCTATTTTCAACACTTCTTTCATTTTTTCAAAGCTCTGAACCCTGCTTTTATCGTTTTTTCTGTTTACCAGCACCGCACCTTTACTGTAAAACCAACCAAATAATGGCACTTTGGCAAATGAATCTTTTGCGATGGTTTTACATACACCCGGTACAAATGGAGCGGATAAAGGGACATCAAGCAATGCATTATGATTGAATACAACGATGTAGTTTTTTCCTTTTTGAAAATGATTTCTTCCCTTAATGCGAACCGGACAACCAATCAAGGTTAGCCATATATGCATCCAAACCCTGGACACCTGTGTAAACAGCTGTTGACTTTTAATCGGATTTTTAATAAAAGTACTCAAATAAGAAAAGGGTAGGATATTGATAAAAGTCAGTATGAAAGTAAGCAGACCCCACAATGCCCAAATTCTTGCAAATATATTTTTGATGAATTTCAATGTTTTTTAATTAATGAATACGCCAATCAATCGGAGATTTTCCATTTTGAACAAGATATTCGTTTGTTTTTGAAAAATGTTTGCATCCAAAAAATCCTTTGTCGGCAGAGTAGGGAGATGGATGAGCTGCTTTTAGTATGAGGTGTTTATGTTGATTTATGAAAATTTGTTTCTCCTGTGCAAATTTACCCCACAATAAAAAAACAACGCCTTCTTTTTTTTCTGAAATGGTTTGAATGACTGCATTGGTGAAATCCATCCATCCAATTTGGGCATGACTGTTTGGCTCCCCGGAGCGAACCGTTAATGATGCATTGAGTAATAAAACTCCTTGATCGGCCCATGAGGTCAGATTACCAAGGTGTTTGGGCATTTCTAATCCAATGTCTTTGCTTATCTCTTTAAAAACATTAACTAAAGAGGGGGGCGGTTTGATTCCATCAGGAACAGAAAAACTGAGTCCATGTGCCTGTCCTGCACCATGATAAGGATCTTGCCCCAGGATAACGACCTTTACCTGATCAAAAGCTGTGTGTTTAAATGCATTAAATATCTCCCCACCAGCAGGATAAATTATTTTACCTAATGCTTTTTCGGTTTTTAAAAACATGGCGAGATTTAAGAAGTATGATTTCTCAAACTCCGACTCCAATGCTTGTTTCCAGGTAGGTTCAATATTTATTTTCAAAGTAAAAAGTAAAAAATAAAAATTCAAAAATAAAAAGCTCTTACTGAGTCATCGTATTTAGTAATTGATTACTAAGTGATTCATCTGTATCAATTTTCGACTTTTGAATTTTCAATTATTAATTAAACATCTCTTATACATCTGCACCGTATTCTCCAATCCAAAGTACAAAGCATCTGAGATAAGTGCATGACCTATAGATACCTCTTTCAATTCAGGTATATTAACTGCGAAATAATTCAGGTTTTGTAAATCCAAATCATGACCGGCATTGATGTCTAGATTTAATTTTCTTGCTTTATGTGCAGCATTTACATAAGCTTCAATGGATTTTTCTTTTTCCCCATTTGCAAATCCGTTCGCGTAAGATTCTGTGTATAATTCAATTCTATCTGTTCCTGTTTCTTTGGCACCTTCAATCATGGCTTCAATTGGATCAACAAAAATAGAAACCCTTATTCCGGAATCTTTGAATATTGCTATGGTATCTCTAAGATAATGTAGATGTTGGATAGTATCCCAGCCATGATTACTCGTGAGTTGTCCGATGGCATCAGGCACCAAGGTGACTTGATGTGGCATCACTTCAAGTACAAGTTGGACAAATTTTTTTTCAACAGGATTTCCTTCAATATTCAATTCTGTCTGCAGTACTTTTTTTAGCTTCCGAACATCATCGTATCGTACATGACGCTCATCAGGTCGAGGATGCACGGTAATGCCGTCGGCTCCAAATCTTTCAATATCCTGCGCTGCTTTGATGAGATCCGGATTGTTTCCTCCTCTTGCATTCCTCAGCGTAGCAATCTTATTTATATTGACAGATAGTTTCGTCATGTAGTTTTTTGATTGGATATTAAATCACGAATAACAACAGATGCTGCCACCGCCCCAAATGTTGCAGGCAAATAGGATATGGTACCGTAAGCAGATTTCTTATAGTTTTTTCCATCAGTCAACATCAAACTTTCTTTGATAGGAGGTTCAGGTGAAAAAACTGCTTTTATTCCTTTTCGAATACCATTATTTTTAAGGTATTTTCTAACCTGTTGAGCAAACGGACAAATATATGTTTTGGAGATATCAACCACTTTCAATTGTGTAGGATCCAGTTTGGCACCTGCTCCCATACTGCTCACAATGGGAATATTCTTATTATATGCGGCTGTTAAAAAAGTAATTTTAGGTGTTATGCTGTCAATCGCATCAATGATATAATCGTATTTGGTTTGAAAAAAATCTTCTACCATTTCCGGATTAATGAATGATTTGATGACAGTCAGTTCTATTTCCGGATTAATCGCCTTTAACCTTTCAGCCATGATATCGGCTTTGGAAACTCCATGATTGGTAGCAAGTGCAGGTAGTTGTCGGTTGCGATTGGTAGGATCCACTACATCACCATCTACAATGGTCATTTTTCCTATGCCGCTTCTACAAATAAATTCAGCTGCAAAAGAACCTACACCTCCCATACCAACAACCAACACATGTTTGTCGGTAAAATTCCGAACATTCTCCTCGCCAATAAGAAGGGTAGTTCTGCCGAGCCATGTAATATCCTGCATCATGACGGCAAGTTCGGAAAAATATCGCTAAAATTTTGTCTGATCTGCAATTGCCAGTCGGACAATGAAATGTTTCTCAACTGACAAGCATAATGATAAATCGTTTGGATATCCATTTCTCCGTCATCTGTTTCCATAAATATTTTATCTGCCGGGAGTTTGGTAAATGTTGTTTGTATACCGGGATTATAAATTGACTTACCAAATGACAAATAATACCCCTGATCTAAAACAGACTTTGCTAATTCATATTTATTATTAAACCCATGAAAAATAACAGGCACGTTAACCTGGAAATCTCTGAGCAATTTGAAAACTTCACGATGCGCCCTTACACAATGAATGATAAGAGGTTTTGCCAATTCATTGGCCAATTGAATTTGATGTATGAATAGTTTTTCTTGAATTTGAAGAGGCATGTCGGACAATCGGTCCAATCCGCATTCACCAACAGCGAGGAAATGTTCTTTTAATAAATGATTTTTTAAAACTATTAGATCACCTTCAAGGTTTGAAACAGATTGAAGAGTTGGATGCAACCCACCTGAGTAATAGAACAAAGGGTTGTTATGCTCAAATGACTGATGTTTATTTTTTATAGCGAGTACATCCCCTTTTTTAGGAGCATGGTGGGTGTGTATGTCAATGTACAAAGACATACAGTAAAAGTAATACAAATAGGAGTAAATGAAATACCTGAATTAAATTGATTTTTCAGGTATTTTTTCTTTTTTTATTGCTATGTTGATTGGCTCAAATGATTCAAACAATCCATCCACGGATAAATACCTTTCGCCGGTATCATAGTTGAAGATTAAAACACGACTGCCTGTAGGTATCTCTTTTATTTTTTTTGCCAAAGCCGCCATTGTGGCACCGCTTGAAATACCTTGAAAAATTCCTTCCTCTCTCGCTGCTCGTCGAGTGAAAGTATACGCATCTTCTTTACTAACTTGTATTACTCCATCTAAAATTTCTTTGTCTAAATTACGTGGTAAAAAACCGGCTCCAATACCCTGAATCGGGTGAGGGGATGGGCTACCTCCGCTAATCACTGGAGATAATTCAGGCTCAACTGCAAATATTTTAAGTTTATTAAAGTGTTGTTTTAAAATTTTTCCAACCCCTGTAATATGTCCACCCGTACCAACTCCTGTTATAAGATAATCAAAACCACCAGGAAAATCATTTACTATTTCGCGAGCCGTATGTTCCATATGCGCATCAATATTTGCATGGTTTTCAAATTGCTGAGGCATCCATGCATCATTATTTTCCAAAAGCATTTCTTTGGCTCTTTCAATGGCTCCTTTCATGCCTTTTTCTTTCGGCGTTAACTCAAATTGAGCGCCATAAACCTGCATGAGTTTTCTGCGTTCAATACTCATGCTCTCAGGCATGACCAAAATAAGTCGATATTTTTTCACACAAGCCACCATAGCCAATCCAATTCCGGTATTTCCAGAAGTAGGTTCAATGATCGTCATGCCTTGTTTTAATATTCCTTTTTTCTCGGCATCTTCAATCATGGCAAGCGCAATACGGTCTTTGATACTCCCACCAGGGTTGGCTTTTTCAAGTTTGCACCATACCTCAATGTTTGACGGAAATAAATGATTGATGCGCACATGTGGGGTATTCCCAATTGTTTCAAGAATGGATTTTGCTATCATTGAGATTTTTTTAAATAAAATAGTCGGGGGAAAATGTCAGTTCCTTATCCGGCTCTTTCCTTGCATACTCCTGATTGGAGATCAGGCTTCTGACGCTGTTTTGTTGTTTATGATAAACAATACTATATGGCTTTACACTCTGACTCACATGTGTGCTGCTTCCTATGATGCAATGCCTACCAATGATGGTATTCCCACCCAATATGGTGCTTCCTGCGTAAATGGTTACATGATCCTCTATGGTAGGATGTCTTTTGATATGTTTTTGTTTTTTATGTACTACAGTTGCTCCTAATGTTACCCCCTGAAAAATTTTGACATGGTGACCTATAATGGTTGTTTCACCAATGACGACTCCTGTGCCATGATCAATCATAAATGGAGACTCTATCAATGCTCCCGGATGAATATCAATACCTGTTTTGGCATGTGCCAATTCCGAAATTAATCTTGGCAAAACAGGTACTTTATTTTTTAATAGTGAATGAGAAAATCTGTAATAAAAAATTGCATGAATGCCCGGATAACAATATAAAATCTCTCTCAATGAATTTGCAGAAGGATCTTCCTCAAAAAGAAATAAAGAATCCATATATACATCTTCAAATAATTTTTTAAAATTCAAAGATGGGTTGGTATCTGTGAAAGGAATATGATCAATTGATAACTCAAGAAGTTTTTGCAATTGAACATCGGTCTCCCAAAGTAACAGCTCCCTTTCTTCCTCACTTTCGGTGAGAGTGTATAGAATAAAATTACCCTTGATGAATCCCAGTATTTGTTCGATTTTATTCAATGCCAACATAACAATACCTCAAATTTAAAATCAAGTGAAAATAGAGGGGATCTTACTGGAAATACCTGAATATAATTTGAAGTAAGAATATTCTTAATCATTGATTTTCAAAACATTAATACATATATAAACAAAACGCCCCGAAAATTGAATTTCGGAGCGTTTGAATAATGAAAGATCAAATGGAATTAGTAACGGTACATGTCCGATTTGAATGGCCCGTTCTTAGGTATTCCCAAATATTCAGATTGCTCGTTGGTAAGTTCATCCAGTTCCACACCAATTTTAGCAAGATGCAAACGGGCAACTTTCTCATCAAGATGTTTAGGCAATACATATACCTTGTTCTCGTATTTATCGTGGTTGGTCCACAATTCAATTTGAGCCAGTGTTTGGTTGGTGAATGAATTACTCATCACAAAACTTGGGTGACCGGTAGCACAACCCAAATTTACCAAACGGCCTTCAGCCAATACGATTACATCTTTTCCTTCTATGGTGTATAAATCTACCTGTGGTTTGATGGTATTTTTAGTGTTACCATAGTTATCATTCAACCATGCCATATCAATTTCTATATCAAAGTGACCGATATTACATACGATCGCTTTGTCTTTCATGGAGCGGAAATGTTTTTCAGTAATCAAATCACGGCAACCGCTGGCGGTAACTATGATATCTGCTTCCTTAACAGCATCAGCCATTTTCTTTACTTCAAATCCGTCCATTGCAGCTTGCAGTGCACAAATTGGATCGATTTCAGTTACGATTACACGAGCACCTGATCCACGCAAACTAAGTGCAGATCCTTTACCCACATCACCATAACCACCCACTACAGCTACTTTACCAGCCATCATTACATCCGTAGCACGACGAATCGCATCTACCAATGATTCCTGACAACCATATTTGTTATCAAACTTCGATTTGGTAACAGAGTCATTTACATTGATCGCAGGCATAGGCAAAGTACCTTTAGCCATACGCTCATACAAACGATGAACACCGGTAGTTGTTTCTTCACTCAAACCTTTGATGTTCGGAATCAACTCAGGATATTTATCCAAAACGATGTTGGTTAAATCACCGCCATCATCCAAAATCATATTCAATGGTCTGTCCGGACTTCCAAAGAACAAAGTTTGCTCAATGCACCAGTCAGCTTCTTCCAAAGACTGACCTTTCCAGGCATATACACCGATACCCGCTTCTGCTATCGCAGCAGCAGCATGATCTTGTGTTGAGAAAATGTTGCAACTGCTCCATTTAACCTCAGCACCCAATTCAACGAGTGTTTCGATTAAAACGGCAGTTTGGATGGTCATGTGCAGGCAACCTGCAATACGGGCACCTTTAAGTGGCTTGCTTGCGCCATACTCCTTACGAAGACTCATAAGACCGGGCATTTCTGCTTCGGCCAGGCGAATTTCTTTACGACCCCACTCGGCGAGGGTGATATCTCTCACCTTGTTTTTCAGGGAGAAATCGATAGATGTAGCTGTCATTGACATAATTATTAATTTAGAATGCAAAAGTATAAAGTAAAAAATAAAATTCTGAATTTTAATTAAAATAAAGAATAAATGTATATTTTAGCAGTATATTACAGAATAAATATACTTTAAAATATGCCAAAAATAGAAAAAACAGAAAATCATTCTATGCAGCTCGATGATATTGACCTGCACATCCTGAAAATATTGCAGAAGAATGCACTGGCTACAGTCAAAGAAATTGCTTCGGCGGTACATCTGAGTACGACTCCGGTGCATGAACGCATCAAACGTATGGAGCAGAACGGAGTCATTTTGCAGTATGCGGCATTGGTAGACCGCACCAAAGTAAACAAAGGCTTGATGGTTATATGTTATGTGTCCTTGAAAGAACACAGCAAGACGGCCGGTACACGTTTTATAAAGGCCATACATCAATTGAATGAGGTCATTGAATGTTACAATATCAGTGGTCAGTTTGACTTTATGTTGAAAGTAGTTGCAGCCGATATGGACAGCTACTATGATTTTCATGTAAACCGATTGAGTCCCATTGAAAACATGGGCAACATTCAAAGTGTCTTTGTCATGGGTATCATCAAACAAACCCATCAGTTGGTCTGGTAACAGGGTATGCTTGTTTTTGGAATCATATATTTTCTTACATTTGACCTATGGCAATATTGAAATTCAGGGTTTACTGGGAAGAGGATGAAGGCGTTTACCGCGACATCCTTATCCGTCATAAACAAAGCTTTCAGGATTTGCATTCCGCCATTTTGAAAGGGTATTCTTTTGATACAAAATTTGCAGCTACATTCTTCAAAAGCAATGATCAGTGGCAGGAGGGGCGTGAAATTACACTGGAGCAGTACGATAAACAGTACAAAGTAGACCCTATGATTATGGGAGAGACCATCATTGGAACTCAAATTACTGACCCAAATCAAAAATTTATTTATCTCTACGATTTTGATAAGCAATGGCGTTTCCTGGTTGAATTGATACAGATTGATAAGGAAGAAAGTCCTGCTTATGAGTATCCGCACATACTGCGATCTGAAGGATTGGGGCCCATACAGTATAACACCAAGGCAACTATTGATGCAAGACTGACCGAAATGGAAGAGAAATTCAATTTTGATGCGGATGCATTGCTGGAGGGATTTAGTGAAGAAGGCGAGGATGGTACCGAACAGGAAAACGAAACTGAGGAATCCACTGATTCTTCCGAAGATGATGCCATATAATCATGCCTAAACGATGCATAGTTGTTGCCGGTCCCACGGCAGTGGGTAAAACGGCAATTGCCATTCAGCTGGCTCAGTATTTTTCAACAGAAATTATATCGGCAGACAGTCGCCAATGTTACCGCGAATTAAATATTGGTGTAGCACGCCCATCTGAAACGGAGCTAAATGCTGCACCTCATCATTTTATTGCCAATCATTCCATTCAGGAAAATATCACTGCCGCTGATTTCGCAAATTTTGCTTTGGCTAAAGTACAAGATTTGTTTCGTGTACACGATCACGTTATTATGGTTGGCGGAACAGGATTATATATTAAGGCCTTTTGCGAAGGGTTGGATCAAATACCTCAAGTACCCGAAGAAATAAGGGCTCAAATCACACAACATTACGAAGAGAAGGGTATTTCATGGTTACAAGACGAATTGATGAAACTTGATCCGATATTTGCGAAAGAAGGCGAGATGCATAATCCCCAACGTATGATGCGTGCACTTGAAATTGTACATCATACCGGTAAATCAATCCGAAGTTTTCAGTCAAAAAATACGGCTCAAAGAAATTTTGAAATTGAGTATGTTGGATTGGAAATGCCCAGAGAATTATTATATGAGCGGATCAATAGCAGGGTAGATGTCATGATGATGGAAGGATTATTTAAAGAGGTACAGTCTCTACATGAGTATAAACATCTCAATGCCTTACAAACAGTCGGTTATCGAGAATTGTTTGATTATCTGGATGGGTATTCTTCGTTTGAAAATGCTGTTGAACTCATCAAGCAAAATACCCGTCATTATGCGAAGCGTCAGATGACCTGGTTTAAAAAAGTGGTAGGCATGAGGTGGTTTGAAAATAATTCCTCACAGGAGTTGCTGAAAATCAACATATTACGTGAGCTGGGATACATCAGTTAGCAGATCTATCGATTGTAAAATCGTTAGATTTTTCTTTCAAATCCAAAAATAAAACACTATCTTTGCGACCCCGAACAAATAAAGTGTCGGATTTTCCCACATGGCTCCATAAGCGTCCGTCTGTTCGGACCGCCAGCAGGGAGTAACTTAAACAGTTATATATAATGCCAAAGGTTAAAACCAACAGCAGCGCCAAGAAGCGCTTTAAAGTAACCGGTAGCGGTAAAATCTCTTTCCAAAAAGCTTTTAAACGTCACATCCTCACTAAAAAATCAACTAAACGCAAGCGTGCTTTGCGTAAAGATGGTATGGTGAGCAGTGCCAACATGCACTTTGTTCAGCGTTTGCTGGCAATGAAATAACATCATGTTATTGCATAAGTTTTTTGAATTTTAATTTTTTTACTTTTTACTTTTAAATTATTTAGATATGCCTCGTTCCGTCAATGCAGTGGCCAGTAGAGCCCGCAGAAAAAGAATCCTGAAAGCCGCTAAAGGTTATTACGGCAAAAGGAAAAATGTTTACACCGTCGCGAAAAACGTGATGGAGAAAGGTCTGACTTACAGTTATGTTGGACGTAAATTGAAAAAACGCGAATACCGCAATCTTTGGATTGCGCGTATCAATGCAGCTGTTCGTGCCGAGGGTATGACTTACAGCCAATTCATTCATAGATTAAATACCAAGAACATCGGTCTGAATCGTAAGGTGCTTGCTGATTTGGCTATGAATGAGCCAGAGACTTTCAGCAAACTGGTTGCTTCTGTAAAATAAGAAGGTACTGAAAAACCATTTTAATAATCCGGATGCAATCTGATTGTGTCCGGATTTTGTTTTATCAACCCTATTGACCATATTAAATTTTCCTTTAGAAAATGACAGACGGTACAAACAACAGTTACTACGATCTGGTAAACCAAACCTTTAATTTTCCGCAGGAAGATTTTAAACTGGTTAATGGAAACCTGCAGTATAATGGCCTGGACATTAAATCACTGATTGATAAATATGGCACACCGCTAAAACTGAGCTACTTGCCTAAGATCGGCAAGCAAATTCAAAAGGCAAAAACGATGTTTGCCAATGCAATCAAAAAACACAAGTATACAGGTAAATATAATTATTGTTACTGTACCAAGAGTTCACATTTTTCTTTTGTAGTTGAGGAAGCACTTAAAAATGAGATTCACTTGGAAACTTCATTTGCTTATGATATTGAAATCATCAAGAAACTCTACGCAAAGAAAAAAATCAATAAGGATACTTTTATCATTTGCAATGGTTATAAACAAAAAGCATATACACAAAGGATTGCTGGATTATTGAACAGCGGCTTTAAAAATGTAATCCCTATTTTAGATAACAAAGAAGAATTAAAGGCCTATGTAAAATCAGTAAAAGTGCCATTTAATTTAGG
Source organism: uncultured Ferruginibacter sp. (assembly GCA_964643315.1). GTDB lineage: Bacteria > Bacteroidota > Bacteroidia > Chitinophagales > Chitinophagaceae > Ferruginibacter. The sequence continues at coordinate 174,848 of CAZXSR010000002.1, forward strand.
GATTCGCGTTGCTGCAGAGGAAGAACCCAGTTTTCCTTTTTATACATCTCGTCTAGGGATACGTGCCAAAGACATCCTTGAGTTTTATGTTGATAAAATTGAGGGCAATGAACATCGTTTTCAGTTAAAGATGCTTCATATTTTTTTAAATAAAGGCATCAAAGATGACGTTTACTACTGGAGTGAACTTAACAAGGTCATCAATTTGTATTGTCAGCTAAAGAAAATTTGCCCCGAACTCGATTCTATCAATATTGGCGGCGGATTCCCAATCAAGCACTCACTCGGATTTGAATACGACTATCAATTTATGATTCATGAAATTGTTCGTAACATCAAAACTGCCTGTGTAAAAAATAAAGTTCCGATGCCGGATATCTTTACCGAATTTGGCAGTTACACTGTAGGAGAGAGCATGGCGCACATTTACAGTGTTATCGGACAAAAAACGCAAAATGATCGAGAGACCTGGTACATGATTGATTCATCATTCATAACCACATTGCCTGATACTTGGGGAATCGGAGAAAAGTTTTTGATGTTGCCTATTAATAAATGGGATGTCGAATACCAAAGGGTTGTATTGGGTGGAATTACTTGTGACAGTCACGATTATTATGACTCAGAGGAACATATCAATGAGGTGTTTCTTCCCAAGCTTAGCACAGGCGAACCTTTATTTGTTGGTTTCTTTCATACAGGTGCTTATCAGGATCAGATCAGTGGTTATGGCGGAATTAAACATTGTCTGATTCCTTCTCCCAAGCATGTAATCATCGGTTATGATAAAAACGGGAAACTAACAGATTGGATTTATGCCAAAGAACAAACAGCACAGAGTATGTTGAGGATTTTGGGGTATTGATGAGGATTCAGGTTCTAGGTTTAAAGTTCAACGTTGAACCAGAAACAAAAAACATAAAACTGCAATAAAAAAGATTGATTACCAGATATTAATTCATTTTAAAAAATAGAAAATATGTATCCAGCAGAAATTGTAATTCCAATGAAAGAAGAACTTACTGAAAGAGGTTTCACCGAGTTATTGACACCACAAGATGTTGAAAATCTGATGGCTCAACAGGGAACTTCCCTTGTGATGATCAACTCTGTATGTGGTTGCAGTGCAGGAACTGCACGTCCGGGTGTGTTGATGGCCGTAATGAATGCTGCGAAAAAACCGGATCATATTACCACCACATTTGCAGGATTTGATGTGGATGCCGTAAAAAAGGTACGTGAGTTTATGTTGCCTTATCCACCATCATCTCCTGCTATTGCATTGTTTAAAGACGGAAAACTCGTTCACATGATTGAACGCCATAACATCGAAGGCAGAAGTGCTCAAATGATTGCTGAAAATCTACTTGGAGCTTTTGAAAACTACTGTAACTAATGTATCCCAATCTTTATTACATACTCAAAGATATGTTTGGCATTTCAGTACCTGGCTTGTCATTTTTAAATACGTTTGGCTTGATGGTAGCTTTGGGATTTGCCGCAGGCGGATGGATTCTCTCAACGGAATTAAAGAGAAAAGAAAGAGATGGTTTGTTTCAGCCCGTAGAAGAACAAATAGAGGTGGGAAAGCCAGCCGGTTTTTTTGAGCTTTTCATTAATGGTTTGTCGGGTTTCATTTTTGGTTACAAGATCATTGGAATCTTCATTACGAAAGCACCTGAAATAAATCCGCAGGAGTTCATTTTTTCTGCAGATGGTAGTATACCAGGCGGACTAATCCTTGCTTCATTGTTGGTCTTCATTAAATGGCGTGAAAAAAACAAACAAAAGCTAAAGCAACCTGAAAAAAGAACCATTCGAATTTGGCCACATGACAGAGTGGGAGATATCATAGTTTTGGGTTTGGTGTTTGGAATTTTTGGCGCCAAGTTATTCGATAACCTTGAGCATTGGAATGATTTTATCCAACATCCGATACAATCAATTTTTTCACCAAGCGGACTCGCATTTTATGGAGGATTGATATTGGCTACAGCTGCCATCTTAATCTTTGCAAAAAGAAAAAAAATCGCATTACAACATCTGGTAGATGCCGCCGCACCTGCATTGATGATTTCTTATGCCATTGGCAGATTGGGTTGTCAACTGGCAGGTGATGGAGACTGGGGAATCTACAATAGTGCTTACATCAATGATGCGACAGGAAAAATAATTGCTTCATCCCCTGATCAATTTCAACAACATTTACTCAAAGACTCAACTTACTATTTGCAATCATACAAAAGCTTGAATGATGTACCTCACAAATCCATCAAAGCACCGGAATTCTTACCCGATAAATTATTTGCATACGCATACCCGCAAAATGTAAATAAAGATGGGATCATCATGCCCGGTATTGAAGATGAACATAATAGAGTGCTACCATCACCTGTTTTTCCAACACCTTTGTACGAATCCATCATTTCCTTTATGCTATTTGGATTTTTATGGATAATGCGAAAAAAATGGAAGAAACCAATGATCATGTTTGGTGCATATCTGATATTAAATGGGTTGGAAAGATTTTCAGTTGAGCAAATTCGTATCAACGATAAATATGCAATCCTAGGACTACAACTAACACAGGCAGAAATTATCGCATTCATTTTGATAATGATTGGTGGTTGGATGATAGGAAGAAAAATTGTCAGTAGTAAATCCTGAGTCCCACTTTTAATTTTACATTATTTTTTTTGAATTTTTAATTATTAACTATGCCATCATTTGATTTAGTATCTAAAGTAGATATTCAAACATTAGACAATGCAGTTAATGTCGTAAAAAAAGAAATCACCAACCGATTTGATTTTAAAGATTCGCATGTGGTGATTGATTTGAACAAAAAAGATTTCAAGTTATCGCTGGAAGCAGACAGCGATATGAAAATCGATCAGATAGTTGATGTATTGATTAGTAGGAGTATGAAGCAGGGTTTGGCTGCTGAAGTATATGATTTATCGAAGGAATCTTATCCAAGCGGTAAAGTCACCAAAAAAGAAGTACCAGTCCGAAACGGCATTAAACAAGAAGATGCGAAGAAGATTGTGAAACTCATTAAAGACTCCGGACTGAAAGTGCAAGCTGCTATCATGGATGATATCATTCGCGTAACTGGCAAAAAAATAGATGATTTACAAGAGGTAATCGCGCTCAGCAGAACATGGGATTTGGGAATTGCGATGCAGTACGTGAACATGAAGAGCTAAAATAAAGGTTCAATAGGTTTAATGGGTTCAAAAAGTTGGTTTTAGGAGTTTGAGATGTGTTAGGGTTTGGATAATAATATGTGTCCTTTGTCGGCTTTACGTCACGATAGCTATCGGGATATTGCGAAATAATAAAGAATAGTAATTACAAATAGCTTTCATTTGAATATTATTTATTATTAATAACTACCGATTTCCTACCAAAGATTTCCATTTTCTAACCTAAAAACCCTATCTTCGCACTCCAAATTAACCGCCACGGCCAAATCCGTGCAAAAAATAAAGATTATGAAACAAGACATTCATCCAAAAAGTTACCGTCCTGTTGTGTTTAAGGACATGAGTAACGGTCACACTTTTTTAAGTCGCTCTACTGCCAACAGCAGTGAAACCATCGTTTATGAAGGCGACGGACAGGAATACCCTTTAATCAAACTGGAGATTTCCAACACATCACATCCATTTTACACAGGTAAGAATGTATTGGTTGATACGGCAGGACGTATCGATAAGTTTAAAAAGCGCTACGAGAAAAAAGCAAAATAAATGAAAGGGCAGGTTTACCTGCCTTTTTTTATGACTCCTTTTGCCGGTTTATTTATCTTATTTTTACCTGCATGAATATTTTTCTGGACGATCAATATTGCAAAAAAACATTGTTGCCATTGTCGGCGGTTCGACACGTATCCGAATTTCGCGCCGGCATCTTAACTGTGCTTGAAAAATGGGAACTGATCTTTGCCGGCGCGGAGATAAATATTCACACCAAACCTCATTCTGATACTATTGCCATTCCCGCTAATCTCATTCCTACTAAAGAAAACGCAGAAGCTATCCTTGAATTTTATAAGACTCGTGATGTTTCTGAAACAGACTCCTCTTTTGCTTATGTGCATTATCCATTGGATATCTATCGCCTGAATGACTCATTCATCCGCGAAGATTTTACGCTGATCACTCAAAACAGAAAATCAATTTTACCGGAATCACATAATCATTATATTCATCCCGAGCATATCTTTATTGAAGAAGGTGCCAAAGTTCAAGGCGCTTTTTTAAACGCATCAACAGGTCCCATTTATATTGGAAAGGATGCACAGGTGATGGAGGGTTCTTGTATTCGCGGCCCATTTGCACTTGGAGAAAATGGGGTAGTAAAGATGGGTGCAAAAATTTACGGAGCTACCTCATCAGGCCCTCATTGTGTACTAGGCGGTGAAATCAAAAACTCTATATTTTTTGGATATAGCAATAAAGCGCACGATGGCTATTTGGGCGACAGCGTTCTCGGTTACTGGTGCAATCTTGGGGCCGGAACATCCAACAGCAATGTAAAGAATACAGCAGGTGCGGTAAAATACAAACTGGATGCAAAAGGAACTTATATCGAAGCGGGATATAAAGCCGGTTTGATTATGGGTGATTACAGTCGGTCTGCCATCAATACTTCCTTTAATACAGGGACCATCGTTGGTGTATGCTGTAATATTTTTGATTCAGGATTTCCTCCTGTTTTTATCCCAGATTTTACCTGGGGTAACGAAAAATACAATATCGATAAAGCTATTCAGGATATTGATAACTGGAAAAAATTGAAAGGATACAAAATATCTCAAGAAGAAACAAATAAACTTAGTGAATTACATCAATCTCAAATTTGAATTATGAGAAAACAAATTGCAGCAGCCAACTGGAAAATGAATCTAACGCTTGATGAAGCAAAAAAACTAACGCATGATTTGTTGGGACAATCAATGAACCTTCAAGAAGATCAACAGGTATTGTTATCCGTGCCTTTCCCATATTTGATTTCAATTAATAATATCATCGACAATCAACCAAAAATAAACGTAGCTGCACAGAACATTGCTGCTACACCCAATGGTGCTTTTACAGGTGAAGTGAGTGCCGAAATGATCAAAAGCATTTCTGTTGATTATGCCATCGTTGGCCATAGTGAAAGAAGGGAATATTACCACGAAAACGCACAAGTGCTGGCGAATAAAGTAAACAGGGCTTTAGCTTTGGGTATCAAGCCCGTATTCTGTTGTGGCGAACCGCTCTCCATTCGTGAAGCAGGTACACAAAATGATTTTGTAGCGCAGCAATTAAAAGATAGTTTATTTCATTTGGACTCAAATTCGATGAAAGATTTTATCATAGCTTATGAACCTATTTGGGCAATCGGTACCGGTAAAACTGCCAGCAGTGCTCAGGCACAGGAAATGCATGCACATATCCGCTCCGTATTGGCAAAACAATACGGAAATGACATAGCCAACACCATCAGCATCTTATATGGCGGAAGCGTCAAAGGTTCTAATGCAGCGGAACTCTTCTCCCAACCTGATGTTGATGGAGGACTTGTAGGAGGAGCCAGCTTAAATGCGATTGAATTTGCCACAATCATTCAAAGTCTGCGTAAATAAAATCATGAACATTGCGCATATTTTAAAAGCCAATATTGCCGGCAAGATCATGAATCACTTTCTGGTGTTTTTGATCAATGTAGTGATGGTTCGCCTGATCGGAGTATTTGAGTCTGGCAGTTATTTCAATGAGTTATATATCCTCAATTTCTTTGCTTTCCTTTTTAGTTTTGGCCTGGATTTTGCAACCATTGCAAGAGTTAGCAAAGATCCTTCCTGTATTCCTTTCTTACATCAATTATTCTTTAAACTCGGTCTGGGAGTTGGCTTATTGATCTTTGGTGTTTGTTATTTCATTTTGCCACTTAGTCAAATTCAACCTATACAAAATGTATTAACGATAACGCTTTTTGCAACAGGAAATTTATGGCTGATTTTATTTCAGGGCTTATTATCAGCGTCAAGAAGATTTAATGCACAGAATGCAATTCTTATCTCAACCAATTTGCTTTTTTTGATTTGGATATTGGTACAATCCAAGCAACAAATGAATGTAGACGAATTGTCCAGCATGTATGCCGGATTGATTGCCTGTCAGAGTGTTATCATGATGATTGTTTCACATAAAACTACTCATGATAAAACCCCTTCTATCCAACTAAGAGAGTTGTTCGGATATGGATTGCAAATCATGGCTTCCTCATTGGTATATTTTGTTTTTTTGCGGGCTGATAATTTTTTTGTTGAACATTATGTCGGCAAAGAATCTTTAAGCAATTATGTTCAGTGTGGCAAGGTGGGTCAATACTTCATTTATTTTTCTTCGGTCATCAGCAGCACACTCATTCCATTCATCGCCTCCGAACAGCTTGTCCGAACTTACCGAGACTGGCTTTCGCTCATGAAACCTTATGTTATCATCATCGTTGGCGGAGCATTATTGGTTTGTTTTTCTGGACCATGGCTTTTCCCGATCATATTTGGCGATTCATTTCACAGTATGTACAGCTACATGAATATCCTAATGCCGGGATATGTTTTTCTTGGAATACTTACATTGTTGAATGCTGTTTATCTCGGAAAAGGGGATATTAAAACAATTTTTAGAGGCGATTTAATTGCCATGTTATTGTTATTGTCGCTTGATTTTTTCCTGGTACCAAAATATGGCGCCACTGGCGCAGCCATCATCAGTTCGGTATGTTATTTCCTACTCTGTCTGTATCTTTGGTTCAATCTGAAGAAACATTTTAAACAACCGGCGTGAACCATATCTTCCGGCGTCTTTTTCTGTATCGTTTGTATCATGAATCCATAAACGGATTTATGTTAGTTTGTATTTTCATCTTTTTGTATGGATTATTATTCTACAAAAAAATGGATATGCTCATTTTTCCATACAATGCCATGTTTGCCGGCGCACCTTCACAAAAAATAAATACAGATTTTTATGTTGTGAGCGTAAATGGAAAAATTGCACCTATCACAAAACAATTTTATTGGAAAAAAGACATGCTGGAACAGTCGGCAAATCATTATGCCGTCTATAAAAAAAACGGAGAGAATGTTTATTTACATGAGTATATCTTAAACAAGCATTGGCCTGCATCAGTAAAAGAAAATTGTATAAATAAACTTACTCCGGGACACGTTACATTTCATTATTGGGCTAATTGGTATCTCTCTATTGCAGGTTATCATGTACAAGACGGTGATTCAGTTGCCCTTTGCAGTTTGAAGCCCATCATGATACATGATGAAATCAAATTTTCGGAAATGAAAGTTATTGAGCAATATAAATGGAAGAAATAAATGCCAATTTTTCAGCAAAAATCGGAGCGTATCATCTTTATAGCACTGCTGCTGGAATATGTTTGGATATGCTTATCCGGAGGTGGATTTAGTTCTCTTGCAAATGCACCTTTGTTCAGCATTGGAGTTGATCCTTTTTTTGCATTCTTTTATTACTTGCAAATCCCTCAATTCATTCTTCGACATTCTTTTGTTTGCATTTCACTTGATCTGATAATCATCGCATTGTGCTTATTTGTTTTATTTTTAAAACGATTTCAAATTTTTATTTTATCATTTTTACTTTTGATTTTATGCATTCACTACATCACCCTAACCGGTTATATTGGTCATCGCAATTTTCAATCTGGCTATGTATGGATATGTCTGCCTTTTCTTTTTTCAAAAGAAAAAAATAGAAATTTGATCTGGGAATTTCTGCGCTATTATATTATCTTCTTTTATACCAGTGCGTCTTTCCTTAAAGTATATTATGGAGGAATATTTGATTCGAACTATGTACAGCATATACTTTCTTCACAACTTTTGCCTTACTATGCCGAAGGAAATCATTCCTGGGTGACATCAATCAACTCATACCTCATTAAACATAAAGGTTTTGCTCATTTCTTATATGTTGGTGGCTGGTTGATAGAATTGTTGCCGGTCATCGGCTTTTTCACAAAAAAATATGACTGGATTCTATTCTCATTGCTGTTGTTATTTCATTTTATAAATTGGATCATCATGGACATTGCGCCTATAGGTCAAATAACCCTTCTATTGTCTTTTATTCTATTAAAGTGGAATGAACATTCAAACAAAATTGACTAATTTTCCAATATGATAGCAAACATTCGTTTATCCATTTATTCACTAGTCATCAGTATATTCTTGTTTTCCTGCCATAGCTCGAGAAAAACCGTTGAAAACAAAAATCAACCGATCAAAAAAAACAATTCAAACAAAAAAATACCCGATAGCAATTTTGAATCCAAAATAAAGATTAAAAAAGACGTACAGGCTGTAAGCATCGATACTAAAAATGTTGACCCGGATGATGTAATCGCATTTTCAAAAACCTTGTTGGGTATTCCATATAAATACGGGTCATGTGATAAAGAAAAAGGATTTGACTGCTCTGGATTTATATGGTATGTGTTTAATCATTTTAAAATTAAAGTGCCGCGTACTTCAATAGATTATACAAATGCCGGTAAACAAGTAAAACCCAAAGACAGTAAAAAAGGAGATATTATTCTTTTTACGGGGAGTGACAAAACAAGTGGAAAGGTTGGACATTTGGGTATGATCATACAAAATAATGACGATGGTTTTTTATTCATTCATTCGGCTAATGGTGGCGTAAAGATAACCGGCATGAATTCTTATTATTATGATCGTTTCGTGAAAGTGGTCAGAATTTTTCGCTAATCAGTACCTAATGGGAATACTGGAAGTTTACGTTAAAATACATTAATTTTGCACTCCATAAAAGAAGGAGTAAGTAGATGAAGAAAATCCGGAATTTTTGCATTATTGCACACATCGATCACGGAAAAAGTACTTTAGCCGACAGGTTATTACAATTTACCAATACCATTAGTGAGCGCGACATGCAGTCGCAGGTTTTAGATGATATGGACCTGGAGCGAGAAAAAGGTATAACCATCAAGAGTCATGCCATTCAAATAAACTATCAATATAAAAAATCATCAGTATCACCATCCGAGCTATCAGACGGAGAGTACATATTAAATCTGATTGATACTCCCGGTCACGTGGATTTCAGTTATGAAGTGAGCAGGGCATTGGCGGCCTGTGAGGGAGCGTTGTTATTGGTTGATGCCACACAAGGAATTCAGGCACAGACCATCAGCAATCTGTATCTGGCTTTGGAGAATAATCTGGAAATTATTCCGGTGATCAATAAAGTGGATATGGATGGTGCAATGATCCCTGAAGTAAAAGACCAGATCATTGATTTGATTGGATGCAAAGAGGAAGATATTTTACTTGCCAGCGGTAAAACAGGAATAGGAGTGGAGGGAATTTTGCAGGGAATTGTAGAACGCATCCCTTCACCTAAAGGAGACCCCGATGCACCACTGCAGGCACTCATATTCGACAGCGTATTTAACAGCTTCAGAGGTATTATTGTTTACTATCGCATATTTAATGGAACGATCAAAAAAGGAGATAAGGTAAAGTTTTTCAGCACGGGGATGGAGTACACGGCCGAGGAAATTGGCATACTCAAACTTGGCATGGAAAAAAAGGATAGTGTTCATTGTGGCGACGTAGGATATATTATTACCGGAATTAAAAATGCACGCGAAGTAAAAGTGGGAGATACACTCACAACGGTGGTCAATCCCACACAATCGCGTATCGAAGGATTTGAAGATGTAAAACCGATGGTTTTTGCAGGAATCTTTCCGGTTGATACCGATAAATTTGAAGAGTTGCGCGATTGTATGGAGAAATTGCAATTGAATGACGCTTCTCTAACTTTTGAATTGGAAACTTCGCAGGCCCTGGGTTTTGGATTCAGATGCGGATTTCTTGGGTTATTGCATATGGAAATTATCCAGGAAAGACTGGAGCGTGAGTTCAATCAAACGGTTATCACTACCGTTCCAAACGTTAGCTTTATTGCATACACAAACAAGGGCGAAAAAATTGATGTTCATAACCCAACTACATTACCTGACCCAACTCGTACCGATAGGATTGAAGAACCATTCATAAAAGCACAAATCATTACCAAGCCGGATTATATTGGTAATATCATGACACTCTGTATCAATAAGCGAGGAATGTTGATACATCAAGGTTATCTCACTCCATCTCGTGTGGAGTTACAATTTGAGATGCCTCTTACAGAAATCGTTTTTGATTTTTATGACAAATTAAAATCACAAACCCGTGGCTATGCCTCATTCGATTATCATCCGATCGGCTTTAGAGAAAGTGATATTGTGAGAATGGATATACTTTTAAACGGAGATAAAGTAGATGCTTTAAGTGCACTTATTCATCGCAGCAGGGCTCAAGAGTTTGGCAGAAAACTTTGTGAAAAATTAAAAGAGTTACTTACTCGTCAACAATTTCAGATTGCCATACAGGCAGCCATTGGAGCCAAGGTCATTGCCCGAGAAAATATCAGCGCCATGCGTAAGGATGTTACTGCTAAATGTTATGGTGGTGATATCAGTCGTAAGAGAAAACTACTGGAAAAACAGAAAGAGGGTAAAAAGCGTATGCGTCAGATAGGCAATGTGGAAGTACCTCAGGAAGCTTTCCTTGCAGTCCTGAAATTAGACGATTAAGTATTACTTACTTCAATTAGGCAATTCTCCATTCTCTTTTACAGGATTCGGCAATGGTACTTCACCATTTGGAGTGACTTGGTCAAAAATCTTTGCCTGATAGATCCATTTGCCTTTATACCATACAAAACCCTCATAATCTCCATCACCAACCAGGGTTGACTTATTATCTGGCTCATTACTTTCTGAAATAAGATGTTCTTTTACAATCATTTTTAACTCGTTGTCATAATTCAATTTTGGACCTGCACCCGCTTTATATTCCATAATGAATCTGGCTGGGTATGTTATCGAATCATTTGTTCCAACTTTAAAAAAATTTCCTCCAAATATCGGCTCTCCATTTTTGAAGTACAAAACCTCCATTATTTTCTTATTGGTTTTTGAACTATTTTCATCGAATTCCAACAGTGTATAATAAGCTATGGTATCTAAACTCGTTTTTATGATTTTGTAACAAATCGCACCTAACCAACTTTTGGAATTGAGAATAGTATCATCTGTACGATCAATAAAATCAGACTGATCAATCAAAGAAATCAGTTCCAGTTTACCATCTTTCGTTTTTTTCTGTATGGCTCCTTTATGACGAAAATTATCCTCATCAATCATGACCTGCCATGTGAAAAGGCGAAAACTGCTGTCGGGAGCATATTCAATTGAAATGCTTTGCAAGGAATCAAAAGGATAATTAAACGAATAGTTAGTTTTTAAAGCCCTTACCAGTGTTTTGGTAAACGTGCTGTCAGCTTTTCTTCTTTGATTGTAGTTTGTGGATTGCAGTATGACCGGCGCCAATATTTTTAAACTGTCTTCGTAATTAAATAATTTTTTTTGATCAGCATCCGGGATTTGCTGTGCAAATGAAACGTCGCAAATTGAGCAGAAAAAAAACAAACAAAATATGAGGTTATTGATACGATTATTCATGATGACGAAAATAGTTTTTAAATAAACCATAATGCATATTTCATTTTTGATTTACACTTTTTTAACAAGCAGTTTTGAAAAAGAGTGTAATGATTCAGTCAGTAAATCTATGTTACTTTCATCATATGCCTGCTCGGGATGCGTTGTTTTTACAAATACAGTATAACTGCCAATATTTCTGCCAAATTTCATATCACTAATATTATTTCCGATCATCACCGATCTACTGAATTCGATCTCAGGGAAATCTTTCTTTGCCTCAAATGCCATTCCTGGATTAGGTTTGCGATGGTAGCTTTCATTGCTTATGTCCGGACAATAATAAACCTTGTCGATCCTGCCACCTTCCTTTTCAACTTCTGCTTGCATTTGCTGATGAATCATTTGCAGCTCGGCTTCGTTCGTCATTCCCTTTCCAACCCCACGCTGATTGGTTACCACAATGATTCGGTTGAAAATACCCGCACAAATTTGCAACGCCTCTTTTACACCCGGATAAAAAACAAATTCTTCCCAATGGTGAATGTAATCCTGATGCTTCTCATGATTCAATACACCGTCTCTGTCCAGAAACAATGTCCAGCTTTTATCAAAATCCGGTATAGACTTGTTGATGATATCCATAAACTCAAAGTTCGATAATCTGCCCCTGAATACCTGCCTCGTCAAAAGATTTTTTTACCCTTTGTGCATGTGTATCAGTAATGAAAACTTGTGTATCTTTCTGATTCGATACCCAATCCAATAAACGCCGCATCCTTTGTTCATCCAACTTCTCAAATAAATCATCCATCAACAACAGCGGGGCTTTTTCTTTTTTTTCCCTAATAAAATCAAAAGCAGCCAGCTTCATGGCAAACAATAAACTTTTCTTTTGCCCCTGTGATGCATGCTTTTTAAATGGATGACCATTCAGGGTAATATTCAAATCATCCCGATGCAAACCCTCACTCGTTCGCTGAAGCTGAATATCCACACTTCTGTTTTTTTGCAGAATATTCGAAAGGGGTCTTTCGTGTAGTGCAGATTGATAATGCCATTCCGGTTTTTCCTTTTGATCCGAAAGCCATTGGTAATGCTTCGTGATCAGCGGGAAAATATGATCGGTTACGTTTGTTCTTTTTGCATACAAGGCATCACCCAATGGTATCAACTGTTTATCATACGTATCCAATAAAGGATCATTTGCAGACAAATAACCCGATTTGAGATGTGCATTTCTTTGTTGTAAAACCGCATGATAGTCAATCAGGTTTTGAAGGTAATCACCATCAATTTGTGAAATGAGTGCATCTAAAAAAGACCTTCTGCCTTCACTTCCTTCATTAATCAATGCAATGTCATCGGGTGCAATGAAGACAATGGGAATGCGGCCAATATGCTCAGATAATTTGGACAGGGGCACATCATTGACAACGACTTGTTTTTTCCCGTTTGCAGGTTGCATGCATACCAATTTTTGCAGCTCATTTGGTTTTTTGATATGCGCCTCAATTCTCCAGCCAAAATCTTTATGATCATGATGCAGGATTTCAGTGGAAGGGAAATAACTTTTAGTCAAACAAAGATGATAAACAGCATCCAGCATGTTGGTCTTTCCGGCACCGTTTGCACCGCAAACAGCAACAACACTTGATTCTAAATCAAATGTTTTTTCCTTATAGTTTTTAAAAAAGGTAAGAATGAGTTTATCAAACTGCATTGTACTTACAATAAATGTGGTTTGGCCTCATTGAGTCCGGCCGTTGTTACCTGCATGTATTCAGGTTTATATTCCTTAAGTGAATGAGCGCCGGCATAGGAGAGGGCAGACCGTACACCATCCAATAATCCGTTTAAAACTAATTTCACTTTGCCTTTGTAAGCAATAACAGTACTTTCCCCCTCAATATTCCTTGTTTCTTGTCCGTGAGTCACCTTGGTATCAAAAGAAGCTGCACCGCTGTATTTTTTAAATAAGCCATTTTGTTGAGGGATGATAGCGCCGGGAGATTCCTCGGTACCTGCCAACAAAGAGCCCAGCATTACGGTGGATGAACCCAAAGCCAACGCTTTGGAAATATCCCCGCTGCTGCGGATTCCTCCATCAGCCATTACAGGAACTTTTGCGACACGCATAACTTCCTGCAAACAAGTAACATTAGGAATACCAAAACCGGTTTTGATACGGGTGGTACATAAGCTTCCTCCGCCAACACCAACACGCAATGCATCGGCACCCCAATCTTGCAAATCAGTTGCAGCTTTTGCGGTAGCAATATTTCCGGCAATGACATCAATGTTCGAACATTTTCCTTTGATGGCCGCAATCGCATCTTTCACATTCTTATGATGACCATGTGCCACATCGATTAAAATGATATCTGCCCCATGGGCAACCAATTCGATTGCCCTATCTAAAAAATCACCATTGGCACCTACTGCAGCCATAATGGGAAGTTTAATATGCCCCTTGTCTTTTTTATTTTTTAATTTGAGAATCATTTCGGCTTGCTGCGTAATTGACAAAAACCGATGTATACAACCAACCCCACCCATATCCATGATTTCAGCAGCCATTTCATACTCGCATACCGTACCCATAGGTGATGCTACAATGGGAATGTCTAAAATATGATTCCGGGTTACTTGCGTTTGAAGGCTAATTTTCATCCTGGAGGCAATATCGGAATAGGCCGGAATTAGCTGAATATCATCATAAGTAAGTGCAATCATCTTTCATTAATTTTAAAAAGTAAAAATAACCCCAAAAACAAGCTGTTTCTCAAATATTTATACACAATACATTACAATAAATGATTGTTTTTTAGAGTGTGAAAATTTGGCTCCAATCCCTTATCTTTGCACACAAAATTAATATAAGTGGCAACAAAGTTTTCCAAAGAAACTTATCTATACTGGTACGAGCTGATGTTATTGCTTCGTCGCTTTGAAGAAAAAGCCGGGCAGTTGTATGGTATGCAAAAAATTCGTGGTTTTTGCCACTTGTATATCGGACAGGAAGCAGTCGCAGCCGGATGTATGACCGCAACCAACCCAGATGATAAATTCATTACTGCTTATCGCGATCATGGTTTGGCTATTGCCAAAGGTGTTTCTGCAAAATCCTGTATGGCAGAGTTGTACGGAAAAGCAACTGGTTGTAGCAAAGGAAAGGGTGGTAGTATGCACTTTTTTGGTGTGAAAGAAAATTTCTTTGGTGGACATGGCATCGTAGGCGCACAAATTGGTACCGGTGCAGGATTGGCATTTGCAGAAAAATACAAGGGCACCAAAAATGTAGCACTTTGCTTTTTTGGAGATGGTGCCGCCAGGCAGGGAATGTTACACGAAACGTTTAACATGGCTATGCTTTGGGAATTACCGGTTATCTTCATTTGCGAAAATAATGGCTACGCCATGGGAACATCTGTGGCTAGAACCAGCAAAACAGTTGACATCTCCAAAACAGCCGAAGCTTATGATATGCCCTCCGACATTGTCGATGGAATGAGTCCTGAAGCCGTGCATAATGCAGTTACCCGTGCCGTAAATCGTGCACGCGAGGGAGGTGGTCCAACATTACTTGAAATCAGAACGTATCGTTACAAAGGGCACAGTATGAGCGATCCCCAAAAATATCGTTCCAAAGAAGAAGTAGAGGAATACAAGCAGAAAGACCCGATCGAATATGTGTTAGATGTATTACAGACAAAATTCAAAGTTTCGGGAAATGATATCGAAACAATCAATGAACGCGTTCGTAAAGAAGTAGAGGAGTCTGTTACTTTTTCCGAAGAGAGCCCTTGGCCAAGTGATGATGAAGTATTGAAAGATGTTTATATTCAGGATGATTATCCATACATAACAGATTAATTTTTTAAAAATAAATAATATGTCTACAGCAACAGAAAACAACATGGTGTTGGAAAGCACTAAAAAATTCTGGGAAACTAACAGCAAAAAAATCAGCATTGCCGGTATCGCAATCATTCTATTGGCCGCTGCATGGATTGGTTTCAACAAATATGGACAGTCGCAGGACGAAAAAGCCAATGAAGCAATTTTCCTCGCAGAAGACTTATTTGGCAAAATGACCAACTCCTCATTCAATAAAGACTCTGTCAACATCGTGTTGAATGGAGGCGACTTTAATGGATATAAAGTAAAGGGTGTGCTCAAAGTAATCAGTGAATTTGGAAGCACTCCGACGGCAGACCGTGCAAGATTCATGGCCGGAGCGTGTTACCTACACATCAAGGAGTTTGACAAAGCGATCAAATATTTAAAAGAATTCGACAGTCACGGAGCGTCACAAATAGAAAACAGATCATTGTTGATGATTGGCCATGCTTATGCAGAAAAAAAGAATGTAGCTGAAGCAATGAACTACTACAAGAAATCTGCAGAATCTAATGAAAAAGACGAAACTTTTGCTTCAGATTCATGGATGACCTATGCTCGTTTTGCAGAAGCCAATGGAAAAACGTCAGAGGCAATCGAAGCATACAAAATGCTAAAATCCAACTTCCCAACAAACGCAATAGTTACAAGTGGAGAGGTAGACAAACACCTTGCTCGTTTGGGAGAATTGAACTAGTTCTTAATCGGCAAATCCGATTCAAAACAATGTCACTACATTCACCTTTTCATAATCTTACAGAAGGCATTCTTTTACCAAAGGGTGCCTTTGTTGTAATTGTAAAAACCGAATGGAATGCGCCAATTATCAATGAGCTTGAAATTGGATGCAAACGCATTTTGGATGACTATGCTGTTACACACGAAATTATTACCGTACCTGGAGCATTTGAAATCCCTTTTGCTGTCAAACATTTTCATCAAAAGCAGATAACCAAAAAAATCCATGCATTCATAACACTTGGATGTATAATTAAAGGGGACACACCTCATTTTGATTATGTTTGCAAGGCAGTGTCTGATGGCGTTTTGCAATTGAATATGACATTACCGGTACCAACAATATTTGGCGTACTAACAGTTAATGATGAATTGCAGGCTCATGCTCGTTTGGGTGGTTCTCATGGCCACAAAGGAGAGGAGGCCGCTTTAACAGCATTGAAAATGATTTCAATCATGGAGCATATCTAGATTTTTGGGTTCTATTGCAACCTGTACAGATACCTTTTTAAATTCGATTAATGAACGTACAAATTTTCATTCCCTGCTTTATAGATCAGCTGTATCCCCAAACGGGATTCAATATGGTGAAAGTTTTGGAGAAAGCAGGTTGTAAAGTTCATTACAATCCCTCGCAAACATGTTGTGGTCAACCTGCTTTTAATTCAGGTTATAGAGATGATGCAAGAAAAGTAGCCTGCAAATTCATGGGGGATCTTGCGGGAGATATGCCCATTATCACGCCCAGTGCTAGTTGTGCAGGATATATTCGAAATTATTATAAAGATCTTTTTCCGGGAGACACGGAAAAAGTGAATCAATTTTCAGTTCGCATAAAAGAATTATCGGAATTTTTGGTCGATGATTTAAAAATTACTGAGCTTGGTGCCCGACTTGATGCAAAAGCAACTTATCATGACAGTTGTGCCGCTTTGCGTGAATGCAAAATAAAACAAGCACCACGTAAACTACTTGAAAAAGTGGAAGGATTGGAATTGATTGAAATGGAACATTGCGAAACATGTTGTGGATTTGGTGGAACTTTCGCTGTAAAATTTGAAGCTATATCGGTTGCCATGGCGCAACAAAAAGTTCAAAATGCAATCAATACGGGTGCAGCATATATAATATCAACCGATATGAGTTGTCTCATGCAAATAGACGGATATATAAAAAAGCATGAGCTGCCTATTCGTACAATGCACCTGGCAGATATTCTCTCCAATTGAGCCAAATTCATAGAATCTTAAAAGCATAAAAAAAACGCAAGCCATTCAACTTGCGTTTTTTTTATTGATATATTTTTTATTAATCTCCAAATCCTATTGTGCTTCCAACCGGAGCATATTGAACATTATAAACACCGGCAGGAGAACCAGCGCTTCCATCAACAACAAAAGCAACAATGGCAGATTTTGCAGGATCAGAGGTATATGTTCCGCCAGAGGTAGTTCCACTGATAGGTATGCTAAATGGCAACTCATAAATATTGTTCAAAGAGATTGATCCTTGTGGAATTACATCCCCAAATAAATTGGTGGCTGTTCTGCGAAGGATTCCGTTATGTACAAAATCTGAGATAGGATTGGCTCCATAAGTTGGAGCATAATAATTTACTTGTGGATAAACAACACCGTTTTCAACGTAGGCGATAACCAATTTCATTGAATTGCTGGTATTTATACCAAATTTTACTTTAACCGATCCGGTAACATTTGAACCACTCAATGAACTATTGATCGATATTCCCAAAGGAACCCCTTCATTCAACGCTTTATCAAGATCACTGGTTTGCTCACTCCATTCATAAGTGCCATCAGATTGTCTTTTTCTGTTTAATATTCCTGTTGGATATCCACCAACCGCAAACTGAGAATTGAAAGAACTGTAATACTGAAATTTCATAGGGTCTGTTCCACCACCACCATGAACTGCGATACTGATGCAATTAGGGTGGGTAGCTTTATAGTTTTCCAAAGCGAAAGCAACACGAGGACAATAACCACACCAAGCTCCGGTGCAATCTTCCACGAGAATTTTCTTCTTATAAGGCGAAGGTAAAATCTTGAGCTTAGCTGTAGTTGAAGGAATATTAACTCCACTCATAAGAGCTGTGATATTGTATGTCCCTATGTAAAGGGTAGGGAGGTAGTTAGCACTGATTGTGTAAATACCATTTGCCAATAAACTGCATTGACTGGTTATATCATTACCGCTTTCGTCCTCAACAGTAATTTGTACTTTATCAAATCCGTTTCTCACAACAGAATCTACAGAGAGTTTTACATATAAACTGTCTGTTTGTACCGTATTGTTTCCGCCCCCGTTGTTACCTGATCCAGTGGATGATTTTTTACAGGAAATGGCAATTATGGCCATTGTAAAAAAAATGGCAGAATGAAGTAATAATTTTTTCATGTAGTTAAAGTTTAGTTTGCAATATAGGATTTTTTCAATTTCTGTTTAATTATCCATAAAAATAACATTACTTCGTGTAAAACTTTTTCAATGAACAGATACTTATATTTTTGCATATTTTCCATATTTATTCTTACAAATGGCATAAACGCCCAATCTGTACTTCCGGCAACGGTCATAAAATCTATTGAAGGGAAGCAAATTACATTTACCGACTTGGTGAAATCGACCGGTGATACTTCGGTAGTCATTTCATTTTGGGCAACATGGTGTATTCCATGTGTGGCAGAGTTGGATAATATCAGCGATGCGCTGGCGGAAAAACAAAAAGAAATGCCCTTCAAATTTTATGGAATTGCAGTAGATGATACTCGTACCGCAAACAGAGTCCGGTCGTTTGTAAAAGGAAAGGGCTGGAAATTTAATGTATTTCAGGATTTGAACAGCGAATTAAAACGTGCTTTGAATATTACAGACATACCACACGTGCTCATCATTAAAAACAATCAAATTGTATATCGACATACTGGTTATATTGCAGGAGAAGAGGATAATTTGTTTGAAGAGATAAAAAAGTTGAAATAAGGATTTACAAACCGCAAAGAATATTAAGAATCACGCGAGGAGCGCAGAGTTTATTCGTTCTTCAAAGT
The DNA here is from genome assembly GCA_964643315.1 of uncultured Ferruginibacter sp. GTDB lineage: Bacteria > Bacteroidota > Bacteroidia > Chitinophagales > Chitinophagaceae > Ferruginibacter. The sequence goes on from CAZXSR010000002.1 coordinate 194,170, forward strand.
TATTCTCTAAATTTCGAGTTACTTGATTAAACCATTTTATTTCGAATTAATTACAACTAATCACTTGAACCTATTGAATTTTGAACTCATGCAAAAAATATCCCTAACCATTTTATTATCCTCACTCGCTTTTTTTGGAAGATCCCAGCAATTAAATGACTATATCAAAGGGCATTTCAGCGGGAGTTATGAAAACTTCAGTCAGTATTACATGAAAGATGATAAAATAGGAGCTTTCTTACCCGCAGATCGTTTTGCGTCAAACGGATTTTTAAAACTGGATTATCAATATGGGGCTTTTTCTGCAGGGGCTCAATGTGAAAGTTATTTACCTGCAATTGCCGGTTTTTTCCCTACTCCGGCAGATGCAAAAACGAAAATTGTCAATAAATACTTCCGTTACGATGGTAAAAAGTTTTCGGTTCAGATAGGCGATTTTTATGAACAATTCGGGAATGGTTTGGTTTTACGTGCTTTTGAAAACAGGCAAATCGGGATAAACAATTCCATTGAGGGATTCAAAACTGAAATTCAGGCAACCGAATTTCTGAAAATTAAAACTGTATACGGACGCACGCGATTGATTTATGATTACATCAATGCTTTTACCCGAGGTACAGACGCAGAAATTGATTTGATGAAGCTGATGAAAATTTCGGATAAATCGAAGATAAATTCACTGAGCATCGGCGGAAGTGCTGTATCTCGTTTTCAGGAATACGTGGGTCCGGAAGATGGATTTCCAACTACCACAAATGCATTTGCCGGCAGATTAGATTTTGGATTAGGTGGATTTACTTTGAACAGTGAGTATGCCAGCAAATCTGCAGATCCTCATCTAACAAATGCCTACAGCAAGAAGAAAGGATCAGCTTTGCAGGTGAATGCCGGTTTTGCTGCAAACAATTTTGGGTCCAATATCACTTTTCGCTCAATCACCAATATGGAGTTTAAGGCAGATCGCGAAAATGAATTCGCCTCTCAAGGCCCGATCAACTTTTTACCCGCTATAACCAAACAGCATGATAATTTAACCAGCAACATATATGTCTATGCTGCTCAACCCAAAGGTGAAAGTGGATTTCAGGCAGATTTATTTTATACAATCCCGGCAGGTTCCGCACTAGGTGGAAAATATGGCACCACGTTTGCTTGTAATGTTTCACATTATCAATCTCTTGATGACAGCAGCAAGTTGATGAGTTTCGGTAAAACAGATTATTTTACGGATGTGAGCTTGGAAATCAGAAAAAAGTGGAGTAAAAATACTGAAACACATCTCGAATATCAGCAATTGAAAATAAATGGAGCTTTGCAAGTTGCAGGTTACCCAATGTTTAATGCTAAAGTAGTTGCAGGCAGTATGCTCTATAAATTCCAAAAGCATCGATCCTTACGATGTAAACTGGAGCACATGTCGGTAGATGGAGATAAAGGAAACTGGGCTGCCGGTTTACTGGAGTTGTCATTATCATCTCCTTTTGCCATTTATGCAAGTGATTTATACAATTATGGCAAAACCAATAATCACTATTACAATATAGGCACCAGTGTTACACGAAATGCCACACGCTTCAGTATGGCATATGGTCGTCAGCGTGACGGTTTGTTTTGTGTAGGCGGTGTTTGCAGATTCATGCCAGCTGCATACGGATTTACCGCAACTCTTACAACCACTTTCTCCAATTAAATTACAAACTGCATTCAGCTTATGATGCTCGCTGCCATTGATATAGGAAGTAATGCCGCCAGGTTACTAATCACAGAAGCAATAGTGCATCAGGGTAAAACGCATTTCAATAAACAGAATCTTTTTCGAATTCCTTTACGCTTGGGTTTTGATGTTTTTGAAACCGGAAATATTTCCGAAGAGAAAAGAAGAATGATTCTTGAAATGATGCTAGGTTTTAAACACTTACTCCAAGTTTATAAAGTAGAAGCTGTCAAAGCATGTGCAACCAGCGCCATGCGAGATGCAAAAAATGCAGCATCCATCATTAAAGAAGTGAAAGAGAAAACAGGTATTCAAATCGAAGTAATCACCGGCGATATGGAAGCCAATCTGGTATACGAAAACCATATTGCAGAATACCTCAATAAAGACCACGCTTACATGTATATTGATGTGGGAGGGGGCAGCACAGAGATTTCCATTTTTGCTCAAGATACCCTTCAATTCAAACACTCATTTAATATTGGAACAATTCGTTTACTCAAAGGAAAAGTAGAAGAATCAGAATGGAATTCTATGAAAGATTCAATCAAAGCGGCTTGCAGACCACATAAACATGTGGTTGCCATTGGGAGCGGAGGGAACATCAACAAGGTTTTTTCCATGAGCAAGAAGAAAGAAGGGAAACCATTGGATCTGGACTTGCTTAAAGATTATTACAAGGAACTCAATATGCTACCTATACAGGATCGTATCAACAGATATGGTTTGCGCGATGACAGGGCAGATGTGATTGTTCCTGCTTTGGAAATTTATATCAATGCCATGAAATGGGCCGGGGCTGAGGAAATTTTTGTTCCAAAAATTGGCGTGGCAGACGGACTCATACAACATTTATGGGAAGAATTGCATGTGCTATAAAGTTATTTCTTTTTACTTCCCAAAAATGCCGATATCTCTACTTGAGAACGAGTAATTTTTCCTTTTCCGGCTCTTACATATTGATTGGATAATTCATTATTCAATATTCTTGCCTTGGCATTATCCCTAAGTTGAATATCAAGAATTGATTTCAATTCATTCTTAATAATCGTATCATGAATTTCACATGTAGCTTCAATTCTGTGATCCAGATTTCTTACCATCCAATCCGCTGAAGAAATAAATGTTTTATTCTTCCCACTATGATGAAATATCATGACGCGGGCATGCTCCAGATATTCATCTACAATGCTGATGGCCTGAATATTTTTTTTGAAATGTTTAGATTGAGTGGGCATACAACAAATTCCGCGTATGATCATTTTAATGTCAACCCCAACTTTTGCCGCCTCCAATAATTTATGAATAAGTATTTCATCGCTGAGAGAATTCAATTTTAAATAGATAACGGCAGGCCTGCCTTTTTTTGCCTGCAGCATTTCATAATTGATTTCTTTGAGCATCCTTTTACGTGTATTGATTGGCGAAACGATTAGCTCCTGAAAGGTATTGCCGGATAATTTTCGATGAGGATTTTCAAGGTAATTAAATATCCGTGAAATTTCTTTCATCATACCTTTGTGTGCTGTAAGCAAACAATGATCGCCATAAACGGTTGCTGTTTTTTCATTCAGATTACCGGTACTAACAAATCCGTAGGAAACAATTTTACTCCCGGATTTTCTTTGAATCAAACATAATTTGGCATGGGTTTTCATACCAGGTATACCTGTCAATACTCGCACACCGGCTTCTTCCAGTTCTTTCTTCCATTCCAGATTGGCCTCTTCATCAAAACGTGCTCTTAATTCAATAACTACGGTTACTTTCTTACCATTTCTCACAGCGTTTGATAAAGCATTCACTATTTTAGAACGAGAAGCCAATCTATAACAAGTGATTTTGATGGATATAACATCCGGATCAATGGCAGATTCACGTATCAGATCTACCAGCGTATTGAATGAGTGATAGGGGAAATGCAGCATCACATCTTGCTGCAAAATGATTTTGGCAACAGAGCGGGCCTGAATAAATTTAGGATGGGTAAATGGTTTTTTGCGGATACTTTTTTCTTGAAATACCTGATCAGGAAAATTCATGAAGTCCTTGAAATTATGAATTCGACCGCCGGGAATAATACTGTCTTTGCGACTGAGACCCAACCTTCGCATAAGATACTGCAAAAGGGTTGGAGGAATTTCTTTATCATAAACCAATCGAACTGGCTTCCCTTTTTTACGTTTGGTTAACCCAAGCTCAATTTTCTCTGTAAGTGTAGTGGATATGTCATTATCAATATCCATCTCCGCATCACGCGTTACCTTGATGAGATGTGAAGTAAATCGATCGTATCCAAAAAAACTGAAAATATTTGGCAAACAAAAACGAATGATGTCTTCAAGGAGAATAATATGTTTTTGTCCGGCAGGCGAGGGCAATAAGATAAAACGAGGTAAACGTCTTGCCGGAACCGACACCAGTGCAAATTGAACACCGCTATTGGATTTTTTTTCTGAAAGGGTACAAGCCAGATAAATGGACTTATCGCTGAGCGTGGGAAATTGCTGTATGCTTTCCAGCATCAGGGGCACTATGTGGCCCCTTACTTCTTCATCAAAATAATTGAGAACAAATTTCTTTTGGTCGGTATTTAGTTTTTTATCATTGATTAAAAATATCTTTTGAGCCCTCATTTTTTTTTGAATATCAATCCACACCAAATCAAATCGGGTTTGGAGACTCATCACTTTGTGCTGTACCTCTTCCAGTATTTTAAGTGGGTTATTTTCCAGATGCATACGGGCCTTATTGCCCAATGATATCATTCTGTTCAATGCAGCTACTCGTACCCTAAAAAATTCATCGAGGTTATTGGAAAAGATTCCCAGGAATTTTATTCGCTGCGACAATGGAACATCTGTATCGGCTGCCTCCTGCAAAACCCTTTCATTAAAAGAAAGCCAACTGATATCTCTTATTAGAAGTTTTTGTTTCAATTATTTGAATTTTGAGGGTGATTATTACCGTGATACATTCTATTGAATTTTCCTATTGGCTCTGTTTATATAAGGCAATAGAAACAATGAAACAAAACCAAGAACAATTACAATAGAAGTAGATGCCCCCCACATAATCCAACCAAATGCTTTTCCCTGAACGGTTTCTATGCCATAAAGACTCAATGTTTGCATCACAAAAATGGGAAATGACCCCAATCCTCCCGGAGTAACAATCATTGCCAGCGTAGCCAATGTAAGCACAGAACAGGCTGCAGGCACTCCGAGTAAGTGAGTTCCTTCCATCGCTTTAAATCCGAGATAAATTTGTCCCAGATACATTAACCAGATAAAAATTGTTTGTATTAAAAACAATCGAACTGAGGTAAGTGAGCGTATCGCCTTAACTCCGTCTAAAACACCTTGTACTATTCTATGGATGTTTTGTATGATTTTGTTGTGAGGAAATTTAGACAACAGAAAACGAAGCAAAATGAAAAAAGCGGCAATCATCAACAACAACAAAGACAAATTAATAATCAGATCCGAGCCGTTGCTTTTTGAGAACAATTTCAATTCATTTCGGAGATAATTTCCAATCGTATCCATTTGTATCAGAAAAGTAATACAAATGAAAACCAGGTAACAGACCATGTCAAAACTTCGCTCAAGTATGATCGTACCAATAAGTTTATCCACTTTCAATTTTTCGTACTTGGCGAGCATGGTGCACTTCAATAATTCTCCTAATCTCGGAACTGCTGAATTAGCCAGATAGCCAACCATGGTTACTCCAAATGTATTCGCCAATGATGGATTGAATCCCAATGGGTTCAACAGCAATTTCCAACGCATTGACCTGCAAATATGACTTGCAATACTCATACACACAACCGGTATCATGTACCAAAAATTCACATTGCCGATTGCGTTGAAAAATTCCTTTTTTTCATTTGGTTGAAAATCACGAAACTGCCACCATATCAGAAATAATCCTGCTCCCATGAAGAGCAAATACTGGGTATAATTCAGTATTTTCTTTTTCATTGAATTAATTAAATGATAAATTGTCAATCAATCGAATAGTTCCCAATTCGGCTGCAATAAGGGCAATTTTTTTTCCATTTTGTGTTGTGGAATCCAACTGCTTCAATTCCTCATCACAAACCTGAACATAATCTATTTTAAAATCATTATCTACAAGCATGGCATGCGCCACTTTCATTGTTTGGTCATTATCAGATGTATAATGCTGACTGATATACTGAAGTGTTTTGTATATCATGGGTGCTAATTTTCTTTGCTCATCACCCAACCTCAAATTTCTGCTGCTCATCGCTAATCCATCTGACTCTCTTTTAGTTTCACAAAAAACAATTTGAATATCACATTCATTTATTTCACAGAGTCTCTTAATGACTAGGCACTGCTGGTAATCTTTTGTGCCAAGATAAAGCGAATGGCATACACAAATCTTCAGCAATTGTTCAACAACTGCACAAACTCCCTGGAAATGACCTGGTCTGTATTTTCCCTCCAAAACAGTTTCCAGGTAACCAAGGTCATAGTGTTTAGGCTGAAAATCTTCGGGATATATTTCAGATATAGTTGGTAAAAATAAAATATCACACCCATGCTCTTCCAGCTTTTGAATATCCTGATCAATAGTGACAGGGTAGTGTAACAAATCATTTGGATTGTTGAATTGTCTTGGGTTGATGAAAATACTGCAAACCGTCATCTGATTCAATTTTTTACTTTCTTCAATGAGTGAGAGGTGACCCTCATGTAATGCGCCCATAGTAGGCACAAAACCTATCTTTTTACCTTGCCTGTGTTGAGAAATCAGAAATTGGTTTATATCAGTCGATTGTTTATAAATAATCATAATAAATTTAATGCAAGCAGTATATTGAATGCGTAATTTCGATAAAATAATCGTATTTTTGCATTCAGTTCAGAAAGTTGTCATATAATAACAGCTAAATGTCTACAAAAAAACGGATTTTATTCATAGCAAATGAAATGTCGCCCTATCTAGAGATGACAGAATTTGCTGAAACGGTAAATCGTCTGGCAATTTTGTCCAACGAGAGTAATTACGAAGTTCGTTGTATTATGCCTCGTTTTGGTGTAATCAATGAACGCAGACATCGCTTACACGAAGTCGTTCGATTATCAGGAATCAACATAACAGTTGATGATGATGACTATCCATTGATCATCAAGGTAGCTTCCTTACCCAATGCCAGATTACAAGTTTATTTCCTCGACAATGAAGATTTTTTCAAACGTAAATTTGTTTTTACGGATGAAGACGATAAATGGTTTTCAGACAATGCATTAAGAACTGTTTTATTTTGCAAAGGAGCACTGGAAACAGTTAAGAAATTCGGTTGGCCTCCAGATATCATTCACTGCAGTGGATGGATGACAGGTCTCATACCTATGTTTATTCGTACTGCATACAAAAAAGAGCCTGTATTTCACCATGCAAAAATTGTTTATACAATTGGCTCAAATACATTCAAGGAAAAAATGGGGCCCGATTTTATCAGAATGGCAACTTTGAATGAGCATGTCACCAAAAAGGAACTTGAATTACTTAAAGACAATAACAACACTGCTATTTTCAGAACAGGTGCTCAATATTCAGACGCCATCAGTTTTGGATCCTCAGATATTGATAAGAAATTAGTCGAAGAATTTTCAAAGGTTCGTGGCAAGAAAGTTATAAAATTTGATCCTGAAAGTGATTTCTCCGAATACATTCAGTTATACAACGATTTGACTAAATAATAAGTCAACTTTCCCATTAATGCAAAACACTACATTTCCAACGAAGCTATTTTTTTCTCTATCACTTTTTTCTTTGTTTTACCTCTTTAGTTGTAATAAACTAGATACAACAACAATTGGAACGGATTTAATACCGACTGTGGATAATGTGAATACATTTGATACGAGTCTTGATATCATTACTTCACAAAATTGGTTTACCCCTGATTCCACGAAACTTTCGCTGATAGAGGATTATGTGGTTGGAAAAATAAATGACCCTATATTGGGCAATATGGATGCGGCTTTGTATCTACAGATGAAACCTCCATTTTATCCTTATTTTATCGGTAAAGTTCCCAAAGACACCATTGAAAAAGCCGACTCTGTCGTGCTATGTTTAAGCTACAGATCTTTTTGGGGCGACAGCACACAACCAATAAATTTAAGGGTTTATGAAGTTCCTGTAGGAGCCGGAGGACAATGGGATTCAGTTTATCAACTTCAAACCGTTAATTACGCCCCTGCACTTGGAAACCCAATCAGTGATGTGAAATCTGTTGATATCCGTCAATTATCAAACTATACAAAACTGGGGCTGTACGACTCTGTCAACAATCAAATCAGAATCAAACTATCTGATGATTTTAAAAACAGCTTATTCAGCAGAGACACTTCACAAAACACTTCGAAAAATGCATTTTTAAATGATTCTCTTTTTCGCAGATTTCAAAACGGATTTGCCATTACTGCAAGTTCAGGCAATTCTTTGCTCTATTTAAGTCCGGTTGATTTCAAAACAAGATTAGAATTACACTACAAGAAAAGAACCAGAACCCAAAATGACACCGGGTATCTTGCTAAAATAGATACAGTGTATTCAAGCTTTTACTTTAATTCCAATTTAAATGGCGAAATAATCAGAAAATCAGCTATTTGCAACAAAATAAACAGAGACAGAAATCCTTTACCTGCAGGTGATCAAAAAATTTATCTTGTTACTTCTCCAGGTACCTATGCAAATCTTGAAATACCCGGACTTACCGGATTCCCCAACAAGATCGTACATCGTGCCGAATTACAGATCAGTCAAATTCCAGATCCGATAAATGATAAAATTTATACTCCGTCAAGATTTTTGTATTTAGATCTGATAGACACAGGAACAACAGCAAAATGGAAGCCAATCTATTTTGATCTTAACCCTGATGCTTATTATGACCCCGACTATAAGACTCCGGGATTTCCATATTATCCTTACAGCGGAGAAAACATATCCTATTTTGGTGGCTATTTAAGAGAAAGAACTACCACGATGGGTCAACAATCATACTATACAATCAATATCACAAAATACATTCAACAAATTGCTACCAAAAAAACAACGAACTATAAATTAAGACTATTTCCTGCCCACAGCGTTACATACCCTCAATACGCATCTTCCGTTTTTCCATACCGAAATGCAGTGGCTTACGGAAGAACGCTTGTAGGGGGAGGAAATAATCCAAACCCGGATTACAAAATGAGATTAAGAATCGTCTATTCTAATCCCAAGTAATTGGCAACAAAGAGTCAATTTTTTTGTTTGATTTGATCAGACAATTGCCCACTCTAACGTATATTTGCGACCTAAAATAATCTATATGCCATATCTTTTTACATCGGAGTCTGTAAGCGAAGGACACCCCGATAAAGTAGCTGATCAGATCAGTGATGCACTCATCGATAATTTTCTAGCTTTTGATCCAAACAGTAAAGTTGCTTGCGAAACTTTGGTAACTACCGGTCAGGTGGTTTTAGCCGGAGAAGTAAAAAGTAAAGCATATTTGGATGTGCAGGAAATTGCCCGCGGTGTAATTCGTAAAATCGGATACACGAAAAGTGAGTACATGTTTGAAGCCAACTCTTGTGGTATTCTATCTGCCATTCATGAGCAATCAAGCGATATAAACCAGGGTGTAGAGAGAAAGAAAAAAGAGGAGCAGGGAGCAGGCGACCAGGGAATGATGTTTGGATATGCAAGTAATGAAACCGAAGATTACATGCCATTGGCATTGAATCTTGCACATAAATTGCTGGAAGAATTGGCAGTGCTCAGAAGAGAGAATAAGCAAATGAAATATTTGCGTCCCGATGCGAAGAGTCAGGTAACCTTGGAGTATGATGACCATAATCAACCCATTCGTATTGATGCGATTGTGATTTCTACACAGCATGATGATTTTGCAAAGGATGATGCAATGCTTGCAAAAATCAAGAAAGATATGATCAATATCCTAATTCCAAGAGTAAAGGCAAAATATCCTAAATACGCTCACTTATTTAATAACAAGATTAAGTATCACATCAATCCAACCGGTAAGTTTGTGATCGGAGGACCGCATGGGGATACGGGTTTAACCGGACGTAAAATTATCGTAGATACATATGGCGGTAAGGGTGCGCATGGTGGTGGAGCTTTCAGCGGAAAAGATCCCAGTAAGGTTGACCGTTCAGCTGCTTACGCAACTCGTCACATTGCCAAGAATCTGGTTGCTGCCGGACTATGCGATGAGGTTTTGGTTCAAGTTTCATATGCTATTGGAGTAGCACAACCTACCAGTATCAATGTAGTTACTTATGGTACTGCCAAAGTAAACATGACAGATGGCCAAATAGCAGAAAAGATCATGAAGATGCCTTGCTTCGACATGCGTCCATATTTCATTGAAAAGCGTTTGAAATTACGTAACCCAATGTACAGCGAAACAGCAGCTTACGGACACATGGGACGTAAGAATGAAATAGTAGAAAAAACATTTACTTCTCCTGATGGAAAGCAGGTAAAACGTAAAGTTGAACTGTTTACCTGGGAAAAGCTGGATGCTGTGAAAGAGGTTAAGAAGGTGTTTGGATTGAAATAAACATTAACTTAAATAGTAAGAACCATCGGCAAAAACCGGTGGTTTTTATTTTATAAACTCATATCCAAAATGAATAACTTTTGACTTTTTACTTTTACTTTTGAATTAAACAAATTGAAATCCTTTCGCCAACACCAGCAGCGCCCGAAAAAGAATACCCTCATCGTAGGCCGAGATAAAGTCATTCAGGCAATGAAAGAGGGCAAGGCATTAAATAAAATTTATTTGCAGGCAACTGTGCATGGGGAAGTAATTGATGAAATCAGGAAGCTTGCAAACGAAGCCGGGGTGCCTGTTCAAAAAGTACCTGTGGAGAAACTTAATAGTTTCAATGTTTTCAATCATGAGGGCTGCATAGCGCAGATTTCCAAAATACAGTATCAGGATTTACAGGAGGTTATTTCATTCGTAGTAGAGAATGGTCAGGTTCCTTTGTTTCTTATGTTGGATGGAATTACCGACATACGCAACATAGGCGCCATAGCACGAAGCGCCTATAGCTTTGGTGTTCAGGCAATCATCATTCCTGAAAAAGGAGTAGGGGCATTGAATGAAGATGCTATACTTACATCTGCCGGAGCTTTGGAACAAATTGCTGTATGCAGGGTAAATAGTTTATTGAAGGCGGTAGATGACTTACATCTGAACGGAATTAAAGTATTTGCAAGTGAAATGACTGCAAACTCAAATATCAAAGACATTGATTTTGTTGATCCCTGTGCCATCGTGATGGGCGGAGAGGAACATGGAGTTCATCCTGCCCTGATGAAAATATGCGACGCAAGCTTTAAAATTCCCATGCCCGGCAACTTTGAATCTTTGAATGTGTCTGTGGCCACCGGAATTATTTTGTACGAGGTGAGTGCAAGGCGTTTACAATAGAGATGTTTGATGTGGGTTAAATCTGTTTGTAGTTTAATGTAGGTATAAATGTGTAGGGACTGATAAACAATAAATTGCCTCCAAAAAATCAATTTGGAAAACAAACAAATAAATAATATTCAACTGATTGAATGTCCACGCGATGCCATGCAGGGGTGGTCTCATTTTATTTCCACGAAAAATAAAATCGAATACCTTAATGCATTACTTCAAGTAGGATTTGATACCATCGATTTCGGTAGTTTCGTTTCTCCCAAGGCCATCCCTCAAATGGCGGATACAAAAGATGTATTGAAGGGGTTGGATATGAGTCAGGCTAAATCAAAATTGCTGGCAATCATTGCAAATACAAGAGGTGCAGAAGATGCGGTGGCGTTTGAACAAATTTCTTATCTCGGTTTTCCTTTTTCCATATCCGAAACTTTTCAGCAAAGAAATACAAACAGTTCGATTGTAGATTCATTTAAAGTTGTTGAGCAAATACAATCTATTTGTATTAACAACAACAAGCATCTTGTTGTGTATTTGTCTATGGGTTTTGGTAATCCTTATGGAGATTTGTTCAATGAAGAGATCATTAATGATTGGGCCGAGAAAATTCATTCATTGGGCGTTAACATCATCTCATTAGCAGATACCGTTGGTATTGCAACACCCGAACTTGTTTTCAAAATCACTCAATCTATTGTCTCACAATTACCCACAGCTGAAATTGGAGTTCATTTACACTCATCGCCCGAAATGATGAAATCAAAAGTTGAGGCCGCTTTAAAAGCAGGCTGCAAAAGATTCGATAGTGCCATAAAGGGTATAGGTGGTTGCCCTATGGCGGGAAATACTCTTGTAGGTAATATGGATACCGAGATAATGATTGATTATTTTGTGGAGAAAGGACTGTCTGTCAATATCGATGTAAAACAATTAAAACACTGTGCTGACATTGCAGATCGTATTTTTTTATAAATCGCATATATGGAATTTCGATTAGAGTTTAATCCACCTGCATTGCCTGAACTGATCTCACTTCAAGATCGTTTGTTTTTAATTGGATCTTGCTTCACAGAACAAATGGGACAAAAACTGGAAAACCATTTGTTTACCACACTTCAAAACCCAAGTGGCATACTATTTAACCCCATCAGCATTTGTACATCTATTGAACAATACCTGAATAAAAAGCACTTCAACGAATCAGATTTGTTTTATCACAATGAACTTTGGGGTAGCTGGGATCATCACACCCGTTTTTCCTCACCTTCACAACAAGTATGCCTCCATAAAATAAACAATGCCATCTCTGATGCAAACCTATTTTTACAAACCGCCAATTGGATGATCATCACTTTAGGTTCCGCATTCGTGTACAAAAAAGAGGGGAAATTTGTAGCCAATTGCCATAAGGTACCAACAGACAAATTTGAAAAGATTTTACTTTCTGTTGAGGATTTAACTGACCGACTGAGTACTTGCATCAATCAGTTAAAAGTAATCAATCCAGATATCAAAATCTTATTTACCATCAGCCCTGTAAGGCATTTGCGTGACGGTTTTGTTGAAAATAATCGCAGCAAAGCCAACCTGATTATCGCTGTTCAACAAATTACATTAAAATTCAATCAAGTTTATTATTTCCCGGCTTATGAATTAATTATAGATGACCTGCGCGATTATCGGTTCTTTGCAGAAGATATGGTACACCCCAATTATGCGGCAACAAATTATGTATGGGAAAAATTCACTGCTTCAGCATTAACTTCGGAAACCCGTGACATACTGAAAGAAATCGCTATTTTAAACAACTCATACAACCATAAACCTTTCAACCCGAATTCAGATCAACACAAAAGATTTATGGACATCCAATTGCAAAGGGTTTTAGAACTTAAGAAAGCATACCCATATTTGAATATGGAGCATTTCATAAATAAGTTTTCTCAACAATAAAATGTAATTTTTGATATTTTTTCCTAATTTTAAACCAATATTATATCCTGACTCTACTAGGTGGGATAAAATTTTAATTTTTCAATTTCGCATTTTGACTTTTAAATTAATAGATCATGAAAAAAATCATCCTTCTTTTCACCATTCTTTTTAGTGGAATAATCATCTATGCTCAACGCGTACAAAGGGTTACGGTTGGAGGAAATGGAGCAACCCTCAATTTCGGATTACTTCTTCCTCAAAATGTAGTTTTTCATGTTGATCAAAACGGTGTGATGGGGGAGTGGGGTGTAGATAGATACGCTGATCGTCAAATGAACAACAACATCCAGAGACCATTAGATAAATTTGAAGGTAAAACGGATAACTATAAAGAAACAGAAGATTCCGCATTTAGAGGTAAGTTAAAAATGATTGGCTCTGCTATTATTACTTACTACGCTTCAACCGATAAGCCGCATCTGATAGGTAAAATAAAATCGGTTGGTCCTATCAAATTCGATTATTACTCAAATTATGATGACCCCATGTCACAAGGCAAATTAAAGCTCATTGGATCAAATACCATTACTTATTTTGGTTCTTATGAAAATGCTGCTATCAAAGGAAAGGTAAAATCCATAGGCGGAACTGCATTCACTTATTTTGGTGCGCTGGAAGACAAAGCTTATGCCGGAAAAATCAAACAAATGGGAAGCTCAACATTCACTTACTATGATTCTCGCGAAAGAACCTATGGACCAGGGAATGTAAAATCCGGTTCATTATTTCAATCGCAGGGAGGTTTGCTATATTTTATCAAGAATTTTTAATCATTACACACAAACATCAAAAAGAGTCGACAAACAAGTCGGCTCTTTTTTTTAGAAGATATTAGTGAATTCTGTCTCCGCGCACTTCTGTACTTGACATCAGCTCTTTTTCATAATCGAGCCATTCTTGCCATCTTTTTCTTACTATTTTTTTATCAATATAATGCTCTGCTAGTGTTATGAACAAAGTATAATGCCCGGCTTCGCTTTCCATAAACATGCGATAAAACTTTCGCATGTAAGCGTCATCCATCCCTTCACTCAACCTTTTAAATCGCTCGCAGCTCCTCGCTTCGATGAGCGCCATAATCAGCATTTGATCTAAAAACCGCTCATCAGGACTACCACCTTTCTTTTGAAAATCCAAAAGCTTGTTTACATACACATCCTTTCGCTGCTTGCCCAATGGTAAATTTCTCTTTTTAAGTTCATTTAAAACCAACCTGAAATGCCCCCATTCTTCAGTTACAATCGGAGCCAACTCATCCAACAACAATTGCTTCTCCGGATTTTTTTGTATCAATGAAATACAGGTAGTGGCCGCTTTCTGCTCACAATAGGCATGGTCAGTTAAAATATCCTCAAGCTGTATTTCAGCCAAATTCACCCAACGAGGATCGGTAGGTAGTTTCAGCCCCAGAATATTACGGGTGTGTTCACTTATTTCTTCAGCCATGTCTTTAATTTTTATGATGTGCAAATTACTCAGTTTTCTGTACCTTTCGACATCAAAACAGTTACTTTTAATTTTGTAAATACTGAATCACCTTTTCCATTCTTATGAAGAAAAAACAATTGCTTTACCTATTCCTTTTTCTAATTTCCGCTTCTTTAACATCTGCCCTTGTATATGTTTTGAATACAAAATTGTATACTCCCATACCTCTAGGTTCGTTTTTTTCGCCCCAACACGGTTTTTGGCAAAATGCAGAGTCTGTCAAAAAGGATTTTAATGAAGATATTGACATCAGCTCACTGAAAGGAAAAGTGAATGTTTACTTAGACGACCGTATGGTGCCTCATGTATTTGCAGAACATGATGAAGATGCCTACTTTGTACAGGGGTATTTGCACGCTGCAAATCGCCTCTGGCAAATGGATATTCAAACCCGCGCTGCTGCTGGCAGGGTCAGTGAAATCATCGGTAAAGCCGGTTTAAAACATGACAGAACATTCCGTAGATTAGGTATGGTATATGCTGCCGAAAATGCCCTTTCTCAAATGGAAAAAGACCCCGAAACCAAAGCGGCTTCAGATGCTTATTCTGCAGGCATAAACGCATATATTGAGTCTTTGACTGAAAGCACACTTCCGCTGGAGTATAAATTACTGGGTTATTATCCAGAAAAATGGAATAATCTAAAGTCTGCTTTGTTTTTGAAATACATGTCTTTCGACCTTACCGGTCACGAAAATGATTTCGAACTCACCAATGCCAAAAGCTGGTTTAATAAACAGGAATTCGACTTGTTGTTTCCATTAAGAAGAGATTCAACTTTACCTGTTATTCGAAATGCCGATTCCATTCCTTATGCAAAAATCAGCCCACAAGCCCCTGAAAGTGTTGATACATCTTACCTGCGTTTCAATGATACTTCAAGTTATGTAAGGGTAAAAGCGACCGAAGAGCCTAATCCTGAAAATGGTAGTAATAACTGGGCCTTGGATTCTTCCCGAACTGCATCCAAATATCCCATCCTATGCAATGATCCGCATCTGGGTCTTAATCTCCCTTCTTTATGGTATGAAATGCAGATCTCAACTCCAACACATAATGTGTATGGAGTCAGTTTTCCGGGTTCTCCGGGTATTATTATTGGATTTAATGACAGCTGTGCGTTTGGTTTTACAAATGGAGGCAGAGATGTAAAAGACTACTATGAAATAAAATTTAAAGATCGGTTACGCAAACAATACTGGTTCAATAATAACTGGAAAAACGCAAATCAAAGAATAGAAACGATTCATGTTGCCGGTGAAAAAGACGTATTGGATACCGTTTCATATACAATGTTTGGCCCTGTCATGTACGACCCTTCTTTTGCCGGAGACTATGCTTTCAACCAAAAATCATATGCGGTGAAATGGTCTGCTCATGATCCCAGCAATGAACTCAAACTATTTTATCTGCTTGATCGTGCTAAAAATTATTCCGACTATGTTACCGCCTGCAGTTTTTTGAAATCACCCGGACAAAATATTGTATTTGCCTGTAAAAACGGAGATATTGCCATGCGCACAGCAGGAAGATTTCCTGCTAAATGGTCGGGACAAGGTGATTTTATCATGCCTGGTTACGACAGCAGTTATTTATGGCAGGCCAATATTCCTGATGATGAAATGCCTTTTGAACATAATCCTGAAAGAGGGTTTGTAAGCAGTGCGAATCAGCAGCCTGTTTTCAATGATTATCCATATTATCTGGGTAGAGATTACCCATCCATTCGAGGTTATTTTCTAAATCAAAAACTCAACGAATTATACAATGTAACCGTTGATGAAATGAAACAATTACAGGGAAACAATACCAGTCTGATGGCTGTTTACGGCAAAAAAATACTCACAGGATTCTTGGATACTGTAAACCTGACTCCGTATGAAAAAGAATTATTTTATCAAATAAATCAATGGGACGCAAACTTCATATCCCAATCTGAAGTGGCTACTTGTTATACGCTATGGTGGAAAAATTTATATCACACCATCTATACAGATGAATATGCGAACGCACCAAAAAATACACAATGGCCGTGGGAAACTGTTTGTATGGAGGCCATATTAAAAGACAGCAATTATTTGTTTATAGATAATGCTCAAACTGCAAAAAAAGAGACTTTAAGAGAATTGGTTTCCATAGCATTTAAACAGACTTGTGACACTTCATTATCGATAAGAAAGAAAGGTAAATTGGCATGGTCTGCTTATCAGCATACAAGTATCAGACATATTTTGAAGCTGCCTGAGTTAAGTTCATTGGATGTTTTAGCCAACGGTGATGCATACGCGTTAAATGCCACTACCTCTGACCATGGACAAAGCTGGAGAATGATCGTTCATTTAACGCCACAAACAGAAGCTTATGGAATTTTTCCCGGCGGACAAAG
This sequence comes from uncultured Ferruginibacter sp., assembly GCA_964643315.1. GTDB lineage: Bacteria > Bacteroidota > Bacteroidia > Chitinophagales > Chitinophagaceae > Ferruginibacter. The sequence goes on from CAZXSR010000002.1 coordinate 211,249, forward strand.
CGGAAATCCGGGAAGTATTTACTACGATAGGTCTGTACAGGACTGGGCCAAACAAACGTATTACAAAATATGGATGATGAGTGAATCTGAAAAAAACAATGGTAAAGTAAGAGCAATAATTAGCTTTCGAAATTCCTAGTTAGTCCAATCCAATAGATTCGTTTTATTTCAATTTACCCAATCCTTCCAAACATGAAGCATCTCCCGGGCGGATCATCAATGCCTTGTTGAATATGATTTTAGCGTCATTGTTTCTTCCATGATTCAGATAGGACCATGCCAGCATATGATTCGCATCATAGTCGAAGGGGTAGAGGTTAACCAGTTTTTCGAAATGCTTGATGGCATTTTCAAATTTCTTTCTGTTATACAACATAACACCCAACCAATAATTGGCGGTATAATTTTGGGCATCTATTTTTATAATATCTTCATAACTACTCATAACTTTATCCCAGCTTTCCAGGGCAGATAATGGTTTTATCAGACCAAGCTTTGCCTCAATTGAGTATGGTTTTGAGTTAACAGCTTTCGTATAATAGGATTGAGAAAGTGTATAATTCTTATTCAGATAAGTGAGCCAACCCATACGCAAATTCATCTCATAACTATCATCCTTATAAACGACTGATAAGACAGAAACAGCATCGCTGTATTTTTTATTGTATTCATGCGTATAGCTTTCGCTGAAAGCTTTTTGAATCGTTTGTTCATTTTGTGCAAATGCAAATTGTATCATGCAAATTGCAGTGCAACATAGCATTGTTTTTTTTAGAATGTCCATTTGATACCTCCGTTTATTGAATGTTGATAAAATAATAGATTAGGATAAGTGTAAAGATTTTTCTCCTCAAAGGTATAACCTCCCTGCAGGACAACCTTATTATTAAGCGTATAATATATGCTTCCCCCCATTTTTTTCATATTGGGATCTATGGCATTATACACATACAAGCCGTCATTTTCAAGATAGTTTTGGAATTTTCCAAGGGTAACATTCCCCTCAGCCCATATTTTAGATGTTAATTTGCAGCCAATGACTTGTTTTATATTCATTTGCTGCTTCATCCCATACTCTCCAAAACTCACGGTAGTCATTCCATAAATATTTGCATTACCCATAGGATAATAGGATGCCTGAATATTTATTTGTTGAACAGCGCTATCTATCAACTTACCGGAGTAAACTGATGCCTGCAATTGTATATAAGGTGTCGAATATTTTAATCCAATGATTCCAATATGATTTTGATATTTAAAATTACTAAAGGGGGTATTGATAAAATGATATCCTGCCTTAAGCTGTAATTTTTCAAGTAAATTGATAGTAGATAAATGATAAAAATCGGTCTGATTAATTTGTATTGAACGGTTATTGACAACCATTTTCAATCCGGGCTCATCCAGTTTTTGCTGAAAAAAACCGATCATATTATACATACTCCATCTCCATCCAACATTTGCCCGCAATCCAATCCGATGATACATGGCATCAAAGCGTGTGGTGAGATCGGTTGTTTTGTAACTGCCTTCCCAATCAGCGCCCGTTAAAGCTATTTTTTTTACTTTTTCATTTTTCAAACTAATCGTGGGTATATATCGGTTTTGATACAATGCCAAATCTGATTGCTGCAGATATTGCAAACAAATTCTTTTATAATAACGAGCAGTTTCGTTATAGGCATCTTTCTTTAAAATGGCATTGTAATGCCTAATTGCCTCGCTATACTTTGAAAGCATAAAAGCGGCATATCCCAACCTGAGTCTCAATAAAATAAAATCCTGTTTATGATTGACTACAATTTTCCCATAATCCAGCAATTGCTGCCATTGTTCATTGCTGTAGAGCCGAAAGCTTTTGGTATCTATTTCTTCTCGTGATTCAATCGTTTGTCCGTATGAACATAAAGATAAAACCAGAATAAAAGCCAGGGTTATACTACGACACAACATCTAATGGTAGTTTTGATTTCGTTTTTTGTAAATGTAAATGTAATGCTATTATCAAGACCAATTGTTATATCTGAAGTAGAAATATCTTTTTTCCTTTGCATTACTTGTTCATAATGAATAGATTTTAGTTGAATATCAGTTTCACCAATCCCACTGCTTTGATTTGCATAAGAAGTATAATTTGATTGAAGGAAAATAGTGAATGGACTGAGCAAGTCCTGAACCCAGCGTATCGGTCCTTTTTTAAATTGATGCAACGCAAATTGATCAGGGATTTTAATCCCTGGTTCGATGCTTAAAAATATCTTATAACAGGAAATATAGAATTTATAAAGCATACTTTCCTTGTTGCCAATGAAATTCGTAAACATGAACATCACTCCATTATTCATAAAATAAGCGAAGCTCTCCGTAGCTCTGCAATACAAATAGTGTTCGTTTAAAGCATCTGTAAAAACTTCCCATTCTTCTTTATTACCTTTTTCATCTGCTGCTTCAATGGCAATTCCTGGTAAAAAAGAAAAGGCCCTACAAATGGTTTGGTTGATGTTGACGTTGCTTACAAAACTACCTTCAAGGGGGGTAACGAAACTCTTCAGTGTAGTTTGATTTTCATTTCTTTCGAGATAATAAGCTATTGGGTAGGGTATCGTTTTAGCTCCAATATACGGGGTCGTTTGTAATTGCCAATGCAAATGTGGCTCTGGTGATCTTCCTGAGTTACCACATAACCCAATGATATCTCCTTTTCGAACATAGTCGCCTTTATGAAATTTTATGGATTCTTTTTTAAGATGTGATAATTTGGAAAATAATCCGGTAGCGTGCCTGATGATAATGCTGTTTCCCCAGTTTTGAGTTGTGTTATTTTTTCCTACGGCATTATCTTCTACATAATTAATAATTTCCTCCACATAACCATCAGCAGGTGCTAAAACAGGTTTATTGTATGCATAAAAATGAGTGGGGTCTGTCGCGGGCAAACGAAATGTTTTCATTTCCTCATCCAATATCACAAAATCAAGTGCCTTAGACCAATCTCCTTTGTGAGTTATGCTTCCATTATATCCCTGACTAATCATCCATTCGCCCATAACAGGCAATGAAAGGGGCAAGTACATCCGATGCATCAATCTTTCTTTACTATTATTGTATTGATAAAGATTGTGTTCTGGTCTGTAGTATTGAACTGGAGTAATAACCAAACGACCGGGATTTTTTCTTATTCGTAAGCAGTATAAGAATAAAATCACCACAATACAAAAAGGCAATGAAAAAGGAGGCAGTCCATATACCCACATAATTGATCCGGTTGCAACCACAATGATATAAGCAATCGGTACTGTAATAAAGGTCCACAGAAAACTGCGTATCGATGGTATCAGATAAAAACCACCCAATGCAATAGATACAAGCATAAAATTGGTGCCCATATTGTAGTAAGAGAGATTCCCAGTATTAAATCCCCCCATCCAATAATTAAATATTAACGCGATTGCATAGCCTAAGACAGAAAGACTAAATGAAATTCGGGAATGTAGCAAAAGTCCGATTGCCAGTAATAAACCAGCACCAATATTTCCTTGAAATAATATGGCACTCATAGATCTGAAATAACCGGATACATAAGGAGGAATTTTCCAGTTTTCGATGTAATTAATAATTTGTAAAAATCCTGCACCACCATCGGCGTATGCTTCATTCATCCAGTATATATGCTTCTCATTGAGCCCGATTCCTGCAAATTGTCGGGAAGCAAGGATGACCAGCCAAGTGGTAAAAATAAATGCCAATGATAGTCCGGGAATATTTCGCTCATATAATTTACTGGATAAGGCCACAGAAAATAACATAGACAAAACAGCACCCAGTATCAACATCAAATAAAATGCTGCACCGGCAGCAAAATTGGCTGCAAATCCCAAGCCAAATAATATGGCACTATAGGTATAAATTCCCGTCGCAATTTGAGTCTTGTCAAAACCAAGCAATCTTGCAGTTATGACAGCAAGGACTACGCATATCAACGCAGCAAATCCGCAAGAGGGAATGAAAAATGTAACACCGAAAATCAATAGAGAAAACCAGTAACTGCGTGAAAAAAATAGCATACCATAACTGTTCAGCACCGATAATGCGATGGACTTTATATGAGCTATGTAATTGGATGTTCGCAAATATTACAATTTAAATTTAGCAAGATGCGCTGGCATCTTCTCTAATTGCTCCATATATGCAAGCGTTTCAGCTTCGCGTATTTTATGTAAATTACCTTTTTCATCAATCATGACAACATTTGGACGCATTTGTATAAACTGCATCCACTGCGTCATATTGTAGGCACCAACGCGATGAACAACTACCTGATCTCCACGATTCAATAAAGGTAAGTTGACTGAAGAACGAACAACATCAATATTCATACACAATGGCCCATATAAAACCATATCCTCTGTATGGTGTGTAAATTCCTGAGCCGGACTAATCTTATGCTCATACCAAAAAGAAGTGAACATGATATTCACACCAAAATCCATGATTGTCGCGCGTCTGCCGTCGCTCAATCTTTTATTGGCTAAAACGGTTCCCAATAAATATCCTGCATCATCAATCAAGGCACGGCCCGTTTCCAAAATCAATAAGGGCAATTCATCCGTTTTGAAACCTGCATTTAATATTGCATTTGTGATAGCTTCGGCAAAATCATCAACCGTAGGATTGGTATCGCTTGCCGGTAAGTATGCCCCGCGCAGCGTGTTTCCAGAAGGAAAACCTCCTCCCATGTCAAGGTATTGAATGGTTGTATCGAGCTGTATTTTACATTGATAAGCCAGATCGGCCAGCTTATTGACAGCAACTGAATAAGCATCAGAGCTTAGCATGTACGTACCAATATGACAATGCAAGCCCACCAATTGTAATTTTCCGGAAGCTACAATTTTTTGCAGTGCATTCCAGGCCGATCCATTTTCATAATTGAAACCAAAACGATCCCACATCGGATAAATACCTGTATCCATATTTACACGTATCGCCACTTTTGGTTTCTTATCCAATGTATCACACAAACCAATCAATTGATAGAGTTCATCAAAATGATCGATGTGAATGAGTGATTCATTATTAACGGCCAGCTTCAATTCTTCATTGGTTTTCTCCGGTCCATTGAAGATAATTTTGTTTCCGGGCACCCCATTACCCAATGCTTTATTGTATTCAAATCCGCTAACCACCTCGGCCCAGCTTCCTTCCTGATGAAAGACGTTGCAAACGGCATTGAGATAATTTGTTTTGTAACTCCAAGCAAATTGTACTTTGGGATAACGTGTTTTAAACGCACGAACAGCTTGCTGGTATGTTCTACGAATGGTGCGCTCACTAATTACAAAAACAGGAGAGCCATGTTGTTCGATGATGGATTTTACTGCTACACCATCAATATGTGTAACCGGTTCGTATTCAGTTCTGGTGCCAAACTTGTTCATGAGTCCGGCATTCATTTTCAAAATAGAGGGACGTTCGTACTTTAATTTTTGCATACAATATTGCTTGATACTTTTAAATTTGATTATAATTCACCGAAGGCGCTGATCTGCTGAAATTCGCTGACATCCATGATATGATCCCAGGCATAGCGGATGAATATTTTACCCACCTGATATTCCGTGAAGGGTTCTACTTTTTCACCAATGGCTAATTTAACCAAAGATGCAGGCTGATTTTGTCCGGCTCCAGCACTCAAATAAATCCATGCCGGAAAGCGCGGATTTATTTCCATGATATAAGCTTTACCTTCAGCAGAGCGCATGATTTCCAACTCGCATCCACCTTTCCATTTAGTTGCCGTAACAAATGTTTTCGCCAGATTAATAAGCGATTCGTCTTCCAGTGTAATACCCGCCCATGCTTTGCCTTTATCGGTGATATATAGTTTGCGCATGGGAATTACACTGATGGCGGTACCGTTACCGTCACCTAATACAGCCACATTGATTTCTGTTCCAGAAATGAATTGTTGAACGATGATGGGAAAACCCCATTTGGCCGATAATTTATAAAATGCCTTTTGTGCCTGTTCCATGGTATGCGCAACAACTGCGTCATAAAATTTTCCTTTTACAACCAATGGATATCCAAACTCTTCTGCACAGGCATACAATTCACCTACTTGAAAAATGACTTTGTCTTTGGGAACATGCAATCCGTATTTTTCTCCGAATTTGTATAAGTTGATTTTGTCCCTGGCTTCAAACTGTTCATAGGTTGGAAGAAAAGTTTCAATACCCAAAGATCGAAGTGATGAACCAATCTTGATAAAATTATAAAGCTCTGCATCAAAGTTGGGTATGATAACCTTAAGGTTTTCTTTTTCATGGATGTAACGAAGTCGACCCATCAATGCTTCTGCTCCGGCAGAAGGATAGGGGATTTGATAAGTCTTATCTACGACATTATGTAAATAAATTCCGGGTTCTAATGTTTCGTACGACAATCCAATGATTCGGACGCCGGGTAAACCATCTCTCAATGCGCGTATTACGGCAACACCCGGACCCGGACTATCAATAGCATTCAGGCCTGTAACGGCTACTGCAAAAGGATATGATTTGTTAGACATAAAGAGTTTATGATTCCAGTAAATTTCCATCTTTCAATTGTGACATAAAATCATCCATGTCACGTTCCAGTTGACCGGCCTCTACTTCATATTTGTCCAGGATATTTTTTTTAATGACGGACAATGATTCTCCATGCTTTAAGGACTGAATAATTTCTGCAGCAATTGGATTGGCAGTGAAAGAATCTCCGGTAGATGGATTGAAAATAAAGCCGGAATCACTGGTGGCTATGTTCTTTTTTATAAGCATAAGTATTTGACAATGAAATGTATTGGAAGTTAATTATTCAGTAACCCTTCGATAAAATTTATTTTTTTTGTTTTTGTAATCAAATTAAAGTCAATATGAACGGAGCTTTACCCAAATATAATCATCCATTAATACGTTGTTTTTAAAAACAGATTTTCGCCTGACTCCCTCCAGATAGAATCCATTCTTTTCGAGCGCACGCATGGAAGCTTTGTTATTTTCAAAAACTTCAGCATAAATTCGAATTATATCAAAGTAATAAAAAGTATAGTCAATCATTTGCCTGATTGCCTCAGTAGCAATGCCTTGTCCCCAAAAGGGCTCTCCAATCCAATAGGCCAATTCGGCAGAATACACATACACATCCGAATTCAAAATCAAGCCTATTCCGCCAATGGCTTCACCATCCAGGTCAATGGCTAAACTTACGATGGGTACTTCATTGGTAACACGTTCAATCCATGACCGTGCATTTTCTTCCGTATAAGGATGTGGAAAATAGTTACGCAGATTGTTCCAAATATTAATGTTGTTGGCATATTTAGCCAAAGCAGGAACATCGTCGGCCGTCCATGTGCGAATGGTGATGGGCATGTGGTTAATTCAAAAGTAAAAATTCAAAAGTCAAAAATCAAAGTAAAAAATCAAAATTCAAAAAAGCCTGTCCGCCGACAGGTGGATCAAAATTTAGAAATCAAAAGGAGTGATTAATGAGTTCTAAGTATACTTAGCGCTCTTTGCTATTCCGATAGCTATCGGGTCTTTGCGCACATTGCGTTATGAAAATGGGAAACGCAAAGAACGCAGAGAAATTCGCAAAGGAACGCAAAGACGCAAATAAAACTTCAAACCTCATCACACAATTCAAACATTTCAAACGAACTAATAAATCTCATTAAAAGCTTGTTGTCTATTTTCGCAAAGGCGCTCAAAGAATGTAATCAAACCTCATCACACGTCTCAAACCAACCTATTGAACTCATTAAACCTCTTGAACCTTTTGAACTTTTTATCCCAACTCCCTTCCCGCTCTTTCAAAATCCTCAGGTATACCAATATCAATGAAGTAAACATCCTCCACCATACCGAACATGGGCTCCGAAAGGTAATATTTTTCCAGGTAATCTTTTTCGAAGGAGAATTTTTCAGGGAAGGGTAGTGACAAAAATGCATTTTTATTTACCACATATACACCGCCATTGATCAAACCGAAATCGTATTTCTTTTTTTCCTGAAAGGCCCTGATATGTTGATTCGCATCTATCTCAACAACGCCGTATCTATCAAAATCTTTCATTGGTTTTAATGCTAATGTGCACGATGCATGATGCTGAAGGTGAAATTGCATCAATGTTTGCAATGGCACTGAAAACAAAGTATCGCCATTGAGTATGACTACATGTTCTGCTTTGGATGCCTGTATAGCCAATCGTATTCCTCCTCCAGTTCCCAAGGGTTCATGCTCTATTACAAAATCAACAGAAAGATTTGGGTATGTTTTTAAAACAAAATCCTCAATCACTTCATGCATATAGCCCAACGAGAAGATAAAATGTGTGACGCCGTTATTTAGACAATAATCAATGATATGTTGAAGAAATGGTTTGCCTGCAACAGGCGCCATACACTTGGGCAAATCAGGAACTGCCGAACGCAAGCGCGTTCCCAATCCACCTGCCAAAATGATACAGGAAATTTCTTTGATGGGTGTGGTATCCGAACCTTTATACATCGTCAAAGCCGATTAATTAGGCGGAAAAATATTGTTCTTCAACTAGCTGGCAAATGATATGTCCCAGCATGATGTGACTCTCCTGAATACGGGGCGTATCGGAAGATGGAACATTCAACAAATAATCACTTAGTGCTTTCATCTTTCCTCCTGTTTCACCTGTAAAACCAATCGTTTTCATTCCTTTTTCACGCGCCACTTCAAAAGCTTTGAGGATATTACCACTGTTACCGGAAGTACTCAAACCTACCAGCACATCTCCGGATTTTCCAATCCCTTTTATTAATCTGGCATAAACTACATCGTAACTATAATCGTTTGCAACAGCAGTGAGGTAAGAGGTATTCACATGCAATGCCTCGGCAGGCAAAGCTTCTCTGTCGGTATAAAAACGACCACTGAATTCTGCAGCTAAATGCTGCGCATCGGCAGCGCTGCCACCATTGCCGCAGAACAACACTTTGTTCCCTTTTCGAAATGCATCAACAATTAATGTAGCGCAATCATAAACTGTTTGTATGATTTGATCATCACCCAGCATTTTTTCTTTTACTGAAATTGAACCGGAGATAATTGATTTTATTTTTTCTTGCATGATTATTAATTAGATAGTCCAGGTAGTTAACCCATATTTAGTGAACGAATAATTTTTTACTTCTCCCCCGAAAGTCAACAATGCTTTTTTAACGGCATGGCTGTTATTTCCAGGGCAATAGAAAATCATAAAACCGCCACCTCCTGCACCGCTGATTTTTCCTCCGGTAGCGCCAGCTTTTTTAGCAGCATCGTACATCTCTTCCATCAAGGGATTACTGATATTTGCCGCCATCATTCTTTTTTGCTGAAATCCGTAATCCAATATTTCTCCCAACTCACTGAGTTTACCTTTTAATAGCGCCTCCTTCATCATGCGTGCCTGCTCTTTTAATTGATGCATAGCTTCGATACTCTTTTCATTTTTACCGCTTACGTTTTTAACCTGCTCTTTGATGATGCTGGCGCTCTCGCGAGAAGTAGAAGTAAAATAAAGAACCAGATTGTTTTCCAGCTCGTGCATGTATTGCGGACGAATACGCAAAGGATTTACGATCACCTTATCATTCTCATAAAATTCCATGTAATTAACTCCTCCAAATGTAGCCGCATATTGGTCCTGTCTTCCACCTGCGAGCGACAAATCAATTCGTTCAATTTCATAAGCCAAATGAGCTATATCGTAGTCTCCCAATGGAAGTTTCAGCATTTCGCAAAAGGCACCAAGAATAGCCACCACCAATGTAGAGGATGTTCCTAACCCGGAACCAGCCGGTGCATCTACAAAAGTGCTGAGTTTAAAACCAATCAGTGGAAAGGGAAAATCCTTTTGGATTCTATTGTAAACACCTTTTAATAAATCTAAAGTACCATTGATTGGTAGCTTATCTGATAAATCGAATATTTGCTGCTCCTGCCTGTCCAGCGCCTCCAAAATAATACGTGGCTCATTGATCGGCTCGATGCTAGCATATGCAGATAAAGAAATGGTCGCATTTAAAATGGCGCCTCCATATAAATCGCTGTACGGACTCACATCTGTGCCTCCACCGGCTAATCCAATACGAAGAGGGGCTTTACTACGGTAAATCATAACCAGTGCAAAATAAGAAAATAATAGGGTAATTTGATGCAGAATTAGTCTAAATAGGATTGGCTACCTTTAAAATGGCATTCATCATGTTTTCCCAGCTGTATTTTTTCTTCTCTTCACGAATATGTTGAACATACTGCTCAGAATCTGAGAGGAAATAATCATGGATTTTATCAGCAATGGATTCGGGATTGGGTTCGGCAATTAACCCAACTTTTCCTTCGGGAACCAATGCAGGCAGTCCACCAACACGGGTAACTACCATCGGAACTTCAAAATGATAGGCGAGGGGTGTTACACCACTTTGTGTTGCACTTTTGTAGGGCTGCACCACCAGATCAGCTGCCGATAAATAATAACGTACATCGCTATCAGAAATAAAATCTGTTTTGAGAATGAGTTGATCGCGAATATTCAGTTTGTCAATCAAATCGTCATAAGGTTTTCGATCTTCATAAAATTCTCCGGCAATCAAAAAACGAAGTTGGTCATCTTGAGGATATTTTTCCAGCAAAATTTTGATGGCTTCAAATAGCCAGTCTAATCCTTTATATTTCCTGATGAATCCAAAAAACAAGATGATTTTTTTATCAGAATCTATTCCAATTTTTTTCCGGGCAACATACTTATCTGTTTTCTCTCCAAAATTATCATAGAGCGGATGTGGCACAAAAGCAGATGGCTTATCGATTGCAAAAGGTTGTAAATCCAGCAGTACTTTTTCACTCATTGTAATGAATGCATGTACGGCTTTACTGAAATATCTGGTAAATGGCACATCACCAGGACGTTTTTCATGAGGTATTACATTGTCTGCTATACAAACTACCCTCGACTTTTTATTTTTTTGAGCGATGCGCAATATGGTACCAAGACATGGCCCCATGAATGGCAACCAATATCTAACTACAATAATATCCGGAGCCAATTTTTTTATTTTGTTTCCGATTTTAACCCAATTCAGAGGATTTACTGAATTGATGCATACTTCAATTTTCAAATCGACAGGAGCTGGCTCACTCGAAAATTGAGTGGTACCCGGAAAAAGAAATCCCGGATATTGGAGCGAGAATGTAAAAATAGAAACATCAGCACCGGATTCTTTAAAGACTCGGGCTAATCTTTCATTATATGATGCAAGTCCGCCACGCAATGGATGCGCAGGACCAATGATGATGATTTTTTTTCCGGAAGCGGTCATATTCATTCCAGACCAATCTTTTTCTCGATTAGATAATGATTACGCTCAGGAGCATTGCGGGAAATAAGTTCTCCTACAAACCCTGCCAAAAAAAGTTGTGTGCCCATAATCATGGCAAGTATGGCCATAAAGAAAAGTGGCCTTTCTGTCATACCTGTAACATGCCATGCGAATTTTGTGATGGTAAGGTATAAGAATATGATGAATCCAATGAAGAAAGAAAAGGTACCCCACAAACCAAAAAAGTGCATAGGCCGCTTACCGAATTTGCCTACGAAAAATATGGTAAGCAAATCAAGAAATCCATTGATAAATCGATCCCATCCAAATTTCGTAACGCCGTATTTTCTGGCACGATGCTCTACCACTTTCTCTCCAATTTTTCTGAAGCCCGCCCATTTGGCCAACACAGGAACGTAGCGATGCATCTCGCCATACACCTCTATACATTTCACCACCTTCTTACTGTATGCTTTTAAGCCACAATTGAAATCATGTAAATGAATTTTGCTCATGGAACGAGCCGCGGCATTGAATAATTTACTGGGGATATTTTTTGTAAAAGTATTGTCATAACGCTTTTTCTTCCAGCCACTAACCAAATCAAAACCATCTTCAATGATCATTCTGCGTAATTCTGGAATTTCGTCGGGACTATCCTGCAAATCGGCATCCATTGTAATTATTACATCTCCTTCAGCCGCTTTAAACCCTTCATTGAGCGCTGCGCTTTTGCCATAATTACGCTGAAATTTTATGGCACGAATATGCTGACTCTTGCTCCTCAAATCTTCAATCACCTGCCAGGAGCGGTCTGTACTTCCGTCATCCACCAAAATAATTTCGTAGGAAAAATGATTCGCATTTGCCACGCGTTCTATCCAAGCAGTTAATTCGGGCAAAGACTCTTCCTCGTTAAATAATGGTATTACAATCGATATATCCATGGGCAATAGAAAATTATGCTAATGTAAGTTATTTATTTGATCTCGAAACCAAAACTGCCGTAAGGGCACTTGATATGGCACCGGTTATGAGTAAAACCAGGGTATAAAAAGATATGGTCATGGGTACAAAATAAGACCTGATAAGATTTTCATTTGTTTCCATTTCCGACGGCGTCCTACTGCCCATTTTGGTAATTAATCGGTTATTCTCTTTGATAAATTCATCAAGTATTTGAGGATTGAATTTATAGAAAAAAATAAAAAAAATTATCATCAAAAATGTGATCAATATGAAAGATTTGAACCCTGATTGAAACAACAATGAAAAATGCTTTTTTGATACATGAGCAGTTGAGACGATCCAGATGATTCCTGTTGCATAAATGCCGAGCATTCCAAACAGACAGGAGGCAGACCTTATATCCAGATGCCAAACATAACCGCACAAAGTCACAAAGCTCATCATGAGCAGGGTAGTCAGGGCTGCCTTTTTGGTTCGAGAATGAATATGCATATAAATGATGCAAAGTTAAGGATGAGCTCCATTTCAAACTCATTAAAATTTAATTACTACCTTTACTTCATGGGTACTGTTAATATTGGTGAGGCATTACAAAATTTCATGCATCAAAGTCGGTTGAAGAATGGTCTTCGTGCTGCTCAAATTGAAGAAATTTGGGAACAACTGATGGGCCAAACCATTGCAAAATATACAGAACAAATTAGTATTGTTGGAGATAAATTATGGATAACGTCTCACCATGCAGCACTAAAAAATGAATTGGCCTTTCAAAAAGAATTAATCGTAAAACGAGTTAATGAAGCAATGGGAGAAACAATTGTAAAAGATGTGATAATAAAATAAATTAGATACTATTCAAGTACTCCAATTTTTCCTCCACCCCCTGCAAAGAAAACAGCTTTCCCTTTTTTTGCTTTTCGGCAAACATGAAAGCCGGTTTGGCTGATAGGTTCAAATGTTTTTCCGTTGTTTTTACTGATATCAATCCCATTCAAACCACAGGTGATCCATTTCTTTTTTCCGAGATGCTCAACACAACTACGATATCCATGTGGGGGTTTTTCGCAGGTTTGCCAGTGTGCTCCTCCGTCTTTGGTGATCAGGAGATTCCCTTGTATGGAGTCTTTTTGGGTAAAATCACCACCCGCAATCATCCATGTTTTTTTATTTTTTATGGCAATTGAATTCGCTCCGGTACTTTCTTTTCCAAGAACAGTAGGTATTGAAATTTTTTCATCACGAACAAAAACATTTGATTTTTGTCCACCGGAAATAAATATAGCTTCAGTTTTTGTGAGTACACGAATATTGGTTCCACTGCTGGCAAAACAAGCTTCCCCATTTTCAGCAATGGGTTGTTTATCAGTGGGTATTACCTGCCATTGATTACCACCGTCGAATGTTCTTGCTACAAAAAAACGTCCATCTATAGGATCCCCAATAACTATACCACTTTGTTCGTTCCAAAACTCCATTGCATCCAAAAACATGCCTTTTCTCTCATCCTTAAAAACCACATGCCAGCTTTCACCACCATTATTTGTTTTTAATATCAAGGCAGGCGCATCAATTGCCATGATGATGGCATTATTTTCATCGAAAGCCTCAATGTCCCTAAAATCGCGCTTTTCAAAACCGCTTACTTTTAAAAAATTCCAGTTTTTTCCACCGTCAATACTTCTTCCTACAGTTCCGTTGCTACCGCTCACCCATACTATTTTATCATCAACAACCGATAAGCCCCTGAAAGAAGAAGTGGTTCCGGCTGAGAGTAAACGAACAGATTGCGCATCTGCAAATTGAACGATGATCAATATGAAAAAAAGACATTTTTTGCATTTAAGTAACATCAATTAATGATTTATTTTTATGAATCGAAATTTTATTGAAACGTTTATCAGCCAAAAGTATAAGATTAAATTAATCCTTTAAAATTCATCTGTATTTTCTCAATTGATATTCATAATAAATACTTTATATGATTTAATGCTAATTATTATGTACATCATGCTGAAGGTACAGAAATGGTATCTGTGGCAAAACAGAAAGGCATGAATATACTTTTCATAATCTATATATTAAATATATTATTTAAACGTTTGGTCTACTAATTTCTCCATTATTTTTTATACTTTTTCACTGATTTGCTTTACCTTTGCACGCAAATTAAGAAACATTAAAACACAGGGTTTTAAAAAAAATCGATTATGTCCCATCTAACAACTGAAAAAAAAGCAGCACTTTTCCAAACTTACGGCGGTGCTGCAAACAACACTGGTTCTATTGAAGGTCAGGTAGCACTTTTAACTGAACGCATCAATCACATCTCGAATCATCTAAAAGAGAACAAGAAGGACTTTTCTTCTCAACGTGGACTAATGATGATGGTTGGTAAACGTAAGCGCTTACTTACTTACCTCAGCAAGCATGACCTGACAGGTTACAGATCGCTCATCGAGAAGTTAGGTCTCCGCAAATAAAATTTCATTGTACATGTAATTTGTTTGAATGATTCCCAACAGGTTTTTCAGTTGGGAATTATTCTTTTTACCTGTATTTATTTTCCACCGTAATGGCAATTGCTATTGCATAATTTTTAATTTAAAATGTCTTTTCTACAACCAAAATCAGTTCAGTTCGACCTGGGAGATGGTCGCATCGTTACCATAGAAACCGGAAAACTCGCTCGTCAGGCCGATGGAGCCGTTACAGTTCGTCAGGGTAATTGTATCATTCTTGCTACCGTTGTAGCATCCAAAGAACCCAAAGCCGGTCAATCTTTTTTTCCTTTATCTGTAGACTATCAAGAGAAATTTGCATCAGCCGGACGCATACCTGGTTCTTTCTTCAAAAGAGAAGCCCGTTTGAATGATTATGAAATTCTAACATCACGCTTGATCGATCGTGCGCTTCGTCCATTGTTTCCCGAAGATTACTTCTGTGATGTACAGGTGCTTGTATCATTGGTTTCATCGGATGATGAAGTATTGCCGGATGCATTGGCATGTTTGGCAGCATCTGCAGCTTTAGCGGTATCGGATATTCCTGTTCAGGAAATTATTTCTGAAGTACGCATCGGCAGAGTGGATGGTCAGTTTATCGTGAATCCAACCCGTTCACAAATGGAGCAAACGGATCTCGAATTTGTCATCGCCGCTACTAACAAAAATATCATGATGGTGGAAGGGGAGAGCAAAGAGTGTCAGGAAGAAGATTTGATTCAGGCACTTCAGATTGCACATGATGCTATACGTATTCAGGTGAAAGCCCAAGAGCAATTACGTGACCTCGTAGGTATTACAAGTAAAAGAGCATATACCAAACCATATCGCAACGAAGCCCTCTACGAAAAAATTACTGCTTTCTGTAAAGATAAAATGCATGCCATTGCTGCATCGGCATCTGCAAAACATGAGCGTAGTGATGCTTTTAAAAAATTACACGAAGAATTGGGGACTCATTTGAGCGAGGATTTGGCTGATGAAGACAAAGGATTGGTTGGATTTTATTTCGGCGAGTTGCAATACCATGTGGTTCGTGATATGATTTTAAATGAGCGACGTCGTTTAGACGGTCGCGGTCTCGAAGATATTCGTCCATTGGCAATGGAAACAAACTTGTTGCCAACTCCACACGGATCTTCTTTATTTACACGCGGTGAAACACAATCACTCACAACAGTTACTTTAGGAACACCATTGGATGAATTGTTGACCGAAACAGCCCATTCATCCAACTATGCCAAATTCATTCTTCATTACAACTTTCCTCCGTTCAGTACAGGGGAAGTAAAAATGATGCGCGGTGTGGGTAGAAGAGAAGTGGGGCATGGTAACCTTGCTTTGCGTTCATTGAAACAAATGATGCCGGGAAATGATTATCCTTATACTGTTCGTGTAGTAAGTGATATATTGGAAAGTAATGGTTCTTCATCGATGGCAACGGTTTGCGCCGGTTCATTGGCATTGATGGATGCGGGTGTGCCTATTCGCAAACATGTGAGTGGTGTTGCCATGGGATTGATTACAAAAGGAGATCAGTTTGCTGTTCTTACGGATATTTTAGGAGATGAAGATCATTTGGGTGACATGGATTTTAAAGTAACCGGTACACGTGAAGGAATTTGCGGTGTGCAAATGGATATCAAAGTAGATGGTTTGAGTATGGATGTGATGCGCCAGGCATTGGCTCAAGCCAAGAAAGGCAGAATGCATATACTTGATCACATGTATGAGTGTGTAGAATCAGCCAGACCGGATGTGAAGCCACATGCACCACGCATGCATAAAATGACGATCGATAAAGAATTCATTGGTGCGGTTATTGGACCAGGCGGAAAAGTGATACAGGAAATTCAGCGCGAAACAGGAACAACCATCACTATTGAAGAAATTGACAACAAGGGCGAAGTGAGTATCTTCTCAAAAGAGAAAGCCGGATTGGATAATGCAATAGCATGGATCAGCGGAATTGTTGAAGTACCTGAAATTGGAAAAACTTATGAGGGAACGGTAAAAGGCATCAAAGAGTTTGGCGCGTTTGTAGAGTTCTTACCAAAGAAAGAAGGTTTGTTGCACATCAGTGAAATCAGCTGGAAGCGTTTGGATAGTATGGAAGGATTATTCAAAGAAGGAGATAAAGTAACCGTTAAGTTATTGGATGTTGATCCTCGGACCGGTAAATTCAAATTGAGTCGCAAGGCATTGATGCCACGTCCTGAGCAAGCCCCCAGACCACAGGGAGAAAATGGGGGACAAAGACCGCCCAAAGATGCTCCAAAACCTGAAAACGAAGGATAAGAAATTGTTGATACTTTTTACAGAAGCTGTTCATTACGAGCAGCTTCTTTTTTTATGAACTTTGACATGGTACTTACCACGGCTTCAAAAAATCAAATATCATGAATCATATCTCCATCTTCATCGAAAACATAAATACTGAGCAACAAGAAATCCTGATTGCCCAATTATCCGAAATGGGATTCGATGGATTTGAAGAAGATGATGATTATTTGAAGGCATTTATTCCATCCGATAAATATGATAAGTCATTAGTCACCGACTGGTTGAAAAATTTTGGGGTGAATTTCATCGAAGCGGAGGTCATGGAGGAAAACTGGAATGCCCATTGGGAGAGCCAGTTTCAACCGATTACGATATATCATCCGCAAACATCTTTACCATTCTGTACCATTCGCGCAGATTTTCATAATATCAATCCATCGAAAGAAATAGACATTATCATCAATCCCAAAATGAGTTTTGGCACAGGACACCATGCAACTACCTATTTAATGATGGAGCAGATGTGCGTGATGAATGTTGAAAAGAAAAAGTTGATGGACTTTGGAACAGGCACCGGTATCTTGGCGATACTCGCAGAGAAATTACATGCAGAATATGTTTATGCATTTGATTATGACGAATGGAGTATCAACAATGCAAAAGAAAATATCATAAGAAATGATTGTTCCAAAATTCAACTGGAAAAACAATCCACATACATCGGAAATTCAGAACAGTATGATATCGTATTGGCTAATATAAATTTGAATATCATATTGGAACATTTGTCAGAAATATTTCGTGCAGTTAAAATAGGCGGGGAGATCTTATTTAGTGGAATTCTCCAGGAAGATATTGTTGGACTGCAATCACACATTGAAATTCATGGAGGTGAAGTCATCAAAACAAATACACGCAACAACTGGTCTTTGATGGTAGTAAAACGTAATAAATAAATCAACTCGTTAATAAACATTTGAACGATTCTTTCTTATCTTTAGGCACACGAAATTATTATGAACGAAGTATTTTTAGTCCTCGTTGCTTATCTGATTGGTTCAATTCCAACTGCCTTGATTATAGGCAAATCAGTTTTTGGCATCGACATTCGTGATTATGGTAGCGGCAATATGGGCGCCACCAATTCTTTTAGGGTTATGGGCCCCAAGTATGGCACTTTAATTCTGATTTTGGATTTGCTAAAAGGATTATTGGCCGTAGGTATGTTTTATTTTCTGCCTTATTATCTCAATAATGAATACGAAAGAACCAATTTTATGATTGCCCTGGGCCTTGCAGCAGTGGTCGGTCACATTTTTCCGGTGTTTGCAGAGTTTAAAGGGGGAAAAGGGGTTGCCACTTTATTGGGAATGATGATTGGAGTTCAACCTACCGTTGCCATTTGTTGTATCTCAGTATTTATTATCGTTTTATATTTAACCAGATATGTCAGTTTAAGCTCCATTTTGGGAGCAGTGATGCTTCCTGTTTCCGTATTATGGATCTGGAATGAACATGAACTATCTTACAGAGTATTTGCTTTGGCTGTTGCAATATTGGTCATTGTTACCCACCAAAAAAACATATCTAAACTGATCAAGGGTAATGAAAACAGGGTGCCTATACTTAAAAACAGAGACAGAAAAAAAAATAAGTCATGACAATAAGATTTCCTTCATTTCTTATCCTCTATTTTGCCTTCTGTTTTTTTTCGCTTTCCTGCACCAGAAATGTTATTACTGGTCGTAAACAGCTAACCTTATATCCCGAAGCTGAATTAAGAGATCAATCTGTTTTGCAATATCGTGAATTCCTAAAAACCAGTAAAGTAATTCAAACTGCCAACAGCAAAGATGCTGAAATGGTTAGAAGGGTAGGCAATAAAATAAGAGATGCTATAACCAGGTATTATGTAAAAAAAGGCCTGAGCAACGAAATCAATAACTATAATTGGGAATTTAATCTGGTAGATAACAATGAGATCAATGCCTGGTGTATGCCGGGAGGTAAGGTGGTTGTTTACACGGGTTTATTGAAGATAACTCAAAATGAAACTGCTCTTGCAATTGTACTTGGTCACGAGATAACACATGCTGTTGCACATCATGGCAATGAAAGGTTAAGTCAGCTTTCCGTTGCTCAGGGAATTCAAATAGCAGGCGATGTTTTTACCAGAGAAAAAGAAAAGGCAAATTTTATATTTAGAAACGTGTTTGCACCAACTGCACAACTTGGAGTTCTTTTACCAAATTCACGAAAACAAGAATATGAAGCAGATCACTATGGGTTGATTTTTGCAGCAATGGCTGGATATGACCCAAGGGAAGCTATTGGCTTTTGGCAACGTATGTCAAATATCAGCAACAACAAACCACCTGAATTTCTTGCAACTCACCCATCTGACGAAAATAGAATAAAAAAACTTCAAAGCATTATGAATGAAGCACTTAAGTACTATAACATGAAGTAAATTTTAATTTAAAATCAGTTCATTAAACCTCACAAAAGACTTTGTATATTTTATAAATATATTTAATGTCCACAAACGCTTTTTTCATTTCCTTTTACTAATTTGTAATTTTTACAGTATAGTCGTATCTTTGCACTCCCTTTAAGGGTATTCCTTCCCCTAATGAAATCGTTCTAATACCGTTCCGAAACCTTTTCGTTAAACCTATTCTATTATTATCGCATGGCTATTCAAACAGTATTCGAAAAATTAAAATACAACAACGAAAAGACGGTACTGATTCAAGGCCTTCCTTCGTCTATCGAAAAACATTTTGCAAAATTCACTTTTGCAAAAAACGTTACTCCACTTTTGAGAACAAAGAAAATAGACTTTGCCCTTATATTCGCCGTTTCTGAGAGACAATTAGGTGATATCTTAAATGATGTCATTCCTGCCCTGAATAAAAAAGCAAGATTATGGATTGCCCATCCAAAACAAGCTGCAAAAATTGCCAGTGACCTTTGTAGAAATAATCATTGGCAGGTTTTGGAGGACCATGACCTCGAGGCAATTGAAAGGGTGGAACTTGACACTGTATGGTGCGCAACTAACTTCAAGCTAAACGGAAAACCGTTTGAAGAAAATAACTCTGTTCCACGTCAATTATTGATGCCAAAAATTGATGAAGTGCTTGAAGAGGCTTAATAATTACTTTAGAATAACAGTCCCCAGCTTTTTTGTCAGCTCCATTTCTAACGCCTTGAGATGTTGATGGGTTTGTATAATCACCAAGATGGCTTCCTCTTTATTTTCTTTTGACAGATCATTCTGATTTTCAATAATCAATTTTCTGATCTTCTTCAATTGCAAGTATAAAAGGGTAGAGGTAACCTCATCACGGTATCGCTCTTCCCTTGTTGGTATATGTCCTTCATAGTGATGCTTCCAGTTTGGACTAAGCTCATTGTTGTCAAGCATTATTTTCACAACAGCTTCGGTTAAGGAGGCATTGTCTTCGTAGAGGAAGTTTTTTGCACTAGGGTTTATCCCCTGATCTAACCATATCCGATAGTGAGTCAGAATTTGCTGCATTTGTGAATCATCTATACAATCCATCAGTTCCAACGAATCCATTTGATGGAATATATATGATGCAACTGTTTTATCATCATCCCATGGCAAATGTCCAAATTCGAGAATACTACGCACCACTGCCTGCTCTTGGGCCTGATCTTTCTGAAGTAAAGAATTAATATCCTCAGTATTGTTTAAATCCTCCTCATCAGGTTTAGGTACAATGACTTCTCTGTAGTTTTTTTGTTGCTCTTTTTGTATGCGTTCTCTGATGAGTTTATTTACCAAATTGATAAACCCCTGCTCCTCTATGTTGAGTATGCCGGATATTTGTTTACAATAATCCTGTCTTCTTGTAAAATCCTCTGGCTGATATAAACGGGATACTGATTCGGCAATCTGATTCACAACATTTGCTTTCAGATTCACATCATTGCCGGCCGATTGTAAGGCGACTTCCAATTGGAAAATGATGAAATCTTTTTTGCTGTTCTGAATAAATGATAAAAATTCAGTTGTTCCAACTTTATGCACATAGCTATCCGGATCTTCTCCATCAGGTATCAAAACCAAACGGACATGCAATCCTTCCTCCAAGGCCAAACCTAAACCACGTAGAGCCGCATTGATACCTGCCTTATCGCCATCATAAATAATGGTTAATTGATGGGTATATTTTTTAATTATCCTGAGTTGCTCAATGGTTAGCGATGTTCCGCCGCTGGCAACCACATTTTCTATACCTGCCTGATGTAGACTGATCACATCTGTATATCCCTCCACCAACAGACACTCATTGGCTTTATCGATCGCAGTCCTCGCCTGATAAGCTCCGTATAGAATCTTACTTTTTACATAAATTTCATTTTCAGGAGTATTTATATACTTAGGTGCTCTGTCATTGGATTGTATAATCCTTGCTCCAAATCCGCACACTTTTCCGCTTTGGTTGTGTATCGGAAAAATAATTCGCCCTCTGTAATTATCAACCAATTTGCCTTCGCGTTCAACAACAATCCCCGTTTTCGCCAGCAGCTCAGGGTTGTATTGATTTTCAATTGCCGCATTTGCAAAAGCATCTCTTTTGTTCGGACTGTACCCCAACTGAAATTTTTGAATAATGTCTTCGCGAAAACCACGCTCTTTTAGATAGGATAGGGCTATTTGTTGGCCTTCTTCGGTTTCCAGCAATTGATTGCTGAAAAAATCACGTGCAAACTGATTGATTACATAAAGACTGTCTGATGTGAGTTGAACAGCTTTAAACTCAGAACTCACCTCCGTTTCTTCCAACTCTACATTATATTTTTGAGCAAGCCATCGAATCGCTTCTACAAAACTAAATTTTTCATGCTCCATCAGAAAACCGATGGCATTTCCGCTCTTTCCGCAACCAAAGCATTTAAAAATTTCTTTAGTTGGAGAAACGGTAAAAGAGGGGGTTTTTTCATGATGAAAAGGACAGTTGCCCAAATAATTGACTCCTCTTTTTTTCAACTTTACAAAACCACTTATGACATCTATAATATCGATGCGACTTTGGATTTGTTGTATTGATTCCTGACTAATCATTACCGTAAAATTAAAGAAAAGACACCGAACAGGAAGTATATAAATAACTTACCTTTGATCAAAATACAGACTATGTTAAACACTATTATTCGTTGCCTTTCACTGATGCTCATGCCATCAATCCTGTATGCTCAAAGTATTGATGATGTTAAGAAGATGATGGTCCTGAACCAGCTTACAGATGCCAAAAAGAATCTGGATATCTTGGTTCAAAATCCTAAAAAAGCAAAAGATCCGGAAGTTTGGTATTATATGGGTGTTATAACAAACGCTATTTCCAAAGAAAAAGAGATGAGCGGTGCTGACGCATTAAAAAACAAAGCAGAGGCTTATGAAGCTTTTAAAAAATGTCAATCCCTTGATAAGAATGATGAAAACATGAAACAAGAGGGATATGTATCTTATTTTGATTTATATGCAGGCGCCTACAATATAGGTGTCAATGAATATAATAATAAAAATTATAAGCTTTCCATGAATTCATTTGTATTAACCTGTACGATTAATGAATTTATTATTGAAAAAAAATACTCCAATCCAGGGATTCAACTATCTGCTTTAGACACTGCCTTGCACATTAATATCATAGTCACTGCACTGCAGTCAGATGATATCAATACTGCGCTGAAATATTACAATAAGCTGGCTGATGCAAAAATTGTAACAAAAGATGTAAGAGATATCACAGAAGATTTGGTAGCATATCAACTTAGGAAAGGAGACGAAGCCGGCTTTTTATCAGTAATCTCCAATGCCAACAATTTATTTCCAAATGAGGAATTATGGATTGAATACGAATTAAAATTCTATGAAAACAAAAATGAAAAGGCAATTCTCCATAAAAAATATGAAGAATTAATTGCAAAACATCCTAACAACTTTACTGTGAGTTATAACTATGCTGTAGAATTATTCAATCAATTACATATAGATGATACTTCTAGAGAAAGGATGACAATACTGGATAACAAATTCTCTATTTATGTTGGAAAAGCAATCGAATTGGAAGGAAGTGGCGATATATTGGCTCGACTTCTGTTAAACAGGCATTTATTTAATCAATTCAATGAACTACAGAAAAAATCACTTGCAATAAAAGGGAACAAACCTCAGGAATTCAATAAGAAAAATCAACTCAAATCAGATATCGAAAAGTTGGTGATTACCATCAACAGCAATGTTGAAAAAATTGTATTCTTTATGGATGCACTACCCAAAAAGACTCCCATTCAGAAAGCAAATTATAAATTGGTGCTACAACTTATGGAAGGATTATATACAGATCTAAAAAATCCTCAAAAAGTAAAGGAATACGAAGCAAAGGAAACAAAACTTGATAAGGAAGTTAATTAATTTCCTTTAATCATAAAAACATAGTTTCCTATCTTTTTTATTTGATTTGTCCTGGAATATTTTTGAGACTGATTTGTACCGGTAAATTTCGCAGATTCAAATCCATCTGTCTTCTTTATAGAATCTATAGCTTTTTGGATAAACTTTGCTTTGGTGGCAAAAACAACACCTTGTGCATTGGTTTCTTTTGCTGCAATCATACCAATCAAATCGCCTGTCGAGCTTATCACCGGAGTGCCGCTGCTTCCCTCATTTGCACTTAAACTCAATTGACAGAATGATGAATCCATGTTGAAACCATTTTGCGCACTTACATACCCCTCACCATAAACAATTTCCTGCTTAGGATAGCCAAGTGTGAAGACTTCCTCCCCAAGTTCGAAATTTGTTTTTCTGAGTGATAATGGGAGAGAAGGTAGTTGTTTAAAATTAGAGTCAATGATTTTCAAAACAGCAATATCTTCGGCAAAATTTTTATAAACAGCTATTGCTTCAAATTGATTTCCATCAGCATTTTCAATAACTACATGATTGGGGGCCTCGTCCAAAACGTGCGCATTGGTTAATACAAGATTGTTGTTCACATCAAAAAGAAATCCGGTGGCCCTGAAATTACTCTCCAATCTGGGCTTCTGATCAGTGGCCATCTTATCAACCTGAATCTTGAGGTTTTTGAATCTATTGTCCTGCTCACGGATTTTTTCTACCAGTGGCTTTAAAGATGGGTTGCCGTTTCGTTGATATAATGAATTATAAAGAATGGCTCCTGAGATAGAAGAAAACAAGATGGCTACAGACGCTGCAACAGCCATGGTTTTTTTGTGAGCATGCCATAAATCCAAGACCTTGCCAAGGTTATTTTCTTTTTTAGGAATGTATCTGTTTAATGATTTTTTGAAACGAACCACATCAGCATAATCATTGATGTTTTTTAGGAATAAAACCGTATCATTGAACTGCCTCTCAAAATTGGCATCAGATTTCAGCAAAAGCTCGATCTCTTCTTTTTCCTCATTACTCAATAAACCATTGAGGTATTTTTCAACTTTTTCCAACATGACCATTTCTTCCATAGTAGTAAAACAATTAATCTGTAAAAAAAATCTTTTTAAGTCTCATCAAGCACTTGTATTTCTGTGTTTTGGCATTATCTGCATTTGTATAATTAAACTCAGTAGCAATTTGTTGCATTGGTTTGTTATATATATAAAATGCCTCAATCAAACTTTTACAAGGCTCTCCTAGTTTTTGCAATGCCTGATTCATTTTTTCAAATTTACCCTCAAGTTCTAGATGCTCATTTTCAGCGAAAAAGGAAAATTGGTCTGATAAATTTGATTCATCTACATCTACATAAATTTTATTTTTAGCTTCTAGTCTTCTAATAATCAGTCTTTTAGCTATCGAATATATGTATGTTTTAAGCTGGCAGGTTAGTATAAAATCTTCAGATATTGACTTTTGGTATAATACTACCATAGATTCCTGAAATATATCTTTTGCATCATCCTCATCTCCACCACTTTTAAGTACCAATGACTTGATAATCTTAAAATTACTTATATATATTTCATTGACTACCGTAGAATCTTGAGCCGCCAAACCCTTCAATAGCAATAAGTCCTTATTGTATTCAGTCACTTGTTGTTTATTAATGTATTTATTAGAAAATTGTAACCCAAAAATAAATGAAAATAATTGGGTTACCTTTATTAACTTTGCGCATTAATTATCAAATTTAAATTTTAAACCTAAACCAAAAACAAAAAAACATGAAGAAGTTTTTTGCAATCGCGTTCATCGCTGCATCTTTAGTAGCTTGCGGAGGTGGAGAAGAGAAACCAGTAGAAGGTACTGACACAACAACTGTTGCTCCAGAACCAACTCCAGAACCAGCTCCAGCACCAGATACTACAAAAGTTGCTGATACAACTAAAGCTCCTGCTGCTGCTCCTGCTGAAGCTCCAAAAGCTGAAGAGAAGAAGTAATATTACTTTTGTACTACGTACAATTCGCTTTTAAAGCAATCGTATAAAAATACCCCGTTTTCGGGGTATTTTTTTTGCAATCAATCTAAGGTTAACAACTTTATTCTAATTTGCCCTTTGAATGTCCGATTTATTTAATACTTTATTTTTAAAAAAGCAACCGGTTATCATAAGTGGTCCTTGTAGTGCTGAAACTGAAGAACAAGTTTTAGAAACAGCACAAAGACTTCAAAATACCGGTAAAGTCCATATCTACAGGTCAGGGCTGTGGAAACCCCGAACCCGTCCTGGTATGTTTGAAGGTGTTGGTAAAATTGGACTGGAATGGCTTAAACGCGTAAAAAAAGAAATTGGATTGCCCGTTACCGTAGAAGTAGCCACAGATGAACATGTAAATTTATCCATTGAAGCAGGTATCGATTTTTTATGGATAGGTGCCCGTTCTACCTCAAACCCTTTCTCGATTCAGGAGATTGCCGAGGTGTTGAAAGGTATAAAAATTCCCGTTTTAATTAAAAATCCAACCAGTCCGGATGTTGATTTGTGGAGCGGAGCTGTCGAAAGAATTCGCCAGGCAGGAATTGAGCAAATTGCACTCATTCACCGCGGTTTTTCTACCTATGGAAATAGCTTATATCGAAATCCCCCCATGTGGCCGGTAGCTATTGAAATGAAGCGCAGGTTTCCTGAAATCCCCATGCTTTGCGATCCATCTCATATTTGTGGTAACAGAAAATTTCTAATGTCTGTTTGTCAGCAAAGTATCGATCTTGATTATCACGGCCTGATGATTGAATCGCATATTAATCCCGATGATGCCTGGAGTGATGCACAACAGCAAATTACTCCCGAAGTTTTTTCTGATATGCTTGATAATCTCCATTGGCGCAGCTCCAATCAGCAGTTATTGGATGGTATGGAAGCACTGAAAAACTTAAGAAGGGAAATAGACCTTACTGATGAAAACATTATTTCTTTGCTGGGCAAAAGAATGCAATTTGCCGAGGAAATAGGAAGGGTGAAAAAAGAACATGCAATAACTATTTTACAAACAGAAAGGTATAATCACATCCTGGATCGCGCTTTGGAATTGTCAAAATCACTTGGACTAAGCGAAGATTTCATTCGGAGTTATTTTGAAACGGTGCATTGGGAAAGTATTTATCATCAGGACAAAATCATGAATCATCGGGATGAATAAGTTAACCTACAAAATAAATCATACTGAAACCAATTTGCTCTTTAATATTTCTTATACCGAAGGGCTTAAGGATGTACTTCAAAAAAATGGTTACTTAATAACTGATGCAAATGTATATTCATCGCATCGACCATTTATAGACTCTATTCCTCACTTTGTCATCAGAGCAGGTGAAATATATAAAACATCGGAGACTATTCAATTGATTTTGCATGACATGCTTGAACAAAAGATTGACCGAGATACCATGATTATCGGTATGGGTGGGGGTGTTGTAACTGATATAGCCGGCTATGTATCTGCCATTTATAAAAGAGGAACTTCATTAACTTTAATACCCACCTCATTGCTTGGAATGGTTGATGCAGCGATTGGCGGTAAAAATGGTGTCAATGCCGGTCTATACAAAAATGTGATTGGGACTATTCATCAACCAAATCATATCATTTTTGATTTTGAACTAACAGATACTTTGCCTGAAACTGAGTGGCAGAGCGGAATGGCTGAGATCATCAAACATACTGTAACGCTGGATACTTCAATGATTGATATCTTGGAAGCTAATCGGATTGAATCAATTAAAAATGATAAGACAATATTGGCTGCCTTGGTTGAACGAAATGTGCGATTGAAAATGGATGTGGTTTGCAAAGATTCCGAGGACTTAGCTCAAAGACATGTACTCAATTTTGGACATACGCTTGGTCATGCTATTGAACAATTGCATGACCTTTCTCATGGCGAAGCAGTCGCCATTGGCATGGTTTTTGCATGCAGATTGTCAGAATCAGTCACCGGATTTCCTGCAGAAAAAACTGAATTACTTATACAATTATTACAAAAGTATCGTTTACCGGTTTCTATTAATGCGCAATCTGATGAAGTTGTTTCCATCATGCTGAATGATAAGAAAAATAAGGGTGACGATATCAGATATGTGCTGCTGGAAAACTTTGGAAAACCCATCGTTCAATCATTTTCAGTAGAATTTATTCGTGAAAATCTAAACTCATTTTTTGATTCATGATAGCCACCGTTCATCCAGGCAAACTGTTCGGTGAAATAAAAGCACCTGCTTCGAAAAGCTTCTCACAACGGGCGCTTGCATTATCCTTACTACACAATGGTCAGACAGTTATTTCCGGAATCGGCCCAAGTGAAGACGAATTGAATGCACTTCGTATTATTGAAGAACTTGGGGCAAAGATTTCAAAGCATGATGACAAAATTCTGGTACAAAGTAAAGGCGATATCCTATATAAAGAACAGGTGACTTTTGGAGAAAGCGGTTTATCCTTGCGCATGTTTGCGCCTTTATTAGGTTTATCTAAAAATAGAATTGTATTGAATGGAAGTGGCTCTCTGTTGAAAAGAAAAATTAAAAACAGCTTTGCCCCTTTACATAATTTAGGAATAAATCTCGAATCTCCTGATGAGTGCTTACCCTTTATGATACAAGGGCCTTTACTCATTCATTACCAAATGGAAATAGATGCCGGTGAGAGTTCTCAGTTGCTTACCGGACTATTGATTGCACTTGCTTATTCAACGGATAAACCAATTGAAATAAAAGTCAACAACCTGGTCAGTAAACCATATATTGATATGACTATTGAGTTGATGCAACATTTTGGATATAGTATACAACATGACAATTATCAGCTTTTTCATATCAATCCAAAACAGAAAACAAATACTAACTTAAATATAGATGTTGAGTCTGACTGGAGCGCAGCATCCATACTGCTGGTTGCAGGTATTATTGCAGGTAATGTAAAAATCAGCGGACTTAACCTTAAATCCAATCAAGCGGATAAGGCGATATTAGAGGTGTTTAAAAATTGTATTGCTGACATTGATATTACTGATAAAGATATTCTTGTCGAAGAAACAAAGTCATTAAAGGCATTTGAATTTGATGCGAATGATTGTCCTGATATATTTCCGGCGCTTGTTTTACTTGCAACACAATGTACCGGCACTTCCATTATCAAAGGTGTAGATAGATTGAAAAACAAAGAAAGTAATCGTAAAGATGCTTTAGTGGATATTTTTAAGGAAATGGGAGCTGATATAATTTTAGAAAATGATTCCTTTTTAATTACAGGTGGAAAGCAATTGAGATCCGGTTCGCTCAATGGACACAATGATCATCGGATTGTAATGGCCGCTACTTGTGCCGGATTAGTTGCTAACGGAACAACAGAAGTTTCTAATGCCGAAGCTATCAATAAATCATATCCCGCTTTTTTTTCCGACCTTCGAAGTTTGGGAGCAAATATTCAATTAACCGCATCATCATGAATCAATTCGGGCGCATTTTTTCTATCAGCATTTTTGGTGAATCACATGGTCCACAAGTTGGCGTGGTGGTTGATGGGGTATTACCCGGAATGTCGTTGGATGCAAATGATTTCATAGCTGATTTAGACAGAAGAAAAGCCGGCTCCGAAGGCACTACCTCACGCAAAGAAACCGATACACCTCAGATTGTTTCCGGACTATTTAATGGAAAAACCACGGGTGCTCCATTAACAATCATCTTTCAAAATAGTGATGTTCGATCTGCAGATTATGAGCAACAAAAATCAATCCCTCGTCCCGGTCATGCCGATTTTGTAGCAGGTATTAAATTCAACGGTTATCAAGATTACAGAGGCGGTGGACATTTCAGTGGAAGATTGACGGTAGCATTAGTAGCTGCCGGTGTTGTAGCAAAAAAACAATTGTCTGCTTTTTTACCAGATATAAACATAAATGCAGTACTAACACAAGCAGGGAACAACGCTGATGTTAAACAAGCTATTGCAGATGCGATCAAGGATCAGGATAGTATTGGCGGTATCATCACTTGCAGTGTCAATCATTTGCCTATTGGATTGGGAGAACCATTTTTTGATTCGGTGGAGTCTGTTATCAGTCATCTGATTTTCTCAATTCCTGCTGTAAAAGGCATTGAATTCGGATCAGGGTTCAAAGCAGCTGCAATGAAAGGTAGTCAACATAATGATGTTATGATTGATGATAAAGGAACATTAGCAACCAATCATTCAGGGGGTGTTTCTGGTGGAATCACAAATGGAAATGATCTTATTTTCAATGTGTCCATCAAACCAACCTCTTCTACGCCAAAATCACAGACTTCCTTCAACACAAATACGAAAACCATGGATACCTTTCAGGTGAAAGGAAGACATGACTTATGTTTAGCCCTCAGAGCTACAGTAGTAGTAGAATCAGCCACTGCGCTGGCATTGGTTGACTTAGTAATGATCAACCAATCTAAAAAAATCTGATTATTTTTTCTCTGCGCTGTATCGATCTATGATTTTTTCAACCATTCGGTACGTAGCCGGGCAGTAATCGATGTTTTGCTTATGCACATGTGCGTATTCCACCCATTTCTTTTTGGATAAATGGGGAAATCCTGCACAATCTACCGGACGTATTTCATAGATAGAACACTTGTTGTCTTTAAGATTCAAAAACTGACAAGGTTGATTTTTATTGACTAAATCTTTATTACGGTCTTTGGTAAGCCATTGCTTACGAAACTCGTCGGGCGTTTGACCAAAATGAGCGGATATTCTTTTTAAATCTGTTTTGGTAAAAGTAGGCGTCATTTTTTTGCAGCAGTTTGCGCAAGACAAACAATCTATTTCTTTCCAAACTTCTTTTTCTACTACTGTAGTAATCTTATCAATAGCACGTGGCGGTTCTTTTTCAGATTTATTTAAAAATTTACGAAAAGCAGTGCGGTTAGCGCTTAATTTACGTGCAAAGGATCTGAAGTTTACTTTTTGCATATCAAGAATCGAATGATGGATGAGTGATTGTTTATGCGAAAATAGGGTTTATTTGATTTGATTCTATAAATTTGATTTTATGTGGGATGCAACAATAAAAGGATTCAAGGCATGGTTGCAATTAGAGAAGTCATTGTCTGACCACTCTGTTGAGGCCTATTTACATGATGTAGATTTATTGGTGCAGTATTTGCAATTGCACAGTATCTCTGAAGCCCCTGATGGCATTACATCCGACCATCTTACTAATTTCATTAAATGGATACATGAATTGGGTATGGCGCCAACCTCGCAAGCGAGGTTAATCAGTGGATTGCGGAGTTTTTACAAATATTGTTTGCTTGAGCATTTATCAACTTCCGATCCGACTGTATTGATAGAAGCGCCCAAATTATCCAGAACCTTACCCGATACGTTATCATTTTCGGAAATAGAGCAGATCATAGGAGCTATAGATTTAAGTTTACCAGAGGGAGTAAGAAACAAGGCAATGCTTGAAACCATGTACAGTTGTGGATTGAGGGTTACGGAAACCGTTCAACTAAAAATCAGTTCGCTTTACCTGGATGTTGGATTTATCAAAGTAATCGGTAAAGGAGACAAGCAACGTTTGGTACCAATTGGAAGTGAAGCCATAAAGCATATCCGCATATATCAACAAACGATTCGAAATCAAATATCTATCAAGAAGGGAAATGAAGATATTTTATTTTTAAACAGAAGGGGATCAGGATTGAGCAGGGTAATGATTTTTTTAATCATCAAAGACCTGGTAAGAAAAGCAGAAATCAAAAAGACAGTTTCACCGCATACATTCAGACATTCATTTGCCACGCATTTGGTGGAGGGTGGTGCCGATTTAAGGGCGGTTCAGGAGATGCTGGGGCATGAAAGCATTACCACTACGGAAATATATACCCATTTGGACCGGGATTATCTGAGGTCAACACTGCAGCAGTTTCACCCAGCGTTTAATCGGGATCGTTAGGTCCCAGATAGGGGCTCATCCATTTTTTGCTTTTGATATATAAGAAGGATGAGAAGAATATAGTTAGCCAGTATACAAATTCGTTACTCCATGCCATAGACAGGGTGGTGTAATGCAAAGAAGTAAAATACCAGGTATATATTAGATACAGCGTAATTGCAGTGATTTCAATGATCAAATTGATTTTTGTATTGCCAATACCTGTGAGTCCATTCAGCCAGATATTTGCGATACTCATCCCGATCAATCCAACCGATACCACCCTGATCACAGGAATACCTTGTTTAATAAAATCATCCGACTGACCGAATAGGGCAAAGAAAGATCCGGGAAAAATATTGAGTATGGAAATCATGAAAATACACAATCCCATACTAAGCCACATGATGCGCTTGATAAGCGGTATGATTTGGTGATATTTTTTTTGTCCCATCAGATTGGCGACCATGGTGTTGCATGTGCCTGAGAAAGCCCAAACAAAGATTCCGGCAACACCAAACACATTTCGCATGCAATTACTGATCCCTTTGGCAGTTTCGCCATGGGGTTCAATCATGACAAAAAATACAAGCCAGGTAGCAAGTGAAATGATATACTGAAAAACCAATGGAGTCGCAATTTTTCGAAGATTACGATACACAGCTTTTTCGTAGGTAAATCTGACAAATAACGCATATTTGGTTTTTAAACCACTTTTAATTAATACAATCAGAACTGCACACATTCCCATAAATTCAGAGATAACAGAAGACCAAGCTGCACCATTGAAACCCATGGCCGGTAAACCTGCATGTCCAAATATCAATAAATAATCAAGCAATATGTTGGTAACTGCCTGAACAAAAAATCCAATGATGAGTTTATTACTGTTTAGTGTGGATACCAGCACAGCATTTCCCAACTGAAATAGGAAAAGAAAGGGAAGCCCTACAATTCGAATGTGAAGAAAAGAAGTTTCAGCAACAGCAGCAGCGGGAGAAGAAATTTTACTTAAAATAAATGGAGCCGTCAGCCATACAAAGGCCATAAAACAAATAGCAAGTATAAGACTCATTCGAATACCCTGTGAAAGTCCTGTATTTATCTTATGCGACTCTCCGCTTCCTGCATAGGACGAAAGTAAAGATTGAAGTGCATTGTTTAAACCGAACCCTGCTACAGAAAAAACCAGGTAAAATACCCCGGTAACACCTGCATTACCCAGAGCTTCGCTATTGAGGTGCCCTAAAAAAACATTATTGATCAGTAAATTTAGCTGGGGGATCAGGATAGAAAGAGAGATGGGGAGTGCAATGGAGAGAATCTGACGGTAGCCGGTAGAAACTTTCAATTGGTCGGAATCGGTATAAGTTGACATAAAGAACGCAAAATTATCCTTATTTTGCCACTTAATTAAGCATTTCTGAAACAGCTACTCCATATAAGAAGAGAAAAAAATGCCTCAGAGGAGGTGAATGTCCTGTTGGAGATTGGAGATACCTCTGCAGGTGGTATAGTAATTTCATCAGATTGCAGTCAATTATTTTCTGCTGTATATTTTGAATTTGATGAAAGAACAGCAAAAGATGAGATATTAATAAAACTGAAAAAAGATTTATCTATAGATGATTTTAAAAGAAAAGTAATCGATCTCCAATTTAATATATCCGCCTGTGTAATGATTCCTGATGAGTTCGTAAATACAAATGATGCTGTGGGTCAAACATTATCTATGCTTCATGGAAATGATCCGTTTTCCACCAAAATGCAAGGCAAAGTTCCAAGTATCAATGCGACAATCGGCTGGAAGGTAAATGATGATTTGACCAAAGCGATTGAGCAGAAATTAGCTATTGATCTTTCAACTGCAAAACATGTCTTTCAGAAAATAAAAAACCAATCCATAAAAGGAATCGAATTAACATGTATCGTTTATCCTGATGTTTTGAGAGTTTTACTAAATAAAAACCAGCAAATTTTGTTTGCAGGGTATTTTCCATATACTGAAGTTCATGATGGTGTTTATCATTTATTACATCTTGTCAAAAAATACGAAATTACTGCTGAAGATACCCGTTTAGAGCTAGGTGGTTTAATAACTCAGGAATCTGCTTTATTTACACAACTCAATCAATATTTTGGGAAAGTAAATTGTATGCAGGATACATCAATTAGTATCAAAGCAGATTTTTTTGATCCATATCCAATTCATTTTTTTGGACACTTAATCACTCATTCATCATGAGAATCATCAGTGGACAATGGGGTGGCAGAAGGATACAGCCACCTGCAAATATGCCGCATACCCGTCCGACTACAGACATAGCCAAGGAAGGCTTATTCAATATCATTGAAAATAATCTGGACATTGAATCTTTAAAAACGTTGGATTTATTTGGAGGTACGGGATGCATCAGTTATGAATTGGCAAGCAGGGGAGCAAAGGATTTAACCATTGTGGAGAAAGATCCAAAAATGCAGGCATTTATCACTAAAACAGCACAATCTTTGGGATTAAATTCACTCCAGTTGAAAAAAATGGATGTGTTTTCCTACATACAAAGCTGTAGTGAGTCTTTTGACTTCATTTTCGCAGGACCACCATACGCATTGACAACAATCGACAGATTGCCTGAATTGATATTCGAAAAGACCTTGCTAAAAGAAAAAGGGTGGTTTGTACTTGAGCATACACCACGTAATGATTACCGGTCTTTTGCTCATTATAAAACAGAACGAAATTACGGAACTACTATATTTTCTATTTTCATTCAAAATTAAAATTACTTGTTACATAGCTTTCGATACCTACTTTTTCCTTTTTCATTCATATACGCATGTGTCATACGTATTCGTAATATTTTTTTTGACCGTAAAATAATATCCTCAGCAAGTTTCAATTTCCCTATTATTTGCATAGGTAATTTGGCTATGGGTGGAACCGGTAAAACTCCAATGGTGGAAGAGATTCTGCGCATGTTGAAAGATGAAAAAAAAGTAGCTGTCCTAAGCAGAGGCTATATGCGTAAATCAAAAGGTGTTGTTTTTGCCGGACCAGATTGCACTGCCATAGAAATTGGAGATGAGCCCATGCAGATACACCAAAAATTTCCGGATGTTGTCTTGGCAGTTGCAGAAGAAAGATTGGTTGGTATTCCTCAAATTTTGCATCAATATCCTCAAACAGAATTAATTGTGCTTGATGATGCATTTCAACACAGAAAAGTGAGTGCCGGATTAAATATCATACTGACTGAATACTTCAATTTATTTACGAGAGACTATATGTTTCCGGTAGGAGATTTAAGGGATGAGCGAAAAAGCAGTAAGAGGGCAGATGTGATTGTAGTTACCAAATCACCTGCAACAATGGATTTGATTACGAAAGAAAAAGTTTGCAGAGAGGTTAAAACAAACGAGCATCAAAAAGTTTTTTTTACCACCATATCATACGGACAGCCGTATCATTTAATTACAGACGAATCCATTAAACTTGAATCAGATTACCACGTCTTACTTATCAGCGGAATTGCCAATCCTGAGCCATTAAAAAATCACCTTACTGAAAAAGTTGCATCATTTGAAATGTTACGATACCGCGACCATCATATATTCACATTAGATGATTTGGATGATATAAAAAAAGCATTTGAAAGAATGACAGAAAAAAAGAAAATCGTGGTCACCACAGAAAAAGATGCAGTTAGATTAATTAAATATAAAAGTCAGATTGAAGGATTTCCCATTTATGTACTTCCAATCAAACATGTATTTCATGATACCGGAGCACAGGAATTGAAAGGAATTTTACTGGATTTTATTAACCAAACAAAATGATGTCTTAACTGTTAAAAAGCAAATCATTTGACAGAATAGTTGCAATTTGCAATCAATTTAAAATAATACATGAAAAAAATATTTACGCTAATTGTTTTCATAGCCCTACCGTTCTTGGTTTTTTCACAATCCAGTTTAAGCATAACTGGGTCTGTAAAAACAAAAGATGGTTCAAAATTAACGGGAGCCAGTGTAGTGCTTTACGCTTTAAATACGAAAGACAGTTTGAAGAAAAGTACTGATGACAGAGGCAATTTTAGTTTTGTGAATCTGGACCCGGGATTTTACAGTGTAGTAGTTACTTATGTTGGTTATGATGGATATCAAAAACTCAAAGACCTAACCGGAAATACCGGTGAGGTGAAATGGGAAGAAATCATTTTACAGCCAGGTACCGGTATGCTGAGTAATTTTACATTAGAGGCTCAAAAGGTGCAGATAAAAGAGGATACGGTATCCTATGTGGTAGACAGTACCATGTATCGTAAGAATGATAATGTGGAGACCATGTTGAAAAATTTGCCGGGAGTGCAGGTAGATAAAGATGGGACAATAACGGCACAAGGCAAACAGGTAACCAAAGTAAAAGTAAATGGAAAAGATTTTTTTGGCGGAGATGTAACAACAGCTACCAGAGAGTTAAATGCAGACATGGTAGATCGAATTCAGATCATTGATGATTATGGCGATCAGGCGGCATTTACAGGCATTAAAGATGGTGATCCATCTAAAACATTAAACATTCAATTAAAAAAAGACAAAAACAAAGGGATATTCGGAAATGTATCAGCTGGCAAGGGCACTTTTGACCGTTATTTGGGATCAGTTTCTACCAACTATTTCAATAATAGCAGACAGATTTCACTCATTTCAAATTTAAACAATACCAATACATCTCAATTCAATTTTGGAGGAGGAGGAGGTGGTGGTGGTGGTATGGGTGGAATGATGGCCGGTATGGCAAGGTCGATGGGAATTGGAAGAGGGGGAGGGGGAGTGGCTTCTTTGATGGGTAATTTTGGCAACAGCGATGGTATTACTGATAACAAATCGATAGGAGTTAACTACAGAGATGAATGGGGGACAAGGGTGTCGGTTTATGGAAATTACAGTTATGCCCACAGAAGCACTTCTACAATTCGTTCTTCCGTACAGGAAAATTTCTTTTCAAACAGATCATCAACCTATTCACAGCAATCCGACAATTTGAGTACAACGGACAATCATCGTTTCAATTTCAATGTTGAGTTTAAACCTGATACTAACAATTACTGGAAAATAAATCCATCCATTACTTACTCCAAGAACAACACAGGCTATTATTCTGAATTTGACAATTTGGTTTCAACAAAAAAATTATCAGATGGGTCTTTACGTGATACCAGTTTATCTAATACTCCAAATTTGTCGGGTAGTATATTATACAATCACAAATTCAAAAAAAGAGGCAGGACCATCTCCACGAATTTGAATTTCGGAAACAATCAGTCAGAGTCGGAGGAAAATTACAACAACCGCTCTGTTTTTTATGACCCATTGACCAGCACTCCCAAAGACTCCATTTTGCTTCAATACATCACACAGGACAATACTACCAGAAATTACAGCGCCAGAATTTCTTATACAGAACCGCTGACACTACAAAGGAATCTGGAAATCAATTATGGATATTCGTGGCAAGAGATTGGCAACGACAGAAAAAATTATTTTATAGATCCTGTTACCGGAGCCGAGACATTTGTAGATCAGTCCAGCAATATATATACCAACACACTGAAAAATCATAGAATTGGAATGAATCTCAGGACAACTTTGAAAAAATATAATTATACGATCGGATTAACAGCACAACCATCAACCATTACAACAAATTCAATTACAGCAAAAACTATTTTTACGAATAATGTAATAAACTACAACCCGGTCATTCGATTTGCCTATAATTTTTCCAAAAGTCGTTCTCTGAACATCAACTACAATGGAAATACAAGTCAGCCAAGCAATACCCAGTTACAGCCGATTACCGACAGGTCAAACCCTCAATTCATCACTATTGGTAATCCTTCACTCAAGCCAGAGTTTGCAAACACATTTAGTATGCGATATAATAATTTTGATTACATATCGGGTAATGTGTTTTTTGGAAATATCAGTTTTTCATACACAAAAGACAAAATAGTAAACAGCACCAAATTGCAAAATGCCGGAATACAGGAAACACGCTATTTGAATACGGATGGATATTATTTCGCAACTGCTTTTTATAATATCTCAAGGCCATACAAGAACAGAAAGTATGTAATCAATCTGGGTGGTAATGTTTCTTATTTCAATAATGTTTCCTACATAAGAGACATTAATGATCAGGATATAAGAAATATTGGCAAAAACTGGGTTGCTGGACAAAGATTGGCAGTTGACATTAAAATAAAAAAATGGCTGGAGACAAATTTGACAGTCAATTATAGCATCAATAGTTTTAAAAACAATCTGCAAACCGAATTGAATTCAAATGCGGTTAATTGGGTTTTGTCACATAACTCAAGAATATTTTTGCCTAAGGATTTCATCATCAGTTATGATGCGGATAAAACATTTTTCAACGGATATTCGGGGAACAATCAAAACATCAACCCATTCATCATCAATGCAACAATCGAAAAACAATTGTTAGAAAAGAAAAATCTGTCTATCAAGTTACAGGGATTTGATTTATTAAAAGAAAATGTGGGTATCAACAGAAATGTCAGTTCCAACGGATTTACAGACACACGCACAAACAGACTGGGTAATTATTACATGCTCGGATTGGTTTGGCGTATTAACAAGTTTAAAGGAGATATGCAACAAGGAGGAATGGGTAATCCGATGATGCAGGGGGGCGGGGAAATGAGAATGCGGTTTTAATTTTTTTGTTACGAGGGAAATTCACGAACTTCCACTCTAATTGTTAGTACGCACAGTTAAAAAATAAAAAATATTTCATGTACTATCCAAAAAGCATCTCAGTTATTTTCTCAATCTTCTTCATTTCTATTCTATTTACATACTCATGTAAAAAAAGAGACCCATTTGCAGGGCAAAATAACCCAACCAATACAGATCCTTCCGTCACTTTTTTAGGTTGTAACACGGCCTCATTTTCGATACCGACTGCGACAGTAAACCAAGTGTATTCCGGAACAGCGACTTTACCTTATACAGGAGGAAATGGCGTGAGTTTTACATCCGGAACTGATATTTCTTCTACCGGTGTAGTTGGTTTGACAGCTACTTTAAATTCGGGTACATTAACAAGTGGAAACGGAAACATCACTTATTCCATTGCCGGTACTCCAACAACAATTGGTGTTGCCCGATTTTTGATCAATTTCGGGGGACAAACCTGTACACTAATGTTACCCGTTAATGGTGGAGTGGGGCCGCAGGTTCCACCTGTATTCAATCAGATTTACGGAGCAACCAGTATTACTGTAAATGGCAATGTCGTTACTATAAAAACTATTGGAATTCCCAATCATAACAGTGTTTATTTTCCACCTATGCATCCGCGTTTCGAAGCATTTAGCGGACAGACATTCAATGGCTTGACTTTCGTTCGAAATCCAAATAACATCATACCACAAAACATTACACTGAATATACCGCTGAATCCGACGGTTGCAGCTGTTCATCAACAAACACCATTGGGTGTTATTGGGGTTGCAATTGATGGAGTCCCATTTTTTAATCAATATGCAGGACCCAGTCAACCCTTAACAGGTGAAATGGCCAGTTTTGATCAATACTGGGCACATCCGCAACAAACAGGCATGTATCATTACCATGTTGAGCCCAAGTTTTTGACAACAGTACAAGCCACGAAACATTCACTCATGGGATTTTTGTTGGATGGTTTTCCGGTATATGGACCCGAAGAGGAGAGCGGTTTGACTCCAACGGGTTTGGATGCCTATCATGGTCATACTCATGCTACGGTTGATTACCCCTCTGGAATATATCATTATCATTTTACAACAGCTGCTCCATATTTAAACGGTAATGGTTTTTACGGGACTGCAGGAACAGTAACGCAATAAATAATGATTGTCAATTACTTGCAATGTTTTTATTGATTAAATATTCAGTTATTTTAAGTTTTTTTTTGAGTCTTGCAGCTTGTAAAGAGAATAGAGATTCTCCAAAAAAAGAATCTCCCCAGGAGCTAAGAATTTCCAAGACATTACCGGAAGTGTATCATTTAAAATCAGATTCAGGATTTCGGGTTAGTCGGGATACGGTATATTACCTTAATCAATTGTATTCTGGCTATTTAATTATGTTAAACAGGGAATTTGATACAATCCTGTCAGCCGGGTATTTTAATGGTGTAGAGGAAGGCATTCAGCGAAAATGGTATGATGATGGCCAGCCGGAGGAAGCGCGTTTTTACATTAATGGTAAAAAAGAGGGATTGCATCAGGGTTGGTGGCCTAACGGCAAAAAGCGGTTTGAATTTACGGCATATAATGGAGAATTTGAAGGCCCATTTAGAGAGTGGACAATAGATGGTATCTTAATTAAGCATTTCAATTATCATGAAGGATATGAGTCAGGGAGTCAACGTTTATGGTGGTCCGATGGAAAAGTACGCGCCAATTATGTGATTAAAAATGGGAAAAAATATGGTTTATTAGGCTATAAAATCTGTGTAAATCCGTATGACTCAATTAAAACTAAATAAATATATATCAATAGGGGTTTTATTGGTGAATTTTGGATGCGGAACAAATCAAATATCTAAAAAGCTGACAGAATTGCCTTTTATCAACAAACCCGATTTTACGCCGGAATGGATTGCTGTGAATGATTCGACTTACCATCAAATACATCAGATACCTGCGTTTTCATTTACAGATCAGGATGGTAATACCGTTACAGAACGTACTGTTGAGGGTAAAATTTATGTTGCTAATTTCATGTTTACGAGATGTGCCAGTATTTGTCCGAAGATGACAGCCAATATGAAGATTTTACAGGAGAGATTTGCCAACGATGAGGATGTCAATTTTTTATCACATTCGGTAACTCCGGACATTGACAGCGTTTCGGTTTTGAAAAGATATGCGACACAAAAAGGGATCATCACAGGTAAATGGCATCTATTGACAGGATCACAGGAAACAATTTACCGGCTGGCAAAAAAGGAATATTATGCCGGGGATACAATTGGATATTATCAGACCGGAAATGAATTTTTGCACACGGAGAATTTTTTATTGATTGACAAGCACAGAAGGATTCGCGGCGTTTACAATGGCACATTGGAATTTGAGATGGATCGATTGACGGAAGATATACGAACGCTCCAAAATGAAGAATAATCAATCCATCACCACATTACCCCGTATTAAAACTAACTATTTTAACCTATAATTAATATTATGTTAAGTAGTGTATTTGATGTTTTATACGATACCATAGTATACTGATATTAAATATCCCTGCCTCACGAATAAATCTTGTTAGACAATGAATCTTTGTGGCAAAAAAAAGCCGCCCTATTCGGACGGCATGATTCAAAATTTATTGATTCATTTTTTTACTACTCTGTGGTCGGTTGGTCTGATTCATTAAGGTCATTCGTTGTGTCGCTATTTGATTCAGATTCAGATTCACCTTCTTGAATTTCGTTTTCCAATTCTTCTTCCATTTCATCCAAATTGGTGATTGCGGCAATTTGATCTCCTTCGTCCACACGGATTAGTTTGACTCCCTGAGTTGCACGACCTTGAACGCTTATCGCTTTCACAGACATTCTGATGGTAATTCCACTAATACAGGTTATCATCAAATCTTCCTGCTCTGTCACTGCCAATAAACCCACCAGCTTGCCTGTTTTATCAGTTACATTGATTGTTTTTACCCCTTTACCTCCTCGGTTGGTAATACGATAAATAGGTTCACCGGTTTCAGGATCATCAATATTGGTACGTTTACCATATCCTTTTTCGCTAACCACTAAAATTGTTTTTGACTTGTCATTTTTATTTACACAAATCATTCCAACTACTTGGTCATCAGCATTTTCCACATCAATACCGGACACTCCAATTCCGCCTCTTCCTGTGCTTCGAACAGCCGTTTCATGGAAACGAATAGCTCTACCGCTTTTCACTGCCATGATGATTTCACTCTCACCGTCAGTCATTTCTGCAGCTATCAACTGATCTCCGTCGAGAATATTGATGGCATTAATTCCGGTTTGACGTGGGCGACTGAAATCTTCCAAATCTGTTTTTTTGATGATTCCATTTTTTGTACAGAGTACAATAAAGTGCTTTTTTACATATTCCTCGTCATCCAGATTTT
The DNA here is from genome assembly GCA_964643315.1 of uncultured Ferruginibacter sp. Lineage (GTDB taxonomy): Bacteria > Bacteroidota > Bacteroidia > Chitinophagales > Chitinophagaceae > Ferruginibacter. The sequence goes on from CAZXSR010000002.1 coordinate 252,984, forward strand.
TCACATCAATGATGGCGCGTACTTTATCATCCGGCGGTATTTGCACCATGTTTTGAATGGCCCTTCCCTTACTTGTTTTATCTCCTTCCGGTATTTGATATACTTTGAGCCAGAAGCAACGGCCTTTTTCGGTAAAGAATAATAAGGTATGGTGGGTAGATGCTACAAACAGATGTTCGATATAATCTTCCTGACGGGTGCTGCTTCCTTTGGCACCGCGACCGCCGCGACGTTGCTGTCGATATTCATTGGCTGATGTACGTTTAATGTAACCCAAATGTGATATAGTTACAACTACATCCTCTTCTTCAATCAGATCCAGCATGTTGATTTCATCATCTGCATGAACGATTTCACTACGACGTTCATCTCCGAATTTATCTTTCACTTCGGTTAACTCATCTTTGATGATATCAAAACGCATATGCTCATTGGCCAGAATCTCTTTCAAACGCTGAATGAGTTTCATCACTTCGGCGTGCTCTTCACGAATCTTATCAATCTCCATACCGGTAAGACGCTGCAGTCGAAGTTCAAGCACAGCTTTAGCCTGGATGTCTGACATTCCAAAATTGGATTTCAGTCCTTCGTGCGCAATGTTAGGAGTAGCGCTTTCACGAATAAGTTTGATAACTGCATCCAGATTATCCAATGCAATGATATAGCCCTCTAATATATGCGCCCTTTCTTCTGCTTTTCTTAATTCATATTTGGTTCGACGCACAACTACATCGTGACGGAAGTCTACGAATTCAGAAATAAGGTCTTTGATATTTAAAATGCGCGGGCGACCTTTTACCAAAGCAACATTATTGATTCCGTATGAAGTTTGCAGTTCAGAGAATTTATACAGTTGATTTACTACAACCTGAGCAACTGCATCCTTCTTAAGTTCAATGACAATACGGGTACCCTCTTTGTTATTACTTTCATTGTTTACATCAGATATACCTTCAATGACTTTATCATTGATGAGTTCCCCGATTTTTTGTGTAAGCGTGTCTCTATTGACCTGATAAGGAGTATCTGTGATGATGATTTTTTCTCTGCCCTTGGCATCGGTTTCAATGGTTGTCTTACCACGAAGTACTACCCTTCCTCTTCCTGTAAATAAAGCCTGTTTAACACCTTCATATCCGTATATGATACCTCCAGTTGGAAAGTCAGGCGCTTTTACAATTTTGATAAGTTCATCAAGTGTAATTTCTCTATTGTTGATATAGGCAATACAACCATCTATCACCTCATTTAAATTATGAGGCATCATATTGGTAGCCATACCTACAGCAATACCGCTACTGCCATTTAACAGCAACTGAGGAATTCTTGTAGGTAAAACGGTTGGCTCTTCTAGCGAATCATCAAAGTTGAGTTGGAAGTCTACGGTTTCCTTATCAATATCTTCCAACATCGCTTCGGCAAATTTCTCCATGCGCACCTCGGTATAACGCATAGCTGCCGGCGGATCACCGTCCTGACTACCAAAGTTACCCTGACCATCAACCAGTGTATAACGCATATTCCAATCCTGCGCCATACGTACCATGGTATCATAAATAGATGCATCACCATGCGGGTGATATTTACCCATTACCTCTCCCACTATTCTCGCAGACTTCTTGTAAGGTTTGTTGCTGTTGTTTCCCAGTTCATTCATACCAAACAGCACCCTGCGATGAACCGGCTTTAGACCATCACGTACATCCGGCAACGCCCTACCCACAATGACACTCATGGAGTAATCAATGTAAGAAGTTTTCATTTGCTCCTCAATGTTAACGGGAATAATTTTTCCTCTGTTGTTGGGGTCTTCCCCTTCGTAACGCTCCTGATTTTCCATAGTTTTATTTAGTATACAAATGTACGAAAAAACGACCTTTTTTGGGGTTAAAAAACCAAACTATTTTGACTGTTTCTCCACATTTTTTGAGGTTTGTGGAGAAATAAAAAGACTCTAAAATCTCTCCAATTAAAAGCCCCATTTCCGTTACTTTTGAGGTTATAAAAAACCAGATGATGCCTAAGCATATATTGTTGATTGGAGCAGGGAAATCAGCCACGGTATTGATAGATTATTTGATCAATGAGGCAGAAGAAAATGAATGGATAATTTCCATTGCGGATGCCAACAAAGAAATGATTGATCAAAAAATTGCTGGAAGAAAACAGGCTATCGGTGTTACATTGGATATTCATGATAGCACTAACAGAAAGAGACTTATTTCTTCAGCCGATCTGGTTATATCTATGATGCCACCTGCTCTTCATATTTTAATTGCAAATGACTGTCTGGAATTCGGAAAGCATTTACTCACTGCATCTTATGTAGATGAGGCCATTAAAAGTATGCATGCGGAAGCTACTGAGAAAGGATTGATTTTTTTATGTGAAATGGGATTGGATCCCGGCATCGACCACATGAGTGCCATGAAAATAATGGATGGAATTAAATCTGAAGGTGGAAAAATCATTTCATTTAAAAGTCACTGTGGCGGATTGGTTGCTCCCGAAAGCGATGATAATCCGTGGCATTACAAAATCAGCTGGAATCCCCGTAATGTTGTATTGGCAGGAAAAGCCGGTGCTGTTTATTTGGAGAATGGTGCAGAAATTCGCAAAGAGTACGAATCGCTTTTCAAAGAGAAGCATTTGGTTGACATTTATGATGAAAAACCATTTCATTTAGCTTACTATCCCAATAGGAACAGCTTGGGCTATACCGAGCTCTATGATCTGAAAGACGTTCATACATTCATAAGAACCACTCTTCGTTATCCTGAGTTTATGTCGGGTTGGAGCCATATCATTTCACTGGCACTCACTGATGAAGAGGTAGTATATGACACAACTGGCATGTCTTTACAAGATTTTTTTGAAACACATTTGATAAAAAAAGGATTACAACATTGGCTGGATGAATATCTTGATGCTAAATTTATCCAGGTAAATCATGTCATAGATTCCATACTGAATCAACTGAAAGAATTATCTCTCTCCTCTCCGGAAAACGGTAACAGAAGATTACTAATTCAGAAAGCACAACAATTGATGGCCCAAAATTTACATGAAGCCAACTTAATGTTACAACAACTATTGTATTTGGGCATGAAAGATCGTGAAACGATCATCAATAAAGGATTATGCAGTGCAGCAGATGTACTTCAATTTATTCTTGAGAAGAAATGGACTTTAGGCCCTGCAGATAAAGATATGATTGTGATGTTGCACGAAATCGAATACACTTCGGGAGTGAGCTATAAAAAAATGAAAAGTTCTTTAATTGTAAAAGGAGAAGATTCGCTTAAAACAGCCATGGCTAAAACAGTAGGTATGCCTTTGGGTATAGCTGCAAAATTAATTTTAAGTGGAAAGATTAAAGATACCGGAGTGGTAATACCCTTCAGCCAAACAATATATGAGCCTGTACTGGCAGAACTTGAAAAATTCGGCATCAGGTTTCAAGACAGGGAAACTTCCAATGAATAACAGGCGACTACCATTTAGGACAGTCTAACCTCACCCCATCGGATGTACCACCTTTTCTGTCATCAATAGCACCAACCATCACTTTGAAACGCATTTTTAAATAGAGCCCAAAGAAATAATACACATCTTTATTATTTGGGTTACCTCTTGGCGTTCCTGCATCAGGGTAGATATTGCTTCCGCCGGGTACCAGATTTCCTCTGTATGCAAAACTTACTGAAAGTGGACCAAATTTATCAGCCAATAAATCTTTGGGTGCATATTTTCCACTTACATCATCCAAATAATCGGTGAATGTTTTTCTAAAAACGGCAGTCACACCGATTCTTGTATCTTCATTTGGAACCCACTCTATTCCTCCACCCCAAGGGATGCTAAATTGTGTCAACCTATATGGTTGCACTCCTTCATAGACTCCTTGACCCTCTGTGTGATAATCATGTAAGTAATATTTCTTAACGCCACTTTCTATGTATGGATTAAAAGAAAAAACGGCAAGACCTCCGGTAACAAAAGGTGAAAAATAGAATTGATCTCTTTTTAAAAAATTATATTGTAGGGAGAATGAATATTCCTTAATATCTGAATCAAATTTTAAATTTCTGTATGCGCGTTGTGGACTAAACTTATCATCTCCTTTAATTTTACCATGCATCCAGTTTGCGTTCAATGACAAATGTTGGGATGCCTCCAAATGCAATCCAACACCAAAAGCAGGAGATAAAAATTTCGTGGAGATATTCTTTTCAGATAAATCGCCCCCATAGCCTGTATATCCACCTTGAAACACTGCATAAAGTTGCTGGGCTTCTGCAAAAGAATGGGAAAGAAAGCAAATAATCAGCAATACTTTTTTCATAAAAGCGAAATGTATCTACTTGTGAAGATACATCACTTCCTTGATAAGTTTTACTGTTCTTGTTACGTCAGGCAGGTAAGCATTTACTAAGTTTGGCGCATAGTGCATAGGCGCATCAACAGAAGTGATGCGGCGTATGGGTGCATCTAAGTAATCGAATCCTTCTTTTTGGATGCGGTAGGTTATTTCAGATGATACAGAGGCAAAAGGCCATTGCTCTTCTACGATTACCAATCTGTTTGTTTTCTTAACACTCTCCAAAATGGTCATCCAATCCATGGGACGTATGGTGCGTAAATCAATTACTTCTGCTTCAATTCCCTCTTTGGACAATTCTTCGGCAGCACCTAAAGCCACTTTCATCATTTTATTAAATGAAACGATCGTCACATCTTTACCTTCACGAGCGATATGTGCTTTTCCAATAGGAATCAGGTATTCACCTTCAGGTATCATTCCTTTATCGCCGTACATCAATTCACTTTCCATAAACATCACCGGATCATCATCGCGAATAGCTGATTTGAGCAATCCTTTACCATCATAAGGGTTGGAAACAGAAACTACTTTAAGTCCAGGAATATTCGCATACATGCTTTCGAATGCGGTAGAGTGCTGAGCACCTAATTGTCCGGCGCTTCCGTTAGGACCGCGAAAAACAATAGGACATCCCACCTGTCCGCCGCTCATTGCCAGCATTTTAGAAGCGGTATTTAAAATTTGATCTAAGGCAAGAACAGCGAAGTTCCAAGTCATAAATTCAACAATGGGACGCAGGCCATTTTGTGCAGCACCCACTGCGATAGCACTGAAACCAAGTTCAGCGATAGGGGTATCAATCACTCTTTTGGCACCAAATTCGGCCAGCATACCTTGGCTTACCTTGTAAGCGCCGTTATATTCTGCAACCTCCTCTCCCATTAAAAACACCCTGTCATCCAGGCGCATTTCTTCGGACATAGCTTCTCTGAGGGCTTCTCTGAACGTCACTTCACGCATAGTGGTAATAATAGATTAATTATTGAAAATAATTCGATAGCGAGTGCAAAAGTATAGAAATTTTGCGGGATTAAAAGGAAATCAAAAGTAAAAATGCAAAAGTAAAAAAGGGCAATATAAGGGTCATTAGCCAAGACCGATAGTAACAAACTACTCACACCTTTCAAACCCTTCTAACCTCCCAAACCATTCAACCTCCTCAAACTATTCTAACCCGCGCAGCATTAATCCCTTACGACACGCACGGAGAAACCGTAGGTCTTATCGTAGTAGTTCCTGGCTACGTAACTACCGTAATAGTACAGGTTGCGGTACCATGCGCTTGCTGGGTCATACTCGCTCGCACTCCACCAGAGACCGTAGTCTCCAACATCGATGAATGAGCCACAGCCGAAACGGAAGCCACCGGGGATGCCGGCAAACCCACTGCTGTTAGTACCATTACCACCACTTTTCCATCCAGTTGTGTTTTTTAATTGGGTGCCTATGTTAGTTCCTGTCCAATCAAATACTGTAGTATCTACTGAAGCATCAAGATATTTAGTCATCTTGTCCCACTCAGAATTAGTAGGAACATGCCACCCTTGTGGCGCCAAGCCCCTGGGGTCGTTTACTGCATACCAGTTGTACAATCTGCCATACGTAGCTGCATAAGTTGCACTATCATTATTATACCAGCACCAAGCACCTGTGGTTAAATTAGACCATGCAGTGGGGTCGGTTACTTGGGGTATAGGGTCGCCGTTTCGGTAGGTTCTTACATCTAAGTTTTTACTGCTCCATATCTGCGTGCCTATCGTTACACTTGGCAAATTCACAAAACTGTTATTGGTAGTCGTAAAGCTTACCTGTGTGCCATAAACAGTACCTACGTTATTCGTAGCATAAGCACGCACGTAGTAGGTAGTATTGGCAATGAGCCCTGTTATACTACTCGTAAATGTTCCAGAGCCTGTGCCATTCGTTGTTTTAGTGCTCAATGCAATAGTAGGGTTAGTGCTCGTGCTCCAGCATACACCTCGGGCGGTGACAGAGGCACCTCCATCACTCGTTATGCTTCCACCGGACGTAGCCGTTGTATTAGCGATGGAGCTGATGGCAGTTGTCGTAACCGTTGGTACTGCATTCGTTGTCACCTGAAACTCATTGGAATATTGCTGGGCAAAAGTCATGCGGGGAGGTAGAAAACCGCGACTTGTAGAACTCACATCCAACTGAGCGGATGGGTTTGGTGTATTGGTGCCAATGCCCACATTTTGGGCTTTTGCAATTTCTATTACAAAAATGGAACAGAAAAAAAACGTAATCCTGAATAATATTTTCATAAACAAGCGTATTTCTAATGTGAAGTATTAGCAATAACGAACACTTATAATTAAACACAAATGTAACTCAGTTGAATTAATTTCTACACGTACTTAAAATTATTTAAATAGGAGATACCTGATTGCGTTTTAAAGTGGTCAAATTCCACCATATTAAACTTTGGGTTATGAATAAGCTACAATAGGCATAAATTAAGAGCGAGAAACAGCATGAGAGCGAAGAAAAAAGTCAGAACTTCATGATCGCTCTCGCTTTCATTCTCGTTCTGACTTTTAGTACGCTATAAAACCTCTTGAACCTATTTAACCTTTTGAACCTATTGAACTTTCTCTATGACCATCGCACTCGCTCCCCCGCCCCCATTACAGATTCCCGCAGCACCATACTGTGCATCGTTTTGATGCAGGACATTAATAAGCGTAACGATGATGCGGGCGCCACTGCATCCCAACGGATGTCCCAATGATACCGCCCCCCCGTTTACATTAACCTTGGCAGGATCTATATTCATGCGTTTGGTATTTTCAATGCCTACTACCGCAAAGGCTTCATTCAGCTCCCAGTATCCAATATCGCTCATTTGTAATCCCGCTTTTGCGACCGCTTTAGGTACTGCCAATGCCGGTGTTGTCGTGAACCATTCTGGTGCTTGCTCCGCATCGGCATAAGCTTTTATTTTGGCAATAGGTTTTAATCCCAGCTGATCCGCTTTTTCTTTGCTCATCAATACCAAAGCCGCGGCTCCATCATTCATCGTAGATGCATTTGCCGCTGTTACTGTTCCGTCTTTGATAAATGCTCCTTTGAGTTCCGGAATTTTTTCAAACTTTACATTGAAGGGTTCTTCATCTTTGGCAAATAAAATAGGATCCCCCTTTTTTTGCGGAATGGGCACGGGTACTATTTCATTATCAAATTTTCCGGACTGTACTGCCGCCTGGCTTCGTTTGTAACTCTCAATGGCAAAGGCATCCTGCTGCTCACGGGTAATACCGCATTCGCTTGCACATTTTTCAGCAGCATTACCCATGGCCTTTCCATCATACACATCCGTAAGACCGTCTTTTGCAAGACCATCTATCAATGATGTGTTGCCATATTTATTTCCCCACCTCAAACTATCCACATAAAAAGGCACATTGCTCATACTTTCCATTCCTCCCGCAATCACCGTATCTGCATCGCCCAATAATATACTTTGTGCTGCCTGTGCAATCGCTTTCATGCCACTGGCACACACTTTATTCACGGTTGTACAACATACCGAATCAGGCAATCCCGCAAACTTGGCCGCTTGTCGTGCCGGGGCCTGACCCAGATTGGCCTGTATTACACTTCCCATAATCACTTCGTCTATCATCTTTGCATCTACGCCTGCTTTATCCATAGCGCCTTTAATGGCGATAGCTCCTAATTGTGTTGCTGAAAAAGATTTCAGTGAACCTCCAAAGCTTCCCATCGGCGTTCTTACTGCAGAAAGTATATATACTTCTCTCATAAAATTGTTTTTTTAGACAGCAAAAATATGAATATAAAATCTATTTGAGTTCGCACACAAATTAGGAATATAGATTCTATTGAAGATTAAGCGATTCCTATGAATTGAATCATACAATCGAATGAGTTACTTTTTATTTTAAATAACAAAACTGCCGAATTTTTGCAATCGATTCAAATTACATGACACTTCGAATAACTGCCATTCTATTTATTGTTTCAACACAGGCCTGTGTTCAATCTCGATCTGCCTTATATTTTGCAGATGCCGGTGACACCAGTTTTGTAAAAAACATCCATTATTTTGAATCACCCATTCAACCCAGCGATTTACTTAGCATACACATCAGCAGTTTGAATCAGGAAGCCTCTTCCCTTTTCAATTCTCCCAATGATATGGCAACAGTCACCACCACCATATCCGGCCATCAGGAAGCAGGTGGATATCTAGTTGATAACAATGGAAACGTTCAATTACCATTATTGGGCACCATGCATATAGCAGGCTTGACCAAAACGGATCTGCGCGACACGATAGTACATTTACTGAAACAAAGACAACTGCTCACCGATCCGGTTGTCACGATACGATATTTAAATTATGAAGTCACAATTATTGGTGAAGTGGGAAAGCCAACCGTTATCAATGTGCCCAATGAAAATATTTCTTTGTTGAAAGCTTTGGGTATGGCCGGAGATATCACCATCTACGGGAAGAAAAAACAGGTATTATTGATTCGTGAAGAATTCGGAAAAAGAATGCTGAAGCGAATTAATTTGAACGCCACTAATTTTATTTATTCCCCCTATTATTATTTACAACCCGGTGACATTGTGTATGTTGAACCCAACAGACATAAAATTGCATCTTCCACAGGCTTCGATCAATACCTGGCCATAACCTTAAGTGGTCTTTCTTTTTTTGCCATCATTTTAACTCAAGTATTCAAGTGAAAAATACAAATAAGAATAATCAATTTACAGAACATGAAGATAGTTTATTCATGCGTATGATTGATAAATACGGCGCATATTGGCCTCTCTATCTTGGAATTGTTATTTTAATGATGCTTTTGGCTTTTATTTATCTAAACTATGCTACACCAATGTATGAGGCCACAGCAATCATCATGGTAAAAGATGAAAAAAAAGGAAGCGAAGACTCCCGTATGATGGAGGCATTTACCGGTTTGGGCTCAAAAAAACTGATTGAAAATGAAATGGAGGTAATTCAATCTGAGAGAGTGCTTGAAAAAGTAGTTAGAAAACTGAATTTATCTTGCAAATTCTACAGTATAAATAATCTGCAAAATGAATTATTATTTAAAAATGCTCCTTTTGTCATTGACATTCCCTATCCTGACGAAATCACTAAATCAGCAACGCTCAACATAAGCTATAATAAATCGATGAACCAAGTCATTTTTAGTGATAAAATTGCAATGACACCTGACAAATTAATGATTACTCCATACGGCAGATTTAAAATTCAGTTAGATACGATTTTATTGAACAACAAACCCAATAGAAAGTATAGGATCAGATTTACGACATTGAATGAAGCAAAACATGAGTTGTTGAGTAGGCTAAATGTCTCCTTTTCCAATAAACAATCCAGCATCATCAGACTCACCTACAGAGATGAATCTCCGGATTGCGCTAAAGAAATACTTCATCAAATCATTGAATCCTACCACGAGACTGTTTCTGAGGAGAAAAACCAATTGGCTACAAAAACGATTGAATTAATTGACGAACGATTGAATGCAGAAGCAAAAAATATAGACAGCATTGAGCGCGCTATCGAGGATTATAAAACAAAATACAATGCAATCAATATCGCGGCACAAAGTGAGGCATATCTTTCAGGAGTAAGATCCAATAATGAAGAACTCGTAAAACTGAATATGCAAATGGCTGTAGCAGATCAACTCACGCAGGCTTTGGATCAATCCGGTGGTAACGACAGATTCATGATGATGTCTACCATGGGCGTTAATGACCCTAATCTGCAAAAACTAATGACAGACTTGAACAATAAAGAACTGGAGTATGAAAGACTGAGGAAAACTGTTCCGGATAACAATCCGATGCTATTGTCATTGAAACAACAAATTGATCGCATCAAACCAGATATTAAGAGTAACATCAACAGCATGCGTAAAAATTTGAGCGCCGGTAGAGATCATGTCATCACAAACAATTCACAGTTCCAGTCATTGCTCAGTGGCTTGCCCGAGAAGGAAAGAAAAGTACTGGAATTATCGAGAGACCAGGCGGTTCATCACGAGATGTATGCCTTTTTACTACGAAAAAAAGAAGAAACCGCATTATCATATGCTTCTACCCTAACTCCTTTTCAATTAATCAATGATGCAACTTCCTCATTCAGAAAAGTTAGTCCAAATACATTACTAACCTATTCGACAGCCCTCTTGCTCGCTATAGTACTAAGCACATCAATCGTATACTCCAGAGAGCATTTAAATCCTAGAATACTATTCAGAGATGATCTTACCAATTTGACCGAGATTCCAGTAATTGGAGAAATCAGCAATCAGACAAAACAAAATCCCGGGGTGATTGATTTCAGTAAACGATCATTTGAAGCGGAAGAATTCAGGATGATCAGACTTGCATTAAGAAACAGGCATCCAAATAAATCTCTGAAGAAAATACTAATCACTTCAGGTATTCCAGGAGAGGGTAAAAGTTATGTTGCCTGGAACATGGCACTTTGCATGGCAGCATCCGGACAAAAGGTACTCATCATAGACGCCGATATTTATCAGTCAGGACTCATTAAAAGGCTTCCTGAACTTGCAAATGAACCCGGATTTGTTGAAGTAATCAGAAAAAATAAAAGTATTCAGGATAGTGTGATTGAGTCTGAATCTATTGCAGGGATTTCCATTTTGCCAGCAGGCAAAATGAAAGTGGATTCTTTTGATGATTTGATCGGACAACCTTTGCAGGAACTGTTGAAATGGAGTGAAGCACATTTTGATATAACCATCATTGATACTCCACCTGCTTTGATGCTGACGGATGCCCATGCCATATCTGAGTCATGCGATGCTGTATTATATGTGGTCCGTCATAATCATACCCCCAAACATTTGCTCAGGCGATTGGACAGTTTGCTGGAAAACCATCCATTACAAAATCCATTTATTGTATTCAACGGATTAAAGAAACGCGGTTTCGCAGCTTATGGGAGCGGTTATGGTTATTATCAATCTGCTTACATGTCCAACTATGGCTATGGATAAAACATAATTTGATTCGATTAACTGAAATAGTATGAATAATGAAAGAAATGATGTGGCAGGTTGCCTGTGTGCGGCGAGGTTCGGAAAAAAGAGTATCGAATTTTTGCAAAAATAATGGGATTGATCATTATTGTCCACGGCTAATAAAATCTAATCCAAAAAATAGTTTATTGGTACCAAATTATGAAATTGGGTATTGCTTCGATGGTTTTGTATTCGTCAAATCGGATGATTTGAAGAGCAAATTAATTGAAACATGTTCCGATGTCTACCATTTTCTTTGCTGGTTTGGAAAAAGGGTAATGATAAATTCAAAAGACATGGATCAGATTGAAAAAATATGTAAGTCCAACAAATTTTACATTATGGAACAATTACACCATGATCAGAGCAACAGAAAGAAATTAAATCTTTTTTTCAATGGGAATCATAATCATGACAAAGTCATCTCGACTGGAAACGAAACACATATCATTGAATCCTTGCGTATAAAATTGACTGAAATTCCGTTTAATGAAGAGACTAAAAGAATTAAATCTGACAAATATAATTACGAGAAATATTATTACTGGCTATAAAACAAATGAAATATACCATAAGAAACATCCTTGCTTACATGTATTCAGTTTATCTGCGAAACAGTAAACAAATGAGGACCATGCTGAAAGAAGCTTCTGAAGGAAAGATCATTTTATCTGTATACAGCCACAATCCTTCTCGACGATTATTCAAGAAAGTCGTACGATGGTATAAAAGAAATGGATTTCAATTCATAAGCGCTGATATCCTGTATGATATACTCACCGATAAAATTCCTTTCCCTAAAAAAGCTGTTTTTTTAAGTTTGGATGATGGATGGAAAGAAAATTACAGTCAGCTCATACCTGTAATACATGCAAATAAAATAGACACAACCATATTCATACCTACTGAACCAGTATTGAATCAAGACAGATATTGGTGGTCCTACATTGAAAATGCCAGAAAAAAAAACTATGGCAGGTATTCAGTAAAAGATTTAAAGAAAATACCAGATACTGAAAGAAGGATATTTCTGGAGAAAGCCAAAAGGGTTGTATCTGTAAAACGCGAAGCGATGTTACCGAACGAAGTGAGTACACTTAAGTTGAAGAATGTGATTGTTGGAAGTCATACCATAAGCCATCCAATCCTTACCATGTGTACAGATAAAGTTGTAAAAAATGAAATTATTGATTCAAAAAAACAACTGGAAGAAATTACAGATTCTACTATTGATTATTTTTCTTACCCCAATGGCTGTTACGGCAAAAGAGAAATACAATTCGTAAAAGATGCCGGATACAAAATGGCATTTACGACCATTGCAAAATATGTAAGAAAAGACCTCAAGCCGGATTTGTTTCTGATTCCTCGATTTGACATTTTGGAAAATGTTTCATTCAGCGAAAATATTTGTCGCATGACAGGCATATGGTTTAAACGAAAAAACAGACCTCATTGAGCAACCTAGCTTTACAGGGATTAGCAGCCATTTGGTTCTTGGCTTACATGATGAGAATATTATTTTCACAAAATATTCCGAATCATCTTTATATAGAAACGGTAATATTTGGGTTTCCTTTGTTGCACATTACCATTTTAGATATCCCTTTATTCGTTTATCTCACAATTTTGTTTCTAGTCATGGAAAACAAAGTTAAATCTGGAAAAAGTAAAAGTAGTGCTATAACATTTCTTCTGATCATTTTTCTCATTATTATACTTGCAGGTTGGTATACTGCTGCAGTAACATGGAACATTCAAAATCTGATCGAATTGATTCAGTGGGCTTGTATGATATTTTTTACTTCTAAAGTATTATCAATGTTCCATTTATATCATGAGTATTATTTCAGATTCCTGAAGTTGATCAGAAGCATATTGATAGTATCCTTGATTATATTGATGTTACAGATCTCTTTTGGAATGTCAATCTATTTTTCCACTCAAATGAACCCAAATGTAATTTCGGATGATGGCATCAGGTATCCTTCGTTTTACAGTGACCCACAAATTTTTGCTCAATTCTTGGCCTCAGGATGCTTTCTAATGCTCATACCAATTGAAAATGATAGTAATCGTAGAGTCCAAGATTGGTTATTATTTATCTTCTGCATTGTTGCACTGATGCTTACCGGCACCAGGTCAGCTTTTTTAGGATTCTCTGTCTCTGTGATATTTCTTGTTTTTCGATTTCCAGGTTTCTTGAAATATGTTGTTCTAATTCTTATGCCGTTACTAATCTTTATGATATATAAATATGGCGATAAAATCATTTTATTTAACAGAGGAACCGATGCAGAGGAAGCTTTCCTTTTCAGACAGACTGTTTGGAAAAATGCCATTGGTATTTTTTTGCAACATCCTTTACTTGGCATAGGGTTTGGTAATTATGCAGACTATGTGACTCGTTACTATCCCGACCAGCATTGGATGAGGAATGGAGAATGGGTAGTATTTGATCATCCGGAAAGCGGATATTTGAAACTACTGACAGAAACAGGATTACTCGGACTGTTTTGCCTATCAGCACTATTGATCAATATATTATATACAGCAATCCGAAAATCGATCATCAATAAAACAAAGGAGTATCTATTTTATCTCTCATCGCTCCTTGCCTGGCTTATCGCATTTTATACTGTTTATTCATTCAGTGATATACGTATGATGCTCTTTATTGGATGTATTGTTGTGATGCTCAAGTACCAAACCGAAAAACCGAATGAAGCAATCAGTTAATATGTATTCAGGCTTTAAAAGGAAAATTATACTTGATGGAATGGAAGGAATAATTTCCAATCTGCTGCAAAATATATTTTTCAGCTTTTTCTTCATCATATTAGTCAGACACTACGATAAGACAAATTTGGGTTATTACATCATTGGTAATTTTTTGTATGCCACTTTAAGCTCTATAGCTGCTTTGGGCATAGGGAATAGTTATGTAAGAAATTATAAAAATGCTTCCGATAAAAAGAAGGTGCTTTCAGAATTTTTACAGCTCATGACCATTTCCTCAATATGTTTTATGCTGATAAATGTTTTCACGTCTCACATATTATACAATCAAAATGAAATTCATGTCCTTTCCTATATTTTAGGATTACATATTTTCATAGATAATGTTTTTTATGCTGTTCGTTATCATCAATTTGGGACAGACAGGCAAAAAATTGCATACCGATTGTTGGTGGCAGATTCAATCATCAAGTTAGTTGTAGCAGGTTTATTGTTATTTTTTGACATAACAATAATAAAGCTACTTGTATTTGTGTCCTTTTTCAGAATCTTGGTTTTGATATTTACATGGAGGTACTATATGAATCCACATAATTTTTTAGATACATTATTATCTGAAAAAATGAATTTGTTTAAATTGGTGAAACTCATTAAAACTGAACATACATTTATAATCATCAGTTTTTTGGCAATTCTTAACTGGCGTACCGGAAGTTTTTATATCTCAAAATATTTCAGCATTGAAGATGTCACAGAATATGAAATTGCTTTCAAATTGTTTTCGATTACTTATATGGTACCTGTTGTAGTTTCAAATGCCCTTTATCCAAGGTTTGTATCATTACAGAAAGACATGCATTCTCTATATAAATTATATAGAGGTTCATTTATCTTTTTGTTATTGTTTGGTACGGGGACATATACATTCATGCATGCTTTTGCAGAACAAATCATACATTTTCTGTTTGGAACCAATCACATAAATGCGGTAGAATATGCTAAGGATATTTTTTTGATCATGCTACCCTACCCCATCATTCAACTGCAGGCAAGTTATTTAGTTGCTGGTGGAGGTGAGGTATATGACTTGTGGGGAAATTTACTGGTATGCTGTACTACTATCATACTTGGATATATTTTCCTACGATATTATCATGAAGTTACAGCAGTAATTTATAGTCTATTTTTATCTTTCATTGTATTTATTGTTTTTCAGGAAGTTGTTCTAAATAAATATCGAAAAAGCTTTGCTTTATCAAATTTATTGTTATATGGTATTACAGCGATAGGTATATTCTGTTTTCATTTATTGGTAAAAGCAACTAATCATTCTATTGCTTTTCCGCTCTTTTGGTCAGTAACTATTATTGGAGTTTTGACATGGATGTTCTTATGTAAAAAGTCATATTCGGACATATTCTCCTCATTTTAATGAAAATTGTTTATTACACCAGTAGTCATTTTTTGGATATTGTTCTTGAAAATATTTCATTGATTAAATTTCATTGCGAAATCTATTTGATAATAGAGATCAATCCATACTCAAAATGTTCTACAATAATTGATCTTTCAAACTACAAAAATTCATCTTTCTTAGAAAATGCAGACGAAGTACTTACCAATACGAATCAAACGTTTTTACTTCCCTATTTTTCCAATCTTTCAGAAGCTAAGTTTGCATTTTTTTCCTCCAATAGAAGTTTGAGTATAAAAAACTACCATGAAGCGTCATTACTGAAGAAGTATATCAAGAAAATCAATCCAAATATCATTCACTTTGATACCATCTCATCGCGTGCAATACCCTTGCTTACTCTTCACAAAAAATGTAATATCATCATTACGCTCCATGATGCAAAACCTCATCCGGGCGAAGAGTCATGGAAAGAAATTTTGACTAATTATTTTTTTTATAAGAAAACAAATCAGTTTGTCTTTCATTCTGAGCATGTCAGAAAGTTATTTTCCTTACAATACAATAAAAAGGAGCATATAGTTTTAAAAATGCTGCCCTATACGACATATACAAAAATAGAACCCGATAATAAAATCAAAATCTCAGAAAAATATATTCTTTTCTATGGACGCATATCATACTATAAGGGGACTGACATATTGATCGAAGCTTTCAAGAATATCACAAAAGAATTTCCTGATTGGAATTTACATATTGCAGGAAAAGAAGTATATGGTTACAAGTTATTCAATAAATACAAAGATTTCCCTGCTTCAATTCAATGCTTCAATAATTACATTTCACCAAATGATTTATCACAACTTATCAAACATGCATCAATTCTTGTTTGTCCTTATAGAGAAGCTTCGCAGAGTGGTGTTTTGATGACAGCAAAGGCATTTAAAAAACCAGTGCTCGCTACCCGAATCGGCTCTTTTGAAGAGTACATCAATGATGGATTAAATGGTTTTTTATGTGAACCTTCAGTTGAAAGTATTGAAAATAAATTAAGAGATATAATTCGTTACCGTAAAGATCTTTATGTATCCAGGTATTTACAAGAGGAAATTACAGATGAATCGTATGAAATAAATCTATCAAAACAAATGAAACTATATGGAATCGGGAGAAAAGAAATTCATGATCATGATGCTGGTACCTGATTTACCGGTAAACCTTCATCAAATAAGAGGTGGTGTGCACGCTGCAGTCATTTCATTACTCGAGGGATTTTCAAACAACAAAGATGCCAACATTCATGTGATCACGTTTACAAATAAAGTCAGTTCGACAATGGAAGTGGAATTTTCAAATAATTGCAACATCACTTATATGCGTGAAGGAATCTTTAAATATCATTTGCTAAATTATATTTTCTTCAGTACGATCAAGTTAAAAAATACTGTCAATAAATTAAAACCGGATATCATTCACTATCAGGTGGGAAATGCCTTCTTGTTCAGTAAATTATTATTGAAAAAGAGAACTCCATATTTCCAGACCATACATGGCTTTTCTAATTATGAAGCTAAGATCAAACATCGATTAATAGACAAAATCAAATGGAAATTGAATTATTTGATTAATGTCAAATATATGATTGACAACATCATTCACCTTTCACATTTTTCAGATAATATACATTTGAATGAAAGAATAAAAAATAAAAGAATCATCCCCAATGCAGTCAAATCAAATTACTTCAGCATTGAGCCAAAAAAGAAATTTGAATCTAAACTGTTGTTTATCGGGCAATTGGATACAAATAAAAACGCCTTATATGCAATAGAACTATTGTATGCACTTTCGCGACAGGATCATGAATTTACTTTGGAAATAGCAGGAGGCATGTCTGACCGGGCTTATTATAAATTATTGCTTGACAAGATAAAAGAACTTGATATTCAAGATAAAATAACTTTTCATGGATGGATAAATGAAGAAGAAAAAATAAAATTGCTGAAAAAAACAGATATACTAATCGTACCATCATATCATGAATCATATCCAATGGTTGTACTGGAAGGATTGGCTGCTGCAAAAATCATATTGGCAAATCATACAGGTGGCATTCCTGAAATAATACATAATAATAACATAGGATATCTTTTGAACATCAATAAAAAGGAAGATTGGGTTAAATCTGTTCAATTTGTAAAAGAGCATAATGAGGTAAGACTGCAGATACAAGACAATGCACGAAAATATGCTTCGAATCGTTTCAGCTGTGAAACTGTAGCAAAAGAAACTTATAATTTTTACAAACAAATATCACTTCATGCCAATAATTAAAAATAAAATATCTGTTTTCCCGGTTAGAGATGTACTGTTTGAGTTTGAATCTAATGCCGGGAACATGATCTCATTTAAAAAATACCGTCACCTTGATAACTCAATCAAAAAACCTGTATTTACCATCAAAAGAGCCGAATCCACTTTATATATTGACCTAACTAACAATTCAAACGAGGAAATAAAAAGGAATTTCAGAAACAATTATAGGTCAGATATCAAAAAAGCGGGTGAAATGGATATAAACTGCAAGTTTGGAAACTATGTACATGAATTCTATGCGGTTTATTTGTTACTTCATAAAAACAAAAAGTTACCTGTGTTATCCAAAAGCATTTTTGAGTCAATCATGGAGTATGCTTATTTCAGCATCGCAATTTTGAATGACGAAATACTCTGCGCCCATTGTCATATTTTCAATAAAGAAAGAAATCATATAAGATTACTTGCATCTGCTTCAAACAGATTTTGTGATAACATAAATAAAAATGTCATCGCTGCTGCAAATAAATTACTAACTGCAGAAGATATTTCATTTTTCAAAAATGAAGGATTCCATATCTATGATTTTGGTGGATTCGCTGTTGGCAAAGTAGATCAAGAGATGGAAGGCATCAATAGATTTAAAAAGGGATTTGGAGGAAACATCCTGAAACTCAATTCTTATACGACACTCCCCTATTTCCTACTTGAGAAATTAAGTTACATTAAAAGCAACTTTTTAAAAAAGACTAATGAATAACACCTTGTTTCTGATCAATATCATCAAACTATTTACATGCCTTAATTACTATTGCAGATATCATGCAATCTATTTTGAAATATTTCATAAATAATAGCTTTATCACTAGATCCATAGAATCAGATATTAAATACTATTATGAAATCAGTGAAGAATTTTTACTTGAAGCATATAACGACGCTTTTTTAAGATTGTTTAGAAGAGTAATAAAACAATCGCCATTTTATCGTAACTGGTATCAAGAACATGGTATCCATGAAAAGTCCATCAAGGACATCAATGACATAAAGCTTCTACCTGAAATTGACAAGCAAATTTTACTTGATTCGACTTTGCCTATACATGAAGGATTTCATTTACTTCGAACCAAAGGCTATACAAGCGGGACAAAAGGTAGCCCACTTACTACTTTTCGAACTCCGCTTAGTATCATGACCGAAAAGGCATATATCAACCAATATCGTGAAATTCACGGATTTAAACAAGGCGAACCATTGCTTTCAATCAGAGGCGCTTTGGGTAAGAATGATGTTTTTATTAAAGAGAATATATCAAATACTCTTTTTATATCAGGACCCAATTTGAATGACCAAAGCATTCATTCTATTTACAAAAAAATAGTTGATTTTAAACCCAAAGCCATAGAGGCATTCCCAAGCTATCTACATAGTTTAGTTCAACTGCTTGAAAAAAATCAATTACGATTAGAAATCCCTCTTACATTCACATCATCAGAGATGTTGTATGACTTTCAAAGAAACAACGCCGAAAATTACCTTCAAACAAAAATATTTGACTGGTATGGAAATGTAGAGCGAAGTATAGCATTATCTGAAGATAAATTCAAGAAATACAAACCATTACCACTTTACTCTATCAATGAATACAGACAAAATGAATTAGTGACAACCGCATTGAATAACTATTATTTTCCGCTAATCAGGTATAGAGTAGACGATTGTATTCAGACACATTCAAATGATTTTTTAAAAAACCTTATTAATCCGGACATTATTTCCATACAAGGTCGTGTTGGTGATGTCATTGATTTACCGGACGGATCAGCTGTAGCATGTGTAGATCATGCTTTCAAAGGTATCAAGGGATTAAAACAGGCCCAAGTCTTGCAGCAAAATAAAAATGAAATAGATGTTCATGTTCATACTTCAACATCATTTACAGATGATAGTCAAATGAAGCTCAGAAATAATTTGGTGAGAATGCTTGGGACGGAGATAAACATTAATATCAGGCATTGTGAATTAGATCAATTTTATCAGGAACCAGGGAAAAAATATAGGCTCATCATCAAACCAACATTTAGTTGATTGAATCAATTCAAGTCAAAATTAAAGGTGCTGATCATTTCTCCTATCCAACCGCCAATTGGAGGCATCAGCATACATGTACAAAGATTAATGCAATTACTAAAAAATGATATTGACTTTGATTTGATTGATTATTCAAAAGAAATAAAAGATAATGTATACAATATAAGACAATGGAATATTCACAAATACCTGAAAATCTTAAATGCATCAGACTTGTGGTATATACATGCCGGGAATCGAAGCATTGCAAAGCTGCATATCATACTATCATTATTACTGAATAAAAAAACAATCATTACAATTCATGGATTTGGAAACACAAAAGCACAAAAAATAGGCTTTGTAACGGATTTTCTCTTCCAGTTTGCCAATCAATTGATTTTAGTGAACAATGATATTTTTAAACAGAAAAATAAATTAGGAAAAAAAAGCATTGTGATTCCTGCTTTTTTACCACCAGAATTTGATTTGGAACCCAAACTACCTGATTGGCTTACCCAATATGTTCAAATTAATAAAACAGATGGTAAAATTATCCTTGTAGCAAATGCTTCAAAATTATATACTGAAAATAAAGACGTGTATGGATTGGATATCTTATTCACATTAGCCGATAATTTTTATAGAGAATCTCAACCCTATCTGATATTACTCGTCATATCAGATTTAATAAATGAAAACAACTTAAATAAATATGATTTATCAAAAATAAATAAATCAATAAAAATTATTCATGGTCAAATTTCATTTGTACGATTGATGGAACTATCTGATGCAGTATTGCGTCCAACCCGAACAGACGGAGATTCAATTACGGTTCGTGAAGCTTTGTATCTTGGTAAACCCGTCTTTGCTTCAGATGTGGTCCGAAGGCCAATAGGAACCATTTTGTTTAAAAACAATGATGTGACTGACTTAAAAAATAGGATTCAATATTATTTCAGTTATAACAAATCAATAAAAAAAGAAACAGATACGAATAATTTAAATCAAACTTTTAGACGTAAATATCTTAGTGTAATCAAAAATGTTATTGACAAAAAACAATAAAACGTTCTTAATCCCATTAGATCGGATCATTAATGAATTGGAGAATTACTGTAACAGTCATCATTTTATTGGATATGATCCATATGATGGATTACAGAGCAAATTGTTTCGGTCCATTCCATGGATAAGGAATAATCGTCTTTGCAGACTCGCTTGGATTCAATTTCACAAAAGGTCTCCATTCAATTTCAGAAAATGTATAGGAATAAAAGCATTGCCCAATGCAAAAACTTTTGCCATTTTTTTAATGGTTTATTGCAAATGGCATAAGTATCAAGCTGATGATAAAATACTCGACAAAATAAAATATCTGGTCAAGGAAATCATACAGCTCAAACAACATGGATATCAGGGAGCATGCTGGGGTTACCCTTTTGATTGGGAGTCCAAATCATTTTTTTTAAAAGCAAATACGCCCACATCAGTTTGCACCGCTTTTGTAGTTACTGCATTGCTGGATGCCTATGAAATTTTGAAAGACGATGAATTACTGCGACTTTGTTTTAGCAGTGCTGATTTTTTTCTAAAGGATTTACATCGAAGGGAATATGAAAAAGGATATTTTTCAATCTCTTATTCCCCGAAGGATTATTCTGAAGTGTACAATGCATCATACCTCGTAGCAGCAACTTTATCGAGATTAAATAAATATCAAAATAATGATACCTGGAAATCAAGTGCAAAAAAACTGATCGAATTCGGAGCAAACAAACAACTATCAGACGGTTTATGGAATTATGGATCTGCACCTCATCATCAATGGGCAGATGGTTTTCATACAGGATATATTTTAGTAAGCCTTGCCCAATATATCACAAATACAGGTGATACCAATCAGCAACCAGTATTAGAAAAAGGATTTGATTGCTTCTTGAAAAGCTTTGTTGAGGCAAACGGCACAGTTAGATACTATCCGGAAAAAACATACCCAATTGATGCTCATAATATGGCGCAGGCAATAATAAGCCTTACAACATTAGTCAAATCCAAAAAGGAATATGACATCGCAGAAAATATTCTATGGAAATCCATACATCATTTATACGATGAACGAGGATATTTCTACTTCAGATCCTATAGTAATTACAAAATAAAAATCCCATATATGCGATGGTCGCAGGCATGGATGTTGCTTGCATTGATCACTTTCAAAAGTAATCTTAACAATGAAAATCTGGTTTGACATATCAAACTCACCACATGTATTGATGTTTTATAAGCTGATTCGTCAGCTGGAAAATGAAGGTCATACAATAATAATCACAGCAAGGCCATTGGCCAATACTATTTCTTTGCTTGAACAATACGGCTTAAAATATGAAACAGTTGGGATTCACTACGGAAAAAAAATAAGGAATAAAATTATTGGCTATCCGGTCAGAGTGATTCAACTATATAAACATTTAAAAAATAAAAATCTTGATTTGGCTGTTTCGCAGAGTAGTTTTCATTCTCCAATGGTAGCAACTTTATTGAGAATACCATCCATATATACAAATGACAATGAACATGCCCTAGGAAATAAAATTGCTTTTTTATTCGCATCTAAAATTCTTATTCCAGAATCTTTCCCCTTTAAAAACAAAATGAAACACACCTATGTTTATCCGGGTATAAAAGAAGGAATGTATTTATGGGACGACATGGAGCGATTTCAGTATGAAAGGAAATCAAACATCAGTCAAAGAGATACAATCTATATTCGACCGGAACCGTCGACAGCACAGTATTACAATGCTCAAAACAATTTCCTGGATGATCTGATATTGAATTTGAGCAGTCGTCACAAGATAGTTGTGCTTACAAGAAATGAACAACAAAATAATCATTATAAAAAACTCAGCACAAATATCATTGTTCCTGAAAAACCATTGCCAATAGACATAATAATAAAGAAAGGAAAGCTATTTATAGGTGCAGGTGGTACTATGACCAGAGAACTTGCATTATTGGGCATTCCAACGGTATCTGTTTATCAGAGTAAACTGTTAAAAGTTGACGAA
Organism: uncultured Ferruginibacter sp.; assembly: GCA_964643315.1. GTDB lineage: Bacteria > Bacteroidota > Bacteroidia > Chitinophagales > Chitinophagaceae > Ferruginibacter. The sequence continues at coordinate 276,060 of CAZXSR010000002.1, forward strand.
TTATTAATTGAGTATAAAATATTGTTTTTTGAACCTCAACTTACTTCAGATAAAGTTGATTATATCCTCAACAATAGAATTTCCGAACAATCGAGAATAACTTTTAAAGAAAAAGGTAAAGAAGCTTTTTATATGTTCAAACATAAAATTCTAGAATACGCATAACATGGTGAAAGTTGCAGTTATTGGAATCGGTAAAATGGGAATATCGCATCTCTCTATATTGGGAGGTATGGATAATGCCAGAGTGGTAGGTGTGGCTGATACATCATCCTGGATCACTCACCCTTTAAAAAAATACTCGACATTTGATGTATACAGCAATTATGAGGAGTTATTACAGGAAAAAGAGCCCGAGGCGGTAATTGTATCAGTACCAACAAGATTTCATTCAGGAATGGTTGAAACGTTGATTCAGCAGGGCATTCATGTTTTTGTTGAAAAACCTTTAACCATGAATCCGGAACACAGCAGATCATTGGTTAATCTCGCTAAAAAATACCGAGTGGTTAATCAGGTTGGTTATCATAACCGTTTTATCAGTACATTTCGTGAAGCGAGGAAAATCGTTGCAGAAGGTATTTTAGGAAAACCTGTACACTTTATGGCAGAGGCATATGGACCGGTAGTTACAAAGAAACAACAAGGTACCTGGAGGTTTCGTCCTAATGACGGAGGCGGTTGTTTGATGGATTACGCATCGCATGTACTTGATTTGATTGCCTATATCATTTCTCCCGTACGTGAAGTGCAGGGAACACAGCTAAAATCAATTTATTCGGATGGTGTGGAGGATGCTGTATTTGCATTACTTGAAACCAAATCCAACATAAGCGGTGTGCTTCAGATAAATTGGAGCGAACCCAGTTATCGTAAAATGAGCACTTCATTGACCATTCAGGGCACTGAGGGTAAATTAATTGTAGATGCAACTGAAGTCAAATTGTTTTTAAATCAACCAAATGACAATCATTCCTTCAGAAAAGGATGGAATATCATCAATCATGTTCATTTGACGAAACAACCTGCATTTTTTTTGAGGGGCGAAGAATACAGCTTGCAATTGGAATATTTTATAGAATCCGTAGAGAAAAACAAGCTCAATGAGATTAATAATTTTGAGCAGGCAGCCTTGACCGACGAAGTCATTCACAGAATCCGTAATCATCATAACAGAAACAATGGAACGAATCATTTTTGGGGATAATCAGTTTTTTGGTATTCAACACGCTTCTGACGAAAAGGCAAGAGCATTAAATATCAGGTTTGCAACAGATGAATCAATTGTACGAATACTTGAAAAAACAGTAGATGTCGGTATTCATACTTTTATGTGTACAACACATGAACGCATGAAAAGCATTAATTCACTGATCAATAGAAAGCCTGTGTTGTCTGAAAATATTATTATTTATCCCAGCATGCCTTATGCACATAAATATGTAAATGCCATAACTGAATCAGGAATTGCAGGCGCATTAAAGTATTTTTTTCCGGAACAATTATTTTCCGGAATATTTAGGAGTGGAAAAGCACTTTTACAGAAAGATTATCTTTCAATGATGCAAATGCTGATTGATGCAGAGATGGCTCCATTTAAAGAAATGAAAACTCCCGTTATTTTTTTACAAAATGTCATAACAGATTTGTTACTTGGCCTGGGCATGGATCAGATTTTTCTGAGTTTTCATGAATACATCAAAGACAGGTATCAGGCAGAGGCAGGTTTTATTACAATGAATTTCCCAAAACTTCTGGATACGCTTGAAAGAGTTGGGATAGAAAATCCAATCATATGCACATCTATCAACAAAGCCGGTTATCGAATGGCAGGAGGTGCAAATCAATATGAGGAATTACTCGCTCAAAACAGATCCAGGGTTATAGCGATGCAGGTACTTGCTGCAGGCGCCTTACATCCTACAGAGGCATTAGAATATGTTTGTTCAATGGATGGTATACATTCCATTTTATTTGGATCATCAGATGAAAAACATATTCATCAAACAGTAACCCATATTCAAAAATTTGACCAGCGTAAAATTGCAGAAATAACAGCATAATGAAAATAACCTTAGTTGTTGGAGCACGACCCAATTTCATAAAAATAGCACCAATCATACGTGCTTTAGAAAAAAAGAAATATGAATTATTTAGTATTTCCTACCGATTAATTCATACAGGACAGCATTACGACTTAGTCATGAACGATCGCTTTTTTGAACAATTGCAAATACCCAAACCGGAAATCAGTTTCGGATGTGGCGGAGGAAGCGATGCAGAACAAACAGCGTGCATCATGAGCGCTTTTGAAAAAGAACTGATTTCATATAGACCGGATATGGTAATTGTAGTTGGTGATGTAAATTCCACCATGGCATGTTCTATCATAACGAAAAAACAACAGATTACGCTTGCTCATGTTGAAGCTGGGATCAGATCGTTTGACAGAAGTATGCCTGAAGAAATCAACAGACTGGTAACTGATTCGATTTCAGATTATTATTTTACCACATCAAAAGGTTCCGGTGAATTATTATTAAAGAATGGCGTTGACAAAACCCAAATATTTTTTGTCGGCAATACTATGATAGATACCTTATTATACGAAATTAAAAACATCAAACCTCCCTCTTTTTGGGATGAAATGGAATTAAACCAAAAGCATTATTATTTACTTACATTACATCGTCCATCTAATGTTAATGATATAGTGAGATTGAATAAAATATTGGACTCTGTACATCAGGCATCTCAGAATGGCATCATTATTTTTCCTGTTCATCCGCGTACACAAAAGAGCATTGAGCATTTGAATAAGATTTATCCCAATATCAAAATGGTGGAACCCCAGGGGTATTTTGAATTTATCTACCTGCTTAAAAATACAATCGGTGTCATCACAGATTCCGGAGGCATTACTGAGGAAGCGACTGTATTAAATATACCCTGTATCACATTAAGAAAAAATACAGAAAGACCAGAAACAGTAATAGAGGGAACTAATGAATTGATTGGAGATGATTTTGACAAAATAAAAACATCCATGGAATTGATGTATATGGGTTCTTGGAAAAAGGGAAAAATACCTGAAAAATGGGATGGAAAATCAGCAGAAAGAATTATTGATGCATTAATGAATTTACAAAGAAACAAACCCAGTCATGAATTGGTCGGATGAATCGATATTTTACAGGAACTATCCAACTTGTCATCATAATCACTGATTTTATCGGTGTGATATTGGCCTGTGTTGCACCAATGATAAACTTCTGTGTTGGTTTAAATAAATTTTCTGTTGCCACCTATTTGATTTATTTCGGTGTCACATGGTTTTTGTCAGGCATTAATTCAAAATTATACGATGTTTCAACAATAATCTCACCTGATAAATTCTATCAAAAAACCGCTCTATCATTACTTATAATTACAATAATGATTTCTTGTAATTATTTTTTATTTCAAAGGAAGCATGATTGGTATACTACAATAAAATCACTCTTGTTTTTCATATCATGGATTGTTTGTTGTCGTTTAGTTTACAACCAATTCCGTATTCGTCTAAAAAAAAGAGGCAAACGAATACATAATATAATTGTCTTAGGTCTAAATGATACCTCAAGAAAACTTGTCTCATTTTTAAGGGAAAATCATTTAAATCTGGATGTTGTGGCCATTATGGCTGAAAAGGGTACCAATGTCAGTATCACTGACAATCCTGTTTATCCTTTGAGTCTTGCAAATTTTCAATCAATCATAAAAAACCAGATTCATGAGGTTTATTCAACACTTACTCCATCAGAAATTCGAAATCATTTTAATCTCAGTCAGCATTGTAGAAATCATGGGATTCGATTACATTGGGTAAATCGTTTTGCCGAATCATTACCCTACCCTGTTTATTTGAACCATGATTATCCCCAAGCTGTTTACTCTGAATTAAAAGAACCTCTGTTGCTCCCTTTAAATAGAATACTCAAAAGGATGTTTGATATTTTATTTAGCTCCATTTTAATCATATTTTGTTTATCGTGGATGATTCCTATCATTGGCCTATTGATCAAATTGGAGAGCAGGGGTTCTGTTTTTTTTCGACAAAAAAGAACCGGAGCAGACAATCGAACATTTCAATGTTTAAAATTCAGGACAATGAAATTGAATGATCATGCAGATAAGAAACAGGCGGTCAAAAACGATTCTAGAGTTACCCGATTGGGGAAATTTTTGCGTCACAGCAGCTTAGATGAATTTCCGCAACTGATCAACGTATTTTTAGGTCACATGAGTATCGTAGGTCCTCGTCCACACATGCTAAAACATACAGAAGACTACAGTACCATATTTGGCAGTTATCGGGTTCGACACTACGTCAAACCAGGCATTACCGGATGGGCTCAAATTAATGGTTGCAGAGGTGAAATCTCAGACCCCGCTCAACTCAAAGCCAGAATAGTACATGATTTATGGTACATAGAGCATTGGAGCCTGGGTTTAGACCTTAAAATTATGTGGCTGACATTCTATAAAATGATGAGGGGCGATAAAAATGCCTATTGATTATTGTTTAATTAATTTTAAAGACTCACTTACCCCATCCTGTGTTACTTGCATAAAATAAGATCCTGCAGGAAACCCTCCACCTATTTGACATTTAACCTGAGGTTTGTAGTTTTCTCTGAAAATAAGACTACCATTGACATCAAATACTGATATAAATATTGGCTCGTCAATGTCACTCTCTATTTCAACAGTAAATTGACCCTGTGTTGGATTTGGATACACCTTGGCATCTAAAGACCCTCTGATAATCTCTTTTGTTCTCAATCCCGTTGACTTTCTACTGCATCGTGTTTTGCTGTTTTTTATGGTTACCGACAAACTGCTTTTTTGTCCACGACCATCGCGAATGGTTATGGTATAAACACCCGCGGGCAAATTATTATAAATACTATCAGTACTGAATGCATTATTGTTCAAGGCAAAAGTGTAAGGTTCTGTGCCTCCAATGCCTCCTACTCTAATCATACCATCATTGGCATTTCTGCAGCTTAAATCTTTTTTTTCTAGCAGCTTTATCTCTAAACCCGACAATAAAGACAATCTTTCAATGATGCCAGCATCCGGATTACCTGAAATCGCATTCCCTATGAAATCACGGTTAAGTCCCAACGGCTGTCCAAAATTGATTAATAATCCGGAAGTAACTGGCGTATAATCCCAATACAATGGATTTGTGCTGTTGGTATTGGTCCACAGTGTTTGGGATGTACTTACCTCACTGCTGTTTAATGAAAAATTCAAAACACTGTTATTGGAAAGATTGTATACATTGTTTTCATGAACCAATTGTCCTCCGGTCCATTGAACTGAACGTACAACATCAACACCTGAGCTCAGATGAAAGACATTATTTTTAAAAACTACGATTCCTGCAGTTGAAACAGATGTACTCATACTGCACATATTTGATTCAGCCAAACGATTTACAGCATTTTCTACAATGACGTTGTTATAAAACTGCATATTTTTTACACTAACCAGATATGCCCCGCTATTATTGATGTAAAACAATGACCCATTATTGATGAATTTATTATAACAGAACAAATTATTTTCTATTGTTCCTCCGTTTCCGGAGCCATTTTCCACCACACCATTACAATCATTAAAGGTATTATATGCAATGAAGTTATTGGAAGCCCCACTACCATAAAACTCAACTGCGCCTCCATCATACATATAATCATAACTGTTAGCCCAGCAATCGTGAAAATTATTGGATGTGATGGTATTATTTGCACTTGAAATAACAACCGGATTGGCACCATAATCGTTGTTACCTCCCGAATTATTTACGACCATTCTTAAATTTCCAATATCGCAACGATCCATCGTATTTCCAGGTCCCACCCAATAGGCGCCTATACCAACCAAACTGATGGTACAGTTTATTATTTTGTTACCTGTTGAGGTTCCATCAAATCCAAATGCCCTTTGAATTCTGGAAGATTGCCATCGGTCAGTAAGACTCAATCCCGGATCCGTAATTTCAAAACCGTCGAATGTGATGTAGTTACGATTGTACAAATAAATCAGATAACTAATCGTAGATCCGGTACCTGAAAAAATCGGCTTATTACCACTACCATAACTATTAAATACAATTGGTGCTGTATTGGTACCTGATCGACTTAAAGTGAGCGTACCGGCAAATGAATCTCCACATTTGAATGAAACGGTATCTCCTGGGTTGATCAAACTCATATTGGATTGAACAACCGATAGTGATTTCCAGGGAGTGGATAGGTTTCCATTGGATGTTGCACCTAAAAAGGAGCTGCTTACATAATAGACGCGGGCCATTGAGACAAATGATAGGCATGTGCCTGCCATTAAAAGGCATGCATGCCAAAGGATTGGTTTTTTCATAGGGTTTTTATTTGATAAAAGATGTTGCTTTTCATTGGAACAGTTTATATCTAATTATAACAAATGATTAATGTCATAATTAGATATTATACCTGTCCTTGTGAATGATTGGATTTATTCCACTCCCTGATCACTGTCATTTTACTTTCAAATTCTGTGCCGTAATCAAGCTTGACTTGTGAAATAAATGCAAAAGAAGAAGGATTATGAAGCAACAATACGTGAATCAACTCTTCGGATAAGCACATCCGTAATAAAATTGATAAAAATAAAAATAGAGGCACTGAAAAGAACCGCACCCATTACAACTGGGAAATCCATTTTATCCAATGCGTTAACTGTCACTCTGCCCATACCATTCCATCCAAATATATATTCAACAAAAAATGCGCCTGCAAGCAATTCAGCAAACCAACCTGTCATAGTTACAATTACAGGTCCGATGATATTGGGAAATGCATGTTTAAATACAACTTGCTTTTCACTACATCCTTTTGCCCTGGCAGTTCGAATATAATCTTGCTGCATAACATCAATAAGCGTAGTTCTGGTAAGTTGAGTAACTACAGACATTGGTCTGATGCCTAATGTAACGGCAGGAAGAATTAAATGTGACCAGTTTATGTCGCGCTTACCTGTAAGTTCATTTAATTCATACATACTTCCGGTTATATCCAGCCCTGTATAGGCATGTAATACAAACCCGAAAATATATGCAATTAGTAATGCCATGAAAAATGAAGGCGCTGATATTCCCAATGTACTTACAATAGTGAAAATCCTGTCCCATAATCTGTCTTTATAATAACCGCACAATATGCCCATGGAAATACCAAACACCAGGGCTATGAGCATGGCTATGGATGCAAGTAACAAAGTGGCAGGAAATACTTCCATCAAAAGTGTACTTACTTTTTTCTTAGTTAAAAAACTGGAACCTAAATAAGGCCATTTAATACCCCATTTTTTTTCACCACCCCAAAATAATCCATTGATTTTCTTTTCCTCTATTTCCGATTTTGAATAGACACTTATGGGTGAAAGATCATTAAGATACCGTACACATCTTTTCCATACCGGCTCATCCAGGTGAAAACTGTGGCGTATTTGTTGAATTGTTTTTGCATCTCCCGTTTGACCTATAATAGATTTCTCAGGATTGCCGAACCATTGAAATAAAATAAAAATCAAGATTACCACACTAAATAAAGTAAGCAAGGCCTTAAATAAAGTGCGGAATAGATGATACATGCAAATGTATTATTTCAATGTATTGGATTCTATAGCCTTTATCATATCAGCCACATTAAATTTATGAGCTTCCAAACCTTCATAAGAACGAATGATATTGCCGTTCCAAAGGTAGTTTACCCCGGGAGTGGTTGCGCCGTTACCAAGCAATTTGAAAAATTCTGGTATGTTATCAAGTACGGTATAGGGGAAAGCCTTGTTTATCTCTTTGAAAAATTCAGGAATTTTGAATGTTTCTTCATTCATAAACAAAACATAAATGGGGGGCAAATTATGAGATTTCATCTCTTTTACGATTTCCTTGGCTGCATCTCTGCAATGATCACAACCCGGAACAAACAGACATACAATTTTTTTACCCTCATCCAGATTTACTTTTTTACCATTGAAATCCGAGTAAGATGAAAACTTGGATCGAGTCATTACCGGTTCAGGAATTTTAACAGCAGGCACAGAGCTGTCTTTTTTGGCTATTATTTTTTTTGTAGCGCTGTCTTTGTTTGCAATGTTGATTTTCTTTGATGTCGTGTCTTTTACTGTAACAACCGGAGCAGAATCAATGATTATTGGTTTGGTCGTATCTGTTATAACTACCGGATTTGTATCTGACTTTATTTCCGCTTTGCAGGGACAAAATGGAAAAATAAAAAACATTAAAAATGCCGATAAAAAATAAATGAACAGAATGACAATCCATTTGTTCTCCCCCTTTGGCTTTTCAGATACTTTTAAGTAAAGAAAAATCAACAAGCCTATTGTAAGAATATTTTTGATAAAAGCCTCCAACGGAGTCATTGGTATCAATTGTCCAAAACAGCCGCAATTACCATTCATTGCACCATGCTGCACCATTTGAATACCCAGATGAATACAAAATGCGGCAAGCAAGGCAATGGTAACGGGTATCACAAATGTTTTTAGATAATTTTTTTGCAAAATGGCAATGGCAATAGCCAATTCCAATGCAATGATCAAACGTGATAAATAGGGCGCAATACACCAGTCTACAATACCCAAATCGACCAGCTGTTTCTCAAAAGCCCATATAGGAAAAGATTTTGCAACAGCTGACAGTAAAAACAATGCTGAGATGATGATTTGGATGATGAGCGGAAGATGTTTTTTAAAATTCATAATTCACTAGTAAAATGTCAAAAGTTATAATTTTTTAAACGCATGAAATGAAGCATCGGGGACAAATACAAAAATCAAAATTTAAAATATCTATCCATTCTGAGACAATTAACTTACCCTGCATGCAACCCTTCATACATTAAAATCAATCCAAAAGCCGCATAGTTCAAAATATCAAAAAAGTTAGCATCAATTCCTTCGCTGATTAAAGTGTTACCATCATTACTAAGAATTTGTTTGATGCGCAATAATTTAGACAAGGTGAGATCAATAAAACTTTCCTGACTCATTTCCCTCCATGCTTCGCCATAATCATGATTCTTATTTTGCATTAATGCTTTTGCTAAAGCTATTTGTTTGTCATACAAAACAGATACTTTGTCTACCGGCAAATCCTCCACTTCATCATTATTTAATTCCAACTGAATAAGCCCGATTACGGCGTAATTCAATATCCCCTGAAATTCGGAAAGAATGCCGTCGGAAACGCGTTGCTCCTGTTTGTCCTGTATGGTTTTTACCCGTCTGGCTTTAATATAAATCTGATCAACTACCGAAATGGTTCGATATACACGCCACGAAGTGCCGTAATCAGCTACTTTTTTTAAAAAAATATCTCTACAGGAGGCTACTGCGAGATCGTATTGTTCTGAGGTATTCATGTGTTTACAAAAATAAATAAATCCTGATAAATGATATGTAAAACTTAGCGCGATGAAGTTAACACCCAATCTCGATATTCTGTAATTTGCAACATTCTAAGAAGCATATGTACACCTTAAACTGCCGTGGAAAATTACTGACAATGGAACGCCCATTGATTATGGGTATTTTGAATGTTACGCCAGACTCATTTTATGATGGAGGAAAGTATCTCAATGAGGAGATTTTGATAAGTCATGTTCAAGAGATGATTGATGAAAGGGTTGACATCATTGATATTGGAGGTCAAAGTACCCGGCCGGGGAGTACGAGGATTTCAGCAGACGAGGAAATGGATCGTGTTATTCCGGTTATTCAAAAAATCAGCAATCTATTTCCGAAACTTTTATTATCCGTAGATACCTATCACTCCGCAGTAGCAAAAATGGCAGTTGAATCAGGAGTTCATATAATAAATGATATTAGTGCAGGTAAAATGGACGAACACATGATCTCAACAGTTGCAAAAATGGGAGATGTGCCATATATATGTATGCACATGCAAGGCAGCCCCGAAACAATGCAGAACAGCCCACAATATCAAAATGTGATTGGAGAGATCATTGATTTCTTCAAAGAACGCATCGAGTGTTGTAAGAGAGCGGGCATTCAAGATTTAGTATTGGATCCAGGTTTTGGTTTTGGCAAGACAACCGAACATAATTTTGAGTTATTGCACGGATTTGCCTCTTTACAAATTTGCAAAAAACCATTACTGGCAGGTTTATCAAGAAAAGGAATGATATGGAAAACACTTGGAGTAGATTCCAAGCAAGCGTTGAACGGCACTACAGCCTGTAACATGGCGGCACTCATGAACGGAGCCAATATTTTGAGGGTACATGATGTAAAAGAGGCTCGCGAAACCATTACATTATTTGAAGCGTATAAAAAAGGGCGCTCCAAAGGAGCGCCCGATAGTTAACAATTAATAATTATTTATCTTTTTTTGTTGCATTCTTTATAGAATCCAACCTTTGAACTTGCTCCAAACTATCTGTAAAACGTTTTTGCTTTGCCATGAATTCCTTACGCTTATTTTCAAGATCGGCTTTCACTTTTTCCTTACTAAGCAGGTCTATAACTTCGATATCAAATATCAGAATACTATTTGGTTTAATTTTTTCACCTGCACCATTTTTCCCATATGCCAATGGAGAGGGGATATAAAATTTCGCTTTTGCCCCCTTATTCATCAATAGCATACCATCTGTCCAACCCTTTATAACCTGAGCCCCAAGATATGAATCATTGGTCATATTTACTTGAAATGGCTCATTATGTTCAAAGGTAGGATCTGTGTTACTGTCAAAAACTTTACCATCCATCGTTTTCCCAGTATAGTTAACGACTGCTACCACACTAGTGTCAACAGGAGCACCATCTCCTCGTTGAAGAATTTCAACATAAGTTCCTTTTGGAGCCTTTTGAACCTTTATGTTATTTTTCTTAAAATACTGCTGTAATGTTTTATCATCTTTTGCCATGATTGCTATGCTTTCAATCGAATCTTTTTTACGGATTTTTGACATTTCTTCTGTACGAGCCGCATTGGCATCTGCTTCATTTTTATAGATATCCAAAAGCTTAACCGTTGTAAAAAAATATTTTCCTTTTGTAAAAAAAGCGGGCATGTTCCCTTTGTTACGATTCATCAGCGTATCATTCAGGATTCTGATGGTCAAGCTGTCTCCCTTCCTTAATTTTTTTACTATTTTATAATATTCAGGTGGAACGTTACTGGAATCAAATAAATCAAAAGCAGGTCCTAAACCGGTTCGGGTATCACTCAAAACAGAATCTTTTCCGTTTTTCAGTTGGATAATCTGAGCAATATGCATTTGCATGAAATTGCCGTTTTTGATTGTTGCTCCCTTCCCATCGGAAATGATTTTGTACTCCAGACCTTTTTCCCCTCTTTCAAAATCCTGAGAGCAGGATGCGAATAATAGTCCGGTAAAAAGAATCAAACTTGTTTTTCTTAGCATAGTTTAATATTTAAAATGTATAACTGGTCAATTGATCCCGATATAAAGGAAGCACTTTTTTGAATTCATCTACGGTATTTGCAAAACTGTCTTTACTGAAACCACCCGCCGCATTGAAATGCCCACCCCCGTTGAAATGCATCCTTGCAAAGGTATTCACATCAAAATTACCCTTGCTTCTAAAAGACCATTTTCTTTCTTCTCCCCTGTCGATGATGATGGCAGCCATCTTGATACCTTCTATACTCAAAGGGTAATTTACCAACCCCTCCGTATCGCCGGTTTTAATATCATATTTAATAAGGTCTTGCTGAGGAATGGCAATAAGTGCGGTATTGTATTCATAAAAAACTTCCATCCTGTTCAGCATCACATTTCCAAAAAAACGTAAACGGTTTTCAGAGAACTGATCAAAAAGATGTTCGTGTATGATGCTGTGTTGCAAACCATTTGATAAAAAATCAGCGACCATTAAGTGAACAGATGCTGAAGTTGATGGAAATCGGAATGAACCGGTATCTGTCATCACTCCTGCGTACAAGCATTGCCTTATTGCATCATTAAACTTATTTGCATAGCCAGATTGTTGAATAAAATCATAAATCATTTCGCAGGTAGAACTTTTTCCGGTATCGCTGACTCCGTAAGCAAAAACTTCTGTTTGTGGTTGTTGATGATGGTCAATTAATATTTTTTCTGCAGATGCATTCTTAATAAGCTCTTCCATTTTCTTGGTGCGCACCAGCGTGTTGAAATCAAGACAAAAAATCCATGCTGCTTCCTTTAAGAACACATTGGCTTTTTCGGTTGCATTTTCATAATCCAATACCAATTCACAGCCCGGCATCCAGTTAAGAAAATTGGCCCAGCTTGTTGGGGAAATAACCTGAACTTGATGACCAAATTGTATGAGAAAATGAAATAATGCAAGAGTGGAGCCCATGGCATCGCCATCAGGCTTTTGATGCATGGTAATTACAATTTTTTTTGGATTATTGAGTTCGGGAAAAATCCCGCTGATTGGTTGCATGATTTCAGGGAGTAAAGGTACAAGATTTTGATTATTCTTCTGCAAATAGACAGAAGCCTTTATCTTTGCGCCCAAATTAAGAAAACATGAGTAACAGAACTTTTACAATGATTAAACCGGATGCCACAGAGAATGGACACACCGGAGGTATTTTAGAGATGATCAACAAAGCCGGATTTCGCATCGTAGCAATGAAAATGACTCATTTGAGCAAAGAAAAAGCCGGACAATTTTATGCTGTGCACAAAGAGCGTCCTTTTTATGGAGAATTAGTCGATTTCATGAGTCGCGGACCGATTACAGCCGCTATTTTGGAAAAAGATAATGCGGTCGAAGATTTTCGTAAACTCATTGGCGCAACCAATCCTGCCCAAGCTGAAGAGGGAACCATCCGTAAAAAATATGCTGCTTCTATCGGAGAAAATGCTATTCACGGAAGCGACAGCGATGATAATGCTTTGATTGAAGGAGACTTTTTCTTCAGCAAGCTGGAACAATTTTAATCAATACCATACCGCAATAAAAAACCGCCTAAAAGGCGGTTTTTTATTGCGGATGATCAGTTGGCCTGATCGATAATTTCTTCCATTGAAATGGCATTATGACTCTCGGCATATATACATTCCCCATTTTTTATCAGTAAAATTTGCGGTGATTCATGATGTACATGAAATCGCTCGGCAATTTGATTGGAAATTTCTCTATAGTTCAGTAAGTCCAAATAATGGAAATCAATGTAATCAGGCGCATGGCTCTTATCGAGTCGGGATTTTGCCATAACACTGATTGAGCACCTTGTGCTATGTTTAAAAATAACTTGTGGACGGTTATGAGATTGCTGCTCTGCTGCGGATAAGGATTCCGATGAATCCAAATTCATCCAGTTGATCATTGTAGAAAAGAGATAGATTAATGCATAAGATTATCCTGCATTGGACAACCTGATTTACGGCTGTAACCGCAACCGGAGAAAATAGCTAAACTTACACTAAGCATCAGCAAAAAAAGAATTGTTTTTTTCATTTTGTGTAGTTTGATGATTCAGGATTTTTTCAGAAAACTTTATTTATTTGTATCCGATTCAAATCCTGAACCACAAATATATAATGATTGGATGATAATAACAACTTTTTGATGTAGTACTCGCTTTGTTCTTCTTTTTAAAATAACAAATCATTACCAAATTGATTATATTGCAGTTAAATATTACAGAATCAATCCCTTATGTTATCGCTTAACCGCCCCATTGCATTCATAGATCTGGAAACCACCGGTTTAAACCTATCCTCTGACCGAATCGTTGAAATCGCCATCATCAAATTATTGCCTGACGAAACGAGACAATCAAAAAGAAAGATCATTAATCCCGAAATGAGTATCCCTCAAGCATCTTCAGATGTTCATGGAATCACCAATGAAATGGTCAAAGACGCACCTACCTTTAAACAAGTAGCCAATGAAATAAAACAGTTCATAGACGAATGTGATTTAGGCGGATACAACAGCAATCGATTTGATATTCCCATGTTGATGGAAGAATTTTTGAGAAGTGGTGTTGAGGTTGATTTATCCAAAAGAAAAATGGTGGATGTACAGCATATTTTTTATTCGATGGAACCTCGAACATTGACTGCTGCTTACAAATTCTATTGTCAAAAAAATTTAGAGAATGCTCACAGCGCAGAGGCGGACATTTCAGCTACCATAGATGTTTTACAGGCTCAAATGCAACGATATGATCAACTTGGAAATTCTGTTGAGTCCATCTTGGCTCATATTGGAGAAGAAAAAATCGTTGATTATGCCAGACGATTTTCCTTTGATGAAAAAGGAATTGAAATTTTTAATTTTGGGAAATACAAGGGACGTTCCGTTTCTGAAGTTCTGAAACAAGAACCCCAATACTATGACTGGATGATGAAAGGTGACTTTCCGATGCATACAAAATTAAAACTCACAGAAATATTTAACCGGTCTATGTTAAAATCAAATTCAAAATAAAACTGTCACATCATTTAACATTTGGACAAATTAGTCATCATACCAACTTACAACGAGAAAGAAAATGCACAGGCAATCATTGAAGCAGTCATGAATCTTCAATACGGTTTTCATGTGCTGATCATTGATGATGGCTCACCCGACGGAACAGCCAATATCGTACGTTCCATTATGCCCTCTTATCCCGGACAATTATTTCTTGAGGAGAGAAAAGGCAAACTAGGTCTAGGCACCGCATACATCCATGGATTCAAATGGGCTTTGGAAAGAAGTTACCAGTTCATCTTTGAAATGGATGCAGATTTTTCTCATAATCCCGCTGACTTGGTAAGACTACACGAAGCATGTATGAATGGCGCAGGTGTCGCAGTTGGATCAAGATATATCAAAGGTGGCGCTGTTGACAATTGGCCAGGTAACAGAATTTTCTTATCCAGGGGCGCATCGCTATATACACAGTTCATTACATGGATGCCAGTGAAAGATCCCACAGCAGGATTTGTATGTTACAGAAGAGAAGTACTTGAAAAAATCAATCTCAATAAAATACAGTTTATTGGTTACGCCTTTCAAATTGAAATGAAATTCAGTGCCTGGAAACTGGGCTTTCAAATAAAGGAAGTACCCATCACATTTACGGACCGAAAAGCAGGAGCAAGTAAAATGACCAAAGGGATTATTCAGGAGGGTATTTTTGGCGTTCTCAAATTGAGATGGTTGAGTATTAACAGAAATTACCGAAACTATATTGGTAATTAATTTTCAACCGAAGATTTTACAAAAATTATAATACGGAATGATGATTGAGATTAGATAATTGATCCTGTCATCAAATGCTTATTGCTCAGACAAATTTTTTAATACTTGCACTACCCTGCTTACCGGCAGTCCCATCACATTGTAAAAATCACCCTCTATTGAGTGAATACCAATAACGCCTATCCATTCTTGAATGGCGTATGCTCCTGCCTTATCAAATGGCTTGTACTTTTGAATATAAAAATGAATTTGCTCATCAGAGAGTGAATGAAAGGTCACTTTTGTTTCATCAGAAAACGAATGCGTTTCTCCTTTATGTAAAAGGCAAACACCGGTGATAACCTGATGTGTTTTTCCGGACAACATTTTTATCATCCTAAATGCATCTACTTCGTCAGAAGGTTTTCCCAAAATATTACCTTCGCAAACAACGATGGTATCTGCCGCCAATATGGGTTTTTGTGGATTGAATTTCTGCCTGATTATAATTGCTTTTTGAATGGCGATGTGGATGGCTATCTCACGTGCAGTTAAATCCTCGGGGTACGTTTCATCAGAATCGCTTACGATGATTTCAAAAGGCACTTCAGCCCATTCAAGAAGCTGCTTTCGGCGAGGTGATTGTGAAGCTAAGATGATAGGGCGCATATTATAATTCAAAAGTAAAAATTCAAAAGAAAAATTAAAAAAGCAAAAACCACTTGACTGTTCAAATGTTAATTTACTTGTTTAAAAAAAACAGCATGGACATAATTCCTATTGCCATGATAATTTTGAGCCAAAAACTTACATTCCTGTAATCATTGGGGTTTGATGCCTTTCGCAAATTAATCAAAATCCAAACCATTGGAACAACCAATAATACAGAAGTATAGAAAGCTACACCCCACCATGCTTTTTGGATAAAATAAAGAGATAAGCCGGCCAATGCAAAAATTGATACAAGCAACCAAACTCCTGCAAATATTTTTGAGACCCTAACTCCCCAAACGATTGGCATGGTTGTACATCCATGAGCCATATCCCCAGGCATATCTTCCAAATCTTTGACGACCTCTCTTACCAATGTTAGAATAAATGCAAAAACAGTATATAGTGCAGTAATCTTTACCCAATGGTTTATATTGAAGTCGAATTGATACTTATAATTAAACAAATGCCCTCCGGCGAAAAAATAAATCACCGCAATCGACCATGCAGTTAGCAAGGCTATCATGAAATTTCCAATGAGTAATTTTTTCTTTAAATAAGTTGAATAAAACCAAAGACCAAAAACTGAAAATAAATTACCCAATAGTATCGTTTGTATTCCTGTCCTTCTACTAACAAGCCAGCTTAGCAATAGTCCAATCAAAGATAAATTTGCGTGCCATACAATAGCCCATCTCCGTTTGATTGATTTGTCAATAAAAACCCGATCTGGCTTATTTACAAGATCTATTTGAACATCAAAATAATCATTGATAATATATCCGGCTGCAGCAATCAATACCGAAGCGAAAAGCAGACAGTTAAACCAGAAATTATAGTGAGCAAACTGAAAGTGGGTGCCTTCTGGCAAAAGTGAATAAAATACGACTCTGTAAAAAAACGACTGAGTTATTATGATGAATAACAAATTAGTCCATCTGATGATTCTGAAAAAAGCAATGATGGATTTCATTTAAAAATTGATAATTATTTAGCGCTGATTTCTGAATTGATATCCCAGTGATTATTCAAGCGAAGCACCTTCTCTATCACATCACGCACACATCCCATACCACCAGACAAATGAGAAATGTAGGAACATATTTCTTTTACATCTTGAGCAGCATCTGATGGACAGCAGGCCAATCCTGCTGTTTTTAATGCAGACATATCGGGGATATCATCTCCCATAAATAAAACTTGATTTTTTTGCAACCCAAGTTTAGCGATAGCTTTTTCTAGTAAAGATGATTTATCAGACACCCCCATATGCAGTTCGGTAAGTCCTAATTTTTTTAAGCGATGCTCGATGGCATTATCATGACTCGCACCAGAAATCACCATCAAATGATAGCCTTTTTTTATAGCCAGCTGAATGGCGTATCCGTCTTTTATGTTCATGCTGCGACCATACTCAAAATCAGGCAGGAGCAGTAATTTCCCATCTGTCAGAACTCCATCTACATCCAATGCGATGAGTTTGATGGATTTGAAAGAAGAGAGGATGTTCATGAGTAAAGTTCAAAAGGTTCAAGGTTATTTCTGCCCGTCACGCCATTCGTACACCCAGGAGCTTTGTATCATTTCCAAATGTCCTTCGTTGCTTTCTTCGGGCTTTCCGGCAAAGTTAGGAATTTCCAACACCCATTTATGCAGGTCGGTGAAACGAATACGATAAATCTGGCTTTCACCAAAATCATCGCCAAATCTTTCGTACAATTTCAAAGCGATGTCTTCGTAATCGTTCCAGTGAATAGGTGGTTCAAATGTCATGGTGCTATTTTTATTCTCCTAAAAATTGAGTTTGATCAGGTAATGTAACCACAATATCGCCGGTACCCTGCAACAATACACACTGACAACCCAAACGGGAATTCAGGCGCGGGTTTACTGCGCGATCGATGAAATCCTCTTCTTTGTCGGACAATTCTTCGACATATTGCTCTCCTTTTTCTATATAGAGATGACAGGTGCTGCAAGCGCAAACGCCTCCGCAATTGTGGTGCAATTCAATATTGTTCAATAAAGCAACTTCTAAAATGGAATGATCCGGAGATGCATTTTCGATGGTAATGGGCTCTAAACCTTTTTGCTCAAATTGAAATGTGATGTTGTACATATAATGATGTTCGGGTTGCAAAACTACAAGGAAACGACTGGAAAAAATAAATTTTCGATAGTACTCAAGCCATTTTTCTTTTTATCGTAAAACTTGTAAAGCAGAAAATTGTTCAAATAATCAACAATTAATTTTTTTGAGTGAAATGATACTGTCTGATAATTTAATGTACAGCGCCTTCATTTCGGGAAAATCTTTGAGCATTTCCAGATGCTTTTCCATGGTTTGGACATCACCCCTGGCAGCCGGACCGGTTTGAACTTGTGATGGATTATGCATTTCAATTCGAGTAGACGTTTCCTGAATAAGGGGATTTAAGATTTCAAACGGTAATTGCTCTGATTGACAATAATCATGCGCCAGTGCGTATAAGTGATTGGTGAAATTTGAAACCCAAACAGCAGCCAAATGCAACTTTATTCTGGTTTCATCATCGGCACGCATCACTTTCGGAGAGATTTTCAACGCCAATGTATTCAAAAATTCTAATAAAGTATCGCTATTGGCATCAATCAAAAATGGAACCGGAGGAATATGGGGCATTTCTCTCCTTAAACTTTGCAAAGGATATAACACGCCATAATTTTTGGTAAGTGGTTTCAAAACATTCATAGATACTGATCCTGCGGTGTGTACCACCGGAATATCAGCAATTGGCAATGAGTGGGCTTCTCTCAATAAATACTCATCCGACAATGCCAGTATTGCAAGGTCAAAAGAAATTGAAGGAATTTGATCAAGTGATGAAAAGCTGGCTCCGGATTCATTGGCAATGCTGGCCGCCTTTGATTCATTTCTGCCGGCAACATGGGATAACTTTATACCTTGATGAAAAAACATCCTCGATAATACAGTCGCAACATTTCCAGTACCAATCATCAGTATATTCATGCCTAACTTGTTTATTTCACAAATATCGGGAAGAAAAAAACATAATTGAAGGCGAATTAAAACAACGTTTTAAAAAATACCGAGGATATTTTTACCCTTTATTTTTTCACATAAAATAGTCACAATATGAATATTATTATAACATAAATCAACCTATCTCAAATTTTAAAAAAAGTTGGATTTTTGAAAATTCCGTTAATATTGCAGTCTTTTTCGCACTTATTTCTTTGAATATTGCGTACAGAAAAACCGTTTATGGCAAAAAATTTATTGATCGTAGAGTCGCCTGCAAAGGCCAAAACCATTGAGAAGATCCTGGGTAAGGATTTTGAAGTAAAGAGCTGTTTTGGCCATATCCGCGATCTCGAAAAAAATGATATGGGCATTGATATCGGTAATGATTTCAAACCTAATTACATCATTCCTGATGAAAAGGAAAAAGTGGTTCGAGAGCTTCGTTCACTTGCCAAAAAAGCCGATGAGGTTTGGCTTGCATCGGATGAGGACCGCGAAGGAGAAAGCATCAGCTGGCATTTGGCTGAGGTACTGAATTTAGATCCTGCTACCACCAAACGCATTGTTTTTCATGAAATCACCAAACCTGCCATACAAAAAGCGGTGCAAACACCCCGATTCATCAATATGAATCTGGTGAATGCTCAACAAGCCAGACGTGTGGTTGACCGTATTGTGGGTTTTGAATTAAGTCCCGTGCTTTGGAGAAAAATTGGTCAACGCGGTGGCCTCAGTGCGGGTCGTGTTCAAAGTGTGGCAGTTAAATTAATTGTTGAGCGTGAGCGTGAAATCAACAAGTTCATAGCCCAGGGAAGTTTCAAAGTGGAAGCGCAGCTCTCCGCAACAGACTTGAACAATAGAACTGTCAGTTTTAAAGCAGAAGGAAATAAATATGATCAGGCAAAAGATGCGGAAGCATTTTTGGATTCCTGTAAAGGTGCCGCATACAGTGTTCAGGATATTCAGGTTCGTCCGGGCAAAAGAACACCTGCCGCACCTTTCACTACATCTACATTACAACAGGAGGCCAGTCGTAAGTTGGGTTATGGAGTGAGTAAAACTATGTTGATTGCTCAAAAATTATATGAAAGTGGTAAGATCACTTACATGCGTACCGACAGTGTCAATTTGAGTGATACAGCCATGCAGGCGATTCAACAGGAAATCAAAAGTTCTTACGGAGAAAATTATCTGCAGGTTAGGAAATATAAGAATAAGAATGAAAGTGCCCAGGAGGCACATGAGGCCATTCGTCCGACATACATGGAGCATCACTCTGTGGATGATCCTGAGCTCAATCGTTTATATGAATTAATCTGGAAACGTACCATCGCTTCGCAAATGACTGATGCTGTATTTGAAAAAACAACCGCTTCTATAAATATCAGTACCAATCAAGCAACGTTAAATGCAACCGGTGAAGTATTGAAATTTGACGGCTTCTTAAAAGTATACATGGAAAGCAGCGATGAAGAGGATAATACTGAAGAAGGTGAAAGTCGTTTACCAAATCTCACCATTGGACAAACCCTTGGCTTCCAGCAAATGACTGCAACGGAAAAATTCACCAAACATGCTGCCCGTTATACAGAGGCATCGCTGGTTAAAAAGCTGGAGGAGTTGGGAATTGGCCGACCCAGTACTTACGCTCCTACCATTTCTACCATCATCAAAAGAAATTATGTAGAGAAAAAGGATAAAGAAGCGGTGAAAAGAGATTTCCGCATCATTCGTTTAAAAGAGGATCAGATACAACTGGTAACTGAGCAGGAAAATACCGGAGCCGAAAAATCAAAATTATTCCCCACAGATTTAGGATTGGTTGTAACCGATTTTTTAAATCAGCATTTTTCGAATGTAATGGACTATTCCTTTACAGCGAATATTGAAAAGGAATTTGATGAGATTGCTGAAGGAAAAATTATCTGGAATAAGATGGTGCGTACATTTTACGATCCATTTCATACGGGCGTAACACATACATTGGAAACAGCCGAGCGAGCCGTAGGCGAGCGAGTGCTTGGTGTTACCGAAGATGGTAAGCCGGTCATAGCTCGTATGGGAAGATATGGCCCAATGGC
The DNA here is from genome assembly GCA_964643315.1 of uncultured Ferruginibacter sp. GTDB lineage: Bacteria > Bacteroidota > Bacteroidia > Chitinophagales > Chitinophagaceae > Ferruginibacter. Next base: position 297,150 of record CAZXSR010000002.1, read on the forward strand.
TCAAATTGGCGCACAAAACGATGAAGAAAAACCACGTTTTGCAAGATTGAAATCCGGACAGAGTATTGAGACCATTAATTTGCAGGAAGCACTGGACTTATTTAAACTTCCATTGGAATTAGGAAAGCACCAAGACCTTGATGTCTCTGTCAATGTGGGTCGATTTGGCCCCTATGTAAAATGGGGTGAATCATTTATTTCTATACCAAAAGGTGAAGAGCCATTGGATGTGGATTTAAACAGAGCCATTGAAATCATTACTGCCAAGCAGGTTGAAGACGCACCGATTGGCTTTTATGAAAATAAACCTATCACCAAAGGAAAAGGCCGTTTTGGTCCATTTATCAAATGGAATGACTTGTTTATCAACATTCCCCGCGCATACAATTTTGATCACATTACACAAGCCGATTGTAATGCATTAATTGAGAAGAAAATCGAGAAAGAAGCTAACCGTTTCATTCAACAATGGCCCGAAGAAAAAATAGCCATTGAGAATGGTCGCTGGGGTCCGTTTATTCGTTTTGGTAAAAAAATGTTGAAGATAACGATGAAGGGCGCAGAGGGAAAAATGACCGCAGATGAACTGGCTGTTATTGATTTAGATACAGTGAAGAAAATGATTGTAGAGCAAGAGCCCAAAGCATTTGACAAGAAAACAACCGCAAAGAAAACGGCTGTAAAAAAGAAGGCCGCTCCGAAGAAGAAGTAATCCTACCCTTTATGTATCTCGCTCGTAAAATGAAATTCAATATCGGGATTGTTGGTACGCTCTGTGTTTAAAAACCATTCACTTTGAGCAAGATATACCATGTGACCATCTTTGTCGGCAGCAATATTGGCTTGCTTGTATCTGGCGAATTCCTCCAGTTTCTTTTCATCTTCACTCGTAATCCAACAGGCCTTGTAAAATGGCAGAGTATTCATTTGAACAGATGCCCCGTATTCCTGTAATAGTCTATATTGAATCACTTCAAATTGAAGTTCACCCACACATCCGATGATTTTTTTATTCCCACCAAACTGCGTAAATAACTGAGCAACCCCTTCATCAGTCAGCTGATTCAATCCTTTTTCCAACTGCTTGGTTTTCATAGGATCTTTATTCACCACCTCTTTAAATATTTCAGGTGAAAAGCTGGGTATCCCGGTATAAAAAAACTGTTCTCCCTGAGTTAGGGTATCTCCAATTTTAAAATTACCAGTATCAAATAAACCCACCACATCGCCTGGATAAGCCTCCTCAATCACATCTTTTTGCCTTGCCAAAAAACTATAGGGATTGCTGAATCGAACATCTTTTTCCAATCGCACATGTTTGTAAAAGGTGTTGCGCTCAAACTTTCCACTGCATACTCTTAGAAACGCGATACGATCGCGATGCTTTGGATCCAAATTGGCATGTATCTTAAAAATAAAACCACTGAATTTTTCTTCTTCCGGCTTTACTTCCCTCATGGTAGTTTGTCTATTTCTTGGTGTGGGTGCAATTCTTATGAATGTATCCAACATCTCTCTCACTCCAAAATTATTGACAGCCGAACCAAAGAATACCGGAGCAGTAGTACCTGATAAATAATCATCTACTTCTAAGGGTCCGTAAACCCCATCCAGCAATTCTACATCCTCACGTAATATTTGGGCATCTTTCTCTCCCACTGAATTATCCAACTGCTTATCTTTCAGGTCCTGAATTTGAATTACCTGATCATCGTTTGCTTTTGTACCGGCTGTAAATAAAACCAGACTTTTTTCATGCAAATCATACACTCCTTTGAAGTCCTTTCCGCTGTTGATGGGAAAGGTCATTGGATGTAATTGAATCTTCAATTCTTTTTCAATTTCCTCCAGCAAATCAAATCGATTCTTTCCATCACGATCCATTTTGTTGATAAAAACAATCACTGGTGTTTTGCGCATCGATATCACCTCCATCAACCTTCTTGTTTGCTCCTCTACCCCATTTACACTATCTACGACCAATATCACACTATCAACTGCCGTGAGTGTTCGATAGGTATCTTCAGCAAAATCTTTGTGACCTGGTGTATCAAGAAGATTTATCAAAAAACCTTTGTATTCAAAAGTCATCACACTGGTTGCCACACTAATACCTCTTTGACGTTCGATTTCCATAAAATCGGAGGTAGCATGTTTTTTTATTTTGTTGCTTTTTACCGCACCCGCTGTTTGAATGGCACCACCAAAGAGAAGGAATTTTTCGGTGAGGGTTGTTTTACCTGCATCCGGATGCGAAATGATGGCAAAGGTCTTGCGTTTGCTAATTTCCTGTGTGTACTTCATAATGAGTTGCAAAGGTACATTTTACCTATGGAAGCTCATCCAAGAAAGTGATTAATTCAATAACTTTTATAGATTTTTGAACAAATGGTAACGTACCTTTGCGGTGCAATTGAAGCGGGGCTGACCGGCTTTGACAGCATAGTTCTTTGTAAGTGTAAGCATGTAGTGCGTTGTATCATTAGCACTTTAATCTGAAGGTTCAAATTTTATATGGCAACACTACGTATGCCATGGCTGCTTAATCGATAGATTAACAGTCATTCGGGCCGCCGGATAGGTTCATCTGTTACCGCATCCCGCCGCCGACTCAAAAAAAATACAGATTGCGACAATGGAATGAAGTGACCATTGTTTAAGTATCATCCTTCTACGGTAAATGTTGGTTTGTTCTGCTCCTGCATTTCCCCGACAATCAATTCAGAAATAAACATGTAGAAAGCTTATGGAGAGTGTGTTTGGACCAGGGTTCGATTCCCTGCAGCTCCACAAAAAAGGGACCAAATAAGGTCCCTTTTTTATTGTTATTTTTTAAGTCCTAATTCCCCTGGAAATGATTGTTTCAATAAGTCAACTTCAGCAGGTATGTCGTCAAGTGCGGTACGATAATCATCTGCATGGTTGATTTTTTTCATATACTCCATCTCAAAACTTGATGGTACAGCCACTTCACCGAACAAATCAAATTTAAGGGCAATCCCATTTTCCCACTTGATTGGACAAATCTTTACAAATTTTGCCTCAAACTTTCGGAGGAATGCATGACTTACCTGAATATCTGACTGATCTTCTACAATAATATTTTCCAGTATTTGCCAATTTTTACCATTGGTACTATAATGAAGATTGAAACTGGTCACTCTGTGTTTACCTTCCTCTGAACCTCCGATTTTAAAATGCGAAAAACGGAGTGTTTCTGCAAAATCAAACTGAATCCACTGAGACTCATTTTGGCTTTTAGGGTACCAGTACTTCTTCTGATTCAATTTAACATTGATGGCTTTACAATATTTACTGTGCTCTGAACTTGAGCTAATTTGTTTATTACCGAGTTTATCAATCATCCATTCACCATTTGCTACATCGTCATCCTGATTTTCTTTGATGAACCACTTATCATGATTGGATGCAAATTCTTTTAGCTTTGCGATGACATGTGCACCCAATATTGAATCACTCACGTGTACCTTAACACCGGCCATCAAATTATATTCATTTAAGAAATATCCCCATCCGATCCAATAATTCACTCCTTTGGGGCTTGCACCAGCCCAATCTATATATCTGCATTTTTTCATCCAAGAACGCTCCTCTTGAATTTTATTTGAAAATACGTTTTTGAAGTTGATCGTGTCGGTACATGCATCTATTGAACTATTAACCGAAGCTTTATTAAGCTCAATTTCTTCGATATAGGGCTTAAGATCCAGGCATTGAACGCTATCTTTTGCCATCATGATAGTAAATTCCTGTAAGAATTTATTTGTGATTTCAGTAAACATTTGAACCTGATGATCTTTTACCTCCTGGATCATCATGAAAGTTCCATTCACAAAATAACAATGGGGCTCACTACTCATTTTTTCAATAATTCTGTTGAGCTTCTGGTGGGTGACACTGTCGACATTACTACCCCTGCACAAGAATTTAATATAAAATCTTATGTTATTTTTTAAGACGTCAGACCGATAACCGATTTGAAGTAAAAGAAGATGTTTGTCATTTTTTTCACCGGCATGTAAAAAAAATACCCCTCTCTTATTATTTCCATAAATCCATTTTTCCTGAGAATTATATGATGATTCCATATCAAGTTCCTCAAGATCTCCTGGTAATGCTTCTTCCAGTGCAACATCCTCATCATCAGCACTCTTAGATTGACTCTTGGTGTTATTTTTGGAAGCATCACTACTAAAATTCAATCCATACTTGCTAACCAATTGATTTATTTCTCTCAATGATTGAAAATACACATCCTCATTCCCAGTAAACGGATCTGGCATTGATAATGCGTTTTCATAGTCCTTGATGATTTTAGGAATCAACCCATTAAATAATCCAAAGTTGATATCAAAGTATTCCAGAAAACGGTGTGGTTCATTTGCTATTTTTTCAGGGCTAAGAAAAAATTGAATTTCTTCAAGGTCGTAAACATGCTCCATGTACCATTGATATTGTTTGGGTATTTCACACATGGGAATGGTTGCATCAAAATTCCAGTTTGGACCTATCATTTGCAGTTCAGGATATTTTTCCAAGTCGGATAAATAGTCTTTGGAAAATTGCAATAAATGATTACTTAAAACAGATCTTAGCACTCCATAATTTTCAAGCCTGAAACGATCTTTATAATCAGGTAAAAAACCAACCTGTAGCTTATTATGAACCAAGGAGACATTGAGCGAGAGAACTTTTAATGTAATTGAGTTCTTTGGAAAAATGGAACACCATGCATAACCAGACATATTTCCCTGTTGCCAGTTATTGATTTTGGTTTCCCATTGCTGACTATTATCTTTATTTATTTTTTGCAATCGATTGACCACAAAAGACTGTACATTTTCAAAAACTGAGCGATGTTTATACTCTTTGGATCCTTCTATATCTGCAGCACCACTTTTATTTTTGAAAATGGACTTGATATCATTATTCTTTAAAGTAATTAGTGTATCAAGCCATGTCCATCCTGTAAATACCTTGACGAAATCTGCCAACTCAGCAGCTGTAAAATGCTGTATGGCATTTTTTCTTACATAGTCAGGATCGGTATTTAAGATAGCACAACGATCCAAAAATAATCTCTCGAATTCTTCTGAATCTATACCATACTGAGTACCTGCCATTTTTAAGGAAAATTCATTGAAGGAATTATTCTTTATGGCATCATCCAGCAGTTGCACATATCTAAGATCTGTTTCAGGAAAAGGATTCTCGATATCCATTTCTTTTGACACCTCAAGGATAAGTTGTTTTATTTCCTCTTTAGATAGGTTTAACTTGGTCCGCCCCAGCGATTCAAAAAACTGAAATTCTTCTACCGATATTTGCTTGTCTTCCAAAGCAGCTCGAATGGCTTCCTTGATGTTTTCTTTATTTGTTTTATTCCGCAAATCCTCTTCGGCTTTTTTCAATTCTTCCACAGCATCGGGGTGAGGAATCATCAGATGCCTCCAATCGGTTACAATATGTTCTTTTTCGGCAGAGAATAAAATACGGGTACCGGACTCCAATTGCACATTGGTTTCTATTTCATCGGTATCATCCCCATCTTCCATACTTATCTGGAATTTATGATCAACTTTTTGCTGAATCAAATAAGATTTGTACTCCCACACGCCATTGAGTTCCGCAATAATCAATTCAAGGATTCTTTCCAAAACAGGATTAATGGAATCAAAATAATTTTCGTTTTGAGGCCAGGAGAGCATTTTGCCTTTATGCTCAAATCCTGATGAGTGAGCGACTTTATTACGCAACTCTACCAGTTTATTGAAAAAAGACATCATGGTTTGAGCTGAAGTAGATTCCTTTCTCTTTGCATCAATCAAAGCGACAAAATCAGCATCTCGTTCACTCAAAACCTGTTCTTTAATTTCTTTATAAGCCTTTTCAAAAAACCCAAAGTCGGTATGCTTTTTTTCAAAAACCACATTATCTACTTTCGATGGAAAGCCGGCAGATTTTAGCACAGAGCCGGTATCTCTTAAAAATCCAATGTATTTTCCAAAGCTCAAACCTCTGTTGCTGTTGATTATTTCCTTCTCAAGTTTCATGTCAAACACATCTGATCGCTTATACTCTCCAAGGGTAAACGCACACAAATGAACCACGATGCTTTCAAATAAATCCAGCATGTATTTATGTCGAGCTGATTTTTCTTTTGCCCTTGCCAATTCATTGTATGTTTTCTGGATATTGCCTGGGAGCTGGATATTTTGCATTTTGGTCTGATTGAAAAGTTTCACAATTGTGCAATAATAATAAAAATATTAATATGGATACTTGGTAGGATTATTTAGAATATGCAGTATTTATAAGTTTTCTCTAAAACTCAGAATAATGATTCAAGTCTGTTGGACGTAAAATCAGAATGGTCCTGCTAAATACGAAAGGAAATGAAGTTCGTAATTGATAATTTCATTGTGATTCATACCAAAGAGAGCATCCCGAGGATTTTTTAGAAAGAAAAAAACGGAATGTGATTGATGAATTTTTCTGATTATCAGTCTCTAACTCTCATCTGTCTGGCTCATTAAATAGGCCTTGATGAATCCATCAATTTCACCATCCATGACAGGACCGACGTTATTGACTTCAAACTCAGTACGGTGGTCTTTGATCATCTTATAAGGATGAAAAACATAAGAACGGATTTGAGAGCCCCATTCTATTTTTTTCTTAGTAGCATTTTTAGAATCAATAGCTTCCTGGCGTCTGCGCATTTCTTCTTCATACAAGCGGCTCTTAAGCATTGCCATTGCTTTTTCACGATTCTCTCCTTGCGTACGGGCTTGCTGACATTCAACGATAATACCGCTGGGTTTGTGAGTCAGACGAACAGCTGTTTCCACTTTGTTTACATTTTGTCCTCCTGCACCCCCGCTTCGAAAAAACGCCCATTCAATATCTGCAGGATTCACCTCAATCTCTATCGAGTCGTCTATCAAAGGATATACATACACACTGGCAAATGAAGTATGTCTGCGGGCATTACTGTCAAATGGAGAAATTCTTACCAATCGATGCACTCCTGATTCAGCTTTTAAAAAGCCATAACTGAATGGCCCATCAAACTGAAAAGTACAGGTTTTAATCCCGGCTCCGTCACCCCACTGCCAGTCCAGTTCACTTACAGACCAGCCCTGTTTTTCACCATACATACGATACATACGCGCAAGCATCTCAGCCCAATCCTGACTTTCCGTTCCACCGGCTCCACTGTTTATCTGCATCACTGCAGGCAAAGCATCAGTAGGATCGTTTAGCGTACTTTTAAACTCAGTCTCCTCTATGGAATTGTTGGCAGTATCAAAGGCTTGCTTTGCCTCATCTTCAGTAGCTTCTCCCTCTTTCCAGAAATCAAACAACACTGTAAAATCATCTGTCAAACGCTCTACATCGCGATACATGTTGACCCAATACTCGTTGTTCTTGATTTCCTTTAAAATAGAAGTAGCACGGGCATTGTCATCCCAAAAACCAGGAGATAAAGAAAGTTGCTTATCGTTGTTTATTTTAGCTTCTCTGTTCTCAACGTCAAAGAAACCTCCTCAAGACCAAAACACGGTCTCTCATAACCTTAATTTGCTCGATTGTCATAGTGTAAAGATATACAAAAACAACGAATGTTAGAAAGGCATGCATATTGAGAGTCAAATCAAAATTAATGCAAGCGTAATTTTATCCTTCGGTAAAAAAGTAATCTAATTGAAATTCCTTATGATGCAGCGGACGCTCTATTCAGTCTATCATTGAGCGTTCGACCTAATCCTCTGTTAGGGAAAGGCTTTACTAAAATAAAATCAAGGTTTTGCGCATCCAAAAAATGCAACGAATCATAAAAACGAGATACCGCTTCTTTTAAATCACCTTTCCAGGAAAGAACAATTTGATATTGACGAGAGTGTTCGGGATGATATTTACGCAATGCTATGTACCCAATTTTCTTATCCGGATTTTGGTAAAAATAATTTTCAGGATTCTTGGTAACAATTGTCTTGGTCTTGGGAGCATAGTGTTTGATGTGCATACCGGGAGCAGTTGTTTTTTTACCCTTTTCAGAAGTTGTTTTTGTCTCGATTTTACCAACTACTTTTTCCAATTCTTCAATTGATATAGCACCATGGCGATATAAAATTATCTCATCACCTTCAAATCCAACGATTGTAGATTCAACACCTCTGTTACAAATACCACCTTCCAAAATAACAGACAAACCATCACTAAAATAATTTTGTACGTGTTTGCTTCGTGTCGGACTGATACCTGTAAATGGATTTGCACTGGGAGCTGCCAATGGCACTTTCACTTTACGCAACAAATCAAGTGCTACAGGATGATTAGGGATTCGGACTGCCACTGTTTCATTTCCAGCGGTGATTAAGTTGGAGATTGTTGATTTTTTTGGAAGAATCAAAGTTAATGGCCCCGGCCAAAAGGTTTGTGCCAGAATTTTAGCTTTTGTTGGCACCTGCGAGGCAATTTCATTGAGTTGATTCATTTCAGCGATATGCACAATTAAAGGATTGCTGTTTGGTCGCTGCTTTAATTCAAATATTTTTTGCAAAGCTTTCTCACTGTATATACTTCCAGCCAGACCGTAAACGGTTTCTGTTGGCATTCCAATAACATTCTCCTCCAGAATTGCATTTACAGCCAAATCAATGTTTTTGGTAATCATGTTTATCGCATTGAAGGTTAGAGCAATTTTTGTTCAACTTTTTCTAGTTATAAACTCAAAATTCGGCGCTTTGTTTAATTTATTTTATTTTAATTTTGTAATTATATCTATAAATTATTTTTATGAACTAAAACGAATGTAAAGATTACATGAAAAAATAATGAAAAGAAAGCTTTTGGATGGATTTTAAACATTAATTAATGTTCACAAAATCCATGCTTATTCCTGACAAAAACAATTCAAATTAAAAAATGAAAAATCCAAATAAATATTTATTTATCATTTTGATTCTTCAATGTTGCACACTCGTTTCCAACGCACAGCAAGTTGATAGTTCTTATCTTTTATACCCAAAGCAATTCGAGGAAATCACTAAAGTAAGGGGATTATACAGCTATGAAATTGAATCATTGTTGAATGAGTACAAAGAAAACAACATTAAGTCGAACAGCGATTTTGCATCATTACTCCAATACTTTTACCCTAAATCGTATAATGACAAAATAGGAATTTTACTCTATTTCTATCATGATAACAAACTCAGAAGATTATTCTTTGAACCAGGGATCATCATTGAGGATAAAACCCTTGAAATCACTAAAGAACATTTTCTAAATCTATCAAATCAGCTAAATCATTCCCTTCGATTGAATGCATATACTGCAAACAGAGCGCCAAGACCAAGAGGAGCAGAAATTGAGTCTGATGAAAATCCTGCGCTTGATTTGAATCTGATCTCAGACAGCTTGACAAAAATTCTTTTACCAAGTAACCTGGATTACAAATACGAACACTTGGTTATTATTCCATCACTAAATATTGGCACCATCCCTTTTGCGTTGCTTAAACCATATTCAGACAAATCGTATCTGATTGATCATTGCAGTTATGTAATTGCTCCTACCTTACTCGATTTTATTTTTCTGAGAAAAAAAATAATTGCGTTTGCAAAATCAAATAACATCCGTTGGGAAAGAAATCCTGAAATAACATATACACTTGAAAATCCGGTATTCATTTCGAATCCCACCTACCCTACCCACACAAATTATTTTTTCCCTGATTTGCCGGGTGCTGAGAGAGAAGTTGACAGCATTAAAAAATACTGTACAAATTATAAATTGTTTAAAGGATCGTATGCAACCAAGGATAGTGTATTAAAGTATCTCAATGGATCTGATGTTGCTTATTTTGCTACTCACGGCGTAGGAGACCTGGTAGACCCTCTTAAAAAAAGTTATCTTGTATTAAGTGGAAATGATCCTTTTCTAACCTCAAAAGAGATACAGGATTTACGACTGTTGAAAGATTATAAAGCCCCGGAGATGGTTATCCTTTCTGCTTGTCAAACCGGATTAGGAAAAACCATGGAGGGAGGATTGGCCGGCTCTCTGGCTCGTTCATTTATTTTAAGTGGAAGCAATTATATTTTAGAGAGTTTATGGAGTGTTGACGATGAAGCTACTGCCTTTATGATGAATAGGTTCATTTATTACATAAACAAAGGCAGTAAAAATTTTCCATCCGATGCGTTAAAAAGTGCAATCATAGATACAAAACAAAAGTATCCGAATCCAATTTACTGGGCCAGTTTTTGCAGTTTTGGTATCAGCTTGTAAGCCTGCTGCATATTCATTAAACAAATTATTCTTGCAAATTTGGAAAGTAATCATAATATCAAAATGAAGAATAAACTTTAAATAATCATGAACTATACACTTCATCAATTACATATTTTTTTAAAAGTGGCCCAACATGGCAGCATTACCGGAGCGGCAGAGGAGTTAAACCTAACCCAACCTGCCGTTTCCATACAGCTCAAAAATTTCCAAAAACAGTTTGATCAGCCAATAACAGAAGTAATCAACAGGCGTTTACACGTCACTGATTTTGGCAAACAAGTTGCTGTTATGGCCGAAAAAATAATCAACGAAGCCAACAATCTCCAACAGCATCACCGCAGAAGAAAAGATATGCTCACGGGCAAATTGAAAATTTCCCTGGTTTCTACAGCAAAATATGTGATGCCTTATTTCCTCTCACGATTCATGTCTATACATCAAGATGTGGAATTGGCAATGGACGTTACCAATAAAACGAAAGTCACTGCTCATTTACAACTTAATGAAACTGACCTGGCGCTTGTTTCAGTGCTACCTGCACATTTGAAGGTTAAAAAAATACCCCTTATGGAAAACAAATTATACCTGGTTTGTAAACCCGGTATGGAAAAAAATTTCCTCAAGGCTAATAATCAAACTCCTATCACCTGGATATATCGCGAGCAGGGCTCTGCAACGCGTTATGCCATGGAGCATTTTGTTGAAAAAAGAAATCTTGTTTCCAATCGTTTTATTGAATTGGCTACCAACGAAGCGGTAAAGCAGGCAGTGATGGCGGGATTGGGTTATGCCATCATGTCGGCGGTTGCCATAAGGAATGAATTGGCATTACATCAAATTAAAATTATTCCTGTAAAAGGTTTACCCATTTCGCAACAATGGCAGTTGATTTGGCTTGCAGAGAAAAAGCTATCTCCTGTAGCCGAAGCATTTATTCAATTTGTTCAGCAATCAAAAAATGAAATCATCGATCAGCAGTTCAAATGGCTGAATGATATCGGATAGTTAATGCAAAATTATTAAAAATCAATTTGCGGGAGGTGGTGGCATATCTCCCTCAAATGGAGGTGGCGGACCATTTGGGCGGTCTCGTTCGTGCGGCGGTGGACCCAGGGGGCGATGACCGTCATGAGGCGGAGGAGCGTGCATGTGTGGAGGTCCCGGTGGATATTGCCCTCCACTTTCCTGCTCTTGTACATCCTTATGCTGATCCAACTGTCTGCTCAATTCCGGTTTCCAATCAGGATGTTGCTTTAAGATCGAGTCTCTTATTTCATTTGGAATAGCCCTTAAAAACCGTGCGGGACCCATATCTCGCATGACAGAACCGTGCATCAATTCTTTTAATTTTTGAAGTTGGTCTTTTCGACAAATAGCCCGAAGTTCCCTGAAATGAAATAAAGTTTGCTGATGAATTTGCTGTTGCACTACTGTGAGTTGCGAAGAAATATCTTGCATGATTGCTGTGTCCAGTTTCAACGAATCGACGGTAGAATATAATTTTTCTCGCAGCATGAACTCCATGGATTTGAGGGTGTCCATTTTAGCAAAATGCCTTTCGCTGATGATTTTGAACTGACTTTCCTGTGCGCTGTCAAATTGCAAAGCAGCGGGAAGAAAAGCACCGCGCCCCTGCATTGGAGGAGGATGATCAGGTCTTTTATGATGCATGTGGGTCCACAAGAATCCGGTAAAAATGGCATTGGCAATGATGAGGAGGAGTATGACTCCGAGCAGCCATTTATTGGTTAATATCTTGCTCATATATGGATGGAGTTGATGGGAAGGAATAGGTTTGATTAAATTGCTGTGATGTATTTGATTTGTCCATTTGACTGGGTTCTGCATTATTGTATAAAAAGATATTCGAAATCAGAATTACCATCAACAGCAGCATGGCCATGGCAGGCACCAAACTGGATATTGGTTTTTCTGGTTGATAAATTAATGCCGCAAATACACGGGTACGCAAAAAAGGAGGAGCTTCAGCCCTTTCGATACCATCGAGGGATTGTATTAATTCATCTCTAGTATATTTTTTCATAAATACCGTATTAAATTGATTATCAATTATTAATGTCTTTTAAATATATCCTCAAATTTTCTTTGGCACGGTGCATCAATCCCTCCAGACTCTTGGTGTTTCTGTTCAAAATTTCGCCAACTTCCTGATAACTGAGTCCTTCGGCTTTGATCAGTAAAAAGGCCAGGCGTTGATTTTCAGGTAAGCGTTTGATGGCTTTGAACAACAAGGACGCCTGTTCTTTTTTATCTAATTGTACCCCCGGATGATGAAAATCCGGAATTTCAGGTTCATGCTCACTCAAACCCAAAAAGGATTTCATTTGTCCGAATCTTTTTTTGGCTTTTTTTCTTCTCTCCCACTCAGTGGCTTTTGACAGTGCCACTCGATAGATCCAGGTCGATAGTTTGGCATCGCCACGGAATTCATGGATGCTTCTGAAAATCTGTATGAAAACTTCCTGAGTCACATCTTCGGCATCCTGTCTGTTTTGTAAATAGCTGACAACGGTATTAAAAACACGGTCCTGAAATTCATCCATCAGCTGCACAAACGCCCGCTCATCGCCGGTTTTGAGTAGATGGATAAATTCTTCTTGCATGTTACGTGATCTTTAGAGATGAAAGCTAAGAAAACCCTTTGGGATGAGTTTGGGAAATTCAGATAGTACAGGATTTGCATAACTCCGCAGGGGAGCTAAGACCGCCCTGTAGGACCCCGCAGGGGTACAAAAAAACCTCACCGTGAGGTTAGGCTGGTAGTGGAAGCACGACCTGTAACGATTTATCGGTACGGGCTCGAACCGCGGACCCTCCCGACCTTGTCGGGATAGCTCTAAACCAACTATTTTTTGGAAATGAGATCTTCAATTTTTTTCCGACTCTTCCAAGACTTGACTTGCTTCTCCCTTGCTCTTGTATCGGCTGGTTTTTCAAAACTCTCAGTGTATTTTATTTGCCAATCTCCAGTTCCACCCGTAAATCCTTTGTGATTAGAATTATGTCGACGAAGCCTGTCTAATAATTCATCATTAGTATAACCAACATAGAATTTATCTTTTGTTTTTGAATATAGTATATAAAAATGCGGCATAGGTATAAAAAAAGCCTCATCAAATTAGATGAGGCTGGTAGTGGAAGCACACGGGCTCGAACCGCGGACCCTCTGCTTGTAAGGCAGATGCTCTAAACCAACTGAGCTATGCTTCCGATTGGACGGCAAAGATAAGGGTTTTCGTGTTTTTGAAAAAAAATATCGTAGTTTTTATTTTTATCGAGTTGTTTCTGTGCTAAAACTCTGAGTTTATGTATATTTATACCGGTCATTTACCATTGAAAACAAACCGCCTATTTTATGAAATCTGCCAATCCTCAATACAGGGAACGCGTTGAAGTTGACGTTCTCACCGAAACCGAAAACCAGCACTGCATCATCGTTTGGAACGACGATGTCAACACTTTTGATTGGGTCATTGACACGCTGGTGGACATCTGCGGACACTCCCGCGAACAAGCCGAACAATGTGCCATGATCATTCACCACCATGGAAAATATGCGGTAAAAAAAGGGTCTTATGATGACCTCAAACCTCAATGTGATGCGATTACAGATCGCGGAATTAATGCCACCATGGAATCCATAGCCTGAGTTTATTTACGCTGTTTTTTATAACCCTAACTTCTTCTTAAAGCCCTCTTTTTTGACAGTGCTTTCGTACCTTCGCGAGCCAGTATATTATCATTCATTATGGAACTCTCTAAAAACTTTGAACCTCAATCAGTGGATGCCAAATGGTATGCTCACTGGCTTGAAAAAGGCTATTTCAACAGTACTCCCGACCAACGTACTCCTTATACCATTGTCATTCCCCCACCTAATGTTACAGGTGTGCTCCACATGGGGCATTGCCTCAACAATACAATTCAGGATATCCTGATTCGTCGTGCGCGCATGCAAGGCTTCAATGCCTGTTGGGTACCCGGTACCGACCACGCGTCTATTGCCACCGAAGCAAAAGTAGTTGGAATGCTTCGCGAAAGAGGTATCGCCAAATCTTCCTTGAGCCGCGATGAGTTCTTGACCTATGCCTGGGAATGGAAAGAAAAATACGGCGGTATTATCCTGCAGCAACTTAAAAAGTTAGGCTGCAGTCTCGACTGGAATCGTACCAGTTTTACGATGGATAAAGATTATTACCAGGCCGTCATCAGCGTGTTCATTGATTTACACAATAAAGGAGTTATCTATCGTGGTAAACGCATGATTAACTGGGATGTGAAAGCGCTGACTGCATTGAGTGATGAAGAAGTGATTCGCAAAGAAACGAAACAAAAACTCTATCACTTAAAATATAACATTGAAGGGTCTGATGATTTTATCACAGTGGCTACCGTTCGTCCCGAGACAATCATGGGTGATACCGCTGTTTGTGTGCATCCGGAAGATGAACGTTACAAACATTTGCATGGCAAATTTGTATTTGTTCCATTGATTAATCGCCGCGTTCCTATCATCACCGACGAATATGTCACAATGGACTTTGGTACCGGTGCTTTGAAAGTAACGCCTGCACATGACGTGAACGATTATACGCTTGGACAAAAACATAACCTCGAAATCATTGATGTATTTAATGACGATGGCACGATGAGTGAAGCAGCTCAAATATATGTGGGTCAGGATCGTTTTGCTGTTCGAAAACAAATTGCCGTTGAACTGGAAGAAAAAGGATTTTTAATCAAGACAGAAGAATACAACAGCGAAGTTGGTTATAGCGAAAGAACCGATGTGGTTGTTGAACCTCGATTGAGTTTGCAATGGTGGTTGAGTATGCCCAAACTGGCTGACCCTGCTTTAAAAGCAGTGATGGATGAGGAAATTAAATTCTATCCTTCCAAGTTCAAAAATCTGTATCGTCATTGGATGGAAAACATCAAAGACTGGTGTATCAGCCGTCAACTTTGGTGGGGCCATCGAATACCTGCCTGGTATGATGCTGATGGCCGTTTTGTGGTTGCTGCCAATGAAGAAGATGCGATTAATCAATTCAAAGAACAGTATGGAACGGATGTGACTTCTCTCAAGCAAGATGAAGATTGCCTGGACACCTGGTTCAGTAGCTGGCTTTGGCCTTTTGAAGTGTTTAAAGGTTACAGCAATCCGGGAAATGCAGAAGTCAATTATTACTACCCCACCACTACCCTTGTTACCGGTCCGGATATCATCTTTTTCTGGGTAGCACGCATGATCATGGCCGGCTTGGAATACAAAAAGCAAATACCTTTTAAACAAGTTTATTTTACCGGAACGGTGCGCGATAAACTGGGAAGAAAAATGAGTAAGAGCTTAGGAAACTCTCCGGATTTACTTGGACTCATTGATCAGTACGGTGCCGATGCGACAAGATTTGGCATCATGATTGCATCGCCTGCAGGGAACGATATTTTGTTTGATGAAGCAGCTTTGGAACAAGGCCGAAACTTCAATAACAAAATCTGGAATGCTCTGAAGCTTATTAAAATGTGGGAAGGCAGAAAGCAATCCGGTATAGAAAAAGTAACCCCATTTGCCGTGCAATGGTTTGAACATCGTTTGGAAGAAGTTCGAAGTGAGGTTGATGAATTGATGGAACAGTTCAAGTTGAGCGAAGCACTGAAAACCATTTATTCATTGATATGGGATGATTTTTGCAGCTGGTACCTTGAATGGATTAAACCTGGATTTGAACAACCAATCGATGAACAAGTATATGAGAAGACACTTTCATTTTTCACTGAACTCATGCAGTTGCTGCATCCTTTCATGCCTTTTGTCACAGAGGAATTATATCATCAGCTCAATAATAATGATGATGATTTATGCATGAAGCTATATCCGGTATCCAAAACAACAGACAACACTTTGCTGGAATCGGGACTACTGCTTAAAAATGCCATCAGCGGATTACGTGATGTGCGTAACAAACAACAAATTAAACCCAAAGAGTCAGTCAAACTATATGTTCAATCTGCCAACGAATCTACCTATCGATTTGTTGAAAATGTTTTGTCCAAACAGATCAATGCATCTGAAATACAATACACACAAGAGAATATAGCCGGCTCATTTACTGCTGTTATTGGGAAGGATACTTTTTATATGGTTACAGAAGCTCCGGTAGATACTAGTGCTCAACGTGCTGCATTGGAAAAAGATTTGGACTACATGAAAGGTTTCTTAACATCTGTTGAGAAAAAACTGGGTAATGAAAAATTTGTTCAAAATGCCAAACCGGAAGTGATTGAATTGGAGCAAAAGAAAAAAGCCGATGCAGAGTCAAAAATTAAAATCATCGAGGAGAGTTTGCGTACCCTAGGTTCCTGAATATGCAAATAAGAGAAGTATTTGAAGCCGAATTGGAAATTATTTCAAGACTGGCTCATGAAATATGGCCGATCGTTTACAGTGACATGATCAGTGCGGAGCAAATGGCATACATGCTGAATTGGATGTACAGTAATGAGTCATTGCAAACTCAACTGCAGGAGGGTCATCGTTTTTTTATCGCTTTGGATAGAAACAAAAAACCTGTAGGATTCTGTTCTTATGCTACTCACAAACATCCTCTATCACAAAGAACTACTTACAAATTGCATAAATTGTATGTAATGGCAGACTTACACAAAAAAGGCATTGGCAAATTGCTGTTGTATCATATTGTGTCCTTGATTGATGATTCAAAACCTTGTTCGTTTATCCTCAATGTCAATAAAAATAATCCTGCCAGATTTTTCTATGAACATATAGGATTTAAGATCATTCAGGAGGTAGATAATGAAATTGGGAATGGATTTTTTATGAATGACTACGTGATGGAGCTGGAAATTCAATAAGCAGCATCTTTTTAACGACTATTATTTCCTACCTTTGCACCCGCAAAAACACAACATTTATGGCATTACAAGCCGGTATCGTAGGATTACCCAACGTAGGAAAATCAACGCTTTTTAACGCAGTTAGCAGCAGTGCCAAGGCACAGGCAAGCAATTATCGCTTCTGTACCATCGAGCCCAACACCGGTTTGGTGAATGTGCCTGATCCTCGTTTGAATAAACTGGAGGAATTGGTTAAACCCAATCGGGTTGTTCCTACTCAAATTGAAATTGTGGATATTGCCGGACTCGTGCGCGGGGCCAGTAAAGGTGAAGGTTTAGGCAATAAGTTTTTGGCGAACATACGCGAAGTCGATGCCATCATTCATGTGATCCGTTGTTTTGAAGATGAAAATATTCTTCGTGAAGAAGGTCCCATCAATCCGGTTGGTGATAAAGAGATCATTGAAACTGAATTGCAATTGAAAGATTTGGAAAGCGTGGAAAAGAAAATGCAGCGTACCGAAAAAATTGCCAAACAAGGTGGTGATGCCAAATTGAAAGCAGAGTACGATATTTTAAAATCCTGCAAAGAGCATCTCGAAAAAGGTAAAAGCATTTTATCATTGGGATTGACCAAAGAAGAAAAATCGGCCATTGCTGATTTGTTCTTACTAACAGACAAACCAATTCTTTATGTTGCCAATGTAGATGAGACCTCCATGCATACAGGTAATAAATTTTCAAAAGCATTGGAAGAAGCGGTTAAAAATGAAGGCAATGAAGTAATTGTGATGACCAATGCCATTGAAGCACAAATTGCTGAGTTTGAAAATCCAGAAGACAAACAAATGTTCATGGATGAGTATAAAATGACGGAGCCTGCTTTAGACCGCCTCATTCACTCTACCTATAAACTATTAAACTTATCTACCTACTTCACCGCAGGTGTGCAAGAAGTACGCGCCTGGACGATCCATAAAAACTGGAAAGCGCCACAAGCTGCCGGTGTAATACATACCGACTTTGAAAAAGGATTTATTAAAGCCGAAGTAATAGCATACGATGATTTCGTAAAGTACGAATCAGAAGCTGCTTGTCGCGACAATGGTCGCCTCCGTATTGAAGGAAAGGAATACATCGTTCAGGACGGTGATGTGATGCATTTCCGCTTCAATGTTTGATGTAGAAACATCTCTTATTTTAAAATAATTCAGTCTGACTATTGGGTTTGCTCTTCTCTTCCCACTGCATCTCAACTGATTTGGAGTAATCTACCAGTTTAGCGCCAACGGCCTTCCAACCCATTACCTCAACTAAGGTTGCTACCTTAAACTTCTTACTGGTCTTTTGTTGACCACGCCCGGTATGAACCTGCAAAATTGGGTTTTCGGCAGTTGTTACAGTCTCCAGCATATTTTGATCCCCTTCTTTTATGAAAAGAAATTTAGTATGCAAAGTGGAAGTCTCAATTTTAAAACGCTTAATTGTATACTGCATCTTTTCATTGTCTAAATAGATGGCAGTAATGATTTTTTCGGGATTGAATTTTTCTATGAGCAACAATTTTTCAGGATCAAATCTTTGAGTTAATTCCTGATCACAGATTTGATAATTACCGTCTGATGTAATGGACAAGATTTTCTCTTCTGGCTCAAACATGCCCAAGTACTCTCCTTTTTCTTCGGTATTTAATCTGCCAAACTGATTATCAAACCATAATTTTTTCCCTGCCAAAGTTGATTTCCCTTTTTCAGTAAGTTTTACGGATTTGATGGGATATTTTGTAACCTGATTGCCCATACTGGAACGGCCCTTAATCTCCATTTCTTCGAAATAAAAATCAAGATCTTTATTTCGGGCACTGCAGTTTGGACTCAAAAGAATACGCACTTTTTCGGCTTCACCATTTGGATTTGCTGAGAAATAATGAACCTTGCTTTTCTCAGAACCTTTAGTCAAATCATACTCTTTATCGCGTGTAACACCGGTTACATTAAATCGTTTTGCATAACTCACACCGGTTTTACCATCCACATAAATCATGTTGTATGTGGTACGTTCATCATTCTTTTGGAATACTGCCACATGCAATATGTCTTTACCAATGAAAGTCTTATCAGACACTTTCACCACTTTCATGATACCCCCTTTTGTGAAAGCTATGATATCATCCAGATCACTGCACTCTACCACGAATTCATCTTTCTTTAGAGAAGTACCAATAAATCCGTCGGCATAGTTGGCATAAAGTTTTGTATTGGCGATAGCGACCGTTTTTGCCTGAATCGTATCAAATAATTTAATTTCTGTTTTACGCTCTCTTCCTTTTCCGTATTTCTTGAGTAGATTCTCATAATACGAAACAGCAAAATCAACCAGATTGGCCAAATCATGTTTTACTTGTTTGATTTCCGCCTCCAGATTTTTGATTTGCTCATTGAGCTCATCAATATCCAGTTTATAGATTCTTCGTACAGGCTTCTCTGTTAGTTTGAGAATATCTTCACGGGTAATGTCCCGCTTCAGTTTCTTTTTAAAGGGTTCAAATGCCTTATCAATGGCAATGATAACCTTATCCCAGGTTTCATGCTTTTTCTCCAGTTCCTTATAAATCTTTTCTTCGAAGAAGATTTTTTCAAGAGAGGTATAATGCCATTTTTCCTGAAGTTCGGCTAATTTAATTTCTAGTTCTCTTTGCAGTAAGCCTTTGGTATTCTCAGCTGAAATTTTGAGTAACTCAGTTACGGTTAAAAATCTCGGCTTGTTGTCAACAATCACACATGCATTCGGCGATATGCTTACTTCACAATCGGTGAATGCATAAAGTGCATCAATCGTAATATCCGGTGAAATTCCGGGTGCCAGCTCCACAATGATTTCCACATTGGCAGCAGTATGATCTGTTACTTTTTTAATTTTAATTTTACCTGCATCATTTGCTTTTACAATGCTTTCCATCAACTGCGTAGTAGTCACACTAAATGGAACGCTTTTAATGACGAGTGTCTTTTTATCCTGTTCTTCAATCGTAGCTCTTACCCTTACTTTACCTCCGCGCATTCCTTCATTGTAAGCAGATGCATCCATTGTTCCACCCGTCTGAAAATCCGGAAGGATTTCAAATTTCTTGCCACGCAATGCTTTTATCGATGCTTCAATCAGTTCACAAAAGTTGTGAGGTAAAATTTTGGTAGCCAATCCCACTGCAATTCCTTCTGCTCCTTGCGCAAGTAAAAGCGGAAATTTCATCGGCAATGTAACTGGCTCGTTCTTTCGGCCATCATAGCTCAACTGCCAGTTGGTAGTCTTTGCATTGAAAGCTACCTCCAAAGCAAATTTGCTGAGTCTTGCTTCTATGTATCGGGCAGCTGCTGCATCATCTCCAGTGCGCACATCTCCCCAGTTACCTTGTGTATCAATGAGCAGATCCTTTTGTCCGAGATTCACAATCGCATCCCCTATACTCGCATCTCCGTGCGGGTGATACTGCATACTCTGACCAATGATATTCGCTACTTTATTGTAACGACCATCATCCATTTCTTTCATGGCATGCAAAATGCGGCGTTGTACAGGCTTTAAGCCATCCTCTACGGCAGGAACAGCCCTTTCAAGTATTACATAACTGGCATAATCCAAAAACCAGTTTTTGTATTGACCGCTAATTCCTGAATCGCTGTGCGAATATTCTTCTTTTATTTTCTTACTGGCCATCTATTGTTTCTTGTACTTCTGTTTTTGATTTATATTTCAATTCAAAATCTTTCATGTTGGCAACCTTCCCCTGCACATCATACAAATCTGTTTCAGTCCATGTTTTCAATCTCCATAGCAAATAAGATTCAGGCACCGAAAATTTAGATTTGGATGTAAAATGATTGATAATTTTGGATGCCTTTTGCCAATCGGGCATAATGTATTTTTTCAACTCTGCATCAAAATGATCTTCATTGAATTGAATGATTTTTTTTCCTCCCTCCAGAATCCTGACTATTTTCTGCTCATTGCAATATTTAGTCCATTCATCTGGGTCCACTTCAAATTCGCTGAGCGTAATATCTCTGGCAAGTTTCTTGGCTTTGATGAATTCGCGTGGCTGTATTTCACTGAGCTTTGTTGGATAAAAAATATTTCCCTTCTCATTGATGAATGGCAGATTATTGAGGTACAAAATTTGCACACGGCTTTGAAATGGTTTCAAAAAAGGCAGTAACCAATAATAACCACATACGTCATGTGCATTTTGAGCTGCCCAAATCCAAACTGTTTCAGAATCATCCGCTTCTAATTTACCAATCAGCTGTTGAATCGTTGCAACATCATCAATGGGCTCATTCGTTACTTTATCAAAATCGCCTCCGCTAAGTACACTACTCCACCATTGTTTTCTGGCTTCAATACCTTCAGTCTCATAAATATTCTCAATAGGTCCGAGACTGTAATCATCTTTTATCAGTACGATATCACCCTGTAATGATTCGTCCAATTCAATCGCCGACTTCAATAGCGCCGGATCTGTTTCGTTAAAGACTATGTGTGTCAATGATTTTGTTTTTAAGTTCAATGTTTAAGGTTCAATGTTTTTTACTTGATAGTTTTGACTATTCGTAGTGCATGTAATTTCTCAAACATTCAAACATTGAACGTTGATCATGCGAGCTATTTACCCCTCCTCTACCAAATCCAACTCTATCCTCAAATTATCAATGATAAAGTCCTGACGTTGTGGTGTGTTTTTTCCCATATAGTATTCCAGCAATTGTTGAACATGTTCTCCTTGTTCCATGATGACAGGTTGCAATTTCATGTCAACACTGATGAAACGAGAAAATTCATCAGGACTAATTTCACCCAATCCTTTAAAGCGCGTTATCTCCGGCTTTGAACCCAATTTCTTCATAGCAGCCTGCTTCTCAGTTTCATCGTAACAGTATATCGTTTCCTGCTTATTTCTCACCCTAAATAAAGGAGTTTCCAAAATATACACATGACCATTCTTCACCAAATCAGGGAAAAACTGAAGAAAAAAAGTCATCAACAACAAACGAATATGCATACCATCCACATCGGCATCGGTAGCAATGACAATATTATTAAAACGCAATCCCTCATATCCCTCCTCTACATTTAGTGCATGCTGTAATAAATTAAACTCTTCATTTTCGTATACCACCTTCTTCGTTAAGCCAAAACAGTTTAATGGTTTACCTCTTAAACTGAATACCGCCTGTGTATTCACATTGCGCGCTTTAGTGATGGAGCCACTTGCACTATCTCCCTCCGTTATAAAGATGGTGGATTCCTTTTGCTTTTCAAGAATGGTTTCTTTTTCCTTACCGGTTGCTTCATCATTATAATGATACTTGCAATCGCGGAGTTTTTTGTTATGTAAATTGGCTTTCTTGGCTCTTTCATTTGCCAGCTTTTTGATACCAGCCAACTCTTTTCGCTCACGCTCATTTTGCTCGATACGTTTTTTTATAGCATCGGCAGTCGTCGGATTTCGATGTAGAAAGTTATCCAGTTCTTTCAAAAGGAAATCCCCCACAAAATTTCGCATGGTTGGTCCGCCTTCATATACATTTTGTGAACCTAATTTTGTTTTGGTCTGACTTTCAAAAACAGGCTCTTGTACACGAACGGAAACTGCTGCACAAACACTGCCACGGATATCGGAAGCATCATAATCTTTCTTAAAAAACTCGCGAATCGTTTTTACCAATCCTTCGCGAAAAGCAGCCAAATGCGTACCGCCTTGTGTGGTATATTGACCATTCACAAAACTGTAATACTCCTCACCATATCCATTACCGTGCGTAAGGGCTACTTCAATATCTTCCCCTTTTAAGTGTATAATCGGGTAACGTATCTCGTCTTCATTGGTCTTGCGTTGCAATAAATCCAGCAGACCGTTTTTGCTAACGTATTTTTTACCATTATAATTAATGATCAATCCGGCATTGAGGTAACAATAATTCCAAAATTGATTATCAAGATATTCCTGAACAAAATGGTAGTTTTTGAAAACAGATCCATCAGGTGTAAAAGTTACAAAAGTTCCGTTACTTTCCTTAGATGCAACTTCTTTGTGTTCTTTTTTAAGAACACCACGCTCAAACTCTGCCATTTTCTCTTTGCCATCGCGATAAGAAATCACTTTAAAATAATCGCTCAAAGCATTTACGGCTTTAGTACCCACACCATTCAGACCGACACTTTTTTGAAAAGCCTTACTGTCATATTTGGCACCGGTATTGATCTTACTCACAACATCCACCACTTTACCTAAAGGAATTCCACGTCCATAATCGCGAATGGAAATTGATTTTCCATCGATCATAACTTCTACTTGTTTGCCATACCCCATGGTATGTTCATCGATACAGTTATCTAAAACTTCCTTGATGAGTACATATACGCCATCATCGGCGCTGCTGCCATCGCCCAGTTTTCCGATATACATACCCGGACGTAAACGAATATGCTCACGCCAATCGAGACTTTTAATACTGTCTTCGGTATATTCAAAAAGGTCTTGTTTTTCTGCCATACTACGCTTTTTTTGGGGTGCGGAATACTATTAACGTGCGAAAATAATGTAAGCAGTTAAACACATATCCACATAGTTATCCACAATGAGAGAATTCTGTGCGTAACCGAATCAGGATTTGGATGATTTAATGAAATACTTTGAATGATTTATTGTTGAACAAAGCAATTTTGAATTTTTACTTTTGAATTTAGAAAAGTAGAACCATACATTTGCAAAAATCAATTTTATAAAAGCCATCATAACCGATAAAGAATTCATTGCACAAACTGCTATTGAAAAATCAGAAGAGAATGATGCATTTAGAATTCATCTTAGGAAATTAGATGCCCAAAAAGTTGATGATTGGATTTTTGCAATCAATCAAGAAATTGAAAAGCAAATTGATTGTACGCAATGTGGCGCTTGCTGCAATCAACTCATCATTCATGTTACAGATGAGCGAGCAGAAAACTTAGCCAGACAACAACAAATCTCCCGCAATGAATTTGATGAAATATATATTGAAAAAAGTGAAGGCGGACAAATGGTATTAAATACCGTGCCTTGTCATTTTTTATGTGAAAAGAAATGCACTATTTACGAAGACAGATTTGATGAATGTAGAAATTTCCCTGCTTTGGATCAACCGGGCATAAGTAATCGATTATTTGCAACGCTTATGCATTACGGAATGTGTCCAATTATTTTTAATGTTATGGAAGAATTAAAAACAACAAGTTCTTTCAAAAGATAGTCCTATCTAATACTCCATAAAATCTGCATTATTTTTCATTAAATTGCATCATGAATATACAACTGACAGGAAAAACTGCACTTGTTTGCGGAAGTTCGCAAGGACTCGGACTTGCCTCTGCAATAGAATTGTCAAAATTAGGTGCCAATGTTATTTTAATGGCTAGGAATGAAGAACGATTAAAACTAGCTATTTCAAAACTGGATACCATCCAAAATCAACATCACCAATATATCATTGCTGATTTCTCAGATGCGAATCAGGTTAAAGAATCGATAGATAGCTTTCTTGAAAAGGGTAATAAAATTCATATCCTCGTAAACAACACCGGTGGCCCGGCTGCCGGATTAGCTATTGATGCAAAAACCAATGATTTTATAGCAGCATTTCAGTCTCATCTTCTTTGTAATCATATTCTGGTACAGGCAGTCACTACCGGAATGAAAGAAGCGAATTACGGAAGAATCATCAATATCATTTCAACTTCAGTTCTTCAACCCATTGCTGGTCTGGGTGTAAGCAATACCATTCGTGCAGCAGTAGCCAACTGGAGCAAAACCTTATCTATTGAATTAGGCCAATTCGGCATCACG
The DNA here is from genome assembly GCA_964643315.1 of uncultured Ferruginibacter sp. Taxonomy (GTDB): domain Bacteria; phylum Bacteroidota; class Bacteroidia; order Chitinophagales; family Chitinophagaceae; genus Ferruginibacter. The sequence goes on from CAZXSR010000002.1 coordinate 322,228, forward strand.
GTAAACAACGTGTTACCCGGATTCATGCAAACGGTTCGAGCCGATTACATTGTTCAGAAAAAGGCAAAGGAAATGAGTATGTCTGAAGATGAAATGCTCAATTTGATGGTCTCAAAAATTCCTGTCGGAAGACCTGGCGACCCCTCCGAATTTGGAGCTTCTGTCGCATTTCTCGCCTCACCTGCAGCTTCATATATCAATGGCGTAAACTTGCCCGTTGATGGCGGTAGAACCGGTTGGCTTTAAATTTTATCTGATTAACGTAACATCTCCTTTTTTCACCACGATCTCTCCCTCATCTGTCAACAACTCTGCGATGAAAGTATAAGCATCAGAGGGTGCTGGAACATTATTTAACTTCCCATCCCATCCTGTACGTTCATTATTTGGAGTGCTGTTGAACAGAGCATATACCTGCTTATTGTAACGGTTATAAATCCGAAGTGATTTAATGGTAAATCCTGACCCTCTGATTATAAAAACATCATTTATGCCATTTCCATCAGGTGAAAATGAATTGGGAATAAAAATCTTAGCATTTTTTGCAAGCACATTAATGGTTATGGATTGCTGTTGGGTACATCCTTTATTGTCGGTAGTTTCAAGTGTATAGGTAATTGGATTACTCACCGTCAATTGCGGATTTAGGCATCCTGTACAACTAAGATTGGTTGACGGTGTCCATTGATAAGAAACAATCTGATTAGCACCCAATAAAGCCATGTCTGGGGACAGCTGAATGGAACTACCATTTACCGCGCTTAATTCTTTACTTACATCCATTCTATTAAAAGGAAGGATTTGCACCATCAAAAAGGCAGAATCTATACTACATCCCAATGAGTCCCTTGCTATTAAAGTATAACGTGTTGTAGCCGATGGTTTAGCTATTGGATTTGGAATGGAGGGATTGCTCAAACCCGTCTCTGGATACCAATGATAAATATCTGCGCCTGATGCTGACAGTTGATAGGATTTCCCAACGCAAATTGTATCTTTTATTTGAACGTTTGTTTTAATTGGCTGTATAACATGAACAGTAACACTGCCTATTTCCTGACATCCATTTACGTCTGTTGCAGTAACTTGATAAGTAGAAATTGAATTCCCCTGGATTGTAACCTGTGCACAAGTATAACAATCCAAACCCTGCGAAGGCGACCACTGATAATTTGCAGTTGTCCCCGAAACTGAAACGCTACTTGTACTTTGCACACATTTGTTAACGAATGATGGCAATTGTATTACCGGTTTAGAATGCACTGATATTTGATAAGTCAAAGTATCCGAATGACACCCATTTAATCCTGAAGCAATTATTGAGATTTGAGAGGCAGCCTCATAATTTTCGGATGTACTAACCGAAAATGCAGGAACATTCCCCGATCCTGAAGAGGACAATCCTATAGCAGGATTTTGATTGAACCAAACTACACTGTTCAACCCTGAAATTGTATCCAAAATCAAAGCAGGAACATTCCCTCCCCTACAGACAGATACATTTTGAGGCACATTGATTGCAGGGGCAGTAACAATCTGTATTGATTTTGTTTTTTGTGATACACAACCGGTTGATGTATTTACAGTAAGCAAAATATTATGATTACCGGGTTCCTGAAAACTGAAATGAGCAGTATCACCCGTTAAACGAAATCCATTTACAGGACCCCAGGAAACACTCAGTATGCTGTCCTCGGATTGAATGGATGAAACAAAAGAAACGGATGAACGAATACATGCCTGATCTTGAGATATGATATCAATCAATGGATGATGAATAACAGTAATTGCCATGCTTTGCATGGAAGTATCTTTACAGCCGTATGTATCTGTAAAGATTCCTGTTATAGCATAATTACCTGTTTCTGCAAACCCGTATGTGGGAGCCAACTCATTTAAAATGTTACCATTTGGAAAAATCCATCTTGCACTTACTGCATGAGTAGATGGCTGAATACTTACTAATGTTGTTTCACATTGTATTTGTTCTGTCCAGCTAAAACTTGTTTGATTTTGAATGATGCGTATCGAATCGCTTCCTGCAACCGGAAAAACACAACCGGCAGTAGTAAAGATCTCTGCTGATGGCAAATAGACACCCGCATGATTATATTGATGTGTCATTTGTGCTCCATTCATGGTTTGAATGAAACCATCTCCAAAATTCCAGCGAATACTGTCTATATCAGTGCGGTCTACATTGAAGTTTGTTTGAGTTTGGCGGCAGAAATTTCCACCATTATATTGCAGAACAGGAATAGTTGTATTTGAATTTAATAAAATAACCATTGTATCTCTGCAACCAAACCCTGTATAAGGTATAACCTCCAATTTAATACGCGTTCCTGCAGCAGGTCCTGGATTAAGCGTGGCCTGTTGTCCCGATGCCAGCAAAATACTGAAGTCTTCATTCCACCATTTGTATTGCGAAAATCCTTCAGGAGCATTCAATGATGTTACAAATGGCCATGAACAATCCTGCTGAACACCGATATTTTGATGACAAGTTGTCTCAACATCCAAATAAGCGTATCCCCAGTGAGAACGTCGAGCACAATCGGCTGTAGTGAACTCCAGATACATGGTTCGGCCGGCAAAGGCCTTCATATTGATGTACACACTTGACCATGGTTTGTATTTCACATTAGGATCTACGGCTGATGATGCAAATCCCGGAATATTTGAAGAGGAGATAAATTGATAAGATGCACAATCTACATACATGTTTGAAGCTGAATCAAACAAACGAGCTATGAATCTGGGTTGAGAAACATTGGTATGTCCCGGATCCTGAAATACCACTGCATAATCATATTTTACAGAAAAATCACTGTCATTTTGTGGCACCTGAATTTTGAAAGAGATTCGTTCTGCCTCACCCCCACTGAATTTGTTGCCAAGCTTCACTGCAAAATTGCTTCCATCAGGGGGATTTAGAGAAAATAGGCCGTAAGGATCTACATTGGCAGGATAGTTTTTACTGATTATTTGATGGCGATTAGCAATGGGTGAACATGCATTCACTCTTACGATGTTGTTCAAACCTATTGTGTCTACAGTTCCTTTGAAACATGTCCATTCATTGAAAGATCCATTTTCAAAATCTATATTGTTGGGGCACGATGAGGTGGAGTTATTGTTCAAGACAGCCTCTCTATGTGTGATATTTACATTTGAAATAGTTGTTTTTGAAAGAATCTCTCCATCAATTGACATGACCACACGTTGATCTCCGATATCAAAAACAGGATTACCATTTTCTAGGCCAACACAAACAGCTTTTTCCAATAATTGAACTGTTTTTCCTTTATGATTGATAATTGACCAATGATTATTTAAAGAAACAAGGGTTTGTTTATTTCTAAAATCAAACACGATATCATATTGCGGCTGAATGACCCATTTCCCATCTGTATTGATAAAACCCCATTTCCCTTCTTTTTCCGCAGCTGCCAAACCATTGGAAAAATCTCTTAAGTCAGAAAATTCGAAAGCACAAATCAATTCATTTGATTTGTTTATGAAAGCATATAAATTTCCATTATATACTTTGGCATATCCGTTAGTAAAATGAGGAAAATCATCACCTTCTTTGTGATTGGGAAAAATAATCTCTTGAGAGAAAGTTGCATTACTCAAGAGTAATACAAAAAGAAGAATTAGGTGAATTTGCTTTTTCATTGGTTGGGATAGATTGTCAAATAAATGACCAACACGAAAATAAAATGCAAAAGCGATGTTAACGAGTTTTTATGTTAGTATTTTAAAAATTAGGTATTAATGCCCTAATGCACTCGTAAAATTACTTAGTATTTTTATCTGTAAAATAGTCAGCCACAAAAAAAAAGACCCCATAAAGGGGTCAAGTATAAGAATTTTTAAAGCCCATTTTACAAATTATCTACCCTTGATTCGATGACCGATTGTATGGCGGCTGATACTTTTGAAAGAATATCATAGCCCGTTTCATTTTCAATGGCATCTACAGATGTACGGAAAGTTTTCCATTCAGGATTTATCGTATTCTCATTTGGCATGATTACACTGATAACACGGGTATCTGTTTTTACCCTTGCTAAATCATTGGCTCCGTTTGGCAACACTACAATCACTTTCCACAAATTGGCAGGTACCGAAATTCTTCCGTTGTCTATTGTTGTAACAAAACCTGAACTGCCTGTTCCTCCTTCGCCATAAGCGCCAGCAATTACATATAACTCATTGCCTGCTTGTACAAGCTGTCTGCAATAATCTTCCAAAGCAGCCCAGCGTGTCTGATTATTCACCGGTGCCTGTGGAATGATATTGGTCATTAAAAATGTGGATGAATTTGCTTCAATACTGGATGTGCGATCTGCACTTGGACATAAATGCCCACGGTCAAAGCCAGAACTACTGTAACTCAAATTATCCACTTTATACCAGCCATCAGGCAAATTTGCATTAGCCCTGAAGTTATCCTGACGAGGAACAGCACCATAATCTGTAATACCTACATGCCAGCTGCACCAGTTAGCCCTGCCTGCATCACGATTATAGGAAACGGTATAATATCCCTCTTTCAGAAGATAGTTTGATATATCAGCAACATTTGCGCTTGCATTGCTCGGATTACCCAATAACATAGAGCTGTCTGTAGCAGCCGTAGGTGGCGCAACCGGAGGAATAATTACATAACTCCCAACAGGATCTGTTGATGTAACAAGGGTATTGTCCTTTTCACAGGCAGTAAAAAAGAATACTGTGGAAATGGTGATCCAAAAACTTTTTCTCCAAATAGCAATCATAGTAAAAAATTAAGTAGCAAATGTACGTTTATCTATAGAAATAGCCATCAAATAATAAATTATCAGATTCCGATTTTCTCGTTTACCAATCTGATGATGTCCTGTTCAATATCTATTGCTGATTGTTGTAAGACCCCTCCCTTTTGTAAAACTTCTTCCACAAATGCTTTATCGGAATATCCGGCTGCATTGATTCTCACATTCATAAACGCTCCCACAACAGCTGTTCGGGCACAAAGTGCTCCCACGCCCGCATCGGAAACAGAATTGGGATTACCATGCTCAGCCATATAATGAATAACCTCCATTGATTCATAAGCCCATTGCATAACACGAAGTGGAACCTCTATCGCAAATTTAGTTGCATCTTGTATGGCTTGCGTTCGGGCAGCTTTTTCTGCATCATTGCCTTTTGGTAATCCAAAGGCCGCCATGATTTTGTTAAATGCCTGCGTATCTTCATCTACCGCCTGCAGCATAAGCGTTTTAAGACGCTGTCCTTTCTCAGCCCATTTACTGAATTCCTCCCAACGATCATCCCATCCGGGTTTATGAGAAGATAAATTCGCAACCATCGTAGCGAGTGATACCCCTAATGATCCTACATACGCGGAAATGGAACCTCCTCCCGGAGCCGGACTTTCACTGGCCGTTTCATCAGCAAATGCAGACAGATTCATGTCCACTAATTTTTTGGTTGACTGATCTTCCAATAAATATTCGATGATTCTCTCTTCCGGTTTAAAGGGTGACAACTCATCCAATCCCAGTGAACGCACTGCAATTTTGATCAGTTCTTTTTCACTGACTCCTAATGAGCGTTGTTGTTTGGCCAAAAAATATCGACCAGCATCCAGCATCGCTCTCAAAGGAATCAATCCCACCAACTCACTGCCGGTAACTCGAAGTCCACGCTCATTGGCTTTTTTGCAAGCTTCATCAAACGCAATATGCATGGGTGTTACATGTATGTTGGTAAGGTTGATTGATATTTGTGCAATACCATATTCCTCAATGAACCAACCAATTGCCTTTACACATTTTAGTGACCCAGGAATGACAACCGGTTTACCATCCGCATCCAACACTGCTTTGCCATTTTCTTTTTTGGTACGGCCGGCCTCACGAATGTCAAAGGCTACTGCATTGGCTCTGCGTGTTGAGGTAGTATTTAAATTTACATTGTAAGCTATCAGAAAATCTCTGGCGCCAATTACCGTAGCTCCTCTTTTTTCATCAAATTTCACAGGCCCAAAATCCGGTTTCCATTCAGGTTGATAGATTTTCTTTGCAAACCCTTCATATTCACCGGCACGAATAACTGAAAGATTGGATCTTTTTTTATCGGATTGAGCAGCTTCATATAAATAAACAGGCAAGTCAAGCGACTCTCCCACTCTTTTTGCAAGCTTCTTTGCATACTGAACCGTTTCTTCCATAGAAATATTTGCAATGGGTATCAATGGACAAACATCTGTAGCGCCCATGCGCGGATGTTCTCCTTTGTGCTTTGACATATCAATCACCTCACCCGCTTTTTTTATTGCAAGAAATGCCGCCTCAATAACCGCTTCCGGATGCCCAACAAAAGTTACTACCGTTCGGTTTGTCGCTTTTCCCGGATCTACGTTCAGCAAACGAACCCCTTCTACCGATTCAATAACATCGGTAATCTGTTTGATAACCTGAAGGTCTCTGCCTTCTGAAAAATTGGGTACACATTCAATTAATGGTTGCATAAATCGTTTTTTTAAGAAATAAATTTTCCGGCAATCATCACCCTGTCAATATGGTTATGTGCAAATGAATAAGGGATATAAGCCAATGATGGTATAGGTTTGGTTAGAATGAGATCCGCTTTTTTGCCAATGGCAATACTTCCGGTTTGATGAGCACACTCCATCGCAAAAGCACCATTGATGGTCGCTGCATTAAATGCTTCTTCAGGCAACATCTTCATTTGAATACAACTCAATGCTACTACAAATTGCATATTGGCTGAAGGCGATGAACCCGGGTTAAAGTCTGAAGCCAATGCAATAGCAGCGCCTTCATCGATTAATTGTCTTGCGGGTTGAAAAGGCATACGCAAACAAAAAGCGGCTGTGGGCAATAACGTTCCAATGGTATTTGATGAAGCAAGATCCTGAACATCTTTGTCCGTCATTACTTCCAGATGATCCACTGAAACAGCATTCATCTCAATCGCTTTTTGCAATCCGCCAATACTGTTTAATTGATTGATGTGTAACTTAGGTTTTAAACCAATTGCCATACCCGCCCTGCATACCTGCTCCATTTCCGCTACACTAAAAAAGCCGTTTTCACAAAATACATCTATATAATCAGCCAGTCCTTCATTGGCAATAACAGGCAACATTTCATTGATGATGAGTTGTATGTATGCCTGATGATTTTCCCTGTACGCTAATGGATATGCATGCGCTCCTAAAAAAGTCGTACGAATTGTCAATAAAGAAGTTTCTTTTAAACGTTTGATTACGCGAAGCATTTTCAATTCGGAGGCAACAGACAATCCATAGCCACTTTTAATTTCTATCGAGCCTGTTCCCATTTTGGCAACTTCGAGCAGGCGAATCTTAGCTAACTCAAAAAGTTCATCTTCGGAAATTACTTCCATCATTTTTGCCGAGTTCAAAATACCTCCCCCTTTAGCGGCAATTTCGGCATAACTTAATCCATTGATTTTATCTACAAATTCATTTTCGCGACTACCGGCAAAAACCAAATGAGTGTGACTGTCGCAAAATGCAGGTAAAATAAATTTTTCGGCTGCATCAACCTTTTCGCATTCAATATTCTTAAACTCTTCAGGCATTTCATGCATGGCACCAAATGCCTTAATGATATTATTATCTATAAATAAATAGGAATCCCTCAATTGCTCAAATGACGCAAGTGATTTGCCACGCAAAGGACTATTAAAGTCTCCGATACCGGCTAGAGATTTAATATTTGTAAATAATGTTGGCAATTAGATAGACGATAGTTTTTCTTTGAAATCTTTTGCAAATTTTTCCAAACCGGGATCACGAGCGCCCATCAGTAAAATCACACAATCCACAGTGAAACGCGATTTCATGGCATCAAATAAATCATTTCTGTCTTCCACGAAAAATGCCTGTTTGTTTTTTTTGCAAATTTCTGTAACAATATCCAATGATGAAATATTTTTTACCGCGGTACCACCTGCATAAAATATTTCACTCATCCATAATTCATCTGACGGCCTCAGTGCTTCCGAAAATTCATGAATAAAATCATCTTTTAAAAAACGTGTCGGTCCGTATCCATGTGGTTGAAACCAAGCAATGACTTTAGGCGCAATATCCTGACAAGAGCGAATGGATGCAGCGCATTTCACCGGATTGTGTGCATAGTCATCGATCAGATGAATACCATTATAGCTTCCTAAAAACTGACTTCTTCGATATATGCCTTTATAGTTGGCAATTGCTTTTGAACAAACAGATAAGTCGACACCCAACTGCGCAGCAACAGAAACAGCTGCAACTGCATTTTCCATATTATGTTTGCCAATGGTGTTTACCGTAAAAGATGTTTGGTTGATGTCAAACTTAATATGCATGCCATTTTGAGTAAAGTTTGATGCAACATAACCGGCATGGTGATCGTCTGTGGAAAAATCTTGCGTATGATCAACAGATAATGAAGCACTGATGGCATGAGACTGATTGGTAATGAATAATTTTTGTGTGTTTGATTTAAAAATCTTGAACAAACGAATCAGCTCATCCATTTCCTGATGATCTTTGTCCACATTCAACAACAATCCTACTTCGGGTTGATATTGGGTAATGGAACCATCACTTTCATCCGCCTCAATGATGAGCCACTCCCCTTTCCCAACAAATGCATTCCCAATTTTACCTTGTTCAATGATACTCACCAAACCGGCACCGCTGATGATGCTTGGATGAAGATCGGCCACATTCAATATATCAAACAACATGGCACTGGTGGTGCTTTTACCTGAAGTACCTGCAACAGCAATGGTGCGTTTACTTTGGGCTATGAGCGAAAGCAATGCGCTCCGATGTATAATCGGAATATTAAGTGCTTTTGCCTTTTGTACTTCAGGAACTGTGTCTTCAATGGCTGTAGAAACAACAATCAACTCAAGTTGATCATGAATACCGGATCCGTCTTGTAGATGACAGACAATGTTTTCGTGTTCTAATTTTTCACGAATATCCAGCGCTTTACCCTCCGAGAAATACCGATCACTGCCCGAAACTATTTTACCTACACCGATCATATATTGTGCAAGCGCACTCATACCAGTTCCTGCAATACCAATGAAAAATATCTGATTAAAATCCTGTATTGATTGGGGAATCTTCATGAGGCCCGAAGATAAAAAATAATAACTTATTTAATTAGGTATATAATTGTCATTATGATTTATAAAATCAAATAATCTTATGAATTCAGAGAATTGGACTCCTTATTATTTTGAAAATGTTCACTTTATTTCCTTTCATTTAATTTTTCAATCAGATTAATTGAAATTCATTGATGAATATCAATTATTTTTAAAAATACGTATGCTATTTTTTTTCTTAGAAAATCTTAAACATTAATTTCACACTCCACTAACCCAATTAGTTTTATGAAGTTATTTGTTGCAGGATTACCCTATGATCTGGATGATGCCGAACTTATGGAGATTTTCGAAAAATTTGGCCCGGTAGTTTCGGCCAAAGTTGCCATCGAAAAAGAAACGGGAAAAAGTAAAGGTTTTGGTTTTGTAGAGATGCAAAACGAACAGGATGGGAAAGATGCTATTGAACATCTCAATGATATTTCACTTGGGAAGAAGCCACTCGTGGTAAAAGCTGCTGAAGACAGACCCGGTGGTTCTCGTCCACCATCAACCGGCGGTCGTGGGCCCTCTAATTTTGGAGGAGATCGTTTTTCAGGGAAGAGATAGATAAAATATTCCAAAGCTTACTATCATAACCGTATACATCGTTTCTAAAACGAATTTCGCCGTTTTCATCCACCCAAGATGTTAGATAAGTGATATGAACAGGAATGACATGTTTCAATGTTATAATTTTTTCTTGCCCTGACTTAATCAAAGACTCCATTTTTTGCCTTGACCAATCTCCTTCTTTATTCAGTAGAAATGATGCAAGTTCAATTGCATTTTCAATTCGCATACAACCATGACTGAATGTTCGCTTTCTGAGCTTGAACAAATCCTTACCGGGCGTATCATGCATATACATATTAAATCTATTGGGAAAAAGAAACTTGATATTCCCTAATGGATTGTTGGGTCCGGGGCGCTGACGAATAGCAGCACCATACCATTCCATATCGTGTTTAGCCATATACCCAGGGTTTCGATTTATTGCAGGCATGATTTCACTTTTAAAGATCCCGGGTGGTATATTCCAATATGGACAAAAGACGATGGATTCCATTTTTGCATTGAATATGGCTGTTGGCTGATATTCTTTTCCAACAATTATTTTTTTTATCCAAATTCTTTTTTCATGGTCAATCAGATAATATGCAAAATCAGGGATATTGACAACGATTTCCAATGGTTCATTATGAATCTCAATCCATCTGCAACGCTCCATATTTAAGATGATTTGATTTATGCGCTTAGCAATGGGAACATTTAGTTGTTTAACTAAATCATGATCAATTTTACCATTTGGTTCCAATCCAAATCTTTGCTGTAAATATCGAATGGTATGAAACAGTCCCGAATCATATTTATTGACAGATGCTATCGGAAAACTAACATGCAATTTGCATTTTAAAACGAAAGCCCCTATCCAGTCTGATGATTCACCAAATGATGGATATTTTCCAAGTTCTTTGATTGGAGCAGTGCTTTGCTCCCTCTGTTTAACAAGAAATTGATACAAGTATTTTTTAAGCAAACCATATTGAAAGAAAACCGGAGGATGTTCAAATAAATTCGCTGAATTTAAAAGCATTTTCAGAAAAACATCATTCGATATTTTTTTTGCTGTTTTGTTCCAGCCGGATTGGTTACGTTGTTCTGTAACAAAGCCATTCCAACAAAGATTGGCATACGTCAGGAATGCCCGAGTTGCGAGAATTTCAAAATGAACAGAATCTTTTTTTGTATGAATGACATGATTATTTTTATCTCTGAATTCTGAGATGATTTTTGGACAAATCATCATTCCATCATCTTCATAATGCTCCACTGCATTTTGTAACCGACGAAGATTTTTTGGTTCATTGGAATTCAGCCAAAAGAAAAGGTAATTTCTTTTTTGATAAAATTCATGTATGGCACGTTTGAATGAAATTGATTTTACAGAATGAATCTCTTTAATGAAATAGAATGAATCATTTTGCTCAAGTAACTGAGTTGCGCTTGACTCATTTATTAAAAATAACCCCATCAATACAATAAAACAACTTGTCTTTATTTGCTTCATTCTCATCACCTAGCATTCGCTGTCAAAATACAATAAAAAAATCCGCAGCTGTATGGCAACTGCGGATGATGGGGATGATACAGATCAGTATGGTGTTACCTCAGGGTCAATGCAGTACTATTATATACATTTAGCGCATCTTTTAATCTGTTATACAAATTGGAAGATGATATATTTTGGTCAAAAGTTTGCAATGCAGCAGCATTGTTACCAAGCATTTCATGTATCAGCTTTGGTGAATATGCCTGAATGTCTCCTTCGCCTGATTGAAGAAAGTATTGATCCACTGCAACGGTACCGTTAAATACTTTACGAACATACACATTGATAGGCCCGGAAAGAACCAGTTTGGCAAACCCCGGCAAAACTTCGGTGGAAACGCTTGATTTCTTACACCCTTTCAATAAGGATTGTGATACAGCAAGTACATCTTTAGTGCGATATTCTATAATATCAATAGCTGATAATTTTTCTACACCATTGGCCAATAAATGTGGTGATACAAATAATCCCCTTTCAAAAGTGAGTGAATGATATGTCCTGATGGATCCGTCCTTCATTTTAACATAACACAAATCTGGAGATACCGGATCTGTAACAACAAAATTTGATTTTTGTATGGGACTTGCATAAGATGACATGAAAATTGTCATTGAAATAACTGCGGCGAGGGTAATTTGCTTTTTCATAGTGTAGGATTTATGGTTATTTAATTTAATGATTCAAAATGAGGAAGCCCTCTTTCGAGGGCTTCCGTCCTCCCTAATGCTTTTTTGTTGGATTGTGGATTGTTTTCACGGGGAGGGGTTTTTGTTAGGGTGTTGGATTGGATTTTGGTTTTTCTTCGGATCGGATTAGGTAGTTTTCATAGGTTGGGTCAAAACGAACTGGATTTGGATTTTTTCTGCTTTCTGATATATAGACGCTGTTTTTTCATAAATATTTTATAAAAATACAGCTCCCTCAAAAATTGGGTAGTTACCGCTTGTTTTACATACGTGGAAATACGTACCCAAGGGTATTTATACGTAGTAAAATATCCTTGGTAGGCAGAATTAATAGATAAAATGAAGGAAATTCGGACGAAATTGAACTTTTACAATTGTACCTTTTGGGCAATCGTGATGGTTATATAGCTTGATTTGCCTTAGGTTAGGCATTTCTATGGTAATGACATGTAAAAAACCATTAAATGTGGACTCTTTTACAATTCCGGAAAAGTCCCCTTCCCCATCAGTAATTTCAAAAAAATCCGGACGTAACATTATTTCAGCATTGGAGGTTGTATCTAGCTTCATATAAAGGCATAAATCCTCTACTGGCAAACTAAAACACGGGCCTAATAATTGGGCAACATACATACTTGAAGGCCTGTTGTAAAAATCCTTGGGACTTCCGGAAGCAATCAAACACCCATTCTGTAAAATCAGTAAAGTATCAACACGCTCAAATACATCGGCTGCATCATGTGTAATTAGTATACTATTGGCATGGTAATTTTTGATGTAGTCATTAATGACAGACTTCATAATTTGTCTGTTTGCATAATCCAAATGTGCAAAAGGTTCATCCAATATGAGCAGTTCTGGCATCAACATGAATTTTTTTGCTAGTGCAACACGCTGCTTTTCGCCACCCGACATGGCCTGTGTTTTTCTGTTCTGCAAATGCTGAATTTTGCAAATACTTTTTATGTGCTCAACTTGTAACTCATCAATTTGATTCTCAAAATCGAGATAATCTTTTACAATATAATTTTTTGGCACTTCAAAATACTGACTGAGGTAGGCAATTTTAGGGTGCCCCGGTATAAGTAATTCTAATGGATTTCTTAGAACTTCTCCCTGAAAAATAACAGACCCGTTTACGACCGGTTCCAAACCCGCCATAATTTTTGCAAGCAGGGTTTTTCCACTGCCTGTTTCACCCATAATAGCATAATTCTTCCCTGTTTCAAATGAAAAATTAATTTGCTTCAAAAAAATTTCTACCTCCAAGGAGGCATCTATTTTATTTAACTCCAGAAAATAGGAAGATGTGGACATCGCTTCACAATGTTACCATAATCAAATGATATTTTGAATTTCTGTTCAATTAATTTCTAATGAAAATTATTTTATTGATTTATATCATTATCAACTAGCTGTCTGATCATAAGTTTCGCATTTGAAAAAAAATATTTTTACACCCTCATCAAAAAGTGACGTTATGAAAAAGATTGTTTTATTTGTATTAACAGGTTTGTGTATCATTTCGATACAAGCGCAGGACGTAGAGTCAAAATCTGCAGACTATAAATCCGCGGGACTTTTTTATATTGGATTGGCAGGTGGTGCTGCGATGCCTGTTGGCAACTTTGGTAAAAAGAATGTTGAATTGAGTACAGAATCTGGTTTTGCAAGATTTGGCTATAATTTGAATTTATTTTCGGGTTATCAAATCAATAAAACCTGGGGGGTTGCAGGCAGCGCTTTCTATTCAAAATTCAGGGTTGATGAAGGCGCTATTAACGACTATCTGACCGGTACTGGTTTATCTGTAAGTGCCGACCATTGGCAATATTATGGAGTCCATTTTGGACCTACTGCAACTGTTTCTCTTTCAAAAAATACTGTAGTTGATTTCAGGGCATTGGGCGGAATTGCTCATGTCAACATGCCTATCGTTGAAATAAAAGGTACAGATGGGAATGGCGTATTGGGAACGAGTTCAGAGAAATGGACTGATGCTTTCTCATGGCAACTCGGAACAAATTTGAGATACAATTTCGATCCGAAATTCTTCCTTTACACAAACTTAGATTACAGTTACATGAAACCCACCTGGTCCATCAATAATGAAGATGTAAACCAAAAAATGGGGGTCATTGATTTATCCTTTGGTTTGGGAGCAAATTTTTAATTTTTTGTTGGAGTCGAAAACTTGTATGACTCTTTCATTCAGACTTCTGCCTTATGGCAGGAGTCTTTTTTTAATATCCAACTTATGTTTATCTGCTGTATCAATAGCTATATCATAACCCGCATCGGCATGACGAATGACGCCCATTCCTGGATCATTTCTCAATACCCGACTTAACCGTGCAGCCGCGTCATCTGTCCCATCAGCAACGATGACCATTCCTGAGTGGATACTGTAACCCATGCCTACTCCACCACCATGATGTAAAGAAACCCAGCTGGCGCCACCTGCCGTATTCACCAAAGCGTTTAATATAGGCCAATCTGCCACTGCGTCGCTGCCATCAAGCATGGCTTCTGTTTCTCGATTGGGACTTGCTACGGAGCCGGTATCCAAATGATCCCGACCTATAACAATGGGCGCTTTTACTTTTCCGCTACGAACCAATTCATTGAATGCAAGTCCGGCTTTTTCTCTTTCACCCTGACCAATCCAGCAAATTCTGGCAGGCAATCCCTGAAAAGCAATTCGCTCACGTGCCATTTTTATCCAACGAATCATTCCTTTGTTTTCAGGAAATAATTCCATCATCAATTCATCTGTTACGCGAATATCTTCAGGGTCGCCGCTTAATGCAGCCCATCTGAATGGACCTTTACCTTCACAAAATAAAGGTCGGATATAGGCAGGTACAAAACCGGGGAAATCAAAAGCATGATCCAATCCCATTTCCTTCGCACGGGCACGAATGTTATTTCCATAATCAAAAGTTATTGCCCCCGCTTTTTGCAATTCGAGCATCAGCTCCACATGCCTGCGCATACTTTCATAACTCAACTGAATATATTGTTCGGGATTTTCAGTTCTCAAAACATTGGCTTGTTCATTGGATAATGTGTGAGGTATATAGCCAATGAGCGGATCATGAGCACTGGTTTGGTCGGTTAATGTATCCGGAATGATATTTCTTTCCAACATGCGCTCCAATAAATGAACCGCATTGCACAAAACTCCAATACTGATTCCTTTTCCTTCTTTTTTATATTGGATAGCTTTATCTATGGCATCATCAATATTAATACACTTTTCATCCAGATATCGTGTTTCCAAACGCTTATCAATTCTCCACTCTTCAACTTCTGCAACCAAGGCCACCCCTTCATTCATAGTAATTGCAAGTGGCTGAGCACCACCCATTCCACCTAAACCGGCAGTTACGTTTAAAGTTCCTTTTAAGGAACCTCCAAAATGCTTTACTGCAGCAGCTCCATAAGTTTCGTAGGTGCCCTGCACAATACCCTGACTACCAATATATATCCAGCTCCCTGCAGTCATTTGCCCGTACATCATCAAACCTTTTTTTTCAAGCTCGTCGAAATTTTTCCAATTAGCCCAATTAGGTACGAGTTGAGAGTTGCTCAACAAAACACGCGGTGCATCTTTATGTGTTTTAAGCATAGCGACCGGTTTCCCACTCTGGATCAGTAATGTTTCATCCTCATTAAGCGCTTTGAGTGCTTTTATTATCAAATCCAAAGATTCGATATTACGGGCTGCTTTTCCTCTGCCGCCATAAACAATTAGCTCCTCAGGACGTTCGGCCACCTCCGGATCAAGGTTATTTAATAACATGCGCAAAGCGGCTTCCTGCACCCAACCTTTACAGTTTAATTGAGAACCGGTTGGAGTTTTGTATTTTTTATAATCGTAGGTAATCATAATAATGATTCAAAAGTGAAAAATCAAAATTTGTGTTTAGAACATTGTATGGAATCTAGATGATGAATAGAAATTTAAAAAAAAGGATACCGTGCAAATTTTTAAACTATAAATTATCTACTATCCTTAAAAAATTTACCGTCTCCATCATATCATGATGCAAAATCCTATCGGCATCATTGAAAGGAACTATTTCTCTGTATCTAACAATTAGCTTTTCCAATTGTTCAGATGTGCGGAGCGGGCGCCTGAATTCAAGAGCTTGCGCCGCAGTCATCCATTCTATGGCTAATACTTTTTCAAGATTATCCAGTACCCTTTTACATTTTACAGCAGCATTAGCCCCCATGCTTACATGATCTTCCTGGTTATTGCTCGACGGAATTGTATCCACACTAGATGGTGTGCATAATTGCTTGTTCTCACTAACAATACCAGCTGCTGTATATTGTGGAATCATGAATCCCGAATGAAGACCTGGATTTTTGACGAGAAAAAGAGGGAGCTCACGTAAACCTCCAATTAGTTGATAAACCCTGCGCTCACTGATACTTGCCAGCTCACTGATTGCTATGGCCAAAAAATCAAGCGTTATCGCCAATGGCTGCCCATGAAAATTACCTCCGCTGAGTATCATATCTTCTTCAGGAAAAACGTTGGGATTATCTGTTACCGAATTGATTTCTTTTAAAAAAACTGACAACACGTACTGTATGGCATCATAAGTTGCACCATGAACCTGAGGGATACAACGAAATGAATAAGGATCTTGTACTTGTGATTTGTTACGAGATGCAATCTGACTTCCTTTTAAAATTTCCCGTAAGCTTTCTGCGACATGCGATTGTCCGTTGTGCGATCGAATTGCATGTATTTTTTCATGAAATGGGTGTAAGACACCATCAAACCCATCAAAACTAAGCGAGGCTGCTTTGAGTGACCAATCAAATAAGCGATGTGCGTGAATAAGTGTATACACCCCATAAGCACTCATAAACTGCGTTCCATTAATAAGTGCCAATCCTTCTTTACTTTTCAATTTAATTGGCGACCAACCAAGTTCTTGCCATAGGGCTGAAGCTTCCCGCTTTCTACCTTTGTAATAAACTACTCCTTTGCCCAATATGGGTAAACACAAATGACTCAAGGGAGCAAGATCACCCGAAGCGCCAAGCGAACCTTGTGTGTATACCAACGGAATAATGTTATGATTGAACATATCCACTAATCGTTGAACAGTTTCAAGCTGCACACCGGAGTGGCCGTAAGAAAGAGACTGTACTTTAAGAAGCAGCATCAATTTCACAATTTCATGAGGAACTTCCTCTCCCATTCCACATGCATGAGACATGATGAGATTTTCCTGCAGTTGTTCTAATTGACTTGAATCTATCCTTACATTTTGCAAATAACCAAAACCAGTATTTATCCCATAAAAAAGATCATTATTTGACTCCATCTTCTTATCCAGATAAGCTCTACATAACTGAATCTTAGAAATGGCAGTTGGGCTGATTTCCAAAGAAGCATCCATAGAAAATCCCTTGAGCTCATCAAAAGAAATACCTTGATCCGAAATAGTGTATTTTACAGAGGACATGTGTTTGGCAATCAATTATTGTTTGCAAAATTAATGAAATTGAACTAGTATTTCAGAGATGCAATAATTTAGCAATCAAGCCATAATTACATTGTATTTTTGCATGAGGTCAAATGGCTCAAAATTATGGCTATAAATATCTGTCTTTTAGGTTGCGGTGCGATAGGCAAAAGACATGCGCATGAAATTATTCAAAATGGCCACAAGCTGGTTGCCGTATGTGATAGTAATGCACAACGAGCAGATGAATTGTCTTCATTATACGGATGCCCCGCCTTTTACAACCTTGAAAAAATGTTAACTGAATCTGTTACAACAGATTTGGTAAGTATTTGCACCCCCAATTATTTGCACGCTTCAAATTCTATTTTTTGCCTCAAATCAGGAAAACATGTGCTATGCGAAAAACCAATGGCTATTTCTTTAAAGGATGCAAAGGAAATGGTTCATATAAGCGAGCAAACAAAAAAGAAGTTACTGATAGTAAAACAAAATAGATTCAATCCTCCAGTTCAGGCAGTCAAAGAACTCCTTTATGAAGGCAAGCTCGGCAAAATACATTCATTCCAAATTAACTGTTTCTGGAATCGCCCTAAGGAATATTACAATGAAACTTGGCGGGGTAAAAGATCTACCGACGGAGGTACATTATTTACTCAATTCAGCCATTTTATCGATCTTATGCACTGGCTTCTCGGTGATGTGCAGGAAATTCATTTTTTATCTCAAAATGCGATGCATCCATACATAGAATTCGAGGACAGTGGCATCATTAGTTTCACCATGAGCAACGGCACTATTGGATGCATGAACTACAACGTGAATACCCATCAAAGAAACATGGAAGGATCCATAACTTTATTTGGAGAACATGGCACAGTAAAAATAGGAGGCCAATATCTTAATACCATCGAGTATCAATCAATTGAATCGGGACCAATTGAAATCGGCACTGAAACCACCCATCCAAATGAGTACGGGAACTATCAGGGCACAATGCGCAATCATGGAATGATTTACAAAGAATTATCCAACGCCATTGAAAATCAAACCCACTCATTGGCAGATGCTTTTGATGGACTCAAAACAGTCGAAACCATTGAAAGAATCTATTCTTCAATTAAATTTTAAATTGCAGCCAAATTATTCTGATTGAAACGTATTCTATTTACTGTTACCAATGAACTGCAATATGATCAGCGGATGTCTCGCATATGCACATCTCTTTTTGAGTCCGGATATGAAGTAATCCTGATAGGCAGGTCATATCGAAATGCACCTGTATTAACAACAAAGCCATATACTCAAAAAAGAATCTTTTGCTTTTTCAAAACAGGCAAATTGTTTTACATCGAATTCAATCTGAAGTTGTTTATTTATTTGATGTTCAAGAAAACAGATGCGATTACAGCAGTTGACCTGGATACGATACTTCCTTGCTTATGGGCATCCAGGTTAAAAAAATGCAAGAGATTTTATGATGCCCATGAATTATTTACTGAAATGAAAGAAGTAGTGAGCAGGCCGATAATTCATCGCATTTGGAATTGGATTGAAAAACATGCTGTTCCATTATTTCAAAATGCTTACACAGTTAACGAACCGATTGCTCAAATATTTAAAAATAAATACAACATAGATTTTGAAGTAATTAGGAACATCACAAAATACGACCCCTCCATTGCCATTGCAAACAAAAGAGAAAACATCGTTTTGTACCAGGGAGCAGTAAATGAAGGAAGATGTTTTGAGACTTTATTACCTGCCATAAAAAAACTAGACTGCAAATTAGTTGTTTGTGGAGATGGTAATTTTATGGATCCTCTGATACAATTAATCAGGACACATGAAATTGAAAACAAAGTAATCTTGATGGGAAAACTTGATCCCACTGAACTCAAACTCATCACTGCGACTGCTAAAGTTGGAATCACTCTTTTTGAAGCAGAGAGTACCAACAATTACCTTTCCTTGGCAAACCGTTTTTTTGATTACATTCATGCTGGGACACCTCAATTATGTGTTGATTATCCGGCTTATCGGTCCATTCAAATGCAACAAGAAGTAGCTTTTTTAATTGAATACCCCAGTACAGAAAACATTTTCAATGGCTTAAACAGATTAATGCACGAACCGCAATTATGGGATAAATTGCATGAAAATTGCATAAAAGCCGCTCCATTGTTCTGTTGGCAGGAAGAGGAAAAAAAACTAATCGCTTTTTATAAAAAACACCTTGGGTCTTAATATTCATATAATTGCTCATGAAACACCGTGGCCTGCAGATCATGGCGGCCTGATGGATATTTCATTTAAATTAAAGTCATTACATCAAGCCGGAATTCAAATTCACCTTCACATATTTTCAAAGAACAAAAGACAAGAACCCATACTGCATCAGTGGTGTAAACAGGTGTATTACTATAAACGTTCGTTTTTCAATTGGATAATCCATCCGAATCTACCTTATATCGTTGCAAGCAGAATTAATAAAGCTCTGCAAATTCGATTAGAGCAAGATAATTATCCCATACTTTGCGAGGGCACCCACACATCATTCTATATCTCACTTAATGAAATGATTAATAGAAAAATGGCATTAAGACTCCACAATATAGAATATGTTTATTACCGGGAGTTAGCCAAATGTGAAAACAATCTATTGAAAAAATGTTACTACAGAATAGAATCTTATCTTTTGAAAAAATATGAAAAAAAGATTTTTTCAAAAGCTCCTTTACTCTCAGTTAGCAATAAAGACACGAAATTTATTCAGAATAATTTTCCAAATGCAGAAATATCGTTTCTTCCTGTATTTTTACCCTGGACTGAAATAAAATCTGAAACAGGCAAAGGGAACTACTGTTTGTACCATGGTAATTTATCTGTCAGCGAAAATGTTGAAGCTGCTACGTGGTTGTTGGAAAAAGTTTTTTCATCGCTTGACATTCCATTTGTTATTGCCGGGCTAAACCCTCCAAAAAAACTGATCGAATTAGCCCACAAACAGAAACATACCTGTCTGGTTGCCAACCCATCTGAATTTGAAATGGAAGACATGATTCGAAAGGCTCACTTACATTTGATACCTTCTTTCAATCAAACAGGCATCAAACTGAAATTACTACATGTCATGTACTCGGGAAGATTCTGCCTGACAAATAAGACTTGTATCGAGGGGTCCGGACTGGAAAAAGCATGTATTGTGTTTTCTGATGCAAGGCAATGTAACGAATTGATACGCGAATTTTACGACCGTGACTTCACAGAAGAGGATATCAGTTTCAGAAAAGAGATTCTTGGGAATAATTATGACAATAAATTATCCGCAGAAAAAATTATCAAACGCTTATACTAGCGTTGTCATGTACTTGTCTGCCTTCTGTTTTTAATGTACGGGCAGGATATTTGTTCAACACCATGTAATCATGAGTTGCCATTACAATTGTTGTGCCAAAATCTTTACAAATATGAAACAATAACTGCATAATTTCATCGCTGGTTTCAGGATCCAGGTTTCCTGTGGGTTCATCAGCCAAAATCAGTCTGGGCGAATTTAAAAGAGCTCTTGCTATATCAACACGCTGTTGTTCTCCCCCACTCAGCTCAAAAGGCATCTTGTTACTTTTGTTTCTTAATGACACTTTATCCAAAACATCATTTATTTTTTCATCTATGAGATTCTTATCTTTCCATCCTGTAGCTTTCAGTACAAACTTCAAGTTGTCATAAACGTTCCTGTCTGTAAGTAATTGAAAATCCTGAAAAACGATTCCTATATTTCTTCTTAAGAATGGTACTGTTTTCCAGGTTATTTTGGAAAGATCATGACCTGCAACCCAACCCTCCCCATGTGTTAGGGGTAAATCTCCATACAACGTTTTCAATAAACTGCTTTTACCTGTACCTGTTTTTCCGATTAGGTATAAAAACTCACCTTTTTCAACAGAGATGTTCACATCATTTAGGATAAGACTGGATCCCTGATATATATTTACATGTATAAGCTCTATGATTGATTGTGACATAATAATCAAATTTATTAACAAATGTACTGATTATCTTTGTTATCAAATTCAAAAAATATTTGCTTTTAATTCCACAAATTTCACTGCCATTGCGCTGCATACTATAATTTCGCTTCTCAAATGAAAATTTTCAGGGATTTAACCTTTCTTCCGGATTTTCAGCAAACCATCATCACCGTTGGTTCTTTTGATGGCGTTCATCATGGGCATCAAATGATATTGAATCAGATGCTTGAAATAGCAAGTGAAAAATCATTGATACCCATTCTAATTACATTTGATCCTCACCCACAAGAAATATTATTTCCTGAAACAACTGTTCGAATGCTGAACAGCATCGAAGAGAAAATTGAATTACTTAAAAATATCGGAATCCCCAATCTTGTCATCATCCCATTCAATCAATCATTTGCAAACATTACTGCAGAGGATTATATTCAGGAGTTTCTAATTAAATATTTTCACCCATCTGTAATTTTGCTTGGCCATGATCATCACTTCGGTAAAAATAGAAAAGGCAACCTTGATTTACTGAAATTAATGGCAAATGAACACGGGTATGAAGTAAAGCAAATCCCTGCTTACCTAATCGAAGAAATGGCTGTGAGCAGTTCCCGTATTCGGAAACTGGTTCAAATGGGACATATAAGTGAGGCAAACAATTTACTTGGATATCAATATCAGCTAGACGGCATTGTTGTTCATGGCAATCAGATTGGAAGGACAATCCAGTTTCCCACAGCAAATATCCAAATAAACTCAATCAATAAATTAATCCCTGCAAATGGCGTTTATTCAGTGTTGGCAAAAATTAATGGATCTGACGTCGTATACAAAGGAATGATGAATATTGGCTTAAGACCTACCATTGAAGGAAAGGAAATAACTATCGAAGTTCATCTATTTGATTTCAATGAAGATATTTATGATAGGGCCATAACTATAAATCTCATAGATTATATCAGATCAGAAGTTAAATTTGATGGCTTGCATTCATTGAAAATACAGCTGGAATCAGACCTTCTCAAAGCGCTGCAACAATTAAAGGAATATTAAACAGTCATCATTTTTATTGTGAGCTCTCGTAAAAGCGAAGCGCTTTCGGTTCCCGTATCTCCTACGCCAATGCTTTTCAGATTATATTGATGCAATAATAAAATAATTTTTTCTACTCCAGTGTAACCGTACAAACGCATTGCAGTTTGCGCCTGAGCTATAGCTACAGGATTAAAATAAAACAACTGCTTGAAGTCTTTTTCCGATATTTTTTGTTCACCGTATACAGCATACATTTTACTGAAAAAACCATAGAGTGCAGGAATGACCATTTGGATTGGCCCTGCTTTGGGGTTGGCTTCAAAGTAAGCGATGATACGCATCGCCTGCGACCATTGCTTTTGTGCAAGAGCTGCCTGCAATTCAAATGCATTATATTCACGACTAATTCCAATTTGCTCCTCAACATCCGCTGCGGTAATATGCTGATCTCCTTTTTTATTAATCAATAATTTATCCAGTTCGGTAACAATGCGCGAGAGATCATTTCCAATAAAATCGGCAATCATAGCAACTGCCTTTTTATCAATGGTGCATGATCGTTCCAAAATCTGCTCTTCTATCCAAGGCTGAATTTTATCTTCCCTCAATTTAACTGAATCAAAAATCACTGCCTGTTTTTGCAAGGCCTTGTACAATCCCGTACGCTTATCAGGATGTTTCCCTTTATAACTTACTACAAACACGGTTGTAGTAAGTGGTTGTTGTACATAAGGTTCAAGCTTTATGAGGTCTCGCATCATTTGAGCCTCTTTCAAAAGCACCACCTGAAAAGCCCCAAACATCGGATGTTTTCTGCAGGTATTTATAACATTGCTCCAATCTGCATCTTTGCCATAAAAAACTGTCAAATTAAATGACGCCTCTGTTTCATTTAATAACTCATGTTCAGCTTTATGCACCAATTCATCTATAAAGAATGACTCCTCCCCTTGCAACCAGTATATGGGAGCAAAATTCTTTTTTTTAAAAGCGCCAACTATGTCTTGATAACTGCTCATATTTTAAGATACGTAAAATTAAGATAATCATTTGGCAAAAACAGTATGATGAAATATCAATTAAAACAATGCTCTGATTGATGCCGTGCCGGTATGAATGGGCCTGGCTGTGCCAGCGCTTCGACCTTCATATTGTATATTCACTTCGAGATTACCGGCAAATCGTTGAGTCATCAATATACTCCATGTTTTATTTTGCCCAGGCTGCAACCCTTCCAGCAAAATAAAACCAGCCGGGGTAATCATAGGATTTGATGAAAGATAGTCAAGCTGATGCTTCGAAAAACGCAACTGAAAACTTCCACCCTTTTTTACCTGATAACGTATATCTACCGTTCCCACATTTGCACTGCACTGCTCACCTCCTAATTTTTCATTTTCACCATATTGGAATCTCCATGACAAACCTGCTCTAAAATTTCTATTAAACAAATAGGTAATATTTGGCTCAACAGATCTTATTTTCAAAGAATAATTCCTGTTAAGGAAAGATGCATTTTCTGTGAATAATTGCATATCAGACTGATTCAGATTCATTGTGGTCGAAAAAGAAGCATTCCAATTTATACGAATCGAACCTCGATATCGATTGGAGGTATTTTGTTCAAATCCATATAGCATTAAAGACTTCTGTCTTGAGTAATCACGGGTAATATCAGCCATCCATATCCGATTGTTTTTATTAAAATATAGTGTGTTGGATATGAATGTCTGCATAGAAATTAACGACGTATCCACCAAATGGAAAGCTAAGGGATTGATTAAGAGTTTATTATTGGAAAAAGACTTTGTATTCAACTGAAAAAAAGAAGCTGTTGAAAATCGGCGTAAAAAACTGATCAGATTTTTTGATACAGTCACCGTTGTTGAATTGGGATTTATTTGAAAGGCGAAATTGATATTATTATTAAGGCATTTTACATACCTGCTTACTGGCGTATTTACCCTTATGTATTTTTTTTGATCCTGAAAAATTCCTACCTCAAATTCATTAAGTTCCTCAATACCATTGTTGTTGTAATCGATCCAATAATACATACCCTGACCGGCGGGCACGGCAACATAACTATATTCTCGTTGCTGCTCTTGCCCGCCTGATGTTTCATAAACCAATTGACCTTCCATTAAATGATTGAAGATATTCCAGTTGGTTTCGGTTCTGTTCGCCAGACTTTTTTCCTTCGTATACTTTCGTTGATCAAACAAGATCCGATATGCTGTATTCATTCTCAATTGAATATTCGGATGGTCCAGCCAATCTACTTGTAAAACATAATTTCTACTTATATCCAATGCCTGAAATACCTTTCCGGAAGGAATATAATTTTGTCTTGAAAAATAATTTATTCCCCATTTGCTGTTTTCTCCCCAGCTTGATTGCAAATAATATTTGTATTCATAAAATAAAAAACTTTCAGCCACTAAAGAATCTGTTTGTTTGGATTGGATATGATTTCTATCTGAAAAATAGCCTGCCCCCGCAATCCATTTATTTTCTTTACCAAACTTTTTACTAATTTCCCAGGAAGGTCTGAAAAAATAACCTCTTAAAGATTGCTTATCCAATTGTGTATACTGCAACTGATACTTAATATTGAATGACAGAAATTTCAACTCCTGTAATAAATTCTGCTTTATACCTATATAATCCTCACCTCTCTTAAATCGGGCAACATCATAATTAATAATCCCTCCTTCTTTACCCCGAATAGATGATGAAAATTTAGCCAGATTTTCTTGCTCCTGACTAACCAATAACCCCAATGACCAGTCTCTGTAAAATTCAACTGTACGAATTCTTTCTGTTGTGGTGAAATTTGAATTGATATGCTCTATGGATGCGTCCAATTGTATTTCATGTTCTTTTCGAAAAAAAAGAAACTGATCCCATTTTTTTTGAAAAAATAACTTTCCTGAAAAGCCATCATCATTTTCTTTATCTCTGGAGGAAAACAGATTGACATCATTTTTACTGTAAGCAAATTCCTGATCAAGCAACCATCCTTTTCCGGGTTTCCAGCTAGTCTTAAATGTGGCTATCTCTAGTTTTTTCGGGGTTTTTAGTAATCTTACTGGAGCCCATTGACCCATTTTATTTTGACCGATACCAGGCGCAACCCACTTAAATATTTTTTCATTGGAAGATGAACCTATGGGAACATAATCACCCTTGCCCTGGCCTAAAAAAACAAACTCGACTTTATATAATTTATCCGCATCAGTGTTTGAATAAACAAAAACAGAATCGTGTATACCATTGACGAAAGTATCTTTTTTTTGATACAGAATTTTACCAATTGAGAATGTATCCAGCACAGCACTTTCCATATAGGCTTGAGATACACTGTCACCCAACATGGCCAGTTTCGCTCTTTCTTTGTAAGTTAAGGACTGATCGATACTGCTGTTCTTTGCGTCACCCAAACGATAATACCCCGCTGAAAGCGTTATTTTTTTGCTCAAACTGAAATCATTTTTAAAATAAAATAAACTATTCACATAGTTTCTTTCAGCATACTCAAACTCAACTTGAATGCGACGATCTTTATTGATTGGACGTTTTGGAGTAAATACTATTTCAGCCGTATTATAATCAATCGTGTAATCCTGATCCTGCCCCCTTTGTAAAAGCTCACCATCATAAAAAACCTTTTCACTACCTGCCAGAATAACAAAATATAATTCATTGTTTGCGCCTTGTAAACGATATGGTCCCTGGTTGCCATCCAACGGAGTCAGCATTTGTCTGAAAAATTTTCCTTTTGCAATAGAAGCGGAATAAGTGGCTATGGATTTCCCCTGCTCTTTGTTGTTCAATCTATCGTATCTGATTCCCTGTATTCGTTTATTAAAGGATAAATAAGAAAAAGATCGCTCCGAAAGATCTATATCACCAAGCGTCAACTGATTCCCATTTTTACGAAGTTGTAAATAGATACGATCAAAATCTCTCAAATACTGCGTGTTGCCATCAGGTTGAATGGGCAAGTTATCATCTGAAATCACTGCACTCAACTCAATACTATCACCAATATACCCTCCCATCCTAAGATTCAAACTAGATTGTAAAGCTACATCACGATTATTACCGGCAGACATGGATCTGCCGATACTGCCCTCCGTTTTTAATTTCCCCATCCTAAACTGAATCCCTGTTTTTGATAGATTATTTTCTTCCATTGACTGATCAGAAAAAAAATATCGAACAGAGTCATAAGAGCGATGTGAAAAAATAAAGGGATGTAATATGTTCATCACTCTGTAAACTACCCAAACTGAATCTTTTTTTGAAGTATGATTTTTTATTGAAATTACGGAGGACGCTTCATCTAACTCAAATTGATAACTTTCCGATTCTGCAACAATGAAGCTATTGGGCAATATAGGCAATGTATCCAGCTTATAGTAATTGATATTAATGGGGATTTTTTTCTTCCGTAATGAAGAAATATTGCTATCAATTATTTGTGCATCTACTGAAAAATGAGTGGCGCAAATAACAATTAAAATAAGGTATGTGACGTATTTATCTATCAATGGGTAAAATGACAGACCTAAATTAAATCATTCTATGATAGAAAAAAGGGTGAGAATGTTTGTGTTTATTTGTACCTATTTCTGTTAAACACATTTTCGTAGTTATTCCCAAATATTAACCCAAGCATGATTTCATGTGTAGACCCACTAAATTGTTGCAATTGACTGGTATTGGATATCTCATAAGAATAGCTGATATTAAAGGCATTTGCGATATTAAGGCCGGCCATTCCCGAGTACCCTCCCACCAAACTGGAATAACGATAGTTTCCTCCAAGCCATATGAGGTCCTTGTATTGAAGCTTACCCGTTACATTTACTGACTTTAAATCGGGGCTTGAGTACTGAAAAACTACAGATGGCAACAAGGAAATAAACTCGCTGAACATCATTCTTCCTCCGATAGATGCAAAATAGTTTGGAGCAAAAGAAGTTCCTTTGGTTTGTCCAAATTTATTTTTACTGGGTGATAGGTTCATAGCAGAGATCCCTGCATAAAATTCAGGAGTATAAAACCACAATCCTGCTCCCACTTCAAATCTTTTTTTATTCAATTCATCATATGAAAATCCTACAGCAGGATCATCCGGATCCAATCCTGCAAATTCAATTTTTGAACGATCAACAGAACTACCGGAAACCCCGGCACTGAAGCCAGCTGATAACATACTAAACCCGCTGACAGGAACGTGATATGCGTAGGTGGCGGATGCTGACCATCTGTTTAAAAATCCTGCTTTGTCATTGATTACTACAAGTCCAACCCCATGATGTTTATCGCCAGGAGCCCTGTCTTCCAAAGATGGTATTCCATAAGGATTTTCACCCTTTACAAAAAAAGATGTTGGGGTAATTCTGGTATCTTCTTTCCCAATGGGAGTATGGAATGTAACATATTGAGTTACCGGAGCGCCTTGTATTCCTGTCCACTGTCTGCGCGATCCTACTTTAACATCAGCATAATTCTCAATTCCTGTTATTGCAGGATTGATCAAAAAGTTATTTAGCTGATACATGCTGAAATATGGACTTACCTGAGCATAACCGCTATGAAAAGATGTTATAAATAGAATAGAAAAAAGAAATATTCTGTGTGAAAAAGAATGTTTGTTTGAATTAAAAATGAACATAAAATTGGATTAACGGATAATAGTTACATAACCTGTTATGGGCTTTCTTCCACTTTCCGGTTCGATTATATAATAATAGGTGTCAGTAGGCAGAATCTTGCCTTTTTTTGTACCATCCCAGGACTGTTTATATCCGTTCGATGTTTCAAAAACCAATTCGCCGCTTCTGGCAAAAATTCTGACACGGGCATTTGGATAACGGTTCAGATACTTGATATCCCACTTGTCATTTCTTCCATCATTATTTGGAGAAAATAAATTTGGAATCTCGGGTGTTTTCAGAACAAAAACTTTGATATCATCTTGAGCCGGACAACCTCCAGCTCCGGTCACTGTTATCGTATAATTAATGTCATCTGTTGGTGTGCATATCGGATTTGAAATAGTTGGATCACTCAAATACTGGCTCGATTGCCATTGATATGTGGTTGGACCTCCTGTTACTGTTGCATTCAACTGTACATTATTTCCCTCCAGTATATAATAATCCGGCCCTGCATTCACTTTTGGATATGGGTATACTTTTATTGTTACTGAAGGTGTATCGCTCAAGCAGCCACCCTCATTTTCTGTAAACATTCTCACCTGATAAGTTCCGGTATCTCGGAAAATATGGGTTGGATTTTGTTGAATGCTGTTGAACCCATTACCAAAGTCCCAATACCAATGCACGAGTAGCCCGTCAAAAGGCACACTCAAATCACGGAAAGAAACCTGGTCGCCAAGACAAAGCCTGCTTTTATCAGACCTGAAATCTGCATCAGGTATCGGTCTAACTGTAACTCGTTGAAGCGCGGTAGAATCGGCACAACCTCCCGAATAAGCGACCAATCTGACATCATAGTTACGAACCAATTGTGTAACCGGGTATAGATGCTTGTATATGTCAGAGATAGTTGGATAATTTATTTGAGTGGTATCTAACGGATTATTTTGCGCATCCCACCTTACGATAATTTTTGAAATTCTTCCCGGAAAAACGGTAGAACGATTTTCTACCATGACAGTATCTCGCTCGCAAATCGAGTCTGCTGCGTGAACAAATTGATAGGCAGGTGTAGGTACGGCTCCTCCAATAGTAACAAGGTGTCTCACACTGTCTTTACAGCCAGTTTGGTTTTGAACATTCAACTGAACTGTAACATCACCAATGGAAGTGTAATTATGCTGCGGATTTTGCAAATTGGACACTCCCCCATCACCAAAATTCCATGACCAGGTGCTTGATGTAGTATTTGCAGGGAAATAGGTTGTATCGGTAAATTGTGCGTATGGATTTACAGTTCCAACCAAACAAACACCCGGAATGATAAACCCTGCTTTGGGGACTGGATTTACAAGTATGTTATTCACCTGAATAGCACTTCTGCACCCTGAATTAGTTTCTAATGTCAAATTGGAAGGGAATGATATGGAATCACCATATAAATGTGAAGTAATACCATTACTGGGATACCGGATAATAGCTGAATCTCCATCCCCAAAATACCATATCCATTTTTTTATCGTGTCGGGAAAAGCCATAACATGTGTTGGGTTGAAGACAACAGGTGTTCCAAAACAAACCGGAGCAGAAAAGTTGAAAGTGGCAGGAGGTTTTTGTGTAACTACAATTAATTTTGAGACGGTATCACTCAAACAACCATATGCACTGATGGTAGACAATTTTGCAGTGTAAGTTCCTGATGCTGCATAAGTATGCTGTGGTGTTTGTCCAAGCGATGTTTGCCCATCGCCAAAGTTCCATGAAAACCTGAATGGCAAATCAGGATATCCGGTCACATCACTGAACTGGACTGGATCTCCAACACATCCTGTATGCACTTTTTGAATAGTTGGAACAGGAGGTGGACCATAGACAATGATATTACTTTGTTTTGTGAGTGTAAGACTATTTGCGCCGCATTCTGAAGCAAGAATATTTGGATTAATTGCAGTAATGGTTAATGGATACCCCGGTGAAATATTTGCTGTGGAGTAAGTGAAGGTATGTGGAATTTTATATTGCCATACCATTTTACCGATAACCGGATCAAAATAGGTTGAATCAAGCAAAGAATCCATAGAAACAGTAGGTGATGGAAAAGATTCTGATGGAAAGAAAGAACCAAAATTGAAATTGATTGAATCGGCTTCAAAAGTAAATCTAACAGTAAGATAGAAAGGCGTATTGGCACAAATTTTGGTAGCAAGCCCATTAATGGTGTCGCCAATCTGATTGATTGGCTCAACTTCGTTTTCCAAATCTTTGATATTCGTTCCGGCATTGTAGCCATACGATTCAGCACTACCATATCCATAAGCTATAGCATTGAACCCGGAGTCAGAAGTTATTCGGTGGGTTCCAGAACTCGCCAGTGACTTTTGTAAATAGGAGTATGAAGGATTCCCAGGGAATGTGATGAACTGCGATGCAGGAACAGCTGCCCCATCTAGCCTGAATGAACTGATTGCAGTACCGGAATTGGGTATGACTACATTAAAATAATGCTCTTGGATTGCCGAATTGGGAGTTGCATTCCAAAGAACTGAGGATATGTTTTGCTCTACAGGACTAAGGTAAATAACTTCCGGGTCTCCATTGGTAGTATTTGGATTACCGCATGACCCCCTGGTGGTAATATATTGGGCAATCGTTACAGGCTTATCTGACTCTATGAATTTGGGAGTATTTGCAGAAATTTCATAGTAAAATCCACCGATCAAAGGGGTTGTTATTGGCACCCCATTTACACGAACAACGGTTGGCGTTTCACTAACACAAATACGAAAAAAATTGTTGACCATGACGGCTGTTGGAACTGTCATAAACTTTTTTCCCCATGCCGCTTTGGGAAATGACTGAACCATATAATTATCTGCAGAATTTTGAGAACCACCGCAGGTAATGTTTATTTTTCCGCTGCCAGAAAAAACTGCGATGTTCTTACAAGGAGAGTTCCCTACGGTAATACTTTCTATTTTTGATCCGGTCAGATCCACACCTGTTTGTCCGGACAATTGACCCATTAAATTAAAAACCTGGCCCTGCTGAAGAGAAACAACAAAAGGCACATTGGCCACATGAGTGAGTGTGTTTGCTTTGGGTGTAATACGAACATAAGTTGTGCCGGTATCTGTTGCAATTACATAAAACCAACAGTTACTTTCATCTTCGTTTGAAGTTTGGGTGTAATTGATGGAGTAATACGTCTTACCCAGTGTGTTTGTTGGAAATAAAATTGTAGCACCAGAAATTGAAGCGTTATAAATATGCGCATAAGCAACAATAGGCTTATCAGCCACAATGTGAATCCCTTTGTTTTCTCCGGTTGACCCTGCAGTTTCACTCTTTAGTGTCACATCTTGTGTCCCCGATTTTGGCAATGGAGCAGATGTGAGCACGGCAGGAGTCGCCGGACTTACAATTGTTTGACTATAGCCTGTTCCGGTCGTAATGGTAATCCTGGTGACTTGATCTGTGGCAAAATACAAAACCATGTCCTGAGAATTGAGGCTACCTGTTCCACCTCCGCCTCCACCATTATTCATTCTTAGGTGATACCCGTATCCAACCCAAAAATCAGTACCTTTATTTGAAAAAGTTTGACAATATATCCTTGAAAATAACCCTGCAAACAGTACCAAGAGTACAATTCTTCTCATTTGCTGAAATGTTTAATAAATAAAATGCAAAGTACTGAAAAGTACTTGATATTTATTAAACAAAACGAAAATTGGAAAGTTTAACAAGTTTGAAAAAAAATACATTCAAAAGCTTGATTTACAGATGATTCCGGTCTATTGAATCAATATCTGAGTCGACAATAGCTTTGGATCTTCAGTTTGTAATGCTAAAGTGTATTCTCCAGTTGAAATTGAACTTGGATAATTAATATCTATGAAGGTTTGACCGTTATATGAAATCTCTTCTCTTAGAATAAGTTTACCTGTTTTATCATAAATGAAGATTGGGTAATTCCCATTTTTTATACCGTTGAGATAGAGATGAATCACTTTGTTTGTTACCGGATTAGGATACACCTTAACCGAACCTGAATTAGATATTGCTTTTACATGAACGATTTCTGTCAGTGAATTAGATAGAGACATATCCAGGATCCTAACTCTGTAATATAATTTAGTTGACCCTGCTCCCGCATCTGTGATTGAATAACTTCTTACTCCGCTTTGGTTAGTTGCTTTAACCGATCCAATAGCCACAAAATTCTTCCCATCCATGCTACGTTCAACTATGTATTTGTCAATCATAACCTCTTGTTCTGTCTTCCAGCTTACTTCTACTACCTCTGACTTTCGTATTGCTGAAATTTGCGAAATTTTTACAGGCAAAGTATTTCTTTGTGCGCCAAGCACTATACAGAACCTGTTTGAAAAACTTGAAAAAGTAGTAGACCCTGTAAAATTGATTGTTGTTTTCTGATCTGCAATAATATTGGTGATTGTGTTGTTTAACAAATCACAAAAACGCGCTTCTCTTCCATCGGACTCAAATGATTCAGGAAGAATTTCCAGGCGATAGTTTCTATTCCTGAGTTGGCTTAGACTTAACCATATAGTGTCCTCTGTATTTACCAATCGACGACGTTCAGCCAAGAGTTGGGTATTACATGATAGGATAGATACATTTTCGGTATTATTGGCAAGCTTACGGATATCAAGAACATCCAAAGTATTTGAAAATTCTGTTCCGGTTTCAACCATCGTACCGTCAATAAGAACAGCTTCATCGCCGGCATTTACCATAGAAAGATTGATGGAAATACGAGGAGTTGAATACGATGCAGATCTTGTAACCGTTGCGTTGCTCATCACCTTACTGCTTTCAGAAAAATTTAATGAACCGTTATTGCCTTCTGTACGTACGAAAAATGCCTGTCCGGATTGTATATTCCCTCTCTGCAAAGTACCGGGGTCTCCATAGCTACCTCCTCCCGGAATAACTCTGTAATATCCGTCACCAACTCCTACAAATGTTTGATATGCCCCAAATCCGTAATTACCATTAGGTGTATTGGTCAATCTGGGATCCCATACATAAAATGCATCTTGAACACCTCCAATCTTTTGAAGTTTTGAGAAATCTATGGCAGAAGCATAGGGATTGCCAATTGCTTCAAAACGATCTGCATCGATATTAACTTCGGCAGGAGGATTATCCAATGGTGTATACAATGTTCCAGTCATTCTTAAAGTTGTTGGAGTCGCTGATTGGCTGGATGAAGTTACAGACCTGTCACCACGAACAAACAACATATACCCCTTGGTATTTTCAATCAACTGATTGGTGCTGGGAACATTTACCCATGTGTTGGTAGATGATTGATATGTTTTAAATGATGATCCGGGCGATTGTATGTCATATCCATTTGCAACAGCATTTGGAACATTGCTTGTAATTATTGTTCCGTAACCTTGACGCGCATTTCCAAGTGGATCATTTCCTTCCTGCCATGCCTGTTTGATTGTTTGACCAATTGCAGGAGCAGATAAGAATTGCCATGCTTTGTAATGCTCAGGTATATACCTCTCCACTGTTACGTTACCTATGATTCTATTTCCTTCAAATACCCCTGTGTTAATGCCATCTGATGTCATATCTCCAACACTGGCAGTTCCATTTGCGTTGGATACAAGTACCAAACGATCATTTGTTTTTAATGTAGCATTGCTGGTACCAAAAATTATTTTTTCTGAAACACGCAGCGTATCAGTATCTCCCGAAATAGACAGGACTCCACCTGCGTTTCCAACTTTCAGTGTCCTAAGTGTGTTGTACATGAAACGAGCAGGTGATAAATATTGGGTGTCTGCCGATCCTACCATTTCAATATTGCCATCCCTGGAATCAATTGTGCCATCCCCCAAAATCTCTCCCGAAATTTGCAAAACACTGTTTTCTGTAATATTCAATGTAGCTCCGTTGACAACATTTATATTTTTTACTCTGGCTATCTGAGATTCTCCAAATGAATTAGCACCAATCATTGGCGAGGCATCGTTGATACTCGCAGGCAAGATAGTCACATTGGTATTTGAATCAGGAACTCGTCCGCATGCCCAGTTATTTGGATTATCCCATCTTTCATCAGTAGTTGGCCCAACCCATAATCCAGGATCATTCACTACAATATGGTGAATATCGGAATAAACAGCAGGACAAACACCGCTCGAAATTTTTGCCTGATAATAAGCGCTATTTTGAATTGATGGAATATCCAACACAATACCCGTATCGTTTGGCATTTCCGTAAATTGAATACCATCGGTTGATGTATGCCAGCTAATACTTCCGGTTGCGTTCGTTAATAAAACGCTGGCATCTGATCCCATACATACAGTGTCAGTTCCTAATATTGCGCCAACTTGAGGCGTCGGACTAACTACAACGGAAGCAACTCCAGAATAATTAGTACAAGTATTGTTTGTCAAAAGTGCTTTGTAAAATCTGGAATTAGAAAGATTTTCAGCTATGTAAAAATTGTCGGTTGCTCCTGATATGGGTTGGTATGTTCCATTTTCAGTGGCAGACTGGTACCATTGAATAGTTCCTGAATAATTATTTAATTCTATTCTGGTTGTATTTGTTCCGGCACATACTTGTGATGACCCGGTGATGTTACCCGGTATAGCAGCAGCCTGCATGGTGATATATGCCTGCGGTGCAAGGGATGTTGAAAAATTGGATACCGCACAATTCAATGAATTAATAATTTTAACCAACCCCAATTCAAGTGAACCACTCCAAATCATGTTAGTAGGTATCTGAATTTCTGTACGATTCAAATAGTTTCTAATCGTATCATATCTCATTAGAACTCCATTAACCTTTACAGAGAGGATAATGGTATATCTGTTAGTATAATCTTGTACAGTTCCCACAGCATTGCCTGTATACCTGTAAATCAATACATACGGCTTGGCATTTGAGCCTGCACATATGTTACGATAAGATGCCAGATTGCGTACATAAATCCCACTGTTCGAAGTAGCTGTAGGAATAACATAAACTGTGGCTGTATCGCCTAAACCGGAGGATACTGCTGAGCAACCATTCCCGTCTGTGATACTTGAAATTCTATAGAGAGTTGTTGAAGTCGGACGAACACTCATTGCACGCTGAGAAGAAACAGAAGACGTAGTATCGTATATGTAGTTGGTAACAACCCCACCTGCACTTATTCCCACAGTAAATGGAACCTTACCGCCGGTTAAATTCATCTTAAGATTTGCTCTGTAATTGGCACCTCCGCAAATTGGATTACTGGTGGATACATATAAATCAGAGAAACTTACCGGCTGATTCACAATTATTGTTACTGCTGTGTTTAAAAAAGTAGTGGCGCATGCAGCTGCCGCTCCGTTCAATTCAGCTCTAAGCAAATGATAGGTAGTTGTATAAAGTGGATAGACAGAGATATTAGAACCACTCACATAGTTATTGATTGTAGTTTGCTGAGTTCCGTTGGAGTATACAATTGTGTATGAACCTCCTGAAGCTCCTGTAATATCTACTTTTAATCCCGTGGTTGCCCCTCTGCAAATAGTGCTGGCACCAGAAGCAGTCATCGTCGCTGTCAAAGCAGGAATAACGTTCACAACCAATGGAGTCGTGTCCAGTGCCAATACAGGACATCCTTCTGCTGAAGATACCCCCAATAAATTAAATGTGGTTGTTGAATTTAATTCCCTGGTTATTGCACTAAATCCATCATAATTATCAATAGTATCAACAGCTGTTCCTGGCCCGTTATTATATGCAACTTTGTATGGTGCATTTCCTCCTGAAATGTTTATGTAAAGATGTGCAGCACTTCCTGCACAAACTGAAGCATCGCCGGACATATTTGCTTCCAGTGGTGATGGCGCAGACTGAATAAAATCTGTTTGACGGGTTGTCGAACATCCTTGTAAAACAGAACTGGTAACTATGACAGAATAAACTCCCGCATTACCGGAGTTAAACATAGGAACAAAAACATCAGAGGAAATTCCATTAAAATCATTGGGGCCTGACCAACTGAAAGTTGGATTATCGTTGGGGGAAGTTGAAACAGCACTTGCTGACAAAAACAAAGTATCTCCTTCACATACGGAATTTCTGTTAGCTACAACTGCAACTGTTGGAGGTGCTATAATACTCACAAAAACAGTCACATCGACACCAGGATCATTGACATCAGGAGCAATAAAATAACGAATGGTATACTCCCCGGAAGCACTCAATGAAGGATTGATGGCCCCTGTAGTTGAATCGATTTGTAGTCCGGTATTTGCACTGAAAATACCCCCTGTTCTTCCGACGATTTGAGGAATCATCAAATCATTCGATGTTGCACACACAGCGGGAGAAGGATATATTATCTGAGTATTTATTTGATCATCCGATGCAGACTGAACAATCTGAGCTTGACAAATTGAAGTTGAACAAAGAAAAAATATTGTTACGCACAAACGAACAACAACACTCAGGCGAGTGTTTTTAATGAAGTTTGATATGAATAAATTTCCTTTCAAAAAATGGCTTTGTTTACCTTTTTTACATAATACAAATAATACAAATTTGTACACTACACGTAGTATACAAAGATATACCAAAATCCTTGA
Source organism: uncultured Ferruginibacter sp. (assembly GCA_964643315.1). GTDB lineage: Bacteria > Bacteroidota > Bacteroidia > Chitinophagales > Chitinophagaceae > Ferruginibacter. The sequence goes on from CAZXSR010000002.1 coordinate 359,070, forward strand.
TTTTGCTATTATATTTATTTAAAAATAATGTGTTGTATGGAAATGAGTGTAAGTACCTATGGCCCCTAAGATGGGCTGTTTGAAAATCGTGTGGTGGGATTGGTTTCATAGGTAATTTGGATAATCTGTTTTATAAACGTTAATTAATGTTAAATATTGCATTTACCTTAACTATTATTTTAAGGAGTTTGCAACTGTAAATTTGCACTGAAATCCACTAATTTGCGTTCAAATTTAAAATGTAATATGCTCAGTAGAATAAATCCGTCAAAAACCACCTCTTGGAATCAGTTAACTGACCATCAAAAAAAATTACAACATGTTGATATTCAGCATTTTTTTAAACAAAATCCATCCAGATTTTCTGAATATTCCATCCAGCATGAGGATATCTTATTTGATTTCTCCAAAAACAGATTAAATACCGAAACTTTGTCACTTTTGTTTGGGTTGGCGCTAGAGTGTAATTTGTCAAATTCAATTGAACACTTGTTTAGCGGATCCAACATCAATGAAACTGAAAAAAGAGCAGTTTTACATACTGCACTTCGAAATAGATCTGAACAACCTGTGCTGGTTGATGGAAAAAACATCATGCAGGATATCGCAATTGTTTTGGAACAAATGCGAAATTTCTGTAATAAGATTCACTCTGGAAATTGGAGGGGATATAATGGAAAGAAAATAAAATACATCGTCAACATTGGCATTGGAGGCAGCGACCTGGGGCCGGTGATGGTTACCGAGGCCCTCAAACCATACCAGGATAAAGGCATCGCTCCCTTTTTTGTAAGTAATGTTGACGGTACGCATCTGGTTGAAACATTAAAAAAAATCAATCCTGAGGAAACTTTATTTCTGATTGCAAGTAAAACTTTTACCACACAGGAAACTATGACAAATGCATTTTCTGCGAGAAAATGGATGATGGAAAATGGAGTGCCAGAAAACGAAATTGCAAAACATTTTATAGCACTAAGTACAAATAGAGATGCTGTTTCTGCATTTGGAATTGACCCAGAAAATATGTTTGAATTCTGGGATTGGGTTGGAGGTAGATACAGTTTATGGAGTGCCATTGGTTTATCCATTGCGCTGAGTATCGGTTTCGATAGATTTGAAGAATTATTATCGGGTGCTTTTTCTGCTGATAAACATTTTCGCCAAACTCCCCTAGAAAAAAATATACCGGTGATCATGGCGCTGATTGGCATCTGGCACCGCAATTTCTGGAACTACGAAAGCGAAGCCATACTGCCATATGATCAATATCTGCATCGATTCCCTGCCTACTTCCAGCAAGGCAATATGGAGAGCAATGGAAAGTACATAGACAGAAGCGGAGATAAAGTAAATTATGCAACTGGACCAATCATTTGGGGTGAACCGGGAACAAATGGTCAACACGCATTCTATCAACTTCTTCATCAGGGCACATCAATCATTCCCTGCGATTTTATAGTGTCTGCCCAATCGCATAACCCTATTGGTGATCATCACGAAAAATTAGTCAGCAATTGCTTTGCACAGTCTGAAGCCATGATGAAAGGGACTAATCATGAAAATCCTTTCAGAGTTTTTGAAGGGAACAGGCCAAGCAACACTTTTGTTTTAAAAAAATTAACCCCTTATACTCTTGGCAGCATCATCGCCTTTTACGAACACAAAATTTTTGTGCAGGGTATTATCTGGAACATATACAGCTTTGATCAATGGGGTGTAGAACTTGGGAAAATATTGGCTAATACAATTTTACCTGAATTGAAAGATGATCAGGAAATCACAACCCACGATAGCTCAACCAATGGACTCATCAATCATTTCAAAAGGATGAGAAAATAAAAAAGGCAACCGAACGGTTGCCCTTTAATATTTTATTTTTTGAATTACCATTTATCAACTTCCTCTGAGGCGCTGTCAGTAGTGGGGCTCTGATCAACAGCAGGTGCTACGACAACTGATTCGCTAACTTCCACATTTGCAGAATTTTCAGACGGCTCATATGGGGTGTCATGATTGAATGCATCAAAATCAAAATCAGGCATTAATTCTGTTTTTACATGATTCACTGTCTCATTCAGACTCTTAAGAAATTTATTGAAATCTTCCTTGTAAAGATAGATCTTATGTCTGTCGTAACTATCTGAATCAAAACGTTTACGACTTTCTGTAATCGTAATGAAATAATCGTTCCCTCTTGTTTCTCTTACATCAAAGAAGTAAGTCCTGCGCTTTCCAGCTTTTACTTTACTGCTGAAAACGCTATCCATTTTCTTTTCGTTACTCTCGTACGCCACGGCTAATGCTTTTTAGTTTAAGTTAATGTTTTGGTCGATACAAAGATAAATTTGTTTTTGAGTTAGCAAAATTTTTCTGCCTGATATTTTTAGGGGATAATTCGCTCAAATCAATTACTGTTTCGTTCCTGCTGCTGTTGAAATAATTGATAATATGTTCCTTTTAACTCCATTAAATACTCATGAGAGCCCTGCTCTGTCAATTTTCCCTTATCAAGAACAAGTATTCGGTCATATTGAGTTAGGTTGAATAACCTATGTGTGATGAGGATTGATGTTCTTTGTGTAAAAAAGCTACCAATATTCCTAAACAATACCTTTTCGGTTTCAGCGTCAACAGCACTTAAACAATCATCAAAGATGGCTATTAAGGATTCAGTTTTCAAGAGCGCCCGGGCAATTGAAACACGTTGTTTTTGTCCACCGCTCAATGTTATTCCTTTCTCCCCTACGATAGTGTCCATACCATGATGCATTCTCGCAACTTCATCATGCAAACAGGCTTTTTCAATAGCAACATTTATTTCGTTAATGTCTGTCAAACTGCTTCCAAAAAGGATATTCGCTTTGATAGTATCACTAAACAAAAGAACATCTTGAGGCACATAGCTGATAGATTTTCGAAGTTGCGACAAATCAATATCCTTGGCATTTTTGTCATTAAAATAAATTTCGCCTTCCTGAGGATCATACATTCTAAGAAGCAAAGATGCCAGGGTTGTTTTTCCTGATCCTGTCTTTCCAACAATCGCTATTTGTTCTCCGGGCTGAAGTTCAAAGCTAACACGATCAATGGCTTTTTCTTTGGCATTAGGGTAAGTAAAACTAACTTGATTAAAACGCACGACCCCGTTCAATTTGCAGTTCACCGTTTGGGTTACAGTTTTGATGTGAGGGATATAATTTAAAAACTCATTGATTCTTTTTTGAGAAACTTCGGCACGTTTTATCATACTGGCTGACCATCCGAGTGCACTTACCGGAAACATCAGCAACTGAATATACATTACAAATTCAACCACATGCCCGACTCCGGAGCCCGGCCTACCTTGCACCACATCCCAAGCCCCCACCCCAACAGCCAGTATGGTACTGATTCCAATCAAGAGACCAATTCCAGGGAAATAAACTGATTCTACCTTGGAAAGTTCGATGGCACCTTTTGCATATGCATCTGCACTCTTACCAAAAAAATTTTTGATGGAGGTTTCACGGATATAAGATCGAATGACCCTTATTCCTGAAAAAGCTTGTTGGGATAAGGTCGTCAAATCACTCAGTTTTTCTTGCATCTGCTCACTCCTCTTTTGTATTATCAGATTCATGCGATAAATAAGAAACGCCAATACAGGCAATGGCATCAGTGTGATTAGAGACAATCTGGCATCTGTTTGAAACATGAAGAAAAGACTAAAGCCAATTACGCAAATTAAGTTGGTCAAATACATCAGCGCCGGTCCGGTAAACATTCGAACCCTACTTACATCTTCTGAAATTCTGTTCATCAGGTCTCCGGTAGATTGTTTTTCCAAAAAAGCAGCATCCAATATTTGATAATGTGTATAAACATCATTTTTTTGATCATATTCTATTTTTCTGCTCATAACAATCAAAGTTTGGCGCATCAAGAACATAAAAATCCCGCTTAAAAGGGCGAACAGAAAGATGATGAGAATCCCGGTTGAGATGATTGATTCGGGAGATTTTTCCAGAAAAATACCCTGCATAAAGGAAATTCCATGTTGATGTAAATCTATTCCCGTGTGAATACTTGATGATTCATCTGATGCAAAAGTTGCAATTAATTTATCAATCACAAAACCTGTGACGGGTGGAGCTATGATTCTAAATAGATTGCTGACAAGAACACAAATGATGCCAGCGAAAAATAATGATTTATACTTATTAAAATAAGGTCTGAGCGACCATAGAGCGTTCATTGAGCAAAGGTAACGAGGAGAAATTTCTCAAATTGTAAACATTTATTTTTTTCAAAAAGCTGATTTTCATATTTTTGCCGTGGAGAGATGGCAGAGTGGTCGATTGCGGCGGTCTTGAAAACCGTTGACTGTCAAAGGTCCGGGGGTTCGAATCCCTCTCTCTCCGCAAATAAACAAAGCCCGCGAGAAATCGCGGGCTTTTTCATGAGTATGACTAGCCGAGTTTTACTTGAGCGAAGTCAGACGAATGAAATAACCGGGAGCGTAGCGACCAGGGCTTTGTGTAGTTTGACGCCCCCACTTAAGGGATCATTTCAATAATCCCTCTCTCTCCGCCAAGAAAAAATGAAATGCCCTGAAAGGGGCATTTTGCTTTTATGAAAGCGCGTAGCGAATCGGATCAAGACCAAGCGCAAAAAAACCGGAAGGCGTGCAAACATTCCGGTACTTCCGGTTCCGGTAAAGATCATCAACAAGTATGTGAATCTCGACATGCTCCA
>CAZXSR010000003.1:0-64491 GCA_964643315.1 uncultured Ferruginibacter sp.
CCTTAGCACTGTAGTTTGGCGCTGTAGCTGTAGCAGTAGTAGCAGCAGCCCACAAGTTAACCTCAATGCTATCCGTTGCGCTAGTATCTTGACTGAGACCTAAATCATACAATGTAGCAGCCATAGAACCATTACCTGTGTATGATCCTTGTAAGAAGGCCTTCACGTTCATGGTAATGTTGCAGTTGTTGATAGTCAAATTCAAGATTTCAGTATGACAACCGGTTGTGGATGTATACGAACCACTGGCTGTGTATGTTTGACCATTAACAGACCATGTGTAAGTATGACATGCAGATGCACTGGTTGTATTACTTGTACTTGTAGTAATAGTCAAATTCAGGATCTCAGTATGACAACCAGTTGTTGAAGTATAAGTACCGCTGGTAGTATATGTCTGACCATTCACTGACCAAGTATAAGTATCACATGCACTGGATGTGGTAGTGTTTGATGTACTAGGTGTAATTGTCAGGTTCAATACTGCGATTGAGTCACAGCCTACTGCATTTGTTCCTTCGAATGTATAGCTTCCGCTGGCTGTATAAGTTACACCATTGAAGGTGTAGCTGTCACAAGCAGACTGAGTCATTACATTCAATGAAGGTTGACGTACCACCACAGTTGCACTTCCTGTCAGATCAGCAGAGATAGAAGAACCGCTGGCATCTGTCAAAGTAGCAATTGTGTATGTAGTTGTAGCACTTGGCGTAACATTCACAGTTATTGGACTTGTATTTCCGCTGAAAGTAGTACCATCTGACAATGTACCATTCCATGGTCCATTACCTAAAGCAGTTACGCTAAGTGTAGCGCTTCCACCGAGGCAGAAGTTGTCACCACCGCTCAGAGAAGCTGTAGGACGTACAGTTACGGTAACCGTTCCTGTGCGTACACAACCTGCTGCACTTGTAGCAGAAACAGTGTACGTTGTTGTAGCTGTTGGATTAGCCGTTACCACTTGTGTGTTGGTGTTGCTCAATCCGTCAGCCGGAGTCCAAGCAATTAATGAAGAATCTACACGTGTACCGGAAATCTTGATATCATCTACCAACCAGTAGAATGCATAGCTGGAAGCATATCTGAAGCGAACCTTCAGGTTAGGCTGATTGATGTATGCGTTCATGTTAATGGTTGATGCTGAAGAAACTTGAGCACCTGCAGTGATAGTACCCTGGTTTCCTGTATAAACCTTCAACAGAGACCAAGTAGAACCACCATCTGTAGAAACCTCTACGTTTGCTTCAGTAGAAGCTGATTTTCTGTACACTTGTTCGAAATCAAGTTTCAAGCTGGTATAGTGTACTGAGCTGAATGTAGGTGAGGTCAAGTATGTTCTTGTTACAGAACCTGAACCACCGGCATCAGAGTTACTCATCATGAACTTACCACCCTGAATAGTACTGAAGTTATTGAAGGTTACACCACCTGCACTGATGGTGAATGGTGATGTTCTTGAAATCCAAGAGGAAGCGATCGGCGAGTTGATACTGTCGCTCACTGTCCATGTTGGAGATGCTCCGTCAAAGTTTTCAGACAAAATCATAGAGTTAAGCGTAGTGATGGTACCTCCATTAGCAGTTACACTCACTGAACCTCCATAAGGAATTGATGGAGAAGCAGGGTTGAATGTGAATGCAGATGGTTGTGCAGTAACACTTAATACTACACCTGCAGAAGCAACACTGGTACATCCGGTGATGGTATCTGTAACCTTCACTGCATAGGTACCGCTTGTTCCTGCGTTGTAAGATGAAGCAGTAGCTCCGGCAATATTGCTTCCGTTCAATGTCCACTGGAATCTGGAATCAGCCGTGCTGGCTGTAGCCGTCAGTGTAGTAGTGTTCGGTGCGCAGATGTTGATCGGACCTGTTTCGTTGATGCTTACTGTAGGCAATGCATTTACATTGATTGTTACAGTAGCAGTCGTTGGGTTATTACAGTTATCTCTAGCTGTAACCTCGTATGTTGTAGTTGCAGTTGGAGCAACTGTCAAGGTAGCAGATGTACCTGTTACAGATACACCATTTGCTGTCCATGAGTAAGTGAATGGTCCCTGACCTGCAGGCGTTGCTGTGAGGGTTACATTAGAACCTGCACAAGAGGAAGCGCCGTTCAGTGAAGAAGCCAGTGTTACAGATGGAGCAACCACATCAACCGTTACCGCAGAAGATGTAGTAGAACATCCTGTAGTTGGGTTGGTAGCTGTAGCTGTGTAAGAGGTAGTAGATGATGGAGTCACTGATGCTGTGCTTCCTGCAACAGCACCCGGATTCCAAGTCCAGTTGTAGTTTCCGGTGATTACTGTACCTCTCATTCCTGAGAAGCGAATCAACGGACGGTTAGTATATGTTGTAGCAGTTGTGCCAGTACATGCTCCGGCAGTACCCAACAAATTCGTGTTGGCTGTAAAGTTTGGAGCTGTTGCTGCAACTGTACTTGAACCACCTATTGCTGCAACTGTATAACAAATATTTACTAAGATATTTGATGTACCATCCCAGCTGAATGAACCTGCATTGAAATTATGCGTATTCAAACCAGATACTGCTGTATAAGATGCAGACGTGTGAACAGTTGTCAAAGATGCTGTATTGAATGTAGTATTCAATGCGTTATTGCCAACATTAGCCAAACTGATCGTATAGTTTGTACCTGCACCTGATCCGGCACTGGTTACATCAAATGACATGCTGGTGAGCGGACCGGCAACAAATCCGTTGTTGGTCATTTCATTGGCTCTTACCAGTATTTGATGTCTGAAGTCACCTGTACCATAACCATAACGGTATACGCTACCACCAAATTCTGTAGTAGACTGCGTACCTACAGCACCTGTACCCGGAGCAGCACTGATAGATGTTGCTGTCAATGTAGAAGGAGCACCGTTACAAATTGTTGTAGGATTAGCCGCAACTGTAGTAATGATTGGATTTGGATTCACGGTTACAGTTACAGTTGCTGATGTGGCACAAGTTCCGTCTGTACCATTAACAGTGAATACATACGTACCTGCTACTGTTGGTGTTACCGTTTGTGTAGCACCTGTTGTAGCTGCTTCAAGTCCGCTTCCGGTAGTTGAAGACCATGTATAGTTGTAGCTAGCTGTTGATGCTGCGGCAAGATTTACATTAGCACCCAAACAAATGGCGCCCGATGTAGATCCTGTCAAATCAATAGCTGGAGGAGGTGTAACAGTTACTGTTACAGCCGTACGAGGACTCTCGCACTGTCCGTTTGACTCAGCTACGTAGTATGTAGTAGTTGCACTTACCGGAGTAGTGATGTTTGTTCCGGAGAACAATACTGCACCACCGGTTTCTGCAGCGTACCAATTGAATGTACCATTTGCACCGCCTGTGCTTACAGAAGCAGTAGGTATAGCTGTACCGCACTGTGTAGAGCTTGTTCCCACAGGAGCTGCAGGCAATTCATACGTACCTACAGTTACAGGAACAGATGTGATTGAACATCCGTTGGTTCCTGTTACAGTACATGTATAAGAAGTAGCAGTAGTAGGATTAGCCGTTACAGAAGCACCGCTAATGGCACCTGGATTCCAAGTGTAAGTCAACGCAGGGTTAACAGTTGTGTAACCAAGAACATTTACAGCATAATCTTCTGTTTCACCCCATGAGTATGTACCCGTTGGAGTTACAGCACCTGTTGAAGTTTCAACAGCGACAACACGCATCAGAGTTTTACCTGATGTTGCATTCATCGGAACCATAAACTTCTTCGTTACGGTGTTAGGACCGCTAGTTGCACCCGGAGTCACATAAACCGAGTCAGCAGCATCAAACACGCCGTTTCTGTTCCAGTCGATGAACACTCCTACTTTGTTGTTATAGTTAGTCGTACCGCAAGTACCTACAGATACAGATACGGTTACTGAATCACCGGCAGTAATTGATGGAGCAGCCACTGACACAGAATAGTTAGAGTACTTATTCAATACACTACCTGCATCAGGTCCTGTTGCATTACAATCTGAAGTATTGCTCAATGTACCCAAAGTAACATTGAAGATATCTTCATCAGCAACGTTTGTTGCATTTGAAGTTGCATATCCGGCAGGCAATGTCTGAGGACCTGAACCAATACCGGTAGAGAATGCGCTCAACGTTACTGGCGAACCACTACAAACAATAGCTGCTGATGATTTCACGCTATCAATTGTAGGCAGTCCTAATACAGTGATCGTTGCTGTAGCAGATGCCTGGCAAGATTTATCAGGATCTACAGCCACAACGGTGTATGTGTAAGTACCCACTGCAGAAGGAGAGAAACTGTATGCATCAGCTCCTGTGCTAGTTACAGCCATTGCTTGAGAACCTGTAATACCGCTTCCAGCTTCTGGTGAAGCAGTAATGCTGAATGTTGTATACGTATTCTGATCAGGTGTGTACGAAGCGCTTATTGAAGCTGTTCCATTCATACAAACGGATGTAGCACTTTGAGTCAGGCTGATGGCATCAGGAGGAGTAACAGTTACGGTTACTTCTGCACGTGCACCCTCGCAACCCGCAGCACTGATTTCAGATACATAGAACGTTGTAGTTGTTGAAACCAGGGATGTAAATGTATTAGAAGCACTTACTTGAACCGGTGTTCCACCCGTAGCGCTTGTATACCATTTAAATACTGGTGAAGCAGCTCCAGAGTTTGATGAAACTGAAGCAGTTGGAATGTTGGAACCACACTGCTCAGAAGCTGTAGTAGTTGGAGCAGGTGGAACCGGATTAACCGTAACATATACAGATGCTGTGTCGGTACATGTAGAACCGGCATCCGTGATAGTTACTGTGTATTGTGTTGATGTCATTGGAGCAACTTTTGTTGTTGCTGTTGTACCACCCGCAGGTGACCAAGACCAACTGTATGCTCCTGTATTATTGTTGGTAACAGTAGTTGTTACATTCCAGTCATAGAAATAATATCTAGAACCAGATGTAATGTTGTTACCATCTATAGTATTACCAGTCATCGTGAAACCACTTTGAGACTGACCATAAGCGTAAGATCCTGCACCTCTGTAGAAAGCAGATGAAGTAGAAGGCAAGAACAGTCTCCATCCTGTAGAACCGGCAGGTACGGTAAAGTTCACTGGAATTGTTTTCTGTACAGTTGTACTTACATCTCCAGACTCGATAGTCGTATTGCTGGTAGCAACCACAGCACCTGAAGCATTCAATAACTGAATGATCATAGTACCCGTAGCAGCAGGATAAACCTTAACACTATTGATAACCGTAGGATTATCAGCAGCAAAGTATTGACCATAACCGGTGAATGAACTTAAGGCAGATGATGCATCTGTAGCCACACCGATATTGAAATTATCCGTTACTACCTGTATGCTTGCAGCAGACAATGTAACACTGTCACCAGCGCAAGAAACAGATGGCGTAGCACTGATATTAGTAATTGGAGGACTTGCTTTTACAACTACGGTTACAGAACCGGTTGTCAAGCAACCCAATGCTGTATCAACAGCTGTTACAGTATACACATAGGTTCCGGCAATAGAAGGCATAGCCGTTGCTGTAGAACCTGTTGCACCTGTAGCCAATCCACTTCCTGTTGAAGGAGATGCAGACCATGAATAAGCATACGTCTGAGTAGTACCGGTTTGTGTGGCATTCAACGTAATCGTGCTGTTGCGGCATGGATTTACATCCGTTGCAGTAGCAGTTACCGCATCAGGCTGATTAACTGTAGCCGTTACTGGAGTACGTACGCTTTCGCAAGTACCGTCTGTAATTGCTACATAGAAAGTTGTAGTCGTGTTGATATAATAAGCAGAAAGGGTGCTGTTGTTTTCACCTGCGATGGCTGTACCGCCAGTAGCAGCAAGGTACCATCTGTAGTTTCCATTAGAACCACCTTGTGCGAAGCAGGCAGGGATACCGTTACCGCACTGAGTAGATCCAAAGGTTTCAGGTGAAGCTGGCAATGCCAAGGCATTAACAGTTACTGATGCAGGAGCAGCGCTTACGCAACCTGTTGCATTTACAGTAGCAGATACTTGATAAGTAGTTGTAGCTGTAGGGTTAACAGTAACCGTAGCACCTGTCAATCCACCCGGTGTCCAGTTGTAAGTAACATCTGAACGCTGGTTTGAGAAGGATACCAGGTTTACAGCATAATCTTCTGCCTCACCATAACCGGTAGCACAAGCACCCGGAGTGGCATCACTCTCAATTACCACAACCCTCATTCTGGTTAAACCAGCTGTTACATTACCAGGAACATTAAAGGTGCCGGTACGAGTGTTTGGTGAGATAAGTGTTGCAGTTGTACCATAAACTCTTTCGGAGTTTTGGAATGTGCCGTTACGGTTGAAATCAATGTAGATAGCCATACCACTGGAGAAGTATGTAGCGCCATTACACTCATCGGTTACTACAGAGAAAGGAATTGTAGAACCGGCAACCATCGTTATTGGAGCAATAGTAGATGTATAATCCGTATAGTTGGCAGCGCAATTTTCTGTTTGGTTGTTTACCATAGAACCTACGGTTACACCAAAAATTTGCTCATCGCCAAAAGATGTAGATGTATTACCATCACAATATCCGGTAGGCATAACCTGTGGACCGCTGGCATAACCGGCAGAATATCCATTCAAGGTTACCGTTGAACCCGAGCAAACGGTAGTAGCAGAAGCCACTGCACTATCCATAACTGGTAATGCGTTAACTGTTACAGTAATGGCAACACTGTTGTTACAGATACCTGTCGTCTGAGTGCCGTTTAATGTGAAGGTAGTTGTTGAAGTTGGATTAAATGTCCAGCCATCATTTGCGTTACCGCTAACCCCTGTAGCCGGTGACCAGCTAAGTACATCGTAATCAGCAGCACCAGCAGTCAAATGAACAGCTGAAGAAGTAGCACCCGCGCAAATAGCAAAGGATGAACTATCAACAGTCAATGCTGGAGCGGCATTTACGTACAAGGTGTCAGGAACACGAGCACCAGGGCAATTCTCTGTACGAGGCTCAGCCCAATAAACAGTGGTTACGGTTACGTTGGCAGGAGTAGTATAAGAACCACCGGTAGCCAAAGCAACACCGCCTGTTTGTGCAGCATACCATCTGATACTGTCCGTCAACAATTGAGATGTGGCAGTAAGTGTCTTACTTCCAAATCCGCACTTCGTTTCAGGTGTAACTGATGTAATACTGTTGGTGAAATAAACTGTTTTTGGAGCGCTGTACTCAGGTGCGCCTCCGCAAGAAATCATACGGCAACGATAAGAAGTAACCGCAGATTGTGTTGTTGTGTATGTTACAGAAGTGGCACCTGTAATATCATTCCAGGTTGTTCCACCATCTGTTGAACTTTGCCATTGGAAAGTAATTCCATCCGTGATTCCTGTGTAGCTTAATCCCAGGATGAAGGTACTTCCAACGCAAGTAGAGTCAACTGTAGAAGTGGTATTTACTCCGGTAGGAGCAACTGTACCCAATACTTCCATGTTTACCTCCGCAGAGCGAGGCTCGTTCGTACAACCTGTCGTCAGGTTGGTATAAGTGATACTGTAAAGTGTTGTTGTAGTTGGAGCCACTGTTTGGCTAAACACGTTCTGACCTGCAGCAAACTGCGTTCCATTCGCAAACCACAATACATTGTAGTTGGATGGAGGTGCAAAACGCCATGCAAAACCTGTTGTGATCGTATCCAACGTACCGTTCCAGTAGTTGGCAGTGTTCGTTAAACAATTTGGAGCTGTAGCACCCACTGTTTTAGTAGAATCCTGCAAACCAATGTACTTATTGGTAGAAGTTCCCGCAGTCGTATTTCCGGCTTGTGTAGCCTTCAATACACGGATATCAATCGTACCGGTTGTTTCATAAAGAATTACTTCCGATGTATTATCGCCAGATGTGTAATCATATGGCTGTCCTTTAAAGAACTGAACCACAAAACGACGGTTAGGCGCAATACCTTCTGTCCAATATTTAATGTATGAAGCCGCATTAATATCCCATCTTAAGTCACGAGCAGAAGCTGCAATCGTACTTGAAGGGTTATTGGCGTTAGGGAAGCCACCCGTAAAGTTGTATTGAGTAGAACCTGCAGTTCCCAACATTACGGTTGCATTTGATCCAATAAATACTTTCGTTTTTGTTCTTCCGAAGAAGTTGAAGTTAAATCCGATAGGCACATTACTCCAATAGTTATCATCCAAACTTGCATTGAATACAGTTACCCCGGCAGGTAAACTTCCTGCAGCTGTCAATGCTTTATTTGATACAAGCGTTACTGCACTGGCAGGAGGTGTAAGTAATGTAGGTGTTGCAATACAAGAAGCTGTAAAGTTACCTGCAGTTAAACCGGAACCGATAGTAGCGGTTGTACCCGGACAAACACCTGAAGCAGTAGTTGTTACCGTTGCTGCTGGTAAAGGATACAAACCAATTGAAGCGAATGCACTATCAGTACAAGCACCACTGGTAGCAACCATCTTGAATTCAGCAGTAGCTGTAACATTCGCAATAACGGTTGATCCCACATTCACACCGCCATCAAAGGTAGCAGATGAATTCAGGTTAGACCATGTATATGTAATAGAAGCGTCTGCAGGAGATACCGATAGTGTATCCGGACCACCCACACCGCAGAAAGTAGCTTTTGTATAGTTGATCGAAGGACGAACAACTGTTAATACTACTGCAGTACGTGGACCTTCGCAGGCACCGTCGAACTCAGCAGCATAATAAGTAGAAGTAGCACAAACAGCTGGTGTTGTGAACGTTGATGTAGCAGAAGCTAACGCTGTTCCACCAAATGAAGTATTGTACCATCTGAAATCTGAACCTGTTCCGCTGGCAGTTAATGAGGCAGTTTGTCCCATTACCACTGTAGCGGCAGAAGGTGTAACTGAAGGAGCAGCAGGACCATTATTCACCACCACGATATCTGTACCGGAAATAGTTACCCCACTCTTCACTACCGATACCACGCCAGTCGTTACCGCACCGGCAATGGCACTGATTTGGCTATTGGAAACCAGGAAGAACGAAGTAACAGGTACTCCATTGATGTACACTGCAGATACTCCTGAGAAGTTAGTACCAGTAATGGTAATCGTTCCTGAATAAGCACACACGGTAAGTGGTGATACTCCGGTTACCGTAGCCATTGGTGTCGCAAATGAATAGTAATTACCGCTGGCCAATGTGATTGGGCCACGTGCAGCAGCTGTAGTACCGGTAGATTTTGTACCGGATGAAGCCAATGCGCCGGAAGCACCTACTGAATCACTGCGCAGACTCCATGCTCCATTTAAGGTTGGTGCATCTGCCACAAATGTGAGATCCTGTGTAGTGGTCAGTGAATCTGATGCGTTGTAAGACAGTGTTACCTGCGGGTTAGTACCGGCCGTACCTGTACCACCACCGGTAGTAGAGGTTTCAACCTTGTATGATTTAGCCCCGATAGCAATCGCGTTTGCACCGGATACAGTACCATTCGTCGGCTTACCTGATTCAGACACACGCACCTCAGTGATATCAGCACCGGTAGCTAATGAACCTGTACCAGTGATTACACTAAAGTTAGAGGCAAATGGGAAGCTCAACGTTTTGCTACCTCCCTGAGAGAAGTAACGTACAGTAGCATTCTTGATGGCTGTATTGGTTGCTCCAAATGTTGAAGTCAAACCAGTGTATGTGTAGAAAGAGAAAGTCAACGTATTACCGCTCATATCCAAATACTGTCCGTTGGAGCTGGCTGTCCAGGCCAAAGGTGCAGAAGCAGCATATAAAGTAAGGTTACTATTCAATTTCACACCAAAGTTTACTCCGTTACTTAACGTGAGCACATTGATTTTTCTATTGGTGGGGATGTAATCGTTATCCTGCCACAATTGAGGTGCTGTAGAAGGAGTAAAATAACTGTTGGTAGCATTATACAACACCAAACGAGCTGTTATTGTACCTGTAGAACCCGCAACAGATGTAAACGTACCACCGGCAGTTGTACCAGATGTACCACCTACTGCAACTGTTGGAGATGCCACATAACCATAACCAGAATTGGTCATAGTAAAGCTGGTCAACTGACCATTCGCACCAATGTTGGCAGTAGCCGCTGGCCAGCAATTGGTTGGCCATGCCAATGTTGCTGTTGTACCAGTGGTAGGAGCAGACATGGTTAATGTAGGAGGAACTGAGTAAGCAGCGGTTGTACCACTGTTCAGGTACACCGACACTACTTTTCCTTGTGCTACGGTTATTGTAAAGTTGGATGAAGCCAATGCAGAACCTGATACCAATGTACCGCCCGTAACTGTAATGGTTGGGGCAGCGGTATATCCAGAACCTGTATTGGTAATCAGATTAAGTGCCGTTGGACCGGCAAAACCTACCAAAGGAGCAACCGTATAGTTGTTACCACCATTGGTAGTGTAAACAGCACCAACACCAGTAGATGAATTTGGATGTCCGGAAGACGTTACACTGGCGCCGGCATCAGAGTTGATGTCGATTCCGCCGGTAACAGTAGTTTGTCCGGATTTTTGAACCACAGAAGTTGGACTGGTAGTACCGGATGCAGCATTTTGAATCAGAACAGCTACACCGGTTGGCAAGGTACCCGTAGCAGCAGCGGTACCCTTGCTAAATACAAGCGCAAGACTGGTAGTGTTGGGATAACCGCTACCATTGCTTACTATATTAAAACTGCGAACTACCTGATTAGTTGCATCATAATTGATGGTTACTTTAGCAACTGTACCAATATAACGGAAAGAACCTACCGTACCGGAAGTATGGGTAGGCATGGTTGTTGTAGCTGTACTTGATACCGCCTGATACAAGTTGTCTCCAAAATGATAAGCAGTTGTCAAAGAAAGTGTACCATTATAAGGCACATGTGCTGCCAAAGTACCCAAGGTACCTACATACATCAAACGAGCCGTACCTGTACCATCGGCAAATGGCGTACCATTTAAGGTAGTTGAAGTAGGAGCCGTTGTACCGGTTGTACCAGCTGCGGTACAGAGGTAAACATTGTTACCATAAAAATATCTTGTACCTAAAGTGATAGCGGTGGCGGATGGCCAAGGTGATACAGCCGTTCCATAAACCACAGGTGCGACAGTAATAAGCGAACCCATGTTGGTTACTGCTGCACTGGCCATTTGTGTATTCAATGCCTGACCGTATAATTGACGGCTGACATCAAGGCGAAGTTTTCCGTTGGTATTCAAAGAACCTGCCGTGTGAGCCATACCATACGCATTGATGGTTTGGCTGGTAGTGATTGTTTGAGAACCTACGGTTTGGAAGTTTAAGTTACGAATGATACCATAAGTACCATCACCCTGGAAGGTACCCGTACCGGTCAATGTGGCATTACCCAAGCCATTGAAGTTGATCGTACCTCCGGAGGATCCAACTGCAAAGTTGGCATATCCATTATTGGTGAATGTATTACCTACGTTAAAGGCGGCGCCACCCGGAGTAGAAGCAGCGGTGTACGCCAGCAACTTACCGGTAGAACCGACAGTTACATTATTTAAAGCCGACAATGTAGTGGCAGTACCACCCCACTGTAAAGTACCGTTAACGTTGATATCATTAACAGCGATAGTAATAGCATTATCTACAGTTACTGTAGAACCATCAGGAATAGTTATGTTGGAAATACCATTGGGAGGCAATGTGTTTCCTACCCAAGTATTGGGAGAAGACCAAAGACCACCTTCGGCCTTGGCTGTAAAGTTATAATCACCGGGGTTGTAGTAGAACACACGCACTTCATCGATACCAATATCAGTAGTACCAAAATCACCGGTTGCTCTGAATTTAACAACAACGTTGTTCGATGTGGTATTACCCAGAGGAACTACGTATCGTGTCCATGCGGTATTGGTACCTAAAGTCAACAAACTGGCACTGTAAGATGAACCACCATCGGTAGATATCGCGATGGAGACTATATCAGTACCATTGGTATTGATATGGTAAAACTCAATCGCTTTTTCGCCGGTAGCACTAAAGTCCAAAATAGGAGTATATAATTCCCCTAGGGCTCCGCTGACACTTGTTCCGTAGGTGTTAAATCTACATGAAGAAGTAGTACTGTTGGCACCTGTAGGTGAATAAGCGCCTGATGCGGTAAAGGTGTTGTTCCTTGCCCACAAGGCAGCTGTTTCGGTAGCTGCTGTTGCCCAGGCGGGGCTCAATGTGCTGGGCGTAGTCCAACCCGCTTGCTCGAAGTTTTGTGTGAACGGAGTTGCCGTATTCACGACAACCTGAGCGTTCAGGCCATTGAAGGCCAAAAACATCAGGGCAAGCAAGAGAGAGAATGCGCCGAAAAAGCGGTTCAGCCCGTTGCTACGGTTTGCTGACGTAGGATACTGAGATCCTGCTGTTTTGGTGTTTTGCTTTTGCATGTTCTGCTGGTTTTGTGTTATGGTGTTGTTCTGATTTTGCGAATTCGAAGAGGCGGGAATCATCAAAAAAGAAAACTCACGTCTTCGGTTATGCGAAGCGCGAGAAAACATGAATAACAAATTGTTCAAAGCGGCCTGAAAGCCTTGTAAATAGTGACGATTTCCCTTCATAAACACTTTTTTTTGTTTAATAACGTCAACGATTGCACGTTGATAATTTCTTTATATTCTTGGGAGTAAAAAACGGGTTTTGTACAGGGATTCGGATCGGTTTGATAGTGTGAATATAGCGTTAAATTTGTTTTAACAAAAAAAAATTTAGGATTTTTTTTTAAAAAGTCGGGTTACCTGTTTTTATTATTATTTTCTTCAATAAAAGACTGTTTAATCTGTCATTTTAGATGCTTAAACAGGCGGCGGCCCTTTTTTATTCATTGTAATTCCAAACAGAAAAAAAAGTTTGCGAGAAATAATAATCTAGTATGACATATTGTCTGGCGATATTTAGATTATTTGAAAGAGTAAAAAAAACGAAAATGTTTAAAATGATATATGATTGGACCTTTTGCAAGAGAAATATTTTATATTATCTTCGCAAGAATGCTTGTATGAAAACCAAAGAAGAAATTGTAAATAACTGGCTTCCTCGTTACACCGGTCAGCCAGTATCGGAATTTGGCGAATATATATTGCTGACAAATTTCTCCAACTATATTAAGCTGTTTGCCAATTGGAACCAGGTTCCAATCATTGGCTCCGACAGACCTATGCAATGCGCAACATCAAATAACATTACTATAATCAATTTTGGTATGGGTAGCCCAACGGCTGCAACCGTCATGGATCTGCTTACTGCCATAGCTCCCAAGGCCGTTTTGTTTTTAGGGAAATGTGGCGGATTGAAAAAGCGTAATAAAATTGGCGACCTCATTCTTCCTGTGGCTGCAATCAGAGGAGAGGGAACGAGTAATGATTATTTCCCCCCCGAAGTACCCGCACTCCCTGCCTTTGCCCTACAAAAAGCCATATCAACCACTATTCGTGATCATGAATGCGATTACTGGACCGGAGTATGCTACACAACCAATAGGCGTGTTTGGGAACATGATCAAGAGTTCAAAGATTATCTGCAAAAGGTTAGGGCCAACGCTATCGATATGGAAACAGCCACCATTTTTTCTGTCGGTTTTTTTAATAAAATACCCACCGGAGCTCTTCTGCTTGTAAGCGACTCCCCTATGGTTCCGGAAGGTGTTAAAACCGAAGCCAGTGACCAAATCGTAACAGCCCAATTTGTAGAACGACATCTTTCCATAGGCATAGATTCATTAAAGCAACTCATCAACAACGGTCAAACCGTAAAACACCTGAAGTTTTAAGTGATGCTCTCTGTTCAAAATCTAACCATCGCATTTGCAGACAACAAAGTGGTGGATGGCGTATCTTTTGAAATTTCCCCCAAAAAAATCACCGCACTTGTGGGCGAAAGCGGCTCGGGTAAATCCTTAACTGCCCTCTCCTTATTACAATTAGCCCCAAAAAACGGCCATATTAGCGGAAAAATCCTTTTTAATGCTCAAAGCTCAGGTAATACCGATCTCCTGTCTCTCCCATCTTCTGAAATCCAAAAAATCAGAGGAAACGAGATATCTATGATATTTCAAGAGCCCATGACCTCCCTCAATCCACGCCTGAGCGTAGGAAAACAGGTTTCTGAAATTCTTCGGTTACATAAAAAATTAACCAAACGCCAGGCGCACCATGAAGCAGTTGAATTGTTTCAAAAAGTGGAATTGCGTAACCCTACATATATATATAAGAGATTCCCTCATCAACTCAGTGGCGGACAAAAACAACGGGTTATGATCGCAATGGCAATCGCCTGCCGTCCATCTCTGCTTATTGCCGACGAACCCACCACTGCTTTGGATGTACATGTTCAAAAAAGCATACTGGATCTGCTTAAAAAATACCAGCAGGAATCTAACTTGAGCATTCTGCTCATAACACATGACCTTGGCATAGTGGCAGATTACGCCGATGAAGTTATTGTAATGTTTAATGGGGTTATTGCAGAATCAGGCGATACCAAAACAGTTTTACATCACCCTACTCATCCTTACACCAAAAGTTTATTGGAGGCAAGAACCCCACCCTCCCCCGAAAATCATTGTTCTTCTTTTGAAAAAGCGAACCCTGTATTACAAATAAAGCAACTAAGTTTCTCCTATCCGGGCAAAAAATACTTTATAAAAAAATCACAACCAATATCAACGCTGCAGGATATCAATCTATCTGTTTTTAAAGGAGAAATGCTGGGCATCGTAGGAGAAAGCGGTAGCGGTAAAACCACGCTCGGGAGATGCATACTCGGTCTTCTGCGTGGCTATCAAGGCGATATTTTATACGAAGGTCAGCCCATCTCAAAACAAAAACAAAGCCATCGTATTCAAGTTGTTTTCCAAGACCCTTATGGATCCTTGAATCCACGCATGACCATAGGTGACGCAATCATGGAACCGCTACAAGTTCACTCAATCATCAATGAAAAAAATAAACAAAGGGATCGGGCTGTTCAATTGCTGGAATCAGTACATCTAAAATCAGCGCATTTATCTCGTTTTCCCCATGAGTTTAGTGGTGGACAACGACAACGAATCTGCATTGCCAGAGCACTCTCAGTTGATCCAAAGCTGATGATTTTTGATGAGAGCGTTTCTGCGCTTGATATGCATCTTCAAAATGAAATCCTCCGTTTAATTTTAGAGCTCAAATCAAAAAGAGAATTTACCTGTTTGTTCATCTCTCATGATTTGAGAATGGTAAGCTCTATTTGCGACCGGGTTGCAGTAATGCAGGAAGGAAAAATTGTCGAGATAGCTGATGCCCTTCAAATTTTTAATAATCCAACACAGGCATACACTCAATCTTTAGCCCATGCAATACCCGGTAGAAGTTTTTTTGGGAATTAAAGTTTTTTTTTTGAATAAATGAACATACCTTTGCACCCTTAAAAATCATGCCGTAACATGATATGTGCCTTTAAGTATATTAAGGCTTTACCCTCTCTGTACTTTCCCGGGTGATACGGCCAATAATTTTTATGGATCATGCGGGCATTAACCTTTTTTCGAACTCCGGTTTTACCCACTTTGATGATTATTAAAGTCAACAACCTTGTCTCAAACTTGCTTGACACATGTTTAGGTGAAATACCTTTTTGACTTTTGAATTTTGACTTTTGAATTTTGAATAAAAAAATATGAAACTATCCCAATTCCGCTTCGATCTGCCACTAAACCTGATCGCGCAAAATCCCACAAAGAAAAGAGAAGAGAGTCGTTTAATGGTTATTCATCGCCAAACCGGGCAAATGGAAAACCGTCAGTTTTCCGACATCATGGAATACTTTGATGACAAAGATGTATTTGTAGTGAATAATACCAAAGTTTTTCCCGCACGCATGTACGGCCGCAAAGAAAAGACCGGCGCAAAAATTGAAGTTTTTTTGCTTCGTGAGCTTAACAGGCCTAATCGTTTGTGGGATGTGATTGTGGATCCTGCTCGTAAAATCCGAGTAGGTAACAAATTGTATTTCGGAGAAAATGATGAACTGGTTGCAGAAGTGATCGATAATACCACCAGCCGTGGACGAACTATTAAATTTTTATGGGAAGATACGGAAGAATCATTTCGTCAAATGCTGGAGTTCATGGGTGAAACCCCACTCCCAAAATACATCAAGCGCAAACCGGAAGCGGAAGACAAAGAGCGTTATCAAACCGTTTATGCCAAATATGAAGGAGCTGTAGCTGCTCCAACCGCCGGATTGCATTTCAGCAAAGAACTCATCAAGCGCCTCGAAATTCAGGGCATCCGCTTTGCAGAAGTCACTCTGCACACCGGCTTGGGCACCTTCCGTCCCATTGAAGTCGAGGATCTAAGTAAACACAAAATGGATGCCGAATATTATCGTATTGATGAAACAGCCTGCACCATAGTAAACAAAGCAAAAGAAGGTAATCGCCGTATTTGCTCCATTGGTACCACAACCATGCGCGCAATGGAAACTTCTTTCACTGCACAAAAAATGCTGAAACCTTCTGAGGGATGGACCAATCATTTTATTCACCCTCCTTATGATTTCAACATTGCCAATGCGCTGGTCACCAATTTTCATCTGCCAAAAACGAGTCTGATGATCATGGCTTGCGCTTTTGCCGGTTATGATTTGATGATGGAAGCATATAAGAAAGCTATAAAAGACAAATATCGCTTCTTCAGTTATGGCGATGCCATGCTGATCATTTGATTACAAATTATTATTAAATACGATGGCCCGCGAATTGCGGGCCATCTTTATATATAGATGAATTTTAGGCAAAAAAAAGGGGCCATGATTGAAATCGTAGCCCGTATTAATCCAATATCCTATGAAAAACCGTCTATATAACGACAGTTTAGTTTTGCTTATTGTGTTTACCTAAAAAAAATCAGTGTTTTTACTTAAAAATTTTTGGGCTGTTAGTTATTAAATGTCATAAAAGGCATTATGGCACCTTTTATAATCCCTTTATTTTATAGTCCTCAGCCAATTTTTGAAGACCGGAAATGATTTCAGGATGGAGTGAAATGCCGTTTCGCATACGATCCAGTTCAAAATCTCTCTCCGGATCTCCGGGCACGATTACAGGTTGGTTCTCATCAATGGGTTTTGCGTTCCTGAATCTTTTGATCCATTGATCCATATTACGCTTAAAGGTTTCGGCCGACTGAAACGCATCTATCCGCATGGCTCCGAAAAAATGCCCCACCCCCTCCCCCGGCATATTTTCGGGCATTGGCACGTAAGCTGGAAATGGTGGAACCCATGGTCCAAAATTGGCACCGCCCAATACCCCTGACAAGATATCAACTATGGACCCCAGCATATATCCTTTATGACTGCTGTGCGATCTATCGCTGCCCAAAGGAAGCAAAGCCCCTCCTTTTTTTAATATATCTGCATCATCGGATTGTGCTCCTTTTTCATCCTGAACCCAGCCCAGTGGAATTTTTTCTTTTTTTCTTTGTGCGATCTCCAGTTTGCCATTGGCTGCTGTGGTTGTTGCAAAGTCAGCAACAAATGGCATTTCTGATCCTGCAGGTATGGCAAATGCCATGGGATTGGTTCCCAGCAATTTTTCCCTGGAAAAAGTAGGTGCCACTAAAGCCGATGCATTGGTCATTGCAATACCAATCATATCATGATTCAAAGCCATCATGGCATATTTACCTGCAATACCAAAATGATTGCTGTTCTGAACGGCCACCCAGCCCGTACCTGAAATCTTGGCCTTTTCGATGGCAGTTTGCATGGCATATGGCGCTACAACCAAACCTAGCCCCGAATCTCCATCTACCAAAGCAGTTGAGGCAGTTTGGTGTATGATTTTTAAGTTTGGATTGACTTTTACCCTTCCGGCTTCCCACAATCTTATATAGCCTGTCAATCGTGCAACTCCGTGACTGTCAACTCCGCGCAAATCGGCACTCAATAAATTCTCCGATGCAATTTTTGCATGATTTTCAGAACATCCAATAGCGGAAAAAACAGACCGACAAAATTGAAGAAGTTCTGAGTAATCGTATCTCCTGATCATAAAGACAAAGTTACATTCGTTTTGCCTTGGTAAAAGCATTCTCATACATTTTCATTTATGAAGCACGACGATGTAGTGATTTTTGAATTTGACTCATTACTTTTGCACTCCAAACAATAAATAAATCATGGGTCGGATATTTGAAGTACGCAAAAGCGCCATGTTCGCCCGCTGGGACAAAATGGCTAAAAATTTCACCAGAATTGGAAAGGAAATTGCCATTGCCGTAAAGGCCGGAGGACCTGATCCTGATAATAACCCCGCACTCAGAAGATGTTACACCAATGCTAAGGCCTGTAACATGCCAAAAGATCGTGTGGAGGCGGCTATTAAAAGAGCTATGGGTAAAGACCGCGCCGATTATGAGGAAATTGTGTACGAGGGTTATGCACCCCATGGGGTTGCCATTATGGTGGAAACTGCTACAGACAACCCTACCCGTACAGTGGCCAATGTGCGTATGCATTTCACCAAAGGTGGCGGCACTTTGGGCACCAGTGGCAGCGTGGCATTCACCTTCAACCGCATGGGTGAATTTAAAGTCAAAAACAACGGTATAAATATCGAAGAGCTTGAACTTGAACTGATAGATTTTGGATTGGAAGAAATTGGGGAAAATGCGGATGGCGATATCATTATCCGAACTGCTTTCAATGAATTTGGAAATATGAGTAAAGCCCTTGAAGAAAAAAAGATTGAAATCATCACAGCAGAACCTACCCGTATTCCTCTAAATACTGTTGAACTGGATGAGGAGTCCTCCAACGAGGTTCTGAAATTAGTGGATCGCCTGGAACAGGATGACGATGTTCAAAAGGTGTATCATAATCTGAAATAGTCAGCAAAAAAATACCGGCTCATGGCTCGATGTCCGATGATAGACAACGATGAACATGAAATATTGAACTGGTAACTCATTTATTCCCCCATCATCTCCTTAACCACCCTCACTACATCCTCTGCATTGGGTTTTGAAAAATAGTCTCCGTCACTTCCATAAGCCGGTCTGTGTGCTTTGGCTGTAAGCGTTCGTGGAGTCGCATCTAAGAGTCGATAACCTTTTTGCTCTTCCATTACATGATTATACATATAGGAAGTTGCGCCACCTGGAACATCTTCATCTACAAACAAAATTCGATTTGTTTTGACGAGTGATTTGGAAATGATATGATGTATATCAAAAGGCAATAAAGTTTGGACATCAACAATTTCACAGGAGATGTTCAACAGCTGCAATCTTTCTGACGCTTCCTGCACAATGCGCAGCGTAGAACCATAACTAACAATGGTAATATCCTCTCCTGACCTGATGATTTCAGGCACACCTAACGGCAATGCATACTCGCCAAGATTTTCCGGCAACATCTCTTTCAAACGATACCCGTTCAAACATTCAATGACCAAGCCCGGATCATTTCCTTTCAGTAATGTATTGTAAAATCCAACTGCCTGTGTCATGTTTCTGGGCACGCAAACATACATGCCACGAAGCGCATGAATGATCATTCCCATGGGAGAACCACTATGCCAGATACCCTCCAGACGATGCCCGCGTGTACGAACAATAATCGGACAGGACTGGCGACCTGCAGTGCGATAGTGTAGTGTTGATGCATCATCGCTTAGTGGTTGTAAGCCATATAATAAATAATCGAGGTACTGAATTTCTGCGATAGGCCTTAATCCCCGCATCGCCAAACCTATGCCCTGACCCATAATTGTCAGCTCTCTGATACCTGTATCAAAAATGCGGTGCTCCCCATATTTCTCCTGCAAACCTGCAAATCCCTGATTCACGTCACCAATGTATCCAAGGTCTTCGCCAAAAGCAACCACCTTTGGATTATTCGAAAATAACTGGTCAAAATACTTATTCAAAATCTCAAAGCCGTTCAACTGCGGTGCGTCATTTGCATAACTGACTGCAACTGCCTCTGCCCCCAAAGCCGATTTTGATCCTTCATGATAAAGGTGATTATCGTATACTTTATCCTGCATTTGTTTTTGAGACAGATAAAATTGACCGAGCGCAACCCCCGCTTCGATGGTCTGTATCCCCTCCAATTCCAGTACCTGCGCCATTGCCTTTAACGCATCACGTTTCAAAGGTTCACGAATGCTTTGCAATTCATTGATGATGGATTGAACGGAAGTATGAAAAGAAACCAGTGGCTGCATTTTACCAACTGCTTCTGCAACCAAGTTTCTGACAGGCAGGATATATTTGTCCCAGGCCAGCTGTTTGCTTTCCCTCACATATTGCACAGTCTCATTTTCTATTTGACTTAGTTCTTCCTCCGTGGCCAATTCATTCTCAATGATCCAAATTTTCATTTGTCGTAACCCATCCCACTCGCGCTCCCAGTCAAGTCTTTCTTTGGTCTTGTAACGTTCATGACTACCCGAAGTAGAATGCCCTTGAGGTTGGGTAATCTCCTCTACATGAAAAAGCGCCGGAATGTGAGTATCCCTGATTTTTTGGATGGCAGTTTCCAGCACTTCGCACATACCTGCATAATCCCAACCTTTCAATCGATAAATATCAATACCATTCGAATCGGCATTCTTCTGCATACCGGACAAGGATTCTGAAATGGAACCCTTGGTAGTTTGATATTTCTTGGGTACTGAAATGCCATATCCGTCATCCCATACAAAAACGGCCAATGGAACTTGCAATACTCCTGCGGCATTCATAGTCTCCCAAAATTGTCCTTCGCTGGTAGAAGCATCTCCAATCGTACAAAAACAAACTTCATTTCCCTTATTACTCAAATTTGTAAATGGTTGAAGTTGCGGCACATTGCGGAACACCTTTGATGCAAATGCCAGCCCTAGTCCGCGAACCATCTGTCCTGCAGTTGGGGCAATATCACTGGAAACATTTTTCAATGAGGAAAGATCAAGCCATTCTCCTCTTTCATTTACAAAAGGAGTGGCAAAATGAGCATTCATCTGCCGACCGGCACTAAAAGGATCATGGTTTATGTCAGTATCTGCATACAATTGCGCAAAAAATTGTTCAACAGTTGCCAAACCTGAAGCAAACATAAAGGTCTGGTCTCTGTAATAGCCCGATCTAAAATCGCCTGGCTTAAAAAATCGAGCCATGGCCACCTGAGCTACCTCTTTGCCATCACCAAAAATGCCAAATTTGGCTTTTCCGGTCAAAACCTCTTTCCTGCCAAGCAAACTGGTTTCCCTACTTACGCAACAATGGCGATAATCCTGTAAAATCGAACCACGAAAATCATCAAAACTGAATTTTGATTCGGGTAAATCTTGCTGTATATCTGTCTGTTCCATGAATTGCAAAAATACTGAAATAGGTCCTAATGAAACCAGTCTGTCAACACCAATCAGAAGAATTTGAAAAGGTTAGATTTGTTAAAAAAAACCAATCTTTAGACAATAGTTTCGGTATTGATGTCAAAATTTGTACTTTTACGCAAGCTTTAAATGAAAGGTTTCATTACAAACATATTATTCATTGCGCTTTTTGTACAGCTTGGATTCGCTCAAGACAATGCTGGGGATTCCGACAGTAGCCTTACCATCATGGAATCTGGCTTTGATTTCGGCAAAATTCCGCAGGGAAAACCTGTTACCCATTTTTTTGAAGTAAAGAATACAGGAACCGATCCATTCAAATTGGATAACGTACAAGCAAGTTGCGGATGTACTACGCCTGAATGGGACCATGATATGGTTATTGAGCCCGGTAAAACGATGAAAATCAAAGTTGGATACAACGCTGCTGCGGAAGGGCCATTTGCAAAAACCATCACCATCACGTACAAACAGGAAAAATTCAAGCAAATTACCATCAAAGGAGATGTATGGCAAACTCCTGCAACCAGCGCTCCATCGAATATGGCCCTAATGGAACTTCAGGATTGAATATAAACAATAAAACAAATAAACAATCAAATAAAACACATCACATGAAACATTTATTACTATCATTCACAGCTCTATTTTTGACTGTTTGCACATTCGCTCAGAAGAAAGCGGATGACATCGCAAAATTTACTACGGAAACCATTGACCTTGGTTCTATTCCTCAAAACCAACCGGCTACTGCCGTTTTTGAAGTTACAAACATAGGCAAAGAACCACTTTTGATTGAAACTGCAAATCCTACTTGCGGATGTACAATCAGTGACTTTACCAAAACTCCTATTGAGCCAGGTAAAGTTGGAACCATCAAAGCAACATACAATGCCAAAAATCTGAATGCTTTCGAAAAGCACCTGACTGTAAAATTTGCCGGTGTAGATGATATGAAAAGTATCACTATCAAAGGAAACGTAATCGCAGGCGCATCCGATGTTCCTGCCGATAAGGCCAACGGCGCTGTAAAAGATTTACCAAAAGAAGATATTGTAACTGATGCACCAAAAGAAGATGAAGCTAAAAAAGCAAACACAAAAAACGCTAACAAAGGTGCAAAGGTTGCAGATAAAAAAAGTGCAGATAAGATCAGCTCTAACCCTCCTGCAAAAACAGACAACAATAAAAAATTACAGGATAAGAAACCACAATAAGATTTCATCTCTATGTATAAAAAAAACTGCCGATTCAATCGGCAGTTTTTTTTATACATAGAGAATATGTTTCAATGCCCTAGCGTCTTCCCATCATATTCCCCATACCTGGCATCATACGGCCCATGGGCATTTTATTCATCATCTTCATCATCTCTTTCATTTGCTGAAACTGCTTTAAAAACTGATTCAGTTCTGCCATTTGTTTGCCGCTTCCCTTTACAATTCGTTGCTTTCGGCTGGTATCAATCAAATCGGGATTTCTTCTTTCCTCCATGGTCATTGAGTTGATCATGGCTTCAATGCCTTTAAATGCATCATCGTTGATGTCAAGATCTTTGATTTGCTTTCCTACACCAGGTATCATTCCAAGCAAATCTTTCATGTTCCCCATTTTTTTAATTTGCTGCAGTTGTATTTTGAAGTCCTCAAAATCAAACTGATTCTTTCGAATCTTCTTTTCAAGTTTGGCAGCCTCGGCTTCGTCGAACTGTTCTTGTGCTTTTTCTACCAAACTCACTATATCACCCATTCCAAGAATTCTTTGGGCCATACGGTCCGGATAAAAGACATCCAGCGTATCCATTTTTTCGCCACTGCTGCTAAATTTGATGGGTTTATTTACGGTGTATTTGATGGACAATGCGGCACCTCCCCTTGTATCACCATCTAGCTTGGTTAAGACTACTCCGCTAAAATCAAGTCTTTCATTAAAAGCAGCAGCTGTATTTACAGCATCCTGTCCGGTCATACTGTCTACCACAAATAATATTTCGGTAGGTTGTACAGCAGACTTGATATTGGCAACCTCCTGCATCATAATTTCATCAACAGCCAATCGACCTGCTGTATCTATGATGACCACATTTTTATTTTTTGATTTAGCTTCCTGTATGGCATTTTGTGCAATCTCAACCGGGTTGGTATTTTCACGCTCACAATAAACAGGAACTCCAATTTGTTCACCCAATACCTGCAATTGATCCATCGCTGCCGGACGATATACGTCGCCTGCCACCAGTAAAGGCGATTTACCTTTTTTGGTCTTTAAATAATTGGCAAGTTTGCCACTGAAAGTTGTTTTACCACTACCCTGTAATCCCGCAATCAAAATAACCGCCGGATTTCCTGTAATATTAAACTCTCCGGCTGTTCCACCCATCAAGTCTGTGAGTTCATCCTGAACGATTTTCACCATTTGTTGGCCGGGATTTACCGCCAACAAAACTTTGGTACCCATGGCCTTCTCTTTTACCTTATCGGTAAAATCTTTTGCAATTTTGTAATTCACATCCGCATCAACCAATGCGCGTCGGATATCCTTAACTGTATTGGCAATATTGAGATCAGTGATACGCCCCTGCCCTTTGATATTCTTAAAGGCGCTCTCTAATTTTTCACTTAAACTTTGAAACATAAAATCTAAAAATCTTTTTACTATTTATTGAATGCTGTATCTAAAATTACGGCTTGCTCCTTGGCATGCACTTTCGCATAACCCGTGGCGGTTGATGCACTGGCAACTCTACTGATGATATAGAAATTGATTTGTTTGAGGTACATGCGCAAATAGGATGCGGCACCCATATTCATTGGCTCTTCCTGTACCCAGTACCAAACCGCTTTGGCGTATTTTTTGTACAAGGCATCTATCTGCATTTGTGGCAGTGGATGGAGTTGTTCTAAACGGATGATGGCAATATCTGTTCTGTTTTCTTTTTGTCTTTTTTCCTCCAGGTCAAAATAAATTTTGCCTGAGCACATCAATACCTTTTTAACAGAGGCGGCATCTGCCACAGAAACATCATCAATCACTTCTTTAAATCCTCCCTCTGTGAATTCATTTAATTCACTGTATGATCCGGAGTGACGAAGATTTGCTTTTGGAGAAAAATTGATGAGCGGTTTGCGGAATGGCCATGAAAGCTGACGACGAAGTGCATGAAAAAAATTGGCTGATGTAGTGATATTGGTTATAACCATGTTATTTTCAGCGCACTGCTGCAAATATCTCTCCAATCGGGCGCTGCTATGCTCCGGACCTTGTCCTTCATATCCGTGAGGCAGTAACATTACTACCCCATTCATCGTTTGCCATTTTGTTTCGGCAGATGATATAAACTGATCAATGATAATTTGTGCACCATTCGAAAAATCTCCGAACTGTGCCTCCCAAATGACCAATGCGTTCGGATTAGCCAGTGCATAACCGTATTCATACCCAAGCACTGCATATTCGCTCAATAAAGAATTATAAATGCGAAAAGCTGACTTGTCTTTTGAAAAAACATCTAGTCTGCTGTATTCTTTGCTGTTGGATTCATCAAACAAAACAGCATGACGGTGGCTAAATGTT
This sequence comes from uncultured Ferruginibacter sp., assembly GCA_964643315.1. GTDB lineage: Bacteria > Bacteroidota > Bacteroidia > Chitinophagales > Chitinophagaceae > Ferruginibacter. The sequence goes on from CAZXSR010000003.1 coordinate 24,952, forward strand.
CCACGCTTCACATCTTGACCGCTCATGCGAATATCTTTTCCGTCTTGCATCAAACTAGCATAAGCTAAAAGTTCCCCCGTTGCCCAGTCTATTTTATGCTGATCCTGATATAGTTTCATTTTTTCCTGCAATAATTTCTCCACTTTTTTTAATGGCTTAAAATCTGCAGGCCACTGCATCAGTTTATTAAATAAGTCTTCCAGTGTTTTTTCATCAATGGAAGTACGAGGAGATCCAACAAAATCTTCAGCTTTTGCTTTACGCAATTCGCGCCACCACAGATCTGGTTTTTGATAAGCATATGGAAGTGGGTTTTGTTTCACTTCATCCAAACGATCCTGTAAATCTTTGAGGAACTTTTGCTCCATTTCCTTGGCCAGGGATTTTGCATCGGGCTCTCCGTTTTCGATGAGGTAATGCGTGTACACCTCACGCGGATTCATGTGCTTGTCAATGATCGCATACAAAGACGGCTGGGTAAATTTAGGCTCATCTCCCTCATTGTGGCCATGTCTTCGATAGCATACCATGTCAATGAAAATATCTCCATGAAATTGCTGGCGATAACGTGTGGCAATTTCAACAGCTTTCACAACAGCTTCGGGATCATCTCCATTTACATGAAATACCGGCGCATGAACCAGTGAAGCGACGCCGGTTGAGTAGATGGCGCTACGTGCATCGTCATAGTTTGTAGTAAACCCGATTTGATTGTTGATAACAAAATGAATCGTGCCTGCTGTTTCATACCCTTTGAGTTTGCTCATCTGCAAAATCTCGTACACAATTCCCTGACCTGCCACAGAAGCATCTCCATGAATCAATATGGGTAATATATCCTTGCTGTTGCTTTCATACAATACATCTGCTTTACCACGTGTATATCCCAATACAACCGGATTAACTGCCTCCAGGTGAGAGGGATTGGGGCATAGTTTTAGATGCATTTTATTGCCAGAGAAAGTTTGCACATCGCTGCTGAAGCCAAGGTGGTATTTCACGTCGCCCGAACCCATTGTAGTGTCGGGGATTGCATTTCCTTCAAATTCATTAAAAATTTCTTCGTAGGTTTTTCCAAGAATGTTTGCAAGCACATTGAGTCTCCCACGGTGTGCCATACCGATCACAGCTTCCTTTACACCTGCCTGCCCCGCTACATTTAAGATGGCATCCAAAGCTGCGATGGTAGTTTCGCCCCCCTCCAGGCTAAATCGTTTTTGTCCGATATATTTTGTGTGAAGAAATTTCTCGAACATGACACCCTGGTTAAGCTTTTCGAGAATACGACGTTTTTGTTCGAGAGAGATACCACCTGAAAGCGTCGACTCAACCTCTTTAGTCAGCCATTCTATTTTTACTGGATCAGTGATCCCTGAAAACTCAACACCAACCGGGCCTGCATAACATTTTTGCAAATGAGCAATGATATTCGTCAACTTGGCTTTACCCAGTCCGGCAAAATTTCCTGCTTCAAATTCAGTCGTTAAATCTGCATCTGTCAATCCAAAAGAAGAAAGATCCAGGTTGGCTTGTAAATCTCGGCGTGGACGAATAGGATTTGTTTTGGCAATTAAGTGTCCTTTATGTTTGAAGGCCTGAATGAACTGATAAACCGCAAACTCTTTACTTAGCTGGCCCGAAGAAACCGTAGGGCTTGTAGAACCACTATGTGCAAACTGCTTGCCGGAACTGACCGCAAAGTCGAATCCTTCAAAAAATTTCTTCAGATCAGGATCAATGGATTCTGGATCCTTTACAAAGTCATTATAAATATTTTCAATGTAGCTTGGATGCTGACTCGTGATGTACTGAATATCTTTCATACGGTTGAACTGAATGGGTGGGCTTGTTTTGGGTTGCAAATATCGGATTTTCATTGCACTATAAGGGTTAAAATTCGATTGTAAAATCATGAAAATTGACTAAAACGATGTCGTTTTAATAAAAATTCAGAAAAAAACTGTGAAGATGAAAAAATCTGCCTTATCTTTGCGTCCCTTAACTAAAAGAGGATAATTCATGGCAAATCACGCAGCTACCAGAAAAGATGTACGTCAAAGCAGAAAACGTAATGAGCGTAACCGTTACTACGGAAAGACTACGCGTAACGCTATCCGCGATATTCGTGCAATTGAAGATAAATTAACAGCTTCCAGCCAATATCCAGAAGTTGCTTCTATGATTGATAAATTGGCTCGTCGCGGTACGATACACAAAAATAAAGCTGCAAATCTTAAGAGCAAGATAGCATTGAAAATCAATCACTTAGCAAAGTAATTGAAAACTATACCTAAAATTTACTTTCTATACAAACCTGCCAAACGGCAGGTTTATTTTTTTATCAAATTTCTTAGAAATCAAAAGGAATAGTCGAATAAAAGAATTACCTTTGCACCCCGCAAAAAGCGGAATAAGCAACCTAATTTTTTAACCAAACCAAACAGGGTCATGAACAATTACGAATTGATGGTGATTTTTACCCCTGTGCTTTCTGAAGACGAGTTCAAAACCGTTTGTAAGAAATACGAATCGCTTGTAAAAGAAAATGGCGGTTCTGTAGTGCACAGCAATCCTTGGGGATTAAAATCACTGGCGTACCCAATTGCCAAAAAGACTACAGGTCTTTACTGGGTAATGGAATACAGTGCGCCATCCAGCTTCAATGAAAAGCTGAAGATTCAGCTTTTACGTGACGATCAAACGATGCGTCATCTGATCACTGCACTCGATAAATACGCCGTCGAGTACAATGCAAGAAAGAGAAGTGGTGTAAAGCATTCTTCCACCCAAACAACGGAGGCATAACATGGCAAAAGCAAATGAAATCAAGTATTTGACGGCCATTAAAGCCGACAACCGTCCGAAAAAGTACTGCCGTTTCAAGAAAATGGGCATTCACTATGTGGACTACAAGGATGCCGAATTCCTTAAAAAATTCCTGAACGAACAAGGTAAAATGTTGCCTCGTCGTATTACCGGAAACTCATTGAAGTTTCAACGCAAGGTAAGTCAGGCAATAAAGAAAGCCCGTCAAATGGCAATTTTGCCAACCGTAACGGATCTTTTAAAATAAAACTATTTTTCACCACCCTAATCCTTCAATGGAGAAAGTTCTACACCGGAATTGGGTAAAAATGCAAAAAAATGCAGGTAATATTAATTCAAGACGTAAACAACTTAGGTGGCGCCAATGAACTGGTAACAGTAAAAAATGGTTATGCCCGTAACTTTTTGATTCCAAAGAAACTGGCTGTCGAAGCCAATCCTTCCAATATGAAACAATTGGAAGAGCGTCAAAAACAACAAGCCAAGAAAGAAGCCAAATTAATGGCTGAAATCAACAATGTAATAGCTGTACTTCGTGATGGAATGCTGAAAATCGGCGCCAAAACAGGAACCAGTGGTAAAATCTTTGGTAGTGTCACATCCGTTCAAATTGCCCGTGCCATTCGCGAGCAAAAAGGATATGAAATTGACCGTCGCCGCATCACTATCCTGGATGAAGTAAAAGAGCTGGGCACATTCAAAGCCAAGGTTGATTTTGGCAACGGAAATGAAACAGAACTCGAATTTGAAGTAGTTGCTGAGTAACTGTTTACATCTTTTAAATGAATCATTCTACAAAATGTCGCCAAAGGCGACATTTTTTTTTATTAATATAAAAATTGTTCGGAATCACCTATCTTTACACTTGTAAAAATGGTTTTGGTTTTTCGTTGACTGAAAAGGGCTTGTTTCTCATAAGATTTTTTCAGCTCGCTTAACAGCCCGATCATTTCATTTTTTTCATTTTTTAAAACCAAGTTTCTTACGATGAACATTTATGTTGGAAACCTCAGTTGGTCAATGACTGATGAGGATTTGCTGAATCTCTTTACGCCTTATGGGTCTGTACTCAGCAGTAAAATTTTAAAAGACAAAATGACCGGACGCAGTAAAGGTTTCGGCTTTGTTGAAATGAGCGATGATGAAGCTGCTCGCAGCGCTATCGCAGGTTTGCACGAATCAGAAGTGATGGGTCGCAAACTGATTGTGAACGAATCACAACCACGCCCTGAAGGTGAATACAAGAAGCGCAGTGGTGGTGGTGGCGGATTCCGTGGCGGTAATCGCGGTGGCGGTTATGGTGGCGGAAATCGTGGCGGTGGTTACAACCGCAACGATGATGGCGGATTTAATCGTGATTTTTAAAAAATACGTTTAAACTAACTACCTCATAAATCCCTCCGGTTCAGGAGGGATTTTTTTATGCACCAATTTTCAATGACAGCCATTTGCTAAAATGGCTACATTATCTTTGCAAAAAAAATCAAGATGCAAAAAGATACGCTTGTTTTTGATCTAATCCAACAAGAGCTACACCGTCAGCGCCATGGAATTGAACTCATTGCCAGCGAGAACTTTACAAGTATGCAGGTTATGCAGGCGATGGGATCATCGCTTACGAATAAGTATGCCGAGGGGTATCCGGGAAAAAGGTATTATGGCGGCTGTGAAATTGTAGATCAGGTAGAGCAACTGGCTATTGACCGCATCAAACAGGTATTCAATTGTGAGTATGCAAATGTGCAACCACACAGTGGTGCACAAGCCAATGCCGCTTTGATGCTGGCGATCTTACAACCAGGTGACGCCATTCTCGGTTTAGATTTAAGTATGGGTGGTCACCTTACACACGGTTCTCCCGTAAATTTTTCAGGAAAGTATTATCGCCCATTTTTTTATGGAGTTGAAAAAGAAAGCGGACTGATTGATTATCCAATGCTTGAATCACAAGCAAGAAAAGAAAAACCTAAATTAATCATCTGCGGAGCTTCCGCATATAGTCGGGATATTGATTATGCCCGTATTCGTAAAGTGGCAGATGAAATTGGGGCATTCGTATTATGTGATATGGCACATCCGGCCGGACTCATTGCGAAAGGATTACTCTCCTCCCCTTTTGATCATTGTCATTTTGTTACCAGCACTACACACAAAACGCTGCGTGGACCAAGGGGCGGGATCATCTTGATGAAAAAAGATTTTGAAAATCCTTTTGGCCTAAAAGATTTGAAAGGGAATATACGCATGATGAGCAATTTAATTGACATGGCGGTTTTTCCCGGTACACAGGGGGGGCCATTGGAACATGTAATTGCAGCTAAGGCAGTAGCATTTGGAGAATTACTCAGTGATGAGTTTACCATGTATGCGCAGCAGGTAAAAGTAAATGCACAGGCCATGGCAAAAGAATTTATGTCACTGGGATACCATATTATCAGTAATGGAACAGACAATCATCTCATGCTGATTGATTTGAGAAATAAAAACATCACAGGAAAAAAAGCACAGGAAACGCTCGATAAGGCACACATTACACTCAATAAAAATGCTGTACCATTTGACGACAAGAGCCCTTTTGTAACAAGCGGCATACGTGTTGGAGTGCCCGCAATAACAACTAGAGGCATGAAGGAATCCGACATGAAAACAGTGGTTACAATGATTGATAAGGTGTTAATGAATATTGATGACCTATCTTCAATTCAACAAGTACAACATGATGTGAAAGAATTCATGGAACAATTTCCTCTTTATCCGGAATTAGGCCAATAAATTATTTTATATGATACAACGTATGCAAACATTGTGGTTACTGCTGGGTGCCGCATGTTCATTTTTCGCTCTGAAATTACCTTTTTATACAGGAAATATTCAAAAAGTAAATCAGTCAACAAACGAGTTTCATAGTTTGAGCGGTATGGAAAATATATGGCTCATCATTTTTTCTGTATCAGTAGGTGTATTATGCCTGACTGCCTTATTTCTGTATAAACACAGAAAACTACAGCAGAAAATTGGATGGATTATCATACTACTGCAAATGTTCGTGATTTATTTATACTACAGACTTACTGAGCAGTTCATCAACGGATCTTACTCTTTGGGTTCAATACTACAACCACTCATCCTCGTTGCAATCGTAATGGCTATTATTGGAATTCGTAAAGATGAACGTATTATTTCTGAGAGCGATCGTTTACGCTGAACAACTTGCTTATTTGTATACGGGGTCAAATAAATCCTGTACAGGTACTTTTAAAGAATGTGATATAATGTATACGTGGTAAATGCTGGTATTTATTTTACCCAACTCAATCCTGCTCAATTGAGAATACTCTATACCGGTATCGGTTGCGAGTTTTTCCATAGAAAGATTCTTGCTGATTCGGATCTCACGAATTCTATTTCCTACTTTCTTACTAACGTCTTCTTTCTTGAATTTCATCTAGCAATAATATGCCACACTAACATATTAGACAATAGCAAATATGCCATATTTTGCGTTTTTTTTCTCTTTTTTCAGCGTTTTTTTCCCCTTGCAAATAAAAAACTATACCGTAATACAAAATTTATGAGCTATGGTTTTGAAGTATAATAAACATTAAAGATCAACTGTTCGGGGTTTTTGTGGTATATAAACCGACTTTTCAAGAATTTTTCCGCTACGTTCAAACTTTATTTTGAATGAATCTTTTTGATATGCTTTGTAAAAACCTTTTTTCGCATCAGAAACCTGATTGACTTCCGCTTCGTCAATTTTAGTCACAATATCGCCAACCATCAAACCTGCCTTGGCCGCCGGACTACCATCGGTAACATCAATTACACGAACACCCGCATTTTCCTCAGTATCCTCGAGTCTTACACCTAGCTTGGGTTTTTCATTACTGCCTGTACGCAGGATAATTAAATCCAGATCTTCATCTGTAAATATCAGTTTCCTTTCCTTTATTTTTTTTAAACCAAGTTTAATAACTTCTTTGACTTGCTGTTCATGATGCAAATAGGTGATTTCTACTTCTGTTTGGGGTTTTTGAGTGCGAATAATACTATTGAGGGAAGACGGGTCAGATACTAGCTGGCCATTGATGGAAGTAATAACATCTCCTATCTGAAGTTTTGATTTTTCTGCAGGACTATTTGTTTCAATATTTTTTACTTCTGCCCCATCCTTATTTTTTATGGTATTTAGACCTAAAAAAGCGACTGAATCCACTTTTTCTGTGATGTTTTTTTGGCTGTCAAATGAAAATATATCCTGACCATTTCTTTTGATAACAATACCGCTGTCTTTGAATTCATCTGCCGGCACACCGTTAATCAACACCTGATCTCCATTCATTTCAATAGAGAAGCTTTGGGTATTTCCACCATTTTGCTGAATGATGATTTGCTGTTGTTTGAAAGAAGGCATGTCGGAATTATTCTGAGCAAACAAAAAAATGAACTTTACTAATAAAAGATGAAATAAACAGATTTTCTTGCACATAATCACTTGTTTTATTATTGGCTTTTGACTACAAATTTAGATATGTATTTATAATAAGACCCCTATTGTAATGAATGACATTGCTGTTGTTAATTTCTCTTGAAAGTTGCTGTATCTGAGACAAGAAACCTGCCTCTGTTCGGATTAGCTTATTAAACCTGTACCCCAACATCAGTGTAAACCTATTTTGATCAAAAATATTTTCTCCAACATTATTTCCAAAAGAAATGAATAATTCATTGTAGCCGGTCAAATAAAATGGTTTGTTTTTTGAAATATTTTTCTCAAACCTTTCCATAAATCTCAGCCGGCCGCTCAATACCCAGGAATCTGTATTTTGTGAATTGATCGAATTAAATTTCCCATTCCATCGTTCTTCCAGCATTAACCTATGCCACAATTTTAATGATTGCAGACTTTGGCTTAGCGAAACCATCTGAAAGGCGCGCAATTCCTCTGTTTTTTTACCCATACTGTTCAAAGGATGTTCGCTGTATGGAAATGTCTGAACGTATGCGCCACCAAAACGGAAAAGCAGGTCTTGCACAGGTTCATAATTTACGCCAAATCTATAGAGCATCTGTTGCTGATTCTTTATTCCATCTACCATTCGATTTTGTATGTCACTGTGAAAGCTCCATTTATTATGTATGGGTATTGTAGCAAATAAATTGCACCATACAATATTATTGTGATCATCTATTCGGGTTGATTGCGCAATTGTTTTATTTGTAAATAAAATTAAGAAAAACGACATCGCACCTGCAAATAAATGAATGCGACAGGAGATTTTTATATTCATAAATAGTATATACTATATATAGAACCTGGAATCATCTTTAATCAATTTTCTGCTCTTCCAGGTTTTCTTTTAGAATGAGAGCGAAGAAAAAAGTCAGAACTTCATGATCGCTCTCGCTTTCATTTTCGTTCTGACTTTTTGTACCGGAGAGCAGACTTGAACTGCCGACCTTCGGGTTATGAATCCGATGCTCTAACCAGCTGAGCTACCCCGGCGTTCCCTTAAGGGACGCAAAAGTAATGATTTTTTTGTTAAGAAAAATAGGGAAATATGCCGGAGGATCTCGCTTCTTACCCTCACTCATTTAATCAATGTGGCAATTGTTTTATGAAACTTCTACCCACTCCCGACTTCAGCCATTTCTCGTATTTCATGGCTTCTGATTTTGTCTCAAATGATTTTGAAAATATCATTACCCAAGGACGATATCTTGCTGTCCAACCTTTCCCTAACTCGTTATGAGATAGCATTCTTTTTTCCAAATCTGAACTAAATCCTGTGTAATGCTTTGCGTGCGTTCGCGAGTATAAAACGTATACTGTAAAGCTCAATTTAGAAGAAAAAGTTTTGAGAAATAAATATCCTGAGATTTCCAAGTACTGCCGTCCGCCATCGGCGGATATGAATCCGATGCTCTAACCCTGCCTACCGGCAGGCAGGCAGCTGAGCTACCCCGGCGTTCCCTTAAGGGACGCAAAAGTAATGATTTTTTTGTTAAGAAAAATAGGGAAATATGCCGGAGGATCTCGCTTCTTACCCTCACTCATTTAATCAATGTGGCAATTGTTTTATGAAACTTCTACCCACTCCCGACTTCAGCCATTTCTCGTATTTCATGGCTTCTGATTTTGTCTCAAATGATTTTGAAAATATCATTACCCAAGGACGATATCTTGCTGTCCAACCTTTCCCTAACTCGTTATGAGATAGCATTCTTTTTTCCAAATCTGAACTAAATCCTGTGTAATGCTTTGCGTGCGTTCGCGAGTATAAAACGTATACTGTAAAGCTCAATTTAGAAGAAAAAGTTTTGAGAAATTAAATAATCCTGAGATTTCAAAATACTGCCGTCCGCCAACGGCGGATATGAATCCGATGCTCTAACCCTGCAGGCAGCTGAGCTACCCCGGCATTTTTTATCCTAAATGTTTTTTTAAAACAGGGTAGAAAATTCTGAATTTTTGCTAATAAAAAAGTAAGAAAAATGATACCTATACCCTTGGCTTCCACGGCACCTCCGGGGCATTTAACTGCATCGCTACAAATCTTGACAATACGAACAAATAATCACTCAAACGATTGAGATACTTGATTACCAGCGGCTCCACCGCCATATCATTCTCCTGCATCAAAACACACAATCTTTCCGTTCGCCTGCATACACACCTGCATACATGTAAAAATGAAACCGTCGTATGTCCGCCAGGCAAAATAAATGATTTCATGGCAGGCAATGCCTGCTCCATAGTATCTATCTCTTTTTCAAGCAATGTGACATCCCCCTCTTTTAAATCAGGTATCCTCAACGCAGGCTCTTTCTCAGGATCACATGCCAACGATGATCCTATCGTAAACAACCTGTCCTGAATCTCCCTCAGCATACCCTTGATATGTTCATCCTCCAGCATATCGCATGCCATACCAATATTGGCATTCAATTCATCTACCGTTCCATAACTCTCTATTCGCATATGACTTTTGGGCACCTTGGTACCCCCAATCAACTGCGTCAAACCCTGATCTCCTGTTTTCGTGTAAATTCTGATCGCCATAAAATGCTTGTTGAATTATCGTAACAATCACCAAAGCAAATAGTTCAGTGTTGCAAAAAATGCCCCTTATTTTTTCACATCACTCTCAATTAAACCATCTCGCAATCTTACCACCCTTCTGGCAAAAGATGCAATATCTTCTTCGTGAGTAACCAAGACGACAGTGTTCCCCTCATTGTGAATAATTCCCAGCATCTCCATGATCTCATGCGAGGTCTTGGAATCCAAATTGCCCGTGGGCTCATCGGCCAAAATAATTGATGGATTGTTTATCAAGGCTCTTGCTATGGCTACACGCTGACATTGTCCACCGCTTAATTCATTGGGCTTGTGATGCATCCTGTCTGTAAGCTTTACTTTTTCCAATACCATGACAGCACGCTCCTCTCGCTCTTTCTTGGAAACTCCTGCATATACCAATGGCAAGGCCACATTCTCCGCTGCCGTAAGTCGGGGTAATAAATTAAACTGCTGAAACACAAATCCTATTTCCTTGTTCCTGATCTCAGCAAGCTCATTGTCATGCATGCTGCTCACATCATTTCCATTGAGTATGTACTGACCGGATGTCGGACTGTCTAAACATCCCAAAATATTCATCAGGGTTGACTTCCCCGATCCGCTGGGGCCCATCAATGCCACATATTCATTGCGTATAATTTCTAAATCAATCCCCTTCAACACCTGCAGTTCATGCTTACCTAAAAAGTAACTTTTACAGATTTTCTCCAGATGTATTACGGATGACATTCGGGATTGAGAATTTATTTTTTGATGACTTTTGGAACCCTAAAATATTGTGTATCTGTGTTTTTTGCATTTTTCAATGCCTGTTCATTTGTGAAGGTATTTTCTATGATATCCTCACGCTCTGCCTGATCATTGGCAGACATGTGTAAAAGAGGCTCTAACCCAGTTGTATCAACCTCATTCAACCTATTTACAAAATCCAGCATTTTTTGCAAATCCTGACGCACTGAAGCTTCCTCTGTAGCATCCAAACGTAACCCCGACAATTTTGCCAGCTTTTGTACCAGTTCCGAATCTATTTGCATAAAGCAAAATTAGCCAATTGAACGCAAAGAAACTGACTGATTTTGAAACACAAAGAATTGCATTAACGTATCTTCGCCCACGTAAACCAGAGTTTTCAACGAAGTAATAAAGATGAAAGAGACGAATGCCAATTACCCATCAAATATTGTCATGAGTGGCATCAGACCCACCGGCATGATCCATTTGGGAAATTATTTTGGAGCCATCCGCAATTATGTAAAAATGCAGGATGAATATGAATGTTACTTCATGATTGCAGATTGGCACTCTCTCACCACACATCCGGATACAGCTTCCCTGAAAGACCAGGTAAAAATGGTCATCGCCGAAAACCTGGCCTGCGGTCTTGACCCCGATAAAGCTACCTTTTACTGCCAAAGTCACATTCACGAAACCAGTGAACTTTACCTATATCTCAATATGCTGGCCTATAAAGGGGAGCTTGAAAAAACAGTTACTTTCAAAGAAAAGGCTCGCCAGCACCCCGAAAATGTAAATGCCGGATTACTCACTTATCCTGTATTACAAACAGCCGACATCATTTTACATCGTGCCAGTTTAGTACCTGTAGGTAAAGATCAGGAACAACATCTCGAGATGGCCAGAAATTTTGTAGTGAGATTCAATCACAGATACGGGAATATTTTTCCAGAGCCGCAGGCATTTAATTACTCGCAGGAGCTGGTAAAAGTACCTTCTTTAGACGGAAGTGGAAAAATGAGCAAGAGCGAAAACAACATGGCTACTTTATACTTTGGAGATGATGATGAACTGATCCGCAAAAAAGTGATGAAAGCCACCACCGATAGTGGTCCCAAAGAACCAAATACCCCCAAACCCGATTATATCGAGAATTTGTTCATGCTCATGAAACTGGTGTCAACTTCCGAAGTCATTGAGCAATTTGAACAACACTACAATGCCTGCACCATTCGTTATGGCGATATGAAAAAGCAATTGGCAGAAGACATGGTAGCATTTATGCGTCCGGTTCGTGAGCGTGCATTGGATATACGTTCAAACGAAAAATTACTGAAAGAAATCATGGAAAAAGGCGCTGAAAAAGCCCGCCAAAGTGCCCGTAAAACCATAGAATTGGTAAGGGATGCCATGGGATTAAATTATTTTATCTAAAAGGATTGTTCGGCGATAGATATTTCCATACTTTCGCAAGTTCGTAAACCACAAGCATTTCTCATGCCCAAAACAAAAAAACCAAAACATATTGCCATAGCCGGTAACATCGGTGCAGGAAAAACAACCCTCACCGAATTATTGAGCAAACATTACAAATGGATTCCTCAATTTGAAGATGTGGACCATAATCCATACCTCAATGATTTTTATGAGGACATGCCCCGATGGAGTTTCAATCTGCAAATCTATTTCCTGAATAGCCGATTAAATCAGTTGCTCGAAATACAGAGGGGTACTGAAACAATCATTCAGGACAGAACAATTTATGAAGATGCGATGATCTTTGCACCCAACCTGCATGATATGGGTCTCATGGGTCAGCGTGATTTTGAAAACTACTTTCGCTTTTTTGAAACATTGAAATCCATGGTGCATCCGCCGGATTTAGTGATTTACTTAAAAGCTTCCGTGCCAACACTTGTGGGTCAAATACAAAAAAGAGGTCGTGATTACGAAGAGAATATTCGTTTGGATTATCTCAAAAAACTCAATGACCTATACAACAACTGGATAGATAATTATAAAGATGGCCCTTTGCTTATCATTGATGCAGATAAAAATAAATTTGCGGAGAATGAAGAAGACCTTGGCGAAATCATCGCCAAAATTGACTCTACCCTTTTTGGTTTGTTTTAATGAAAACTGCTAGTCCAGCAGATTGTTTTTCATCGCATAAAACACAAGCCCTACCGAGTTTTTTACACCAAATCTCTCCATAAGTCGATCCTTAATGGACTCTACTGTACGCGGGCTGATATTCATTTTCGTGGAAATTTCCGTTGCTGTAAATTCCATACAAACAAGGGTAAGCACTTCTTTCTCGCGTTCACTCAGCACAATCTCCGAACTTAAATTGGGATTGAATTTTTGCTTGGCGTAATTTTTCTTGAGCAATACTTTATTGACAAATGGATTTAGGAAAAATCCTGTTCGCATCACATCTATAATGGCCTTTTTGATTTCTGCCGGATCGGTGCTTTTGAGCAAATAACCTGCTGCTCCACAATCCATCAAATGCCCGACAAATCGCTCATCTTCATACATGGTAAGGATGATTACCCGAATATGCGGATGATTTTTTGTGATGAGTTTAGTTGCATCAATTCCGTCTTTACCGGGCATTTTAAGATCGCACAAAACAACATCCGGCTGAAATTCCGGAATCTTTGCCAGCAACTCTTCGCCATTGTCCGCTTCCATCACAAACTTGATGTTGGTATACGGACGCATAGACAAAATCACTCCCTTTCGAAAGAGTTTATGATCGTCGGCAATAGCTACTTTAACGGGATTGGCTTCGTTCATGGTTGCAGGATAAAGTTACAAACAAACTACGAAACCGATGTGATTAGAATTTACGAAGTCTGGGCACTTCGATCGTTACTTTATAATAGGTTTGACTGGGATCAATTTCAAAAAAGATTTTACCATTGAGCACATTGATACGACTGGCGATGTTTTTAAGACCGAGACCGTGCACACCGGCATTAAGTCTTTCAAATTCGGGCTGGGTGATTCCTTTTCCGTCATGATGCATGCGCAAAAACATGGTATTGCCACTGTTGCTTTGGGTTAAATGAATAAACCCTGCATTGCTGTGTTTAAGAATATTGTTGATCAACTCCTGTATGATGCGAAAAACAAGTAATTCCTGTTCAACTTGCAGGCGTTCGCGATAATCATGAAAACGCGAACTGGCATTGATGATTCCGCTGCCACTGATTTTTTGAAACAGGTCATTGGTAGCACTTTCCAACCCAAAGTTTTTTAAAGTTGGAGGCATCAAACTATGACTGATGTTGCGTATCAAACTGATGGCATCATCAATGATTTGCTTTGCGCTGATGATGCTTTGAAGTTGTTGTGCTTTTTCCTGATTAACCAAATTTTCATTGAGATATAAACGAGCTGTTGCCAACAAGGGTCCTGCATCATCATGCAAATCGGCCGCAATGCGTTGACGCTCCTCTTCCTGAAAACGGATAGATGCATTAAGCAGGGTTTGTTGTTTCTCAGCTTCTAGTCGTTTCATTTGCATTTGATAGCGAATGATTTTACGCTGATGAAAAATCACAAAAGCGATGATACCCACAGCTAAAATGAGCATCCCCAACGTGCCCAGTAGCATGAGTTTGGAAATTCCGGTGGTATCGGATTGCAAAATAAGCATTATGTATTTATAATTTTATTATTAATATTATCAGGATATGACTCTAAGAAAAATTCTTTTCTATAGTTTATCATAACTGCATAAAATAAAATGACATTTTTAATGATTGTTACAATTGAATAAGAAATTTGTATTAAGTTTTTTTCAGATAAAGCCCCTTTTAAAGTAGATGTAATTAAATAAAAAAAGTTGCCTGAGAAATAAATAAATAAACCTACCGAAATCCAAAATATTGAAGATTCGTATAGTTTTTTTTCTATTGAGAAAATCATTTGCTCATAAAAAAAATAAACCAATACTATTAAATAAAAAATGAATTCAATCAACAATGCACTTGTTTCAAAAATAGGATAGTTTTTAATCCATTGCAAAGCAGAGAAAAGAACAAATGGAATAATTGAAAATAGAAGTATTTTGGAAAATAACTTATTGTTTATTGTTATAGAAAAGAAGACTGCGAAAAGAGAAAATTCAACAATTGTGTATATTCTAACTGTCGTAAAATAAAGAGAATTACTCTTAAAAATGTTTAATAAAAATGCACTGGTTGTTGAAAATAAAGTAAGTAGTAGGCAATAAATAAAAAAAACCTTTAAGTTCTTCTCGTTCAATTTTTTATAAAAAATTAGACAAGAAACTAAAGGTAAAATTTCAGATGAAAAGGTGATGTATGATAATGTAGTATTGATGAGTTTGGCTTTGTTGCAAATTTAGCAACAATGAATTTAAAAGCCAATCAATTCAGAGATATTACATTCCATAATAAATTCAAGAACAGCTAAAATTAATCCACTTAACATAAAATTACTTTTGGGGTTATTGATTAATGACAGTGTAAACTTCTCATTAATTCCCCCTTTCAAAAAGGGGTGGATAAAGCTTCGTATTTCTACGAATTGGTCAAAAATCAATGCTACAAGGTGTTTTCACCGAAAAAAACTGTTTTTTTTCTTTCAATGATCACGTATTTGTACGGGGTAAAATTAGTAATTTTACGGTTAATAATAGTTTTTTTACTTCGTAGTTTTACGATAATTATTTTTTGCTTGTGGATAAACCTGTGGGTAAATTTATTTATAAAAAACAGGATTGGAGAGGCATTAGCAGTGTGAATTACGGAGTTTTGTAGTAGATTGGATTGAACTTCTGTGCATTAAACTTTAAAGTAATTAAATATGAGTAACGAAAATGCGATTCGTATCGCCATTGCCGATGATCATAAAATTTTTAGAGATGGCATCAAAATGGCCCTTTCCGACAAGGAAAATCTAAAAATGTTATGGGAGGCAGAAGACGGTAAAGACATGATGCATAAAATATCCATCAAAAAACCCGATGTATTGTTGATGGATATCAGAATGCCGGAAATAGACGGAATCAATGCCATCCAAATTATTCGAAAAGAATACGAAGATATCAAGATCATTGTACTAACCATGTACGATGATCAGCAAATGATCAGTAAAATGATGGAGATGGGTGCCAATGCCTATCTTACCAAAACCACCGATCCCGAAGAAATTTATGAAGCCATTCTGACCTGTATGAATGATGACTTTTATTTTAATGAGCTGGTAAACAAGGCAGTGATGGGGCGACTTATGCAAAGAAAAACCGTTCGCCAGCACTACGGAAGCAGCACCCCGGTGCAGTTTAATGATAAGGAGTTGCGTATATTAAAATTGCTTGCGGAGGATATGACAACCGAAGAAATTTCAAAAGTTATTTTTCTTAGCCCCCGTACGATTGAAACCATCAGGCAAAACATGAAAGCCAAGGTAGAGGCAAAAACGATTGCAGGACTGATTGTATATGCTATGCGCAATAAACTCATTGAGTAAACTCGCAATCAAAATGTAACGATACCATTTTTTACGGCATACAAAGCCAAACCCACCCTGCTTTTCACATCAAGCTTCTCAAATAGCGCATCCCTGTATCCGTCGATCGCTCGGGGTGTTATCTTCAATTCAGATGCTATTTCCTTGTATGTTTTGTCTGAACTAGCCAGTCTCAAAAATGACAATTCGCTGTCGGTGAGTATTGCCCGCTCTATGTAGTTTTGCTTCACTCCGTTTTTCTGAAACAAGTTGGCAAGTTTACCCGTGGTGGCATGCGAATAATAATATCCATCTTCGGCGACAGCTTTCAGGGCATGATGCAATTCGTTGGGATGAATATCTTTTTTCAAAAATCCGCGTACACCGTATTGCAAAAGTCTGATCAACGCAATTTCAGAATCATACATAGTAAGGATCAGTGTATGAATGTTAGGTCGGTGTTCATGCAACCATTTGGCAGTTTCAAACCCATCCATCACTGGCATATTCAGATCCAGCAAAATGATATGAGGTTCAGGATTTTGCTCCAATAAATTTATCAGTTCTTTTCCGTTGTTTGCCGTATCGGCTACACGAAAATCAGGAAATGAATTAATCAGATTGGTAAGTGCGTCACGCAAGAGGATGTGATCGTCGGCAAAAATGATGTTATACATGTTGTGCTAATTGATATGGTATTGATATGGCAATCTTTGTTCCATTGCCCGGTTTGCTCTCAAGCAAAAAATCTCCTTCCAATAAATCGGCCCGGTTTTTCATATTGTTGAGCCCGTTTTTTTGAACATATTCTACTTCATCAAATCCCTTTCCGTCATCTTTTATGATAATAATCAAATTGCAGCTGGTATAATTCAAAACAATGTTTACGAATTTGGCATCGGCATGCTTAATGACATTGGTGAGTGCTTCCTGAATGATTCGGAAAATAACCAGTTCATTTTCAGCTTTTAAGTATTCAGGATCTCCCTCTATATGTAGGGTTATTTTAAAATGACTGGTTTTGGATATCAGCAATATTTCTTGTTCCAGTGCTTTGATAAGTCCGCTATTCATAATTACTTCAGAACTTAAACTTCTGCTGATATCACGAAGGTCATTCAAACTTTCAGAAATCAATGCCACAACTTCATGCAATCGATTGAGTTCTTCCTGCGAGCTAGCCACAATGGCATTCAATTGAAGCTTTGCCAGAGTCAGTTTTTGGCCAATATTATCATGTATTTCTCTACTGATGTTCTGAAAAGTATTCTCTTGAACTTGAATTTGAGACACTAGCATTTCATTTTCATGACTTGAATTCAAGCTCATTAGCGAGGCTTCATAAATTATTTTCTTTTTTTGATTCAGTAATAATAGATTGATAACAAGTAATACAAGAACCAAAAAAAATAAACTTAGGAGTAAAATAAAGTAAATGATTATCTGCTTGTTCTGAGGTAACACTTTGCTGAATTAAATATTGTTAGATAAAACATTATTGATGCAATTGGTGCAGTTATACTAACTAGGTAGTAGTCAGTTTCTGAAAATATTTGTTTTAGAGTTTTGATAAAAAGTAAAATAGGAATGTTTAGCATACTAAACAATGCTAAACCAAATAAAAATATTGAAACCCAGTCTTCTTTCAAACTTGTTAGCCTTTCAGTTATAATTCTTTTTTGAATTTTCATAAGAGACAGTATGGCTATATTAATATTTATATAGGTAGCAACATATAATGATCTGTTAAACAAGTCATAGATAAGTATTAAAATAAATAATAAAATTGAAATAGTATTTATGAGAAAGTTTGAAAAAAAAACAAATTGATTTATTCGAGTTAATATAAAACTGAGAATAAAAAAGTAAAAACTTAAATAAGCTAATTTTAGATAATATAAATCTTGGAATAGGGAAAAATAATGGTTTAATTCAAAGAATATATTGTACAAAGATGATATTATTAAAAAAATGATTAAAAGTGAGATTTTGATATCATTATGATTAACTTTTAATTTGACATAAATCAAATAGAGAGTACATAAAACGCAGATTAAATCAGCTAATTTGTATAAAATAATAAATAAATCCTTTGTCATTGTGCAAAACTAAGCCCAAAAATAAACGTAACCTCGGTTATTTTCTCCCCGAAATCTGTTGTTTTTCTTCCTGTTTTTGCGAAATATACCTTGAGTTTTGCAACAGTTGAGTTCTAAAGACGTGCGCTGTGAAAATGGCCGGGGCGGCTTTCGCCGCCCCTAATTTTAGACCGTATTTTCACTATCCAGGTAAACAGGTAAATATCCTCATTCTTATTACAGCACAAAATACGATCTTGCACCCATCGTTTTTAATTTAAATCCTTTACCCAAAAAACCTCATTATGAACGAACAAGGAAATCAACCCATTCGGGTTATCATCGCCGACGACCACGTACTTTACAGAGCCGGCGTAAAAACTTCCCTAAGTACAAAATCTGATATTCAGGTTATTGCTGAAGCCGACAACGGCATGCACCTGCTTACTTTGCTCAAAAATATCGAAGCCGATGTCATCCTACTCGATATTCAAATGCCTATCATGGATGGCATTGCAACATTACCTGAGATCAAAAAAATAGCTCCGCATACCAAAGTCATCATGCTTACCATGGTAGATGACAACAGCATGATTACCAAATTAATGGAGCTGGGTGCCAATAGTTATCTTACCAAAACCAGTGACAGCGAGGTGATTTATGAAGCCATCAAAACCTGTCATGAAAATGAATACTTCTTCAATGCACTGACCAATAAAGCATTGTTGAGCAACCTCAAACAAAAAAATCCCGTTGTACCTCAGGTTCTGACTGCCGGTGGTCCCGATGCTCAACTCAATGAAAAAGAAACGACCATCCTTCGCCTCATGTGCGAAGAAAAAAGTACCAAAGAAATTGCTGAACTCGTAGAACTGAGTCCGCGTACCGTAGAAGCCATACGCGACCGCCTTAAAGTAAAAACGGGCTCCAAAACAACTGCAGGGCTGATCATGTACGCAGTAAAACATAAAATCATTGACGATATGTAACCCCAAGTAATCAATGTATTTTTTCAATCCCCGCTCGTCGGGGATTCTTTATTTTTACATTTATGAATAGTGTCATTTACAATGGTTCAAGAATCAATGCCAACGAACCTATTATCTCCGCAGGTAATCGCGGACTCAGATATGGAGATGGTTTATTTGAAACCATGAAATGCGTAAATGGCAAGATGCTTCAATTTGCAGAACATATGCAGCGTTTACGAAATGGAGCCGCCGCACTCCAATTTGAAATTCCCAAACATCATACCGACTCATTTTTTGAAGAGCAAATCATTTCACTTTTAAAAAAGAATCGGCATGATGAATTCGCACGTATTAGACTTAGTTTTTTCAGGGCAAATGGCGGCTTGTATGATGCCGAACATCATCGTCCAAACTGGCTGATTGAAACCTTTCCACTTTCCGATGTATATAGTGAACTGAACTTAAATGGCTGGCATCTTTGTTTGTTTGATGCCTGCCGAAAATCACCTGATGCATTCAGCCAATTCAAACACAATAATTTTTTGCCCTACATCATGGGCGCTATTGAAGCCCAAAAACAAAAATGCAAGGATGCGGTTATTCTTAATTCACACGGAAATATCTGCGATACGACTGTGGCCAATCTTTTCATCATCAAACAGGAAATCATATACACACCACCCATTTCAGAAGGTTGTGTGGCGGGTATTCAACGCGCGCAATTGCTGAAACACCTACCACTATTGGGTTATCGCATAGAAGAAAAACCCTTGTCTATAGCTGACCTACATGAAGCAGATGAGGCGTTCGTAAGCAACTCGCTTTTTGCAATTCGATGGATCGGACAATTCAACAACAAGAATTACGGAAACAAAATGGCTCAAAAAATTTATCTGGATTTAAAACAAACTTGTCCCTTTCTTTTTTGTTAATGACAAATATGAACAATCAACGCATCAACATATTCTGGTTTCGCCGCGACCTCCGCTTCGAGGATAACCACGGCCTGCATCAGGCACTTAGTTCCGGACTTCCCGTATTGCCGATTTTTATTTTTGATTCAGATATACTTGACCAACTTCCCAATAAACAAGATGCCAGGGTGCATTTCATTCATCTGTCGCTCGCCAAGATGCATCAATCTTTGCAGACATTAAACAGTGGCATGTTTGTCATGCATGGAAAACCGGCAGAGTGCTTCAAAAAATTGACATCTCAATTCAATATTGATTCTGTTTTTACCAATCATGATTACGAGCCTTATGCTAAAGAACGCGATGAACATATTAAAGGACTGCTCGCTCAAAATAACATTGGCTTTCAAACTTTTAAAGACCAGGTAATTTTCGAAAAAGATGAAGTATTAAAAGATGATGGCAAACCTTATACCGTCTTTACTCCTTACAGCAGGAAATGGAAACTCAGACTGCAAGAAAACAAGATCGTTACCTATCCTTCCGAATCGCTCAAAAATCATTTTTTATCTTATAAAGCACCTGATTTTCCTTCGTTGAAACAAATCGGTTTTCAGGAAACCAATATCTCATTTCCTGAAATGAATGTGGCACCAGCCATAATCCAATCCTATGCCGGACAAAGAGATATTCCCAGTGTGCGAGGTACCAGCAGATTAAGTGTGCATCTGCGTTTTGGAACCATCAGTATTCGTCAGCTAGCATTACAAGCAATTCCTCTTTCCGAAACTTATCTCAACGAACTCATTTGGCGCGATTTTTACCACATGATTCTTTGGCACTTCCCGCATGTTGGCAAAGGAAAATCTTTCAAACCTGCTTATGACAATATTACATGGCGCCATGATGAAACAGATTTTGAAAAATGGTGTGCAGGCAAAACGGGATACCCTATTGTTGATGCCGGTATGCGCGAATTAAACAACACCGGATTTATGCACAATCGCGTGCGTATGATAACTGCTTCTTTTTTATGTAAACATTTACTGATCGACTGGCGATGGGGCGAAAGTTATTTTGCTTCCAAACTACTCGACTTCGATTTGGCAGCCAATAATGGCGGATGGCAATGGGCCTCCGGAAGCGGTTGCGATGCAGCACCTTATTTCCGAATTTTTAATCCAACATTGCAAACCAAAAAATTTGATCCAAAGGGAGATTATATCCGTAAATGGGTCCCTGAATTTGAAACACTCTCTTATGCTCAGCCAATGGTCGTTCATGAGTTTGCACGCAAACGTTGTTTGGAAGTTTATACCTCAGCACTGAAAGGAAAAACTGATTAGGTTGAAAACAGTGACATTCCATTCAAATTCATACCTAATGTAACCATCATTTTTTCGATCGCATCCTTTCCTCTTTCGCCCAGTGAAAGTGAATGTTCATTTACATATAATTCAATGTGTTGACGCATGACATCTTCCTCCATCTCTTGTGCATTTCGTGTAACGTACTCCGTTAGTACAGAGCTGTTTTGATAAGCAAATTCCAAACTCTGCCGAATCAATGATCCTGTTTTTTGGATTATTTCAGCAGGCAAATTCCGCTTCATTACAATTCCTCCCAAAGGAATGGAAAGTCCGGTTTTATTTTCCCATACATTCCCCAAATCGGCCAGACAAATCAATCCCTTTTGTGCGTAAGTGAATCTGTTTTCATGAATGATGACACCCAATCCTTTTCCTTCTTGTACAAATGATTCTATTTCATCGTATCTGAGAAATATTTTGTTTACAGCATTTGGATAAGCGTAAGAAAAAAGAAAGTGTGCAGTCGTATCCTCACCGGGAATGGCAATGAGTTGCTGCTCAATGGGTGTTTGAATTAAACCCGAGGAAGCAATAAGCAAGGGTCCGACTCCTTTTCCCAACGCACTGCCACTGTCCAATATCACATAGTCTTTCGCAATTTTGGGATACACACCATAACTGATTTTACTCACATCGAATTTGCCTTCCAATGCCCATTTGTTGAGGGTTTGCACATCTTCCAAAATGGGGTCAAATCTGAGACCCTGCGTATCTATTTTTTGATGCACCAGCGCATCAAAAATAAAAGTGTCATTTGGACAAGGAGAAAAGGCAATTTTAAAATTCACCGGATTATTTTTTACAGGTATTGTTGGTAAATACGAGTCAATTGCTGATTAGACGCATCAATCGCTTCTTTCATTTTCCAATTGGATTTATTTCTATCACCCACTAAATTACTGATGCCTCTAATTTGTAAAAACTGTACCCCTTCCATCAAACAAACCAAATGCAGTGCTGCACCTTCCATGGTTTCAATATCAGGCTGATATGCTTGTTTTAATCTTTCCATCCAAACAGGATCATTACTCAGCAGATTAACTGTGATGGCTTTAGCATGAGGCAAGTCGGATGATTTTAGAAAAGGATTTTTGTTTACCAACCAACCTTGTAAGTACGGAAAGTTATTTTTGTTCGCCAATCCCAAATCATGCAAAGTGTGAAATGCATCTTTTTCATTGGCTCCAAGATCTGCGAAGCAATCTTTTTCCACCAACACCACCGAGCCCAAAGGCATATCTGATTGAAAAGTTCCTGCCACTCCACACTGTAGCACCAAATCATATTTTGTTTTAGCCAGTGCTTTCATCAAATAATACATGGTATGTGGAGATCCCACACCGGTGATGCATGTGTCTGCATTCGGATGAATATCCCGAAAAGGTTGAATTTCATTTGCTGTAGCCGCTAGTACCAGTATTTTCACTGCTCAAATTTCGCACAATAGGTTCATATTTAGCCGAATAGATACTACCTTTGCGAAAATTTTTAACCCTGAGCGGATGGTATACATCACCCGAATAGAACATTTTAATGCGGCCCATAAATTATTTAACCCTGCATGGAGCAAGGAGCAAAATGAGGCTGTTTTTGGTCGCTGTGCCAATGAAAACTGGCATGGACATAACTTTGAGCTTCATGTAACAATAGCAGGTATACCCGACCCAGACACCGGATTCGTATTTGATGTAAAGAAACTAAGCAAAATCATTCAGGAACATGTAATTGATAAACTTGATCATAAAAATCTCAATGTAGATGTCGATTTTATGGCAGGTAAAATGTGCTCCATCGAAAACCTTATCTCAGGCATCTGGCAACAATTGGCTCCACATATCCCAACTCAAGTAAAGTTACATTCCCTCAAACTCTACGAAACTCCCCGTATTTACGTGGAGTATTTTGGATAAGATCAGCTCTTATCAGTTTTGTTTATCGTATTTTTATCTTTAGCGAACAATTTTTAAACTTTATTGTTTATAAAGTATGGCACATTCTATTGCTGTTTATCGTGTAGAACATTTCAATGCAGCTCATCGGCTGCATAACCCGGCATGGGATGATGAAACCAATAAACGGATTTTTGGCAAATGCAACAATCCCCACTATCATGGGCATAACTATGAACTCACAGTAAAAGTAGTCGGCTTCCCAAATCCCGATACCGGATATGTCATGGACATGAAGGTATTGAGTGATGTCATTCAGCAACAAATAGTGAATCGCTTCGATCACAGAAATCTGAACCTCGACTGTCCCGAATTTGCAACATTAAACCCAAGCGCCGAAAATATCGCTGTAGTTATACACGACATTTTAAGACAACATATCGATTCACACTTACACTTACAGGTACGCTTACACGAAACAGAAAGAAACTTCGTAGTATATCCGGCCGATTCATCATTCTAAATAAACATTATGGCATACAAACGCAAAGAAGAATACGATGAGCATGTCACCCAACCACTGGCAGATGCTTACAGAAAAGTCATTGAACTTACCGGCGAGAATCCCGAACGTGAAGGCCTTGAGAAAACTCCCGAACGTGTAGCAAAAGCTATGCAATACCTCACACAAGGGTATCACATGGATGCTTGTAAAATATTGGAGTCTGCCATGTTCAAGGAAGATGTGAGTGAAATGGTGATAGTAAAAGACATCGAATTGTACAGCATGTGCGAACATCACTTATTGCCTTTTTTCGGAAAAGCCCATGTGGCCTATATTCCAAACGGATACATCACCGGTCTTAGCAAAATTGCCCGTGTGGTAAATGTATACAGCCGACGTATGCAGGTGCAGGAACGCTTGACCACTCAGATTTTGGAAGCCATTAAAACCACCTTAAATCCTTTAGGTGTGGCAGTTGTAATAGAGGCCTCACATTTATGTATGATGATGCGTGGTGTTACCAAACAAAATTCTGTGACGACGACCTCTGCCTTTTGCGGTGAATTTGAAAAACAGGAAACCAGAAGCGAATTCTTAAAATTAATCACAAGCCAACTGCACTAACCTCTGCTACCCCACCGAAAATTATCCCTCATTACTGAGGGATTTTTATTTTCTTTGCAATACATTTTTATTCAATCTTTATGAAACACGCTTATATTTTTCCGGGACAAGGATCACAGTTCAGCGGTATGGGTAAAAACCTATACGAACAACATGCACATGTGAAAGCCTTGTTTGAACAAGCCAATGATATTTTAGGGTTTGACATATCCAATGTGATGTTTACGGGCACTGATGAAGATTTGAAAAAAACCAACATCACACAACCTGCCATATTCATTCATTCTGTTGCGGCATACATGACCATTGAAAATGCAAAACCAGACATGGTGGCCGGACATTCACTGGGAGAATTCTCTGCATTGGTAGCCAATAAAACAATGTCATTTGAAGATGCACTCAGGTTGGTTTCCATTCGTGCCAATGCGATGCAAAAAGCATGTGAACTTTCACCTTCAACCATGGCCGCCGTATTGGCATTGGAAGATGAAAAGGTTGAATTGATTTGCCGCGAAGTATCTGAATCAACCGGCGAAATTGTGGTAGCTGCCAATTATAATTGTCCGGGGCAGCTCGTAATAAGCGGCACCATTGCCGGTATTGAAAAAGCCTGCGAGCAGTTAAAAGCAGCCGGTGCCAAGCGTGCATTGGTACTACCTGTTGGGGGAGCCTTTCATTCTCCATGTATGGAGCCCGCACGCACCGAACTGGCTCAGGCTATCGAATCTACTTCATTTCATACACCCATTTGTCCGGTTTATCAAAACGTAACTGCATCAGCAGTCACTGATCCTGAAACCATAAAACAAAACCTGATTGCACAATTAACAGGAGCCGTAAGATGGACACAATCGGTACAGCAAATGGTTGCTGATGGCTCAAATACATTTACAGAATGCGGACCGGGAAAAGTATTACAAGGTTTGGTAGGAAAAATTTCGAAAGAATCTGTGGTTAACGGAGTGAGTTAATAATTGTACAATTTGATTTCCATTTAGCGTATTTGATTCTTCAATAAATCTTCTATTGTCTCTCTTTTACGAATCAATCTACCTTTCCCTTTCTCAACTATTACTTCAGCTGGTCTCAACCTTGAGTTAAACTGCGAACTCATTTCAAATCCATATGCGCCTGCATTATGAAATGCAAGTATATCCCCTTCACGAACTTCAGGTATGGATCGGTCCCATGCAAATGTATCTGTTTCGCAAATATTTCCCACCACCGTATAAATTCGCTGAACACCTCCGGGATTACTGATATTATCGATATGGTGATAAGCATCGTACATCATTGGACGAATCAAATGATTGAATCCGCTATTAACTCCCGCAAATACAGTAGCAGGAGTTTGTTTAACAACATTAACGCTAACTAAAAAATAACCGGATTGGCTCACCAGATATTTTCCCGGTTCAAACCATAACTCAGGTTTAGTGCCCGTTTCTTGTGCAAACTCTATCATTCTTTTCGTTACTTGCTCTCCAAGCGTCTGAATGTCAGTTTCCTTTTCTCCGGGTCTGTAGGCTACTTTAAATCCACTACCCATATCTATATACTGTACTCCTGGGAAGCGTTTTGCCACATCTAAAATCACATCAAGCCCCATCAAAAAAACATCAACATCCTTTATTTCACTTCCTGTATGCATGTGTAATCCTTCTACACGAAGACCGGTCGAAGCAACAACTCGTTCAATATGACGGAGCTGATGGATGGATATTCCAAACTTAGAATCTATATGGCCGGTTGATATCTTATTGTTTCCACCTGCAAGGATATGTGGATTTAAACGGATGCAAATTGGATAAGAATCAGAAAATAAAGCCCCGAATTGCTCGAGCATAGATATGCTGTCTATATTAAGATGAACGCCGGCATCTTTGGCCTCTATGATTTCTGAAATATCAACGCCATTTGGTGTGAATAGGATATTTTTTGGTTCATACCCTGCTAAAATTCCAAGTTTCACTTCATTGATGCTAACACAATCAAGGTATGTACCAATTGAGTGCATGTGCTTTAGCACATTAACATTAGAAAGGGCTTTACAAGCATAAAAAAAACGAGTGGGATAATTTGAAAACGGAGCTTGTATTTTGAGATATTGTTGGGTTATACGATCAGCATCATACACATAGAGCGGTGTATCATGTTCGAGTGCAAGATTATGCAATAATTCAACATTCATCGAGTAATAATTATTGGTTAATATTATATTACTCTATTAGCAAATAGGCTAAATCGTTTATTCTTCGTTAGATGTATCTTCTTCAGCAGTTGAGGTTTCTTCAATATCCCCTTTTATTTCAACATATTTTTCCTCACTGGTTTCACTATTTTCTTCAGCAGGTGTCATGTTATTTTCCGCTTCACTTACTATTGTTGCTTTAACCAGTTCTTCCATCAATACCTCACTGATTTTTGGAAGATCGCCGGCACTGTTGATGCCAAAATAATCCATGAAGGATTTGGAAGTCGCATAAATAAGTGGCTTGCCAACCGCATCTTCATTTCGACCTGAAATGATGATCAAATCTTTCTCCAGTAATTTTTGAACGGCATAATCACAGTTCACTCCACGAATAGATTCAATCTCACTCTTGGTAATGGGTTGCTTGTAAGCGATGATGGCCAATGTTTCCAGCGCAGCAACAGACAAACGTTTTAAAAACTTTTCTCCGTTTAATAAGGCAACCGTCTTATGATATTGGGGTTTGGTCAAAAATTGCCAGCCACCACCACTCTGCTTCAATTCAAATGCATAAAACTCAGAAGCATATTTTTCTTGTATGCCGGTAATGGCTGACTCAACCTGATCGATACTTGCACGATCTTCAATGAAACCGAGCGCACTGTTCAAATGCTCGCATATTTCTTCAGCCGGCAAAGCACGATCACTGGCAAATATCAGTGCTTCAATGTGTGGTATGATGTGTGAGATTTCCATGGATAATTAAAAAGTGAATTGTAATAACACGTTGGTTCAAAGTTGAAGGTTCAAGGTTATTGTTGGTTCTCAACGTTGAACTTTAAACCTTAAACTCAATAAACATACCCTACCCCTGCAACGCAGCAGCCCCACTCACGATTTCTGTAAGCTCAGTTGTAATGGCAGCCTGGCGAGCACGGTTGTAGCTGATCTTGAGAGATTTTAATAACTCATTGGCATTGTCACTGGCCTTGTCCATAGCCGTCATACGGGCACCATGCTCACTCGCATTTGCATCCAATACCGACTTATACAATTGAGTGTTTAATATCTTTGGCATCAATTCAGCAATGAGTGTAGTCTTATCAGGTTCAAAAATAAAATCTGCTTTCTTTTTAGTTTCATTGTTGGACGAAACTTTCTTTACAGGTAAGAATGGCTCAGCAATAAACACCTGCGATGCGGCATTTTTAAATTCGCTGTAAATAATTTCTACTGCGTCCACTTCTTTGTTGGCAAATGCATTCATTGCATACTGTGCAGCAGCTTGAACTTTCTCAAAAGACAGATTGGTAAATATATCCCAATAGGTATTGATCACATTGAAGCCGTTTTTAGAAAAATGCTCATACCCTTTTTTACCAATTGGTAAAATTTGCACGTTGCCTTTTGAAAAAGGAACAGCATACTTCTCTCGTGCCGTTTGCTTGGCAAGTTTGATAAGGTTACTGTTATATCCACCACACAATCCACGGTCGCTGGTTACAACAATAATAAGCACTTTATCAATTGGACGTTCAGTGGCCAAATTCAATGACAAATCTCCTTCCGTTCCTGAAACAATATTCGATAACATTTCCTGCAGCTTCTGTGCATATGGACGCATTTGTGTAATCGCATCCTGAGCACGACGCAATTTGGCCGCACTCACCATTTTCATAGCTTTGGTAATTTGCTGCGTGCTTTGCACACTCTTAATCCTGTTTCTTACTTCTTTTAATGCACCGCTCATAAGCGTAAATATTATATCTTTTTTTCTTAAATTACTGCGTGCAAAGTTAATGTAAATGAAAATGAAATGGGCATTTTTATCTGAATTTCAACTTAAAAAAGACGCTGAACTTGCCTTACCTTTGCAAACTGACATATTGACGAGAATATAGATACGGTCTAAGTTTTGATTTGAACCTATATCCCTCTTTCCTAAATTAAAACAAACAGATATACAACCTATTCCATGCTAAAAGTAATTTCTAAGTTATTCGGTGGCAGCAAAAGTGAGAAAGACGTAAAAAAAATCACCCCGCTGGTAGGCGAAATCAATCGCCATTTTGAAACTTATGCCTCCTTGTCTAATGATGAACTTCGCCATAAAACGCAAGACTTCCGAGCTCAAATCAAAGATCATATAAAGGAGATTGACGCAGAGATTGCTGCCAGGAAAGAGGATGCCAATCAGTTACCTTCCGAAGATATCGCAGGCAGAGATGCCATTTTTACCGAAATTGACAAACTTCGTAAAGACAGGGATACCAAGATTGAAGAGATATTGCAAAAAATTTTACCTGAGGCATTTGCTGTCGTGAAAGAGACATCTCGTCGTTTCAAGGAAAATGCAGTAATGGAATCTACTGCAACAGATTTGGACCGCGAGCTCGCCACTTCAAGAAACCACATAAAGATTGACGGCGAAAAATCTTACTATCAAAATTCATGGAATGCCGCGGGAAATACTGTCAACTGGAATATGGTGCATTATGATGTGCAGTTGATTGGCGGTGCTGTTTTACATTCCGGAAAAATTTCGGAAATGGCTACAGGTGAAGGTAAAACATTGGTTAGTACTTTGCCTGCCTATCTAAATGCTTTGGCGGGTGAGGGCGTTCATATTGTAACAGTGAATGATTATTTGGCCCGTCGTGACAGCGAATGGAACGGAACTATTTTTGAATGGCTCGGACTTACAGTTGACTGCATCGATAAACATGAGCCCAACAGTGACGCCCGCCGAAAAGCTTACAATGCTGATATTACCTATGGAACCAACAACGAATTTGGTTTCGATTATCTCAGAGACAATATGGTTCACCGCCCGGATGAAATGGTACAACGCAAACATCATTTTGCGATGGTGGATGAGGTGGACAGCGTATTGATTGATGATGCAAGAACCCCACTGATCATCAGCGGACCTGTTTCTCACAGCGACAACACACAGCAGTTCTTTGATTTAAAACCACGCATCGAGCGACTGGTAGAAACCCAACGTCGTGTGGTAAACCAATTTTTAATTGAAGCCAAAAAGAAAATTGCTGAGGGCAATGATGATCCCAAAGATGGTGGACTGGCCTTGATGCGCGCTTATCGTGGCTTGCCTAAAAACAGCGCTTTGATTAAATATCTTAGCGAGCCGGGCATGCGTGTTAAATTGCAAAAGAGTGAAAACCATTACCTCGCCGAGCAACAAAAGGAAATGCCCAAGGTAGATACTGAATTGTATTTTGTGATAGATGAAAAAAACAATCAGGTAGAGCTTACCGATAAAGGATTGAACCTGATTACCGGACAAGGCGAAGACCCTGAGTTTTTCATTCTCCCCGATATTGCCACCAAGCTTTCGGCAATAGATAAATCTGCACTCAGTTCCGAAGAAAAATTACAGCAGAAAGATCAGTTGCTGAATGATTATTCTCAAAAAGCCGACAGAATACATACTATACAACAACTACTCAAAGCTTATACGCTGTTCGATAAAGATGTGGAATATGTGGTAATGGATGGTGGTGTAAAAATTGTAGATGAGCAAACGGGACGTATCCTTGAAGGCAGACGTTATTCCGATGGATTGCATCAGGCCATTGAAGCAAAAGAAAACGTGAAGATTGAGGCCTCTACACAAACCTATGCAACGATTACACTTCAAAATTATTTCCGAATGTATCACAAACTGGCCGGAATGACCGGTACAGCCGAAACGGAAGCAGGCGAATTTTGGAGTATCTACAAATTGGATGTGGTAACCATACCCACCAATATTTCAGTGATTCGAAAAGATGAAAATGACCGTGTATATAAAACGAAGCGTGAAAAATACAAAGCGGTGATTGATGAAGTGGAAATGTTGCGAGAAGCAGGACGTCCATCTCTTGTGGGTACAACATCGGTGGAAGTTAGTGAATTGTTGAGCCGTATGCTCAAGCAAAAAAACATACCTCATAATGTTTTGAATGCTAAGCAACACTCCCGTGAAGCGCAAATTGTTGCAGAAGCAGGAATGGCAGGTGCTGTAACCATCGCAACCAACATGGCCGGTAGAGGTACCGATATCAAACTCGGACCAGGTGTAAAAGAAGCAGGCGGACTTGCAATAATTGGTACCGAAAGGCATGAGAGCCGACGCGTAGATCGTCAGCTAAGAGGTCGTGCAGGTCGTCAGGGTGATCCGGGATCTTCCGCCTTTTTCGTTGCATTGGAAGATGATCTGATGCGCTTATTTGGCAGCGACCGAATTGCAGGATTCATGGACCGCATGGGACATAAGGAAGGAGAAGTGTTACAGGCAAGCCTCATATCCGGTAGCATTGAGCGGGCTCAGAAAAAAGTGGAGGAAAATAATTTTGGCATCCGTAAGCGTCTGCTGGAGTATGATGATGTGATGAATAAACAAAGAAATGTGGTGTATGGTAAAAGAAGAAATGCTTTGTTTGGTGAAAGACTAACCCTCGATATCGATAATGCATTTTTCAGCGTAGCTCACTCCCTTGTTGCAAATGCACAAAATGGTGGAACGCATGAAGAGTTTATGATGAACGTTATTCTTGCGTTCTCCATTGAAACAGATATTACTTCCGAAGAACTGGATAAAAATGACGTAAACTCACTTGCAAATAGATTGTATAGTAGTGCTATGGCTCATTATCGCAACAAGAAACAACAGATTGCGGAGCAAACCATGCCACTTATAAAAAATATTCGTGCCGAGCAAGGCAATCACATAGAAAATGTTTCAGTGCCATTTACAGACGGACGTAAAGGTTTGCAAACAGTTGTTAAATTGAATACTTATCTCGAAACGAATGGCCTTGCCCTGATGGCTGCGTTGGAACGTACTGTATCTTTAGCTTTGATAGACGATTCATGGAAGGAGCACTTGCGTGCTATGGACGATTTGAGACATAGTGTACAAACTGCAGGTTATGAACAAAAAGATCCGTTGGTTATATACAAGATAGAAGCTTACAATGCCTTTAAGCTGATGAGCGACCAGGTAAATAGAGATATCGTAAGCTTTCTATGTCATGCCGCTATTCCTGTTGAAACACAGCAATCCGGTCAAATTCAGGAAGGAAGCACCAGAAAGACCGACATGAGTAAGATGCAGTCAAATAAAGATCAGATTGATGCTGCCGGACAAGATTACGCTGCCAATGAAAATGATTATTTTGATCCGTCAACACCACAAAAACAAGAGCCTGTTCGTGTAGAGCCAAAAATTGGAAGAAATGATGCTTGTCCATGTGGCAGTGGCAAGAAATATAAACAGTGTCACGGTAAATAAAGGTTCCGGTGATTAATTATAAAAGACATGAAAAAAACATTAGCTTTCTTTCTCTCGGTGTTTGTTTCTTATGCCATTGCTGATGCTCAAGTAGTGGTTACAGATACAGTTGGAGCAAACAATAATTTGATTCAAAAAGATGAAAGAATCGATTTATTGGGGAATAAAATGGTGGAGTACAATAAGAGTCTTGCAAAAAAAACAAAATTGGTAAATGGCTTTCGGTTAATGGTATTAAATACGACCGACAGAAAAGCAGCTATGCAGCTTAGGGCAACTTTGTTGCAAAAATTTCCGGACCAAAAAGTATATACAACATTTCTGGCGCCTTATATTAAGTTGAAATTTGGGAATTATTTGAACAGAGAGGATGCCAATAAAATGAAATTACATATTGAGAGCTTAAAGTTAGTAGCAAACAATATATATGTAACATCAGAAATGATTGAGATAAAGCCGTCTGAAATTCCTGGTTATTTGAAAGATTAATTTTTCAAAAGTTACTACACCTATTTCTTAATCGCTGCTATCCCCGGCAACTCCTTACCTTCAAAATATTCAAGCATCGCTCCTCCTCCTGTAGAAACATAACTCACTTTATCGGCAAGATGAAACATGTTTACTGCTGCAACACTATCGCCTCCCCCAACCAAACTAAACGCACCTTTGGAGGTTGCCTCGGCTACAGCTAAAGCAATTGACTTCGTACCGTTTTGAAATTTTTCCATTTCAAAAACGCCCATTGGACCGTTCCAAAGAATGGTCTTGCTTGTCAAAATTACCTGTGTAAAATCGGCAACGGCTTTTTGTCCGATGTCTAAACCCATCCAGCCGGATGGGATGCCATAACTTTCGCAGTTGGCTGTCTGAGCATCTGCAGCAAATTTGTCTGCAATCGTGCTATCCATAGGTAAATGAATATTCACTCCCATTGTTTTTGCTTTTTGCAAAATATCATTGGCTGTTTGCAAACGGTCATCTTCACAAAGTGAATTACCTATTTGCTTACCCTGCGCTTTCCAGAAGGTATAGGCCATTCCGCCACCAATGATGATATCCGTGGCTTTCGACAATAAATTTTCAATAATCAATATCTTGTCGCTCACCTTTGCTCCGCCAATGATAGCGGTAAAAGGCTTTTGAGATTCGTGCAAAACTTTCTCTGCACTCTTTACTTCACTTTCCATCAGAAGTCCAAACATTTTTTTGTCTACAGTAAAATAATCTGCAACGATAGCGGTGGATGCATGTGCTCTGTGGGCTGTACCAAAAGCATCATTCACATACACATCGCCCAGCTTGGATAATTTTTCTGCAAATGCTTTATCTCCTTTTTCTTCCTCTTTGTAAAAACGAAGATTCTCCAGCAACAATAGTTCACCGGGTTTAAGAGAGGCCGACTTATCAATTGCTTCCTGACCAATACAATCATTGGCAAAATGTATGTTTTTCCCGGGTAAAAGTTCGGAAAGATGTTGAACCAAATGTTTCAAGGAATACTTATCAGCAGGTCCATCTTTTGGTCTTCCTAAATGACTCATCAAAATCACACTGCCTCCATCATTTAAAATTTTAATGATAGTAGGTAGCGTTGCGCGCATGCGTGTATCATCCGTAATCGCAAACTGATCATTCAACGGAACGTTGAAATCTACCCGAATGAGGGCTCGGTAGTTCTGAAAATTGAAATGTTGGAAGAGCATATTAAAGAGAAGGTTTAATGGGTTTAATAAGTTAAATGTGGGTTTAATAAGTTGAAAAACTCATTAAACCTTTTAAACCCACATTAAACCCGCATTCAACATCATTTGGAGATCAATCCAGCAAAATATTTAACGGTACGAACTAACTGAGACACATAGCTCATTTCGTTATCGTACCAACTCACGGTTTTTATCATTTGTTTGTCGCCCATGGTAATAACGCGCGTTTGAGTAGCATCAAACAAAGAGCCGTAGTGGATACCGATTATATCGCTGCTCACAATTTCATCTTCGGTGTAACCAAAACTTTCGTTGCTTGCAGTTTTCATGGCAGCATTAATCGCCTCTATGGTAGCTGGTTTTTCAAGGATGGAATATAATTCAGTTACAGAACCGGTAATTACAGGAACACGTTGTGCGCCACCATCGAGTTTACCCTTCAATTCGGGCAATACCAATCCAATTGCTTTTGCCGCACCTGTACTGTTTGGTACAATGTTTGCTGCTCCGGCACGGGCGCGACGAAGATCCCCTTTTGGATGTGGCGCATCCAGTGTATTTTGATCATTGGTGTAAGCATGTATGGTACTCATGAGCCCGGTTACAATACCAAAATTATCCTGTAGCACTTTAGCCATAGGAGCCAAACAGTTAGTCGTACAACTTGCACAGCTAATGATCGTCTCCGAGCCATCAAGAATTTGATGATTGACGTTATATACGATGGTTTTAAGGTCGCCTGTTGCAGGAGCGGAAATGATTACTCTTTTAGCACCTGCAGTAATATGTGATTCAGCTTTTGCTTTGTCTGTAAAGAATCCGGTGCTCTCAATCACCACGTCTACCTGGTGAGCTCCCCAAGGAATTTGAGCCGGATCTTTTTGTGCATAAATTTTCACTTCATGGCCATTTACCACAATCGCACTGTCGGTATGTGTAACCGTTTCATTAAATCGGCCTTGAGCGCTGTCATATTTCAGAAGGTGTGCCAATGTTGCCGGGCTGGTAAGGTCGTTGATTGCAACTATATCTACCCCTTGCATGTTATAGATTTGACGAAACACTAAACGGCCGATGCGACCGAAACCATTAATAGCAACTTTGATAGAACTCATAATTTGGTGATTTAATACGTGAAAAGATGCGCAAAAGTAGTTTTTTTTAGTGTGTTGGAAATAAAAAAATCCGATTGATTTTGGGAAGACAGAAGGGTGAAACGCCTTATTAGATGATAGTTTCAAAAAAAATTGGCTAAAAAGTTTCAGATGCTTATCTTTGCGCCCTCTATGCCGCGTTGGTCAAGGGGTTAAGACGCCTCCCTTTCACGGAGGAATCACGGGTTCGATTCCCGTACGTGGTACTAAAAGTCAGAACGAGAATGAAAGCGAGAGCGTTCATGAAGTTCTGACTTTTTTCTTCGCTCTCATTCAGTTTCTCGCTCTGATGATATCAATTTATTTTACCCGACAAAAATTCCATATAATCAATCATCACGCGGTTAGATAATTCTCCCGTTTCCGGTACTAAAAGTCAGAACGAGAATGAAAGCGAGAGCGTTCATGAAGTGCTGACTTTTTTCTTCACACTCATTCTGTTTCTCATTCTGATTTTATTTCTTACTCGTACTTTTTTGATAGAATCATATCATCTCTTATCAAAAAAGTCAAAGTATTGCAGTTATACCCCGGACCATCCCAATTCTTACCGCAGGTAGACATGGATACTTTTGCTTTGTATTTACCTTTGACTAAGTCCATATAAAAATTATCCTCGCCATGAGACACCTGTCCCATACGATGGCGGTATTTCATTTTATATCTGTGATCATCCAAAAAAATAAATTCCCAGTAATCGTCAACATTATAGGTTAATGGAGGATTGTAACCACCATATTCCAATTCTACCTTGTAAGTCTTATTAATGCTGATACTTTCGAATTGATTTGTTTGTTTGGCTAATTCATTTATGATATGATCCATCACAGGAAAATCTAAATATTCAGATTCCTGAGATGAAGTTAATGGATACTTCTTGGGGTGAGCTATTTTGCGTCCTGCCTTATAATTTTCCTGTTTCTCATATAAATGCGAATCCAAGTAAAGAAAATAAGCCAAACTTTTTTTGAATAAATCCTCCGGAAATTCAGTACCAATCGAATTTTGTTGACCAAAACCATTCAGTAAAATCAGCATAAATGTGATTAGTAACTTCATTTTTTTCATAATTCCATTTTTATTTTTTATTTCCATTGTTTTCCTCTGAAAGCTGATTCCATTTCAACGGCGGCCTCTCCCCCCTGTAATCCAGCTTATCCAAGTCGGCATGCAATTGCTCTACCCTTATTTTTCTGCCAAGCGCACTGATGCTGTTTTCAAAAGGCGACGCTTGAATCTTTTTTATTTCATCAATTATCTGATTAATCTGGTTGGTGTTATTCATTTAGCGAAAATTGACTTTCATTTTTTCTGTATAGCCATTCAGTTTGGCAATTGGATAGAGTAAAAGTATCGTATAGGATCCATTTTCTGTAAATGTTTTAACATATTTTTTAATACTTCCCACGAAAAATCCTTCTTGCTAATGCTACGAGATTATCAAAATACCTCCCGTGGAACAATAATAACAATATCCAATCAGATTGGAAGCCCTGAGCTTGAAAAGATCCTCGAGGCAGGAATTGAATTCCCTAAACTTTTTCTCTTACTATTTGTTTTATCAAAAAACACAACATGTTCAAATCTTTATTTATCGCCGGCATTTTCGCTGCGTGTACCAGAAGTGGAAAAAACAACAGTGACATTTCTCAAATAACTCCCGCTGATACCCCCTCCATTCATGGATTTAAAGTAAGTGGCATCGACGGTTCCGAAATTGATTTTGCAACCTTCAAAGGAAAAAAAATCCTGATTGTAAATACCGCATCCAAATGCGGATTTACTTCTCAATACAAAGAACTGGAAGAACTATATGAAACCTATAAAGACAAATTGGTTGTCATCGGTTTTCCTGCCAATAACTTCGGCAGCCAGGAGCCCGGCTCCAATGAAGAAATCAAATCTTTTTGCAGTAAAAATTATGGCGTTTCTTTTCCCATGGCGGCCAAAATTTCAGTGAAAGGTGATGATATTGCTCCTATCTACAAATGGCTCACGAGCAAATCACTCAACGGTGTCATGGATGAATCAGTATCCTGGAACTTCAATAAATTTTTGATTGATGAAAACGGTCGCCTCATCGATAAATTTGGCAGCATGGTAAGCCCGATGAGCAAAAAAATTACCGGCAAATTATAATTACCCGCTTAGCACTTTATTCTTTTACTTTGCAAAGTGCAATTCAAAGATGTCATAGGTCATTCCTTTATCAAGGAGAAACTCATTTCTCTTTACCAACAAAACAGGGTAAGTCATGCCTTATTATTGCTCGGTCGAGAAGGCAGTGGAAACTTACCTTTAGCGCGCGCGTTTGCACAATACCTGGTTTGTGAAAAAGTAAATGGGCATGGCAACTCCGATACCCCCGATTTGTTTGGATCAACCACAACAGAATCACCCGATCTTACAGATTCTTGCGGAAAGTGTCCGGCATGCATCAAAACATCAGGGCTGGTTCACCCCGATATCCATTATACTTTTCCAACCATCAAACATGAAAAGGATACAGTATTGAGTTCGGACTTCGCTGCCCAATGGAGAGGTTTTCAACTCAGCTATCCTTACGGTAATATATTCGACTGGCTTCAAAACATACAAGCAGAAAATAAACAAGGAAATATTACCGCAGCTGAATGTGATGATATTGCCCGTCGACTGAACCTAAAAAGCTTTGAGAGCAAAGTAAAAGTGCTCATCCTCTGGATGCCCGAATACCTTGGAAAAGAAGGAAACAAACTTTTAAAACTCATAGAAGAGCCCCCTGCCAATACTATATTCTTACTGGTTGCCGAAAATGAGAACAATATCATTCAAACTATCGTATCACGGACTCAATTGGTAAAAGTCCCTCCCATTGCCGATGAGGATATGATGAATGCGCTTCTCCTGAAACATGAGCTCAATGAAAAGCTAGCGAAGAAAGTGGTTAGCTGGAGTGATGGTAATTACCACCGCGCATTGGAAATGGTGCAACATGGTGAGGATGACAACGAGCCAATGCTTCGCGAATGGATGAATACGATTTTAAAAACTGGTCCGAGTGCTCAGCTAAAATGGATAGAGGAAATAGGAAAACTTGGACGCGAGCAACAGAAACATTTTCTTCAATATTTTCTTCATCAGGTGGAACTATCAGTCAGACTCCAATCCTCTGCCAACACATCAGATGAAACCAATGATTTTGCAGCACGATTGGGTCGACTTTGCTCCATTCATCAGCTTGAAGCCATCAGCAACGAACTAGCCCAATCCATCTATCAAATAGAAAGAAATGCACATGGCCGAATCCTCTTTCATGCGCTTACGATTCGTTTATACCATATTATTGGGAACAATTCAGTAATTTTGCTTACGTGAGAAAAGTTCAAGGTTAAAGATTCAAGGTTGAACTTCAAACATTGAACATTGTATTCTTATCTAATAATTTAAATTATTTTTTTATACATGGGTTGCGGAAGTTGCGGAAGCGGAAAAAATGGTGTACCTGGTGGTTGTGGCAGTCATGGGGCATGTGCCAGTGGCAGCTGCAACAGGATGAATGTGCATGATTGGTTATCCAATTTGCCATTTAGTGATCCGGAAAGTAGCTGTCGCATTGTGGAAGTAAGCTTCAACAATGGCAGCCGCAAAGAATATTTCAAAAACAATACCCTTCATTTTTACGGACGTGGCGAAATGATTGCCGTGGAAGGTGTAGGTGGTTTTGATGTGGGTATGGTTAACTTAACCGGTGAGCTTGTTCGCCTACAGTTGAAAAAGAACCGAATTGATGAGAAGAGCCCTGATATTAAAAAAGTTTTAAGGCGCGCCACCGAGCAGGATCTAGATAAACTCAAAGAATCCAAGGCGCGCGAAGCCCAAATGCTCATTCGCAGTCGTGCCATAGCCCGTCAGCTAAAGCTGGATATGAAAATGGCCGAAGTAGATATACAGGCCGACGGAAAAAAAGCTACCTATTTCTATATAGCTGATGATCGTGTGGATTTCAGAGAGCTCATAAAAATCTACGCCAACGAATTTAAAGTTAAAGTAGAGATGCGTCAGATTGGCGCGAGACAGGAAGCAGGAAAAGTGGGTGGAATAGGAAGTTGTGGTCGTGAACTTTGCTGCAGTACCTGGCTTACAGACTTTAAAAGTGTAAACACCAATGCAGCACGCTATCAAAATCTCAGCATCAACCAAACTAAATTGAGTGGACAATGTGGCCGATTAAAATGTTGCCTGAATTTTGAATTGGATACATATTTGGATGCCTTGCAATTTTTTCCAAATGATTGTGATTCTTTGGAAGTAGCCAAAGGGAAGGCCTACCTGGTAAAAAAGGATATTTTCAAAAACCTGATGTGGTATACATTACCCGACAGCAACAAGCATTATCCTCTACACATTGATACTGTCAAAAAAATCAAGGAGCAAAATCGACAGGGTATTCGTCCACAAGAACTGGAAACTGCCGAAGTGGTTGGCAGTAAACCAAAAGAGGTAGAACCCGAATATGCAGATTTGGTTGGACAAATCAGTTTAAAAAGTCTGGAACGCACCACACGTAAAAGACGTGATAAGGAGAGAGGTAAACAACAAAGACCTTCAAGTAGCCAGTCAACCAATCAGCCTCAGAACAGACCACAGGCAACTCAGTCTCAATCAGGAAATGGCCCAAGAGACAGAAATCGTCCACCTCACGGGCAAAACCCTAACAGGCAAGGACCT
>CAZXSR010000003.1:64581-182810 GCA_964643315.1 uncultured Ferruginibacter sp.
AACAACCATCCGGACCAAAAAAATAAACGACGTGTCTATAGTCGTAAAAAATCTTACAAAAATATACGGAAGCCAGATTGCGGTTAATGACATTTCTTTTCAGGTAGAAAAAGGTGAAGTCATTGGTTTTCTCGGACCAAATGGAGCGGGAAAATCCACTACCATGAAAATGATTACAGGAATCATTCAGCCAAATTCTGGATTCATTGAAGTATGCGGAATTAAGGTGAAAGCCGATGACATACAATCCAAAAGAAAAATAGGATATCTCGCCGAAGCCAATCCATTGTATTGGGATATGTATGTACGTGAATACCTCCATTTTATTGGAGGTGTACATCAGATTCAAAATAAAAAAAGCAGCATAGAATATATCATTGACCAGGTCGGTCTAACCCCTGAATCACATAAAAAAATCGGGCAACTAAGTAAAGGATATAAACAGCGTACCGGATTTGCAGCAGCACTTTTACATGATCCGGAAGTATTGATATTGGATGAGCCAACATCGGGCTTGGATCCGAATCAAATTTCAGAAATACGAGAACTCATCAAA
Source organism: uncultured Ferruginibacter sp. (assembly GCA_964643315.1). Lineage (GTDB taxonomy): Bacteria > Bacteroidota > Bacteroidia > Chitinophagales > Chitinophagaceae > Ferruginibacter. The sequence goes on from CAZXSR010000003.1 coordinate 65,138, forward strand.
AATTTAGGCAAGACAAAAACCATTCTATTCTCTACTCATATTTTGCAGGAAGTGGAGGCGCTTTGTCAAAGGGCCATTATCATCAATAAGGGGACTATCGTTGCTGATGATAGATTAGAAAAATTGAGAGCAGGTGATTATGGGAAAATACGACTATCCGTGACTTTCAAAGAAACAATAGATATCGACTCGCTTGCCGCTGATATGATGTTGACAAACGTAACGAAAGATGCTGAAGGAAATATCATCTTCACCTCCTCAGATCCGGATTCGCTGAGAAAAAAACTGATGAGTTACTGCGTAGGAAAAGGTTTGACCATCATGAGCATGCAAACCATCGAAGCTCCGTTGGAGTTCATTTTCAAATCCCTCACACAAAATGAACAAAACAATCAGGATTGATTGATATTTTTTATCTTCGCACTCAAATTTAAAAAAGCTGTTCATCGATTTGTTGGTTTTATTATACATTTTTAAATGTTATCACGTTAAATCGGAACCCGCTTTTTATGAATTTTCACTTTTGAATTTTTTAATTTTTACTTTTTAATTAATAAAAAATGAGCTACATCGCATCCATTCATGCAAGACAAATTTTAGACAGTCGCGGAAATCCTACAGTAGAAGTAGATGTATTAACAGAAAACGGATTCTTGGGAAGAGCCGCAGTTCCCAGTGGTGCAAGTACGGGCATACACGAAGCTGTTGAATTACGCGACAACAACAAAAAGTTGTATCTGGGCAAAAGTGTCCTCAAAGCAGTTAATAATGTAAACACAACGATTGCCTCCAAATTATTGGGCTGGGATATTGCCGATCAAATTGGCATTGATGAAATGATGATAAAAATGGATGGTACCGAAAATAAAGGAAAACTAGGTGCAAATGCAATGTTGGCGGTGAGTTTGGCCGTTGCCAAAGCGGCTGCATTGGAAGCTAATTTGCCATTGTATCGTTACATAGGTGGTGCCAATGCCCGTGTATTGCCGGTACCTATGATGAACATACTGAACGGAGGAGCACATGCCGACAATAAAATCGATTTTCAGGAATTTATGGTGATGCCGGTCGGAGCCAAATCATTCAGCGAAGGTTTGCAGTGGGGAGTTGAAATATTTCACGCCCTCAAATCAGTATTAAAGAAAAAAGGATACAGCACAAACGTGGGTGATGAAGGTGGATTTGCGCCAAACATTCAAAGTAATGAAGAAGCCATTGAAACAGTATTGACTGCAGTACATGCTGCAGGATACAAAGCAGGTACACAAATTGGCATTGCGATGGATGCCGCCAACAGTGAGTTATGGAATGCCAAAGAGAAAAAATATGTTTTCCATAAGAGTAACGGTAAAAAACTAAGCAGTGAGCAATTGGTAAAATACTGGGAGAACTGGGTAAAGCAATATCCGATTGTTTCCATTGAAGATGGAATGGCTGAAGATGATTGGAAGGGCTGGAAAATGCTGACGGACACAATAGGATCAAAATGCCAGTTGGTGGGTGATGATTTATTCGTAACCAATGTAAAAAGACTCAAAAAAGGCATCGATGAAAAAACAGCAAACGCACTATTGGTAAAGGTAAATCAGATAGGGACCCTTACCGAAACAATCAATGCTGTAACCATGGCACAACACAATGGATACAACACCATTATGAGTCATAGAAGTGGTGAAACAGAGGATAGTACGATTGCAGACCTGGCTGTAGCTTTGAACTGCGGACAAATTAAAACCGGCTCTGCCTCACGCAGTGATCGTATGGCAAAATACAATCAATTGATACGTATCGAGGAAATTCTCACAGATACTGCAGTCTACCCGGGCAAAAAACTTGTTTTTGGAAAATAATTTATTTTACAAATAATTCGTAACTTGTTTTCTTTATGACAAATTTATTCAAATGGATGGGACCTGTTGTTCGTAATAAATTCTTTCTGGCAAGCCTTTTTTTTGTGATTTGGATGGCTTTTTTTGATCCAAAAGACTGGAGTAACATTGCTTCAAAGAAAAATGAACTCAGACAATTACAACAATCTGAAGCAGATCTTAAAAAAACAATAAAAGAAACAAAAGCAGAACTAAAAGCCCTAACACTTAACGCAGAAAGTATTGAGAAATACGCCAGGGAAAATTATATGATGAAAAGGGATAATGAAGATATTTTTATTGTAAAATAATTTTTTTGCAATCACACAATAAGAGTGTAATTATTTCGTTAAAGGCGTGGATTTGGATTTTTTAACACTAAAATTTCGTTTGGATTATGGAAAAAATTAATAACACCGATCTGGTACAATACCTGTACCATGAGACTACTTCTGATCATAAACAATTGATAGAGAAGAATTTGCAAGATGATTTAGACCTACAAAATGAGTGCAAACAACTTGAATCTACTATCAATGAACTCCAAAGTCTTAGTTACAGCCCAAGCCAAAGTACAATCGACAAAATTTTGAATTACGCCCGTTCTTTAGAAAAATGTGCATAGTTCATTAAAAATTGATACTACATTTACCCGTCAATGACGGGTTTTTTTATGCGAAAGAAAGAAAAATATGCTCGGGTAATTGAATATTTCAGTAAAGCCTACCCAAATGCAGAAACAGAACTATGCTATCGTAACGATTATGAACTAACGGTGGCTGTGATCTTATCGGCACAATGCACTGATAAAAGAGTAAATATTGTAACACCCTCGCTTTTTAAAACCTACCCCAATTTTTTATCATTATCAAAAGCAAGCGAATCTGACATATTTGAAAAGATAAAAAGTATTTCTTATCCAAACAACAAGAGCAAACATCTGGTGGGAATGGCAAAAATGGTAATCGAAGATTTTAATGGGAATTTACCAATGTCAGTAGAAATGCTCATAAAACTACCGGGAGTGGGACGAAAAACTGCAAATGTGCTTACCTCAGTACTCGACAAACAGCCAAATATGGCAGTAGATACTCATGTCTTCAGGGTTAGTCATCGGCTTGGTCTAGTTTCACAAAAAGCGAAAACACCACTTAGCACCGAAAAAGAATTGATTAGTCATTTTGCAAAAGAGATCATTCATCAGGCACACCACTGGTTGATATTGCACGGCAGATATGTATGTACAGCAAAAAAGCCTGCTTGCAATATTTGTGATTTGACTGAAATCTGCCCATATTTTGGCAAAAAAAATCATCGTGAATAAAAATATTTGTTTCAATTAAAAATTGGATTACTTTTGTTAATACGATATATAAAATGAAGATAAAATTTTTACCATATTTATTCGTTGCATGCATAATAACTTTCTCATTCTCAAAAGTTAGTGCCCAATTATTTTCCGACGGATCCTTATCTATGGAGGCCGGAATTAATGCCGGTATGATGAACTCAATGACAGATCTTGGTGGCAAAGCTGGTGCCGGAGGTAAATTTGTAAAAGATTATGCCTGGTCCACTACTCACATGTCTTATGGCGCATACTATGCAGCGATGTATAAAAATGTAATTGGCTTGAGATTGGATGCGACATTTGGAAAGGTTTCAGGTACTGATAATGCAGACGGTGTGGTAATCCCTGATCCACAGAATGATTTTTATCGTGCAAGACAAAATAGAAATCTCAGTTTTCAAAGTAAAATTAACGAGATATCCCTAATGGCTGAATTTCATCCACTCGGACTAGTTACATCTTTGCTAACTGAAGAAGGAGATGGGCCTCCCGTATCACCCTATATCTCTACTGGTATTGGATTTTACTCGTTCAATCCACAAGCTTATAATCGTTTTGGAGATTTAGTAGATTTACAACCACTCTGTACAGAGGGACAAGGATTTAAAGAATACGGAGACAGAAAAACATACAGTTTAAAACAAGTGAACATTCCATTTGCCCTAGGTGTAAAATTCAATTTATCTAATACCGTAAGAGTGAGGACAGAATTCGTTTATAGAAAACTCTTCACTGACTACCTCGATGATGTCAGCACTACTTACATCGATCCAAGCACATATAAGAACAATGGTTTTGAAGGCACACAGTACTTTGATGCCCTAGAAATGAATAACAGAGAAATCACTAAATTTTCTGTGCCCGGTAGTAAAAGAGGAAATCCATCAAACAAAGACAGCTACTTCTCTTTCAATTTAAAAGTGGGTATTAGTTTGAACTCTTTGATGGGTGGTGGTTATTCTTATTAATAGTATCCTCTCAATCTTTCAATATCTCGGATATTTTTTCAACCAGTTCGGTTTTGGTTATTGGCACTCCCTTAATTTTATTATAGCCAACTGCATCAACCAAAAATTGTTCTCTGATAATTTTAATTAGCTGACCATTATTTAATTCAGGAACTAAAATTTTATCAAAGTTTCTGATGATATCTTTTACATTGGAAGGGAAAGGCCTGAGATATCTGATATGCATATGTGATACGCTATGCCCTTTTGTTTGTAATTCTGTACATGCACTTTTGATTGCCCCATATGTACTGCCCCACCCTATCACCAATAGTTTTCCGGATGAAGGGCCGCTGTCAAGTTGCTGAGATGGAATATTATCAGCAATCAAATCTACTTTTCTTTGACGCAGAAGAACCATATGCTGATGGTTTTCAGAATCATAGCTTACATTACCTGTAATATCCTGCTTTTCAAGTCCACCAATCCTGTGCTCAAGTCCTTTTGTACCCGGAATTGCCCATGGTCTTACCAATTGTTCATTTCTTTGGTATGGCATAAACGCACTAATCTCCGTATTGTGAATGGAATGAAAATCTACTTTAATTTCGGGCAAGTCTTTTGTCTGAGGATACTTCCAGGGCTCTGAACCATTTGCTATGTAACCATCGCTCAATAAAATGACAGGTGTCATGTGCTTAACTGCTAACCTCACTGCCTCCATAGCCACATCAAAGCAATCTGAGGGAGTGGAAGAAGCAATGATAGGTAAAGGACATTCGCCATTTCTTCCATGATATGCCTGCATCAAATCGCTTTGTTCTGTTTTGGTGGGCAAACCTGTGCTCGGTCCACCCCTTTGTATGTTACAAATTACAAGAGGAATTTCAAGCATAACAGCTAAACCGATTGCCTCAGTCTTAAGTGCCATTCCAGGACCGGAAGTTGTAGTAACTCCTATTGCACCTCCATAAGATGCCCCAATGGATGCTGTGATGGCGGCTATTTCATCCTCTGCCTGAAATGTTTTTACTCCAAATGCCTTGTGTTTACTTAATTCATGAAGAATATCCGAAGCCGGGGTAATGGGATAAGACCCTAAAAAAAGAGTCAACCCGCTTTGTTGAGAAGCAGCGATCAGTCCATAAGCCAATGCCTGATTTCCCATAATGGAGCGATACTGCCCTGATGGCATCTTTGCTTTCTCTACACGAAAGCGCGCATTAAAAACTTCTGTGGTTTCTGCATAATGATACCCGGCTTTGAGAGCTGAAATATTACTCTCCAATATCTCATTACGTTTCGAAAATTTTTCATAGAGGAAAGAAACCGTGTTATCCAAATCCCTGTGATACATCCAATAAAGAAAACCCAGTACAAACATATTTTTGGCACGATCTTTTTCTTTAGTGCCTAAGTGGTAATCCTTGAGTGACTCTCTTGTTAATTTGGTAATATCAATTTTAATGACTTCGAAATTATCCAAAGTGCCGTCTTCTAGTGGTTGTGCTCCTTCCTGATAATTTGCCAAACGTAAGTTTTTCGCATCAAAGCCATCCGTATTTACAATAACAATCCCCCCCTTTTTAAGTGACGTAAGATTAACCTTTAATGCGGCAGCATTCATAGCAACCAACACATCACAAAGATCACCGGGTGTATACACCCGCTCGCTGCTGAATCTCAATTGAAATCCGCTCACTCCTGGCAATGTGCCAATTGGGGCACGAATTTCGGCAGGAAAATCAGGAAAGGTTGCCAGATCCATGCCCAACAATGCAGTGTTTAAACTAAACTGAGTTCCCGTTAGTTGCATTCCATCACCACTGTCACCTGCAAATTTGATGACTACCTCTTCTAATACCGATGTTTTGTCAGACATGTTTTTTGTTTTCCGTAGAAGAATGCAAAGTTACAAAAGAAGCATAGAAAAAAACTTACAAAAATGATTTGCTTTCCTTGAAATCGTTTAGGTTTGTGAAAATAAGTTATATGCATGATATAACGGATTTCCTTCTGCCTATCAACCCCTCACTGCTCAGTGATGATACTCTGTATACAAATGGTCAGCTGGGAAAACACCTGTTGAAATATGAATCAAATCTACCTGATCTAACAGAAGTTGATATTGTCATCATTGGCATCAATGAATACAGAGGGGAGCAGCCCCGTCAATCTCAAGATAATTCCACACAAGTCATCAGAAAGGAATTATATAAACTGCATTACTGGCATACAGACATCAGGATTGCAGATTTGGGTGATGTGTGTTGTGGCGCCAGTTTATCAGATTCATACGCTGCAATCAAAACCGTTTTGACTGAATTGATCAAATCCAAAAAAAAGGTAGTTTTGATAGGTGGCTCACATGACATCACACTTGCTCAATACGGAGCTTATAAAGAATTAAATATGCCTATAGAGGCGGTATGTATTGATTCTATGATTGACCTGAAAGGTGATAGCCCCTGCAAAAGCGACAGCTTTCTGCTTGAAATGTTGACAAGTGAGCCCAACCTGGTCAAACATTATAGTCATATTGCATTTCAGAGTTACTTTGTTCATCCGGGATTACTTGAAACCATTGATAAACTACGATTTGATTGTTTCAGGGTTGGTATGGTAAAAGAGAACATTCAGGAAATGGAACCCGTTATTCGAAATGCACACTTACTTAGCTTCGATATTTCTTCAATAAAATACAGTGATGCTCCCTCTCACAGGTCCTCTATAAATGGCTTGAATGGTGAAGAAGCTTGTACACTAACCCAATATGCAGGATGGAGTAATCAATTAACCACGTTGGGTATTTATGGATACCGCGCAGAAAATGATACACATTCGCTTGCAGCAGCTCAAATAGCCCAAATGATCTGGTATTTTATTGATGGGAACAATAAGCTAAAACAAGAATCCTCAATCGAAGACCGTTCTCAATACAATGAGTATCATACCGCTTTTGCAGAGATTGATACGATTTTTTTGCATAACCGTCGAACAGGCAGATGGTGGATGCAACTCCCCAATAAACAATTTACTGCATGCAGCTCTTTAGATTACAAGAAGGCCTGTATGGACCAAATGCCTGAAAGATGGCTGAGAACACTCGAAAGAGGCATTTAAAAAAATGACAATCAAATTATTGTATGAAACTTTTTAAGTTCATTTTTGTACTTATTTTTTCTGTTTTCACAATCAAGGTTTCGGCCCAAAATCCTTGGGAAATTGCACTGAAAACATTTATTAACGACCCCTCCGTAAAAAATGCGCATGTAGGCATCCACATACTCGATGTAGCAGGCAATAAAACAATTCTAAACCATCAGGCCGACCATTATTTCATCCCTGCAAGCAATACAAAACTATTCTCCCTTTATGCAGGCTTAAAATATTTGGGGGACTCCCTTACCGGCTTGCTTTATAAACAAGAGAAAGATACCTTGTTCATAACACCAACCGCTGATCCCACTTTTTTAACAGGTGATTATCTAACACATCCAGTCGATGAATTTTTGAAAAAGAACAAAAAACCGGTACAAATTCTTTACAAAAAAAATCAGTTGAATAAATATGGAAAAGGATGGACTTTCGACGATAAAAACTATTATTACTCTGCAGAAAGAAGCCCATTTCCTGCCTACGGGAATGTAATCAACATCGATGCAAAAGTTGACTCAAAAGGTATTTTCACAACAGGAAATTGCTCTCCTGAACTGGGTTATAAGTTGATCTTTGAAAAAAACGATTCGATTACAGAATCCGATGCGATTCTGAATGAAAAATCTCACTCAATTACCATATTCTACCCTAAGAATGAGAATACCATTAAGACAGTTATTCCTTTTGAAACAGAGGGCTTCAAAACAACTTGTTTATTGTTGGAGAAGAAATACGGAATAAAATTTTTTGAAAAAGAATTTGTAGCAATAAATAAAATCAAATGGGATACCATCCGTTCTCAGGCGAGTATTCCATTTTTTAAAATGATGATGCATAGAAGTGATAACATGTATGCAGAACACACTTTACTAATGGCCGGCTTCGCAAAATTGGGCATGATCAATGACACCAAAACCATCGAATGGCTATTATCAAATGACTTAAAAGATCTTCCGCAAAAACCTCAATGGGTTGATGGCTCCGGACTAAGCAGAAATAATCTTTTCAGCCCAATGGATATGACAACCATCATACTGAAAATGCAAAAGATATCCGGCTGGGAAGGTTTAAAGAAAATATTGGCGACTGGCGGAGAAGGAACACTCAAGAATTATTTTTTAGACTCCAAAGGAAAGATATATGCAAAAACGGGAACCCTAAGCAACAATGTTTCTCTTACGGGCTTCATTGAGACAAACAGCAAGAAAATGATTTCTTTCAGCATCATGGTCAATAATCATCCCGGCAAAACCAAAGAAATCAGAGCAGCCATGGAAAAGTTGCTCAAAGCGATCATTACTAAATATTGAGTTTTTTGGCTTCAATGAAACATCTCCTGAAGCTGTTCCTGATCAAACCTAATGAAAACCGCAGAACCATTTGGTGTTGTTTGTGGATTTTCACAAAGAAATAAATCGGAAATCAATTGCTGCATTTCTTTTGGAGACAGCGTAGTTCCTGTTTTGATTGCCTGTTGAATAGCCATTGAACGAATCAATTTTTCCCGCTTCGATAATTTCAAGTCTGCAGCAAAGAGTTTACACTGCTCTATGATGTACTCTATGTTATTTTTTTCTGCACCGGCAGGCACATCCGATGGAATACCTTGTATGATAAATGTATTCTGTCCGAATGGATCTAACTGATAACCAAGTTCTTTCATGTCTGGCAATAATTCGTTGAGCATAGTAGCATCAGATGGTGTAAGCTCAATAGTTATAGGAAATAAACTTTGCTGTATGGGTATTGGCTTTCCCGCAACAGCATGTTTAAATCGTTCGTATAAAACCCTTTGATGTGCGTATTGCTGATGAATCAAAAGCATACCAGACATTCGCTCGGCGATGATATACGTTTTATGTAACTGCATGAGCGGACGATGGTCATCATCGTCTGAATGCAGTATAGAAACGGTATGTTTGGTGGTGTGGTGATCTACTGCTGATGGCTGTTTGGATGGTTCAAAAAAATCTTGCCATCGCGAATGATCTCCGGATCTTTCAATAAAATGAGCTTGATTTTTTTGGGTAAATGTCTTGAACAAACCGGAGGATGTCGTCTGTTCCTTTTGTTCTGCACTAGCCGGTCTTCTTACTGCATCGAGCTGCTGAATACCTGCATCCAGATCAAAGTCCAATGTGGGTGTAATGCTAAATTGTGCCAAAGCATGCTTGACAGCTGCCTGCATGAATGCATACACGATCTTATCGTCCTCAAATTTGATTTCCTGTTTGGTGGGATGTACATTGATATCCAACTGAGCAGGATCCAAATCGATAAACAATGCATACATCGGAAAACTGTCTTTTGGAACCAGATCCGAAAAGGCCTGCATCATAGCATGATGCAAATAAGGGCTTTTAATGAACCGATTATTCACAAAGAAATATTGATCTCCCCTCGTTTTTTTTGCAGTTTCGGGCTTTCCCACAAAGCCCATGATATTCAAATAATCAGTTTGCTCTTGTACAGGAACCAATTTGGCGTTGTAGGCATTTCCAAGCAACTGTACAATGCGTTGCTTAAGCGTTCCTTTCTCCAAATGAAAAACTTCCTGCCCATTGGACTGCATAGAAAAAAAGATATCCGGAAAAGACATTGCCACTCTGGTAAACTCGTCGATGATGTGTTTCAGCTCCGAATTGTTGCTTTTTAAAAAATTACGTCGGGCAGGCACATTGAAAAACAGATTTTTCATTGCAAAAGAAGTGCCTTTGTTAATGGCAACTGGTTCCTGCCGTATCACCCTGCTGTTTTCCACTTCAATGCAAGTTCCTATAGAATCCTCCTCACGCTTGGTTTTCATTTCAACCTGAGAAACGGCAGCAATACTTGCCAGCGCCTCACCCCTAAAGCCCATGGTGCGAATACGAAAAAGATCATCTATCTGGCTTATTTTGGAAGTAGCATGACGCTCAAAAGCCATACGGGCATCCGTTAAACTCATACCCCTTCCGTTATCGATAACCTGAATCAACGACTTGCCTGCATCTTGTATAATAAGACGGATTTCATCAGCCCCGGCATCAACGGCATTTTCCAGTAATTCTTTTACCGCACTACCCGGCCGCTGAATCACCTCCCCCGCTGCAATCTGATTGGCAATATTGTCGGGTAATAATTGAATGATATCTCTCAAAATCCTCGTAATTTGTAGGCAAATTTAATCATTCTATCACTGGCCACAAATTATGTATCGTTTATTACCGATTTTACTGATATTTTTTTATTCCAACTGTACACATGCTCAGAAATCCGATAAAAAAAATAAAGACGAATGGGTTGATAGTGTCTATCAATCCCTAACTCCTGAACAACGTATTGCACAATTGATGATCGTCAGACTTTCGACCATAGAAAAGCAAACAATGAAAGTTTCCTATTTGTATGATGAAGCAGCAAAATGTGTTGAAAAATTTAATGTTGGCGGCCTATGTGTGTTTCAGGGAAGACCGGATTCGCTTGCAATTCATATCAACAAGCTTCAAGAAAAAGCTAAAACCCCTTTGCTGGTATCTATCGATGGTGAGTGGGGCTTGGGGATGAGACTTTTTGATCAAGTGATGCCTCTTCCAAAACAAATGATGCTGGGTGCATTAACAGACAGTTCAATCATTTATAGATATGGAAAACTTGTAGCAGCTCAATGCAAAAGAATGGGCATTCACATGAATTATGCGCCGGTTATAGACATCAACAATAACCCCAATAATCCGGTCATCAACGACAGAAGTTTTGGAGAGAGTAAAGAAAAAGTAGCCCAATTCGGAAAAGAATACATGAAAGGATTGCAGGAAAATGGCATTTTAGCTTGCGCCAAACATTTTCCCGGGCATGGTGATGTTTCGGTTGACTCTCATTTTGATTTGCCGATAATAAACAAATCAAAAAAGTCTTTGGATTCACTGGAATTATACCCATTTAAAAAATTAATTCAGGAAGGAATTGGAAGTATTATGGTGGCTCATTTGTTCATTCCATCCATTGATTCTAGAGCGAACAGACCCACTTCCCTCTCCGTAAATAATATTCAGAAACTGTTGCGAGATGAAATGAAATTCGAAGGTCTTGTAGTAACAGATGCAATGGAAATGATGGGAGTGAAAAAGTTTTTTCCTAATGGTGAAGGTTCAGTAGAGGCGCTGGTTGCCGGAGCCGATATGCTCTGCTTGCCCGACAGCATAGAAATGGTCATTTCAAAAATCAAAAAGGCTATTTCTAAAAACAAACTTAGCTGGAAAGACATAGAATATCACTGTAAAAAAGTTTTACAAACCAAATTCCGGTATAATGTTATCAAATCTACCTATATCGACACCTTGCATCTCACCAATGATCTCAACAAAGGATTGGCTGAATTAAAACAGGAAATTGCCGAAAAATCGGTTACTTTACTTTCCCATAATCAGACAAATGATTTTCGCTGGAATGCTGAAACAGACAGCACGACCGCTTACCTTGGAATTGGATTGAAGAAAGATAATCGTTTTTCCTCCCTTTTACAAGAGACTTTCAAAACCGGAAATTATTTTTTTGATTTTTCAAAACATTCCCAAGATTCCATGAAGCAACTTGCTTCGGCTATCAAATCCAAATATAAACGCGTAATCATTGGCATACATCAAATCAACAGAGCCCCTGCCAATAATTTTGGAATCAGTAAGGATGCAATAGATCTCATTGAAACGATAAGAAAAGATATACCGACACTTGTTTGTTTGTTTGGCAATGCTTACGCAGCCAAGAACTGGGAAAATGCTGACAATTTACTTGTGGCATACGAAGATGACAGCATCACACACAAAGCAGTCATCCGCTTGATTTCAGGTGAAATACCATTTAAGGGTAAACTGCCGGTTAGTGTGTCCGATCATTTGAAATATGGAAAAGGATTAAATGCATCCCTGAACCCACTGCCTTTCATCAGTCCCGAAAAATCAGGCATCGATAAACAGGCTTTATCGCGTGTAGATTCGATTGTACAAGATGGTATCCAAAAAAAAGCGATGCCCGGTTGCTCAATCATGATTGTGAAAAATGGAAAAATTGTTTTTGATAAGCCTTATGGACATATGACTTATTTGAAACAGGAAAAAGTAAATAACAATACGGTATACGACCTGGCTTCACTAACCAAAATATTGAGTACCAGTTTATGTGTCATGAAATTATATGATGATAACATGATCAACCTCGACAGTTCCATTGGAAAATATTTACCCTCCTTACGCGGAAGCAACAAAGAACATATCTCTATTAAAAAACTTTTACTGCATGAGGCAGGGTTAAAATCCTACATTCCTTATTATCTGGAAACAATTGACACCAAAGAGTCTCCTCTCAACAATTACTATTGCAACATCGATAAAGACTGTTACACTGTAAGAGTAGCAGATAAACTCATGATTCGCGCTGATTTACCAGATACTTTCTACAAAAGAATCATTGAGAGTCCGATAGAAAATCCTGACAAATACGTATACAGCGACAATGATTTCATCATTTTAGGCAAAATGGTGGAACACCTCTCACAAAAACCATTGAATGAAACAGTACATCAATGGTTCTATGCACCCATGGGTCTTGATAAAACAGGATACTTGCCTTTAACAAATTTGCATAAAGACATTATGGCCCCTACAATTTCTCAATCAGATTTTAGAAATCAGGAATTGCGAGGAGATGTTCATGATCAGGGTGCCGCCCTAATGGGAGGCGTAGCCGGACATGCCGGTTTATTTTCTGATAGCTATGGAGTAGCGTGCATCATGCAAATGCTCTTGAATAAAGGCGAGTGGAATGGAAAAAGGTATTTTAAACAACAAACGGTTGATACTTTTACCACGTATCAAAGTAATTTTAGCAGAAGAGGGTTGGGTTTTGATAAACCTGAGAAAAATAATAAAAGTAGAATTGAACCTTATCCGGCTCAATATGTTTCTGATGCAACATTTGGACATACCGGGTTTACAGGAACCTGTACCTGGGCTGATCCTGCAACAGGAATGATTTTTGTTTTTTTAAGCAATCGCATTTATCCAAGTGATAATGGAGTTTTTAAGACTTTAAATATACGTTCAAAAATTCACGATACTTTTGCTTTGCTGTACAATAAGCAGAATGACGCAGCAAACTAATTGATATTTCAAGCTCATCAATGATGTCATACCCCTATCAGATTAAATCGATGGCCGATTATGAGGCCGCTTACAAAAAAAGTATAGCAGACCCTGAAACTTTTTGGGAAGATATTGCCAAGAATTTTCGCTGGCAAGCTCCATGGCAAAAAGTTTTGCAATGGAATTTTTCAGAACCTGATGTAAAGTGGTTCTATGGAGGCAAGTTGAATATCACGGAAAACTGTTTGGATCGTTGGGCAGAAACAACGCCGGATACCCCTGCTATCATTTGGGAGTCAAACAATCCCAATGAAGCGACAAGGACTTTTACTTACAAAGAATTACTGGCAGAGGTATGCAAGTTTGCACAGGTGCTCAAAAACAATGGTGCAAAAAAAGGAGACAGGATTTGTATATACATGCCCATGGTTCCTGAGCTGGCAATAGCCTTGTTGGCATGTGCACGAATTGGAGCCATTCATTCTGTTGTGTTTGGTGGATTTTCGGCACAAAGCATTGCTGATCGTATTCAGGATGCACAATGCAATATCGTTATTACAGCAGATGGCGCATTTCGTGGAAATAAAGAAATTCTTTTGAAATCAGTTGTAGATGATGCTTTAGTAAGTTGCCCATCTGTACAAAAAGTCATTGTACTCACGCGTACAAGCGTAGGGGTTAGTATGATAGCAGGACGAGATGTATGGTGGGAGCAGGAACTGGAAAAAGTTACCCTAGATTATTTGCCTGCCGAAACCATGGACGCTGAGGACTTGCTTTTCATCTTATATACATCGGGCAGTACCGGAAAACCCAAAGGAGTTGTGCATACCTGCGGAGGGTACATGGTTTGGGCTAATTATACTTTTGTGAATGTATTTCAATATCAACCCGCGCAGATACATTTTTGTACGGCAGATATTGGCTGGATAACCGGACACAGCTATATCGTATACGGACCTTTAAGTGCAGGGGCAACCACATTGATGTTTGAAGGAATTCCCACATGGCCCGATGCTGGAAGGTTTTGGGACATTGTAGCAAAGCATCAGGTAAATATTTTATACACGGCCCCCACTGCCATTCGAAGTTTGATGGGTTTTGGAACTGAACCCATCAAAGGAAAAGATATATCCTCATTAAAAGTATTAGGCACCGTGGGCGAGCCCATCAATGAAGAGGCATGGCATTGGTATGATGAAAACATCGGAAAGAAAAATTGTCCTATTGTAGATACCTGGTGGCAAACAGAAACCGGAGGCATTATGATATCCAATTTAGCTGGCATTACACCAGCCAAACCATCCTTTGCAACGTTACCATTACCCGGCATACAACCCTTGCTGGTTGATGAACATGGAAATACCATTGAGGGAAATGGCGTTTCGGGAAACTTATGTATTTCATTTCCATGGCCCGGCATGATACGAACTACTTACGGAGATCATGAAAGATGCAGAACGACTTATTTTGCAACATATCCTAATCTATATTTCACCGGAGATGGTTGTTTGCGAGATGCCGATGGTCATTACAGAATTACCGGAAGAGTTGATGATGTACTAAATGTAAGTGGTCATAGGATAGGAACAGCCGAAGTGGAGAATGCAATTAATATGCATACCGGTGTTGTAGAGAGTGCGGTGGTGGGTTATCCGCATGATATCAAGGGGCAAGGCATTTATGCATATGTAATATTTAATGGGATGCATACCGATGAGGCACATACCAGACAGGATATTTGTCAGACAGTCGCCCGCATTATTGGTCCCATTGCAAAGCCCGACAAGATTCAATTTGTTATGGGATTACCAAAAACAAGAAGTGGAAAAATCATGCGCAGAATCCTTCGAAAAATTGCAGAGGGAGAATTAAGCAATTTGGGAGACACCACTACCCTGCTTGATCCTGCTGTGGTGGAAGAAATCAAAAACAACAGATTGTAATGCCCGAACAAGATCCCCGAGATATTTCTATTCAGGAATATGATTATCATTTGCCCGAACATCGCATTGCTGCACATCCGCTTACAGAGCGAGATGCATCGCGTTTATTGATTTATCAAAAGAGTAATATCAAAGAAAGTCATTATAGAAACTTACATGAATTTATTCCTGAAAATGCAATGATGATTTTCAATAACAGTAAAGTTATACCTGCCAGAATATTATTTACCAAAGAAACGGGTGGTGTGATAGAAATATTTTGTCTGGAGCCATATCAGCTGCAACAGGATTATGCGGTGGTGATGAGTCAAACAGGCAGTACAATCTGGAAATGCATGATTGGCGGTATTTCTAAATGGAAGACCCCGTCCATTGAAAAAAAGATATTGATTCACCAAACTGAAGTTCTTGTTAATGCCAGCATACTTGAAAAAGGAACCGACCATCATGTAGTTCAATTTCAATGGAGTCCTGTGAATTATAGTTTTGCTGAAATATTGACCTCAGCCGGGAACATGCCATTGCCTCCATACATCAAGCGAAGTGCTACCGATGAAGATGCGGAACGATATCAAACGGTATATGCCCGAGAGGAAGGATCTGTCGCAGCCCCTACTGCGGGTTTGCATTTTACCCCTGAATTATTGAAAAAGCTATTGGAGAAGGGAATTGTACAAAAAGAAGTTTGTCTGCATGTCGGAGCCGGAACCTTTAAACCGGTAAAGTCAGACAAAATGGAGGCGCACGAAATGCATGCTGAATGGATAGATGTAACAATAGATACGATAAAAAGCATGCGTGATCATCAAGGTCCAATTATTGCTGTAGGAACCACATCGCTCAGAACAATCGAATCTTTATACTGGATGGGGGTTAAATCTATGCTCCACGATACGATCAATGATGTAAGTATTCATCAATGGGATGTATATGATAATAATTTACTCAAAATGGCCAGTTCAAAAGAAATGGCATTGTCCGCTTTACTGAACTGGATGCAAGAAAATAAATTAAAAAGTATTTTTACACAAACTCAGTTATTGATAGCTCCGGGATATCTTTTTAGAATAGCAAATGCTTTGGTCACCAATTTTCATCAACCAAAATCAACCTTGCTCTTGCTGGTAGCTGCAGGAATTGGAGAACAGTGGAAAACATGCTATGATTATGCTTTAGAAAATGATTTCCGTTTTTTAAGTTACGGCGATGGGAGTTTACTTTTTTTTGAAGAATAACCGTACTGTCAAATATACTAAGGTTGAATTGTCACCTTAGTGCCTTGTTTGATATACTCATACAACTCTTTCATTTCACTGTATTTAAGAGAAATACAGCCATCTGTCCAGTTATACTCACTGTCAACCGTCCATTCTTCCTCCGGACGGGTACCATGTATGGCAATGCCATCACCAATACGCGCATTTTTTGGAATGAGTCCTTGCTTTTTTCTCTCTTTAAATTTTTCTACATCCTCAGACAACGGATAGTCAAGCAAAAGTTCCTTTCCCCATTTTGGATGAATTTTCTTGAGCAACACAGTGAATGTTCCGTTTGGAGTTTTTTTATCCCCCTGTATCATCTTATCACTCTGATCTTTACTTCCAAATACTACCGGATAGGTTGCATACCAGCCCTCTTCATCATATACCCTCAACTCAAAATCACTTTTATCAATGATGATATAATAGTTTGCAGTATCCGTCCCTTCAGTTGCACTTTTTGCTTTAGGTTGTGCATGTATGGGAATTGAAATAGTAATAAAGGATATGACCTGGGTGATTATTTTTTGTATTTTCATTTTTTGGGATAATAAGCGTAAAAATAAAAATTGTATTTAGATTATTCAATAAGCAGTTATTAAAATAAACGGCGAAAATGTTAAACCTGTTTTTTTTATGTAAATATTTGCTTTTTCGTAGAGAACGGCCTTCATACCGGATATAAATTCATTATAGAAACCAGGATCAATCAGGAAATGTTGATAATACTTTTGAAAAATATTTCGATATTCTTCAGCTGAAATCAATCTCTCTGTCCAACTTCCGGTGTAAGGATTACAAGTATTGGTGGGATGTGCCGGCTCTTGAGGAATGACACCATCATTCAAATAGTTTTGAACACTGTGAACGATATCTTCCTCTATCATACCTCTTGTTCGGATAGTGAGTATGTTTAGCATTTCATGATCAATGTCTTTGGAAACAGTTAGTATTATTTTTTTTCTGATAGAATAATATGAAGCATGAGATTCGGCAAATGCCAGTTTCCCCAATTTAGGATGACTCCCTTTCCATTCATCCTTGAGTTGTAATTTTTTCAATCTACGAGTGATGAAGGGGTTTGCAGCATTGGCGGCAGTCGTATGCACCATCATGCAATTTGGAAATTTTGATCTCACATTTTTTATAAATGCATCTACATCGTAAACATGCTCTATGACATCTGTTGAAATCAACGCATCTGCTTCAAACGTTGGATCATATTCGGAAAATTTATTTTCATCACCACACACAAATAAACACTGTGATATCTCTAATACTTCTGCCAATTTTTGAGCAGATTGAAAAAAAGAAGCATCTCTTTCATGCAATACGATTTTTTCAAAACCGCAAAACGCTGCAAATAAGCCCAGCAATCCATTACCGGCTCCAAAATCTATTACTTTAATTTCATGTATGGGTTTGGGTATATGTGAAACAACTCTTTGAATGACAGCGGCATATATTTCCAGATAGTATAAACGATGGGTCAATAAATGGGACAGATATGTGTTGCAATAAGTTTCATGAGTTATGGACATAGGATTGATTTTCCCTAATTTTTCCGAAAATGACTGAATCTTTTGCTTGAAATCAATTTGTTTTTTCACGAGGTAAAGTTCGGAATAAATAAGGCATATTGATAGTACCTTTGCACTCAATTATTAAATTTATGAACGAATCACTTGTAAACCGAATCAGACAGGAACTGGATGAGATCTCTCTTGCAGGATTGTTTAAAAATGAACGCATCATTCACTCCGAACAAGGGCCTGAAATCATGGTGAATGGAAAATCTGTATTAAATTTTTGTGCAAATAATTACTTGGGATTGTCCTCCCATCCTAAAGTACTTGATGCCGCAAAAAAATATATTGATCACAGAGGTTATGGCATGAGCAGTGTTCGTTTTATCTGCGGTACTCAGGATATTCATAAGGAACTGGAACAAAAGATCTCTGATTTTTTAGGCACAGAGGATACGATATTGTATGCTGCAGCTTTTGATGCCAATGGTGGTGTATTTGAACCCTTGTTTCAGGAGCAGGATGCCATTATCAGTGATGCATTGAATCATGCTTCCATCATTGACGGCATCCGTTTATGTAAGGCACAGCGCTTCAGGTATGAACACAACAATATGGCTGATCTGGAACAAAAACTAATTGATGCAGCAAGTTGCAGAAATCGCATTATTGTTACAGATGGTTCATTCAGTATGGACGGAACCATCGCTCAACTGGATCAGATTTGTATGCTGGCTGAGAAGTATGATGCAGCGGTCATGATAGACGAATGCCACTCTTCTGGGTTCTTGGGAAAGACCGGACGCGGCACTCATGAGTACAGAAATGTGATGGGCCGCATTGATATCATTACAGGAACACTAGGAAAGGCACTGGGTGGCGCAAGTGGTGGATTTACATCAGGCAGAAAAGAAATCATCGAAATGCTTCGTCAACGAAGCAGACCATATCTGTTCAGCAATACCTTAGCACCAAGTATTGTAGGCGCTTCTATAGCTGTGTTGAATATGTTGAGCGAAACCACTGAGTTGCGGGATAAACTTGCTGAAAATACGACATACTTCAGAACGAAAATGACACATGCAGGATTTGACATCAAACCCGGAGATCATCCTATTGTACCAATCATGCTGTACGATGCGGTACTGGCTCAAACATTTGCTGCAAGATTACTCGATGAAGGAATTTATGTCATAGGATTCTTCTACCCTGTCGTTGCAAAAGGTCAGGCACGCATAAGGGTACAACTCAGTGCTGCACACGAAAAATACCATTTAGACAAAGCAATTGATGCATTTACAAACATCGGAAAAGAATTAGGTGTTTTAAAATAACAAACAACTACTATGCAAATCATACCGCTCAGCGAAGGTGCTTTTACCATTGACCAAACGAAAGAGTTTGTGCCCTTCAATAAAGAAACCGATGATTTGCAATTGCGCTCAAGGGGAAGTTTACTGGTAGAAATTCAACCTTTTTTATTAATCACTAAAAAGGATGTGATACTGCTCGACAGTGGATTGGGCTTTTGCGGAGCAAATGATATTTTACAAATTCATCAAAATCTGCTGAAGCATGATATTGATCCATTGCAAGTAAACAAAGTTTTGATGAGTCATCTGCACAAAGATCATGCTGGAGGGTTGGTGAAGTTTGACAATGTGCTGCAAAAGTATTTCTTAAGTTTTCCAAATGCCACTCACTATGTAAACAAGCAGGAGCTTGAACTCGCAAGAAAAGGCAACAATCCATCCTACAAACCGGAGAAACTGGAACCTCTGTATAACTCAAACCAACTGGTTTTACTGGAAGAACGCGGAAAAATCGATGAATACATTCGTTTTGAATTAACGGGAGCACACTCCCCTAATCATGTGGTTTTTTGGATTGAAGAAGATGGGGAAGTATTGTTTTTTGGGGGCGATGATGCTCCCCAGTTAAAACAAATGAAAAACAAATTCATTGCAAAGTATGATCATGATGGTAAAAAAACCATGGAGCTCAGACAAGCATGGTGGGAAAAAGGAAAAGAGGAAAGCTGGATCTTCCTCTTTTACCACGATATTCAAGTGCCTTTTGCTAAAAATGAATATTAAAACAGATTATCAAAACCCTTTATTCTTGTTGCCTCGCCCCATCCCATTTTGCTTTCCCCCTCTTCCCTGCTTACCTCTCATTTCCTTAACTCGGTCAATCAATCTTCTCTTAAACTCAGCATCCTTGCGATAAAATGAATTGGCACGATCCTTACCAAGAATTTTTACAAATTTATCCTGGTATTTTTTCCGAATGCCAAGTAAAGCTTCCTCCTTGCTGAGTTCATCCATATTGCCTTTGTGAGTTGCTTTTAACTCCTTCTCATATTCATTGCAAATAGGCCAGAACTTTTGCGCCTCATCTTCAGTAAGATTTAATTCCTGCGACATATAAGCAACATAAATTGCTTTGATTTTTTGAGATCGATCTTTTTTTGTTGAATCTGTACGCTGTGCGTAAGAAACCAAACCAAGTCCGATGAAAAAAATAGTCAGAAACATGTTTCTCATAATGAACCATTTTGATTTTGTGATGATATGTTTAGATTTGTAAAGATATCTTCGTTAAGTAAAATTTCTTCTTCTGATGGCAAGTTTTCATCTTCTGAAACAGATGCTACAAGAGCTGCCTCTACATCGGTTCCTGTGTTACGCAAGTAGTACAACATCTCAGATTCTTGTAAACTATTGATTTGTTTGGATATAGTTTCTTCAGAAGATATAGTAGATTGTTTCATCCCTGAGTAATATCGGACAAAGGTTAAACCAAGCAAAAAGACAACGGAGGCAGCAACGGCATACCTTAACCATTGCGGCAATGAAATAATTTTTACAGACTGATTGGTGTTATTAATTTTTTGGATGATTGCTTTTTCGGTGGTTTCAAAATAATTTTCTGGAACAAAAAAGCAATCCTGATACGATAAATTATCAGGAAGAAATTTAGGTAATTCGGAATTTCTGCTGGAAGATGATTGAATAGCGCTAATAATTTCTGCTTCCCTGTCTACAAATGATTGTTCCATATTTTTAATGGCATCATTTTCGCGAAGCTCGCCCAAGACAATGGATATGCTGTTTATTTCTTCGTTTATATGCTTTGTCTCTTTCATTAATTATTCAAAATAAATTCTTCAACTTTTTTGGCAGCGTGGTGATAACTTGCTTTAAGTGCCCCCTCACTGGTTTCTAATATTCTGCTCATTTCTTCATATGGCATCTCATCGTAATACCTAAACTGAAAAACGAGTTTTTGCTTTTCTGGTAAAGACTGAATGGCTTGTTGCAACTTCCACTCAAGTTTATTGGCATCAAAATGTTTATCTGCTTTAAGTGTTTTGGCATAGGCATCGTCTGCACCATCCATTGAAATTGACTTTCGCTTTTTCTGATACTCAATAAAATTTAGGGTTTCATTCGTAGCAATCCGGTATAACCAGGTGTATAACTGACTGTCTTCCCGAAAATTTTCCAACCCTTTCCATGCCTTTACAAAAACATTTTGGAGAATATCATTGGTGTCTTCGTGATTAACTACCATACGTCGAATCAACCAATATAAACGCTCCTGATACTTCCGAATAATCAAACGAAAGGGAGCTTCCTTATCTGTTTCATTTTTAAAGCGAAACACCCAGTCTTTATCTTCCTGCCATTCGTCCATAATGAAAAGCCAGGGTTTGACCTGTTATTTGATGAGAAGTTTAATGGAATACTAATTCAAAAGTAAAAATTGAAAAGTAAAAACCCGGATTACAATGAATAAATAGCTATTAAAAGATTAAGAACTAATTATTATTCGTATTTGATTCAAAATCTATTATTTACGCGATATCGCTCTTTTAGCAGCTTCTACAATATGAGGCGCATCAAGTCCATATTTTTCCAGTAATTGCATTGGTGTCCCACTTTCTCCGAAGGTATCATTTGTTCCAATGTATTCGATAGGAATGGGTAAATGTTTGGCTGCAACCTGAGCAATTGAATCCCCTAGCCCACCCAAAACATTATGTTCTTCGGCAGTAACTGCACATTTAGTTTTAGAAATAGATTTGATTATGGCTTCGGTATCCAGTGGTTTAATGGTGTGTATATTGATAACTTCTACACTAACTCCTTTGGTTTCAAGTTCTTTTGCGGCTTCTACGGCCATCCATACCAGGTGTCCGCAAGCAAAAATCGTCACATCTGTACCTTCATTCAGGATTTGAGCTTTGCCTAAAACAAAATCTTCTTCCTTGGTAAAGATTGGCCATGCGGGTCGACCGAAACGCAGATAAACCGGACCTTCCAAATCAGCAATTGCTTTGGTTGCTGCTTTTGTTTGATTGTAGTCGGCAGGAACAACGACTGTCATTCCAGGCAACATTTTCATGAGTCCGATATCCTCTAATATTTGGTGGGTAGCGCCATCTTCTCCCAATGTTAGACCGGCATGTGAAGCGCAAATTTTCACATTCTTGCCACTATATGCAATGCTTTGTCTGATTTGATCATATACTCTTCCTGTTGCAAAATTGGCAAATGTGGTGGCGAAGGGGATAAACCCGCCAATAGTAAGTCCGGCTGCCATACCCATCATGTTGGCCTCTGCAATACCACACTGAATAAAGCGATCGGGGAATTCTTTTATAAATCCATTAAGCTTGAGTGATCCTGCCAAATCGGCTGTCAGCGCTACGATCCTTGGATTTGTTCTTGCTGCTTCAAGGATACCATCTCCAAAACCGCTGCGGGTATCTTTTTTTCCGGTAGATTGAATATTGGATAACATTATTTAGAATTATTGAGTTTGCATTCCCATTGCCAGGCAGTATGCATCATATCTTCGATGCTGTACTTTGGATCCCATCCCAAGATATTTCTTGATTTTTCATTATTGGCAAAGATAGATATTACATCCCCGAGACGGCGATCGCCCAGGATATAATTTAATTTCTCACCACTAATTTTTTCAAAGGCATTAATGACTTCAAAAACCGTGTATCCGGTTCCTGTACCTAAATTAAATACTTCGCAAGATTTACCATTTTTATCCTGAAGCAGATAATCCAAAGCAAGTGTGTGAGCATTGGCTATATCGGACACATGAATATAATCACGAACACAACTACCATCTCGGGTTGGATAATCGTGTCCAAATACTCTCATTTGAGGGAGTTTACCAATAGCTGTTTGCGTAATTGCAGGAACCAAATTGGCCGGATTGCCAATGGGGAGCTCCCCAATTTCTGCAGAGGGGTGTGCGCCAACGGGATTAAAATATCTTAATAAAATTGCCTGGAGATTACTTGTTGAAATAAACTGGCGAATCATCTCCTCTCCAACCTGTTTGGTATATCCGTATGGTGAGGTAGCCGGTTTAAGTGGCGTATTTTCTGTTACCGGACTTTGATCCGGATCTCCATATACAGTGCATGATGAGGAAAAAACAAAATGCTGCACATTGTATTTTTGACAACAAGCCAGGATATTAAGCAGTGAGTTAATATTATTTTGAAAATACATCAGAGGCTGTTGCACAGATTCTCCCACTGCTTTGTATGCGGCAAAATGGATGATACCTTTGATGTCGGGGTTTTCAATGAATATTTTTTCTGTTTCTGTAGGATTGCACAAGTCAACAATATAGTTGACAACGGGAATTCCGGTAATTTTCCGGATGCCTTCAAGCATACTTGGATTTGACCTGCTGAAATTATCTGCAGATATAACAGTATAACCGTGTTGCACAAGATCCACTATGGTATGAGAACCTATATAACCACATCCGCCTGTTACTAAAATCTTTTGCGACATGCAAGCAATTGAAAATTCAAATAATAAGTCCTCTAAAACCCAAAAAAGTTACTTTGCAAAGAAAAAGAAAAAAACCTCACTGAAAAAGGAAAAATATTTGTTTAAACCACCCATCTAATCAGCATAAAAAACAAAGCTGCGAGTAAACCACTGATAGGTATAGTTAAAATCCATGCCCAAAGTAAGTTTACAGTAACTCCCCATCGTACTGCAGATAGGCGTTTAGTGGCTCCAACTCCAATGATAGAGCCGGTAATGGTATGGGTAGTACTTACCGGAATCTTTAGTGCTTCTGTGAGAAATAACGTAATCGCCCCTGCAGTTTCAGCTGCAACCCCCTCAAATGGACTCACTTTAGTTATTTTAGTTCCCATGGTTTTTACAATCTTCCAGCCGCCACTCATCGTCCCTAAACCAATAGCTGCATAGCAAGATATTGGAACCCAATTTGGCATTTCTTCAAAATTGGGAACCTGTTTAGCTGCAATGAGCGCTGCCATGATGATACCCATTACTTTTTGCGCATCATTTCCACCGTGCCCAATTGAAAAAACTGCCGAAGAAACCAACTGAAGTCGCTTAAACCAAATGTTTGCCTTATATGCATTTAGGGTATGCAGAAATAATGAAAATACCGCCATAATGAAAAGAATGCCAGTTAGTAAAACCCATTTAAAATTAGAGGCAGTAAAAATGACTCGCAAAGTTTGGCTTTGAAAATGGGTTTTTAATTTAGCAGGGTCAGTAGTGATATTGTTTTTTAAAAAGTATATAATTAATAGCATCACTAGTGCAAATAATATTTTGGGTGTCCACCCTTTTTTAAAGGAATGAATAAACCAAATGGATATCAAAAATGCAATTAACATCCCTATGACCGGGGCAAGCAGTATAAAAGAAATTATTTTGAACACAGGATCAGCATTGATTACCGCAAAACCACCATATGCAATGGCGGCTCCGCCAAAACCTCCAATCAACGCATGTGATGAAGAGGAAGGAATGCCAAACCACCAGGTTATCAGGTTCCAAATGATAGCTGAAAGCAACCCCGCCAGTATGACGTATAGCATTTCATAATTAGTGCCATCATTAGGGTTATATGCACCATGTACTGCACCTTCTTTTACCGTTTTTGCAATGGTGTTTGCCACACCATGATCCTTAAAAATAAAGAATGCTACAAAATTGAAAAGGGCTGCCCATACAACTGCCTGACCTGGAGTCAGTACTTTTGTAGATACGATTGTTGCAATTGAATTTGCTGCGTCATGAAACCCATTGATATAATCAAAGATTAACGCTAAGGCAATAATGGTAACAAGTAATGTCGTCATACTGGAGGGATAATAGAGATTTCAATAATCAGGCGTATTTTACTATGATACCCTCAATGACATTGGCAGCATCTTCACATTTATCGGTAACCACTTCCAAAATCTGATAAATTTCTCTTTTCTTGATTACCTCCTTTGCATCAGGTTCTGTTGCAAATAATCTTTCGATACTCATATCAAAAATATCATCTCCCTGATTTTCAATACTGTTGATTGCAACCAAGGCATCCGTTATCTGACGCATATTGCGCATATTACGCAACTCTGTGACCGCTTTATGAACGTGAATACAACCGGAGTTTATTAAATCCGCCATTTTTTGTATTCCCAAATCATTTGGATCTACATTGTAAAAATTGATTTTTTTGGCAGAAGAGTAGATATAATCAGCAATATCATCCAAAGAGGTTGCCAGATAGTGAATATCTTCTCTGTCAAATGGGGTAATGAAGTTTTGTCCGAGTTCCGTAAAAATCTTATGTGTGTATTCATCATTGATATGCTCCATATCCTCCACTTCTTTAATCAATTTGCCACGTTTTTCATAATCTGGCTCATGTACAATTTCTTTAAGTTTGGCTCCCATTTTTACGAGAACTTCCGAAACATTTTCAAATAACTGATAAAAGATTCTGTCCTTGGGAAGAAATACTTTTAAGATCGTGTTTAAGGCCATGATTTTGGGTGTAATTGATGAAAAAACTCTGCTAAGAAACTACTTTTTTATGTAAGTTTAGAAATTATTATTTACCAGCTTCTTAAATGTTTAAAATACTCATAGCAATCTTCAATTAGCAAAACTAACAAAAAGAACAAAGGCTCCTTCCATATTGAAAGAGCCTTTGCCGACTTAACAATTTGATAATATTGGCTAGGGAAGCGTTTTTTCAAGCATTTTTTCCAGATCATCTCCTCTCAGAGAGGTAGCCAGGATTTTTCCGGAAGGATCAAGCAATATATTATAGGGAATTCCATCAAAAGCATATAAACTAACTACTTTGCTCTCCCATCCCTGTAAATCACTGACATGTGTCCATGTTAGTTGGTCTTCGCGTATGGCTGCTATCCATTCATCCTTTTTCTCATCGAGCGATACACCCAGAATGGTAAAATTTTTGTTTTTAAACTTGTTGTATGCATTCACAACATGTTCATTTTCTGCACGACAGGGCCCGCACCAACTAGCCCAAAAATCAACCAATACATATTTACCTTTAAATGAACTTAAAGTCAAAGGCTTACCATCTGTTCCATTTAAAGTAAAATCAGGGGCCATACTTCCAACAGCAGGAGTGGTTGTTTTGGCGTTTTCTTCTTGCTTTGCATTTTTTTCCAAAGCACTTAAAAATTCGTTAACCCCATTGTGATTAGGAAATTTTTTGATTAATTTTTGTGCGTAGGCCTGAACTTGCTGTGCATTTCCAACTTGTGCATTGGAGAAAGCAAACATTGAGAGCACGGCACTGGAAGTCGTGTCTGCATAGTTTAAAATATAATTTTGATATTCGGTTATTTTTTGATTGATAGATTGATTGATTTGATCTACTAATATTTGGTTTTTTGTATTTTCTGCCTGCTCCAATTGCAATTCAAGTGGATTTAATGATATTGGTATATTGTAGATATAATTGGTTAGCTTATGGAGCTGTATGTTGAGAGGTGTATTGGAAATGGATTTTTTATAGTCATGGTCTTGTGCGTCAATGTCAAATGAAAGTTCCGGCTTATCATTCACAAAAAACAAAGTGATGTTATCTTCAGGCAAAACCAATCGGAACATGCTCTGCTCCTTTACAATAATATCTTTGGTAAACTTATTTTCTTTTAAATAAATGGTATCCCACTTCTTTGTTGGAAGCAGATTAAAATGGATTTCATCCAATATTACATATTTCGACTTGTTATTTTTTATTTGACCTGAAATCTCGAGTTTATCTTTTTGTTTGCAACTATTATTTAAAAAAATAATCGTACACAGACATAGAAATGTCAGAGATTTGATTTGCGTAAACATATTCTTATGGTTTGAGTTTTTCTGAAAGCAGTTTCTGCACCAGTTGCATATCGGCTTTTCCTTTGCTGCGTTTTTTCACTTCGCCTGCAAACATTCCCATCAATCCTTTTTTACCAGACAGGTATTCTTTTACTTTGTCGGGATTGTCTTTAAGAACTGCATTTATCCACTGCACCAATGCATCCTCATCCGATTGCTGATCTAAATGTAGTTCAATAATAGTATCCAATGGTTTTTTTTGTGGATTTTTTATTAGATACTCCATCCATTTACCCGTAGCATTTTGAAAACTGATTTTACCTGACTCGGTACAGTTGATCATCACTGCAACCGTTTGCGATGGTAATGGAAATGCTGCAACATCACATTGATTGGTGTTGCAATATTGACGAATGGGCCCCAAGATCCAATTGGCAATGGCTTTATAATGTATGCACTCAACGGCCAAAGATTCAAATAATCTCACTTCGTCTTTATCGGAACATAATTGAGTGGCATCATATTCAGTTAATTGATACTGCCGGATAAATTGTTCCTTATACAAATCAGGAAGCTTAGGGGAAGTCTTTCTTATTTGATCGATTCTCGCTTCTGAAATAAGAAATGGCGGTAAATCGGGTTCGGGAAAATAGCGATAATCCTGTGCCGATTCTTTTTGTCGAAGCGAGAAAGTAATTTGTTTGTCGGCATCAAAACTGCGGGTTTCCTGTATAATCTCCACTCCGTTTTCAACCATCTTCGTCAATCTCTTAAACTCCAGCTCAATAGCTTTCTTTACATTGCGTATGCTATTCAAATTTTTAACTTCAACCCTCGTACCCAATTGGCTGGACCCCTGCAAACGAACCGAAATATTGGCATCGCATCGCATACTTCCTTCTTCCATATTTCCATCACACACCTCAAGCCATCTTAATAATTTTCGAAGTTCAGTGAGAAATAAAAATGCTTCCTCTGATGAATGAATGACCGGTTCAGTAACAATCTCCAGCAAAGGAGTACCTGCACGATTAAGATCAATGCATGTATAATCTTCATATACATCATGCAAACTTTTGCCTGCATCTTCTTCGAGGTGCATGTGATGCAATTGAATTTGTTTTTGAGATTGAGCTGAGTTGATGGATACGAATCCCCCAGTACATACAGGAGCAGTATGCTGACTGATTTGATATCCTTTGGGCAGATCGGGATAAAAATAATTTTTTCTTTCGAAGAAGTGCTGCCTTGTGATGTCACAATGAAGGGCAAGTCCGAGTCTAATAGCCAAATCAACTGCTTTTTTATTGAGCACCGGCAAAGTGCCTGGATGTGCTAAAGAAACAGAACTCACCTGCGTATTTGCTTCAGCTCCAAAAGAAATTGCATCACTGCAAAACAATTTACCCGCTGTTTGCAGTTGTGCATGCACTTCGAGTCCTACAACCAATTGATATTTTTCGGCTACTGACATTATGAACAAATATAGCAAATAGATTCCCGGATGAAACCGGGGTATACAAAATCAGAAATTCATCAATAAAATTAAATTACACTGAATTTTATTCAGTTAGTACACTAATCAAATCCCTCTATTTTCGCGGAAATCCGCACTGCATGAATTTCCTTAAAAAGCATCCCTTTATCCGTTTATGTATTGCATGGGCATTTGGCATTTTTGTTGGCAACTTGAACCTTTGTTCATTAAAGTTTACGCAAATAATATTGGCTTGCATCTTATCACTACTGCTATTTTCTACTTTTTCAGGCGTAAAGAACGCATTCAAATACAGAATTGTAACCGGGCTAATGATTTGGCTGTTGATGGCAATGGGTGGCATATTGACCATACAAAAACAAGATATTCGCCATGATGCAAATTGGATTGGATACGATGTTAAAAAGGCAAAGGCATTTTGGGTAGAGATTACGGAAACACCTATTCAACGAAAAAAAACCAAACGATTTAAGGTAAAATTATTAGAGTACAATGATGGGGAGAAGTGGAAAAAGGCAACCGGCAATCTGTTATTATTCATTCAATTATCAAGCAAAGTAGATAGTCTTGAAATTGGAAAGAAATTTATTTGTTTTCAAAAAATCAAATTGCTCAAAGATGATTCCATATTTGCATTAGGTTATCAAGATTATTTAGCCAGGCAGGGTATTTATCACACCGCTTATATTCGTAATAACGATTATTTTATTTGCACAAATAATGATCATCCTCCCATTCAAAATCTGATACAACAACTGCAAAAGAAAACAATCGGCTTACTGAGAGGAGCCATTCACGACAGCTCATCCTTCGCTTTGGCAGAGGCCTTGCTGATTGGCTATCGTAATGACATGGACAAGTTGCAGGTAAAAATATATACGGATGCCGGCATTGTACATATCATTGCCATTTCGGGAATGCATCTGGGATTGCTGTTTATTTCCCTGTCATGGATATTGGAATTGATTCCTTTTTTACGACAGTACAACTGGATAAAAGCCGTATTGATATTATCATTTCTTTGGACATTCACCTTACTATGTGGTGCATCTCCCTCTGTTTTGCGCAGTGCGGTCATGTATACCTTTATCATAATTGGAAAAGCAATGAAACGGGATATTATGCTCCATAACATGCTGGCCGTTTCTGCATTTGTACTACTTTGTTATAACCCTTATTTATTATGGGATATTGGATTCCAATTAAGTTATTTAGCCATTATTGGAATTGTATGGTTACAAAAACCCATTTACCATTTGGTTAAAGCCAAAAGCAGGTTGTTTGATAAAATCTGGGAAATGATGAGCATCACGATAGCCGCACAAATCATGACACTGCCAATATGTCTGTATTATTTTCATCAATTTCCAAACTATTTTTTACCAAGTAATCTATTGGCTGTGCCATTATCTACTGTGATATTGTTCATGGAGATAGCGCTCATTGTTTTAGCGCCAATTCATTTTTTTTATGAAAATTTAGGTTGGGTCACAGAGAAATTATTAATCGCATTTGAAAAAAGCATGCTGTTTTTTTCAAAACTGCCTGGAGCAGTTACACATGATATATTTGCCAATGCATTAACAACAATATTTTTATTTGCGATGATTATTTTTTTAGGATGGGGATTGATTAATAAGCAAAAACAATTTTTTTGGAGTAGCATTATCTGCTCATTGATTTTTTGCATTGTGTACGCTTTGCATTCATCTTTGTTGTGAACCAATTGAATTATGTGAATTAAAATTAAGAACTTGCAGCCCTCAATATGTCATCATCTCAACGCAACAAGGGATATCTGGCTTTGGCAGCGACCAGCATTTTGTGGGGCACCACCTGGGTTGCCAGTAAATCGGCTTTAAAAAAAGTACCCGGATTGGAAATTGCTGCTATCCGTCAATTTTTAGCTGGCAGTATCTTTCTTGTTTATTTTTTATTTTTTAAAAAAATGGCTCTGCCGAATTTCAAACAATTCGGCTATTTGGTTATGATGGCTGTTCTATTGTTTGTTATTGCAAATGGTATGAGCACCTGGGGTTTGCATTATATACCAACAGGATTGGCTTCATTGATAGGTGCGATGTATCCGATGTGTGTAGTGCTTATAGAAACGCATTTATTAAAAAAGAAAAATACAACCCGACTTACGTGGCTGGGAATGCTGATTGGCTTTACCGGAGTATTGTTTTTAATCGGGCAGTTTGGAATGAAAGATTCATTTGGCATGAAAGCAATCTGGGGCCTGTTGGCTTCTCTGATAGCTATGCTTTCATGGAGTGTGGGCAGTATTTTATTGGCTCGTAAGGACACAGGACTGAATCCATATTTTTCAATGGGTTGGCAAATGATTTTAGGTTGCCTATTCACTACTTTTATTGTAATGGTTACAGGCGACCATATCCCACTTGCCTCTATTGAAACTCACTCCTGGCTTATGATTTGTTATCTGGTCATCGTAGGTTCTGTTCTCGCTTTCATCGCTTTTTTATATTCACTTAAAACACTGCCTGCTGCATTGTCATCACTATACGCTTATATCAATCCAATTGTAGCATCTATAACCGCATCTTTCACACTAAACGAAACATTGACACCATCTATCTTATTTGGTACGATTTTTACATTGGCCGGAGTTTTTATTGTAAACAAAAGCGTGAAGAGGAAAGATGCAGAGATCGAGGCGGAAATATGAATTTAAATAGATTTTAATAGTCTTTTTTCTAAACAGATTGCGTATTAATTACCATCTCCTTCCACAATTCCCCCCAGCCTGCAAATTCGGGTTCGCTTCCGAGGAAATGATTGTGAAAAATGGGTATGAATGCTGTCCCATGATTTTTGGAGATGTTGAAGTAATACTGATACTCCTTTGAAGCTTCTTCGATAGTTAGTTTTTGTTCAAAGTGACAATTTGCATCCATAAAACAAAAAGGATGCAATCTAAGTGGAGTCACTTCTTCTCGTGGTAAATCGTACCAAAAAAATGGGCTGGTGACAGATGCACGAAATCCGTTGATGCTCCCATATCCCATGCTGTAATCATCAGTGATTCCATTTTCAATAAGCTGACGAAAACTATTTGGAATTTCCCATTTAACATAATGCTGTCTTGATTCAGTCACAGACTTATTGATGAGCGAAGACAATCTTCTGATTTCCTTTTGAAGTACATGATCGTTTTGATTGCTGCGCCAGGATGGATGTATCCCTACCCTATATTTTAATGCATGTTGTTGAATCAATGAACGCATCGATTTTTTAAACAGCCGAATATTTTTATCATATCGGCTGAGTCTACGGGCAATTAAAAAGAAATAGATACACTCCGTTTTATTTTGCAGATGCAACAAGTCCATCTTTTCAAAAGTATCAAAAGGATCTGGCTCCATACCCAACAATACCTTCCATCTTTTCATATCCGGTTTTTTACAAAATCCGGCCAGATTACGCCAGAATCCTTTGTGTTTATAGGACCAGGCCATATCGATGTCGTAGGAAAAGAGTGTTTTAAAAGTTCGCTCTTTAATGACTGGAGTTGAGCGTTTGCTTTTGAGAAAATCTGCAAATTGATTGATCCAAATATTAACCAGCGGAATGTTTAAAAATCCATTTTGAAATGCCAGTGCATTTTCATGAGCATATCTTCCATACATGTCCTTTGTATGTGGCAAGTACTCCTCATAGCGCGAAATCAAATAAAAAATAGCAGAAAAAATATCAAACCTGTATGAAGATTCATTGTCTGTTTCAAAAAAAACAAAATAATCATCAGTCAATTTACGAACTACAGGATTTTGTGCCCTTATACCTGTCTCATGCAACAAACCATGTGGCTTTACGTTAACAGTCGTGTTGGAAATTTCTTGATCACTGTAATTAATGATGATTGATGTCTGCGTTGGTATGTCATTTACATTCTCAACTATTTGAAATGACAATCCAAGTTGTTCTTCAAAAATAAACTGACATACATATTGAAGTCGGTTTGTTGATTTTTCTGTGAATACAACAATCATCGCAATACATTTATTTTTCTTGTTGCTGTTCTTTCCAAAGTTTGCTGAATGAACTTTTCGGAAAAGTCAATTCGCCTCGCTCTTTGGTCCATACACCGAAGAAAGCATTCACCCATTTACTTTTTATATTTCCATTCAATGCATCCATCCATCTGCGGTTGAGCATGGCCACTCTCCATCCTTTCCAGGAAAGGTTTTCTGAAAAATCATTCATACCGCCCTCAGCTGCTTCGTATCGATTTTCAAGCAACAATTCATGTAGATTTATTTTTACCGAACATACTTCAGTACAATTACCGCAAAGTGATGATGCGTAACTGAGGTGTTTGTATGATTTAAGCCCTGACAAATGGGGAGAGATTACACTGCCTATGGGACCGCTGTAAGTAGTTTCATACGCATGGCCGCCAATATTTTTATAAACCGGGCAGGCATTGAGACAGGCGCCGCAACGAATACAGTACAGGCTTTCACGCATACGTGTGTTGGCAAGAATATTTGTACGACCATTATCAAGCAGGATCACATACATTTCTTCAGGACCATCGGTTTCATTGGGTTTTCGTGGACCAGTAACAATTGTATTGTACACGGTCATTTTTTGGCCTGTACCGTAGGTAGCAAGCAGTGGCCAAAACAACCCAAGATCTTGAACGGAAGGAATCATTTTTTCAATACCTGCAACAACAATATGCGTTTTAGGGAATGCGCAACTCAATCGTGCATTACCCTCATTTTCGGTAATAGCAATGGCCCCGATATCGCTGATGATGAAATTGGCCCCTGTAACGCCGATTTCTGCATCGGTGTATTTTTGACGCAGAATATTCCGAGCGGTCAATGTGAGTTGTTCGGGAGTAAGTGCTGGGTCTGTACCCAGTTTTTCGGAAAACAATTTGGCAACATCCTCCTTGCTCTTATGCATGGCAGGTGTAACAATATGGTAAGGTGGCTCACCATCCAGTTGCTGAATGTATTCTCCCAAATCGGTTTCAACGCTTTCTATTCCGGCTGATTCTAGTGCATGATTCAGGTGAATTTCCTCTGTGACCATGCTTTTGCTTTTAACTACAGTCCGACAATCCTTTTCACGACAGATAGAAAGAATGTGTGTAATGGCTTCTTCTGCAGTTTCAGCCCAGATTACCTTTGCACCTCTTGCTGTTATATTTGCCTCGAAAGACTCCAGATGAGCATCCAGGTTTTCAATGGCAGACCATTTGATGTTCTTGGCTTGTTCGCGCGCAGTTTCGAGTTGAGAAAATTGTTTTTTGCCCTGCACAACGGCAGCATCGTATTTGCCAATATTAAACAGAATTTTTCGACGATGTTCAGAATCGCCTGCTTTTTGAGTGCTTTTATTTTTGAAAGAATTGGCAGACATACACCTGTTTATGAATCTGATAATAAAAATTATCTGTTAGTTTCTCGTGGTTTTTACTTCCAGTGCATAAGACCCGGAAACAGGTTTTATCACCAATGGATTGCTTGCCACATGCTGCGCCTGCAGTGCATAAATTCCTTTTATGATAAATGTGGGATGCTGGTTATCGGAGCTTATGTATTTAATAGATTGAATTTCATTAAAAGAAGATGCATTAAATCCCTCCAAACTTGCCAGTCTTCTGGTTAGATCATTTAAACTATTCGCATCCATCGGTAATTTTTGTGAAAACTCAAATGGCTGAGTGTTTGCGCCATAGTCAGCAATAGGATATCTCTTTAAATTTCCAGGCCTTGTCATCTCAGAACTGTCGAGTGGGTAGGTAAGATAAAAGTAATGATTCGTTGAAGCAGATTGAGCATAAGCAAGTGAAGTGCTATCATTAATTGGATTAGGAGGAAAGACCAAAAGTTCACAGGGTACAGTTCTTTCCCAATCTGGTGTTTTGAAGGCCATAAAAAGCGATTCAGTACTGCTGCTGTTGTTTGACTCCTTTGTACAAGAATTTAGAATGATGATAAGCGAGATAAAAAAGATGATTTTTTTTGACATTTAATTTTTGTTGTTAATGAACAAGCAATTTACCTTTTTTAATTTGCTTTCCATTATTATCGAGAATTTCGAGATAATAAATTCCTGATGCCAGGTGAATAATGGAAATATCAACCACCTGATTTGGAGTAGTAACATTGAAAGATTTATCAAAAACCTTAGCTCCTTTACCATCAAAAATCTTTACACTACGCAATGTGCTTCCTGTAATATTTTCATCCATCCGTACGTAAACAATATTATCTGATGAAGGATTGGGATAAATAAAAGATGCACTTCGAACAGAATCACGAACTTCAATGATATTTGAAATACCGACACAACCATTAATTCCAGTTAACATTGCCAAATAATTTCCCGTTTGATTGTATGACACAGTAATACTGTTGCCCGTTTGGCCTGTAATTATAGCATTGTTATAATACCATGCAATTGTTCCCGACGAAGTTCCATTAATGCTCAATGTGGTATTATCTCCAACGAAAATTACGTTTGATGGGCTCGCTGTAATACTAACCGCAGGTGTTTCTTTTACTGTTAACGTTACCATGTTTGAAGTGATACTGCCACAGGTTTGTTCGGTAACAATCACTTTGTAATGATGGCTATTCATGCTCATCGATACTGCCTGGGCTGTATATGCCGAAGCTGTTGCACCGGACAAATCGGTAAATGTTGTACCGCCATCAGTACTATGCTGCCACTGATAACTAAGATCTGTTCCAATTGCATTTGTCAGGAATATGGCGTCTTTGCCGCTACATACTGTTATATCCGTTGGTTGTGAAGTAATAGTAGCAGGAGTTACTACTGTTAAAAGCGCTGACGAGGAAGTTGCGCTTCCACAAGAAGTACCGGTAGCGATCAATCGATAACGATTGTTGTTCATGGTGAGTGTTACAGCATTGAGTGAAAGTGTTGTAGTTGTTTCCCCATTCAGATTTGTGAAGTTAATACCGCCGTCAGTACTTACCTGCCATTGATATGTGGTACCTAACCCCGATGCAGCGGCAGAAAAAGATGCATTGGTACCTGGACACACGCGCTGTGCTGCAGGCTGAGATGTAATGGAAGCCGGGGTAAAAACATAGAGTGCAGCCGGATTTGACTCCAAAGCAGTTGCGGAGCAGGAACTGCTTACTAAGACACGATATTGATTTCCGTTCATACCCGGAGTGATGCCTGTTAATGTAATACTTGTATTGGTTTCACCACTTATATTTGAAAAGTTATTTCCTCCGTCTGTACTTGCTTGCCATTGATATGTCAGCCCAGTGCCGATAGCACTAACGTTGAAGGTTACACTACTTCCCGGGCAAACATTATTATTGTTTGTAGGCTGGGTGAGTATGAGTGCGCTGTTATTTACAGTTAGAGTAGCAGGTGAAGAATTGAGTGTTCTTGGACATATGGTACTGACAACTTTAACTCTGTACTGGTTATTGTTTTGCGAAATGGTAACCCCGGTTAAATTAAGTTGTGCATTTGTTTGGCCAGGTATGCTTACAAAATTGATACCACCGTCTGTACTCACCTGCCATTCATAAGTCAAGTTGGTACCTGTTGCTACTGCTGCAAAACTTGCATTCTCTCCCGGACAAGCAGCAACAGATGAAGGTTGTGTAGTAATGTCAACAGGGCTATTCACAGTAAGCGTTACATTGTCAGATATAACAGATATTGGACTACAACCCGTAATCACCAGATGATACACGTTATTGTTCAGTGATGCAGAGGCATTGTTTATGATGAGTGTAGTATTATTCGCTCCGCTGATATTTGTAAAACTTGACCCCCCATCGGTGCTCACCTGCCATTGATACTGGTTAGAAGAGCCGCTTGCTGTAGTTGAAAATGAAGCATTTTCATTTGCGCAAATTGTTTGAGAAACAGGCTGGCTAATGAAAGAGGCAGGAGTATTTACAGATAAAGTAACCGCATTGGATGTTACAGAAGACGGACATGCATTGCTGACAACCACCCGATAACGTTTATTGTTATCACCGGCATTAACTGAGTTGATTGTAAGGGTTGAGTTAATAGCTCCTGCAATATCGCTAAAACTTGCTCCGCCATTTGTACTCAATTGCCATTGGAAACTATTATTAGTACCGGCAGATTGCACAGAAATCACAGCGTCACTACCCACACAAACGTTCACATTTTGTGGCTGCGTAGAAATGGTTGCATTGATACAACTTGGTCTTTCCGTAATGATCGTAATGGTGTCATTAAGACTTACGCGTGTGCCAGTACTATTAAACAAGCTCGACTGCATCTCAATAGAGGCCTGATTTTTAATGGTGATATCATCAACATACCAGCCCTCGATGCTCGTACCAACATCACTGGTAAAACGAAATCTGAATTTAATACTCTGATTGGCAAAAGGCTGCAAGTTTACTTTTGTTTTAATAAAATTTCCTCCTGAATTACCTGTCCAAGCTCTGCGACCATTCAATAAAGTGGTGGCATCCATCACATCTGTATAACCTCCCGCATAAATATTTGCCTGAGCATCAGTCCAGGTTGTACCATCATTTGTACTGAATTCTAAAACCCCACCATCATATTTGCTCTCAGAGTTAAACCAATGACGAAAAACAAGCGGAGGAGGATTATTGCCTAATGCAATTGCATTTGATAATGTTAGTTGCTGATCGGATTGAACGTCCGTATTGCCCGAAAAATAGGAATTTGGTGCGCTCATAGAGCGAGCAGATGTTCCGGTCCATGAGGTAGTTGTGGTTGTTGAAGCTGTCCAAGTTGAAGGAATAGACGCATCAACCACCGGATCTTCGAATAGGGTGATTGTAGGATAATATGAGCCGTCATTTGCTTTAACAGTAAAACTATAAGTTTGAGTTTCTCCTGCAACCAGATTAACCGGGAAGCTCACCACACGATTCGTTGCATCATAAGTTCCCCCACTTACATAGGTCACATTTTCAGGCAAAGTGTCTGTCAACAGGAAATTTGTAACAGCGGCACAAGGCCCTGCTGTTAATTTATTGTAGTAAGTAACTTCATTTCCTTCCATCACCTCTGGAGTACTTTGTGTCATTTCCAGTTTGGCGCTAGCCAGAGAAAAGTCTGGAGTTTGATCCAATACACTACCTGAAGATCCTTGTGATGCAAAAGCTCCCATACCCCTTCTTCTAAAAGCTTCGCGAATAGCACAACTATGGGCTCCATTGTACAATATCTGATCTGCCTGAAGAATAGCGTCTCTTCCATCAATGAAACCGGGACTACACGGCTGCAACTTCATGCCGGTCATCACTAATTTTAAGGCAATGCTATTACCTCCGTTACCATTTGGATCGTATAAATTAGTATTGATTGCCCCCACTTGATTTATGATATTCCATGTCATATCCCACAAGGTAGCGCACCATAATTCACCACGGTTATGTTGTTGAGCATCAACTGTGGTGCCCATTGTTAGATTGTTAACTGCAAAATTTGTGCTGTAACGCTTTGATCGAATTCCAATACCATTGACAGACTGCCCTGCTGCGTATACACCCACTGAACGTGGGGAACTAAATCCGGTAGTGAGTGTAGCAGTTGCCCAGTTTTGAGTATACATCAATCCAAAATAATCGCTCCAGCCCTCTCCCATTTGCTCTGCATTTTGCAAACAGGCTGCCTGAGCCGGCCCACCGGTTAAACGATTACTGATGCCGTGAGCAAATTCATGGCAGATAACACCATTATCCAGATCGCCATCTTTCTGAGGATTTCCATTCCATAAATACATTTGCATACGACCACTTGAACCATCTGCAGGTGTTGCAAAATTTGCATTATTGGTACCACTGCCATCTTGTGCATCTGCAATCACATAATCATTGCCTGCACCACCTCGCCCCTGGTTAGACGCCTGAAAATTTCCGGAAACCTCATCAAAGCCATATTGATAGCTCAGGTCATGGATAATGTTATTCCAATAAAATAAATTGGTAATAGCAAATTGTTGATTGCGATTTGGAGTGGTTTGGGTAGGTGTAACAGTATAGTTTGGAGTAAAATCAAAATTCAATGGATCTGTTGTAGTTGTGGATGCTGCGGGTGATCCCGGAACATTGTCAGCATTTCTGTCTTCCTGAGAAAAAACGTTGTTACCTCTTGTGATATTGAAATCTGCTGTTCCATTGTTATGCCATTTCAAAGAAGTAGCATTTCCGGGTGCGGCAGACCAAGGATTGGTAACTAACGCATGAGCCCCACCCGTATGGATCGGACTCTCAGCAGGAAAAGGAATCACACGATAGGTTGCATTTTCAATAATAGAAGGAGATAAATCATTTATTCGGTCCTCGCCAAAATGATATCCCTTTACAGTCACACTAGCTTGTTCAGTTTGCTCCTGTTTAGATAATTCTGATGAGCAAAACGATTTTTTTGCAGGATCATCCCAATTGCAATAAACTGTCAAGTCATTCACCCCAACAGTTGAATGATCAATTGCATTGAT
This sequence comes from uncultured Ferruginibacter sp., assembly GCA_964643315.1. Lineage (GTDB taxonomy): Bacteria > Bacteroidota > Bacteroidia > Chitinophagales > Chitinophagaceae > Ferruginibacter. The sequence continues at coordinate 104,467 of CAZXSR010000003.1, forward strand.
TCTAATCAGCCAATAATCGGAAGATATTTTTGGCACAACATACACTTGCCATGCCAGCACTAATTTGCTCGCATCATTGACAGGAACCCACATCAGTTGAGCCGTAATGGATTCATGAGATACCCCCATATCATTGAATCTGATAAAACGGCCGTTTTGTTCACTGCCTATGACAACAGGTTCGCCGGAAAATGGAATTTTTCTATCACGCAATGCATCTTTTACTGCCTCAGCAGCTGATACAGATGGGATGCCAATAAGGTTACCTGCAAGTTTTTCAACAGATTTTAACCTGCCTCCTTTGTTGGAAACAATTTTTTCATTTTTAAAGGCAAGTACTTGAAGCTGATTAAAAATTGGAATTTCCTTATAGGATTGCTGGGCATAAACCAATTGAGCACCCGAAATATTATCAAAATAGGAATCGCTGATAATCGTATTCGAAAGGTCGTATTTTGTCAGGCCAATTTTTTGCGCATTCGCATCGAGCAAACGGCGGGCAACAATATTGTTGTCAGTCTGAGCGAATAAATTTTCTGTGATTAGAAAAATCACTGAAAATAAAATCATTGACTGAATCATCAGGAAAAAATGCTTCATAAATAGTTGGGTTTTGAAAATGGGGCGAAAATTACGTTATTTTTCTCGCCTTGGCCTGTTAATTGTACCTCCGCAAGGATAATTTTAGCGGGTTTATTAAACATTTTTACTGAATAAATACACCAAGTCAAAAATTTTACTGTTTTTTGAATCAAACAAAGCCCTTTTTTTTGTCAATCGCCCCTCTCGCCCTACCTTTGCACCCAATTTCAAACCCGCGTTGGTGAAGTTGTTCATAAAAACATAACTGTTCAACTTTCACGCTCAATATTTTAAATTATGGTAGAAATAAAACCAGATGAGATTTCGGCGATTCTGCGCCAGCAATTAAGCAACTTTAATGTAGGTGCAAGCCTTGACGAAGTAGGCTCTGTACTTCAGGTAGGTGATGGTATTGCCCGTATTTATGGGCTTAGCAATGTTCGCTCTGGCGAGCTTGTTGAGTTCGATAACGGGGTTCGTGCCATTGCGTTGAACCTTGAAGAGGACAATGTGGGTGTGGTATTGATGGGTGACAGCAGTGAAATTAAAGAAGGAGATAAAGTAAAACGTACCGGAAACATTGCCTCTATCAAAGTTGGTGAAGGTATGAGTGGTCGTGTTATCAACACACTCGGTGAACCAATAGATGGTAAAGGCCCATTGAAAGGCGAATTGTATGAGATGCCATTGGAGCGTAAAGCTCCTGGTGTAATCTTCCGTGAGCCGGTAAAAGAACCGCTTCAAACAGGTATCAAAGCGATTGATGCAATGATCCCTATCGGTCGCGGACAACGCGAGTTGATCATTGGAGACCGTCAGACCGGTAAAACCGCGATTGCAATTGATACCATTATCAACCAAAAAGAATTTTACGCAGCAGGGAAACCTGTTTATTGCATATACGTAGCAATTGGCCAGAAAGCTTCTACCATTGCTGGAATCATGAAAACATTGGAAGAAAACGGAGCAATGGCATACACAACCATCGTTGCCGCCTCTGCATCCGATCCTGCTCCACTTCAGTTCTATGCGCCATTTGCAGGTGCTGCTATTGGAGAGTTCTTCCGTGACACTGGTCGTCCTGCTTTGATCATTTATGATGATTTATCTAAGCAAGCGGTGGCTTATCGTGAGGTATCTCTCTTACTTCGTCGTCCACCGGGCCGTGAAGCATACCCTGGTGACGTGTTCTATTTGCACAGTCGTTTATTGGAGCGCGCCGCAAAAGTGGTTGCTAAAGATGAAATAGCCAAGCAAATGAATGATTTACCTGAATCCATCAAGCATCTGGTAAAAGGTGGTGGATCATTAACAGCATTGCCAATCATTGAAACGCAAGCAGGTGACGTATCAGCATACATTCCAACCAACGTAATTTCAATCACCGACGGACAAATCTTCCTGGAGAGTAACCTGTTTAACGCTGGTATTCGTCCGGCGATCAACGTAGGTATCTCTGTAAGTCGTGTGGGTGGAAACGCACAGATCAAGTCGATGAAGAAGGTAGCCGGTACATTAAAGTTGGATCAAGCCTTATATCGTGAACTGGAGGCATTCTCTAAATTTGGTGGAGACCTGGACGCTGCTACTAAAAACGTAATTGATAAAGGTGCCCGTAACGTGGAAGTACTTAAGCAAGCTCAATACACTCCATTCTCTGTTGAAAAGCAAGTGGCAATTATTTACCTCGGTACTCAGGGATTGTTGAAAAATGTGGCTGTGAAAAATGTGAAAGCATTTGAAGAGCAATTCTTACTGGAGATGGAAAGTAAACATGCCGATATCCTTGCCGAATTTAAAAAAGGAAATCTTCCTGAAGATGGATTAAAGAAAATGAGCGAGTTGGCTTCAGGGATTGCGGAGCAATTCAAGTAAAAATAAATTTGACGTCATATTTAAGAAGGTTCAAAGAGTTAAAAACTTTTTGAACCTTTTTTTATAAGAAAGATTTATGAAAATATTTTTTGAGCAAAAAGTTTGTCATCAATAGTAGAATAGTATTAAGGAATTACTGGTTTATAAGTTGAGTAAAATATGAATATGTAATAAATTATCCAGCATGACTGATTATTTATTTTAATATTAATAAACCAGGTTATTTTGGTCAAAAATCTTCAAAATTCATCCCAATCGAGAGCATTTTTGACCGATTTTTCCTGTTTTTTGAAAATTAGCGCATTTTACTACCAACGTTGTAGTGGCATTTTCCTACCTTAGCGTCTCAAAATAATTATCTATGGATATCAAGCACATCGCAGAGCTGGTAAAACTGATCAACAAAACCTCTATTGGAGAAATTACTATCGAAGAAGATGGTAAAAAAATTACCATCAAACAAAAAAAGGACCCTGCACAACATATCGTTGCCAATGTTCCTTCTTCATACGCTCCGGCCGCGGTTTCGGCACCGGCACCCGCGCAGGCACCTGTAGCTGCACCTCCTGCTTCACCAAAAGCCGAAGCAAAAAATGATAACTTCATTACTATTAAAAGCCCAATGATTGGCACGTTCTACCGTCAATCTGGACCAGGCAAACCCATTTTTGCCAATGTAGATGATGTCATCACACCCGGTAAAGTACTTTGCATCATTGAGGCCATGAAACTCTTCAACGAAATCGAAAGCGAAGTAAAAGGACGTATCGTAAAAGTATTGGTAGACGATGCAAGTCCAGTTGAATATGACCAACCTCTGTTCCTGGTTGATCCAAGCTAATAGAAGGTTTTTTTACTCTTCACTTAATTTATTGCTATGTTCAAAAAAATATTGATTGCCAACAGAGGCGAAATTGCCCTTCGTGTGATTCGTACCTGTCGTGAGATGGGTATTAAAACGGTAGCCGTTTATTCTACAGCCGACAAAGAAAGCTTGCATGTGAAATTTGCTGACGAAGCTGTATGTATAGGTAAACCTGCAAGTGGCGACAGTTATCTTAATATTCCGCATATCATGTCGGCGGCTGAAATCACTAATGCCGATGCGATTCATCCTGGCTATGGCTTTCTTGCCGAAAACAGCAAATTCGCTAAAATATGTGCCGAACACGGCATCAAGTTTATTGGCCCCACGCCTGATATGATCAATTCGATGGGCGATAAGATCACCGCTAAAGAAACGATGATCAAAGCTGGTGTTCCTGTTGTTCCGGGTGTAGAGGGTTTGTTGCAGAGTGTGGATCATGCCAAAAAATCAGCCAAAGAAGTAGGTTATCCGGTTATTCTCAAAGCTACCGCCGGTGGCGGTGGTAAAGGGATGCGTGTAGTATGGGAAGAAAAAGATTTAGAAAGAGCTTACGAAACTGCCAAAGCAGAAGCAGCAGCTTCATTCAAAAATGATGGTATCTACATGGAGAAATTCGTGGAAGAACCTCGTCATATCGAAATCCAAGTTGCAGGCGATCAATATGGCAATGTTTGTCACCTCAGCGAGCGAGACTGCTCCATTCAACGTCGCCATCAAAAATTAGTGGAAGAATCACCCTCTCCATTCATGACCGATGAGCTTCGTGAAAGAATGGGTAACGCTGCCATCAAAGCAGCCCAAGCCATCAATTATGAAAGCGTTGGTACCATTGAATTCCTCGTAGACAAGCACCGCAATTTCTATTTCATGGAAATGAATACCCGTATTCAGGTAGAACATTGCGTTACAGAAGAAGTCATTAACTACGATCTTATTAAAGAACAAATCAAAATAGCTGCCGGAGAAAAAATCTCAGGCAAATCATATTACCCAACCATGCACGCCATTGAGTGCCGCATCAATGCAGAAGATCCATACAACGATTTTCGTCCGAGTCCCGGTAAAATAACAGTACTTCATACGCCAGGCGGACATGGAGTGCGTGTTGACAGTCATGTGTATGCCGGATATGTGATTCCACCCTATTACGATAGTATGATTGCGAAATTGATTTCTGTTGCTCAAACTCGTGAAGAGGCCATCGATACCATGTACCGTGCACTCAGCGAATATGTGATTGAAGGTGTTAAAACAACCATTCCCTTTCATTTACAGTTGATGCAAAACGAAGATTTTCGCAAAGGTAATTTCACTACGAAGTTTTTGGAGACATTTAAAATGAAGTAAGATAGCGTCGCTCAAATATTAAGTTTCAACCTTGAACTTTAAACATTGAACCTATAACTTCTCATGTCTCTACCTACCGACATCCTCCTCAAAGCCTATCGCCTAATGTGTTTAGCCGGACACATGGCAGATACCTATGAGGCCAATAGGCAGGTTTGTAAATATGTACACAGTACTTCATGCGGACATGAAGCCATTCAATTGGCTACTGCTTTTCAACTCAAGCCATGCGATTATGTAAGTCCTTATTACCGCGATGAAAGCATCATGCTTGGCTTGGGATTTTCTCCTTACACGCTCATGCTTCAATTGCTTGCAAAAGGAGATGATATTTTTACCGGAGGTAGAGAATATTACAATCATCCCAATTATCGGGGAGCCGATGCACCCAACATCATCCACCAAAGCAGTGCTACAGGTATGCAGGCAATTCCTACTACAGGTTTGGCGCAGGGAATTCAATATCTCGAAAAAATCAATCAATTATCATCCGGCGACAAACCCGTTATCATATGTTCATTGGGCGATGCCTCTGTAACTGAAGGCGAAGTGAGTGAAGCATTTCAATTTGCAGCACTGCATCAATTGCCCATCATATATCTTGTGCAGGATAACGACTGGGGTATCAGTGTTACCTCAAGCGAAGCGCGTACCTCCAATGCCTATGATTTCATTGAGGGATTTAAAGGCATTCAGCGTATAAGCATCAACGGTAGTGATTTCAATGAATCTTTCAATACCATGAAAAAAGTGGTGGAAGATGTTCGCACAAACAGAAAACCCTGGCTGGTACATGCAAAAGTGCCATTGCTGGGCCATCATACCAGTGGGGTACGTAAAGACTTTTATCGGACTGATGCAGAGCTTCAGAAATCTTTAGAGAGAGATCCTCGCCCACTTTTGCGGCTACTGCTAACCAAAAACGGAATCAGCGAGCAGGAGATACAAAACATAGAGCAAGAAACCGCATTGGAAGTAACGACTGATTTTGAAAAAGCAAAAAATGCTTCAGAACCAGACCCGGCTACGATTGAATCGCATGTATTTGCTCCAACTCCAATAACAGAAGAAAAAGGAAACCGTACACCTTCAAACAAAGAAAAAGTATTGATGGTAGATGCGGCATTATTTGCGATTCGCGAAATTATGGAAGAATTTCCTGAAGCTGTATTATACGGACAGGATGTGGGGAAAAGACTGGGAGGCGTATTTCGTGAAGCAGCCACTTTAGGTGAACAGTTTGGTGACCATCGCGTATTTAATACGGCTATACAGGAAGCTTACATCATCGGCTCTACAGTTGGCATGAGTGCTGTAGGTGTTAAGCCAATTGTTGAAGTTCAATTTGCTGACTATATCTACCCGGGCTTCAATCAATTGGTTACAGAAATTTCCAAAAGCTGTTATTTAAGTTGCGGAAAATTTCCCGTGCAAACTTTGATTCGTGTTCCCATTGGAGCTTATGGCGGTGGTGGTCCTTACCACAGTGGTAGTGTAGAGAGTACATTGTTAACCATCAAAGGAATTAAAGTGGTCTATCCTTCCAATGCTGCCGATATGAAAGGATTAATGAAAGCTGCTTTTCTGGATCCAAATCCTGTAGTGATGCTGGAACATAAAGGATTGTACTGGAGTAAAGTACCGGGTACCGAAGATGCAAAAACGACTGAACCAGACAAGGATTATGTCCTCCCATTGGGAAAAGCTTCCATCGTTTTACATGCCAGCGATGACAATATCCATAATGGTGAATCTATTTGTGTTGTGACGTATGGGATGGGAGTTTATTGGGCGAAAGCGGCTGCTAAACAATTTAATCAACAAGTGGAAATTATTGATTTGCGCACTTTATATCCATTGGATGAAGACATGATATTTGATCGGGTAAGTTTGCACGGAAAATGTTTGATACTTACAGAAGAACAACAAAATAATTCCTTTGCCGAAGCACTTGCCGGCAGAATATCCAAAGCCTGTTTTCAAAAACTGGATGCTCCCGTAGAAGTGCTGGGAGCACTTAATGTTCCGGCTGTGCCAATGAATATGCTTTTAGAGAAAGCGATGCTGCCTAGTGCAGAAAAAGTAGCTGAAAGGATTGGGAAATTGTTGAATGGGTAGAATTTTAATTGTATTCTACTAAGCTGATTTGCATTATTAAAATACATTTTACATTAATCTTTCAGGCACCGAACTGATAATCCATACGCACCTTCTAATGTATTCCTCATTACTCCAGAATATGCGTCATTAGACAATAGAGCGAAAGTATAAAAAGTATAATCAGTATTAGCAGATGAACTCCACCAATGCCCTCCATTCCTGATGTCACTAAATAAACCATGTTCATTTCTAAATCCTCCAGGCATAGCTGAAAATCCACTTGTGTTGCTCCCATTTCCTGAAATTTCCTTACTGCTATATAGCGAACAAGACTGACCATCATACCAACTACTCCACCCAGTTTTTGTTTTCATTTTTTGGGGCGCATCATTATCCAAGTATTGCTCTAGAATAGTCCAATCATCATCCGTCGGAACGTGCCATCCCTTTGGTGCTAGCCCCCTTGAGTCATTAATTGCAAACCAATTATAAAGTTTTCCATATTTTTTGCCGTTTTTCAGATTATTTTCATAATAACACCATGCAGGAAGTTTCTTCTGACCAGCAATTGCCCACTCCTTAGCAGTTTTTGCTTGTGGTATTGTATCTCCATTTCGAAAGGTTTCTACATCTAAGTTCTTGGTAGCCCACACTTGTGTTCCAATAGTTACCACTTGTGAAAACCCTTGGTTAAAAAAAACTAACAATATCAAGCAAGAGAAAAAGAACTTTTTCATAAAATAGTTTATAAATAATGTTTTTAATAGCTACTCTACTAAAAAATCAAAAATCTGCGTCACACCATCAACCCATCCCTCATATGCAATACCCGATCACTCATTGCAGCAAGTGATTCATTGTGAGTGACAATCAAAAATGTTTGTTGGAACTCATCACGCAATTCGGCGAATAATTTATGCATCTCCTCCGCATTAACAGAATCCAGATTTCCGGTAGGCTCGTCCGCCATGATGATGGAAGGTGAATTTATCAATGCTCTTGCAACTGCCACACGCTGTTGCTCACCGCCCGACATTTCAGATGGTTTTTGATGCACGATTTTCTCCAGTTTTAAACGATGCAATAATTCCAATGCCCTTGTCTCCACCTCCTTGTTTTTTCTATTGGCAATCCAACCGGGTATGCAAACATTTTCCAAAGCGGTGAATTCCGGCAACAAATGATGAAACTGAAATACAAATCCGATATGCTTATTACGGAATGCAGCCAGTTTCTTTCCTTTTAAAGAGGTAACATCAACCTCATTGATTCTTATGTTGCCTTTATCTGCAGTATCCAGCGTGCCTAAAATATGCAGCAAGGTACTTTTCCCTGCTCCTGATGCACCGGTGATACATACGATTTCACCTTTTCTAATTTCCATATCTATCCCGCGAAGCACTCGACGATTTTCGTAAGATTTTTCAAGCTGACTGACAGTTAACATACAATAAAAATAACCATTTTTCGGCTTGTAAATAGGCAAAATTTAGATATGAGAAAAAGCAGTTCTTCTCCGTAAAAAAACACTTTTGTTTATTTCAGCGTAAACTATACATTTGCAAAAAATTAAACCCCTTTTTACCGATGTTTTGGACACTAGAACTGGCATCGCATCTTGAAGATGCACCCTGGCCTGCCACCAAGGATGAACTGATCGATTACAGCATTCGTAGCGGGGCTCCGATAGAGGTGATAGAAAACCTGCAGGAACTCGAAGATGAAGGTGAAATTTATGAAGGCCTGGAAGACATTTGGCCCGACTATCCCAGTCAGGATGACTTCTTCTTTAATGAAGATGAATACTGATTAAAATCTGTAAAAAACGTAAGCCGTCAAATTGAATTGACGGCTTTTTATTTTGAATAAAAAACATGAAAGTTGTTACTCATTATACCTAAACTTGAAATATATCAGTAAAACCGATAGCGTGCAAATGATCGTGTTGCAAATAATCACCGGCCATAAATTTTTACCGATTCCATACACCACCCAAATAATGGTGCTGATAAAAACAATAAAGAGTGTAGCAGTATTTAAATCCTTAGCTGTCCTGCTCTTCCATGTCTGATATACCTGAGGCATAAAAGTGATGCTGCTCAAAGTAGAACCAAGATGTCCTATGATTTCGTAAAAGTCCATGGAGCAATAAGCGTGTTTGTATATGGAATGGTTGATAATTGAATGAACCTGATTAACTGACTCAACCCATCCTTTCAATCACATCATTCGTAACCCCTGTAAATGAAAACCCTCCGTCATGGAAGAGATTTTGCATGGTAACCATGCGGGTAAAATCGCTGAACATGGCCACGCAATATTTTGCACAATCCTCAGCACTTGCATTTCCTAATGGACTCATTTTTTCAGCATAGTTGATAAATCCATCAAAACCTTTTACTCCGCTACCGGCTGTTGTTCTGGTTGGAGATTGAGAGATGGTGTTGATACGCACATGTTTTTTTGCACCGTAGTGATATCCAAAGCTGCGTGCCACGCTCTCAAGCAATGCTTTTGCATCAGCCATCTCATTGTAGTCCGGGAAAATACGTTGTGCGGCAATGTAGCTCAATGCAATCACACTTCCCCACTCATTGATGGCATCATGTTTCATACATGAAGCCAACACACGATGCAAACTCATAGATGAAATTTCCAGTGTTTTAAGGTTGTGTGCATAATCTATTTCGGTATAGTGCTTTCCCTTACGAACATTCAAACTCATTCCAATGGAATGTAGAATAAAATCAAAACCGCCACCAAAATGCTCCATACTTTTGGTAACCAGATTTTCAACATCCTCACCATTACTTACATCACAGGCAATAACCGGCGCATTGATTTTTTCGGCCAGTTTATTGATTTCTCCCATACGCATGGCTACGGGTGCATTGGTAAGCACAATTTGAGCACCTTCTTCATGACATTTCAATGCTGTAATCCATGCTATAGATTTTTCATCGAGTGCCCCAAAAATGATTCCCTTTTTTCCTTGTAATAATCCGTGTGCCATGCTGAGTTTTTTTATGATTGATTAATTGATTTGCAAAACTACTTGATTATGATTAAATACAGTACTACTCTTTACCTGTAACCATTTCTCTGGCATTTTCCAGCGCCGTTGCAGTTGGCTTTTCTCCACTCATCATTTGGGCAATTATTTCTACCCTTTCTTCATCTTTTAACTTTCGAACAGCAGTTTGTATGATGCCCTCTTGCTCTTGTTTGTAAATGAAATAATGACTATTTGCTTTGGCAGCAATTTGAGGCTGATGGGTTATAGCCATGATTTGATGGGCATCTGCCAACGACTGCATCAGTAAGCCCACCTGTTTGGCTGCTTCTCCACTGATGCCTGTATCTATCTCATCAAAGATCATCGTAGGCAATGCCATCTTTCCCGCTACCAATGATTTAACGGCAAGCATCAACCTGCTCAATTCACCCCCACTGGCTACTTTGGAAATAGATTCAAACTTGCCGCTTTTGTTGGCATCAAACAGCATTTGAATGTGGTCGATACCATGAAAACCCAAAACCTGCTCGTCTATTTGCACTCGAATAACCGCATTGGGCATACCCAGTTTTTTAAGCAAGGCATTCACTGATTTTTCAAAAGAAGGCACAATGGCTTTTCGTTTTTTTGAAATCATCATAGCAAGATCCAAACATTCTTTTTCCCGAACTGCTGCCAGTTTTTTCAATACATCCAACTCATCATTGCTCATTTCAAATAGCTGCAATAAATTCTCCAGCTCATGCTGAATCTTCAATAATCCTGCCGTATCCTGTACCTGATGTTTTTTCTGCAGTTTATATCCGGCATTCAATCGTTCCTCTATCTCCAAAATCCTTCCGGCGTCTGATTGAATCGCATCGGCTTCGACAGAAAGTTCCGAAGCAATATCTTTCAACTCCTCATAAGCAGATTGCAATCTGGGTATCTGTTGCTGAATGCCCGAAGAAAAATTCTGAACTGTATCTAGTTTTGAAAGTATTGTTTTCAACTGCTGTATCACCGGTATATCGCTTGCCGATAACATATCTGTAACTTGCTGAAGCGTTTGACGAATATGATCGGCATGGGTAAGCAAATTGCGCTCTTTCTCCAACAATTCAAGTTCATTTTCCCGAAGAGATAAAGTATTCAATTCTTCAAATAAAAATTGATGATAGTCCCTTTGAGATAAAGCCTCCTGATATTTTTTTTCTTTCTCAACCACATCCGTTTTAAGGGCAGAAAGTTCACGATAGTCTATGCGTAATTGAGCAGACTCCTTCATACAATCCGCCATGGTATCTATGACTTCAGTCTGAAAATCAGTGGCAGCAATATCTGCTGTATCAAACTGCTGATGTAGATCAACCAAATGAGTGCCCAACGATTTTAATTGTGCCAATGAAACCGGGGAATCATTGATAAAACTGCGCGATTTACCATTTGCTTGCAGCTCTCTTCGAATAACTGTTTCCTCCTGCCATTCCAGATCTTCTTTTTCAAACAAACTGATCAGCACATCAGAGGTAGTCAATTGAAAACATGCTTCTACAATACATTTTTGTTTTTCATCCGGAATTACCGCTCTGTCGGCTCTTTCTCCCAGTACCAGATTCAGGGCTCCCATCAAAATACTCTTGCCTGCCCCTGTTTCGCCAGTAATGATATTGAATCCTTTCGTGAAGGAAATGTCCACTTCACGAATGATGGCATAATTGCGGATATATAATCGGGAAAGCATGAGGCAAATTACTCAAAAAAATTGCATTGTCGACTGAAGTTTTTTCAATAAAAAAACCCGCTCAAAAGCGGGCTTTTTATATATGCTGGTAAAAGTTATTTCACTTCAACTGATTCGTGCAATTCATTGTCGGCTAATATTCGACCACAGTTTTCGCAAGTCATTACTTTTTTACGCAAACGAATTTCACTTTGTTTTTGAGGCGGAATTGCGTGAAAACAACCACCACAACTTCCACGCTCTACTTGTACTACAGCTAATCCGTTGCGGAAGTTTCCACGAATACGATCGTAGCCCGTGAGTAAGCGAGCATCCGTTTTTTCGCGCGCTTCAGACAATACTTTGTTGTACTGTGTTTCCTCTTTCTCAGTTTCTCTAATGATTTTTTCCAGTTCAGCTTTTTTGCTGGTCAAGTTGGAATCTTTGGCTGCGACTGCTTTTTTAGCCAGATCGAGCTGACGAACTTTATCATTCAATTCTTCGGTTGCATCTTTGATATGCTTTTCGCACAACTTTTCCTCTAGTTGTTGCATTTCAATTTCTTTATTCAATGCTTCAAACTCCCGACTATTTTTTACATTGTCACTTTGTTTGTTGTATTTCTTTATTAAGGCCTGCGCTTCAGCAATACCTTCCTTCTTTTGTTCAATAAATTCCTGAATACCGTTGATCTCTTCTTCAATACGGGTTTGGCGTGCCATCAATCCGGCAATTTCATCTTCGAGGTCGCGTACTTCCATTGGCAGCTCTCCCTTCAAAATCTGAATTTGATCGAGCTTGCTGTCAATTTTTTGAATACGAATGAGTGCAGATAATTTTTCTTGAACGGAAAAATCTTTTACAGATGCCATAAAGTATTAACTGTTTAGAACGTTTACACTGATTTAACTTGTTGTAAAATAACAGACAGGGTTCGTGTTAACGCCGGTTTTAAGGAGTGCAAAGGTAGGAAATTTTTGCCGTAATACATCATAGAAAAGTTCAATTGTCGCCTGTTCGCTTTCAAAATGGCCGATATCTGCCAGAATCATATTGCCTGGGCATTCAAAATAATCATGATATTTTAAATCTGAAGTAATGAATATGTCGGCTCCTTGTCTGCCTGCCTCTGCCATCAAAAACCCTCCAGCACCGCCACAAATGGCAATTTTTTTTATTTTTTTGCCTAATAACCGGGTATGTTTTACCACTTTTAAATCAAATTTCGAGGTTAAATGGCTTAAAAATGACACTTCATCTATTTCTTCAGGAAGTTCGCCAATAAGTCCTGATCCCGTATTCAACAGTTCATTCTCCAATGAAATAATATCATAAGCAACCTCTTCATAAGGGTGATTAGACCACATGGCCTTCAATACTGATTGCTCTGACCAAATTGGATAAATGACCTCGAGTTTTTGCTCCTTTCCGGTATGACGCTGGCCAATGCTACCAACAGTAGGATCGGCACCCTCATTGGGCTTGAAAGATCCGGTTCCCTCTGTAGTAAAAGAGCATTCAGAATACTTGCTGATATTTCCGGCCCCTGCTGAAAAGAGCGCATTTTCAAGTGTATTTAAGGAATCTTTGGGTACAAAGACCATCAGTTTTCTGAGCAGTTGTCTTTTGGGAGATAAAATGCGACAATTCGCTATCCCAAGTTTTAATGCAAAATAATGATTGACCCCTGAAAAAACATTATCCATATTTGTGTGACAGGCATAAATGGCAATATCCTCCTTTATTGCCAGCATAATGGCTCGCTGAGCATCATTTTTACCAGTCAGCTTTTTAATACCGGAAAAAATAACAGGATGATGCGCAATGATTAGATTGCATTTATTGTCTCTTGCCTCCTTCACTACCTCTTCGGTAACATCCAAACATAACAGTACTCCTGTACAAACCAACCCTGCATTTCCGACCAATAAGCCGGAATTGTCATACGACTCTTGTAAACTAAGTGGGGCTATGGATTCTAACGAAGAGATAACATTTGAAACGGTCATGATTGTTGAATGATTTTTTAACTTGTGGCCCAAAATTATGTTGCAAAATTTTTGAATCCAATTAATTTTATTGAAGAAAAATCGTATTAATCAGCTCTGAATTATAAAAAAACACAGTTTCTTTCACAATATTTTCACATTTTGTCAGTTAATAGTTACATTAGTGACCTCTTTAAAAAAACATCAAATCTATTTGATCAAATTTCTGTGCCCATGAAAATACAAGTATTAGTGAGTCGCCTCATCATGGCAATGGTGCTGTTATTTTTATCAGCCCTTTTTGCTTTTGGGCAGCGACCAACAACAAATTTTTCTGCTACTCCAGCAGCAGGATGTGCCCCTTTACTGGTAAATTTTACAGACCAATCTACGGGTAATCCAACATCCTGGAGATGGACCCTCGGTAATGGCAGTCAATCTAGCAACCGCAATCCATCTGCCGTTTACATGAACCCCGGAACTTACACTGTTAAGCTGGTTGCCACCAATGCTGCAGGGTCAGACTCCTTGATACGTACAAACTATATTACAGTTTATTCGAAGCCAAACATACAGTTCTCGGCATCCAATAATAACGGTTGTGGCCCACTTACTGTATCATTTACAGACAATAGCTCGGCAGGCTCGGGAACAATTCAAACTCGCCAATGGGATTTTGGTGATGGAACTTTCAGTACCGAAGCAAACCCGGTTCATACATATACAAGCCAGGGTAACTTCAATGTTTCTCTTATGGTATCAAATTCATTTGGTTGCTCGGCTTCTTCAACCCAAAATGGATATGTTCAAGTCATACCCAAACCAACAATATCATTCTCAAGCAACAATACATCATCTTGCTCATTCCCATTTGATGCCACATTCCAAAATCAAACTACGGCATCCGGAGCGATCAGTTTCTTATGGCAGTTTGGAGATGGCACCTCATCAACGGAGATCAATCCTACACACAGCTACAGAAATCCTGGCTCATATAGTGTAAAATTGAAAGCAACAGGTGTAGGTGGTTGCAGCGATTCTCTCAGCAGAAATAACTATATAAACATACAAAACAATGTTGTTTCATTTACAGCTCCGGATCGGGCTTGTGTAAATAGTTTAATACAGCTTACCGGTACTTCAAGCCCAACTCCCAGCTCAACACTATGGAGATTTAGCAATGGAACAACAACCAATGACCCAAGTCCGGTTGTTTCCTTCAGCACACCCGGAATATTCTATATCACCAAAATTGACAATTTTGGAGGATGTATGGACTCCGTAACCCAAAGTATTGAAATTGTACAAAAACCCGTTTCAAATTTTGCAGGAACAAATTTATCTTCTTGTCGGGCTCCACTTGTAACAAGTTTTACATCAAATACTAGCAACACCACAAGTTATTTGTGGAATTTTGGTGATGGCCAAACATCTAATGGCGCAAACCCACAACATACTTACACGCAGGAGGGCTCATATGATGTTTCACTTATTGCGGGCAACAGTGGTGGTTGCTTTGATACACTTATAAGAACAGCGTACGTAACAATACAGTTTCCTGTTGTGAGTGTGACACACTTTCCGCAGCCCGGTTGTGTTCCATTGACCGATACTTTTAGTCTTTCTGTTACAGGAGGAGATGCCGTAGCTTCTTATCTATGGAATTTTGGTGATGGTGGCACATCAACCGAATCAACACCTACACACACTTTTAGCCAAAGAGGCAAGTATGATATTCAGGTAATAATAAGAACCGCAAGTGGCTGTACAGATACTGCATTTTACCCGCAGGCAGTAAAAGCGGGTAATAAACCTAACCCGTCTTTTGAAGCAGTAACCACAACAACATGTGCTTCTGAATCAGTAACATTCAATAACTTAACGCCTGCAGCTGATTCCGCTGATAACTGGCTTTGGATATTTGGAGACAATACGTTCTCTTCAGCAATGTCACCAAGTCATCTATTTATTGATACCGGTATTTTTGATATTCAATTACTGGCGTTCGATAATGGATGCCCATCCGATACTTTTATACGCCCACAGTACATAACCGTGTTGGCACCAATAGCAAAATTTTCTGTCATCAATAATTGTGCGCAAAGACTAACCAAAAAATTCAACGACTTATCTATTGGTGCGGAAAGCTGGCTTTGGGACTTCGGCGACGGTATCACATCAGATGAACAAAGCCCCGAGCATACCTACAACAGTTCAGGCAGATACACAGTAAAACTAACGGTAAACAACGCAACAAATAATTGCAGTGCGACAAAAACATTTAATATTCTGGTTTCCAATGAGGTGCCTGATTTTGAGGCAAATCCCTTGGCCATTTGCCGTACCAACTCCACTAATTTCAGGGTTACGAATTTTACTCCCGACTATTTTAGTGCATTTACCTGGAGATTCGGAGATGGTATTACCGGATCTGATACAGCAGTTACAAAAATCTACTATACAACCGGAATTTATACAGTAAAACTGATGAGCAGAGACAAAAATGGATGTAAGGATACTATAACCAAAAACAATTACATACAGGTCAATGGACCCAAATCTTTGTTCTCTGCAACAAATACCAATAATTGCATCAATAGTCTGGTAGCATTTACGGATAATTCCACGGGAGATGGTAGAAATGCCATCGTTCAGAGAATATGGAGTTGGGGTGATGGGTCAAGTGATACCACAATCAATCAAACTTCTCTTTCACATCAATATCTCACTAATGGTAACTATACTGTCAGGTTGAGAATAATTGACGCTTTTGGTTGTGAAAATATTTTGAGTCGTCAAAACTATATCAGAATCAATTCACCGGCCGCTAATTTTTACACGGCTGATACATTGGCCTGTGTCAACTCAAACATCAATTTAATAAACAGTACAACCAGCCCTAATGTAAGCTTCAGTTGGAATTTTGGAGATGGTCGTACTTCAAATGTCGCAGCACCTGTATTGTCTTACCCCTCTCAGGGCACCTACTCAATTACATTGTATGTTACCAATAGCATTGGATGTACAGATTCACTACGCAGGGATAATTACATTAAAGTAAAAAATCCGATTGCATCATACACTGCAAATACCTATGAGGGCAATTGTCCTCCTCTTGTTGTAAACTTCAACAACACATCACAAAACTATTTGTCACAACTTTGGGATTTTGGTGATGGTACTTCTACAAATACCGATAACCCGTCTCACTTTTATGCGATATCCGGAAATTATACTGCAAAAGTAACAGTTACCGGTCCCGGTGGATGTACGGATACCTATCAACATGCAATTATTGTACATGGGCCGCGTGGCACGCTCAATTACTCAAATTCTCCCGGTTGTACTCCATTGTTAAAAACCTTACAGGCTAACGTAATCAATACTACTGAAATGGTATGGGATTTCAACGATGGGAATACTTTGCAGAGCATGGTAGCTACACAAAACCATACATACACCACAGAAGGTGTTTACCTTCCAAAACTATTATTAAAGGATGCCACAGGTTGTATCGTTCCGGTAAGCGGAAGGGACTCTATTCGTGTAAATAATTTGCATCCTGCATTTGAAATGGGGAATCATAGTTTTTGTAGATCCGGCAATGTTGTATTCAATAATACGAGTGTTGCTACAGATGCAATTTCATCTTACTTGTGGAATTTTGGAGACGGCACCACATCATCAGAACAACATCCAACACACGTATACGCAAACCCTGGTAATTATATTCCCACTTTGACTGTGCAAACAGTAACCGGTTGTTCTGGAACTTACCAATCATCAGACACTGTAACAATATTAAGTATCCCTGACGCCCAGATCTTACAGAGTGCCACGGAAGGTTGTGAGGGCATTGGTGTTGTATTCAACGGAAGTGTGAATGGATTGGCTGCAGCTTCTGTGCTTTGGAGTTGGGACTTTGGAAACGGTAACACATCCACTGTTCAAAATCCGCCTGCTCAAACATTCCGTACAGTTGGAAACAATCGTATTACAGCTACAGTTACTAATGCAGCAGGTTGCTCAAATTCCTTAGAAGCTTTTGTGATGGTGCATCCAATTCCAACAGTGGATGCAGGACCGGATACTTTTTCTTGTCGTATGATCGGTATTCGATTGCAGGCAACCGGTGCTGATATCTATAATTGGTCACCAGCAATAGGATTATCTTGTATAAATTGTGCCAATCCGCTTGCTAACCCAACAACCGGCTTATATTATCGTGTAACTGGGAAAACCAATTTTGGTTGCCAGAACATCGACTCTGTTTATGTAAGTGTAATAAACCCTTTCACATTATCTGTCAGTCCTCCAGATTCTGTTTGTAAAGGAAATTCAAAACAATTATCTGCTTCAGGCGGTTACAGATATACTTGGAGCCCAAATACAGGTTTGGATAATCCAAACATTGCCAATCCAACAGCCACGCCTGATGTTACAACCATATATAATGTGGTAGCAACAGATGAAAAAGCCTGTTTCACTAAATCCAAAGTAGTTCCAATAACAGTGCACAATAACCCTACAGTAGATCTGGATGAGGAAACTACAGTAACTGTTGGCAGAACGATTGATCTGATTCCCAGAGTTTCAAGAGATGTAATAGATGCCCGTTGGTCACCAACGACATCTATATTCAGAACTGATTTTCCCGGCATCACAGTAAAGCCATCAGAAACTACCACATTTACGATAGATGTATTCAATAGTCATCGTTGTACTGCTTCGGACAGAATCACTGTGAATGTAATGTGTAACAACTCAAATATGTTTATACCAAACAGCTTTTCTCCTAATGGTGATGGTATGAACGATATTTTCTATCCAAGGGGTACAGGTATTTTTACGATAAAGAGCATGCGTATTTTTTCGAGATGGGGCGAAGTAATATACCAAAGGAATAATTTTAAAGCCAATGACCCCACAAAAGGGTGGGATGGATTGTTCAAAGGACAAAAAATGAATGCAGATGCCTTTGTTTACACGGTAGAAGTGGTATGTGAAAATAATACAGAGATGACTTTCAAAGGAACTGTAACACTTATTCGCTAGTAAATCATAGATAGATATACTTAGTATACGGGCTTGTACGTAGTACAGGCCCGTATTTTTTTGCATCAAATGAAATTTTCTTAAAAAAAAGTTAAGTAGGGTAAAATAAAGTTTTCCATGGGTCGTTTTTAATGTACCGTATCACAAACGATCTAAAATCCAAACCCATGAAAAACGTAACCACTCTAGTATTGGCATTTACCGCTATGTTCGGTACACAAGCCACAAAGTCTCAAGACGTTCATTTCTCCCAAATGTTTGAAACTCCAGTTCTGAGAAATCCTGCGATTTCCGGATTATTCAACGGTGATGTTCGTGTTCAAATGGTACACCGTTCTCAGTGGAGCACAATCGAATCTGCTTTTCAAACTACATCTGTAAGTGCTGAAATAAAAAAGAAAATCGGAAACGGTGATGACTTTATCACAATCGGTGGTCAGTTGTTAAATGACAAGGCTGGCTCTGCAGCTTTAACTACCACTCAGGTTTCTCCTACAATTAATTATCATAAGTCAGTAAGCGCTGAGAGAAACAGCTACCTGTCTCTTGGTTTCATGGCTGGTGTTGTTCAACGTAAAATTGACAGAAGTAAAATGACTACCAACAACCAATTCGACGGAGATCGTTTCAACAGTTCTCTTGCTGATGGTGAAACAAATTTAATTCCTTCATACACTTATTTTGATGGTAGTGTTGGAATGAGCTTCAGCTCTCAGTTGGGTGAAAACGAGCAGAACAACTTTTATGTTGGTGCAGCTTACCACCACTTCAACAAAGCAAAAAAGAATTCTTTTTATCAATCAATGGATAATCCTGTTATTTCTAAAAAAGTATTTTCCGGTGGTGTTCACATGGAACTTGCCAACAACTCATCTATCACTGTTCAGTCTGATTACAGCGTTCAAGGTGCCAGCAAAGAAATCGTTTTGGGAGCTATGTATACCATGAACCTCGACAATAACGAAACTACCAAATACCGTTTTCACTTTGGATCTTATGTAAGATGGAACGATGCAATCATCCCTGTTGCTAAAATTGAGACTCGTGGTATGTCAATCGCTGCAAGCTATGATGCCAACATTTCTCAATTGAAAAACTATAGCAGAGGAAACGGTGGATTTGAAATCTCTGTTACTTACCAAAAAGCAAAAAAGGTAAACAGCAGTCTGGACGCTGTAAAATGTCCAAAATTTTAAAATGATAAAAAATATAATTAACATATTCGTTTTTATGGATTGTTTGGATACCAACCCACCCCGCTTCTGCGGGGTTCGTTGCTTGTAAAAAAATTAAACAGAAATCAGGATATTATATGCATTTACATAACTTTGCAGGAAAATAAAAATAATGGCATTACAAATTGGTCAAAAAGCTCCAAACTTCTCATTATACAGCAGCAAAAAGGAAAAAATCTCTTTGGGTGATTTTGCAGGAAATAAAAATGTACTGATTCTGTTCTTTCCGCAATCATTTACAGGAGTTTGTACAAAAGAATTATGCTCTGTAAGAGATGATATTGGAAGATACAATCAAGCAAATGCCGAAGTTTTGGGAATTTCGGTTGATTCTATCTTTACGCTGGCTAAATTTAAAGAGGAGCAACAATTGAATTTTACACTTCTCAGCGATTTTAATAAAGAGGTTTCCACATCCTATGAGAGTATTTATGCATCTTTCACAGATATGGACATGCGGGGGGTAAGTAAAAGATCGGCTTTTATCATTGATAAACAAGGAGTTATACAATTTGCACAGGTACTCGAAAGTGCAGGAGACATCCCTGACTTTGAAGCGATCAACGAAACACTTAACAGAATCCAATAAAAAATATTGGCCATTCGGCTATATTTCCATAACTTCAATCTCACAAATAGATTTCTCTTTGAGAAAACTCATAACCATATCATTGATTACCTGTCTGTTTGCAGTAAATGCCAATGGGCAGAGCAGATCGTCATCTGAGACTAACAGCCACCTTGTAAAACTTTTTCCAAACCCCGCATCTACCTATATCAATATTGATGTTACAAAGGTAAACAGCAACAATACGTTTTTCCAAATTTTCAATTTCATGGGCCGAAAAGTGTATGAATCACGCCTATCCTCCCCCAGAACCTCCTTATATCTAAATGATTTCTTCAGAGGTATGTACATTTACCAACTACGCGATCGAAACGGCTCTGTTTTGGAAACAGGTAAATTCCAGATTTTAAAGTAATCAATTCCAATTGCTTCCACATTGACAACACTTCCGGGTTGATTGTATTTTTGTGCCAAAATGTCGCCAAAAGTATGATGGCAGTGTTTTTGAATGTTATGAACTAACTTTATTTACAACAATTTTACTATTTATTTATCCCAATGGAAGAAACTAAAGACATACAGTCACAGGAAAACAACGATACAACCGAGGAGAATACGCAAGAGTCTGAGATAAATAAAATTCAGGCATCATTGGATGAGCAAAAAGATAAATATTTGCGACTATTTGCCGATTTTGAGAACTATAAAAGAAGAATGGCTAAAGAGCGATTGGAATTGATTCAAACCGCAGGAAAAGATGTGATACAGTCTTTACTGGAGGTTCTGGATGACTGTGACCGTGCTGAAAAGAGAATTCCAGATGATCCTGAAAAAAAAGCAGAATGGGAAGGGGTTCTTCTTGTTTTCAATAAACTAAGAAATACATTGCAGCAGAAAGGGTTGAAATCAATGGATTGCCTGCATACCGAATTTGATGTGGAGAAACATGAAGCAATCACTGAGATAGATGTTCAGGAGGAGCTAAAAGGTAAAGTGGTTGATGAACTTGAGAAGGGCTACTTACTTCAGGAGAAGATAATTCGATTTGCTAAAGTTGTAGTAGGTAAATAATGGCTGTATAATATCTAATATGTCAAACAAAAGAGATTATTACGAAATACTGGGTGTCTCCAAATCTGCTTCAGCAGAGGAAATCAAAAAAGCCTATCGTAAAGTTGCGATGCAATATCATCCCGACAGAAATCCTGGCGATAAAGCTGCGGAAGAAAAATTCAAAGAAGCAGCTGAAGCTTATGAAATACTGAATGATTCCGACAAACGCTCTCAATACGACCGCTTTGGCCACAATGCATTTAGTCAGGGACGCGGAGGCGGATACAGCGGAGGCGGCATGAATATGGATGACATATTTAGCCAGTTCGGAGATATTTTTGGAGACGGAGGACAGTTCAGCAGTTTTTTTGGGGGCGGAGGAAGACGAGCACAATCCAACAGAGGGTCAAATCTTCGTGTAAAAATCAGGATGAGTTATGAAGAGATTGCTAAAGGAACTCAGAAGACGATCAAAATAAAAAAATACATCAAATGTAACACCTGCAGTGGAAGCGGTGCAAAGGATAAGAACAGCATTCAAACATGCGGACAATGCAATGGCACCGGACAGGTTCGCAGGGTTCAGCAAAGTTTTCTAGGACAAATGCAGACAGTTACAACCTGCCCTAGTTGCCACGGTGGAGGCACTACAATCTCTGCCAAATGCAATGCGTGCAAAGGTGAGGGAAGAGTATACGGAGAGGAAACCATTACGATAGAAATTCCTGCCGGTGTGCAGGATGGTATGCAGTTGAGTATTAGTGGAAGAGGAAATATCGGAGAACGTGGGGGCCATCATGGTGATTTGATTGTACAAATTGAAGAAGAGGCACACGCTCAGTTACAACGTGATGGATTGAATGTAGCATATGATTTGCACATCAGTTTTCCTGATGCCGTTTTTGGTACACAAATTGAAGTGCCAACCATCGACGGTCGCGCTAAAATAAAAATTCCTGCAGGAACACAAAGTGGAAAAATACTCCGTCTCAAAGGTAAAGGGTTCCCGGGTTTACAATCTTATGAGAAGGGAGACCAATTGATTCATGTAAACGTATGGACGCCTCAGCAAGTGACTGAGGAGGAAAAAGAACTTCTGGAAAAACTGAATAAATCAGACAATTTCTCGCCGAAACCTCAAAAAAGTGAGAAATCTTTTTATGATAAGATCAGGGATATTTTCAGCTAGAAAAAAAAGAAACGCTTTCTCTTCTTCTTATCGGCATAAATTTTACTTGCCTTGATTATCATTTTTCCAAATTCGTCCGTAAAATAATTTTTCGACACCCCGGACTTTTGATAGTAATTCATAATGAATTTCCAATCCGTTGTGGACGAGTACCTGGACTTTCTCAATTTCAAACCAAACATCGTTATGGTATTCATAAAACGATAATCCGGATGTAAATTATTTTCAGCTATTTGTTTGTTTTCTATTGGGAATAAGATATTTTTTTTCAGCGAATCGCCAGATTCTTGAAAAGAAACTGAGAGTGTGCCTATATTACTATTATCTGTATTCAAATAGTTTTCCGGCTCTATTTCATAAAGCAAGTTTGATGATGATGCACTTCCGATTTGGCCGCCTTCCAGTTTCATATCTTTAGTATCAATACCCTCCCGTTCATTATCAAACCCAATCAAACGGTATGATTTGATGTATTTTGGATTAAACTGTATGTTCGCTGTCGCATTATCAGCTACCATACAAATCGTTTGAGTGAGTTCGTTCATGAAAACCTTTTCCGCCTCACGGATATTATCCAGGTATACATAATTACCATTTCCTTTTTTTGCTAATACCTGTAGCTTTGAATCCTTTAGATTTCCAGCGCCTACACCCATACAAGTCAAATATATATTTGCTGATTTTTCCCTGATAATCAGTTGCTGAAGTGCTTCTTCCGAACTGCTTCCTACATTGAAATCGCCATCCGTTGCAAGTATCACTCTGTTATTGCCACCTTTGATAAAAGTAGACCTAGCCATTTTGTATGCAAGTTTTATGGCAGACTCCCCCGGAGTATCTCCGGATGCTTCAAGAGACTCAATGGCATCCATGATTTTAGATTTATGATTACCGGATGTGGGCGAAAGCCAAACCATCGCATCTCCTCCATAAGTAACAATAGAAACAGTATCAATAGGTCTTAGATGATTTACAAATAACCGGAAAGCAGATTTAATCAGGGGCAAGCGATTTGGCAAATCCATACTTCCTGATACGTCTATTAAAAAAACAAAATTTCCCGGTGGCACCTTACTCATATCAATTTTTCTGGCAGATAAAGTAAGGTATAATAATTTTTTTCTGTTATCCCACGGACATTCAGTAAAAGCGGAGTGTATTTTAAACATGCTGTCACCGCCTGGCTCAGTGTATTGGAGGTTATAGTAGTTAATCATTTCCTCCATCCTTATAGCATCCGCCGGCACTTTCATATCATTATTAAGAAAACGACGAATATTGCTGTATGAAGCCTTATTGATATTGAGGGTAATGGTTGATTTGGGATATTGATTAGTTTGTACCCATGGATTTTCTACCAGTTTCAAATAAGTCTCATCTGTAAAATTCTCTGTAGTCTCTTCCTCCCAGGCATAATCATCATAATAAGAGATCATCTTTCTCTGAACCTGATTTTTGTTGGAAGACTCCTGTTTTAAAATGATGGTTTGCCACTTAGTAGCATCAACCATAATAGCGAGGGTTTCATAACCATCAAGGGATAAGATTAAAGAATCTTTGGAAATATTCAGATTAAAACCAAAGGCACCGCTTGATCCGGTGTAGTAGAAAAGCTTGTTGGTGTAAGAAAGGATTTTTACATTGAATATTGGCTTATGCTTTTCATCGAGCACCTCACCCCTGAGATAATATTGCGCTTTTGCAGAAAAAAAAATAGACGAAAAGAGAATAAGTCCAAGTGGCCTTAATACAAAAATAGATTGAATGTTTTTTTTAGACAACATGTTATTTGCTAAAAACTACTCGTCAAGTTGATAGATTTCTTTATAATTTCTTGCAATTCCATCATAGTCAAGTCCGTATCCAAGTAAAAATTTATTGGGCACTTTAAATCCTATGTAATCAATTACCAGTGAATGTTGCAAGGCCTCTGGTTTGTGCAAAAGTGCAGCGATTTTAATAGATGCGGGTTGCATTTCCCTGAGACTTGGAAGAAAATCATGAAGGGTTTTGCCGGTATCCACAATATCCTCCAGTATGATGATGTCCCTGCCGGAAACTGATTGATCCAATCCAATTGATTTTACAACTGACCCGGTACTTTGCATGCCATGATAAGATGCCAATTTAATAAAACAGATTTCAGCTTCTATCTCCAACTCTTTGAACAGGTCTGAAGCAAACATAAAAGATCCATTCAATATAGGAATAAATAGGGGCTTTTTGCCTTTGTAATCTTTATTTATTTCAGAAGCCATTCGTATTATCTCACTGTCTATCTCTTCAGAGCCGATATACTTTTTGAACTTCCTGCCATGCACCTCAATGGAATCCCTATTCATACGTTTACTATATTATGATTTTTAATGAAAAGATCGAAGAGGTGTGTGGTTCCGGATTATTTAGAATCACCTTTCTCCTCAATAACAGATTTGGTAATCTCATTTAAATTATGCTCTTCAATAATCTTGATCAACATTCTGCCGTAATCCTTATTAGTTGCATATCCGGCTTTAGTTAACCCTTTTGCCCAACCTTTATAATCGGTAGGATCCAAATCAAACAGAGAGGTATAGTAAGGCCTGTATTTCAGAAAATCACTATGATCTTTATAACTGTCGGCGGCAGTGGGGTATTTTCTAAAACATTCCCCTTTTGCATCATCATCATGGCTTACAGTTTCGCCGGTCCAGTTTTCCTTACACTTGATGCCAAAATGATTGTTGGATCTTCTTACCAAATCACTGTTTCCGCTTTCTGTTTCTACCACACCTTGTGCTAAAGTGATGGCGGCAGGCACACCGGATCTTTTCATTTCCGCTATGGCTAAAGCTTTATACTTATCTATGTATTCCTTAGTTGAAATTTTTTGACTGAATACAAATAAAGGGGATAACAACATTGTAAAAATGAGCACTTTCATGTTTTATTTTTTTTAGTTATAAATCAAATTATAGTTTTCTGACAAGAAACAAACCGTCCCTGACAGTTAACATCACCTGCTCGGTACGTTTATCAAGCGAAACGTGATGATTGAAAGCATTAATAGCAAGTGCATTTTTACCGGCAATCTCTTCCTCCAAAACCTGACCGTGAAAAAGCACATTGTCTGCTATAAGCCACCCGCCACTACGCATTTGGGGTATAACCAAATCATAATAAGCAACGTAGTTTATCTTATCAGCATCCAAAAATACGATATCCCATTCAAAATTGAGTGTTGGAATAATGTTAATTGCATCCCCGTGGTGAATTTTAATTTTTTTTTGATGTACAGACTTTTCAAAATAATGACGTGCTGTGTTAATATCAGCTTCCCTAAGCTCTAAAGTATGAAGTTCTCCGTTTTCCTGCAAACCTTCGGCCAAGCACAAGGCGCTGAAGCCTGTAAAAGTGCCTATCTCAAGAATATATTTTGGTTGAATCATTTGACTCAATGATTGAAGAATTCTTCCTTGAACTTTTCCGCTCAACATGTGAGCATGGGGATGTGAGGCCATTGTGTCATGCTCCATTTCCTGCAACAGATTGTCGAGGGAGCTGGTATGTTTCTCTGCATAAGCATCAGCTAAAGGATGAATCAATTCCATGCTTTATGATTATTTGATTTCTCCGAGATAAGATAAAGTGAGAGCACTGTGATGATTCCATTTACAATGATCAACTCATTTCCGATCTTATAACCGTGAAAAACAGTTTGTGACAAATTAGCTAAGTTTAATTTGATATGCAGTTTGGCTTCATACCACTCAGGACTACTCAGCATATCAATACCCAATGTCATTAGCGGTGAAATCAGACAAACGGGAATAACCCATTTATTTTTAAGTGCCCGTTTGGTTAGCATTCCAAATGCAAATAAACCTAACAATGGACCATAGGTAATGCCGGCAAATTTCAGGATGAAGTCTACAATGAGTTTATCATTGATCCATTTAAATAACAATACCATCAAGAAAAAAATTAGCGCAAAGCAAAGGTGCACTTTGATACGTGTGCGCTTTTTCACCGCTTCATCAGCACCTGATTTTTGTAAGTCTAAAATATCCATGCAATAGCTGGATGTCAGGGAAGTGATTGCTCCATCAACACTTGGAAATAGTGCAGATATGAGTGCAATGATAAAAATAATGCCCAATGCACCTGCAAGTTCGCTGTTGATGGCAATGGTTGGAAACAGATCATCAGGCGCCACAGTCATTCCTTTGCTGGCAGCAAATAGTTGTAATAAACCACCTAAAAACAGAAACATCAAATTTACCACTAACAGTACAGCGGTAAAGGTCATCATGTTTTTTTGGGAGTCTTTCAGATTCTTTACGCTAATGTTTTTTTGCATCATTTCCTGGTCAAGACCGGTCATGGTAATTGCTATGAACATACCGCCCAGTATATGTTTCAGGAAAAAAGATCCGGCTTTCCAATCTGTGTTGAATAGTTTTGTATAGCCGGCTGTTTGCATTTTATGGAAAGCCTCGGATATATTGAGATTCAATGCTGAAAGAATGAGTATGATGCTCACAATAAGTCCAATAAGCATACCTGAAGTTTGAAGTGTATCGGTATAAATGATCGTTTTAACACCCCCTTCAAGTGTATACAATAATATCATCAACAAGATAATAAAAGCTGTGAACACGAAAGGTACTCCGAGGTTATCGAGAATAAACAATTGCAGAATATTGATGACCAGATATAAACGAGCGGTTGCTCCAACAATTCTTGAGATGATAAAAGCGATTGCCCCTGCACGATGCGCATTGGGATTGAATCTTTTTTCGAGATAGGCATAGATGCTGGTAACCTGTAAGCGATAGTAGAGTGGCAGTAAAACAAAAGCAATAACGATATAACCAAGCAAATAACCAAGTACCACTTGATAATAGAAAAAATTTCCTTTGCCCACACCACCCGGAACGCTTACAAAAGTAACGCCACTCAGAGAAGTGCCGATCATACCAAAAGCTACCAATAACCAGTTGCTCTTACGGTTGCCGATAAAAAAAGAAGCGTTATCGGATCCTTTGGAAGTATACCAGGAGACACCCAGTAAGAGCAAAAAATAGAGGGCAACAAAAACAAGCAACAATGTAGAGGACATAATGGATTTTTGGTTGAACGAAAGATGATTATCTACTTCTGCCCTGGAATAAAGCGATATGGTAACCGGCACGTATGACAGGTACAGCACGTTTTAAATTATCCTTGTAGGGAGAATAAGGATCATTACCTACATCCCAAAGAACTGAAATATAATAGTAGGATCTTTGGAATGAACTTCTACCTGAAGCATAGCCTGCACCAACCAAGGTGCTTTGAGTGCTTAATTTTCTCTTCTCTTCTATTCTTGTGTCTCCCAAAGCTGGCAAATAATGAAAACTTACATTATTCATTTCAAAATTACCTATGACAAATAAACTGGTTGTGGGAAAAAGACGAACAAATGCTCCGGGTGTGAATATTGTTTGACGAAGCCGATCGCCATCCACATAATAGTATCTGTATGAGGTATAGTCAATACCAAAAGTCAAGCCCATATCCAAATAGTTGGTAATGCTGTAACCAATACAAGGTGTGGCCCCTACGCTTGTCATATTGCTCCCGAAGAGTAAATTCACAGTACCTCCGGTAAATAAATTTTCTTTTTTAAACCCACCTGTTTCTTCATCACGATCTTTGTCCTGTGCATACAGTATTGAATGAACACAAAAAATTACCGCACTTAAAATCAACATCGTTTTTTTCATACAATAATTTTTAGCGGAACATTTTTCCGGGATTGAGGATATGATTGGGGTCGAATGCTTTTTTGACGGCTTTCATTAAAGAGAGCTCCGTTTCAGAAAATACGATGTCCATGTATTCCTGTTGAATGAGTCCGATACCATGTTCGCCGCTGATGGTTCCGCCCAAAGACTTCACAAGTTCAAACAACGCTCTTAACGCAGGGATGACATCTTGGTTATTGAGACTGTATTTGCTTCCTTCTTTTTTAATTCGTACATGCAAATTGCCATCGCCTGCATGTCCGTAACAAACCACATCGAACTGATATTTTTTTCCGAGTTCTTTTACTCCTTTGATTAGTTTGGGGAGTTCGGCGCGTGGAACGACGGTATCTTCTTCGATGGTATATCCCACTGACTTTACCGCTTCGGCTACCCTTCTTCTGAGTTTCCACAACTCTGCTTTTTGGGTAGCATCATCTGCAAAAAATACTTCACCGCAATCATAAGCCGTGAGCAATTCGGCAATAGATTCCATTTCATTCATGAGCGTATCCAAATGGTTGCCATCTACCTCAATGATCAAATGCGCGGCCATTTCATCGGTTACAGGAACGACAGAGCTGTCGACCATTTTACTCACAATTTTCAAAGCATCAATTTCTACAAGTTCCAGTGCGCTGGGCACAAAACCTGCCCTGAAGATGGCACTTACTGCTTCGCCGGCTTTTTCAAGATTATTGAAAGGCACAAGCATCAGCAAATCATATTTTGGATGCGGGATGAGTTTGAGTACAATTTTGGTAACAATACCTAAGGTACCTTCGCTTCCCACCATTAATTGCGTGAGGTTATATCCGGTCGCATTTTTCAACACATTGGAGCCTGTCCAAATGATATTGCCATCAGGCAAAACCACTTGCAAGTTGAGTACATAATCTTTTACGACGCCGTATTTGACTGCCTTAGGTCCACCGCTGTTTTCAGCGATGTTGCCACCGATGAAGCAGGTGCCACGGCTGCTGGGATCGGGCGGATAGAAAAGGGATTTTTCTTTTACGGCATTTTGCAAAACTTCAGTAATAACACCGGGCTCAACGGTGACTTGAAGATTTCTTTCATCAATTTCAAGAATTTCATTCATTCTTTCCACTGAAAGCAAGACGCCTCCATGCACAGGTAATGCCCCACCGCTTAACCCTGTTCCCCCACCTCGTGGTGTCACTGGAATGTGATGAGTATTGCAATATGACAAAATAGCGCCAATTTGTTCGGGAGTTCTGGGCTTTACTATGATATCCGGAGGAAAATGCAGATTTTCGGTTTCATCATGAGCATAATTATTGATCTGCTCTTCATCTGTATAAACAAATGAATCCCCGACAACTGATTTAAGGTGATGCAGCAATGCAGTAAAATCATACGTCTTGAAATCAGGCATGGATAGAGCGGGTTTTGGACAAATTTCGTAAAAAAATCTGAAAGGGGATCTGTAATAAAAGACAGAATTCTTAAAAATGAGGGCAAGAAAACTCTCTGGAAGGTTTCTCACCAATATTGTTCAAACTCATGATACTGAGCTCGGATGCACCTGCTCCATTATTAAATGTACGAAGAGGTGAATTTGTGATATCGTAAGAGAAATTGAGCGCTATTCTACCAAATTGGAGTCCTAAGGAAGGAATCATCGCATCGTTTTTTCTTATAAAAAATCCAGCATGCATAGATGCGTCTTTTTGCTTACTGATTTGTCGGCGAACTTGTGCGCCTGCTGTCCAGCTTGCTGCGCCTGCCTGAGAGATCGCCAGTGCAGATGGTTGTATGATTGTATTGTTCCCGATTTTTATAATCGCATTCAGGTACCCTGTATGTTTATGATTAACACGTTCATTTATTGTACTGGAAAAAAAAGTTTCCTTGGGCTTAAGCGCATTTGCCAAGGAATAACCCGCACTTATGTATATATCTTGACTGGCAAAATAAGAATAATTTAATCCCACCTGAACATCGGGATACGAAATTGAAGTTGTTGAAAATACAGAGCCGGTCGGCAAACTTCCATCAAAAAAATGACCGTTGAATTGATCAGGAAAAGTGAGCTTGGAAGGATCAACCGATCTTGTCACCCAGCCCAAATTACAACCTGCGCTCAGCAGGCTGCTTTGCCCAAGCATTTGGTGATAAGCCAAAGAGATATATGCTTTGGTAGTACGTAAATTACCGCTTCCTGCAACATCGCTCAATAAAAATCCACCAATTCCTGCCCAGGCAAATTCAAATTGGTTCTGTAATATTGCGGCATCCCCATAAGCAGAAAAAGAACGATATGGATTGGTTATTAAGTTAACAAACTGACGACGATAATTTAATCCAAACCGGTAATCCGCATCCAGAAGAAAACCGGTGTTCGCAGGGTTTGCAAATAATGGTGTATTATAGAATTGGGAAAAATGAATATCCTGTGAAGCTCCTGATTTTGCAAGCATTAAAAAACATGAGAGAACAACTGATTTAATGAGTTGCAAACTTAATACGGGTGATATGTTTGATTTCATCCTCATCGAAGTAAAGTTATATCTCCAGTTTTTCTAAGAAAAGTTCCATCCGAATAATTTACATCCAGTGTATAAGTATATACATCCAAAGCCTGCAGTCTGCCATTCAGGGTACCATCCCATCCATTTTTGATAGAGGTAGATCTGAAGATCTGTTGACCCCATCGATTATAAATTCGCCAATCCATTTTTTGTATGCCAAAACCTTTTACATAAATAGTGTTATTGACTGTCTGTCCTGGGGTAAAAGCGTTGGGCACATCCAACACGGGCTCTATAAGGGCCCGAACCTGAAGCGGGAAAGTATCTTTACAGCCATATTGGTTAATGGCAATCAGCTGAGCATCAAAAGTACCTGTACCAATGTATTGATGCGTGGGATTTATTTGATTGGAGCTGTCGCCATCTCCAAATTGCCATATATAATTAATGGCCCCAAGACTTGTATTGGTAAATTGAACAGGTGTATTCACAACAGGTGGATTTGGCAACCAGGTAGCCGAGGCCTGAGGTTTATCTGAAACTATGATAGAAAAAGGAGGAGACACATCCGTAACATTACAGGTATTGGGATCTGTGGCAGTAAGTGTAACTGTATACGTACCTGGAGTATTAAACGTGTAACTGAATGGGTCAGCAGTAGATGAAACTCCATTAGACAAATCCCAACGAATATCTGTTGTGCCGGACAGATTTACAAAGCCGGCAGTATAAGGTACACATCCATAGGAGGATGTATTGAATTCGGCTTTAAGGATAGGTCGTACTCTTAATTGGATTGACTTTTTAACAGGCGCATTGCAGAATCGTGTATCATTTAGCGTAAGTGTAATAGTATATGTTCCGGTATCTGCAAAAGTATGTGATACATTTCCGCCTGATGTAATGGTTGGACTACCATCGCCAAAGTCCCAGGTGAAACTGTTTGCCTGAAAACTTGTTCCCAGGATGGAGAATGATTGATTGATGAAATCAAAATCCAAACCGGTGCAAGGCAGTCGCTTTACTGCATTAAAAGCCATTTGCACAGAATCATTTCCAGCTTTGATTTGTATGTACGCAGTGTCACGAATATTACAAGTGGAAGAGTCTTCAGTAATAACACGAACGGTATAGGTTTGCACGTTGGCATAAGAAGTTT
Source organism: uncultured Ferruginibacter sp. (assembly GCA_964643315.1). Lineage (GTDB taxonomy): Bacteria > Bacteroidota > Bacteroidia > Chitinophagales > Chitinophagaceae > Ferruginibacter. Next base: position 136,467 of record CAZXSR010000003.1, read on the forward strand.
GTGTGCTAAAGATCGGGGCGCGTGTTGTGTCCTTTAACCCATTTCCAAAATCCCAGTACATGGTCCTCCCTTTTTGAAGAGTGTCAGTAAATCTTACAATGAATGGTACGCAGGCAGAAGTGTCGTTCTTTATTGCATTGATGGATGGCTGGATACTTGCGGCCACTCCTGTAAAGTCCATCTCAATTTTTACCGCTGCCTGATTGCAGTTTGCGCTTCTGTTTACACGGCTCCATACTCCTGTTGTGGTTGGAAAAGTGGCACCACCTCCGCAATTGGCACACATGGCCTGATAAATAATGCCGTTGGTTGAAAATCGACTTGTTCCACCATCAACGTGATCACTTTCGCCACCGAACTGCCCAAAGTGTGTAGAAAATAAGATTCTTGTCGCATCTTTTTCAAATACGATGAAATAAAAATCCTGCCCATCTGCGGCAGGTATGCCGGGCAATGGATTTACTTCCGGTAATCCATTTGTATTGCCTGTTCCGTAGTTTTCCTGGTTGATGCCGCCGCCCCATCCGGAGATGTATACATTTTCGCATCGATCTACCGAAAATGCTACAGGTGAAATATTAGGAAGCGATGAGCCCGTGCCAAATACAGTGGAGTAAACGTATTGAGAAAGATCAGGTTTTAGTTTAGCTACAAATTGCGAGCTGCCGGCAATGTTATATGGAGGTGATGATAAAGGCAACACAGGCCATGATCCTGTGGTAGTACCAACTACATAAGGAAAGCCTTTTTTATCACATTTCACTCCATAGACGACATCGATATTGCCGGTTCCGAGAAAAGTCGTTTTATTGATGGACGTGAAATCATTTTTGATAGATGTAATAAAACCATCGGCTACACCACCCTGATAATTTGGAGAAATCACATTGATATTATTCCCTGGTAAATTGTTGCTGGTGGTTCCTCCGCCAATGAAAAGATCGTTGGTAGTTGAACTGATATCGCAAACAAAACAGGCATCATCTCCACTACCTCCAAAAAAACTTCCATAAGCATAGACAGATAGATTAGCATTGAATTTTAAAACAAGCCCATCTTGTATGCCACCACCAAAACTGCCATTTGTATTTAATGGAATTCCGACAACTGGAAAATCAGGGGATTGAGTGCAAGAAGCAAGGATTATGTTTGATGATTCATCCAGTATAACTTCGCTTCTGGCATCATCGCCATAATATCTTCTTAGGCGGTCCGGGCCGTTGGGGGCAGCATATTTGGAACGAATGTTTACACCATCATTTGAGGATCCGCCTATTCTTACAGAACCAACTAATCCGGTACCGTTGGCATTTAATTTAGTGATAAAAATATCATACCCACCCAAAGGACCTATGCTTCGGGTTGTTGGAAAATTAGAGGAAGAAGTACGACCAGTAATGATGAGATTACCCTGTGCATCACAAATCATGCTGTGTGGCTGTTCATTTCTGCTTCCTCCCAAATAGGTTGCATACAATCTGTTGAAACCATTTGGAGAAAATTTAAAAATTGCCATGTCATGACCCGGCAATTCCAAATATTGGTTTTGATTGGGTGGAGGAAAGAATGAAATTTCATCTTCTCCCCCATTGTAAGTTGTTTGAAAAGCCCCGGGAGAAACGGGATAACCACCACTAAATACTACGCCGCCTGCAAAAAAACTGCCATCGGGGCCTGGTGTTGCTGTGTAACCCCAATTATCGGCGTTACTACCGGTAAATGAAGAAAAACGGATAGAAGGATCAATAATCAAAGTTCTTTTGATGTCATAAGCGCCTAGTTGAAAGTACACTTTCTTTCCACTAAGCACATACTGACATTTGATTTCGTTTCGATTACCCGATTCATCTGTTTGATAAGCATAAGGTTTTAATTCACGAACTTCCCCGACGGATGTTTGTATGATCAATTCTTTATTTCGAATAGCTAATTGATTTACACCATCATACTCCATTACAATAGCATTGCTGTTAGCACCTGGATGAAGAATGAAATCATACTTAAGATTATCTCCTGAGGAATAGTATTGAACATCCACATTTGTATAAATGTTTTTATAGACGACTTGTTGAAACATACGACAAGCAGTGGCCCATTTGGATGAATCATTTCCAAGAAAATAGTTATTGTATCCCGATTGCTGTTTGAAAGATTGAATGCCTGCAACTGAATTAGATGAAACAAGTTTCATACGATACATACAGGATTTCAATGTGATTGACTTATTTAACTCCTTTACATTACCATGAATAAGAGACCCGAGTTGACGATAATCGGCGGTATCATGAAGCACCACAGAAAAACCCTGGTTTTCGAGATAAAAACTTCCGTATTGAAGTTCACCTTTGTATCGAATAATTGAATTCCATTGACCTTTATTTTCAATGAAATCAATTTGAGCAAATGACTGTTTACAGAATAACACAAAGAGGAGTATAATTGGCAAACATCGCATGAAAGAGATATTAGTACTTAGTTACAGACAACAAAAAAAATATTTAGTTCACTCAACTTCTACGAAATCAGGAAATTTTACCCCAACGAATTTTATCTTTCTTAGTGAGAATAAACTGTTTAACCGGCTGATTTTCATCCAACATTAATTCTGAATCTTTTTCCAGCATATTCCAGACTTCATCTTTCACGGCTTCCAACATAGGTTTATCATCCACCAAATTGGCCAATTTAAATTGAAGCGATCCACTTTGGCGGGTACCCTCCATTTCACCTGGTCCACGAAGTTCCAGATCTTTCTCAGCTATTCGAAAACCATCATTGGTATCGGTCATGATTTTCATTCTTTCTCTTGCTTCTGCTGATAACTTATTTCCGGTAAGCAATATACAATAACTTTTTTCAGCACCTCTTCCTACCCTGCCTCTTAGCTGATGCAATTGAGATAATCCAAATTTTTCGGCACTTTCAATGACCATGACAGAGGCATTGGGCACATTAACACCCACCTCAATAACAGTAGTCGCAACCATGATTTGAGTATCACCCGAAACAAATCGCTGCATATTAATTTCTTTTTGATCGGATGGTTGTTTTCCGTGTACCATACTGATCCAGTAATTAGGCTCGGGGAAAAATGATTTTACCTCTTCATATCCTTTCATCAGATTTTCATAATCTACTTTGCTGCTTTCTTCTATCAAAGGATAGATAACGTAGGCCTGTCGGCCAAGTGTGATTTGCTGACGAATAAAATCCATGACACCCGGACGATGATTCTCAAACTTATGCAAGGTGGTGATTGGTTTACGACCCGGTGGCAGCTCATCAATCACACTGTAATCGAGATCGCCGTATAATGTCAAAGCCAATGTGCGCGGAATAGGCGTTGCAGTCATCACAAGAATATGAGGCGGCATGGTATTTTTCTTCCAGAGCTTTGCACGCTGGGCCACACCAAATTTGTGTTGCTCATCAACTATGGCCAATCCAAGATTTTTAAACGCTACCTGATCTTCAAGCAAAGCATGCGTACCTACAATAAACAAAGCTTCGCCTGATACACATGCTTCGTGTATTTTTTTTCGTTCTTTGTTTGAAGTGGATCCGGTCAGTAAATACACCGGAATGGACATTGGGGCCAGCAACTCTGATAATGATTTATGATGCTGCTGAGACAAAATTTCTGTTGGGGCCATGAGTGCGCTTTGAAAACCATTATCTGCCGCCATCAACATGGTGAGAAGGGCTACGATTGTTTTTCCGCTTCCCACATCACCTTGTAACAAACGATTCATTTGTTTACCGCTTGCGGTATCTTTTCTAATTTCTTTAAGTACTCTTTTTTGAGCATTGGTAAGAGCAAAAGGTAAGTGTAACTTGTAAAATGTGTTGAATAATGTATCAACCTTTTCAAATACCACACTGCGAACAGAAAGGTGTCTGTTTATTTTTACCAGTTGCACAGATAACTGCGCATAAAACAACTCTTCAAATTTTAGTCGACGTATGGCTTGTTTGGAGGATGCTTCATCTGTTGGGTAATGAATCTGACACATGGCATCAAACCTTGACAAGAGCTTATATTTTTGAATAAGTTGAGCAGGTAAATTTTCCGGCAAGTCAGTCGGACTAATCTTTCGTATAAGCTCCTGCGTTAGTTTGGCAATCGCTTTGGCATTGAGTCCTTTTGATTTTAATTTTTCGGTAGTGCTGTATACCGGCTCAAAATGGGCTTTTCCTTGCGGGATAGTACCTGTAAAAATTTCTGTTTCCGGATGCGCCATTTGCGGTCGCTGCATAAAAAAGCCGAGACGACCAAATACCAGCAAGGGCTGTCCGATTTTCAAAGATTTTCCAATCCATTGAATCCCCTGAAACCAAACAAGTTCGAGTGTTCCGGTATCATCCTGCAATTGAGCGACCAGTCTTTTTGATCGTCTTTCTCCTAAAGTTTGAATGCCGTTTATTCTTCCAACAACCTGCGCATAGTCTCCTTCGGTTTTTTGTTGCAGTGATTTTATGCTGTCAATTCGGGACCGATCAACATGTCGGAAGGGATAATACTCCAGCAGGTCTTTGAAGGTAAACACCTGGATCTCTTTTCGGAGCAAGTCACCACGAATGGCGCTGACGCCATTAAGGTATTCGATGGGGCTGGAAAGGAGGTTACTCACGAATCAGGATTAAAATGATTTATGCAAAGATAAAAAGAGGCGGTGAATGAAATGAATGGGTAAATAAACTAAAAACTATTGAAAACCAATGATTTCGTAATATTGCAATATTACATTTCATTAATTACAAAAAAATGAAAAAGCCGTCTTTCGACGGCTCTTTCATTTCAGTAAGGTAAGACAGGCTTTTAATTAGTGCTTAACAACCAATTTAGATGTAGTTGTCTGGCCTCCTTTGGTTATTTTAACCAGGCAAGTTTGACTTTGAATATCACTTACAACCATCGATACAGTTGTTCTTGAAGCATTCAATACTACTTTTTGTGTCTTCAAAAGACGACCTGATAAATCGTACAAGTTGATGATGGCAGTTTCTCCGGCATTACCCTCTACAAAAACATTTGTTGAAGTAGTTGCAGGGTTCGGGAACATGTTTGCAGCAATCATGCTTGACAATCTGCCCCCTTGTGTAGTTGGCTGAGTAGCTGTACAAGTCAAGTTACCATTATCAACCCCAACACCATCATAGTTTAAGTTGATATTTGCCAAAGCAACACCCAATTGAGCATTCGTGAATGAAGTTGCACAACCACCAATCAATTTGTTTGCTTCAGCAATGATTTGATTTACAGTCATTCCTATGAAGGGAGCGCTCTGATAATACATGCTTCCCAACACATTGTCACCAGATGCAAATGAAGCGTTTGCTGCATCAAAACCAACACTCAAAGTTGCAGCCAATAACTGACCAACCAGGTTGCTGTTAAATACTGCATTACTTGGGTTGGTTAGTGTACCATTAGGTAACAAGTAGTTATTGGTGCCGGCAGGTAACCAGTTGGTAATTGCTTGTGGAGTGGTGAATTTAACCAGATTACTGCCACAACCTAAAGTAATACCATTAGGGAATGAAGATGCAAAATTAGCATGCAAATACACTTTTGCAGGGTTATTGGTAGCACCCCATCCACCTTGGGAGAAAGTTGTTAAAGGCACACAATTTGCAGTACCCGCAATATAAATCACAGCATAAGAAGTATCGCACATGCTGTTGCAGTCGCATATCTTGTAGTAGAATGTATCCAATCCTGTAAATCCGTTAGCCGGCGTGTAGGTATAGTCTCCATTAGACTGTACTGTAACTGTACCATGATGTGGATTTGAAACCAATGACCACATATTATTTGGACACTGTGGATTTGGTGTATCGTTATTTTTCAGAGTTCCATTAACTGGTGTATTAGGCGGTGTTGTAGTTGAATCCGGAGAAGCAACAGGTCCGTTGATACAACGAATTGTATCAATTGCAGATGATCCTGTACAACCTTTTGAGTCTACGATTGCTACATACACTGCACTATTTGGACAAAGCTCAGAAGCTGTACTTGTTGTTTGAGAAGCTGCAACCGATCCATTGATTGTCCAAGTGTAAGTATATGGAGCAGTTCCTCCTGATGTTACAGACACCGTAGCTGAACCATCACAGATAGCATCTCCACAACGACTATCAGGTGTGGTGTTCAAGTTTAATTGCATAGACTCAGGTTCAACAATGGTTTCAGAGCCATTTTGTGAACAACCGTTAGCATCAGTAATTGTCCATTCGTATGTACCTGCAGACAAGTTCAAATATTTATCCGGGCTTGATGTAGGATTAGAAACAGATCCATTGAAGTTCAATGAGTAAGGTGTAACACCACCAGCAAAACTAATTACTACAGCACCATTGCTTCCTCTTGCACAAGTGATATCGTTATGTATGCTTGAAGCAACCAAAGCCTCAGGTTCTGTAATTTCAACAGTTCCGGTTTTAACACATCCATTCGCATCGACAATGGTCCAATTGTATGATCCGACAGACAAATTATTGTATGCTGCAGGAGAAGTTTGACTAACTAAACCAGGTATAGAAGGAAGTGCGACATTAGTTGTGATGACTGCTGTGTTGAAATCTACATCAGTCAATAAAGTTTCTGATGAATTACCGAATAAAGTTTCTCCAAAGGTGAATACATATCCTTTAGGAGATCCATTACTGATATCGATGAATACATCTCCTTCTTCAGCTTGGGGAGCAGGAGGAGCAGGTGTATTATTCACAAAGCTAACAGAGTAAGGTCCAGTACCACCTTCGAAGGTAAGTGTAACGCTTCCGTTGTTTCCACCATTACAAGAAACATTAGTATGCTCTTCATTAGCAGATATTTCAGTAGGCTCTTCAACTGATTCAGAACCTGATTGAGAACATCCGTTGGCATCTGTAACTGTCCAGCTGTAAGAACCCGCAGAAAGTGAACTGTAAGATACAGGAGACGTTTGTTCGGAAGCTTCACCTCCGTTAAAACTCACTGTGTAAGGTGCAGTACCGCCACTAAAGCTAACAGATACAGACCCTTCAGTACCACCATGACATGCGTTATTGGTATGATCATCTGTAGCAACTAAAGCAGATGGCTCTTCTACTGACTCAGAACCTGATTGAGTACATCCGTTAGCATCTGTAACTGTCCAGCTGTAAGAACCTGCAGACAATGAGCTATATAAAGCAGGTGAAGTTTGAGCAGTGGCCTCTCCACCATTGAAACTAACTGTGTAAGGAGCTGTACCACCGCTGAAGCTGAGTGATACCGATCCGTCAGTACCACCATTACATTTTACATTAGCATGATCATCTGATGCTTCTAATACAGATGGTTCGCCTACTGTTTCTGAACCTGATTTCGTACAACCATTTGCATCAGTTACAACCCAACTGTATGAACCAGCTGACAATGAGCTATAAACAGCAGGTGAAGTTTGTGCAACAGCAGCTCCACCATTGAAAGCAACGGTGTATGGTGCAGTACCGCCATTGAAGCTAACAGTTACAGATCCGTCAGAACCGCGGTTACATTTTACATCAGCATGATCATCTGAAACTGAAAGTTCAGAAGGTTGTGTAATTGTGTTGGTGCAAGTTGTTACTTTACCAACTGCGTCTGTTATGGTAACAGTGTAGGTGCCAGGAGCAAGATTAGAAACTGAACTAACATTTCCTGCACCTTGTATGTTCCAAGAATAAGTGTAAGGACAAGTTCCTGAAGTAACAGAAACATTTATAGAACCATTATTCGCACCAAAACAAGTAATGTTTCTTGGTTCACAATTGGCAACTAAGGGTGGACATACGAGGAAAGACCCTGAAATTACTCCATTGTCATAGTTTTTATTGATATTATCCATGGCAGTTACATACTCACTCAATGTTTTGTTCATTGCCGTGCAGCCACCAATTTTTGCATTTGCATTATCAAAAAGTTGTTGAACAGTCATTCCAGAAAAAGGACCACTTGCGATCACAAGATTGCTTAAATTGGCACAAGAAGCACCAAATGAAGGTAGCGCTTGGTCAAATCCAATATTGAGCGCTAATGCAACCAATTGACCTGCCATTACATTGCTGTATGAAGTTTTTGTGGGATTGGTTAAGGTACCAGCAGGCAATACCGCAGCAGTACCTCCGTTAGGAAGGAATGCTCTTACGGCACTCGGACTGGTAAATACAAACTTGTTGTTACAACCGATGGTTAATCCATTTGGGAAAGCCGTTGAGAAACCATTGTTAAGGATGGTTCCCGGATTGTTACCATTTGGAGTAGAACCCCAACCACCTTGTGTGAAGGTTTTGAATCCAGGGCAAGAAGACTGAGCCACAGCATTAGTTTGTACTAAACAAACTGTGAGCACCAACTGTAATACATACAGTGAAAAACGAAAATGACGTTGCATTTTTTTTAATTAAGGGTTAAAAAAAGAAATTATAAAAACTTTTATCCTTTGGGGGATGCATTTCTGTGGTCAGAATCGTGGAGGTTGATGTCAATGAAACCACATTTAAAAAAGAGAAAATTTAAACGTTTGAAACATTAACAGGCACAAAAGTATATTGTTGATTTGAAATTACTAAGTATTTTTACTGATTTTTTTTAGTAGTTTTTGCAAGTATACTGAAGAAAAGTACGAATATATATTATTTTTTTAACTTTTTGTTTTAAGTATATTGTTTTACAATACATTACGCTTATAATTTTACTTTTATGGTATGTTTTTTTAAAAAAAAAATTAGTTTTCTTTTTTATTTTTTTGTTACCGCGCTTTTTTTCAGCATGCTTTTTTTCTCTTTAGACTGTATTTCATGTGTAAATCACCATAAAATTGCTGTTTCAAAAAATATCAATTTCATAGAGTCTGCTTTAAACAAAAAAAACAATCTTCAAGACAGTCAGCCACTGAAAATTGATACCTTAATAATTGGCGGTGGTTGCTTTTGGTGTATGGAAGCAATTTTTCAACAAACAAATGGGGTATTAACTGTAAAATCTGGATATGCAGGTGGAGATGTTTCAAATCCTACCTATGAAGAAGTGTGTAGTGGCCGTACCGGTCATGCCGAAGTCATTCAAATTATTTTTGATGAAAGTCATTTGAGTATGTACGATTTGTTACAAATCTTTTTCTCTTTGCATGATCCTACTACATTAAATCAACAAGGTGCTGATGTAGGTGATCAGTATCGCTCCGTCATTTTTTACAGAAATAAACAACAAAAGAATTTAGCCATAAAAGTTATCAAGCAACTGGATGCCGAACATATTTTTGATGCAAAAATTGTCACGGAAGTTTCTGCCTTCAGCACATTTTATCCGGCCGAAGATTATCATCAAAATTATTATAACCGTAATAAATACAAAGGTTATTGTCGAATGGTTATTCTTCCCAAATTGGAGAAGTTTGAAAAGTTATTTCAAAAATTTAAACGAAACTAGCTCAAGGTATCAGCGCATTTTTCTTCATATCCGCTGTGATGAGTTTTCCGTATTCATGTGCCAGCTTCTCAGTAGAAGCAGGATCAAAACTTTTGGTCTGCACAGAATAAATAAGCTCTTTGGTCTTGGCATCATATAAATTACTTTCCCAAAAATAATCTGTGCTTTGTGAATAATAACCCGGTTCATAGATACGGTCATACACCGCATGATAATAACCCCAAAATTGGCGATGATATACCATATAGGGTGAATAATAAACACGCCCGGGCACGTAGTATTTTTCTTTTTGCTTATTAAGCAGTACGATTGTTAGGATACCATCTATGTTGGGTTGCTGTAAATATTCCAAAACGGCTTCTTCAGATTTTCCCTCCAAAGCTTTTGGACCCAGCAATGGCATAGCCGCATAAGCTTTTATCCCTCTACTCATCAAATCATTAACTAGATGATTTTCCATGTTACTTTGTAACGCATGATTCTGTTGATTTACGATTGCCACAACTAAAATATCATGGTATGAGTTAACTGCTACTGAGCTTTTCCAACTATATGATATTCGTGTAGCAGGTCCACATTTAATGAATAAAATGATACAACACAAAACGAAAATTATGGCTAATCGAGCAGACTTCATCACCATATTGTAGGTTGCTCCCTTTTCTGCATCTGAATAAAATGGCGAATCTCATCCGAAAACTGTCCTAATATATTTTCCATTTCACCATCACTGATATGTTCATGTAATATTTGAAAAATGATTCCAACTCGCTGTTTGGCTTTTTCGTCATTTCCCAAATCATAAGCAGCAGTTGCTCCATCAATACTTCGAATTTCATCGAGGAATTCATGCAGATGACGTATACGTTCAAAAACTTGAGGCAATTTCCAACCATCTACATACACTCCTTTCAAAGCCATAGGCAATTGTGCCAATAAATGAAAGGATTCTTCGATGGTGAGTCTATTGCGCAATGCATGGAGTGTTGCTTTTAGTATGCGTCCTGCCTGTTCTCCCGGCATTTCTCCCAATTGCGCAATCTTGTTGATCCATTCATTGCCTTTGGCGGCAAATTTTTCAAATTGCATCTACTTTGCTTTTTTCTTATTGGATGTTGTTGTGGTTAAATCAATTTCAAAACTGAGCCGGGCTGTAACCCGATACTCAATAATTTTATTATTGCTCACTATGGCACTTTGATCCTGTATCCATACAGACCTAATGTTATGAAGGGTTTTAGATGCGTGCAAAACTGCCGTCTGCGCCGCATCTTCCCAACTCTTGGTGGAATTGGACATGACTTCCAATACTTTTACGATACTCATATAAAAAAGGTTTAATGATGGTTTAATGTGGGTTAAATGATGGTTTAATTGAGTTCAAGGTTCAAGTTGATAGTTAGAATTTTTTCGAGTTATGAGGATTTAATGACGGTTTAATTTTGGTTTAATAGCATATCAGGCAAGGCTAAAGTCTTATGCAGATTACTTTGCGACCTTTGCGTGCCTCATTGCGGACTTTGCGTTAAAGAAAAAAACGCAAAGCACGCCAAGCCCCGATAGGCATCGGGATCGCAAAGAGACACAAAGAGTTTTTGGTCTAATATGAATATATTGAGTTGATTGAAAATTTCAGGTTATATCCTAATTGTCTTGACTACATTTTTGGCTTTGCACTTCTTTGCTAAATGTCCTAAACATTCTTTTAAAAAATCTTTTCGATGGCCGGAGGATTATCTCATACTTGAATTTCCATACAATAATTAAAATGAATAACAATAACAAAGAAGAAAGTGACAAACTTAATCCGATACTATTAGTCCATTCCAACATATAAAATCCAAACGATAAAATTGCCAATAGTAAAAGGATGAATAAAAACAAACTAAAAAGAATCAAGAAATATACATGCGCAAAGAATAAAGAAATCCAATCAATAATTTCTGATCTCAATAATTGCGATCTTAATGAAATTATCTCTCGTAAATCCTTCCACACGTCCTTCCACTCATCCTTAAAACGGGATATCACACTCATCAGGATCTTTCATTGATGGCTTCCAGTCTTTCTTTGATTCCTTCTTTGATGGCAGTAATATTATCTCTACTTTTTTGCCAAGAGTCTTTCACGTTTTCAGAAAAGCGATTTCCACCTTCCCTTATTTTTTTCCTGGTTTCACTTCCCTTATCAGGCGCAAATAACACACCTAATATCGTTCCCACTGCAGCACTTCCCAATGCTACCCACAACAATTGTTTTGTTTGCTTTTCCATATATTTTTTTTAGACCAGCAATTTAATTTTTGAATGCAAAAAATAAAATGACTTAAAGTTGTCTTTAGAGTGACTTTATACAAAATGTAAAGCCGGATAGAAATCCGGCTCGCATCTATTATCCAATATCCTATGAAAAACCTGATGCAAATCTATTGTGTAAAAAAAGTAATAAATATGATCATTGTAGTACATCAAACTGATTATAATCACTTTTTATTTTTTGGCTAATTTTTCCTCCTGAAATATTTTCTGAAAAAAACAGATTGTTTTAGGGCATCCAATATATCATTGATCTGTTTTGTTGCCTTATTTGCTTCTTTGACCATCTCCCTGGCTTCTTCTCTGGCTGATGTATCTCTCCACAAATATGGCAACATTCCATTTCCAGTATCAATTGTTTTTTTGAGGGAAACAGCTATTTGTCTAACTGAATCTGTGAGTTGTGTGATATGCTCTCCGGTCGTTTGATATGTATTAAGTAATTTATGAATTCCCTGAGTCATTATGGAATCATAAAGCAAAAATCCCAACACACCTTTACCCTGATTTATCTGATGTTTCCATTTTCTCATTTCCAGTATCATTATTAATGCCTGCTCAGCAGTTTTTTTTAATGAAATGCTTGAATGCTGTAATTGATGAACAATTATGGTGTCATTCAACAATGCCTGCATAAAAGTACTGGTATCTAAAGCCGCAGAAACACGTTGAATGTGAAAGGAAATATCCTTAAAATTCAAATTTGTTTTACTGAATGTCTGAAGCATCTCGTCTGTATCCACCGGTTTTTTTGAAAACAGCAATGCTTTATCTTTTGCAGGCATAGCAGCCCCCCTAAGTGTTTGTATATTGATAATCTTGTTACCTACAAGACCGTCGGTACCGATAGAAACCAATGCGTTTTCGCGTATAATTCCATCGAGGCTTGCATCCAATCGCATGATTACTTCAATCAAGGTGTCATTGATAACCTCAATATCTTCAACCGTTCCTGCATCTATGCCAGCGAAACGAACATTATTTCCTTTTTTTAATCCCTGAATATTTTCAAATCTTGCTCGCAAATGAAAACTTCTTCCCATCAGGTGCTTATTTTTTCCAATCATGTACAACATGATAAGCAAAAAAGAAATACCTACTGTAACGAACAATCCCAACTGTATGTGTTTCAATCCTTCTTTTGCCATAATTGTTTATTCAAAAAACTGCCTAACAGCAGGGTCGGTATGATATTTCAATTCATCATAATGCCCTGAAGCGTAACATCGACCTTTATACAAAACCAATACTTTATCAGCTGCCATTTTCACACAATTCATATCGTGAGAAATGATGAGCGCTGCGGTTTTATATTTTTCCCTGATTTGCACCATGAGTTGTATAATCTCTTTTCCGGTTGCAGGATCCAAGCCGGTTGTTGGCTCATCATATAAGATGATTTCAGGCTGAAGTATGAGGGTTCTTGCTATGGCAATTCTCTTTCTCATTCCGCCCGACAATTCTGACGGCATCATGTTTAAAGTGTGTTCCAACCCTACATCCTTTAAGGCCTGCATAACTTTCTGCTGTGTTTGTTCCTTATCATATTTCTGCTTGTGTCTACGCAATGGGAATTCAAGATTTTCGCGTATGGTCATGGAGTCATACAGGGCATTGCTTTGAAATAAGAATCCTATACGAGCACGCATCTCATCTATTTCAACCGAATTTTGTTTATGAACATCTTTTCCAAATAAAATAATCTCACCGCTATCAGGTTGTAAGAGTCCGACAACACATTTAATCAATACCGACTTCCCTGAACCAGATTTACCCAACACCACAATATTCTCTGCACGATGTAACTCCAGTGAAAAGTTTTGAAGTACATTATTTTTTCCAAAGCTTTTTGAAACATTGGATACCTTTAAGACAATTTCTGTGTTGTTCAATGATATTATTAATTAAGTCAAAATGCAGAAGTAAAAATTCAAAATGAAAAATTCAAAATTTTCAAACCAGCTGTTTAGGGAAATTTACTTTTGTCCGGCTTTTGGCGGACAGGCTTTTTTACTTTTTACTTTTGAATTATACCATTTAAATTACCCTTAACTAAACCCCAACAAATCCGTAATCTGCACGGCCAGCAAATCGAGAATGAAAATCATTACAGATGAAAGCACCACTGCCGAATTTGCACTTCTACCCACTCCTTCTGTTCCTTTACTGCTGTGATATCCTTTATAGGTACCAATCATACCCACAGCCCAACCAAAGAAATAAGTCTTGATAAATGCAGGCAATACATCGCGAAATTCGAGTGACTCAAATACCTGTGACCAGAAATATTGAAAACTGGTCACCCCTTTTATATTAATACCCAGATAAGACCCATACAAAGAAATGGCATCGCTTAGCATAACAAGAATAGGCAACATTAATGTAGTTGCTATAGTTCTGGATACAACCAAGTATTTAAAAGGATTGGTTCCACTAACCTCCATGGCATCTATCTGTTCTGTCACTCTCATAGAACCAAGCTCAGCACCAATACTGGACCCGATTTTACCTGCGAATATCAAAGCCGTAACAACCGGGCCAATTTCACGTATTATCGCAATACCAACAATGGTGGGAAGTTGCGATTCAACTCCATAATCAATCATGAAGGGGCGCAATTGCATAGTAAGCACAAGCCCCATGATGAATCCGGTTAAACCTACCAATGGTAAGGATTTATATCCGATTATAAAACACTGCCGGATAATTTCACGCAATTCGAAAGGTGGCCATAAACTGCGCATAAAAAACTTTCCTGCAAAAGACGAAATACCCCCAATCTCTTCAAAAAATGGACGCAAATATGTTTGCATGATTATTCTGTAATTAAATCATTGCCTGCTCTTGATCTAGTAGATAAAGATTGATTGATAGCCAATTCTATTCAATGAGTACGATCAATTGAATACCAACAGCAGTCATTTTTTTTAAGGCAATGCCTATTGTATGTTTGGATAGTCGGATTGATATTTATAAATTTTCTTTTTATCCACTTGACTGTGGACAGGCTTTTTACTTTATACTAATTTATGAAAAAAATAATCCTTGCCTGCGATGGCTTACATTTTCCGGAAGCGGCTTTTCAATTTGCATCAACCTTGCATGACAAGAACCCCATTTTACTGACAGGTGTATTTTTACCGCAAATAAGTTATGCCAATGTGTGGAGCTACGCCAATGGAATGGGTGCTCCTGTATTTGTTCCTACGCTTGGAGAATCGGAAACTGAAACCATTGAAAGCAATATCCGACAATTTGAACACAAGTGCTCAACGGTTCAAATGGATTATAGTATCCGCAAGGATTTTTCTGATCTTGCACTTCCCGAACTGCAAAAAGAAAGTCGCTTTGCCGATTTGATGATCATAGGGAGTCAGGCATTTTATGAGGACATGGGCGTTAATAGTGCTGAGAGTTATATGAGAGATGCCCTGCATCACACAGAGTGTCCAATAATTATAGTGCCGGATAAATTAAAATTCCCAACTTCAGTTATTTTAGCTTATGATGGTACTGAAGACAATCTTTTTGCCATCAAGCAATTCTCTTATCTTTTTCCTGAATTTTCAGATTTACTAACTACTTTATTATATGTGCATAAATCTGCAAAAAAAGAAATTCCCAAAGAGCCATTCATAGAAGAATGGGCCGCCAGGCATTTTTCTGATTTAACAATCAATTCACTTGAATTGGATGCCAAACATTATCTAACAACCTGGATTGGAGATAAAAAAGATAGCTTATTGGTTAGTGGATCGTTTGGAAGAAGTAATATATCGGAGTTGTTTAGAAAAAGTTTTGTAACTGATGTTATTCGGGATCATCAGGTTCCGGTATTCATTGCACATAAATAATTTCTATGTTGAAATATGCGGTTGCTTTTGACGGTTTAAAATTTTCAAAAGCAGCCATGCATTGTGCTATTTCACTAAGCAAGCAATGCAAAGCATTTCTTACCGGTATTTTTTTAGATGACCCTGCCCATAGTAGCTACCATATTTATGATTTGATTGGAGCAGACGGAACAGAAGAAAGAAAAATCAGGCAATTTCACAAAAATGACAGATTGACCAGGCAGGAGGCATCGCTTTTATTCAAAAATATTTGTATTAAATCCGGAATTGATTTTATATCACATCATGACGAAAACAACGCGCTTCAAGATCTTTTAAAAGAAGCCATTTTTTCTGATTTGCTGATTTTGGACCGCGGAGAAACTTTTACCCAACACAATGAAAATACTCCTTCACGATTTATCAGAGATGTATTAATCAATATACCATGCCCTGTCCTATTGATTCCATCAGCATTTTCTGAAATCGAAAAAGTGATCATCCTATATGATGGCGAGGCTTCCTCTGTTTATGCACTAAAAATGTTTCATTATGTTCTACAGGGAATCATGCCAAAACAGACAGAACTATGGGCCATCAATAAAGTAGAATCAGACGAACATTTGCCTTTTCATAAAAGAATCAAGGAGTTGGTTTCAAAACATGCCGGCAATGTTTCTTACATCACTGAAAAAGGAATTGCCGAAGAAATCATTCCTATCAAATTAAAAAAGGAGACAAAAAATACATTGGTTGTATTAGGGGCATACCGTCGCAGTATGTTATCGCGATGGTTTCGTACAAGCATGGCAGATATTTTGATGCATGAAACAAACATGCCTTTGTTCATTGCACATCCCAGATAGAGATCATGGATTCCATAACCCATATTGCTTTGGGCGCTTGTATCGGAGAAGCGTTTTTTGAAAAAGGTTTTGGGAAAAAAGGCATGCTTTGGGGTGCTTTGGCTCAAAGCATTCCTGATATCGATTTCTTGGCAGGATTATGGTTGGATATTCCCAGTCAGTTGCTGGCACATCGCGGTTTTACACATTCTTTTTTGTTTGCCTTTTTAATTGTCCCCTATTTTGCATTGCTTGCCGACAAAATTCATCGACCTCACAACATCCGTTTTCGTACTTGGATATTATTTTTTAGTTGTGAGGTGCTCGTTCATTTATTGCTGGATAGCTTGAATACTTATGGTATTGGCTGGTTGGAACCATTTAATCACAGCCGATTTGCATTCGGAATTATTTTTGTTGCAGACCCTTTGTTTAGTATTATTCCAATTATTTCGGTCATCATCTTGTTTCTATTGCATGCTCATCATCGGAAACGCAGTTTTTGGTGGAAATTTGGATTGACAGCTCCGTTATTTTACATACTCATCTGTTTCCATTTTAAATGTTACATTGATCGATTAACTGAAAAAAGATTAAACCAATTAAAACTATCCTACATTTCTTTTCATACATCACCAGCACCACTTCAAAATGCATTGTGGTATGTGTATGCGAAAACTGACAGTGGATTTGTAACAGGTTATATCAATGTATTTAATGGTGGTTTGGATTTACATCCAACTTTATATAAAAGAAATGATGCTTTAATCAAAGAAATCAATAACCATGAATCCCTGCAAGAATTGATACGATTTTCGCAGGGAAATTATGTATTGAAAAAAAGGGGAAATGAAATCATTTTCAATGACATTCGATTTGGGCAGTCATACGGATGGGAAAATAAACATAGTCCTTTTGTGTTTCAGTACGTACTTACGCACGAAGTTAATAGCCGCTTGCGTATTCAACGTGGCAGAAGCATGGTATTTCATCAACATCATTTTTGGTCATTATTAAGGAGGATGGTACATGCATCATAAGGATTATTGAGTCTTTGGTCTGTAGTAAAATGTGGTTAATATAAAAATGGTTCGATAGATTATATAAGACATCCACCTTACGAGTTGCTTGAACCATGTTTTGTTATTCAGATGATAATTTTTATCAATCGGCACACATTCATGCTGCTTAATTAAATTCAATTCATTTCGAAGTTGCTTCAAAAATGTTTTCTCTTCTATATTCACGTTCATCTCAACACTGGCATAGGCACTGATATTATTTACATTATACGATCCTATGGTCGCCATCGTATCATCCATCAATGCCATTTTTCCATGTAAAATATTCGGTCGATACTCATAAAGTTTCACATGATGTCTTAACAACCAATCATACAGCCATCTCTCTGCATATTTAGCAATAGGTACATCCGAATCGCCAGCCATGATGATTTCCACTATTACTCCCCGATCTGTTGCATTCCTGATTAGATTTCGGATATTGATCCCTGGTATGAAATAACTGCATAGAATAATTATTCGTTCTTTTGAATGCTGAAACATACGAGCATAAGTATGCGTAATTTCATTTTTTTGATACAACCAATCATTGATGACAACATGATAATACTTTAATTGATTTTGTACATACCCTTTTGAGATTATGTTCTTTAATCGACCATATTCAAATATCGATTGACAAATTGCTTCAACTTGAATAGCCAAAGTACTATGCATTTTTACAGCATAATCCAGCCAGGCATGGCTGTTTAATGTGTCATTATACCGATCGGCAATATTCATGCCTCCAATCATTGCAATTTTTCCGTCAATGACCATAACTTTTGCATGCAATCTTCTTCCAAAATAAAATGATCCTTCTTTTAAAATTGGATTAAAGAACTTAAAATTGATTCCTGCAAGAACTAAAGATTGAACAAAACTTTTGGGCAGTTCTGAAGAAGCATAGGCATCTGCCATCATGTATACTTTGACTTTTCTTTTAACTGCATCCAGCAATGCAACGGTAATTTGATCTCCCGTTTCATCTTTATTGAATATATAGGTCAGCAAATAAATGGTATGTTTTGCTTTACCAATCATATCAATCGCTGTTCTAAAATAATCTTCGCCACTCCTTACCAAGCGTAATTGATCTTTGGCAAAAACCTTTTCCTCTATATAATGATTGGATTTAACTATATAATTTTTCGTAGTATTCACTCGCCATTCTTTTGCTGTCAAATTGAGGTATGATATCTTGCATGGAAGCAGTAACAATGGCGTTCCATCTTTCAGGATAATCATAATAAATAGGTAATGTCTCTTTTTCTAAAACATCCATCAAAGTCGCCGCATCTCTGTCATCTTGTACATCATCTGGCAATGATTTATCGGATGGCGGTATTATAAATGAGTTGATTTTATCTTTGGCAAATTCAGGAAACCACCCATCGGGAATTGCGACATTAACAGCACCGTTCATAGCAGCAGACATGCCGCTCGTGCCCGATGCTTCGTGTGTTTGTCGTGGTGTGTTCAACCAAATATCGGCACCTGCTTTCAGCATTTTGGACAGCCCCATTTCATAACCGGTCAGGATGGCGCAAGAAGAATGAGACTTACAGAAGTCTACAATTTTATCAAATACCCCGACACTGTCATAATCAACCGGATAAGGTTTACCCGCCCATATAATTTGCACCGGATATTTTTCATTACTCAACAATTTCAAAAAATGCTCCATATCATGAAAAAAAATATCAGGACGTTTATAGGCTGTGAATCTTTTGGCTAAAACAATAGTGCAAATGTTTGTATCAAATAACACCCCGCACTGATCTGCCAAATGATCGAACAATAAAGCTTTTCTGGACTTTTTAATTTTTGGAATTTCGCCGTATGCTTTTTTTTGCAACGAATCATACATTTGTATGTCACTCCAATAAGATGAATCCTGAGCATTGGTGATAGACAAAATGGGACAGGTTTCTGATTTTGTAGACCATGTTTTGCATAGTATTTCCTTGTGCAAATTAGAAACACCATTGGCTTTTCCGGATAATCTCAAACAAGTTAGCGTATGGTCTAATGTTTGATCATTTGAATCGATAAACACATTTAATTCAGCCAAAGGAATTTTACAGAAAAAACTCATCTTCTCTAAAAAACGTACTTGGTTTTTTTGATTGCCAGCTGACTCTGATGTATGGCTCGTATAAACCAATCGCTTTCTAACTGCTTCCACATCTTTATATTGATTATAGAGGTAAAATGCCAACGGCAAAGCGTGTGATTCATTGAGATGATATACATCGGGTATCCAATTCATTTTTTCAAGCAACATTGCGCCTCCGGCGCCCAATAAAATGGCGGCTGCTATTTTACTCTCCGGATTGGAATCATAAAGTTTATGCGAAATCGTTCTTGCCAGATAATCATTCTCCGGTAAATCGGTTGACAGGAAAAATACAGGAACAGTATTGAAAATATTGGGCTTCAAATAAAATGCGGTTACCATAACCGGGTGCCCCGACACTTCAATGCTAAATCGAATATCTATTGGGGTTAAAAATCCATAATGGTGTTCTTCAAACAAAACATCCATCGTTTGATCCGCCTTTCTTGTTTGTGTATAGTAGCCGTATTTCCATAATATTCCAATGCCAACCAATGGCTGTTTCATTGCAAAAGCACTGCGCATGTGAGATCCCGCCAAAAAACCCAAACCACCTGCATAGGTTTTAAGTGGCTGATGAATGCCAAACTCCATAGAGAGATAAGCAACCTTTTTTGGATAATCTTCTGAAGTTGAAAATGGATGTATGAATTGAAATGACATCGTTTGATTCAAAATAGATGAATACAGTTGCTGTTAAAATGATGCATCAAATGAAGAAAAGTGATTCTTGACACAAATAAGAAGTACTTGAAACCGTAGATTCACTAAAAAACTAAAAAACATGACCGGAATTGCACTTCAGTACACAACTGAAATTTATGGATGGAAAGAATCACTGATGAATTATTTGTTTTCTATCTCACAGCTCGAACAAAGACTCCAATTAGTTATAGCGCATGATTCTATTACAGACATTGGTATTAAAACAGAAACCTTTTTGACACTGATTGAAAATTATGTAGATAAAGGACATGCATTGAGCGGAGAAATTGTTCATCAGCAGGCAGTTCTTAATTATGACGGAAAACTACTGGAAAATGAACAAATTACAGAAAGAATTCGAAATGAGCAATCAAGACTAAGAGATGAAATGAGCGACCTTGAAAATGAGTACAGTTCACTTTCCAATGAAACCAAAAATTATCTTAGAAGCATATCTTCATAATAAAAAATATCCCCAAATAAAAACTGCCCCAACATAGATTGAGGCAGTTTGTTTTCGTAGGGAATATATTTTTATTAATCTTCAAAAGCATATTCAGGCTCTTCTATGACCAGCTTATTTTCAACGCTGTTCACACCCGGTGCTGACCATACTGCATTTTCAGCATCTTCTTTTTCAGCAAAAGATCGCACTTTACCACGTAATGTAACTTTTGAACCTGTTACATCTGCTGTTACTTTAGCAGCGTCAATGTTTGCACTGCGTTGAAAACTGGCTGTGATTTTTTGCTGCAGCTCATAAGGAGTGACTTTTGGTTTTACGGCAACCAAATTCGTTACAAAGCGGACACCCATTAAATTCTCAATAGCTGTCTTTGCCTGATTTCTCTGGTACTCCCATTCCACTTCTCCCTCCAGTTTAACATTACCATCTTCCACACTCACGGTAATCTTATCTTCCGGAATCATGGTATGCCATTTTAATGCATTCACGACAGCTTCAGCGATCTCGGTATCCGTTCGCTTGTAAGAAGGAGAAATACCTACCTGAATGTCTTCTGCAATGGCACGAACACCCAAAACTTTCTTGGTCGTTTTTTCAGCAAGAATTTTTTTCGAATAAGTATCTACTTGTCCGGACAAGGTAACCACTCCATTTTTAACCGAAACACCAATCTGAGCAGCGTTCAGAAAAGGCTCGCATTTCAATTGCTCAATCACATCTTTTTGAATTTCTACGTCAGTTTTCATAATTATTATTTTTTGCTCAAAGTAAAAGTTAAAAAGTTCATTTACCTATGAAGTAAATCAACAGATTTCATGACCATTGTTAATTTACAGATCATTATGTCGCATTGAACTTCAATTAAATTTTTGCTTATTCAAAACATTATTTGGTATGACTAATAATCTTTTAAAACGACATGAGTACATGCTATTTTCATGTCATGATGAATAACAAAAGAAAAAAGAAAAAAAGAATCATTGTTCCGGTTATGGAGTCAGATGTTTCTGCCAATCCGCAATTCAACGCTGATGTCATTCCCCAACCTGAACCAACATTGGAGGAAGTATTAGAATTGGTTTATGAAGAAGATGAAAAAATAATTCAGTCTGAAAATAAACCGGATGCAGATAATTAATTCAACAATATGCAATCGTTAGCTCCATCTTTAGAAATTAAAACAATTAAAATTAGCTCTTCGGCATTTGAAGACAAGGGCCCAATCCCTGTTATTTACACATGCGACGGTAAAAACGTGAGTCCGCCTTTACAAATAGACAGTATAAATGAAAGTGCTGTTTCGTTGGCAATTATCATGGAAGATCCCGATGCTCCTTTACATACCTGGCTTCATTGGATTGTTTGGAATATACCGGTGACACATCATTTAGAGGAGGATACATCAAAAGGTGTAACTGGCATAAATGATTTTAAAAAATCCAGCTATTCCGGGCCATGTCCGATGAGTGGATCACATCGTTATGTGTGGAAAGTATATGCACTAAATACATCACTGAAATTAAAGAAAGGGGCTACACGAAAAGAGTTGGAGACTGCCATGTCTGATCATATCATTGGGTATGGTGAAATATCGGGTATCTATAAGTATTAAAAACTGCGCATCTATCATGCGAACATTGCTATATGTTTTAATTCTATTTATTTCTACTTCGAGTTGCATACTTTCTTTGTTACTTATGCTTGAACCAAGCGGAAAATTATCTTCATGGAATCTTTCCGTCCTTACAGACACTCGGTACAATGATTTCAATGTCCCCGGATTCATTTTATTCTTATTGATGGGATTGCCTTCGCTGTTTTGCTTATTTATGATGGCATTAAATCATCGCTCACAATATCTTTTTACACTTTTATTGAGTTTCATTCAGTTGAGTTTGAGCATTTACATACTTCTAGCGATTAGGACAGCTAAATGGGTCCCCACTTCGTTGATGATACTCGCATTTTTTATGGCGCTCATCAGCAATCAACTAAGAGGTAAAAAAATGATATGATTGCAATGTTTATTCCCATAAAAACCATAGCCTGGGCATTGACATTGTTTTCAATTTGGCTTATCCGGCACCAATTAGAGGAGTTAATGGCTTTTATAATGGATAGACTTTATGGTTTTATGATCTCAAATATTAAATTATGATACTGGAAATTGAGCATAATACAACAGTGGGAGACTTGCAAAAACATTTCTCCTCAAGTTTCCCATTTTTAAAATTAACAATATACAAAGATGTTGGCCGAGCAGATCATACACATAAAATGAGTGAAATCACTGATTCAAAACTGCTCGTAAATCAATTTAGAAAAAGACTAGATGATGTATTTCTTGAAATACATTATTGGCAACAGATAAAAACTGTTGTAAAGATATTTCACGATAAAGCCGGATTGACGATACACATCAAGCGTAAGCAAGGTGAACACTGGATCGAAACCAACGGCACTGATCAATTAACCCTGGAAGAACAGAATGATATTGGCAGAAAAGCAACACAGGAATCGCTTCATGGCTTGAATAGACCTATCGAATTTGAAAAACCGGCATAAGCTACCATGCCAGATCATTCTTGCCCTCTTGAATTTTATATTCTTCCATTTCATTACCTCCTACTCTTTTTTCCGGTGGTATAAATGAAAGACCCAATGAAGCATATACCTCTGTCTCTGTCTTCCCGGATATCTTAGATCCTTTTGCATCAAAAACACCATATTCATTTATTTTAAGTTCGCGCTTTTTAGCTATTGTACGAAGTTTTATATTATGCTCCTTTGATCCTGTAAAATACAGCAATGCGGCTCCATATTCATCCGGACTAACCAATCGAATATCACACTGAATATCTTGCGTCGTGAGGCGTACACTTATTTTTGTATTGCCTTTTGATAAGATGCGCTTGATAGCCGTATACAAAATGAATCTGTCGGAAATTTGAGATGCATATTTTGGCAAACAAGATGCAATGATGTCAATGTCGCCTATAGTCTCTTTTTTTCTTCTGATACTTCCGGCAATAGTCGCCTTCTGTACATTAGGAATATGATTGATAAATGATAGGATCTTTTCCGCAATAGGAATCATTTCGACGAAAGAAAAACGCTTGGACTGAATTTTTGCTCCAATATGTAAAGCATCCCTCAATAAGTTGATTTTCTTTTCACCAAATCCTTTCGGCATTTTGATGCCGGAGTGAATGATGTTAATCAAATCTTTTCTACTATGTACATGAAATGCACGCTCTATTGCATGAATCGTGGACGGACCAATTCCCTCCGTATGCATTAACTGCATTAAATCATAAGGCACCTGCCGCTTTAGTTGCTGATAGAGCGCAATTTTTCCTGAACTTATATATTCTTGAATTTTTGCTGCGATACTCTCACCTATACCATGTAATTCATCAAGTGTGGATTTATTTTTTGCAAAAGATAAAATAGATTCATTCATTCCAGAAATCAATCTTGAGGCATTAGAATAAGCCCTGCTTCTGAATCTTTGTGAGGGTCCAAGATATGCATAGAAATCCGCCATTTCTTCAAATATTTTTGATAAAGACTTATTTGTTTCCAGCGTTTTCTCCATTTGTTTTTTTTCAAATAAATATAATTGGACAGCGCTTCTATGTGAGTAAAAAAACAAAAATGCTTGATGCTCATCATATATCATCATAGCACTAGCATCTACTTTTGGTTGATTATTAACTTCATGTCAAAATCTTCGCAAAAAACAACCGGCTCTGTTGAGGAGTTGATGTCTCTGCCAAAATACCATCCCTGCATTTCGCTGATCATGCCTTTTGAACCCAAGATGGGATTGAATAGGGAATTGAATCATCGTATCAAAGTGGCAACCGATAAAATAGAACGTATGCTTTCAGATGTCTACCCAAATGAAATAATTGAGTCTGTTTTATTTAGATTCAAAGATTTGACCACTCACCTGAATTTCAATACGCATAAAAAGAGCATTGCCATCTATGTTTCCCCATTGCTTGAAAAAGTATTTTATCTGGATATGCCCGTTGAGGAAACCATCATACTGGACAACTCGTTTGAAATCAGGGATTTGATATTCAGCAAAAAACAATTGCACAAATACATACTTGCGGTTTTAAGCAGTAAATGGAGCAAACTGTACCTGGGAAACACCAATCATTTTTTACGAATTGGCCTGACGAAGCCGGAAAGTGCGGAGGCTTATAAAAATCATATCCCTGAAAAAGTGGCTAATTTCAGCGATGAAAACAAGCGCAAGGAAATTCTCCTGGACAAATTTTTGAGACATACCGATAAAGGAATAGAGAACGTATTGAAAATGTACCGCCTGCCTTTATTTGTAATGGGAACAACCCGTACAATTGGACATTTCAAATCCATAACAAAGAACAGTAAACAAGTCATACAGTATATCACCGGAAATTTTGAAGAACATTCCGAAACCGGTTTACAGAAAATCATGCAACCCCATTTGTCAGATTGGAATGCGATTATTCAAAAAAATATATTGCATCAGATAGATGAAGCAATGAATAAAAAAAGATTGTCTTTTGGCATGGAAGCTGTTTGGAAAATCGCATCTGAAAAGCGTGGCAGATTACTGGTGGTAGAGAAAAATTACATCTGCCCAGCCAGACAGGGCGATACTCCTGATCTCATTTACATCAGTGAAGATATGATACAAAATTATTTCCATATAAAAGATGCCGTGGACGACTGCATTGAAATGGTACTAAACAGTGGTGGTGATGTGGAGTTTGTAGATGAAGGGATTTTGAAGGAGTATGAGCACATTGCACTCATCGAGTATTATTAATCAAAACTTGAAGTAAACGAAAAGTCTGCCAAAATTCTTGCTGTCATTTTCGATTCGATGATATAATGGCTTGATATGTGGCAGCTGCAGAAAACGCTGTACTTTCTTTTTTAATTGTCCGCTGCCTTTACCGGGAATAATTTCTACCTCTCTGATTTTTTTATCAATCGCATCTTCAAAGGCCTGCTGCAATGCCTTATCGATAGCTCTGCTATCGTTATAGATATCATGTAAATCGAGTTTTATCTTAGCCATATTAAGATTTTATTCGAATACCCTGCTGTTCCAATTGAATCTTTCTCTGTTTATACAGGCTGCCTAGCGACATTTTGAATGTCTTCTTACTCATTCCAAACACATCATAAATCAGCTCGGGATCCGATTTATCGTGATAAGGCAAGTATCCCCCCGCTTCGTTTAGCATGCGAAGTATTTTATCCGTTTCGGTTTCCACGCGCTGATATCCTTGTTTACCCAAAACCAAATCCATGTTGTTTGAGGAAGGATATATCTTTTTCACAAATCCCTGAAAAGATTGACCCGGTGAAATGGATTGATAAATTTCATTGAAATGCAAAACTCCTGTATGCCGGTGATTTACAATCATTAAATAACCAATGTCCGTTCTTCGCAATGCAGTCAGATGTACCTCCTGTTTTTCCTGAACCGTAAGTTCCTGATTACTTAATTCATGTTCGAATTTTTCAGTTCCAGCCATTCTTCCCGTTTGATCATCTATATAAATTTTAATCAGATAATATCCGTTTGGAATCATTTTATGCAGTTGCTGGGATTTGGGGACAAACAAATCTTTCATTAACCCATTATCCATAAATGCTCCCTGTGGCGTAACACTTACCGTTTTCAGATTCACAATGTCTCCTACAATACCAAATGGTTTTTGTGTGGTCGCAATAAGCCTGTTTTCGCTGTCGTGATATACAAAAACATGCAGCTTATCCCCAACCTTACAATCGGGTGGCATGAAGCGGGTAGGCAACAGAATGCCCTCGGAGCCGTCATCCAGATAAACACCAAAAGAAACAAACCGAATTACAGATAAAGTTTGATACGCTCCTACCCTTATAAAAGACATAGATGAAATTTAGATTGTCATTTTCTTCAAAAAAAACTACTTTGCAATATACATTAATGAATTGTGATTACCTGAATACATGATTTTCTGACTTTTTAACCTGATACAATACAAACCTCATTCATGAATAATAAAGCTGTTTTTTTCCCAGGCCTAAATACCATTCGTTTTATTGCCGCTTTTATTGTACTTGTCAATCATGTCGAAATGTTTAAAAAGTATCTCGGTCTGCCTAATCACGCCCATGACCATGCTATTTTTTTCTTGGGAAGATTAGGTGTAGTATTGTTTTTCGTGTTAAGCGGATATTTGATAACCTACCTTTTGTTGCTGGAAAGTCAAAAATTCAACACAATTGACGTAGGTAAATTTTATATCAGACGCATATTGCGCATCTGGCCTTTATATTACCTGATGCTCATACTGGGACTATTCATCTTACCTCATTTTAGTTCGCTGCAAATTCCGGGATGGCTAACCTATTCCGAAATCACTTTGCCCGTCTTGATCATGTGTATCTTTTTTATGCCCAATCTGGCTATTGTAGCTTACCATCCAATCCCATATTTTGCTCAGGCCTGGTCTATAGGAGTGGAAGAACAATTTTACCTTATCTGGCCATGGCTACTGAAAAAAACTAAAAACATTGCAAGAATTTTAATTCTTATCATTTTACTCATGGCAGTCATCCGATTCGCTGTTCTTCCGATATTGAAATTCAAATTTCATCTTCAGAAAAACGAATATTTCAAAATTGGGAAATTGTTTTTTGATGATTTTTTGATTGACACCATGGCAATCGGTGGCCTGTTTGCCTACGCCCATTTTAATAAACTAAAAATCATTTCATTTTTTTATCACCCGGCTACACAATTCATCACTTATGCGCTTATTGTGTATTTCATGAGTACAGGCACATTACTCCCTTTCATCATTCCTTCATTTCAACAAACTTGTTTAAGCTTATTTTTTGCAGTCTTATACGGAGTACTGATTCTAAATGTATCAACAAATCCAAAAGCAAATACAAAATGGTTTAACAATCCAGTTTTTGACTACCTGGGAAAAATATCCTACGGCATTTATATGTACCACAGCTTCATGATTGTTGTCATCATTAAAATAATGATGCATTACAATGCGCTCAACAATCCATTATTGTATGCGCTATCCATTTTATGCAGCTTAGCTGTATCCGCATTGAGCTATGAGTATCTGGAAAAATACTTCCTGAAACTCAAATCAGCATTTGCAAAAGTAAAAAGCACGAATGTAAGAGAGTAAGAAAATTAAATAATCAGATTCTATTTACTGCTTGACCCAAATGAAAAAATCAAACTACTCAGCAATGGAAATCACTTTATAAACCATGTTATTTGAAACTTTCGTTAACTCGGTGTTGGATCCCGGATTCTTGCTCAAAACATTGATGCCGCTTTCGCATTCATTTGTGCCATTCAATGCCGGGCCCCAAACAAAACTAATTTTGGTATAGTTGCTACTTTGCTTTTTTAAGTCGCATGAAAAGGTAAATTTCCTTACATTTATTTTACAGTTTTCCGGTATGTATTCTTTATTTTTCATGATACTGTTGGATTCTGCTTTGATTTTTTGACGAAGCTCATCCAAGGAGTTGGCTCGTATACTTATGGAAGGTGTGTTATTCTTTTTCACTTTTGAATTATCGACAAATTGCTCATCAACATCATCTCTTATTTTATCTGATACGTCATTGTCACCATCTTTAGTACGCAAGTCTGCCAAGGTGTCTGTGGTCAATTTATTTTCTCTTTTTTTTAAACCCTTTGAAGGTCCGCTTACAACTTCAATATTTGGCTCTTTCTTATTACCTATATAATTCTTAACCAGATATGAAATAAGCATTACCAAAAGAAGAAAAACACCCAAAGCGGCAAACTTTAGCCCCCAATACCTATTTACCGGAGGAGCCCCTGTATAATTTCCCGATTGATACTGACCTTGATTGCTACGGTTTGAAAATCTGTTAAACATAACGGTATTGTTAATGATGAAAAATGTTTTTAATCATACTAAAGTAAAAAATCTTATTGAAAGTACTCGACATTTCATGTTATCACTTTAAAACATCAAGTGTTCGGTCGTCTTTGTCAGAAAACCGAACACCATAAATTCTAAGCGGATATTCTGAAGTCTCAAAAGACCAGTCTTTAGATTCATTGAAACCTTCTTCATGAAATAAACTAAGGTCGATAGAATATGTTCTGGTAACAGTAGTATTATCGCAATTCTTAAAATCCATTTTCCATATGAGATATCTTCCTTTGCTGAGATAGTTTTCCATTCCGGTTTCATTCAAGGCAAATTTGGAGAGTTTGCCGTTGATTGAGCAAGGGTCTCCCTTTTTAATATATAAATCAACCGCAGAGGAGTAGGTCTTGTATAAAGAGCCCATCAGTTTAAATCCCATCAATGTTATGTCCCTGTTTGGTTTTTCAATATCAGTTCCACCAGAGCCATCAGTTGCAAGTCTTTGGTTCTCTGCTTTGAGTTGTTCTATGCTCTTTTTTAGATTTAAAATGGCGTTCTTACTTTCGTTTATCTGATTAAGATAGTAGTTGATGTTTCTATCTATTACCGTAATCTCATCCTCATAATCCTTGATATGAGTATTATTCTCTTCAATTTTAGATGCATTTAACGATTCTTCTATTCCCAGATCAATATTATTTCCTAAACCATTTAAATAAGATACTCTTAGGAAATCCACTTTGATTGTGGAATTTTGATTGGATTGAATACATATCTCTTGGCCGAAAAAAGGCTCAAAGTTTCTGCTATAAACCAGCTCTTCATTTATAAAAAAATAATACTCGTTACCAAATTTTCTAATAGTAAGTTTGTTATAATCATAATTTAATATGGCCGCTGATTTTGTCCATGATTGATAATTGTAAAATTGATTCTCTAATTTGGAAATTAGATAATAACCATTCCCGGAAAACCAAAAACCGTATCCACGAAATTCGCCGTTTCTTTGAGTCCCCCACCATAAACAATTTCCATTATTTTCTTCCCCTCTTACAAATTTTATGGATGCCTCTATTTCAAAATTCAAATCCTCTTCAATTCGAAAAACGTTTGCTCTATTGAAATTAGTAATGGCATATTCATTACTGCAACTTGATTGCATGATATATTCACCGTATTGTACATCATAGGCCGTACAACCCGACTTGTCGTATTCGGATCGATCATAAGGACGATCATAGCTAAAATCCACCGAATAAATTTCCTCATAGTTTTCCGAAGAAAAATCAGCATAATTGCTTTGAGCGTATGTCACTGTGGTAAAAGATAATGCAAAAGAAAAAAACAAGAAATATGGTTTCATTGAAAATAAATTACAATCATGCTATGCTCCTCATTTTAGAATATCATCTATTAATTGAATTTTAAAGCCAAGATTTATTCATAGTAATAAACGATCAAATTGGCTGCATTATCCAAAAGCGCAGATCCTGAAAAACCAAGCCGTGTTACTACTTTTCCATGTTCATCAAATGCACCGAATATATCATCTCCACCAGAATCAACATTTAAAATGTAGCTGACATGAGTTAAAGTTTCATTTCTTAATAAGCAACCATAAACCGCAGTCGCAGCATCATATAAACTCATGGGCTCCCTGATGTTTATAACAATATGATGAGTGTTATTATCAGCATCCTTCCCTGATATTAAAAATCTCCGATTGGCTTCAAATCGAGATGCATCAGCATAAACTTTTAATTCATTGTTAAAAACTAAAAGGTGTGTCTGAAAAACAGTTGCATTATTGGATTCCGCCCATTTAATAAATTTATTTCTCTGAAGCGTATTTGTGATATCCAGTTGCTTAGTTGTTCCGTCTGCATTGGTTACTATAAAATTTTTATCTTTAATATTCTTTACAGCAATCTCTCCAGTTGCATTCACTATTGCCAAACCATGTAATCTATCCATAACTAACTGATTGTTTAGCAATATTCCATCCTCTACACTAAGGCCGACTGGTTGCTGATCTTGATAATGCCATGAGTTTCTATAGGCTGCTGTAGAGTATGCAACAATATGTTTATCTTTTTTCCATTCTTCAAATCTTTTTTTTACTGAAGGGTATTCGCCCTTACTAAAAAAGCATTTGACTTTTACATTCATCTCTGATGTATTAAGATCTAGTAGGTAAAAGCTTTTTCCGGTTTTATTATCCAATACTTTTGACTTTCTGATAAAATATGAGTGTTCCTGACTAAAGACATGAGATAACAGATTCAAAAAAACAATAGCTATCAAAGATTTTTTTTTCATATTAATTTAATATTTCAATAGGCATTGTAAACATGAAATATTGCATAGGTTTTTTTAATTAATTTATAATTAATTCCGTTCCTCCACTGTTGTAAATTTGTAATTTTCATTTCAGATAGCAACAAAAATTTATTCATAGTAATAAACGATCAAATTGGCTGCATTATCTATAGGATAATCGCCTGAAAATCCATCTTTGGTTTCAATTTTACCATACTCGTCATATACACGGTATACATTCTGACAACCTGGATCTACATTGATCATGTAAATGACATCATTGAGCAGTTTATTTCTTGTTACATACCCATAGGCCGTTGTGGCAGCATCATAGAGACTCATGTCATTCAATGTGCTGATGATGATATGATGCAGATTTTGATTCGCATCTTTTCCAACAGCTAAAAATCTCCTGACGCTTGTGGTAGAATTTCCATTGGAATAGATTTTTAGTTGATTTTTATATGCCAAAAGATGCGTTTGAAAAACAGTTGCCGTTACCTGTTTGGCCCAGCTATTAAAAACATTGCGATCAATGGTATTTCGGATATCAATATTCTTCTTTGTGTTATCCGGATATACGATGCTCAAATCCTTGTCTCTTAAATTGGAAACAACCATACCGCCGGTTGCCTGTACGATACAGAATGCATCCAAATCATATGTCAGCGTATTATTAACCAGTTTCCCATCATCGATGCAGAGCCCTACTGGTACAGCTAAACTTGGATCACAATTATCCATATAAGTTCCGCTAGAGTAGGCAATGATTTGTCGGCCTTTTCTCCATTCCTCGAACCGTTGTTTAACAGAAGATGAGCCGTTTCGATAAGCAAAATATTTCACCTTAACTCTTTCGCCTTTTCTGTTCATATCTAATACCGAGACATTTTTTCCTGAAGAGTAGTCATAATCCTTGTACCTGCTTACCAAACTAGAACTGTACTGACTGAATAACTGCAATTTCGAGCACAAAACTGCAAATGCAATTAGAAAGATTCTTTTCATTTTCATAATTTTAAACTGAGCAATTGGTTTATTGAAGTGGATAATATAAATATTTACAAACGTGCTTGCTTTTATCACCGCTCTTTTTACCAGACGGCAAATGAAAGCTGCAATTGACACCTCCTTCCAAGGTTAAAGCATCTGTGCAGGCATATTTGTCAGCAAAAAAACTTGCAAACTGATAAAAATTTACCGGCATCAAAGATGTTGCAAAAACAAGATAGTTTTCGCCGTTTTTGGAGAATATCCCCACCCCTGTCCTTTTATTTCTGTTTGGGGATGCTTTTTTGAAATTGCCATTTATGGTATTATTGCTGATCAGCATGGGGCCATTTTGTATGGCAGTGGTATAATCATCATTTACCGAAAAATCAGTTGCATTTTTTATGACTACCTCTTTTTCCGAAAATCCTATGAACCCGTTAGGTTTTAGAAAGAAATTACCCGAACCGTCCTGCAAATTGATGTCTGCTTTTTTTTGGCGGTCACTAATATACAAACCAAGCAAATTGCAATTGGAATCAACACTGCCGGCACTTATCAAAAAAAACAATCCTTTTTTTGATAAAGAATCATATAACTCACTCTCGCTCTTGAGTTGAGTATTTTCAAATACTTCAAATCGTTTAGAGGTAATACTGTCTGCTTTTATAACAAGCACATCATACTTGCTGCCACTGTAAGACAGATTTTCTTTTTCTACGATTTGGGCTTTCGGGTGAAGGCCAATAAAAAATGTAAAGAAGAGAACAAAGGCAGCTTTCATTTAATTAATTTAATATTATTGAAGCAATATCATTTTGATTATTTATCAGTGTTTACACCTACACTAATGACGGGTCCGAGTTGCATTGAATTGTCAGGCGAATTAACCTTGCTTTCTTTACCATAGAAAATCCTCGAAACAAATCCATCCAGATACAAAGCATTTCCGCATTGTAAAAGTTGAAATAGGCGAGCAATTGAATAAAAACTAACAGGATTTTCAGACTTGATTAAAATAATTTTACCGCCCTTAGTAACTCCCACTCCGTTACGTATATTTAGATTGGTGGAATTTCTATTAAATTTACCATTTATGCCTTTGGGTTCTAACAAGATGGGACCAGACTGAGTTGCATATTTGACATTTGTCATTTTACCTGCCTCATAATACTTCTTTTTAAAAGTATCTGTGGGCATTACCATCGGTTTACCGTCTTTTGTGATAACAAATAGACCATTAGGTTGCATGAAGAAGTTTCCGCTTGTAGCTTTTTTTTCATTGAGCTCTTTTTTAAAACCTGATTCACCTCCTGTAATGCATAAGCCTGTAGCCGAATAATCCGGATCAAACATGCCTGCATTCATAACTAACTTAGGAGCATATTTTTTCTCATTCTTAAGCTGATCCCATTTTGACTTCAAAGTTTGACCTTTAATATTATGTATCCTTACATTCAAAGATGGGTCTACCACACAAATTGTATAAATATCTTGTTTGCCATCAACTTTCAAATTGTATGTTTTACAGTCACATTTTTGCTTCTTATTATCAATTAGTGTATTAATCCTTTTAATAACACTATCAAACTTAACTTGATTGTTTTTTATTGATTCTTGGCTTATTTTTTGACTACTTTGTTTTTGTTCCAAATACAATTTGGTTTTATTATATTCTTCTATACTATGAGAAACATCAACAGCGTAATTAAAGATGGCAACATGTGAGGTATCTTTTTCCAATGCCATTAATTTTCTAAATGAAGAATCAGATTGTTTTTGTTTTATGTTGTACGAATTTTTAATAGTGTTCAGGTGGTTAGTTAAAGAATCTATTTTTTTAGTTAGTTGCAGTGTATCCACTCGATTAGAAAATGTTTTTAATGAGTCTGTTTTTATTAATTTTTTATTATTTGAATCTGATAATGCCGTTTTACTTGTGTCGGTAAGCTTTATTTTTATTGCTTCTTTTCTTTCCGTAATAATTGTTTTTAATAAATTATTATTTGAAACGCTGTCTTGATTGAACTTTTTTTCTAAATCAGTTATGCTGACAATGTATTCTTTTAATTTACTCTCAATCTTTATTACAAAAGGCTCAGTAGAATCTATATGCAAAGAATCTTTTTTCACATTCCTCCTAAAGCTGTTTAAGATATTATTTAATTCTGTTTTTTTGCTGCTGTAGTTATTTTTAAGATCAGTAAGCTGATTTGAAGATGAGTCTTCAACCCAATTGCAGTATTGATACAAATCATAATAATGGCTTTCAAAATAGGCCTTAAACCCATCATCCAGTGAATCCTGATCTTCCCCCTCGGTTTTATTCTTTTCTTTTGTTGTATCGGCTATTAAATGGCCTACAAGTAAAGTAGTTTTCAATTCCCGGCTATTCGCCGATATGATGGTTGTTGTAAAGAAAAAAAGTACAACCAAATAATGTTTACTTGTAAATTTCATGAAAATAATTTTTCGTTTGTTTAATGCCATTCCGAATTGATTTCGGAATGATGAATATTTAAAGTACTGATACAATCATCTTGAAATTGACAAGAAGATCGTATTTAGTAGCTCGAGTTTAATTTGATCAGCTGCAGCAACTTGTCTTTGGCATCGTCTTCATTTTGAATAGAGAAAAACCTTCCGCCTCCGATTTTTGGAATTTCCTGCAACTCATCGAGATATCCGTTATTATTGCCAAAAGCTATTATGTTCAATGTGATTTTATTATTATCCTCCGCTTTTGACTTGATTTTTTTACGTTGCTTTTTTGATATATCTGTAATCTGATCGTCTGTAAATATGTATATTTCATTATTGCCACCCTGCAAATAATTATTTTCCAGCACATCATAGGCATGTGATATGGCATCCGATCCGTTGGTTTCCCCCTTTGCTTCCAGCTTTTCAATCAATGAAACCAGTGCAGGTCTGTCTGTCAACTGTGATGTAGGATAAATAACAGTTGAATTATCTGAGAAACTCAATATGGTAAATCGGTCAATATTTCTGAGTTTTTTCACCAAGGACTGAACACAAATTTTGGCATATTTCAATTTAATTTGATTATCCGTGTTCATGGAGCCGGATACGTCAATCAAGAACAATAAATTATTGGGCTTGTATGATTTTACCGACAAGGTGTCTGTAAACTCTTTTTCCTTCTGATTGTTGATGGTAACGGTATCTGTTTTGTAAACGACAACGGTATCTCTTTGTACCAGCTTAACTGTATCCGATTTTACAATGGTGAGTGTATCTGTTTTAAGCAAATTGACTGTATCTCTCTTTAGGATACTTATCGTATCTCTCTTTAGTATGCTAATCGTATCTCTTTTCACAATATTCACGGTGTCTGTTTTCTTGACAACCTGAATTTTAACTACACTGTTTGTATCCGGATCTTTTGTTTTTTTATTTTTTAGAACATGTACAATAAAATCCTGGGTTACTTTATTTCCGGATTGATCCTCTGCCTCATAAGTTATTTTATGATCTCCAATGGAAAAAAAATCACCTGAAGTATGACCATTTATTTTCTTTACCGACTTCACCTTACAATTGTCGGTTGCTGTGGGATCTTTATAGGTATGCACAAGGCCCGAGTCACCCGGTTTTGCATATACAGTAACATCCTGTGGCGTTTTTAAAACCGGAGGAATCGCATCCTTAACATGAATATAAAAAGATACATACTGCGTAAAATCTGATGCAGAAGAAATTTTATACTTCACTCTATGAGTGCCTTGTTTGAATGTAGAACCAGGAGACAATCCCTCAATTTGTTTTACGGTGGGCGCGAAACAAACACTGTTCAAAACGGGTGCATTAAAGTTCACTTTTGCGTCACAGCCAGTTGAACTGGTATATGATGTGATATCTTGTATCGATGGCATATCAAAATCTTCTGTGTATGGATTTTGTAAATTGTCATTGTAAATCTTCTGGACATCGTTATCGCTCAAGGCCATGTCATATAATTGCATATCATCCAAAGCTCCATTAAAATATTCTAAAGAGCCCGGCTCATCTTTTCCAATATACAGGGAGGCATTGTTTTTTGTTAGACCATAAGAGGTAACCTCCTGAAATACTATTTTACCATCCATGTATGCTTTCATGCTTGACCCATCATATGTGAGCGCATAAAAATGCCACTTGTTTGTTTCCAGTAAATGATTTCTTACATCATTGTCACACATGGTGGATTTAGTGGACAACGAGATCGTACTGGACATGTCGGGAATGGGTGTACAAGTTGTAGTTTGTATCGAAAAATTTTGTTGTGTCTGAACCCTGTACTGTGGATTATCAATCAGTTCAGATGTATCCGACCCTTTGCACACCAAAGTCAACCAATAATTATTTCCAGTAGTGGCGGATAATTTATACCAAACACATAAACTGAATGCATTTACAGGAGATGAAATACTTGCAGAGTTGGGCACTTCGATAAAACCGCTCATTCCGTCAAATAACATTGCGGAACAGGGATTATTGAATCGGTCTGGAACAGTAGTAACCCCTCCATTAATTCTTCCATTATTACCGTAGCCCGAAAAATCTTCAGCGTTGTTATTGAACGGATAATACGCAATCAATCCATATCCCTGTGCATCAGCTTTTATCATTCCGATACATACAATACAGATCAAAATAAGACATCTCACTGAAAATTTACTCATAGTAATATACCAATAAGTTGCAAGCTGCGTCTAATGGGGTGCCTCCAGAAAATATGGGCCTACCATCAAGAGAGCCATCTTTTTTATAACATCCAAAAACATTCTGCCCTCCCGTATCCAGGTTAATTACATAAACAAGCTCTTTTACATCTTTTCTATCTTTCAAAAACTCAACGGCTTTTACTGTTGCAGTATATATGTCATATCCTTGTTTGATATTTACAATATAGTGATGGATAACCCTATTTTCATCATATCCCACGGCAAGAAATCTGCGTTCAGCAGCAGCTTTGTTTGTTGCAAGATCATTTACAAGATACTTGTCTTTGTAATAGAATAGGTGGGTCTGAAAAACAGTAGCATCATTGGATTCGGCCCATTTTATAAATTTGGTTCTCTGAAATGAATTTGTGATATCCAGTTGCTCACTGGTTCCGTCTGCATTGGTTACTTTAAAATTCTTATCTTTCAAATTGCTGACTGCTACACCGCCTGTTGCATATACCACTGCCAATCCATGAAACCTATCCGTAACAAACTGATTATTGATCAGATCGCCATTATCGATACACAATCCAACCGGAGCAGCTGTTTGAGGATTCCAATTGGTCATATAAGTTCCGCTTGAAAAAGCAATAACACGCTTGTTTTTTGACCATTGTCTGTAACGCTCACTAACTAGGGTGCCGTTTTTATCTCTGCCCGCAAAATATTTCACCTTTACATGATTGCCATCCCTGCTCAGATCCACACACCCAATATCATCTCCCTGAAAAGATGTCTTAGAGAACATCACAAAATTTTCATCATATTGTTGTGAAAATAGGTTTTGAGATAAACAGAAAAAAAGAAAAGCGATAATAGAAAAATGTTTCATAAAAAATAGATAATGTTGATTAAGAATAAATGTAAGACTATTTCTCTTTGGGAATGTTTTTTGAGGATTTAAATTTTGATAAAAAATGGGCGATGGTTACCACGTAGCAAAAAATTGTTCCAAGGCCAAGAATAATAAATATGAGCTTTTGCAGTACGCTGGTCTGATTCCATGTAGCATCAAATAAATGCGCCCAATTGTTTGATGCTATGTTGTATACGAATTTGTTGAAAGACCCAACTTTGGTTGAAAATGTATAAGACAACTCAAGCAATTTACCTTTGAGGAATCTGTATTTAAAATCATACTTTGCTTTGGAGTTTTTTTCTGACTGCGCCGATAATTGCTGGCTGATAAAATTGATCCAAAAATCTCCTACGGAATTGTACAACAAAGCATGATCGGGCTCATACAATGCAATATATTTCATCCCTTCAGCCCATTGCAGCAAACGGATGAGCGTATCAGAATTGTATTCCTGAAATAATTGTTGTTTTTTTGGCAACAATGAATCCGCCATAGAATAATAGAGAGCCTCAATATTGGCTCCGTTGGATTTGTTGGATGGATAAATTGCATCCAGGGCACTAAGATCATTTTTTATCGCATGAATATCCAGGTAACGTGCGGACTGTATATACTTTTCATAAGGGAATGTTGTTCTTATAGAGCCAGCAGCTGTTGGAGAAAGTACAGATTTAAAATCAAAAGTGTCGTTGATAGGCGTGCCTGTGAAAGCTTCGTATTTTGGAATTGTTTCATCATGGTTTGGCTTGACAATGAAATATCCTAAAATGAAAAACAGTATGACTGTAATCATCAGACTTAGCAATAAAAACAATTTGGTTTTTTTCATAAGTAGCTTGTTGATATTTTGAGCAGTTAATAATATTAAATAAACCAGCAATGATTTGCTCGTGAATTTACAAAGTTTGTTTTAAAATTATGTTTAAAATCCAACGCCAATACCCAAATCGCAGTCAATAAACCTCTTTCCTGAAGCAGAGATCATATTTACTCCTCCCATTAAATTCAATGGACCCATCCTTAGCATCAATCCAGCCTCACCTTCTATTCCCTGTATGGAAGCCTCTTTATTGGTAGCAAACTGTTTGAATTTAGCAACCGGAGTGTACAAATCGACGCCCCAAACTAATGTTCTTACACCATAGCCCGCACCAAA
Source organism: uncultured Ferruginibacter sp. (assembly GCA_964643315.1). GTDB lineage: Bacteria > Bacteroidota > Bacteroidia > Chitinophagales > Chitinophagaceae > Ferruginibacter. The sequence goes on from CAZXSR010000003.1 coordinate 175,235, forward strand.
GTAAAAATTGAATTGATTACTCAAGTTGGCAACATAACCTAAGGTATAAGAAAATCTTCTTGCATATACTTTACTATTGAAATTGTAGGTCCCGTTGTAATTGATCAAGCCCTGGTTGTTACACTCATATTGTGGATTCAAGAAAGTGATAGATGAATCCCTGGAATAATGATATCTGAATTTTATACGATGATACTTTTTCCAATGATATCTTTTCCACTTTTTTGGATGCCAAGCAATGGTAAATACATACTGTCTTAGAGAATCAGAAGGATTTAACATCGCACCAAAGTTGAAAAAACCTCCCCAATCCCATGATGGTCTTTCTCTTGTAGGATTCAAATAAAAACTCAATGGATTTAATGTTACTTCACCACAACTATCCATAGCATTAACCGTAATAGTTTTATAAGTTTTTGTTTTGTAATCTATCGAGTTCTCCCTTCCTCTGTGTATCTCAGATCCGTCAGCTTTCCAGATCCAATAGGATGAATTGCTGGCCAGATTTCCGTTATATAGAGAGATATCAAACTTGCTGAATTTCTTGGAATTATTAAAATTATATCTTGTTGGATTTGTTGAAGATACCGGTACATCTACAGTAGTACTTATTTTATTGGTGGCACCGCAATCCCCTTTTGCTCTCAAATAATAAACCGTGCTCTCTGTTGGAAACTGTGTGATTCTTGTGATTCCTGAATCTAAAATTGTTTCAGTGCCATTTTTTTTGAACGACGACCATATCCACTTGTCATTACCTTTCAAGGAACCCCCATTGATGGAAAGTACCACTTTCTCCCCTCTGCAAACCGTAAAATTCGATACGTCTATCTGATCAGGCAATTCTGATAATTCTCTGTAATCAACAGTAAATTCAACGCATTCAGTCACATTTGCATCTCCCTCAGCTCGTACATAATAGGTAGTCGTTTTTGTGGGCGTAACTTCAATTTGAGTGCCATTTCCCCTAACATTGATTTTTTTGGATTTATCGCCACATTTATCAGCATACCAAACCCATTTACCGCCTTTTCCTAGTCTTCCGTTCACTACTTCGAGCTTTACATTTCTTACTGAAGAATTTGCGCAAATGGAACGTAAACTTGATTTGATTTCATCGGCAGCATAGCTGGAGTCATTCACAACAATTAATTTAGAAATGCATGGCGTGATTGGCAAACCATCCTGCATTCCCATTACGTAATAAGTGCTCGTTTGATTAATCGTAGTCTGCAATATAGATGCAGAATCAAGGGCAATACCACCGCAGGAATCGACAAACCAATACCACTTTGCAGTTGAAGGTATTTTACCTCCGGCCAAATTTAATTTAATTCTGTTTCCGGAGCTATAGTAAGATGGAGAGATGATGGAATCGGGTGCAGTTGGTTTCATAATTCCTCTATTCACATCTTTGGTATAATCTGCGTTATAGGAAAAATGTATGTCGTAGATATTGGTGGGCATATCGGTTGCTTCGAACTGCCAATCTTTGGATTCGTTCATACCATCTTCATGAAAATTTGCTAAATCAATAGATCTTGTTGTGGTAATGGACTCCCCGTTACAATTCGTTATATCCATTTTCCATATTAAATAGTTCCCAAGATTACTATAATTGGACATATTTTCCATTTCGAGCTGAAACTTGCATTGAGTAGGCATAGCTCCATTGGCATTGGCACAGGGCACTTTGCTTTTTTTTATGTATAAATCAACAAAACTGGAACCTCTTTTATACAGACTTCCCATCAACTCAAAATTCATTTTGTTTGTTGGAACAGAGGGTTTAATAATTGCCCAATTTGCTTGAGAATAAGCATGAGTAGCACTAAAAAGCAAAATGCAAAATAATAGGTATTTATTTTTTTTAAATTGGATAAACATGATAGGACTCATTTGAGGAATGCAATATATAAAGAAACTTCGAATTGATTATATATACATTATAAATACATGTTATATTGGTAATATTTTTTAGTATCAAGATAGGTAGTTCCTTCAAATGTATAAGCTCATTGCTTCATTTTATTACCCCTTTTTTTGTAATATATCTTTTTCTTAAAATTGCCACAGGAGGCGGACAATTTGTCAAAAATGTATTTGTTAATTTGTTTGCCTTGTAAGGACTATACCCGCAACTGGATGGATAACGTAATTTTACACTATCTCCTGTAGAGGCCCCAGCATTACTCGTAAATCTCACTCGTATTACTTTAGAATTTACTGTACCTGAATCAATCACCGCATTGGAACCGAGTGAACCAACAAAGCTCCATTCGTAACCGGTAGGTGCTGCCAAAGTTGTTGTGCCCGTGGGTAAATTAGGTGCCGTATACCTGTATATACGGGCTCCGCATACAGTTGGAGCAACCGAGGTTATTGTGATGCTAGCCGGTGCAAGTGGCGGATTCAATTTAGTTGCTGAAAATTTTAATGCGCGGAATGAAGAATAACCACAATCGCTGTTGAATTGGGCTTTCATACTGTCTCCAACTACGGAAGCATTATCATCAGTATATCTTATTACAACAATACGACTAGTTAATGAACCCGAATCAACCACGCCATAAGCAGCTAAGTTTCCGGTTGGTGTCCAAAGATATCCTGTGCCCGCTCCGCTGGTTGTAGTTGCATTGGGCATAACGGGCATGGTGAAACGATACCTGCGATTTCCACAAACTGAAGCTGTTAATGTCGTTATGATGATAGATGCAGGAGCAGTGGGCGGATTCAGTGCTGTCAGATTTATTTTCAATGCTCTCTTGAGAGAATACCCGCATGCCGAAGCGTATTGCAAATAAATACTGTCCCCGGGTAAAGCTGCGCTGTTGCTCAGGTATTTTATAACAATGACTTTGGATGACCATGTTCCTGAATCCAATTGAGCTTGTAATGGCACAGGGTTGGTAAATGACCATAGATATCCGGTTGCTGCTGTTGCAGTAGATGTTGCAAGTGGCAAATTTGATGCAGTGTAACGAACCCTTCTGGCACCACAAACATTGCTAACAAGTGAGGTTGCTGTTATAGACGGTAAAGCCGGTACATTCAATGCAGTATTGATCAGTTTCGCACTGCGCTTAGGCCCAGACCCGCAACTGTTATACGCTCTTACTCTGATGCTATCCGTTAATAATGCTGCGGCGTTACTGTAGTAACTGAGTTTAATGATTCTGGAACTGTTGATGTCTCCTGAATCTACCGTCACACCGGGAATTCCTCCGCAGGAATTAGGTATGGTCCATTGATATCCTGTCGAATTTGCCGTAACTGCTGCAGTATAACGATACACTCTACTGTAACAGGTATTGCTAACCAATACTTGAGTAATGGAAGCCGGAGTCAACGGCACTGTTCCACTGATGACTGTTAAATGAAGTGTTCTGATGGTATCGCAGCCATTGCTGTTTGGAATTGTATCTGTAAACATACCTGCAGATGAATAATTCACACCATTCCATGCATACGGTAGCTGGCTGCTGCAAACAGCAACATGAATCGTATCTCTTAACAGCGGCATTATGGTTAATTGAAGCGTTCTGATGGTATCACAGCCATTTGTATTGGGAATAGTATCGATATACAATCCTGCAGATGAATAATTCACTCCGTTCCATGAATACGGAAATTGGCTGCTGCAGACAGCAACATAAATCGTATCTCTTACAAGTGGCAAAACGGTAACATTTGCTGTACTACCCAAATAATCAGGATAAGCTTTGCACCCATCCATCGTTGCCAACGTTTGCAAAATATAATATGTTGTTGAATCGGGGTAAACCGTTATTTGCATTGGACTACTCACTCCATTAAATATGATACTATCATTGATTACACCAAACCACGGACCCTGACCAGTAGCAGTTAGTGTAAGTACTGCCGTATCTCCTGCGCATACAGTTGAATTTCCCGATAAAAAACCGGTGGGAAGCGGAATTGTGTTTACAGTCATTGTTGCGCTGTTACCGGAACCATTTCCGTTGTATGGTGTTACTGTTGCCTGAGTAACCGTATCAAAAATTTGAACAATCACCGTATTGGTATTGATACCGGAAATAATATTCACATTTCCTGTAAAGGACCAATTATATCCTGTGGCATAGTTTACCGGATTGATATGGAATATAGCCGTGTCGCCAAAACAAAGGGTGGTTGCGCCATGAATAGGCCCGGGATCTTCGGGTAATACAGCTCCGTTAACCACCAAGGCTGCGGGATCGCTGATGGCCTGACAATAACCGGAGGTCATGACACATCTGTATTGCTGATTGTTGAGTGCCGCAGTAATATTATTGATGAATAGTGTAGCTGTTTTTACACCACTATAGGTCGAGTTGTTCGATAAATTTACAAAAATTCCACTGGAGTCACGTTGCCATTGATAAAGTGGAAATGAGCTGGAAGATGAAACAGTAAATTGGGCAGATGTTCCTGCAGGAACCGTAACACTTACTGGCTGCGCATTCACAACCATGGGTTGAGTTGTCCAATTGGTAGCCATTTGTACTGCAGCATGTGCATCTAACCTGCCGGCTCCCAACAATCCGATATAATTTGGATTAAGCGAATCTAGCGGAAAAGCAGATAGACGCAAGATCGTATCGATGTCTTTTCTACTCAAACAAGGATTTCGACTCAACATCAAACCGATGGTTCCCGAAACATAAGGAGCTGCAAAGCTTGTGCCGGAACTATTAAAATACCATCCTTCTGCAGGATTCACTGCCACCCAATAACCGGGCGCAGATAAATCAACCATATCATTATGTTGGTGTGTGGAAGTTGAATCGTTTGGAATCTGTTCATGATTATTGCTATCACCGATACTCGTAACTGAAAATACATGATCATAGGCTGCAGGATATACATACGCTGAGGGTATTCCGCAGGTGTTGCCATTTCCTGCTGCTGCTACTAAAAATGCGCCCGCATCGTATGCCTCATCTATACATTGCTGTTCAAAAGTATTAAAGAAACATCCGGAAGACCAGCTCATATTAATGACCCTGGCTCCTGCATAGGCGGCATTTAACATCTCATTATAATTCATGGCATATAAACCCAGCTTACAATTATAGCCAATAGAACTTAACCCATTGTTGTTGTTTGTTCTTCCTGCAGCTAAAATTGAAACTGCATTGCCATGCGTAGTAAGGTTACTTCCGGAGTTGAAGTGTATATATTTTCCCGACAACTCGGAATGAAGTGGATCATATCCCTGATCAGTAATCGCAATGACCACCGATGAATCTCCCGTTGTCAAATCCCATGCGGCAGGCGCATTAATCAGGTTAAGGGCATAATTATTTACACCAAGACTGTTGTTGTAGTCATTGGGTATATGCAACGTATCATAAACCGGAGCACGCTCCACCCTTTCAACGGCAGGAACTTGATTGGTTAGGGTAAAAATCAGCTCATTTAAATTAGAGGTAGCTGATAATTCATACACTTTTTGAAGTCTTGTACTTTTAGATGATGGCAACGCTTTTGTACAAGATATAATTCCAAGCTGCTGGATATAGGCGTTAAAAACAGCATTATTGGATGTTAATACATTATCCGATCCAACATAAGGAACATCTGATTGATTGGGAATCAATGCCCATACTTTGGCATTTTGAGCGTGCGATATATGACAGATAAAAATAAATAGAGTCAGGCAAAAAAGCAATCTTTGTTGCATAAGCAGTAGTTTGGAGTCTAAGCTACTGATTTTTTGACAAATAGATTAAATGGCTCAGCAAATTTAATTTGTCGCTATGAGGATTAAATTCTAAAATCAGGGGCGTTTGGCTATTTTATTACCTGTACCTTTCTGGCGGGAGCACTTGAATCTCAAAATATCTTTCTCCCGAAGTGCTGTATGCTTCGTCTTTCGAGACTGCATTCTTTTCCTCCACATCCTAAAGCTGGAAGGCAAGGAATTTTTTCGCATGAATTCTATGACTTCTTTTTCCTTCAGTCCAAACTGAAATTCGATTGCCTCAAAGGGCGTACGGTCCTCCCAGGCCATTTGGATGATACGGTCAGAATCCATTTCAGAGAATACAGTATTTATGTGATCTGCTGCGACCATGTGTCAATTTTTTTTAAGCTACTTGTAGTTATTTTATTTCGGTAGGACTCTTATCTGTTTTGGCATAAGACAATCTGCTCAGTCTTTGGGTAGAGTGATATGAATCGAGTCCTGCAATGGTAATGGTTCCGGCCTGCTCAATCTCAACTGTGCCATCTAGATGAATGCAATTCTCAGGGACAACCACATGTTTAATTTTTCCAATAATCATGATCGTTCCGTTTATGGAAATTTCATGTCTTTCTGCAAATTCCAGTCCAAATTTTATAGATGATTCTTTGACAAAGGGGGCATTGAACTCAGGAAGATATTCAGGAGTGAGACCGGTTGCATCAAACTCGGAGATATTTTTGGGATAACGGGCCGATGTTTGATGGGCTTGTTTATAAATCTCTTTGTTGATATGATTTATAGTATAGAAATGAGTATCAATGATATTATTAAGTGTATGCCGATCTGCTGAATCAGGGCGGTTGATGAACCCAACTAAAGCAGGGTTCGATCCTAAATGAAAAATAGAATTGAATATTGCCAGGTTGGTATTTCCTGATTTATCGACAGTACCAATTAAGCATGCACTTTTGAATCCGGTAAGCGAATTAATGAAAGAAGCCCGATGGCGGGTTTCCATATTCATGATATCGGCAGATGTAAAATATGACATACAGGATCATTAAACCATAAAAACAAAAAAATATTCAATTTGTTCAAAATAAACATCGACAAAATATCATTGATATACTTTCAGACAATGATGCCGAATAGTTTATTTTAAGTAATATAAAATCATTAGTAGCCGTCTTTTGAATAATTAAGATTTAGCAAATAGCCAAAAGTGATTTTGAATCATAAAGAAATGAATAATTTACAAACATTTGATTGGAAACAAAATTAATCCCCTATGATATAGAATTAAAAAAAGATAATTCTACTGTTTATTACCAAGTAAAATGATGGGTAAACACAGATGACCAGGGACCTTGTGCTGAGCCGTTAAGTGCTCTAACTCTCCAATACCATGTTCCATTGTTTGATGAGCCCCCTGTATTTGTACAATATACTGTAGTGTTTGAAATAGCTTTATTTACAGCAACAGTGGTAGGATAATAAGAACTACCACACATATCCATCGTAATCATTCCTGATGTTGGAAAGGAGCTGTTTTTTGACAACTGAAATTCATAACTGGTAGCACCTGCGACTGCTGTCCATGAATAATATATATAACAACATATCGTTGAACTACCATTTGAAGGTTCAGATAAGGTTGGGGCAGACAATGCGGTTCCGGAAGTGACAAAACTGATTTGATTCCCATAGCCAGTGCCGACGCTATTTGAGGCGTAAGCTCTGGCATAATAAGTAGTTCCTGCGCTTAATCCTGTTAGAAGAGACGAATATCCTCCCGTTCCTGTTCCATTATTGGTTGTGTTATTTGATGTGGTTGGATTTCCAGTAGTATTCCAACAAACCCCTCTTGAAGTAATTGGTGAT
>CAZXSR010000004.1:0-153385 GCA_964643315.1 uncultured Ferruginibacter sp.
GAATTTTTCACGATTACTCGGGTTTAATGAAATTCTCAAAAATTTGAAAAAACTTTGAAAATCAAACTTTGAACAAATCAACTGGTTTGCTTCACCCATTCATAGTCCAATTGCCTGCGGCCCAAATTGGCAGCAACGACCTTAATGCGAATTTTATCGCCCATGCGAAAACGCTTTTTGGTACGCAATCCAACCAATGCATAGTCGGTATCATCATGCCTGAAATCATCATAAGTATTGAGGTCCTTGATACTCACCAATCCTTCGCATTTATGTTCTACAGTTTCTACCCAAAATCCAAAGGGTGCTACTCCACTGATGATTCCGTCAAACTCTTCCCCTAAATATTGCTTCATGTATTCAACCTGCTTGTATTTATTGCCGGCTCTTTCGGCATCCATGGCAGCGCGTTCGCGATCGCTGCAATGTTTGCTCCACTCTTCCATTTTTTTTGCGGGCTTCAACGTGCCATCCAAACACTCCTGTAAGATTCTATGTACCATCACATCCGGATAACGACGAATGGGTGATGTAAAATGACAATAATGCTCAAAACCCAATCCATAGTGTCCGATATTTTCGGCTGTATATACCGCTTTAGCCATTGTACGAATACCTAATTGCTCTAGTACATGCTGCTCTGGTTTTCCATGCACTTCAGTCAGTAAATTATTGAAAGACCTTGCCACTTCATCTTCATCTTTCATGTCAAATGTATACCCAAATTTTCGGGCGAATGCAGCAAATGGCATGAGTTTTTCTTCATCGGGTGTATCATGTACTCGATATGGGAAAGGAATAGGTTCTTTTTTTACTTTCTTTTTGGAAACAAATTCAGCAACGGTTCTGTTTGCAAGCAACATAAATTCTTCAATAAGCTTATGTGCTTCTTTACTTTCTTTCACGACAATTCCTATGGGCTTACCTGTTTCGTCTAGTTTAAATCGCACTTCGGTAGACGAAAAATTGATGGCACCATTATCAAATCGTTGCTTGCGAAATGTTTGAGCCAAATCATTGAGTAAAAGTATTTCTTCCTGATATAGTCCTTGCTTTGTTTCTATAATTTCCTGCACATCTTCATAAGTAAACCGATGATTGCTGTGGATAAGTGTTCGGCCAATCCAGTGCTTTTTAATTTCTGCTTTTTCATTCATGATGAAAATGGCGGAGAAAGTAAATTTATCCTCATGCGGACGAAGAGAACATAATTCGTTGGAGATACGCTCGGGCAACATCGGATTCACCCTATCGGGTAAATACACACTGGTAGCGCGTTTGTAAGCTTCATCATCCAGCAACATGCCCGGCTTTACAAAATGACTTACATCGGCAATATGCACACCCATTTCAAGCAACCCATCATCCAGTCTACGAAAAGAAATGGCATCATCAAAATCTCTGGCATCAATCGGGTCAATGGTGAACGTAAGTATGTCTCTGCAATCTTTTCTTTTCGATAACTCCTCTTCTGTAATTTCTTCATTGAGCTGAGCCACTTCCTGCATGATTGGCTCTTCAAAACCAATGGCAAAACCGGCGTCGATTAAAATCTCCTGCATGGCTAAATCCCCTTCATTTTCAGACGTAAGCACAGATTCTACCACTCCCTCGGGCTTACGGTCGTCCTTTTCCCATTTCACCAAACGAACCAATACATGATCACCATTTTGTGCACCATTGAGCTGATGAAGCGGTATAAAAAAATCGGGGATATGTTTTTTACCTGCGGGTTCAAAAAAAGCTACTTTTTTATTGAGATGAATGTGACCGGTAAATATGGATTGCTTTCGCTCTACCACCTCCACCACTTTTCCTTCCAGTCTCTTCGTGACAGAACCGCCTGTTGCAACCTGCACACGAACCGTATCGCCATGAAAAGCTTTACCAAAGTCCTGCGGACGCACCAATACATCTTTTTCAAGATTTTCTACCACAACAAATCCCATCCCGCTTTTGCTGATATCCAATACTCCTTTATAGAGTTTTACTTGAGAAGATTTTTTTTGAGTTGTTTTCTTTTTCTTTGACATATTCTATCTGAACCAAACACACCATGAATGATTATTTGCAATATACGTTAAGATGAGGATAAAAAAGGAAATTTTGGTTGTGGTTAGATGTGAGTATAATTAAATCAAGAGTAAAAATTCATAAGTAAATAACATTCGCAACTGAAATTGTTTCTTCAACTAATAAAAAGAAGCATCAATACAATATCCGAACCTTTATACTATGCTTTACCTTTTTCAGCAACTCCAATGCGTTTTTACTGATGCCCTTATCCAAATCAAGTACCACATAACCAATGGCATCGTTGGTCTTCAAATATTGACCCAGAATATTGATTTTATTATTACTTAATGTTGCGTTTATCTGACTTAAAACTCCCGGCTTATTGGCATGTATATGCAGAATGCGGTGCGCTCCTTCCTGTGGTGGCAATGCCAAAGCAGGAACGGTGTGCGAACCTGTACTTATGCCTTTTTCGAGATACTGAAACAGCTTTACACTTACATCCATCCCAATATTATTTTGTGCCTCCATGGTACTTCCTCCTATATGAGGGGTCAGCATTACATTGGAGAGCCCCTGAAGAGGAGTAGCAAAAACATCTCCATTCTTTTCGGGCTCTGTTGGGAAAACATCAATTGCCGCACCTCCTAATTTTCCGGTTTCGATCGCCTGCTTTAGCGCATGAATATCAATAACTTCTCCCCTTGCATAATTGATGAGTACAGCTCCATCTTTAAAATGCCTGATGCTATTTTTATTGATCAGATTTTTTGTTGAAGCAAGTTCGGGAACATGTATTGTAACCACTTCACTTTGCTGCAAAAGCTCTTTCAAACTCTTACAATCAGACGCGTTGCCCAAAGGCAATTTTGTTTCTACATCATAAAAGATCACTTTCATACCCAACGCTTCGGCCAATACACTTACCTGACTTCCAATATTACCATAACCAACGATACCCATTGTTTTTCCTCTGAGCTCATGGCTGCCTTTGGCATCTTTCATCCAATACCCCTCATGCGCAGCTTTGTTTTTATCAAGAATATTGCGCACCAGAATGATAGATGCGCCAATCACCAACTCTGCCACACTGCGGGTGTTGCTGTATGGAGCATTAAATACCGCAACGCCGTAATCATTTGCAGCATTCAAATCAACTTGATTCACTCCAATACAAAAACAGCCAATTGCCTGTAATTTTGGTGCAGATTGCAAAACTTTTCGTGTAATTACTGTTTTGCTACGAATACCAAGAATATGAACATCTTTGACCTCTTTAATCAGCTCCTGTTCACTCAAAGCCCCTGTCATTTTTCGTACACGGGTGTATCCATTGGATGTAAATTGTTTGACCGCAGCATCGCTGATGTTTTCCAGAAAAAGAATATTGATTTTTTCTTTGGGGTAACTGGTATTTTTTTTTTCTGTCATCTATTTTTTACTTTCATTTGCACAAATATATTTTAATTTAACCGCATAACGTAACACAAGCATTCATTCAATATTTTTTTTGAAATTATTTAATTTAAACCTCAATACAAGATGCGATTTTGGATATTTATAATCTGTTTCATATTACTTTTTTCTTGCGAAGAGCCGAAAAAGAAAATCATAGTCAAAAAAAATAAAAAGTCTGAAAAAATTGAGTATCAACTGACAAAAAAAGACTCAGCTAACGCACTTCTATGTAAAGAGTGGTATGATGCCATATTAAAGCCCAGGGCATTTGCAGGCAACATTCTGATTGCAAAAAATAATAAAATCATTTTCGAGGATTATGCGTCCGGGAATGACAGTTCATTACATGTAAACGAACATACGCCTATCCATGTGGCTTCTACCAGTAAAACAATCACTGGTATGTGCGTTTTAAAATTATGTTCAGAAAGAAAATTAAATATTGATTCGGCAGTTTCTCACTATTTTCCTGAATTTAATTATCCAGGAGTAACTATCCGAAATTTATTAAATCATAGAAGCGGCTTACCAAATTATCTCTTTTTTATGGAGGATCTGAAATGGGATAAAAACAAAAAAGCAACCAATCATGACGTCTTAAAAGTTTTAATTGAAAATAAAAAACAACTTGTAAATGAAATTGAAATCCCCAACAATAGATTCAATTACTGCAATACCAATTATATTTTACTCGCATTATTAATCGAGAAAGTTACTGGCAAGAAATTTCCGGATTATGTACGTGAATTCGTATTTGAGCCACTTCAAATGAATGACAGTTATTTTTGGGAGGAAGGATGTAAGCGTCCTGCAACATTGAGTTATTTAGGAGATGGAAAACCCTACGAGCTCATGTTTTTAGATGGCACCTATGGCGATAAAAACATGTACACCACCGCAAGGGATTTGATGAAGTGGCATAATGCCTTACAAAGCAATGATTTTATTGACAGCAGTTGGCAAAAACTTGCTTACAGCCCTACAGCAGCCAGCACCGAACTAAAAAACAACAATAATTATGGTTTGGGATGGAGAATGCATTTTTATGATAACAATTATAAACTTATCTACCACAATGGATGGTGGCATGGAAACAATTCGGTGTTTCTCAGAATGATTCCTGAAAATATTGTCATCATCATACAAGGTTTAAAATACGATGAAACAATTTATTCGGCCTATAAACTCATTGAATTTTTCAACGATAAAATTCACGTTGATTTGGATGCTATGCAAAAAATAGGTAAGCAAGCAAAATAGAAATAATAATGCCCACCAAATCGGCCAGCAACATCGTCCCTACTGCATAGCGGGTTTTTTTGATGGAAACCGCGCCAAAATAAACAGCAATCACATAAAAGGTCGTGTCGGAAGACCCCTGTAAAATACATGCCAATCGCCCTGCAAACGAATCGGCTCCGAAAGATTTCATCGTATCCACCATCATACCACGGGCACCTCCCCCACTAAAAGGTTTAATTAATGCAGTAGGTATCCCATCTACAAATCGTGTGTCCATACCAGTTAGTGCCAGTCCTTGTTTCAAGCAATCTATTAAAAAATCAAAACTGCCCGATGTGCGCAACATGCTGATAGCCACGAGCATACCAACGAGGTATGGAATTATACGTACAGCCGTATCAAATCCCTGCTTGGCTCCGGAAACAAATGCATCGTATATGTCAATCTTTTTGTACATGCCGCCCAATAAAATGAGCAGAAATATAAGTAGAATCAAGCCGCTGCTCAATGCACCCGAAAAACCCATCAGTGCGTCAGAAGATAGGGAATGTAAGAATAGAACCAATGTTGCTATCAATGCAGAAATACCGAATACCCATGCCAGAATAACGGGTTGCAATAAATTAATTCTCTGGCGAACAGACACCAGTATCATTGCAGCCATGGTAGCAGCGAATGTGGCAATCATACATGGGATAAATATATCCACAGGGTTTGCCGCTTTTGCGGCCGAACGCAAAGCAATGATGCTTACAGGAATAAGTGTTAGTCCCGATGCATGCAAACATAAAAACATGATTTGCGCATTGCTGGCTGTATCTTTTTTGGGATTCAATTCCTGCAAACTTTCCATGGCTTTGATACCAAAGGGCGTAGCCGCATTATCCAACCCCATCAAATTAGCAGAAAAATTCATCATCATGTGTCCCATGGCCGGATGCCCTTTAGGTACTTCAGGAAATATTTTTGAAAAGAAAGGACCAATAATACGTGATAAAAAACGAATACCCCCGGCCTGTTCGGCAATAGACATCAGACCCATAAACAAAGCCAGCAAACCTATGAGTTTCAAACAAAGGGTAACGGCTGTCTGGCAAGTTTCTATAATACCATCGGCTTTTTGCAAATTAAAAATCTTCACCTCATGATCATTCACACGTATTGCTTTCAATTCTCCCTTCGACCATAATTTATTCGTATCAACAACTTGAAAAGTAGTCGTATCTAACTTTGAAAAAGGAATGGTTTGAATGTTGATGGTATCGCCGGCTTTCCCGGTAACCATAGAGCTAGGCAAGTAACTTCCACCTACCGATACACACATGCGTACCAGCAGTGTTGCCAGTGCGATGATGATGAAAGCGGTCCAGATGCGTGAGAGGGTCAAAGTAAATAGTTTAATTTTGGTTTAATGAAGGTTTGATAGGTTTAAGAATGTAAATGAAATATTAATGTTGGTTCAATTTATGTTTAAGCTATTTTAACTCATTAAACAGCGAAGCGTATTAAACTCATTAAACTTTATAAACCCATCTCCCTCCCCTTTTCCACCATAAATGCAAAAGCCGCTTCGTAGGTATTCGGGATGACTCCATCTAGCATCGCGTCTTTGAGTGCATTCTTAATTATTCCCACTTCGCGTGAAGGAGACAAGTTGAAATGTTGCATGATGATTTCGCCGGTTATGGGTGGTTGCCAGTTGCGAATATGATCTTTTTCTTCCACCTCAGCACAGCGTTGCATCACGAGTTCGAAGTTAGCTAAATATCGTTTTACTTTTTCTTTATTTTTTGAAGTGATATCAGCGCGACATAAAATAAACAAGGCCTCCAAATCCTCACCGGCATCAAACAACAACCTGCGAATCGCCGAATCTGTGATATCTTCTTTTGTCAATGATATGGGCCGCAAATGCAGCTCCACCAACTTACGCACGAAACGCATCTTTTCATTTTGAGGAAGCTTAAGCTGTGTAAATATTTTTGGCACCATGCGTCCGCCCACCACCTCATGACCGTGAAAGGTCCACCCATGACCTTCCTCAAAGCGTTTGGTATTGGGCTTGGCAATATCGTGCAGGATGGCTGCCCAACGAAGCCAAAGGTCGTTGCTTTTTTCTGCCACATTATCCAGTACCTGAATAGTATGGTAAAAATTATCTTTATGGCCCTTGCCATCAATATATTCCGCACCGGCCAATGCCACCATTTGCGGAAAAATAATTTTCAACAAACCCGATTTGTACAATAAGTCAAAGCCAATGGATGGTTTGGGAGAGAGAACAATTTTATTGAGTTCATCGGCAATGCGTTCGCCACTGACTATTTTGATTCGCGATGCCATTGATTTGATAGCATTGAAGGTGTTTTCCTCAATATGAAAACCAAGCTGCGAAGCAAAACGCACGGCACGCATCATGCGCAAGGGATCATCGCTGAAAGTAGTTTCGGGAGCTAATGGAGTTTGAATGATTTTTTCATTCAAATGCTGTATGCCATTAAAGGGATCAATAAGATCTCCATAACTCGATTTGTTCAAAGAAATAGCGAGTGCGTTGATGCTGAAATCACGACGATTTTGATCATCTACAATCGTGCCCGGAGCAACCTCCGGATTACGGCTATCAGAGCGATAACTTTCTTTGCGGGCACCAACAAATTCTATCTCCAAAAAAACAGGTTCCTCTTCTTTGGAAGATGATGGAGAAATGGGAATTTTAATTTGAGCGGTACCGAAATTTTTGAAGAAATGCACAACTGGTGTTGGCTGAAAACGATTGGCAAATTCATGAGCGAGCGCAATACCATCGCCAACGCAAACCACATCCATATCTTTGGTAGCACGACCCAATATTTTATCACGCACAAAACCACCAATGAGGTAGCATTCTACTCCCAATTGAACGGCAGCATCAGCAATCCTATCCACGATTTTTCTTTCGGTATCGCTCAGCGAAATTTGCATGGCAGCAAAGGTAAAGTAAAAGGGGGGTAAAGAGAAAGGTTGATAAAGTTCAAGAGGTTCAAAAGATTAGATACCCCAAGACCTGTAAATTGTTTAATAGAAAATTTAGCCAATTTTTTAATCGTGTTGCTCAAATTAATTTTCACCCTGTAGGGGTGAAATATTACTAACTGATACACAGAAAGGAATCAACAGCCCTGTAGGGGCTGAATAAAAAATATTCTTTCACACTTTTTGCTTGATCAAAAAGTGTGCAAAAAATCAAGTTTGCTCAAGGCATTGCCTGTCGGCACCTCTCCAAAAAATAGGCTTGTGCGTAAGCCTTATCCCTTCGCTTTTTGTCGTTATGCTGCAAGCGAACGGATGCATACAAGTATTTTTGAGTAATCTATTTATTTGGAAAAAAAGTGACCATATATTTTCACCCTGTAGGGGTAAAATAGTCCTAACTGATACACAGAAAGAAATCCCAAGCCCTGTAGGTGCTGGATAAAATTACATCCTTAATGGTCTCTTGTGTAATATATACTCTGCGCTCTTTGCGTAAATCTCTGCGCTCTCAGCGTTTATAATTAAACAGCAATCCCGATTACTCGGGACGCAAAGGAACACAAAGAACTAATGTTTGAATATGTGAGATCTGCGATTAGGCTTGACATCAAACCTTTCAAACATATTACCCCTTCGGCACCATTCTTGCAATACCATCTTTCCCTTTTCTTTAAAAAAGAAATGTGGTACTTTTGCCAAATTATCTGATAATCAATGAATTTCTATGAATAAATCTTTTTTCTCTCAAGGCCAGGAAGATGAAATGGAGTTTATGCCCATCATCCCCCTCAATGAAGATGATGCACAAGCCGATGCTGATATCATTCCCAGCGAACTTCCCATCCTTCCACTTCGCAATACAGTGCTTTTTCCGGGTGTAGTTATTCCCATTACGGTTGGTCGTGATAAAAGCATCAAAGCTGTCACAGATGCCTACAAACATGACAAATTGATCGGTGTTGTGGCGCAAAAAGACAGTAATATTGAAGAACCCACTGCCAATGATTTAGAAACTATCGGTACCATCGCAAAAATCGTAAAACTCATCAAAATGCCCGATGGCGGCACCACCATCATCATTCAGGGTCGCAAGCGTTTTGCCATTGAAAACATAACAGCCGATGATCCTTATTTCAAAGCGAATATTCGACAGATCGAAGAAGAAAAAATCATTCCCGATCCCGACTTCAATGCGATGATCAGCAGCATCAAAGATCTTGCAGGACAAATAGTTACGCTCTCCCCCAACCTTCCCAGCGAAGCAGGAATCATTCTTAAAAATATTGAGAACCCCTCTTTCCTCATCCATTTCGTTAGCAGTAATTTAAACTGCGATCTTAGACAAAAACAACAACTACTTGAAATAAACAGTATAAGAGAGCGAGGTGAGCTATGTATGAATCTCATGCATACCGAGCTGCAATATGCCGAACTTAAAAATAAAGTCACCAATAAAACCCGAGCCGAACTCGACAAGCAACAGCGCGAATATTTTCTGCAGCAACAACTCAAAGCCATCAAAGAAGAACTGGGTGGCGAAAATGCAGCGGAGTTGAAAGAGATGCTGAAAAAAGGTGAAAGCAAAAAATGGAGTGAAGCAGCCAAAGAGATGTTTCAAAAAAGCATCGAAAAACTAGAACGCATGCATCCTTCTACGCCAGATTACTCCGTGATTTATAACCATATCGATCTTATGCTCGATCTTCCTTGGGGTGAATATACCGAGGACTCTTATGATCTGAAAAAAGCAAAAAAAGTACTGGACAAAGATCATTATAGTATGGATAAAATCAAAGAACGCATTCTTGAATATCTGGCTGTTCTGAAATTAAAAGGCGATATGAAAAGTCCCATCCTTTGTTTCATCGGTCCTCCGGGAATCGGTAAAACCAGTTTGGGTAAAAGCATCGCTTCTGCCATTAATCGTAAATACGTTCGTGTGAGCTTGGGAGGACTTCATGATGAAAGTGAAATTCGCGGTCACCGCAAAACCTATATTGGCGCGATGCCCGGCCGCATCATTCAATCCATTCGTAAAACTAAGACCAGCAATCCGGTGATGATTCTGGATGAAATAGATAAAGTAGGTCGTGATCACCGTGGCGATCCTTCTTCTGCACTGCTGGAAGTACTGGACCCCGAACAAAATCATTCTTTCTACGACAACTACCTTGAGCTGGAATATGATTTAAGCAAAGTATTGTTCATTGCTACTGCCAATGATTTAGGAAGTATTCAGCCGGCACTGCGCGACCGTTTAGAGATCATTGATTTGAGTGGCTATGCCATTGAAGAAAAAATTGAGATTGCGAAAAGACATTTGCTGCCCAAGCAAAAGGAAATGCATGGACTTAAAGAAAACAGTTTTAAAGTACCCGATGCTTCCATCGAAAAAATCATCAGTGAATATACCCGCGAAAGCGGTGTGCGCGAACTAGATCGTTTATTGGCAGGTGTGATGCGTTACCAGGCCAAAGAGCTGGTGATGAAAGACAAATTAAAACCAACTGTAACCGCTTCCGATGTGGAGAAAATATTAGGCAAACCCAAATTCACCAATGATGTGTACAAAACATCCACTATGCCGGGCGTAGCAGTTGGTCTTGCCTGGACTTATGTGGGTGGAGATATTTTATTCATTGAAGCACAGCTTAGCGAAGGTAAAGGTGAATGGAGAATAACAGGAAACTTGGGCGATGTCATGAAAGAAAGCGCCAGCACAGCTTACAGTTGGGTGCAGGCCAATGCAAAAAAACTGGGAATAGATTCCGAATTATTTTCTAAAAAGAATATTCATATACACGTACCAGAAGGAGCCGTACCAAAAGACGGACCCAGTGCAGGCATCACGATGATGTCGGCAATCGTAAGTGCGTTTACTGGCAAAAAAATTAAGCCAAACCTTGCAATGACAGGCGAAATCACTTTACGTGGGCAGGTCCTTCCAGTTGGTGGTATCAAAGAAAAGGTACTTGCCGCAAAACGCGCAGGCATGAAAGAGATTGTAATGTGCTCGCAAAATCAAAAAGATGTGGAGGAAATTAATCCTAAATTTATAGCAGGTATGCAGTTTCATTTTGTAAAAACCATGCAGCAGGTGTTGGAGGTAGCGATATAATAGGTTCAAGGTTCAAGGTTCAAGGTTCAAGGTTCAAGGTTTTTAGAATTTCATTTGGCTTAATACGTTTAAAGTAGATTTAAATTTTTAGAATTTTTGAAGGTACACCGCCGTGTTCTCTGCGGTTAATCTTTGCGTCCCGAGTACTCGGGATTGCGTTAAATAACTTACGACTTACGACTTTCTATTCACCCAATCTTTATCTTCGGGCATAGCTAATGCCTGTATTATTCCAGCAACAAAAATAGCCACCCCATTGGGAATGAGCATCCATTTATCAAAACTGTGATAATAAGAGGTATCCGCATTTCCTGTGTTGAAAAAGGTAACCATATCAACCCCAACAGACAGCAACCAGGATATTATTCCAGCCATGAAAATGACATTAGAGATGATGCGTATTGTTTTGTTGGGATATTTCTTTGTTCGTTTATAAAAAACAGAGTAGATACTGATAAAAATAGCCGCAGGTATGAGTAACATGACAAACAAATAGATGCTTGACGTAACTGAGGCCATATCTATCAACCTGAAGAACCATTTGAAAACAAATAAAAGCAGGGCAAAAAATCCAATGATCCCTATGAATAAGAGTAAAATCAGAGAGAGCAGTCGAAGATATTTTCCGTAGGTATCTGGCATCTCTTGGTTAATTAAAATAACTTAGGTTAGTCTTTGGAGTAAGCGTAAGCAATGTTTCATACATTAGCTTGATAGTATTTTCAATATCATCTTTATGGAGCATCTCTACGGTCGTATGCATATATCTCAATGGAATTGAAATAAGCACAGATGGGCACCCATCATTGGCGTAAGCAAATGAATCGGTATCGGTACCGGTACTTCTACTAACTGCTCTCATTTGAACCGGTATCTTTGTTTTATTGGCCACTTGCTCAACCAGCCCCAGCAATTTATTGTGCACAGCGGGACCATAACACAGTGAGGGACCTCCACCACATTTGCACTCCCCTTCCTGAATCTTATTAATCATAGGTGTAGTGCTGTCATGGGTAACGTCTGTGATAATGGCAATGTTTGGCTTGATACGACGTGCAATCATCTCAGCACCGCGCAGTCCAATCTCTTCCTGTACTGCATTTACCACATACAAACCAAAAGGCAATTTCTTTTTATTTTCCTTTAATAAACGGGCTACCTCCGCAATCATAAAACCACCAATACGGTTATCAAATGCACGACCAATCAAATATCCATGAGCCAGTTCATCATAACCCTCCTCATAAGTAACTACGGCACCAATATGGATTCCCAATGCCTCTACTTCTTTCTTATTACGGGCACCGCAATCAAGGAATAAATTGTCTACTTTAGGTTGTGGTTCTTTTTCTGCATTTCCTAAACGTGTGTGAATGGCAGGCCATCCAAATACCGCCTTTACTGCTCCTTTTTTACCATGAATCAATACACGCATTGAAGGCGCTATTTGATGATCCACTCCCCCATTCCTTTTTAAATAGATGAGACCTTCAGCAGAAATATAGTTGACAAACCAACTGATTTCATCGGCATGGGCCTCAATTACAACTTTAAACGGATGTGAAGGGTTGATCACTCCTACAGCTGTACCATATGGATCGGTGAAGGTTTCATCAACATGCTGACGAATATAATTCAGCCAAAGTTTTTGACCACTGCTCTCGAAGCCAACAGGAGATGCGTTATTAATGTAAGTGCGTAAAAACTGATATGAAGCATCGCTAATGATCGATTTCTTTTTGGATGTTTTTGCCATAGTAAGATATTTTGAATACAAAGATAGTTACAATAAATTGATATAAAATACAAGTGGAAAGTAAATCATGAGGCCGTCCAATGCCAGATAGTAATATCTGTTCAATCCTTTACCAAATAATGGTAGCAAACATAAAAGAACAGGCGTTAAAATATACATCAAGACCCCAAATTCTTTGAAACTAAACTTTACAGAAAAAACAAGCAGCGTAAAACAAAGCAATAAGCTTGTCAATAACAAAAGTATGCTATCAAGTTGCTTGTCTGAGAACAATGTGGCAAGCGTATTCCTTCCTGATAAACAATCGCTTTGCCTATCCCTCCTGTCGAAAAGCAAACTCAAAGTGAGCAAAAAAATAAATCTGTGCGACAAAATCAAGAACGCAGCTTTACTGTCAAATCGAAAAGAAGGAAAAGGAAAAATGTCGGTTGCGATTGTCCAGATGACTGCCAGTAATATTGTTTTCAAAAAACCTTTTACAAAACGATTGGTTGTAAATAATCTATTTGAAGATGGCAATAAAAAATAGATGCAAACACAAATGAATAGAAATAAAAAAACCGTATTGATCAATTGAAAATGAGCAAATAACAATAAACAAAAAATAAGCGAGAATGAGACAAATGAAATGGGTATGATGTTATTACGGATGTAATCAGATAAAAGGCCGGCAAAAGCTTTACTGTCTGAAATTAACCAGTACAATTGATACACGGAACATGTCGCCCACGCCAAAACAAAATATACAAAAGGAGTTAAACCAACGCCGGAAAGTATAGAACTAAGAAAAATCAGTGAGAAGGCGCATAATCCCATGAAAAGGGAATGCGAAAATTTTGAGTGAAAAAAAACAGTCCTCATTATTGAAAAATCAGAGGATCAGGCGTTTTGATAACATTACTCTTGTGACCAGCTAAATCCTCAACCCAAATATCGAAATAAAATGAATCAATTTGATTTGAAATCCCCGATGGCCTCAAATCATTCAGCAATACCTGAACCTTAACATCCATATTCGCTTTATTAGAAAGTCCGCTTAAATCAGGGAATGGATATTTATACAGACTATCTCCTGTATCATATACAGAAGTATTTTTTACATACACATAGGAGCTGTCTCCTCCAGGTTGAAAATTGAAATCTCCCTCCGCATCTCTCAACTGAAATGCGAGCACGGGACCTTGAGTCGGATCGATATTTTGGGCATCCCAAACCAGGGGAGAAATTGAAATGAAACTAATGTCAGGAATACTTGAAAAAGAACTGCTCTTCTTACATGCCCAAATAAAGAGGGTTATTATCGATAAAAAAACAAATACCTTTTTCATATTTACCATTCAAAAGTACGTAGAATATTATGAATTCATCCTTAAAAAAACTGTAATTTGCAATTCCTGAAATATGACCAAACTGATTGATATCAATAAAATTA
The DNA here is from genome assembly GCA_964643315.1 of uncultured Ferruginibacter sp. GTDB lineage: Bacteria > Bacteroidota > Bacteroidia > Chitinophagales > Chitinophagaceae > Ferruginibacter. Next base: position 14,038 of record CAZXSR010000004.1, read on the forward strand.
ATGGCGAAAATTTTGAGGAGGCTGCATTATTGGCTTTTCAACATCAGTACCAAACGAATATCGTATATAAGAGTTATTGTAACAGTGTAAACAAATACGCTGAAAAAATAGATTCAGTTTCTCAGATACCTTTTCTCCCTATCTCTTTTTTCAAATCCCATCCCATTGTTGCTTCCGGCGAGTGGGAACCTTCTATGGTATTTGAAAGTAGCGGAACGACAGCTTCAACACCAAGCAGACATTTTATAAAGGATCTTGCTGTTTATGAAGCCTCTTTTCGTCGCAGTTTTCAGCTTTTTTATGGAAGTCCAAATAAATATTGCATATTGGGGCTGCTCCCATCCTATCTTGAGCGTCAGCATTCCTCTTTGGTATATATGACCAAAGTACTTATGGGGGACAGCGGACATCCAAAAAATGATTTTTTTCTGCATGATTTCGAAAAGCTTCATCAGGTCATTTTAGCGCTTGAATCTGCCAAACAACCAACCCTGCTTATCGGTGTATCTTATGCATTGCTTGATTTTTCTGAAAGATTCCCCATGCAACTATCTTCAGTTCAAGTTATTGAAACAGGCGGCATGAAAGGCAAAAGAGCTGAATTACCCAGAACTGAATTGCATCGTATATTAATCAACAACTTTGGCCTCTCGCATATACACTCGGAATATGGCATGACAGAACTTTTATCTCAGGCTTATTCAAAAGGCAATGGTATTTTTAATCCACCTCCACAAATGAAAATTGTCATAAGAGAAGAGGACGACCCTTTGTCTGTCTCATTCAAAACAGATGATACAAATGGAAAAACTGGTGCCATCAACATCATTGATCTTGCCAACATACACTCCTGTAGTTTTATTGCAACAGAAGATTATGGCAAACTATATCCCGACGGTTCATTTGAAATAAAGGGCCGAATACAGGATGCCGATATACGAGGATGCGGATTGATGTACGGTAATTGAATTTAATTTCCAAAAACAACATTTAAAATAATTACAGATGAAAAACATTTTAATTTCAAGTGCCTCTATCCTTTTAATTAATATTTGCATAGTTGCTTGCAAAAAAGAACCATCCAGTTATGAACTTTTACAAGGAAGATGGCTCGCTAAAAATTCTGTAATAAAAGAAACAGATAACACTTCGGGATCTGGAGTTATTAAGGATACAACGATCTATTTCACCAATCAGGAGTACCTTAATTTTTTGAGTGACGGCAAGGTTATTTATCATGCCGGAAATGACGTTTATGATACATCAACTTATGCTATCAATGGAAACAACCTGACTATTTTCTCCAGGCACAGTACAGGTGGCGTTACTCTATACGACACATCCTTTGTTACAGTACAAACTCTAACCGAGTCCTCCTTAATTCTTTACGAAAAAGAAATGCTGTCTGCCAACAAATTTCAAGAATCCACATTCAAACTCGAAAGGTAAGCAACCCTCGTTTTTTCTTTCATATAGCTTTTGACTTCGTGGATTGCTTTCACTTTTGCAGAGAATCATTCCAACCGAAAAATCTATTTATTATCATCGTATATCGATTTAACCTCATAGGGAGTACTCGTAGAATCGTATGAAATAGTATTCATAAAGGCTTTTGTCATTGCAAACCAATCCCTGATTTGGTAACCAACCTGTGCTAAATTTTTTCTTTTGTCAGCAATATAACCATGACAATCCAAACCTACTTTATACGCCAAATACAAGGACCGGGATAAATGATAAGATTGTGTTACAACAATAGCATCTCTTACCTTATAGATTTGCTTCGCCCTCGTCATTGTAAGGTAAGTATCATAACCTCCGGGATCAAGATAAATAATACTATCAGGAACATTATTTTGTAGAAGAAAATGACGCATTGCTCCTACTTCATCATAATCCGGGCGACTATGATCTCCCGACAATAGAAATTTTCTGATTTTACGGGCACGATATAATTCAAGTGCAGATACCATGCGGTCCTGAAGGGTCAGCGATAGCCGACCATCTTCTTTCACTTTTGCACCCAAAACAATAGCACAATACGCATTGGGCAAGTCATTCAAATCTTTTTTTATCTTGTTTTTTGTTACAGATCTGGCATATATATTCAATCCAATGATAAATATCAAAACAACAGATACCAGCGCTACTCCAAAAAGAAGCAATCTTTTGAAATAAAGTCTAGCATTCATCATATAATGTGCATTTGAATTAATTGACTATACTTTTAAATGCAATCTCAATTACCCTGTTCATTCAGTATGCAAAATTGCATATCCAACGCCAAAGAGTTTTGGAGGACAGACTCAAATAAATCAGGGCCAAGTTTTGCAAAAAAATACAAACAACTCTCTGATCTCTCCTGCAGTACTCCATTGGGATGTGTAGATTGCTTGATTTTAGTTAGCTGCTGCAAAGCCAGATCCTGCTTTTTTTTCTCTGCCCGAAATATTTTCTGCTCCAGGTGCTTTAAATCAGCTATAAATTTTGTTTCAATAGAGGAGGCCGATGAAACAAGCGTCACATCTGTTTGACGTGCTTTTTCCTTAATTCCCTCAAACCATTTTTTTAATGATTCTATCTCAGCGTCTAATGTTAATTGAGCTGTTGCATTATTCATGACCCATTCATAGGTCAATGACTCAAGTGATGAAAAACAAGCTTGATGTGTAAGTTCCAGTTTTGCGAAGAGCCTGTCAATTTTTTGTTCAATCAATAAAAAAGAATTCCGTAGAACCAATACCGGATAAGGTATACCTACCTCTTCAAAAACCACTTTCAATTGCATCCAGTATGCCATTTCGGAACCACCGCCTATAAATGCCACATTAGGCAGCATCATCTCCTGATAAAGCGGACGTAAAATCACATTGGGGCTAAACCGCTCCGGAAACTTCTCCAATTCATCCATCATTTCATCGTATGAAAACGACCTTTTGGTGCTATAAAGCTCAAAGCCATTTTCAGTTTTCACAATTCTTTCCCTGATAGAGTCTTGCAGGTAAAATAAATTGATTTCCCTACCCTTTAATTGTGTGTGATATTTACTTGGTATCAAAGCTTGTGTTTTTGAAACACAGGCAAATGAAAAATGGGTTTGAAGCTCCTTTTTCATTACAGGAATAAAATTCCGTTTGGATACCGGGTCATCAGGCAAAAAAACAAGAAGTCCATACTTTCCAAAAAAAGAATGCACAAGTTCCAAAGTTGCTTGCTCAATCGATTTTTCAGGTGTAAAGGATTGTTTTAATGCCTGCAGCAGAGATGTTACATGATGAAGACCTCCCAAATCTTCCTTCAAAGTATTTAGCAACTGTAGGAGCGCTTCATCCACTTTCATTCTTCCAACAGCACCTGTTTGCAATGTATCCCAGGTATATTTTTTTCCGCCGACAACAACATTCCCCAATTCCTGCAAATCGGCATCCTCACTTCCCATAAAATACACAGGCACAAATTGGCAGTCAGGTATTTTTTGATTCAATTCTGTTGCCAGACGTATTGCATGAAGTATTTTATACACAACATATAATGGGCCCAAAAACAAATGAGGCTGATGTGCGGTACAAACAGTAAAACAGTTTTCATTTTGCAATTTGGAGATATTGACCTCAACTTTTTCCTTATTTGATATGTGCTGGTATTGGGTGCGAAATTTCTGAACCAACAAGTTACGGTCTGTGTTGAAAGAACTCCTCGATTTGATTGCATTACCTATGCCTTCTAAATCAGGCTGGTATTTATAGAATGGTCTTAATGCAGGATTATCATTCAAATAATCTTCTACCCAGGTATTAAAGGAACCAGTTTGTTTGTATGAATAATATGATGATGTGAAATTCAAAATGAAAAAATCAAAATAAAAATTCGTTTGCAAGGGCGAGCCTTCTAACAAATAACCTTTAATGTTTTAAACCACTACCTCCCCCTCCAGATCATAATCATAGGCCTTCGTGATTTTCACGTTCACGAAATCTCCAATCTTCAACTTTTTATTGGTTTGAATGATCACTTCATTATCTACCTCCACACTATCAAATTCGGTACGACCCAAATATCTTCCCGCCTCTTTTTTATCAACCATTACCTTAAAGACCTTGCCCACTTTTTCAAGATTTTTTTCCAGACTGATTTCCTGCTGCAACTCCATGATCTCCTGAGCTCTTTCCTCTTTTTCCTCAGCAGAAATATTATCCTCCAATGCAAAAGCAGCCGTCTGTTCTTCGTGACTGTATGTGAAAATGCCCACACGATCAAATCGCATTTTTTGTAGAAATAATTTTAATTCCTCCACATCATCACGAGTTTCACCGGGATAACCGGCAATCAATGTCGTACGCAAACAAATGTCAGGAATTTTATGTCGGATTTCACCAATCAAATCTTCCATCTCCTCACGGGTTATCTGACGCTTCATGGCATTCAGCATACTATTGGATGCGTGTTGTAAAGGCATGTCAAGATAATTACAGATGTTGGGACGATCCTTCATCGCATCAATTATGTCCAATGGAAATTTGGAAGGATATGCATAATGCAAACGAATCCATTCCAATCCATCCACATCTGCCAGGGCATGCATCAATTTTGGCAGTTCGCGTTTTTTATAAATATCCAAACCATAATAAGTAAGTTCCTGCGCAATGAGCATGATTTCTTTTACGCCTTTCTGTACCAATCGTTTAGCTTCATCAACCAAAGAATCAATCGGCCTGCTGATATGCTTGCCGCGCATCAAAGGAATTGCGCAAAAAGAACAGGTACGGTTGCACCCCTCACTGATTTTTAAATAGGCATAATGCGAAGGAGTGCTCAATATTCTTTCTCCAATCAGTTCTTCTTTATAATCCGCATTGAATTGTTTGAGAATTTGGGGCAATTCCATGGTACCAAAAAAAGCATCTACCTCGGGAATCTCCTCTTCCAAATTGTTCTTGTACCTTTCGCTCAGGCAGCCCGTCACATATACTTTATCCAGCTTGCCTTTTCTTTTTAAATCCACCTGATCCAAAATAGTATTGATGCTTTCTTCTTTGGCCTTTTCAATAAATCCGCATGTGTTTACAATCACAATGTTGTGGTCTTTTTTGGAGCTTTCATGTACTACATCCAAATCATTGGCAGTAAGCTGACCACTCAACACTTCGCTATCGACCATATTTTTGCTACAGCCAAGCGTGATGATATTTACTTTGTCTTTCTTTAATGTTTTGGATTTCATAAACACTGCAAAGGTAATTAAGTTTCACTTGGCACGGCAAATTGCAAAACGGAGGGTAAAGTTTACCTTTGCGGGCAATGTTACGCAAGGAACTCACTATTGCCCTACTGGATATGTATGCAGGTGCTCCCAACGAAGGAATGCGCTGCATCAGTGAAATCATCAATCAATTTGGTGAAGAAACACAAGTAAAAACGATTATCAACTCATTCGAAATACGTCAAAATCTAGAAATACCAGACCTTTCGCCTGATCTGTTTATTTCCAGCGGTGGACCTGGTAGCCCTTTGTCAGATGGAGAAAATTGGGATAATTTGTATAATGATTGGTTATTTGCGCTGGTCGAATTCAACAAAACAAGTTTAATCAAAAAACCTGCATTATTTATATGCCATTCGTTTCAGCTGGCATGCAGGCATTTGAAAATTGGAACAATCAGTAAAAGAGAGCAAACTTCTTTCGGCATTTTCCCTGTTTATCAAACTACCGATAATAACCCATTGTTCAATAATCTGCATAATCCGTTTCATGCTTTTGACAACAGAGATTTTCAGGTCACTCCTGCAGCCGACTTACCGGAGCAGTCTACCATTTTAGCTGTTGAGGAAACCAATGATCTCTACTCAAATGCCATCATGGCTATTCAGTTTAATGAATCCATGTGGGGAACCCAATTCCATCCTGAAGCGGATTCAAAAGGAATGATGCTTTACCTGCAAAGAGATGAACGTAAAAAGCAAATCATAGAAATCCACGGAGAACAAAAGTGGAATGAGATGATGCGGGTTGCCGAAAACCCAATGGCACTAAACAATACAAGAAATTGCATCATCCCCAATTTCCTGAAAATGGCATTGGAACATAAATATCCAAATCTATGATCCAGCAATCAAGACAATCATTCAATCAATCATTTACTGAGGAAAAATATCAGTTGTACCTGAATCAGGTCATGAGAAATACAGGTATCACCACACCTTTCCGATTAGCGGAGACGCCCATATTTATTCCTGGGACATTCACAAAAAAAATGACTGATGCCTGTTCATACATCATTGATCAAATCATGCATCCTGATTTCAATGAAATTACAAAAGGGGCATTACCTGCTAATTTGAAATTCGGAGGAAATGAAGGGAAGCCCAATATCATAGTATTTGATTTTGGTGTTTGCGAAAACGAGCAAAAGGAATGGATCCCCATGCTGATTGAAATGCAGGGATTCCCCTCTTTGTTCGGACTTCAGATTTTACTGGATGATGCTATGCGTGAAAACTATCGAATTCCCGAAAACTGTTCTTCTTACCTGAATGGACACACGAAAGAAACTTATTTGTCTTTTTTACAGAATCTGATCATTGGCAACTGCGAACCCAATGAGGTAATTCTGCTTGAGTGGAAACCAGAACAGCAAAAGACCTATATTGATTTTGTTTGTATTAAAAATTATCTTGGCATAGAAACGGTTTGTCTGACTGAATTGAAAATTGATGGAAACATGTTATTTTATCAAAAATCAGGAGAGAATATACCGGTAAAAAGAATTTTCAACAGAGTCATTTTTGATGATTTAAAAAAAGAGGATTTGGCAGACTGTATTTCTTTGGAAAAGGATTATGATGTAGATTGGGTCATTCATCCAAACTGGTATTATCGAATCAGCAAGTACCTGATCCCATTCCTTCAACATGATTTTGTTCCCGAAGGATTTTTCTTACATGAACTCATACAGCCAGTTGATTTGAAAGAGTATGTACTTAAACCCATATTTTCATATGGCGGGCAGGGTGTGCAGATGAATGTAACGCAGGAATTCATCGACACAATTCAAAACCCCAATGAGTGGATACTACAAAAAAAGGTCAGGTATGCAAATGCTATAGAAACGCCAACCGGACCTGCAAAAGCAGAAATAAGATTATTTTACTTTTGGGATGAAGCAAATAAAAGATATGCCCCAATGCATAATCTCGCGCGCATCAGCAAAGGGGAAATGATAGGCACCAGATATAATCTGGATGCCACATGGATTGGCGGCAGTATTGCTTTTTTTGAAAATATCTGAGAAAAGATCACAAAAGGAATGCGAACGCGGATTATTATACCAGACTTCTATCCCATAAATAAAATTGATACTACCATACATTGAACAGCGTATACTCTAAACGCAACATCCACCCTCTTGGATAAGTTCTTTCAAGTGAATTGGATAGAGGAAAACGATATGCCATATCCATTCTTAACTGGCTCAAAAAAATCAATTGTACAATAGGAACAGCATCTACAAAGGTTTTTCCTGTCCGTAGATTGGTTTGCGATGGCAATTCAAGCATCAAGTTCAAATTCGTTTGACGATAAGTAATATAATTTTTAGGCAACATCAATTTTCCAACAGACAGCGTATAGTTTATTGCTTCCGATTCATTGTCATTCACTTTATACCCCACCTTATTTCGGTTATTTCCTGCTTTTACATAAGATAAAGAACCCGAAAGAGCAACCTTGTGTAAGAGTTGGGTAGCGACCAATCCACTCTCCCATCCGGTATTGTGTCCGTTCAAATCAATCGCTTCCTGATGCACATCGGCATTATTCCTTGCATACCGACCAAAAATGGCCATTCTGAAATGACTGTGCACATCATCCTGACTAAAAAAACGGTATTTGCCGTACAATTGAAATCCTTCGTAAGCAAATGACTTATCCCTGCTTGAAAAAAAACCTTCGGCATGCATCATCCATTTCTTAGAAAGACCAATCATGATTTCGGGCAGTGCATGATAAGCCAACTCGGATCCAACTCCCGATCGCATCCATGTATTGTTTTGTCTGAAACCAATGCTATGGGCGGGCATATTACTGGCCGGTTCGGTCACAGTAAATAATTCCTGCGCTTTTGCATCAAACATGCAAAAAAGCAGCACAGGAAAAAAAACTATTTTCCTGATCAACATAAAATAGAATTTAAAGGCCTCCCCGAAAAGAGGCCTTGGATTAAATGGTAACGTGATAAATGCGGGTGTATTCTTTATCTTTTTTGTTCTTGCAACAAGGGCCCATTACGCCTGTTTTGTAACAATCCATACTCGTGAAACGTGCATTCTTTTTGTATTCTTTGGATGAAACAAATCCTTTATCAAGCAAACGTAATTTTACATCTCCTTTCAATGTTTTACTTCCTACATTTAAAAAATGTAACATTAAACCATTTGCTTCAATGTGGGAGTCATTTTCCACCATTGTTTCAGGAATGTTCATATCCACCCACATTTTTGCAACGAAGAAACCGGCATCTTCCACTTTTTTCTTCAGCAAATCAAAATTGACTGATGAGCCATTTTTAAAATTGATTTCAAAAGTGGATTCCTGAATATTCGGTTCTACATCAGCAACGAAATCAAGTTTGTGGAGTGCCTTATTGATCGCATTACTGCACAAGCTGCAAGTAAGTCCACTTGCTTGAATAGTTACCTGTTTTATTTGTGCGCTTGCGTTCATGAAGAAAGCCAAACTGCACAAACTTATCAAGATTGATTTCATGCGTATAAAATTTTCATTGACGATCATTTAAGCGATTGCAACAGCTTCTTGAAAACAAGCCGATGTAATCTTTTCAGTAGAAATGACAGTTACTATGGTTTTTTTTCGGCATCGGCATTTTTTGCTTTCCGATCGTACTGGCAACAACCATGCAAATTGTTGTAGGCAGCATCGTCTCCGGTTACATCCTGTGTATCATATCCCGTTTTGGCTATGGCCTCCTGAATTTTGATAGATGTCGTTTTTGTATTATCATAAGTCAATGCCAGCATTTGTTTTTCAGCATCCCAGGAAGCGGTTGAAGCGCCTGCTTTTTTTGCCGCTTTTTCGATTGTCTTTTTGCACATACCGCAATTGCCCCAAACCTTAACGGTTTCTTTGGCCATGTCCTGGGCAAATAAATTTGTGATTACTGCAAAAACAAAGATGAATGATATAGTAATTGATTTCATAAAAAATAATTTTAGTGTTAATGATTTTTTTTCGCGCAATCCCGATAGCTATCAGGGCGCCGAAATTGTAAATAAAATCTGTTTGGAATTAACTAGAAAGCAATCAGTGGGATTGTTTCTTTTAGCTCAATTTTCAACTTTGAACCTTGAACGTGGAACTTGAAACTTTTGCCTACAATCTATACACACATTGAAAAATATACAGCCGAGGAGGCGAGTATTTGGGAATGATAGGTTGTATATGATTGAGATAATTGTCAGCATCTGTGGAAGGCACGAGAAAAGAAAAATCATATGTAAGAATGGCGGTTGTTTTACTCAAGAAATCACAGGCAGTGCAAGCTGAAACTTGTTTACCGGGAATTTCTAATTTATAAAACTTATGTTCATCATGGCAACAACCGGTTTCTTTTTCAGTCATGCCGCACCGACCGCATTTTTCATTCTTATTGGCAAAAAGCTCAGCCCCTACCCGTTCATTCATACAAAAATGAATGTCCATGGCAATGCCGGTGGATACCATTAAGTAAATAAATGTAGTGATTGTGAGTAGGAACTTATTCACTTTTCAAAGTTACGATGATAATTCAAAAATCAAAAGTTAAAGGTAAAAAATTGGTCCCTGAAACGTATATTAAAATAAAAATGCACGCAAGAGCAATCTGAATGAGCGTTTTAATTAATTCACAAACCACCACCGCACCCCAAAACGTATTAAAAATCCCTGAGTGGGATAATTAGGCGCTGCAAAATTGTTATTTACCCAACCAAAACCATTGCTGAAATTCATTGTATTCAAATTCTCTGCACGAATAAACCCACTAAATCCTTTTATCCTGAAATGTGCGAAAAGTGCAACATCAGGTAAATTTTTTATGAATGATGTATCCTGTAAAGTAAATGCTCCCATCACCGGCGAATAACCATAACCTTTGTATGAAGCAAAATACCTTGTTTCCAATCCGGCAGACAAATTGAGGTTTTTAAAGAATTGCCCCTCATACGCCAATCGATTACGCAGAAATAATAATGGCACTCTTATTGGAGCTGATAAATCGATCTGTTGTAAAGTAGCATCTGTATACAAATTCCATTTTCCTTTAAGCCGGATTTTTTTGGAGAGAGAAACTTGCGTAAGGTTGATGACTTGCGATGTTTGAGCTGCTTGATATGCGCTGCTGTAAAAGGGATGATTACTGATCAGATGATTTTGTACACTCAAACTAAATAATGCGTTATCAGATGTCAGTCCTACACTAATAATATTTTCCTTTTTGATATTTACTTTTGCCCCCCAGTTAAAAACAGACCGAGCATCAAAAGTGAAAGCAGGTGTTCTGTTAACATTGGAAAAATTCAACTGCACATCTCCCCATTTTTTATTGATCTTTCGTTGCAATGATGCTTGTATGTTATAATCACCACTGTTCAACCCACTCAGGTATAACTGTCCATCGAGCAACATATCCCATTTCTTGTTGCGGGTTCGATTGCGATAAGTCCCATGTGCCCATACGTTGTTAAAATTGTATACTGTGTCACGCCACTCCCCTCTCATTTGCTGATAAGTGATGCCGGCCCTTAAATATTGTGCTTGATTTTTTTTGTCCGGAAACTGCCACAAGGAAAAATCCTGTTCCCATATTTTCCATTGTTCACTGAGATCAAATGTATCACTCAATTTACTCAGCTTTTTGGCATAGTTATCCTGATAAAAAACTGAATCGGCAAAAAAGTCTCTAAACCTTCTGTTGTATTGATGTATGGAGGACGTATGCTGCAAACGGAGTCTGGGATAAAAAAGATACTCGGTTGTTGAGTCATTGATCTTCAGGGAATCTCGCTGACCGATATCGTACTGCTGAGAAAACTGAATATGAAAATCGCGAAATAAATTACCGGTAAATATGGTTGTTACAAAAGGATTGTTATTGTATCGCGAAGCAGAGCCCATTCGTGTTGGAACTGTGAATCTGTTTTTAAAATTGGGATTCAGCAAATCATCCTCATTTTCAATTCCGCCATTTTCGGAGGCGCGGATATTATTACCGCACATGGTAAAAAAGGCAGCATAACGTTTACGCTTACCCTGATAATCGGAAAAGATCCGGTATCCGTTGTGGTTGTTGTTTTGGGTAACAAAAAATCCGGGTGATGTAATCAGATTATAATTAAACCCGAAATTGAAGTTGGGACGAGGGTTTTGGGTATGCGTTGCTTTGAGCATTTGTTCTTTACCCGATGCCAGCTGATATTGTATACCGGTAAATGGTTTTGTGGTACGATAATGAAATGTTTGCTCAGGTGATAACCGATACAGGTCAAACGCGTGGAAACCCGGATCGAAGCCGATGGTTTTTTCAGGCTGATAAATTAGCGATGTTGCGGCAGCACCATTATTTCCAAGATATAAATAACTGCTGGGGACTGAAAAATACCTGTCAAAATTATTGACTGAAGAGTCTAAATTATTCCACCCCGGCTGATTCAACAGTCTATATTTTATTGTAATAGAGTCTTTAGAATCATCGCGATGCTCAAATCCCAAGCTATCTTTTCGGGGTGTGGTTGCTTTACCGTTTTGCCTGACATTATTGTTTGGATCATTAAACTGATCATTATTGACAGGTAAGTTATCATCCGTCAGCACTTTTTTTCCGCGCACTTGCGCAAAAACTCCTGTACAAAAGATGATACAGGTAAATAGCATTAGGTATTTCTTCATCACAGTGCTGTAAAAATACGAACTTGCTCTTGAATCGGCTTCGCTTTGGCTTTTTTACTATATTTGCGCAAAATTTCAGCTCATGAACTTACACGAATATCAAGCCAAAGAATTACTGAAAAAATATCAGGTTCCCGTACAGGAAGGTATAGCCTGCAGTACTGTAGAGGAAGCAGAAAATGCATATAGACAAATACATACTCAATTTGGCAGTAAGTTCGCTGTTGTGAAGGCTCAAATCCATGCAGGTGGTCGTGGCAAGGGTACTATCCAGGGCAAAGATCAACGCGGTGTGGCAGTGGGCAAAAGCTTGGAAGATGTATCCAAAATCTCCGGAAATATTTTAGGTGGCACTTTGGTTACTTTACAAACGGGACCCGAGGGTAAACTGGTCAGTAAAGTACTGGTAGCTCAGGACGTATATTACGAAGGTCCCAACCCTGTTAAAGAATTTTATTTATCCATTTTGCTGGATAGAAGTTCATGTATGAATGTAATCATGTACAGTACGGAAGGCGGAATGAACATTGAAGACGTGGCCCACGACACTCCCGAAAAAATATTTAAAGAATATGTGCACCCTGCAGGTAAGCTTCAGGGCTTTCAGGCACGTAAAATTGCTTTCAATCTTGGGTTGAGCGGTGAGGCATTCAAAAACTGCGTGAAGTTCGTCACCAATTTATACAATGCTTATGTAGAACTGGATTGTGGCATGCTGGAGATCAATCCCCTCTTCAAAACCAGCGATGATAAAATCATTGCAGTGGATTGCAAAATGAATGTGGATGACAACGCTTTGATTCGTCATGCGGATGTAGCTTCACTTCGCGATTTGTCTGAAGAAGATCCCACCGAAGTAGAAGCAGGTAAATACAATTTGAACTTTGTAAAACTGGATGGCAATGTAGGCTGTATGGTGAATGGTGCGGGATTAGCCATGGCTACCATGGATATGATTAAATTGAGCGGAGGAGAACCTGCCAACTTTTTGGACGTAGGCGGTACAGCCAATGCGCAAACGGTAGAAGCCGGATTCAGAATTATCTTAAAAGACCCTAAAGTAAAAGCCATACTCATTAATATCTTCGGCGGTATCGTACGTTGCGATCGTGTAGCCCAAGGCGTTATTGATGCTTATAAGAGTATTGGCGATATTCAAATCCCCATTATTGTTCGCTTACAGGGTACCAATGCCGATGTAGCGAAGAAATTGATTGATGAAAGCGGGTTAAAAGTACAAAGTGCGATTTTGTTAAGCGAAGCTGCGGGATTGGTAAATAAGGCGGTGGCTTAATTCATTACAGACTTCTGAACATTTCCAGCAGTTTATCTTTTAGCGTTCTGGCTACAGGCAACATCACATTCCCTGTAAGTGTGAGTTCGCTTTCTCCTTTACTGAAATGCTTTATGTGATGGAGATTGACGATGTATTGACGATGTATTCGCATAAAGTGACTCCCCTCCAATACATCCTGTAAATCTTTCAGCGTTTTGGAAACAATGAATTCCTTTTTATCGTTTAAGTAAATTTTAGAGTAGTTATTATTTGACTCCGCATAAATAATTTCGCTCAACTCCAGAAAGTTTACCCCATTTTGTGTTGAGATGGCAATTTTCTCGATGTGACCGGTGCTGAGATATTGATTGGCTGCAGTCAACTGGCTTTTCTGTAATCTGTACTGACGGAATGCTTTTTGAAAAGCATTTTTCAAATCATCATCTTCAAAAGGTTTTGTGAGATAGTCAAGCGCATTAAAACGAAATGCCTTTAAAGCATACTGTTCGTATGCCGTAATGAAAATGACCGAGAAAGAAATTGGCATCAGTTCTGATAATAAATCAAAACCGTTCATTCCGGGCATTTTGATGTCAATAAACAAGAGGTCTGGCGGATTGACCTGCAATATTTCCAGGGCCTCTTTGGGTTTTTGGTATGCTTCAATCATCCCAAGCTCAGGAAACAATTTTTTCAACTTGAGCTGCAACAGTTCAACAGCATCTTTTTCATCATCTAAAATAACAATACGCATTGATTTCATATCATGGGTAATTTTATCGTGATTTGCGTTCCAGTTAGATTGGCATCCATTTGGGATATGTCAATTGCACTCCATTGACAGTCTGCAGAATATTTTTGCCTGAGCAATTCCATTTTTTCGGAGATAAGTCTATTCCCTATGGATAAATGTTCGGGGTTATTTTCTTTTGTAGCTTGATGTATACCTATGCCATTATCCGTGATCGTGATATCCACTGTTTTATTTTCAAGATTCGGGTAAAACTTGATTTCAATTTTACCCCCTTGTTGCATAGGCATTAAACCATGCCAGATGGCATTTTCAACAAATGGCTGTATGAACATTGGCGGGATATAAATCAGTTCGTAATCAGACTCATGGTTCAACTGAAAAGAATAAGTCAATTTTTCCTTTAATCGCATCTGCTCCATCTCCAGATACAATTGCAATTGAGCCAATTCGTCTGCCAAAGAAATTCGGTCCTGTGTACTACTGTCAAGCATCTTCCGAATAAGCTTAGAAAAACGGGTTAAGTATAGGGAAGCCTGCTCCGACTCATTTTGTTCCGTTAGTAATTTGATGGAGTTCAGGCAATTAAAAATAAAATGAGGATTCATTTGCACTTTTAGCGCAGAGAGAGCCAAATCATTCAATTTGGCTTTATAGGTTGCTTCCCGGATTTCTTTTTGAAGCTGTTCAGACTCCAAAGCTTTTCTAAGTTTTTCCGCTTTGGCTTTATTTTGTTGAACATAATAAACAAGGAGCACAGAAATCAACCCCATTGTTGCAAGCACGATAACCCATCGCTCTGTTTGTTTGGCATTGGCAATCTCCACATCTCTTCTCAAGCTGATAGAATCAAGTCGTTTAGCATACATTACAGAGTCCGCTTTTCGGGCAAACTCAAATTCAAATTGGTTGGATAGGTAAACCTTACTGTTTTCCTGCTTATCCAAAGAATCTTTCAAATTTTGAAATTGCATTAATGCCTGATAAGCTTTTTGATGATCGCCCGCCATGGCAGAAGCTTCAGACAAACTTTTGTACATACTTTTCAGTGAAATTTGATCTGTGACAGGACGTGCCAAGGCAATACCTTGTTCAATATAATAAACTGCCTTGTTCAATTTTTCCGATCGTTGCACTTTTGAAAATATTTTTTGGGTGGAGTCATCGGATTGTACTTGTTCCAAATAAAAAACACCGATTTGGGTTACGGCAAATGCTCTTTCACCGACCTCATGTTCTTTTTTAAATAAATCAGCAGATTGATTGGCCAGATAAATGGCTCTGTCAAAATCACCTTTATTTTTATAAAAGAAAGCAAGTTTGAGATAGTTTTTTGCAAGTGTGAGGTAATAATTATGTTGAAGGGCTATTTTTTCTACCTGATTAAAAATTTGAAGTGCATAAGCATCCTCCCCCACCGAGGCATACACTTCAGCCATTAACTGCAAAGCATTAACATAATGCTCCATTTTTTTTTCTTTCAGAAATCCATCTGATGCTTTTTGATAAAGCTTAATGGCCTCTTTTTTATTTCCTAGTGAAGATTGAGTCATAGCCATATTGACCATGATGTCATATTGATTGTATGAGTGGGGAATATTAGCAGGAAGTTTATTCAAATAATCAAGTGCATGTTTGTAATTCTTAAGCGCCTTATTCAGTTCATTTTGTGCATAGTTGACAGCTGCGATGGAAGCATAGTTGTTGACCACATCACCAAACATACCAAGCTTTTCAAAAACAATCAGGGCTTTTTGATATTCATCCAAAGCACGCACATAATCACTTTTTGCCCAGCAGCAATTGGCAATGGCATTGTGTGCACGTGCCATGCCTTTTGACCAGTTAAGTTTATTAGAAAGATCCAATGCTTGTTCACCAAATTGAATACCTTTTTGATGGTCGAGAATATAATAATTGGAAGACAGCTTATAAAGAATTTTTACCTGATGTGTGTCGATTTGATTTTTGTTTACGAGAGGCAGTAAAGAGTCAATGATGTGAAGATTTTTTTTTTGCCCAGTCGAAGTCAATGGCATAAAATACAACAAGAGGACAAATATCAAACAAAATTTGACCAAGCAAATCCGAATACAATAAAAATACAATTTCAAAATAATACTTGAGTACATGTTCCAAAATTAAGAGAACAGTTATTACGCTCACTCAATATAATGGCTGTTTACCATAGAAAAACAGCCATTAAAAAGATAAAAGAACAAAAAAATAAAATATACTTCAAATTAGGAGTAGATTTGCTCTAATTAAATAATCTATTAAATTATTTTTATGAAAAATGTTTTTTTAGCTTGGGTATTTTTAGCCTTAAGCTGTTCTGTTTTTGCTCAAAACTGGGATGTTCCACCAGGTTATTTGAACTACTACTCTATGAATGGAAGGCCAGCTAATTTCAGCTGGAATTTGGCTAGTTTATATAATAGTGACCAGAATATGGGGTTTACTGATTCGGCCGGCAGGACAAATGGTGCTACTTTGTTTAATAATGCGCAAAGTTCTTTTTCAGACTCTACTTATTTCAACGGGAGAAACTATCCTTTTGTTCCTTTCCATAGGTCAGAACTTATCATTCCGGATTACAATACTATATCAACTTTCTATAACAATGGTTATGCAAGATCAGGACAACTAACCATTTCATTCATGATGTACCTGCCGAGTAGTGTGCCAAATATCTTTGATAATACAACCAATGTAGATTTATCTCAACAATGGACTGGAGGGCCCGGTGGAGTGATCATCAACAACTGGTATCCAGGTAGTGGCCAAAGCTATGATCCCTCAATGGGACTCCGATTATCAGTAAATGGTGGTACGCTATCTATGGCAGTCAATGATGTAGAAATGACAACAGATGGCACAACCCAGCAGACTACCCCTTATTTATATTATGATGCAAGACCAATTACTTTACAAGCTAACAAATGGTACCATATTTGCCTGGTAATCGACGCAGGTAATTACAGTGGAAGCCCATATAAAATTGCATTGTATGTCAATGGAGAATGGAGGATATGGAAATCATCAAATGGTTCAGGTATCGTTCCTACTCCACCTATAAGTGGCTATTTTACGATTGGCGCTGCTTCAAAACGTGGTGGAAATTCAAATTTTAACTCACAACTTCCATGGCATCCAATTACAAACTATTCCGCCGTTTATTATGGTGGAGGGTTAAGTAATGGTGGCACATTGAAGCCATTTACAGGAGCTTTGGACGAGATGTTTGTATATCCTTATGCATTATCCGATTCCGACATCAATAAGCTATACAATGCATGTACGCAATCGCCTGCCCCCACTATCAGCAGTTATAGTCCAATTACTACTACTGTAGGATCAACAGTTACAATTCGGGGCGCCAACTTCTCCTCTGCCACTTCAGTGGCCATTAATGGAGTAAATGCTACAAATTTCAATATTATTAATCCGGGTACCATAGAAACAACATTGACAACCGATCAGGCTGTTAATCTGAATGGAAATAATGCAACCATTGAACAAGTTAGAGTGTTAAGTGATACTGGAGATGCGATATTATTTGGGAAAAATTTACCCCAACCCAAAATCCGAGGATTAGCCACAGCCTGTGGAATAGCAGGCGATAGTACACAATTCAGAACTTATTCGATTGATAAGAGACCTCTCTCTACATACCTATGGACAGTTTCCAGTCCAAACATGGTGATTGATGGAAGCAACTCATTGGATACTGTAAATGTTTGGTTTAGATCTGCTTTCACTACAGGTGTACTCACCGTTAAAAGAATTAATGGTTATGACACAGTTACTAAAACATTGACCATTGCCAAAAGAATACCCCTTGCTCCAGGATTAATCAAAGGACCTGTTAACGTATGCAGTTATGTAGGTTCGGCAGCGGGAGCGCCCGTTACGTATACCATCAGTCCTGTAGCCGGTGCTGTAAGCTATACCTGGACTGTTCCTGCCGGATGGAGTGTCAATGGGTCTGGAACCAATGTAACAACATCCGACACCTCTGTATCCATCACATTCCCTTCAAATTTTACAGCAGATCTGATTCGAGTTGCCTCCAATAATGCATGTGGATCAAGTGCTCAAAGGACGCTCGGCTTGAGGACAGTCAACCCTGCTTTACTTTACACGATTGCCGGGAAAAATGATGTATGTAACGATATGATTTCTGATACGTTACCCAATGGCAATGCCGTTACCTTTACCATGCGTCGCTCCCCTAACATCAATTCCTATTTATGGACAGTCCCAACCGGAGCAACCATCACAGAAAGACCCGGTGGTGAGGGAACTTCTACCGACACCATCATTAAAGTTGTCTTTGATCAGACGTTCACGGGAGGAATGGTAACAGTGAGAGGTGTCAGCGGTTGCTTCACAACATTAGCCAGATCTTATGCGGTTACTAGAAAATTACCCATTACAAGAACGATCAGTGTAACCAGCACCAGTCTTACTTGTCCTTCACGAACCTTTAATTTTGGCTTAGTAGCTACCTCAGTTGCCACCAACACTCGAAAATACCTTTGGGAAGTAAATAACGGCCAAACCATTAGTGGCAGAGATGACACTACATTTGCTACAGTCAATTTTGGCGGAATGGCTTCCGGGGTTTATACTGTTAGAGTTCGAGGGGTAAACAATTGCGGATTTGGAGCCTATGGTTCAAGAAGTTTCACCGTAGCAATATGCCGAACACCAATCGCTCAAATAGGCAGAAAATCTGCAGAAAGTTCAGAAGCAAGTGATTTACAACAAACAAAAATATTCCCGAATCCTTCAAATAGTCAGTTTCAAATTCAACTGCCCTCTGATAATTTGAAAGACCCCGTCAATATCAGGATTTTTGATATCAATGGAAAATTGATAGAAAAATTATTGAATCAAAAACCGAGTACAAGATTGATTGTTGGACAGCAATGGAAATCAGGTGTTTATATGGTTGTCATTTCACAAGGCACTAAGACCATCAATGAAAAACTGATTAAACTATAGGTAAATTAAATAGATATAGGTTCAGTTCGGGGGTTGTTTTTACAACCCCCTTTTTTATTCGAAATATACTTTTACCGTTTGATAAAACATTCTACTGTTGATATACTGTTGCTGAGAGGTATTGTGTTGTTTATCAGAAAAACGTTGCAATCCAAACAAACTTGCTGCAGGGCCTTTATTGATAGCAATCTCCAAATATCCTGCAGAATTAAAAAAAGCAAGTTTATCTCCTTCCGGAACATCTGCATACGATTCACTGAGTTTATCTATCACTTCATCTCTTTTAAAGATGATAGAGAATTTTCTGCCTTTCCGATGCTCTTCAAACTGAACTTTAGAAATGTTCACAATCACATTTTCAAACTTGTCAATCAAGATGATTTGCCCTTCTATGAAATTGTCTCCCACCATTGGTTTCAATGGTTTTTTTACTTCTATATCCACAGAGGCATCCCCTACTTCTTCGATGGTTTTGCCATCTATCAATTCTGATATTGCTTTGGCAAAAGCATTGGTGTAAAACAAGGTATTTTTTGGTGCAAGTTTATCAATGGGAAGCGCCACTACTTTTTGAGGCATCTCCTCCAAAATCATAGTCAATAATCCGTTATCCGGACAGCCAATAAAATGTCCGTTATGTTCGGCGAGTAACATGTGATGAATCTTTTCATCAAAAATATTAACGAGCACCAAATGAAATGTTCCTGTAGGAAAATTACGCAATGAGTGCCTGGCAACATAAGCTGCCTGAGGATAATTGAAAGCGTACAAAGAATGAGTAATGTCTATAATGTTCAAATCGCTACGATATCTAAGCAGCTGTCCCTTGATAGCGCCTGTCAGGAAATCCTGTTTGCCAATATCCGATGTGAGCGTAACAATATTCATCAAGAATCTGAAAGCGTGTTTGAAAGGTTTTTTGCCCCTAAAATTAGGCACAAAACATCAAATAAACCTTGCTTATTTAATCAACTTTCCGTCTTTGAAATAAAATCTGCGTATTAATTTATCAGTAAATGATGCAAAAAATTTATTGAGCCAGATAACCAGTTTCCCCTGAAATGTGAGGACCAATGTTCTTTTTCGATGTTCTATGGCATGAAGTATATGCGTTGCGCAGGTTTCGGCAGACATGAGCGCTGATTCATCCAAAGGGCTTTCACCTTGTTCTTTGGCAGATTCATTAAGTGCTGTATTACGAATATTGCTTCTTGTAAAACCAGGAGCCACCCACATAACATGTACGCCGAGAGGACTCAATTCAGTTTTGATGGATTCTAACCAGCCATTGAGTGCGAATTTACTTGCAGTGTAACCGCTTCGTCCCGGAAGTCCGCGATATCCGGCAATAGAGGAAATGCCTGCAATGATACCTTTTTGTTCGATTATATGAGGCAAGGCTTGTTTTGTGCAATAAACAGTACCCATGAAATTGACATCCATCATTTTTTTGATTACTGAAGTATCACAGTCTTCAAACATTGACCTCATAGAAATGCCGGCATTGTTGATAAGAATATGTATTGTTCCAAATTTTCGAACAGTTTCCTGAATGAAGCGACAACAATCCTCCTCTACACTTACATCAGCAGTTATACATAGAAGATCATTTGAATTGCAATGCAGCATCAACTGGTCCAATTTATGAGGGTTTCTTCCACAGGTAGCAACCTTGGCCCCATTTTTCAAAAGGATGGTCACCAGTGCTTTCCCGATACCATCGGTACCTCCGGTAACTACGATTATTTTATTGGAATAGAAAGATGACATGCTGCAGATTAAAAAAGGCCTCACATTACTGTGAAGCCCTAGTGATCTGGCTGGGACTCGAACCCAGGACCCATACATTAAAAGTGTATTGCTCTACCAACTGAGCTACCAGATCTCCGTACTTTTTCAAAAAGTTGTGCAAAAATAGGGTAATTTATTTGCCTGTTCAAATTTTTTAAAAAAACTATTGATTTGTGGAAAAATCATAGGTAATTTTTGACCAATCTAAATTTAAATATAGAATACTTGAATTGCAATATTGATTTAAACGAAAACGATGGCTATTTACGATTCAAGAGTACTAAAGGAGAGAAAATAAAAAAATGATGGACTGCAGGGAGCGTAAGATGTAAAATAAACTCGCTAATCAGGACCACCATTTTACTGGTTGCCATATAAGCAAGTTTAATGCAAATTCTGTTTATTAATTTTCGATACTAATCTTTCATCCACTCCAGAAAATGGCAAAGCTGATTATTTCGACGTAATTCTATGTAATACAAACCATTTGAGAGTCCCTGCAAATCAAGTGAAAACTGTTTGGTTCCTACCTCAAGTTCAGTCAATTCAAATTTCCTGATTGACCTACCAGTATGATCATTTAAAATAAGTAAATAGTCGCCGGCTTCTTTATTAATTATACGTATTTTATTATTTACTTTCTCTTCACTGGAATATTCAAGATAAGCAAGCCACCCACCGTTCTTCTTGCGCATACCACCTTGCTCCATATAGCCAGGATAAAACAATGATGTTCCTTTGGGATTTTGCTGACGAAAAACAGGCAAACCATGATTATCACAGTCTCCAATATATGCTTTCATTAAATTGCCTGCTGTCACTGAGAATCCAGGTTGCAGGACTACGGAATTTGAACCACGATAGAAAATAATTGTACTGTCAATGCCGGTAACAGTTTGCGTTGATGTGATATTACTTGCCTGATAAAAAGCACGTCCTCCCATTACACCGGAAAGACTCAATGCATCAGCACAAGATTCCTTCAATGGGCTATACCAAATTCCTCTGCCAAAAGTTGATGCATAAATATATCCGTCAGTAGGAAACAAAACGAGATCCGTAACAGCAACCCTTGGTAAATCATTATAAAAAGGAAGCCAATTTGTACTTGTCGGTGATTGATAATAAACACCATCGTCGGTGCCTATATATGCAGCATCATCAGAACCTAGCACAACAGAATTCACAGGCACATTGGGCAATCCGTCAGAAAAATTGCTCCAATTCAGTCCGCCATCAGATGAATAAATGACTTTGCGAGTACTGTCATAACCACCGAATGTAACCATAATCCTGTTGGAGTTAGTAGGATTTACAGCTAAACAGGTAATGGTATATGATCCTCCTGAGGGGAACCCTGTATTATTATGAATTGTTGACCAACCCGTTCCTCCGTTGGTAGATTTCCAAATACTTGTATTGTTTGCAGTGTAAATAGTATTGGGATTACTAGGCGCATACACTATTCTTCTATTACCACCAATGTTATTTTTAGTAAAACTTGCCCCCTCATTGGATGTTGTAAAAATACTGTCTGACCTACCCACAATTAAATTGGCTGTTGTTGTTGGATGCCTACCCACAGAAGGAAAGAAATTGGTAAACCCGAATCTGTTGTCTCTCGTGGCGCCGTCAGATGTAACCCTTGAACCTCCCGAGTTAATAATCTGATATAAACGGGAACTATTGTTTGGATCATAAATTATATTGAAGCCGTCGCCACTTGCAATATGATTGAAAGCGTTGGTGTAGGTAGTCCTATTTCGTGTCCCATTATCTTGCAAACCGATTGCCAGATGAGTTCGGTCATCATTGGCTCCTGAAAAATGATAAATCTCATTGCAATTTAAACCATTGGAGATAAAAGACCAATTGGTGCCATCATTGTTGCTTACATATAGACCGCCATCTGTACCGGTATATAATTTTCCATCCAAAGAATTGTACTCGACACAATGCACATCGGGATGAACATCTTCATTTGGTCCACCCCAGTAATTCGCTATGTGATAAGTTGATCCTCCTGAATTATTTGAAGCCCAGATTGACAATGAGCACATAGCTAATTGTGCCTTATTGGTTGGAGAAACAGCAATTCCAAGACAATATGAAGTACCGTCATCACAGTCATTTCCTGAATCTGATGAACCTAAAATATTAGGCGATGTCAATACTCGAGTAAAAGTTTTACCTGTATTTGTTGAACTATACAATCCAAAAAATGAACCTGTTGGCGTGGTTGCGCTGCAATTCGTACTGGTTCCAGGGCCGCATAGGAGATAAACACGAGTCGTATCATTGGGAGTAACTCCAATACTTATTCGGTTAGCTCCCGATAACGTATTAGAAAATGTTGCTGAATTCCAAGTAATACCGCCATCATTAGAATATCTGTAATAACTTGGGCCTGCTGCATAAACGGTATTGCCATTGAGTGGATTAAACCGAACATCTTGTATAATTCGGCCAGAGATTACCTGTGTCCAGGTGGCGCCTCCATCAGTGGTACGATAAAGTCCTAAAGATGTTGCAGCCATTAAAATATTTGAATTAGATGGATGCTGTTCCAGTCTAAATGCACCAAAATTACCTGTACCAAATGATCCAACTCTGCTCCAGTTTACACCTCCATCTGTACTTTTTAGTACACCGCCGCATGGCCTCGAGAAGCCGAAATTAAATACAAGATAACCAGGCGCATACGAGTCTCCGTCACCAGTTAAAACGTATAAAGTGTTTGGGTTTGATCTACTGATAACAATACCGGAAACACCTAAATTAGCCATATAGCTTGACAAAGGTGTCCAGTTTGCTCCACCATCAGTTGTTCTCCATAACCCTCCGTTATGTGTACCTGCATAAATAATATTGCTGTTGGTGGGATGGAAGGCAATACGATCAATTCGACCATTCCCCTGTAAAGTACCCCAAATGGTACCAAAGGTCTGTGGCCCTAATTCAGTCCAACGACCGGTTGAAAAATACCTGCCAGATTCATTTGAAGTGTTGTTTTCTGCTTGTATGGTTTGAGTACTTGCCCTGTTGATATTGTTTATCCTGTCATAAGCCTGCCTTTCCAACATCAAATTCAGATTTCTAGAAGTTGTGTTGATTATATCCCCATTCTCATCTAAATGGCTGCTTTGATACAATTCCCATCTTTTCCAAAAAAGTAATTTATCATTTTCAAACTCTTCTTCTTCTTCATGTCTTTCCGCTTCTTCATTTCTGTGAATGATCCTAAGGTCAGGATTTTTTTCATAAAAACTGTCAACGACCGACATGATTTCATGAAGCTTTGTCATCCCATTCAATCGTGATGAAAAAAACAACTCATCCGCAGGGACTTGAGCCAAGGCGCACGTCAGTATAAAGAACTGAACGAGGATAATAGAAATTATTTTTTTTGACATAACTATATATCAGTTGAGATAAAAGAAAATTCCACCGGAGATCTTTAACAATTATTCTTTTTGCTTGGATTTCAACAAATCAATCTGCTTTTGCAAATCAATAATATACAAGGTTAACTCTTCGATTTTTTCCATCATGCGTGTTTGCATATCCCCAACAGTAATTCCATCTTTTTCCATTTCCTTTGCGGAAGGTATGTTTGGCAGATGTTTATTTGCATTTATGTATGACTCAAGGTTACTAATGGATTTTAATGGGTATTTCTTTTCAAATACATAATCGGGCCAGCTGGCATTAAGCTGTACCTTTATTTCTTCTGCAATTATCTTTCCATCAACACTTAGTTTATACCCATTGGCAGGTGCTCCACTACCGATCATCACATTGCCATCAACGTGAAATTTAGCTGTTGCAGAATCAACATTGATACCTACGTTTCCGGGAAAAGTAAGTAGCTGAAAACTGCTGGTGGGTGGATTAAACAATACATCCTTGGATGGGGTAACAGTAGTACCGGTTATAGGGGAAAATTGTGTAGTTCCATAGGTTGACTTAATGATCAAATTACCATTGGTTGTAGTACCAATGCTGCCATAATAATCATTCGCACTATTATATAGCCCCAAACCGTAATTATTCCCTCCTATGGCAAGTCTGTAATAATCACCGGTAACATTTCCTATTGTAGCATTACCTGATTTTGTATTGAAATTAAATCCCCAACCCAAGCCAGTATTTCCATAAATACCCAGTCGCACGCTATCCTGCATACCTAAAAAACAACGGTCATTTCCTGTCCTGTAGTCATCTAGCCAAATACCGGCAGAGGTATTCACATCATTCAGGGTTAATGCCCTGAATCTAGATCTTCCTGTCACATCCAACTTATAGGAAGGATTCACATTTCCAATACCAATATATCCTGCATCGGTAATAGAAAGTCGCTCTTTCAAAGTAGCTGTAGTCATAGATGCATCTGTAAAAAATCCGATGCGGGCAGCTGAAGAAGAAGTTCCAATCGCTTTGATGGCACCTGTATAGGATGATGCGTTACTACCTATTTTAAAATATGCGCCACTGCTTACGTTGGCAGCAAGTGTTTGTTTATTTTCCAACAAGAGCAAACTACTATCTGACTTGGCAACATGAAGCTTCATATTAGGAGCTGATGTTCCAATACCTACCGAGTCGGATTCATTTTCCAACACAACGATGGTAGCTCCTTTCTTCCAGCCGGCAGCAGCAGCACTGTATAAAGCATACGGCACACTGAGCATTTGCTTGGTACCCATATCCAAATAGGCCATTCCGCCTGCTATATCCATTTCCACCTGAAGATGTTTGGAACCGATACCCCAAGTAATAGAAGCAAAGGAACCGCTAACTACCACGCCGGTACCGATATTAGCCGTAAAGCTACCCAATGCATTGGTGAGAATACTTTGCGTTTCAGCATAAACTGTTGGTCCTGCTGCTGCTCCATCATGTATGCTAAATCTCAAGGAAATAGTACGATTCGGCACAATCGCACCTGCGCCATCTCTGGCAACAGCCTGATAAGGAATAGACGATGGAGCCTGTGCGTTCATCGTTCCTGTAATGATGAAAATAAACAACATGGTCGTCAGGAGATAAAGAATCCTTGTTTTCATTTTTTTAGATTTATTGATAATCGATAACAAATACATGATAAATGAGTGTTAAACTATTTTATTATTGTTTGATGATTTTTTTTCTAACTACTTGCTCTTCCTTCAAAATTTCCAGCAGGTAAGTACCCGGACTTAATTCATTACCGAATCCAACTACCTTGGTACTGATATTGTTTTTTTGTATGAGAAGTCGCCCTTTGGCATCAAACACTCGAATGATTACGGGAGATGGTGAGTGACTACTCCATTTAATATAAAATTGATTGGAGCTGGGATTTGGGTAAACTTCAGCTGTTAAGATATCTTTGGAAAGGCTATGGTCAGTCATGATGTCTTTGGATACAGGTAATGAAGAGGGACAACCTGGGATGCCCGGATATGTAAACAGTGATGCTCTCCAAATACTTGGAGGCGTACAGATAGTTGTAAAGCGAAGTTTGATGCTGTCGCCAATGGTTGCTGCTGTGTTGGAGCTGAATTTCAATTTAATTTTTTGTGAGAATACCGTACCTGAGTCTATGCTGACAGACGCACCCAAAGTCCCTGTCCAGCCCCACTCCCATCCATTTGCCGCCACAGCTGACGTTGAAGCAGATGTCAAGTTTGGTGCGATGTATCTATATACTGTCGCGTTACACAAATTTGTTACCAATTGCTGGGTAATGCTGATAGGTGCTATTGGAGCAACGGTAGCCGTGTTGGTAAGTTTTAGGGCTTTTGCCGAACCGGTCCCACAAAGTGAAATATAGGCCAGTCGGATACTATCACCCGCAGCAGCGGCATCGTTGCTGCTGTATCGAATACGAATGTATCTGCCTGTCAGAAGACCCGAATCCAATACACCTGTTGAACCCACAGGACCTGTAGGCAAGTACCATTGATAACCTGTTGAAGCAGGCGCAGTGGCTGTGGCAGCAGGTAAAACAGGGGCTGTGTATCTATATATACGCGCCCCACAAACATTGGTCTGAACAGCTTGCGCTATAATGGATGCAGGCAATGCAGAGGTTAGCAACGTATTGGTAAATTTGACAGATTTATAGCTTCCATAACCACACAAGGAATTGTATCGTAACAGGATGCTGTCGCCTGTAGCAGCAGCTGCATTGCTGCTAAATCTCAAACGGATGACTTGCGAGTTTAAATTACCAGAATCAAGTACAGCTGTTGCACCCAAGGATCCCACCCATGACCACAGCCAACCGGTAGACTCAGCCGTTGTTGCAGAGGCAGTTACCAATGCAGGTGCCGAATATCTGTAAATACGCGCCCCACATACGTTGGTTTGCACAGGTGTAATAGTAATTGAGGCTGGCATCACAGTAGCCAACGAAGTATTGGTGAGTTTAGCTGCCCTGTATGGGCTTAATCCGCAAGTAGAATTGTAGCGCAATAGAATACTATCGCCTGTGGCGGCCGCCGAATTGCTGGCAAACCGAATTCTTACAACTTGATCTGTCAACGAGCCTGAATCAACCACAGCAGTCGCACTTAAGCTTCCCAATAAGGTCCACTTCCAACCGGTGGCAGCACCATTGGCTGCAGTTGCTGCCGGTAGTGCCGGCGCTGTATATCTATATATGCGGGCACCACAAATATTGGTTTGTACAGGTGTGATTGTAATAGATGCAGGCGCAATAGGTGGCGATAATAAAGTATTGGTGAGTTTGGCAGCTTTCTTCAAACTGTTTCCACAAGCCGATCCATATTTGAGCAAAATACTATCACCAGCTATAGCCGCTTCATTACTGGTGTACTTGATTCGAATTACCTGTGATGTCCACGTACCCGAGTCCAAACTTGCAAAAGCAGATAACGCGCCTATCAAACTCCATTGCCAATCTGTAGCAGCTGTGGTAGTAGTGGTAGCAACGGGTAAATTAGGTGCTGTGTATCGATATATTCTTGCACCGCAAATGTTAGTTTGCACATTGGTAATTGTTACAGAAGCCGGTGCCGCAGGCGGATTTAATACCGTATTGATTAGCTTACCGGATTTTGCTTTTCCAAAGCCACAAGTATTGTATGCAAAAACTCGCACACTATCTGTAGCAAACGCGGCTGCATTGGAGACATATTTAACCTTGATAACGGCAGAGCTACCCACATTGCCTGAATCAATCATCATACCTGGAACACCACCCACAGCTAAAGGAATAGACCAAATATAACCAATAGCGCCAGCCACACTGGAAACAGTATATCTATATACTCGCGCCCCACAGGTATTACTTACAAGTGTCTGTGTGATGCTTGCAGGAGCAGCAGGCAAGGTGACGCAACCGGAAAAAGATGATTGTTGATAACCTTGTGATAATTGAGATGTGCCTGTTGATAAAAATTCAGTTGCAGTTTCACCCAATGTCCATGACAAGGACCCATTAGATCCAATAAAATAATCACCATTTGAAGCCAGCACCGAAGGTGAGATGGACTGTGCGGTGGCGCATGAAACGCTCATCAACAAAAACAGGTTAACAAAAAAAATTTTCATCTTTAGCTTTCGATTTAAGTTGATGAAATGTTAAATTCCCAATAAAGTTATGCTTATTAAAGAATAAACAAAAAAAATCTTGAAATTTCATAAAACAGAAAAACCTCCGCGAGGGAGGTTTTTCTAACAGATATTAATTTATATTATTTCACTTCTTCAAATTCAGCATCGGTCACATTTTCGGAACCTCCTGATTGAGTCTGAGAACCGGCATCTGCTCCGGGCTGAGCACTACCTTGCTCCTGTGTTGCCTTATACATTTCCTCACTTGCTGCAGTCCAAGCTGTATTCATCTCATTCATTGCTGCATCAATCTTTGCAAGATCCTGAGATTTGTGTGCTTCTTTTAAATTATTCAGTGCAGTTTCAATAGGTGCTTTCTTATCAGCAGAGATTTTGTCGCCATATTCTTTCAGTTGCTTTTCGGTTTGGAAAATCAGACTGTCTGCCTGGTTAATTTTTTCTACACGCTCACGTTCTGCTTTATCTGTCGCTTCGTTAGCTTTTGCCTCGTTTTTCATGCGTTCAATTTCTTCCTTACTCAAACCACTTCCCGCTTCGATGCGAATCTTCTGCTCTTTGCCGGTGCCCTTGTCTTTGGCACTTACATGAAGAATACCATTGGCATCGATGTCAAAGGTTACTTCAATTTGGGGAACACCACGTGGAGCAGGTGGAATGCCATCCAGATTAAACATACCCAAACTTTTATTTTGACTGGCCATTGGACGCTCTCCCTGAAGCACATGAATCTGAACACCGGGTTGATTGTCGCTGGCTGTGCTAAAAGTTTCAGATTTCTTTGTTGGAATGGTTGTATTGCTATCAATCAATCGTGTCATTACACCGCCCATTGTTTCGATACCCAAGCCCAGAGGAGTAACATCAAGCAACAATACATCTTTCACATCGCCGGACAATACCGCACCTTGAATGCCTGCACCGATGGCAACCACCTCATCCGGATTTACTCCCCTATTAGGTTTTTTACCAAAGAACTTTTCAACGATTTCCTGAACTTTTGGAATACGGCTGCTTCCACCCACCAATATCACTTCATCAATTTCGGAAGCATTCATACCTGCATCTTTCAATGCCGCTTCGCATGGTTTCAAGCAACGCTCGAATAAAGAATCAGCCAAAGCTTCGAATTTTGCTCGGGTCAATTTTTTAACCAGGTGTTTGGGAACCCCATCTACAGCTGTGATGTAGGGCAGGTTTATTTCAGTTTCCGAAGAAGAGGATAATTCAATTTTAGCTTTTTCTGCGGATTCCTTGAGGCGTTGTAATGCCATCGGATCTTTTCTCAAATCAATATTTTCATCTTTTTTGAATTCATCGGCAAGCCAGTCCATAACTACTTTATCAAAATCATCTCCTCCTAAATGCGTGTCACCATTGGTTGATTTCACTTCAAAGACACCATCTCCCAGTTCCAGTACTGAAATATCAAAAGTTCCACCACCCAAATCAAATACGGCGATCTTTTGGTCTTTTCCTTTTTTATCCAATCCATAAGCCAAAGCAGCAGCTGTTGGTTCATTTACAATACGACGAACATTTAACCCTGCAATTTCTCCGGCTTCTTTGGTTGCCTGACGTTGCGCATCATTGAAATACGCAGGCACGGTTATTACCGCTTCAGTCACTTCCTGGCCAAGGTAATCTTCTGCAGTTTTCTTCATTTTTTGCAATACCATTGCACTAATCTCCTGTGGAGTATACATTCTTCCATCGATATCGATACGAACTGTATTGTTATCCCCTTTTACTACTTTATAGCTCCAATGTGAACTTTCTTCAGTTACTTCATCAAAACGACGACCCATAAAACGCTTTACGCTGCTGATGGTATTTTGAGGATTGGTAATAGCTTGTCGCTTGGCAGGATCACCTACTTTTCGTTCTCCATTTTTCAAAAAAGCCACAACAGAAGGTGTTGTTCTTCTACCCTCGTCATTAGCAATAACAACCGGCTCATTGCCTTCCATCACGGAAACACAACTATTGGTTGTTCCTAAGTCGATTCCGATAATCTTTCCCATAGTGATAAATTTATTGTTTTGCCTGTAAAAATGCAATGTTTATGCCACAACGATTGTATATGTTATTATGGCAGAAATACGAAAGAGGGCTTGAAATTATTGCAGAAAAACATAAGATGTACTGCCAAAACGTACTAATGTACTTTGAAAGTAAATTTCCTTTGCATTAGATAGCTGACTGTAACGATGATTATCGTATTGACAATCTGACTAATAAATACTTCTATGTTTAATATTTCAACCAGTAGTTTCAAGAGTCCGTAGTTTAAACTTAGGTTAAAAAAAAATGATAAGAAATATCTAAATAGTTGTACTCTGCCTCTGAGATTAGAGTCTGTAAAAACCAGGTATTTATTTAAAATGAATCCGAAAGAGAATGACCAAAGACCGGATAAAAATAGTGCTGCGATGTGGGGTTTCATCGCATAAAAACCAAATGAAAATACCTCTTTGTCAAAAATATAATGATATCCAACAAAATAGAGAACGAGTGCTATTAAAGTGTTTGTTACTCCACAAACTGCATAACGAAATGTAAGTATGGGCATCAACCTTCTAAAAGGCGGATAAAAGAAATCAATTAAAGCTACAAAGAATTTTAGCACGCTTGAGTTAAATAATAATTACTGTAAAACATATCTAACAGAAACACCGCCCCAGTTTGCAAGAAAATCTGCCCCTCCGCCAAACTCAAATGAAGGTTGCCAATCAATGGATAGATTGATGGGGGCTGCAGGAATTTTGTAATCCAACCCAATAGTTCCATCTATCCCTATTAAAGATTGCCCTTTATATTGGGTTGTTTCGTACATGGATAAATGTGCTCCGAA
This sequence comes from uncultured Ferruginibacter sp., assembly GCA_964643315.1. GTDB lineage: Bacteria > Bacteroidota > Bacteroidia > Chitinophagales > Chitinophagaceae > Ferruginibacter. The sequence goes on from CAZXSR010000004.1 coordinate 45,239, forward strand.
ACCAGTGTACCAGCATAGCCCGGGCAACCCCTGTATGGTTCGGTCTTTTTCAAACAATGCGGTTAGTCGATTACCTTTCCAAAAATAGCCAATCAACTCCATTGTAAAACCCAAATTTGAGTGATGTTTCAATGTCACAGCTGTTGGATAGTACTTCAAACCCAATGAAGTTTTAAAAGAACTCCCTTTGGTGTACTGCGCGTATGAAGCGACAGTGATTGTAACAAATAAAGCAGAAAAAATAATTTTCTTAATCATTGCTTGTAGTTCTGGTTATTTTTTCAAATGTACAAAAGAATATGATTGTTACAATACTGAAGCGTTATAGAATTCAGCTCTTTGCTCCTTGACTCTTGCATCAGCAAGATATTCATCATAAGTCATGAGTTTGTCTATCATACCATTGGGTGTTAATTCAATGATACGATTGGCAACCGTTTGCATAAATTGATGATCATGTGTGGTAAACAAAACGATTCCCGGAAAAGATATCATACTGTCGTTGAAAGAAATGATGCTCTCCAGATCAAGGTGATTGGTCGGTTCATCCAGCATCACGACATTAGGATTTTGCAACATCATTTTACTCAGCATACACCTCACCTTCTCTCCTCCGCTCAGCACATTGGTCTTCTTTAAAATTTCATCACCGCTGAACAACATTTTTCCCAAAAATCCACGCAGAAAATCTTCATCCACATCTTTAACTGTGGGCGGCACAAATTGACGCAACCAGTCCATCAGATTATCATTATTACCTTTAAAAAATTCAGCATTATCATTTGGCAGATATGCTGTAGTAATGGTTGTTCCCCATTCATATTTACCATTGTCTGCTTCCAGTTTACCATTGACTACTTCAAAGAAAGCAGTTAGTGCCAGTGGATCTCTACTAAGGAAGGCAACTTTTTGGTTCTTTTGTATATCAAAATGCACATTGCGGAAGAGCATTCTTCCATCGATGGATTTTGACAGATTTTCTACTTTTAAAATTTCATTACCTACTTCACGTTCCGGCTTAAAGATGATACCCGGGTACTTTCTATTGGATGGCTGAATTTCTTCGATGACTAGTTTTTCCAGTGCTTTCTTACGACTGGTTGCTTGCTTACTCTTGGAAGCATTGGCACTGAATCGGGCAATGAAGTCCATCAAATCTTTTCTCTTATCTTCAATCTTTTTATTCTTGTCACTCATTTGACGGGCAGCCAACTGTGAGCTCTCATACCAGAATGTATAATTACCGGTATAAACTTTTATCTTACTTCTGTCCACATCGGCCACATGTGTGCATACTGCGTCTAAAAAGTGACGATCGTGACTAACTACCAACACGATATTTTCATAATCGGCAAGGAAATTTTCGAGCCATGCAATGGTTTCTACATCCAGGTTATTCGTGGGCTCATCCAGTAATAAGATATCCGGATTCCCAAACAAAGCCTGCGCCAGGAGCACACGCACTTTGATATTAGCACTCACATCTTTCATGAGTTGATTATGAATATCATCTGCAACGCCCAATTCACTCAACAATGTAGCGGCATCACTTTCGGCGGTATACCCCCCCATTTCTCCAAATTCGTGCTCCAGCTCACCGGCCTTGATTCCATCTGCTTCACTAAAATCTTCTTTGGCATAAATGGCATCACGCTCCTGCATCACCTGCCACATGCGTTTGTGACCCATGAGCACTGTATTTACCACGGTAAACTCATCAAACGCAAATTGATTTTGATTAAGCACCGCCATGCGTTCGCCAGGAGTGATATCTATGGTTCCTTTATTGGGTTCGATTTCTCCACTGATGATTTTTAAAAAAGTCGATTTACCAGCACCATTGGCACCAATAATACCATAACAGTTACCTTTTGTAAAATTGATATTTACTTCATCGAACAAAACACGCTTGCCGTAAGCCAGTGTTATATTATTTGCTGTAATCATAATTAATAAAAATGGGTGCAAAGATACGGTTAACTATGGTGTAAAATCAGAAAATTTGAACTAGTATGTTGTTGTCAAATTCCTTTAGAAAGTACAAATTGAATAGAGTAATTTTGTGGCATGATTCAGCAACTAATTACTGAGGCCGTTGTGCCTGCTCTTCAACAACTTTTCCAGTCTTCATTTTCTGAAAAAGACATACAAATAAATGTTACAAAACCGGAATTCGAGGGAGACTACACAGTAGTGCTGTTCCCTTTTATCAAGCCTCTTAAAAAATCGCCTGAAGACTTGGGACAGCAATTGGGGGATTATTTAATCAGCAATCATCCAAATTTATTCAGCAAATACAATGTGATCAAAGGATTTTTGAACCTCAGTGTTCAGGATGCATACTACACCAAGATACTACAGCAATACTACCGTGATATCTGTTTTGGTAAGCAGCCCATGAATGGTAAAAAAGTGATGGTGGAGTATTCCTCCCCAAATACCAACAAGCCGCTTCATTTGGGTCATTTACGAAATAATTTTTTGGGATGGAGTATTGCTCAACTTTTGAAGGCAAACGGATACGAAGTTATCAAATCCTGCATTGTGAATGACAGAGGAATTCACATTTGCAAGAGCATGATTGCCTGGCAACGCTTTGCCAATGGCGCTACGCCGGAATCGGTTGGCAAAAAAGGGGACCATTTCGTGGGAGATTATTATGTAAAATTCAATGATGCTTATAAAGCAGAAACAGATGAATTGATAGCCGAAGGTTTGACAAAAGATGAAGCAGAAAAGCAAGCGCCAATTATGCTTGCAACGCAACAAATGCTACAGGATTGGGAAGCAGGCAAGTTGGAAGTGATGGAATTATGGCAAAGAATGAATGGCTGGGTATACGAAGGATTTGATGTGACGTATAAAAAGATTGGAAGTGATTTTGACAAGACTTATTACGAAAGCAACACTTATTTATTGGGAAAAGATATTGTAGAAAAAGGTCTCAATGAAAAAGTATTTTTCAAAAAAGAAGATGGCAGTGTGTGGATCGATTTAAATGAAGAAGGATTGGATGAAAAATTGGTCTTACGTAAAGATGGCACATCTGTTTATATTACTCAAGACATTGGATTGGCTGATCAAAAATATCAGGAGTATGGCATTGACCGCAGCATTTATGTAATTGGTGATGAACAAAATTACCACATGCAGGTTTTGCAAAGTATTGCAAAGAGGCTCGCACTCCCTTATGCCAACCACATTTATCATTTAAGTTACGGAATGGTGGAGCTGCCATCGGGGCGTATGAAAAGCAGAGAGGGGACGGTGGTTGATGCAGATGATCTTGTTTCAGAAATGGAATTAACGGCAAGGCAACATACAGAGACATTGGGAAAAGTGGCCGACTTCAGCAAAGAAGAGTTGAGTAAGCTATGCGAGATGATTGGTTTGGGTGCTATGAAATTTTATTTGCTACGAGTTGACCCAAAAAAGAAAATGATTTTCAATCCCGAGGAGTCAATTGATTTTCATGGGTTTACCGGCCCGTTTATACAATACACCCATGCACGAATAAAAAGTATTTTGCGTAAGGAACCGGAAATAAAATGGCATGAAATCACCAATTCATTATTCCCGCTGGAAAAGACATTGCTCATTAATCTTGAGCAGTATGGGCAAATCATACAACAGGCAGCCAATGAAATGAATCCATCTCATTTGGCAAACTATTTATTCCAACTTGCAAAACAATATAATAGCTTCTATGCCGAGCACTCTGTTTCAAATGCAGAATCTGAGGAAAAGAAACAATTGCGCCTGCATGTTTCAACGATGGTTGCCAATGTATTGAATAGTGGTATGCAACTGCTTGGAATAAACGTACCGGAGAGGATGTAAGTGAATTTAAAAGTGAAAATGATTGAATGAACCGAAAAATGAACCAATTAGGGTTAAATTAGTATTTTACGTTGAATGTAGATCCAAAAATCAATAACTTATTCACAGTGTTGAAGTCTTTACCTACAAGTCTTTTATATTGTGTATTTTTGACACAAATTAGCAATCGAAATGAGTAAGAAAGTGACAAAAATCGGGGTATTAACCAGCGGTGGTGACAGCCCTGGAATGAATGCCGCAGTTCGCGCTGTTGTAAGAACCGGCTTATATCATGGATTAGAGGTTTTTGGCATTATGAGGGGATACAGTGGCATGGTTGAAGATGAAATACAACAATTAACCGGTAGATCGGTAGCCAACATCATTCAGCGCGGAGGAACGATTTTGAAAACAGCTCGTTGTAAAGAGTTCATGGAATATGATGGAAGAAAAAAAGCTTTTGATAATTTACACAAAAGAGGTATTAACGGGCTAGTCATTATCGGAGGAGATGGAAGCTTTAGAGGTGCGCAGGTATTTAGCAATGAATTTGATATTCCTTGTGTTGGATTGCCCGGCACGATTGATAAAGATATCGCAGGGACAGACTTTACGATAGGATTTGATACAGCCGTAAACACTGCGGTGGAAGCAATTGATAAAATCAGGGACACCGCAGATGCACATGACCGATTATTTATTATTGAAGTGATGGGTAGAGATGCCGGTTACATTGCTTTGCACAGTGGTATTGCCACAGGAGCTGAAAATATCTTAATTCCAGAAAGAAAAACAAATATTGATGAAATTGTTTCCTCTTTGGCTGAAAAGGAAAAAAGAAAGAAACTAGTGAATCTGATTATAGTTGCTGAGGGGGATGATTTTGGCGGAGCAGATGAGGTTTCAAAATATATTAAAAACAAGCTCCCACTCATAGAAACACGTGTTTGTGTTTTAGGACATATTCAACGCGGGGGCTCTCCTACTTGTTTAGACCGTTTGATTGCAAGCCGAATGGGTTACCATGCAGTCGAGAGTTTGATTGAGGGCAGGCATAATGTGTTTGTCGGCATTTTAAATAACAAAATGAATTACACCCCACTTGATGAAGCCGTGAAGAAAAAACAAAAAATCAATGACGAGTGGATGAAGATCGTGAAGATTTTGGCGACATAGAAAGTTTCAAGGTTCAAGGTTCAAGTGAATAGTCAGAATTTTAGGATTATGCGGTTTTAACTGAATTCTCAAATTTTGAAAAAAATGTAGAACGTTGTACATGGAACTACCAACAAACTTATTTTACGCTAAATTTTACTTTTTAATTAAACAAAATGACCAACATAGATAAATACCTCCATGATTCAATGGACCGCGAGGCGGGGATTGTGCATTCGCAGAAAAAAACAAAAATTGTTGCTACGGTTGGACCGGCATGCGATACTTATGAAAAGTTACTTGAGCTCGTTAAGGCCGGTGTAAATGTTTTTCGATTGAATTTTTCACATGGCACACATGAAGATAAGCTGAAAATCATTGGTCACATTCGCTTAATCAACAAAACCGAACCTTTTAATATTGCCATACTTGGTGATTTGCAAGGTCCTAAATTAAGGGTGGGTGATTTGGAAAATGGTAAAATTGATCTGAAGCCCGGAGATGAATTTATTTTTACAACTGAAAAGATGGTTGGAAATAAAGATAAAGTTTATGTCTCCTACCCTAATTTATCCAAAGATGTTCGTTTGAACGAAAGAATTTTTTTAGATGATGGAAAAATGGAGGTGATGGTTACAGAAATCATCAATCATTTGGAAGTAAAAGTAGTTGTAAAAATGGGAGGAACGCTTCTTCCAAAAAAGGGTGTTAATCTGCCTGACTCCTCCCTCTCAATGCCTTCACTCACAGAAAAAGATTTAACCGATTTGGATTTCATAATTGACCAGGAACTAGACTGGGTTGCACTTTCATTTGTTCGTAAAGCAAATGATATTACTGAATTGAAGCGCATGGTTTCTAACAGAAAATCAAAATTAAAAGTCATCGCTAAAATTGAAATGCCTGAAGCATTAAACAATCTACGAGAAATTATCAGAGAAAGCGACGGAGTAATGGTAGCCCGCGGCGATTTGGGTGTTGAAGTTCCTATTGAGCAGGTTCCTGTTATACAAAAGGACATCATTTTGAAATGTATGCATCGTGCTAAGCCTGTGATTGTGGCTACACAAATGATGGAAAGCATGATAGACCGCACGAAACCAAATCGAAGTGAGGTAAGCGACGTAGCCAACGCTGTTTTGGAAGGTGCCGATGCAGTAATGCTAAGTGGAGAAACTGCGACAGGAAACTATCCGGTATTGGTTGTTGAAACAATGTCTAAGATTATAGCAGGTATCGAAAATACCATGTATAATTATAATCGTGATGATATTCTTACTCCTCAGCCCCACTCTCCTACTTTTTTAAGTGATGCGATCTGTTATAGTGCTTGTAAACTCGCCGATGACGGCAAAGCAGATGCGGTTATTGGAATGACTCAAAGCGGATATACCGCATTCATGTTAAGCAGTTATCGCCCTAGATGCCCTTTGTATATTTTCAGCCAAGAAAGAACGCTCATCAGTCAATTAAGTTTAAGCTGGGGGGTTAGGGCTTTTTACTATGCCGAAGCCGAGAGTCTTGATAAGATACTGGAGGATCAACATACTATTTTAAAAAGTCGTGGATTTATCAAATCCGGTGATGTGGTAGTAAATACAGGAAGTACTCCGGTTGAATTGCATCTTCCGACAAATATTATCAAGATTTCAAAAGTAAATTAAGGGGGGGGGGGGGATAAATAATTTTCTATTTAGTAGAAAATTTTTACCTTTCGGTATTAATTCAGCCATGAAAAAAATATGGCTGTTATTTTTTCATTATTTATGCCCCTCAACCCAACAGCATGAAAAAATTTTACCTTGCTTGTGTCATCTTATTTTGCATTATTGAGACAAACGCACAACAAATTCAATCATTGAATTGCCCGATTTTCGTAAGAATGCCATGCAATTCAGGTATAAATTTCCGCTTCCCCAGATATTTTATCGATGATGTAAGAAAGATCAATTCTTTTGGCGATGATTATATTGTAAAGGATGTGAGCCAGCGTAGAGGAAGCTGCGGATCTTACATTAGCCCTGAGGTTGTGAATCCTGTTGTACTTTCCAATATTGATGATCGCTATACTGATACTACAATTAGGTTACCTTTTCTTTTTACCTTTTATGGGGCAACATATGACAGAATTTTGGTTACAACAAATGGATTTATCACTTTTGATACCACAAAAAAAGGATCCTTTGCACACTGGAGTTTAAGCCCGGGTGACTTCCCAAACACATCCTATGACAAAGCACTGATTGCCGGACCTTTTCATGATCTCGATCCAAGTAATATCTCAGGAACTCCACCACCACCTGATATGAAAATATCATACAGTGTGACAGGTTCTGCGCCAAACAGAAAATTCATCATTACATACTACAAAGTACCCCATTATTCAAGCGGATGCAGGACATTATTAAACACGCATCAGATCATCATGCATGAATCGACGATGGTTATTGATGTGTTTGTCAACCAAAAAACAATATGCTCTTCATGGAATAGTGGTAAAGCGATGATTGGGCTTCAAAATATGGCAAGAAATAAAGGTATTATGGCTCCTAACAGAAAAGCCACAAGTACGCCCTGGCAGGTATTGCCTACCAATCCAACTCCAAATCCACCCACTAGTGTTCAAGGGCCTGAAGTTTGGAGATTTGTACCATTATCAACCTCAACACCTCTTTACAAGGACGTTACCATTTTAGATACAAACGACAACATCATTTATACAACAGATCAGGCTCCACCATCCCCCCCCCTCGTTCCCTACAACAGCGCAAGTGATACAGTTCGAGTTCCTACCGACAATAGTACATTTCAAATCGATTTTCCAACTATTCCAATGCCCCCGATATTTGGAGATACGATCATTTACATCATTAAAACAAGATATAATAATGTAGAAGTTCCGGGAACATTTTCTTACAATATCGACACAGCTTATGTATTCAAGGATTCAATTTTTTATAGAACCATAGATACGACTACATCTACTTGTCCCGGAAATAACGGGTCAGCTACCATTAGTATTATGGGTGGAAATTCGCCATATACCTATTCTTTAAATGGAGCCGCTGCTCAACCTGCAGTATTCCCATTAACACTCAATTCATTAAACGCCAATCAGGATTACCACGTTATTGTTTATGACCCCAACGGATGCAGATCAAAAGATACATTAATAAGGATCGATTTGGATGATGCAAACATGAACTTGAGGCCATTGGTAGATACAACAATATGTGTCGGAAGCCAGGCAGCACTGTCTGCTCAACTCAATCCGGATGCTACAAATCTCACATCATTTCAATGGAGCGCCATCCCTTCCAATGCAATGAATAATTCAACCATCGCCAATGCTACCAATGGCATAACAGGCGCAAACCCAACTGATACATTACAATATACGGTTACGGCCAATTGGGGACAATGTCAGCGAAAAGATAGTATCATTGTAAATGTTCTGCATCGCCCTATAGCCAGAGTTGGGGAAGATACAGCTATTTGCAATCAGGAATCTACCGTTTATCTTGTTGGCGCAAATTTAGATTCATCAGGCAGTGTTTCATACGAATGGACTCCGTCGCAAGACGTCGAAAACCCAAATTCAATGATCACAGTTGCTCACCCAACAGCTACTACAATATATACATTAACCGTACGTGATGAATATGGTTGCTCTTTCGCTTCTACGGCTCAAATGACTGCAACACTTAGGCCACCTGTACCGGCGAATGCAGGCAACGATACCATTGGAATTACAGGAAATACTCATCAACTGACTGCATCCGGAGGTACCGAGTATTTATGGAGGCCCAATCAACCACTGGGTATATTAAATGACTCCACTTCATCCACCCCTGTTGCTACATTGAATCACGACCAGATGTTTGTCGTAAAGGTGACAGAATACTTTTTTACCCCAAGCGGTGACAGAAAATCCTGTGTGGGATACGACAGCGTTTTTGTAACCGTATACCCCGGACCTGAATATCATACGCCAAATGCTTTCAGTCCTAACGGAGATGGATTAAATGATATCTTCCGTCCGATTCCTTCAGGAATTACTTCTACCATTTGGTTTAAAATATTTAATAGAAATGGCGAAATGATATACCAGTCAAATAAATGGATGTATGGATGGGATGGCAACAGAAACGGAAACAAACAACCACCCGGAACTTATGTCTGGATAGTGAAAGGATACGATAGAAACAATAGTATTGTTGAAAGAAAAGGAACAGTATTGCTTCTAAGATAATATCATATACTTTGAAATATGTGGGCTGTCTGTAAAAAGACAGCCCTTTTTGTAAATGAGAAATAAAAATGAAAGTCCAGAATGTTCATCCGGATATAAAACATAGATGGTTGAAATTTAAATCAATCAATAAGGCCTAGCAAAGTAAATAAACTTTGAAGCATTCACTTCAACTTCAATCATATCCAATAAATCAGTAACTCCATCTCCGGTACAATCTGTTGAATTGTATCCGAATGCAAATTCTGATGCATCCAATTCTGCATTGATTATATCAAGCACATCAATAGCTCCATCCTGATTTACATCGCCTGAATAAATTGCATATTTACCACTTTCCAAAAATTTCACTGGAGGATTAATTCCATCACTATATGCTGCATTTAGAATAGATGTAAAATCATAAGAATTAACATCCATTAATTTTATTGGCAATGAGGACCAAGTTTCAATTGTACTTTTATTGCGCAAGGCCAGGTACATTGTCTTATTGTAATAATTGCCGGGAATGGTAACGTTTACCCAGCCATCCCAATTTAGTATACCTTTTATAGTATAATCCGGATTCGTGTTTGTGAGATGAGCAGTATCCCATAAGTCTATGATCAAACTGTCTACTTGAGTACTTGCATTAGATATGCCTAAATCATATAACAAGGGCTGCATCTGTCCATTGCCAATATACAACCCCTCTATAAAACATCGAATTTGCATTGATAATGGACATTGATTAATCGTCAAATTCAAAACAGCCGTGCTGTCACAACCAGCCACATTCGTGGTCACATAAGTTTTTGCGCCACTTGTCGTATAAGTCGTGCCATTCCAGGTATATGAATTGCAGGCAGTTGCGCTTTGTGTTGATTGTGATGAGGCCTTGATTGTCAAATTCAAAACAGCCGTGCTGTCACAACCAGCCACATTCGTGGTCACATAAGTTTTTGCGCCACTTGTCGTATAAGTCGTGCCATTCCAGGTATATGAATTGCAGGCAGTTGCGCTTTGTGTTGATTGTGTACTATTCTTTATAGTTAGTCTTAATGTAGCAGTTGAATCTATTCCATTTACCATGCTGGTAAATGTTTTATCGCCTGATGTTGTGTAAACTGTTCCATTCCAAAAATAGCTGTCGCATGCAGTTGCTGTAATAAATGAAGTTCCACTTACTGCTACATTTTGAGTTGTTGCACCACTTGTTGTGTGCACAATATTTTCATTAAAGACATTCAATGTTGTTGGTGCAAATCGAGTCCTTATCGTAGTGGCAGCTATTGTTCCCGATGCATTTGGGTTAAGTGTCAATGAAGAACCAAATCCACTTCCCGCTGTTAATGATATTTGATATCCGGTTGGCGCAGTGATATTCAGAGCGCTTGTTAATTGCGAAGCAGACACTGAATAAGATTTTTCGGATGATATCATATTCATTTGAACCAAGCCAAATCCGGTTACACTACCCACAGTAACTTGCTCAACAAATGCACTCACAGAAATTGATCCGCTTGTTAATGCAATACCTGAAGTAAGAATGGATGCAGATAAGCTCACACTTAGATTACTGTTCTGATCAAAATCTGTTCCGTTGAAAGCAAGTACCAAATTAGCCGTTGTTGAGGAAGTAGCAGTGAATGAACTTACAGAAATTCCTGTTGGCGCATTGATTAAACTGATATTTGAAGTAGCTATGTTTAAATTTCCTGAAGTGTAATTTTTAAATGTTTCACTAGTCAAGGTCACGGAAATAGTTGCATTGTTCAAATTTGCTTCGGTTAATGAAGCAATTGAGGAGAGAGATGCCGAAGGACTTGCAGGAGTATTTGTTTTAGTATACCAAACAGGTGCCGTAATACTTCTTTTACCATTGATAGTGATGTCGGCATAATAATACACATTTGAACCAACAGCCAACGAACTGTGTGTGTAAGTCAAAGTTCCTGTGGTAGAGCTTGAAAGCTGAGTAGCATTTACACCACTGCCGGCAATTCCATACATTAATTTGATGCTCTTTGTAGCGGTGGATGGTGCTGTTGGATCATTTGCAGTAATATTAATTACCGGTGCTGTATTGCCCGATGTGATACTTCCCATCACCTGATTATTTACCGTCAGCGAAACCCTGGTATCCATATCCTGTGTCGCATAAAATCTTCTGGCCTTCATGGCAGCAAGTAAATTTGCTTTAGTAAGCGATGGGGCTAATATGACCAATCTGTTTTCATTTGCTCTTCCAAAATTGGTATAATGCGTATCATGATCCATCAATGGTCCCAGATGATACCCTTTGGAAAGCATTTTAGTATAATAACTCAGATAGCCCATTGAGGAAGGATAATCGTTATATGTGGTTGCTGTTGACATAGCAGGACCACTTTCTACTGCACAACCTGCAACAGCACTATCCACTCTGGAATTATATGCGATCCCATACACATTATCATAATCGGTACCGCCTGGATGTGCATACGTGGCAAAAGCATTTGGACTTTGATTAAGTCTGCGGAACAATCCGGTATTGCTTATATAATCACTCTGCGGCACATAAATTTGATAGTTACCGGACTCCCATCCTATCAATGAATCAATACCATAAATCAATACGTGACCTCCATTGCTGATCACCCCCCACTCCTGACCATACAACCCAACAAATGTGGATGTGGTTGCCGCATTGGCTTGTGCCACACCCGGAGCCCAGTCTGCCAAACGCATACCTGCTCCACTGTGATTATGTTCAGAGATTCCCAGGAAATCCATGCTAAGAGAATTCTTAGCATAAGCATAATCATCGCCAGGTGTGTATGTTGGATTGTCTTTATTTCCATCTGAATATCCGGAATGTGCATGAAGGTTGCCGTAATAGTAGTTATATGTCAAAGATCCGGTTGTAGTAAATGATGATGTTAAAGGCGAACCGGTAAGATATTTTGTTCCTCCATTGCATATAGCATTTGATGCGAAAACAAAAAGATGATAAGTTGTTGATGATTGTAATGAAGATTGATAAAATGAATTCGAGGAGCCGCTGTAAACAACAGTTGAATTACCAATAGTTGTACCTAATGCATAGTTTGTATTATTAACAGGCATTTGTGTGAGTGATGAAGAAGTACTTATCAAAACAAGATAACTATCAGCCGTGCCCGATGCATTGAAACTACCAGTGATTGAACTATTGTCTCCTGTTAATATTAATGAAGTGGGTTGAGCAACAGGCGTAACACAAGTATTGGTAATGGCCAGGGTAGTCACATTTGATGAAAGTGGTGTTGTTGTATTATACACCGGACCGTTTGTACAATTTTGAGAATTGATAGAAAAAATAAAATAGTAGAAAGTAGTTGCCGCAGACATTGAATCCTGTAAAAAGGAGGTAGATGCATCTGCACTGATCACTACGCCCCCGCCGATACTGTCTCCCGGATTATAGGTAACAGTGTTAACTGGATTGGCTGTGAGCGAATTAGATTTGCGCATTACAACTAAATACTGATCCGCACCAGAGGCAGGTTGAAAACTTCCTGAAAAACTATTGGTTGTTATGTTACTAAAAGTCAGTGCTGTTGGTTGATTGGCGGGTGTTACACAAGGCGATAAGCCGGATGCTGTATTGAAATAACCGAGTAATGGATTACTAACATTATATAGAGGGCCTCCTGTGCAAAGGTCATTGGCAGCAAATACAAAAACATAATAGAGTGTTGATGCATTCAATCCTGTCAGATTAATATTCAAACTGTCGGCATATTGTAGAACGGTAGCGTCATCAATATTACTGCCTGTTGGATAATTAGTGCCATTTACGGGATTTGATGTAAGCTGGGGACTACTGCTCAACAATACGAGGTATTTGTCTGCTCCACCTGACGCATGTGTGAAACTTCCCTGTGCTGAAGAGCTTCCAATGTTTGAAAACAATAAATTAGAAGGTTGTGTTGCAGGTGTGGTACAAGGGCCTGTTGATAAAGCAGTTAATGTTAGATTATCCAGGTTGAATTTCGGACGCGAACCAATTGTACCTCCAGTTCCATTGTAAAAATAAAAACGAATGCGTGCATTGGCATTGTTATTAAAACTTGAGGGCAGTGAAACATTTGTGATGCTTCCTGAAGTTGGACTATTGTTGGTGAAGTTAAGTACCTGTGCGCCTGTTAATTCAGTATAGTTAGTACCATCTGTGCTGGTGTACACACGAACAGATGCTTTTCGGTCCCCGGTGCTGTTGTTTACCGTAGCCCAGTCAAAGCTTAATATGCCTGCATTTACACCGGTAAAATCAGCATAAAAATCCATGGCAACAGCACTGGTATTATCAGTGGACCCTGTAGAAAGCAAAACCATACTACCTGTTCCTTTTTGCACACCGCCGGATGAACCGTTGGTAAAAGCAAATGTTGAAGATGTAATTTTTTGCCCATCAGGAATTGTCCCATTAGCTTGAGTTCCATTGCCTTTCCAACATGAAGCACCTGTTCCTGCAGTAAATACCCCATTGGCGCCAAAGGTCCAGTTGGCAATATCAGCAAATGACTCTGTGTAACTGAGTTGATTTTGTGAGGCCATGACCACTGGGGTCTGACTTTTTGCACTGAGGGAGAACAAAAGGAGAAGCGAAATAATTCGAATGGTTCGGCAAGCAATCATTACTGAATAAATTTCGGCTAAAGTTAATAATTATGTCACATAATGCATAGTTTGAAATGCTTTTTTACATATACCGCAGTAATTACTTAAATACAAAATGGCTGCCCAAAAAGGCAGCCATTTCAATAATAAAGAATAGTAATAATTAAGGTTGAAGTGTAACCGTGTATTGTTTTGTGATGAAGTTTACCTGAATTTTATAATTACCTGCAACACCAGGTGTTGGAATCGCGGGTGGATCACCTGCACTTCCATAATTTGCCCCTAAATCTCCGCCTGTAGCACTACTGCCTCCAAATTGAGGCTGCCAAGCACCATTGGTATTAAGGAACTTATACAATTTTCCTGGCTGCAATGCCATCACAATCTCAAAAACGCCATTTGTAACAGGATTCAATCTTTGAGATGATGTCGGACTGTTTGTCCATCCATCAGGAGTTGCATCACCTGTAATAAACAGCTGTTGACCTAAAGGATATTGTTCCTGTGTTACTGTATATGTTCCATTTTGGAAATCATATATCATTTTGTACCAGTTATCTCCCTGTGCAACATTACCCGGGAAATCCTGAGGAAAGTTATATCCGAATGAACCTCCATTAGCGGCCCCCGGCACTGAATTGTCTTGCACAGCATATTTATTATTCCAGTTGGCTTCAGGCAAAAGTAAATACCCTGATCCTCCGTTTAAGTGATAGATACCCCCCCATGTTGTTTCATCTAAACGGGTAAGTTCACGTATGGCAGGCATTGGATTTTCCTGATTCCATCCAAAATCGGTTGCACCGCCTATAATGTATAAATGATTAGAGAAAGGCAAGGCAACTTTAGGTGGTACTTTGTAAGGTGTTGCTAAAACAGATAAAACATTTGAGTACAAACGCTGATTATTGTTTGCATAAGAGGAGATCAGGCGTATTTCCACTCCGTAAGTTTGGTTGAACTTGAAACCTAATCCCAACAAAATTTCATTGATTTCTTTTGCCGTGAATGAGGTAGTTAATGCCCCATTGATTGTTTTGCTGTAAGCTGTTGCAAAATTTCTGTTGGCAGAATCAATTTGCAACACATACTTATGATTGGACGAATCAGTTGCATAATTTGGATAAGTCCAATTGAAAGTCACCAAAGTATTCGAAGAATCTGCAGCTTGTGCAGCAAAGGTGAGTGTAGAAGCTGAAAGAGATGGAGCGGTTCCGTCTCCATTCATCTTCATGTCTTCTTCCTTATTGCATGCAGTGAATGTTGAAGCAACAAACATCAGTGCAATGAAATTGTAAAATATTTTTTTCATAAAAATAAATTTGATATTCTTTAGTATGATTTTATTATGGTTGCAGCGTCAGAGTAAATTTACCTCTCTGAAAATCTACGACAATTTTATATGTTCCTGCGGTTGCAGGTGCCAACATATCGCCACCTTCAGGCTTAAAATCATCTCCCATAACATTATTGGTATTGTTTGCACCGAGTCCTCCGTATTTTGCTCCCCAAAATCCATTGATTGGCAGAAAGAGGTACGAACCTCCGCTACTTAATGGTACGATAATTTCATAAAGCGTTGGAGATATTTTAGTGAACTCCTGGCTTGGTGTTGGAACCGGATTATTCCAACCTCCAGGTGTTGCACTTCCAACTAGATATAAATGACCGTCTGTATATCCAGGAGCTGTCCCCGGAGGAGTTACTTTAGGAGGAATAGCATAAGGTGTTGCGGTAAAATCAAGTACATTGGAAATCAAACGTCCGTTGTCATTAGCCAAAGAGGCAATTACACGAATCTGTATATTGTACGTTACGTTTACTTTAAGGTTAAGCTGATTCAGCAAGAAATCATTCATTTGACTTTGAGTAAATGAAACTGTAAGCTCTTTGCTAATGGCTACCCTTTTGATGTTTGGAGAACCAAAATTAACCCCCAATGTATCTATCTCTAAAGTATAAGTCACATCCTGAGAACTGATTCCTGTTGAGAAACGATAGTTGGGATTGGTCCATTCGAAACGCACCGCTTCCTGGTCTTTGGTTAGGAAAGCCATTGGAATAGTGGCTGTTTTGTTGGCAGTTAGTGCAGGCGCAGTACCTCCCTCGAACACTACTTGCTGCTCATCTTTTTTGCAGGAACTAAATAAAACACCTGCAAACAAAAGCAAACTGATTTGATATATAAGCTTTTTCATTGCGTTTATTTTTAATTAAATGATTAATATCCTGGGTTTTGTGTCAAATTAGGATTGGCAATTCGATTAGCGGCAGGAATTGGAAACAGATTGTATTTAGCATCAACTGCTGTTCCTGAGGATACATTCCCCTTCCAAGGCCAAAGATAAGTATCAGTAGTAAGTAGATTATAACGAATTAAATCTGTTCTACGATGCCCTTCCCAATACAATTCACGGGCTCTTTCATCAAGTATATATTCCAAAGTAAGGTCAGTAGATGTAATGTCATACAGGTTACTGCCAAATGCACGTTGACGAAGTTTGTTGATATAATCCAGTGCCAAAGCAGCATCTCCTCCGCTTCCCCCACGCAATGTGGCTTCTGCATAAATAAGATGCATTTCAGCTAAGCGGAAAATTGGAAAATCTACATCCGAAAAATTTCTATTTGGATCTGATGCATTGCCGCCATCTGAGCGAATGTTTCTGTATTTATTGACGTGCAGTCCATTTGAAAAATTACCCACATCACTGATTTCGATTTGAGCGTCAGAAATTCCGAATGATGAGGTTACGAACATAGCACGCTTGTCTGTTGTTCCTGAGCGGTCAGGAAATTTGAGTGCGAATGCTTTTGTAGAACGGTAACCATACCATCCGCCACCAACACCAAATTCATCGTGATCATCTCCTGCTGCAGCATGTACAAAGAAGGTAGTATTTCCATAAGCCTGTGTGCGTAATCCATCACAATTGGCTGTAAAGATTAACTCATCAGTGCATTTATCATTGTCAGCCATGAATAATTCGCGGTAATCAGGATGTAGTGTGTATCCTGCATCAATTACTTTTTTGGCATAAGTCAATGCTTCCGTATTTTTTTCTGTTCCGATGTACGTTTTTGCATTCAAATAAATACGAGCAAGTAATGCCCAACAAGCCCCACGATCTACCCTTCCATATTCTGCTGTTTTAGCTGCGGGCAGGGCATTTTCTATAGCTGATAATTCACTGATGATAAAACTATAGAGTTCATCTCTTTTCTTTTCTCCAGGTGTAACAGCTCCAACAGGATCATTTTCATTGATGAATGTTGAACGTCCAAATAGATCCATCATTACCCAATAATTAAATGCGCGAAGAAAACGTGCTTCCGCATTTGAGTTACGGATATCTGTTGCATCTGCTCCAGTTATTCCTCTGGCAGCCAATTTATCATCGGTTGATTCACGCAGATATTCGTTTATAAGTGTGATGTTGTAAATCGGACGAGCATACATTCCCTTTAAGAAAGGATCTCCACTGGTCCATTTTAATCCGTGAAAATCTTTGATGGTTTGGTCATTCCATGCAACCACCGCTTCATCGGTTGGCAATTCCTGACAATTGAAGAAGCCACGAATGAATGCTACTTGAGAACCTTCATCCAATCCACCCGCAATATCGGGAGCTCCTGCAGGACCGGCATTACCTGTGATGGATAAGGTTCCATAGATTTTTGCCAACACGCTTTTGTAACCTGCCACAGTTGCATAGGCTTTTTCAGGTGTTAGGTCGTTAACCGGATACAAATCCAGTTTTTTGGCGCAAGATGCCAACAGCACCACTGCCAAAATAAAGGTTGAATATGTTTTAATACGCTTCATGATTTTATTTTTTTGTTGATTACTTTTTTTGATTTAGAATCTTTTACGTTTGTTGTAAGTTTTGATTAGAAATCAAGATTTGCTCCAACAGAGATAATGCGCGGACGAGGATAAATATTATTATCCACACCGGTTGAACTTGCATTCTCAGGATCAGCCCCTTTATACTTGGTGATAACTAGCACATTTTGAATACTTGCTGTCAAACGCAACTGTGTATTCTTCATCAACTGAGAACCCATGTTGTAACCGAAGTTCAAATTATCTATACGGAAAAATGAAGCATTTTCAATGTAATAATCAGACAGATATTGGTTATTATTAAAGCGCGTATCATTGTAGCTGGATGATGCGTTACCAACAAACATGACTGGGTTCTTGATGGTTCTCAATACCCCATTACCCGAATGGAAGTTGTTGTATAGATAGTTATCAATCATACCGTGGCCTGTAATTCCGATGGTAAGTTTTTTGATTGTTACCTGGGTATTCAAACCAAACATAAAATCGGCAGCCGGTTTTTTATATAGATAACGATCATTGTCATCAATCTTTCCGTCGCGATTCAAGTCTTCGAACATTCCTTCAATAGGATTTCCGGATGCATCGTATACTTGCTTAAATACATTGTAAGCATACGGAGAATACCCCACCAGGAACTTACCTATGTTGTTTCCTGTACCGCCACTGATACCACTCACCTCAATCCCCTTGAAGCCGGGGTCTTGCTGTTTCAAAAGATTGGTAATTTCAGTTTTGTTGTAGGTTAGATTGAATCCAAGATCCCACGACAAATCTTTTTTGCGGATTGGAGTTGTGTTTATCATGAACTCAATACCTTTGTTTTCCAGGTTACCAACATTGGTCAACAAGGTAATATCAAAATTTGCACCCGGGGCAACCGGTACAACACTCAACAGATCTTTGGTCTTTTTCTGATATACATCCACAGTACCGGTGATGCGGTTTTTAAGGAATCCAAAATCAAATCCGAAATTGGTTGATGTAGTTGATTCCCACTTGATATTGGCATCATATGCAGAAGGGCGTAAAAAACTATAAAATGTATTGCCTAACTGATATTGGGCGGTAGTATTGCTCTGTCCGTAAACAGGCATGTAAGAGTAAAGTCCAATGCCATCTTGTTGTCCGGTAACACCCCAGCCAGCACGAACTTTGAAATCTGAAATCAACTGACTGTTTGGTAAAATAGCATCACGTAGTTTCCAGGCAAAAGCTGCAGAAGGGAAATAACCTACTCTGTTATCTTTTGAGAATTTAGAACTTGCATCACGACGAATAGCAGCAGTCAATAAATAATTATTGAAAATGGTGAGGTTCGCGCGGCCTAAATAGGATTCCAAACGATACTGAGGTTTATCTGAGGCGAAAGTTGGAACACTGGTAGGAATTAAATTTCCATCTTGACCAAATGATGCAAAATTATTTACATTGGTAAAGAAGTCCTGATAGCTATGCAGCAACAAAACATCTACTTTGGTATTGATGGACTCTATATTCTTTGAGTAGAATAATGAAACATCAGCGAGATAGTTTTTCTTTTTTTGCTCATAGTGTGTGAAACGTCCTTTGGTGAGATAGTTTGTAGCTGACGTTGAATCTATCATATCATCCCCTCTTCCTGAGGCATTATCCAAGCCAAGGTTTGCCTGAATATGCAAATCCGGAAACCAATGTAGTTTATAGTCCAGTTGAACATTACTGACTACACGATTTACATTGGATTGATTACGACGCAGATTCAGAAGCCCTAGTGGATTACGAGTTGCAAGCTCCATTGGTTTGCCATTCGCCTGCAGCCATTCCCAATAACCTCCGTATGCATTATCTGCATATATCTGCTGTGTTGGATCAAATGCTACTGCAGATCCGATAGCACCTTCATCTGCAAATCTTTTTCTTGTGTTTGTGTATTTGAAATTGAAATTGACTGACAAATGATCATCCAGGAAAGTTGGAGCCAAGTTTAAAGCTGAAGAATAACGATTGAATTTATCTGTTTTCAAAACACCATCCTGATAAGCATATCCAAGTGAAATACGATATGGAACCATAGATTTTCCTGATTTGAAATTTCCGGAAATACTTAAGTTTGAAATGTTACCAAATGCTTTTTGATAGATTTCATCCTGCCAGTTTGTGTTTGCAGCACCCAGTAAATTCTTATAGGCATTATTGCCAGTAGCTGTGGCATCTGCGTTGATAATATTTCTAATTTCATCACCAGACATCACGTCGACCTTCTTGCCCACTGCACTTACAGACATTTGGGTATTGAAGTTGATTTTGGTTTTACCCTTTCCGCCTTTTTTGGTTGTAATGATGATTACACCATTCGAGGCACGAGATCCATATAACGAGGTGGCCGCTGCATCTTTAAGTACACTCACTGATTCTATATCATCCGGATTAATGGTATTTAGATAGTTGGGTGAACCAGCGATACCGTTACTTTCAACCGGAACTCCATCAACCACGATCAGAGGATCGTTGCTTGCGTTGAGTGAAGCACCACCACGAATACGAAGTTTACTTCCACCACCAGCAGATCCACCGCCGGTTGTCACTTCCAAACCGGCTACTTTACCAACCAGCAATTGCTCGGATGAGGTAATATTACCTTTTTGAAAATCTTTTGTAGTCACCTGAGTAACAGCACCTGTCAAATCCGTCTTTTTTCTTGTACCGTAGGCAACAACAACAACATCTTCCATTTTTTTGTCAGATGCTGTTAATGCTACAGATACAGATGCAGACCCGGAAAAAGATTTTTCCTCAGTACCGTAACCTACATATGAAAAAATCAGTGTGCCGCTGTTTTTTCCTGCGCTGATGCTGAATTTTCCATCAGAAAAAGTTTGTACTGCAGTTTTAGTGCCTTTGATGGATACGTTTACACCGGATAAAGGCAAACCGGTTTTAGAATCCGTTACTGTTCCGGTAATTGTGTTTTGTGCAAATGCTGTGATTTGCATAAACATCATAGCGGCCAACAGCAATAACGAATACGAAAGATGGGCAAGTTTTCTCGTCATAAAGTTGCTTTTGGTTACAAATGGTTAAAAATGATTGTGTAAATCGTACACAAAGAAAAAGGAATTCATCTGAATTTATCAAAAATAGTTATACACTTTTGTGATTCTTGTGGATTAAAAATCAATCCCAAACCAGCGTTTCTTATTCTGTTCGTATTTCTTGTAATTGAACTTGTACAATTTTCCCGGTCGGTGGGGTACTTCTTTCTCCATTTCATTGATGTCAATTAAAAAATCCATGGAAAAAAACTTTTTCCTGAAGTTTCTTCGGTCAAGCTTTATGTTAAGTATGGCTTCGTATAAATTTTGCAATTCTCTCAACGAAAATTTACTTGGCAATAGATTAAATCCTAAGGGATGTTCCTGAATTCTTTTTTGCAAACGTGCATGACATACATTTAAAATTTCCTGATGATCAAAAGCCATGTTGCTGATTGCAGATACCTCATGCCAATGCAATTCGTTGTCGTGAATCTTTAGTTTATGATGAAGTATATTGATGAGGGAATAATAAACCACCGTAACCACCCTTCCTCCCGGATGTCTTCCCACCTTTCCAAATGTTTGAACTTGTTCTAGAAATAAATCATCCAAACCTGTCCTTTGCTTTAGAATACGATAGGCCGCCGAGTCAACATCCTCCTCCGCTTGCAATAAATCACCTAAAAGCGACCATTGCCCCTCATACTTTTTCATGTCTGACCTAATCAACAATACCTTGAGCTTATTCTCCTCAAAACCGAATATGACACAGTCTATGGACAAAGCAATTGCCTTGTGCGACTGCACTTCATTTTGGATGATCTTTAATGACTTTTTGATAACAGCAGACATAGAAAAAATTAATCGGCTTTTACAACTCTAGTAACAATCTTTTTATTTTTAAAGTATGTAGTTAGCAAATAAATACCTGCTGGCAAATCACCTGTATCGTTCCATGAGAATTGCGTTACACCCGCCATCAAACGTATATTCTTTTTCCCAACCAATAATCCAGTTGAATTTCTTAACTCCATGGTTATATTTTCCACCTGTGAAGATTCCAATTTGATATTAATTACCTCCTGCACGGGATTGGGAATTACTTGCACTTCATTTTGTTGATTTGCATTTGCATCCAGCTTTATGATGTTACTGTATCTGTAGTTTCCTGACTTTTCATTGATTCTTACTCTGTAATAAAATGCAGGCACCCTGTTTGCGCGAACATCATCAAAATGTTTGTAAACTCCCAGTTGATTAGACATGTATGTGGCAACAGTTCCAAATGAGAAACCATCTTCACTGCGCTCTAGTTGATAGCTCAAAACTTCTGATTCACTGTTCACAGTCCAGCGCAATTGATTGAATCCATTATCATGCTTCCCGTTGAATGAAAGGATGGCAACAGGCAATGCAACAAATTGATTGGTATACACACGATACTCTCCGGCAGCCAGTGAAAAACTTTGATTGAAACCTGTCGCAAAGATGGTACCTCCATTTAAATAGTTGAACCAGGTGCCGGAAATTGGAAATGTAACATTCACATTTTGTGTCACCACATCAAAATTTCCAATAACCATGATGCTGACTGTACCATCCGTTACAGAGAGTGATTTCACAAGCCCACCAAGATTATATTGAATATTCCCAGTGGTAAACAATGTGGCAAATGCAGGATTATTTCTTAAGTTGTTCAAGCGGCCGACTATGTTGTATAAATTCCTACGCTCTGGATCATTGAAATATCCCCACTTCAATGGCTTCATATCTGTACGGCAATTGGTACTGATGGTACCATTTTGGCAGAAATTGATGGACGAATCATACGCCAATTCTCCAAACTGCCAGATCATTTTTGGACCCGGTATCATTAGTAAAAAAGCGTGTGCCAGTTCCATTCTCTTGGGTGCAATATTGGTATCTCTGGTATTATATCCCGAGAATGAGTTTCCAAAATTAATCGTCTTATAAGTTACTCGCTCTTCGTCATGACTTTCCATGTATGTTACAAGATGAGGGTTAGACCATCCACGATTAGCATGAATACCATAGGACAAATCACAACTCGAGTTATAACCCATAGCGGATTGATAATAGTTGCTGTTCATATTGCCCCACAATAGAAATCCGTAATTAGATAAATCTATTTCTTCAGAATTATCGGCAAAATGTTCCAAGATCGGATAGCATCCCGGAGATTTGAGCATCATTGTATCGTAATACCTCTTCCAGATAGCAACACGAGATGCATCATAAGCACTCCAAGAACCTACACTGCAATTATTACCATTATTATCACATGTTTGAGTTTGAGTAAAGCCCTTAGAAAGATCAAAGCGGAACCCATCAATTTTATAATTTACCAACCAATGCTCTACCACCCTACTGAAAAAGTAGCGCGTAGCAAGCGACTCATGATTATAATCGTAACCTACATTAAAACCATGTTTTGCCACCGGATTAAACCATGGATTGGAGGAAGAAGGACGGTTATTCGTTGAATCAAAGTACAACTGTACCTGAGGTGATAAACCAAATGAATGGTTTAAGGCAATATCCATTATAACAGCCATTCCATTGGCATGGCATATATCAATGAATCTTTTGAAATCATTTGCAGGGCCATAATATTTATCAACAGCAAAATAAAAATCAGGGTTGTAACCCCAGCTGTTATTTCCCTCAAATTCATTGACAGGCATAAATTGAATTGCGTTGATACCTAAATTTTTTAAATAGTTTAAAGTATCAGCTAATGTTTTCCAGTCATGCTTAGCTACGAAGTCTCTCAATAAAAGCTCATAAATGACGATTCGTTTTTTATCAGGACGAACATAATTTGTAGTGGTCCATGTGTACTCGTCTTTTTTTATCTGGAATGTCCCAACCACGTTAACAGTCATTCCGGTTGGATAGGGTTTTAAGTTGGGGTAAGTGCTAGACTCGATATATTGATCATTCCAAGGATCTTGTATCTTTTCTACATAAGGATCTGTTACAGGCAAGTTCCCATTAACCAGATATTGAAAAGAGTATTCTGTTCTTGGTTGCAAACCGGTAACCTTGAGCCACCAATAATTTCCATCGGGCGATTTTTTCATCTGATAGGCCCCTATTTCATCCCAGTTACTACCGGGCAAATCGCCAATGATACTAACCCTGTTTTTTCCGGGAGCATACAATACAAAAGTTACCGAGGTACTGTCATTGCTGTCATAATTCAATCCCTCCTTTAAGCCGGAAGGCACTGGAGATATTACAACTGTGCCTGCAACAAAAAACTTGATCGTATCAAATTTTGTAGTGGTGCCGTTTGATGCCTCCAAAACTATGGTTTGTGTTCCTGCAGTAGTGATTGTTGGGTCAGGCGAAGATGAGATGGTAGTCACACCTGTTAAACTTCTTATCAGCGTTCCGTTGAAATATAATTTCAGGTTCGACGATGTATTTGCCGCTCCTGTAATTGCTATGGTTTGACCAACTGATTTTAGAATTGTTTCTGGCTTTGGATTATAGGTAGGTTGCATGGCAGGCGTTGTGAGTCTTGCATTGAAACCGGATGGATTGATGGTTATATACATATCACTTCCATCGGCATTACGCTGTACCTTGCCTCCATTTCCACTCCTGAACAAAATAGCAATTTTGCGAATTGTCTCACCTGCCGGCACACCGTAATATGCACGAATTCCGCCGCTTATGACAAACTGCCAACGGTTACCTCCAATATAGGTGGCATTCAATGCCGGATTTGTGGTGGTAAAATTTTGATTAAACTTGACATATCGCCAGTCTGAGCTGGTAGCGCTGGCTGATGTGATCACACCAGTGTGTACATACACATCCGATGTTGTAGCATAATTAAACAACCCCTTGTTGCCTTTATTCCCGTCAACTATGACTGTGAGCGAACTGGTCGTTTCTTCAGGAAAAGTTGGGCTGGTAAGAATCAACTGTGCTGATGTAGACAGCGAAAACAAAATGAATGCAGAAAACAGAAACAGTTTGTTCATAAACAATCGTTTTTTTGTTGGTCAAAGGTAATGTGTAAAAATAACACATTTCAAAAATGAACATAGTTTTTTTTCAAGAGTCTATTTGTTTATGATTTATTGAAGGTTGAATAATAAAATCTCAAAAAATTTTGCCAACTCAATTTTAGTCGTACTTTTATCACTGTGTATTTTATACACAATATAAATTAAACGATTGCCTTACAATGACACAAAAAAAACAACTAAGCTTCTGGGAAATCTGGAACATGAGTTTCGGTTTCATGGGAATTCAGTTTGGCTGGGCTCTACAGATGGCAAACATGAGTTCCATCTATGAATTCTTGGGTGCCAAGCCGGATGATATTCCACTTTTATGGCTGGCTGCTCCACTCACAGGTTTGATAGTCCAACCCATCATTGGCTATATGAGTGACAGAACCTGGCATCCGGTCTTGGGAAGAAGACGTCCATATTTTTTGGTAGGCGCCATACTCTCATCAATTGCTCTAATATTGATGCCCAACAGCAGTGCCTTGTGGATGGCCGCAGGCTTGTTATGGATTTTGGACTCTTCCATCAATATTTCCATGGAACCCTTTCGCGCATTTGTTGCGGATAAATTACCGGAGAATCAGCGGACATTTGGATTCAGTATGCAGAGTTTGTTTATTGGATTAGGTTCCGTTATTGCGAGCTCTTTACCATGGATCTTTACACATTGGGTTGGTATTGAGGACACAGCTGTGCACACCGGCATCCCAACAAATGTGAAATGGAGTTTTTATATCGGAGCAGCTGCATTTTTTCTTTTTGTGTTATACACCATCATTACCTCCAAAGAATATCCTCCGCAGGAAATTCCGTTGCGTGAGAAACTACAGGAAAGCAAGAAAGGATTTGGTGCAGGGGTTTCAGAAATCATACACGCAATTACACACATGCCAAAAAAAATGAGGCAACTTGCATTGGTGCAATTTCTGACATGGCCCGGACTTTTCTTGATGTGGTTTTATTATACAACAGCTGTTGGCTCAGATATTTTTGGCGGAAGTGCTGCTACTGATGCAACACAACAGGCCCGTGATTTATACAAACAAGGTACTGAGTGGGCAGGGGTTACTTATTCATTCCAGAACCTAATGACTTTTGGATTTGCATTGCTCATTCCTGTTATTGCCTCACGCATCGGAAAAAAAATGACACACATGCTTTGTCTGTTTGCAGGAGGCATTGCACTGATGAGCATTTTTTCCATTCATGGAATTGAAAATAAAAATATGCTCATTTTAGTGATGTGCGGTGTGGGCATCGCATGGTCAAGTATTTTATCCATGCCATATAGCATGCTCTCTGATTGTTTACCCTCAGATAAAATTGGCGTTTACATGGGAATCTTCAATTTCTTCATAGTATTGCCCGAAATCATTGCCTCTTTAGGCTTTGGATGGGTGATGGAAAATATGCTTCACAATAACCGTATACTCGCCGTACAAACAGGTGGTGCACTCATGATCATTGCCGGACTGGTTTGCTTTTTCATTGTCAATGAAAAAGAAGGTTCAGTTACTTCCTAAATTTACTTACCCAAATAGAACATGCGTTACACATTACTTCTTTTCCTAGGAGAGTTGATATGCTCCTATTGCACAGCTCAAACAATGAAATGTTATCCCCCTAACTGGTGGGTTGGCATGAAAATTCAGCAACTTCAAATCATGGTTCATGATTCGGGAATCGGAAATGCGAAAGAAGTTAAAATAAATTACCCAGGCGTTAGTTTGAAGAAAGTTCAAAAATCAGATAATGCCAATTACTTGTTTTTGAATATAATCATCAACAAAACAGCAAAGCCCGGGAAACTCACTGTCAGCTACAACAGCAATAGTAAAAACAAAAGTTTTTCGTATGAATTGAAGGAACGTCGAAAAGGTAACGGTGTAGATTATGCGAAAGGAGTCACTTCATCCGATTTCATATATCTGATTATGCCCGACCGTTTCAGCAATGGCGACCCATCCAATGATCGAATACCCGGTATGCGTGACCAATCACTGAGAAGAGATACGGTATTCAATCGTCATGGCGGGGATTTGAAAGGTATCGAAAATCATTTGGATTATCTGACTGACTTGGGTGTTACCACCTTATGGTTGAATCCCATTTGGGAAAACAACATGCCGGACCGCACAGAACATGGCTATGCTTTTACCGATCACTACCGCACCGATCCGCGCTTAGGCGGCAATGATGCCTATCTCTCACTCATCAATGCTGCGCATGCAAAAGGACTAAAGGTAATTCAGGATGCGGTGTATAATCATGTAGGCTCTTACCATCACACCGTGCTTGATCCACCCTGCAAAGACTGGCTTCATCAGTGGCCAACGTACACGAATACTTCCTATAAAGACCAAACCCTTTTTGATCCCCATGCTTCAAAAAAAGACCGTAAGCAAATGGCTGACGGCTGGTTCACACCTCAAATGCCCGACCTTAATCAAAGCAATCAATTTGTTGCAAACTTTTTGATTCAACATGCCATTTGGAGTGTAGAAGAATTTGGCATAGATGGCTGGCGCATTGATACTTATGCATACAACGATTTAAATTTCATGAATCGTTGTAATAAAGCCCTGATGGATGAATATCCGCAAATCAGTTTGTTTGGTGAAACCTGGGTGCATGGCGTTCCTAACCAAAGTTATTTCTGCGAGAACAATTACAATATCCCTTATAAAAGCAATCTGCAAGGGGTTACCGATTTCCAAACACTTTGGGGCATCACCGATGCTATGACCAAACCGTTTGGATGGACTGATGGTGTAAATAAATTATACACAACACTTGCGCAGGACTTCGTCTATAAAAACCCGATGCGAAATGTAGTCTTCCTTGATAACCACGATATGGCAAGATTCTATTCTGTGGTAAATGAAAATCTAGATAAATATTGCTCCGCAATTTGCTGGATGCTTACAACAAGGGGCATACCGCAGATGTATTACAGCTCAGAATTTGCAACTACAGGAACTACTTCTCCCAATGATGGATATGTTCGGCTTGATTTTCCGGGAGGGTGGCCGGGAGATGCCATCAATAAATTTGAAGAAAAAGGCAGAACCGACAAAGACAAACGAATTTTCAATACCATCCGCACATTGGCGCAGTTTAGAAAAAAATCATCTGCTCTTCAAACAGGAGCAATGGCACAATTTCTTCCAACCGACGGATTATATGTATATTTCCGTTTTGATTCGAAGCAAACCATATTGATTGCAATGAATACAGGAAATAAAGATCAAATTGTGAAGATGGAAAATTATTCCGAAAGAACCGGGAATTATAAATCCTGCTACAATGTACTTGATCAAAAAACAGACGAATTAAAAGATATTACATTACAACCAAACGAAACCATCATTCTTGAATTAAAACCGTAAAGATATTTTTTATGAAAAAATTATTCTTCTTTCCATTAATGATTGTGATTGTCATTACACAAGCACAAAAGAAAAATGAATCTGTACACGATTGGGCAAAGCAGTCAAACATTTATGAAATTAATACACGACAATTTTCTGCTTCAGGCACTTTCGCTAAGGTTGAAGAGCAAATACCTCGTCTCAGCAAAATGGGTGTTGAAATACTTTGGTTAATGCCTATTCATCCAATCGGACTAAAGGGAAGAAAACAATCTGAAAAAGATTTAGGCAGTTACTACAGTATACAAAATTACAGAGGAATTAATCCTGAATTTGGGAACGAAAAAGATTTCAAATCATTTGTAAAAACCGCTCATAAAAATAAATGCAAGGTAATCATTGACTGGGTCGCCAATCATACCGCACAGGACAATGCCTGGGTGACGTCCCATCCTGATTTTTACGTACATGATTCTCTGGGAAATATCATCTCCCCTTTCGACTGGACAGATGTTTATAAACTCAATTACAAAAACAAGGCATTGCGCGACAGTATGATTGAATCCATGCGATATTGGATAAAAACATTTGATATAGATGGTTTTCGTTGCGATGTCGCGGAAGAAGTTCCAAGTGATTTTTGGAGAACCTGCATTAATAAACTGAAAGAAGACAAAGACATATTTATGCTTGCCGAAGGGAATAAGTCTGAATTGATCAGATCAGGATTTGATGCAACATACAACTGGAACCTGATGGGCGATATGAAAGATTTATATGAAAACAAAATCAACCTGAAGACCTTTGAAGATAAGGTTACTCAAAATCAAAAATCATTTCCCCCGGGATCTTTCAGATTGAATTTCACCTCCAATCATGATGAAAACAGCTGGAATGGAACTGAATTTGAAAAATACGGAGATGCTTATAAAATTTTTACGGTATTCGCTTTCACTGCTTACCAAAGCATCCCTCTGATATATAATGGGCAGGAATTTTCAAATAAAAAAAGACTGGCTTTCTTCACCAAAGATGAAATTGACTGGAGTGGTGAGTCGCTTGAAAAATTTTATGAAACATTGCTTAGTCTGAAAAGAAACAATGATGCCATGGCCGCAGATATCCCAAGCAGACGGATAAAAACAAGTGCAGACAACTCGGTGCTTGCGTATGTACGCGAGAGCGATAAAAACAGAGTGGTCATTTTGATGAATATGTCTGCGCAACAACAAAGCGTCACCACCAAAGACGATGTGATTGCGGGAAAATCTTATGAAATATTCTCAAAATTAAAAGAAACCATAACCCTTGAAAAACCAATCATATTAAAACCATGGGAGTATAAAATACTGGTATTCAGGGCACAATAATCACTGAAGGGCAGATTCGTACCCGGCATCAACCAACAGTGCGTTGCTATCAGCTGCAGATGTGGCCAACTCATCGCAGAGATTGTTGAATGGATTCTCTGAATGCCCTTTCACCCAAACAAAACGAATATTAAATTGACGGGATAATGTGTGATACCTTTTCCACAGATCCGGATTTTTTTTATCGCCCGAAAAATTGGTTTTGATCCATTTGTTGAGCCATCCTTTTTCTATTGCATCTACGACGTATTTACTGTCTGAATAAACGACAATAGGCATCGTATTTGTTTTCAACGCCTCCAATCCAACGATCACAGCCATAAGTTCCATTCTGTTGTTTGTTGTAAGTCTATATCCCGCGGACATTTCTTTGCGGCGATCTCCATACATCAATATAACTCCATAGCCACCCGGTCCGGGATTGCCTCTTGATGAGCCATCTGTATATATAGTGATCATTTTATAGGAAATTCAAAATGCAAAATACTGAATTAAAAATGCAAAAGTAAAAATTCAAAATTCAAAACGGCAAATTCGAAATTCAAAAGTAAAAATTGAAAATTTTTAGAACTGATGTTTAGAAAAAATTACTTTTTATCCACCTATCGGCGGACACGCTTTTTACTTAATTAAACCTGAAATACTCCGGTTTTAAATTCAGCTATTTCAGGATTGTGATTAGCTGCATTGATGGATTCTGAAATAATTCGTCTGGTTTCTTTGGGATCGATGATAGCATCTACCCACAAGCGTGCTGCTGCATAAAAAGGATTGGTCTTTTTGGAATAATCATCCGTAATTTTATCTAACAATGATTTCTCTTGTTCAGCAGAAACCTCATTTCCTTTTGCTTTCATTGCAGCCACTTGAATTTGCAACATGGTTTTTGCTGCCTGCTCCCCTCCCATTACTGCGATTTTTGCGGTGGGCCATGCGTAAATAAAACGGGGGTCATAAGCTTTACCACACATGGCATAATTACCGGCTCCATAAGAATTTCCGGTAATGATGGTAATCTTGGGCACAACTGAATTAGCCACTGCATTCACCAGCTTTGCACCATCTTTAATGATACCCGAGTGTTCGCTTCTGCTTCCTACCATAAACCCGGTTACATCCTGCAAGAATACCAGTGGAATTTTTTTCTGATTACAATTCATTATAAAGCGGGCCGCTTTGTCGGCACTATCGTTATAAATTACTCCACCCATTTGCATTTCACCTTTTTTATTTTTCAGCACCAGTCTCTGATTTGCAACAATACCAACAGCCCATCCATCAATGCGTGCATAACCGCATACAATCGTCATTCCATAATCATCCTTGAATGCATCAAAGCTACCTGCATCAACAATCGAATCAATAATATCATGAACATCATATGGCTTGGTGTTGCCGGGACTCATCACTCCGTAAATATTCTCTACAGGTTTTGAGGGTTCGGTTGCATTTACTTTATTAAATCCGGCAAGAGATTGCGGACCTAATTTTGCAATCATCTTTTTTACCTGATCAAAACATTCCTGTTCTGTAGAGAATTTATAATCGGCTATACCGGAAATTTCAGTATGTGTTGCTGCGCCACCCAATGTTTCAGCATCTATATCTTCACCAATAGCAGCTTTAACCAGATAAGGACCAGCGAGAAAAATAGATCCATTACCCTCTACCATCAAGGTTTCATCGCTCATGATGGGTAAATAAGCGCCACCAGCGACACATGCACCGGTAACTACTGCAATCTGCGGTATTCCCATGGCACTCATTTTAGCATTATTTCTGAATATGCGTCCAAAATGCTCTTTATCAGGGAAAATCTCATCCTGCATAGGAAGATAAACTCCGGCACTGTCAACAATATAAATAACCGGCAATTTATTTTCCATGGCTATTTCCTGCATCCGTAAATTTTTCTTGCCGGTAATGGGGAACCACGCCCCTGCTTTTACCGTTTGATCATTGGCTACAATAATGCACTGCCTGCCACTCACATACCCTACTCCACTCACGGTGCCGCCGGCAGGACAGCCACCTTGCTCTTCATACATTCCGTATCCTGCAAAAGCGCCGATTTCGATAAATGAAGATTCGGAATCAATAAGATACTTTATGCGTTCCCGAGCAGTAAGTTTATTTCGCTCCCTTTGTTTTTCTATGGCTTTTTTACCGCCGCCCTGATGAATGACATCCAGTTTTTGTCTCACTTCACTCCAAGCAAGTTTACCGGCATCTTCGTTGCGGTTAAAATCATTGTTCATGGCAATCGTTTTGTAAAGAAATGCAAGTTAATTAATTATTGCTGCATCAGTATTACTGCTTATTTATTACTTTTGGGTACAAACCATATTATGTATCAGGATAAGGTCATTATTGTGGGTGCTTCCGGCCATGCGAAAGTGGTGAAAGATATTTTTGAAAAACAGCATAAATACCAAATATTGGGTTTTATCGATGCCAAAAAAAATACCGGAGAAACTTTTTTGAATTATCCGGTGCTTGGGTCTGAAGAATTGCTGCCACAACTGATTTATGACCATCCAAACACACATATATTTATCGCAATTGGAGATAATTTTATTCGAAGCCAGGTTGCTGAAAGAATCCTCCAAATGATTCCAAAAATAAAATTTGCAACCGCAATTCATCCATCTGCTCAAATCGCATCAGATGTAGTAATTGGTGAAGGTACTGCAATCATGGCCGGTGTTATCATCAATCCATTTACAACGATAGGGAAATTTGTGATCCTCAATACCCGATGCAGTGTCGACCATGATAATATCATTGGCGACTTTGCCAGTCTTGCTCCTAATGCAACCACCGGTGGTAACGTACATCTGGGTAATTTCTCTGCATTAAGTATCAGCGCCACAATCAAACATGGCGTTAAAGTGGGTGAACATACTGTTATTGGAGGCGGTGCATTTGCAAATAAACATTTGCCGGATTGTTGTGTCGCATTTGGAGTTCCGGCTAAAAATATTAAACCAAGAATTCCTGGAGAAAGATATCTGTAAAATGTCTGGTAAAACAATCGGCATCATGGGTGCCATGCAAGAGGAAGTTCAGGAGATCATCTCCAATGTGCAAAATATTGATCAGATTGAAATTGGAGGACGCATTTATCACACCGGCCTTTTGAATAATGTAAAAGTTGTGGTTGTTTTTTCACGCTGGGGAAAAGTAGCTGCCGCCTCAACCGCAACAACACTGATTCAACATTTCAACATTAGTGAGTTGTTGTTTACGGGAGTAGCAGGTGCCATTGATTCATCCTTAAAAATTGGAGATATTGTAATTGCAAGTGAATTGTATCAGCATGACTTGGATGCAAGGCCTTTTTTTAAAAAATTTGAAATCCCACTTCTCAATGTCGTTGGCATAAGGGCTGATGAGCAATCGGTTTCTACAGCTGCTGAGCAATTAAACCATAGTCTTCGATCAGCATCAATTAATAATTTCATACCAAAAGAGATACAAGAAAAATTCCGATTCGACAACCCTTCCATTTACACAGGAATTGTAGCAAGTGGCGATCGATTTTTTGACAGCGATGCTGATAAAAATGATTTGTCAATGCATTTGCCCGGAGTACTTTGTGTTGAAATGGAGGGTGCTGCCGTAGCCCAGGTTTGTCATGAGTACAAAATACCGTTCTTAATTATAAGGACCATATCTGATGCAGCCAATGATGCTGCCTCAAATGATTTTTCGTCTTTCATTCAACATGTAGCAGGGCCCATCAGTCGACTCATTGCAAATAGTCTGATTGAACAACAAAGACAATAACTAAACATTATTTTTAGTTTTTTACAAGTTTCCCTAAATTGTGGATCAGAAAACACATCCATACATATTATCACTTTGGGAACCAACTCGTCATAAGTGAAATTCCAATTTTCAATAAAATAAATATGAAACTAATTTACATTCCTGTCTTGATTTTTTTGACTTTTAGTGCCAACTTTTCTATTGCTCAGCAGATAACTCACAGAACCTGCGGTACCGTCAGCCACATGAACAGACTAATGGCAAATGATCCTTCTATGGTGGAGCGTATGAATAATATTGAAAATCATACAGCCAATTTTGTCGCAACCAATCGTCCCGGCGAAATAAATAATCCAATTGTAACAATACCGGTTGTGTTCCATATTTTGTATAGTAATGCAACACAGAATATTTCTGAAGCAAGAATACTTGCACAAATAAATCAGTTAAATCTGGATTTTGCAAAGCTGAATACCGATTTCAACAGTATCCCAACAGCTTTCAGATCATTGGGCGCCGATACAAGAATTCAGTTTTGTCTTGCTCAGCGTGACCCTGCAGGTAATACAAGCACAGGTATTATACGCAAAACTACTACCGTAACATCTTTCACTCAAAATGACGATATCAAATTCAACGCTACCGGTGGAGATAATGCCTGGGACCGAAATAGTTACCTGAATATTTGGGTTGGGAACCTCGGAAATCAGCTGTTAGGGTACGCCCAAACACCCGGAGGCCCTGCGAATTCCGATGGAGTAGTATTGCTATATTCTTCTGTAGGGAGTATGGCTACGCCCGGTCTTGGAGCACCATACAATCTGGGAAGAACAGCCACCCACGAAGTGGGCCACTGGCTGAATCTAAGACATATTTGGGGTGATGACAATGGCTCCTGTTCCGGCAGCGATTTGGTTACTGATACCCCTAACCAAGCAGATGCAAATTACTCCTGTCCTACTTTCCCTCTTACAGATGCATGCGCTACCACATCGCCGGGAGCTATGTTTATGAATTACATGGATTATGTGGATGATAATTGCATGAAGATGTTTACCAGTGGCCAGTCTCTTCGCATGCAGGCACTGTTCAGCACAGGAGGAGCCAGAGTCAGTTTGTTGACATCAAATGGATGCCAGGCCGTATCCTCAGGATCTTTTTCGTTTAATTCAATTGCACCAGTCTCTATTACATGTGGTGCGCTTTCAGTCCAAGGAAATTTAACTACTACAACATCAGGAGGTTTTTCTACCCCAATCAATCTCTCAGCAACCGGCACACCTACAGGTACTAGTGTCAGTTTCAGTTCAAACCCATTAACTCCCGGAAATTCAACCAATATAACCATAAACAATACCTCAAATCTGACACCCGGAAATTATACTATTACAATCAACGGTACTGCAGGCACTACTACACAATCGATTAATCTGAATTTTACAGTAATTGCAGGAATTGCTCCAAGTATCACTACTCAACCAACCGGCACTACAATATGTTCGGGTCTAAGTACAACATTTTCCTGTACCACCTCTACTGCCGGCTCTACTTATCAATGGCAACAAAGCACAGACGGAGGAAATTCTTGGAATAATATTTTAAACGCGACTGAAAGCAATTTCTCCGTTTCACAGGTTAATTCAAATATGAATAACACAAGGTATCGTGTGATAGTTACTTCTCAATGTGCAAGCACAACATCCAATGTTGCCATACTGACCGTAAATAATTCAGTTGAGATTTCTTCACAACCAAGCAACGTTGTTACCGGACTTAATAATACCATAAATTTTTCCGTAATAGCCAGTGGCACCGGAATTAGCTATCAGTGGCAAGACAGCACAAATACACATTCATGGCAAAACATGAACGGAGAGACTGCACCAACCATAAGCATTTCTAATACAACAGAGAGTATGCATGGAAACAAATACAGAGTCATCATCAATTCATCCTGCGGATCAAAAACTTCCAATGCTGCTTTATTGGAAATTCTCCCTTTTTCTATAAACCCTAATCCAAACAAAGGCATTTTCGATGTCTCAATATATCAGCAAGACAAAAATAAAGTCATGCGAACCGTAAGCGCTTTACTGATTTTTGATAGTCGAGGTGCTAAAGTATTTGAAGCGAAGAAATCTGCCTCCTCAAGTACTTTCCGCTGTAATTTATCCACTTATCCAACAGGAATTTACAGAGTAATCATGCTTGATGACACAGGAAATAAAATCATTGAATTACCTGTTTTGGTAGACCCAAACAACTAATCAGATAAAAGCAACCATAAGCTTATTTCGTTGCGTTTACAGCCATGTTTTTTCTGACCTTTTGCTGAACTTTCACTTCAGGCAAAATCAATAAAGGCCATTCTGTTTTATATAGCATGGAGCGTGTTTCCGATTGCCTGAATAACCTTTCCAGAAAACTATGATGACGCGAAACTAGCGCCAATAAATCTATATCAGACTGATCGGCAAATTGAATCAAGCCATGTGTAACATCATTATCGGATATAAATACATATTGCGGGTCCATTTTTTTTAGATACACATTTAAGCGCTCTGAACGAAAATGTATTTCTTCAATCTCTTTGTATTTCCCAGTAGTGATACGAACAATCAATGCCTTTGACTTAAAATATTCTCCAATCTCCTGAAAGACTTTAAGTGTGCTGATATCTGTTTCAAAATTGAAATCAGTAGCAAAAGCCATTTTATTTATTTTTTTCATTGAGCAACCCTTAGGAATAACCATGACGGGTAACAACGATTTTTGTATAACTGAAATGATAGATGTACCAAATAATGAAAACCTGCGCTCTCCTTTTCCTTTCATGCCACAAACAATGAGCACATCAGGGTATCTTTTTGCATAAGCCAGCAAAATATCAGGAAGACTACCTTCTACTGCCAAAACATCTATCAGCTGATTTGGTTTTTTCCGATACATATCAGCCAGTATGTGCATTTCTTTTTCTGCTGTATGCCTTAATTCATCGGCAGTAACGGGAGCATAAGCGTCCGGAACCGTTATGGCTGTATGAAATGCA
Source organism: uncultured Ferruginibacter sp. (assembly GCA_964643315.1). Lineage (GTDB taxonomy): Bacteria > Bacteroidota > Bacteroidia > Chitinophagales > Chitinophagaceae > Ferruginibacter. Next base: position 81,562 of record CAZXSR010000004.1, read on the forward strand.
TGAAAAAGTACAGTGTGTACACCCATTAGATTTGCCAATTCAATTCCATACTTTACAGCATCTACAGATGCTTCGGAAAAATCTGTTGCAATGAGTATCGTTTTCATGAGATCAAAATAAGTTAATCATCTTCAACTATGAATGACCAACTAACAAATTAATATGTTTATGGTCATTCAATTCTCTTGAGAGATAATAGAATTTCCATTTACATTTTTTATCGCTATGGTAGGCACGTTAGAGAAAGAGCAAATAGAAAATATTTTGCATAGCCAGTCTATATGCAGACTGGCATGTGCGCACAACGGTAAGCCCTATGTAGTTCCCATCACTTATGTGTATGATGGTGAATTTATCTATGGTCAGACAACTGTTGGAAAAAAATTGCGTATATGCAGAAAAAATCAGAATGTGTGCGCACAAATGGATATTATAAACAGCATGGTTCATTGGCAATCTGTTTTGGTTTATGGGAAATTTGAGGAATTGAGTAAAGAAAAATCTGTTGAAGTTCGGAATTTACTATTCAGCCATGTTTTGAGTTTAATGACAGAAGGGTCGCAGCATACTTTTGGTTCTGAAGCAGAAAAACCGATTGAAAGTCCGGGCAGATTTAAAGCCGTGATGTTTCGAATTCGTATCGTTGAAAAAACAGGCAGGTTTGAAAAGTTATGATTTTATATGTTGAATTTTAATGTACTTTTATCCAAACAATATCTTACGAAAATGAAAAAGCAACCGTATTTATCAATCTTAATGCTCTTTCTTGTTTTTTTCTTTTCTATAAAAACGCATTCTTTTGCAATACAAAAAGAAACAAGCAGCATATCAACAATCAAGGCAGACACTTTATTCAAATACGCTGTGGCCATAAAATTCCAAAGTGTATGCTGCGGTGTTCCATCGGATGTTCCACTTCAAAAAGCCATTAAATCATTCAAATCAAAAAATAAGATAAAAGTCATTGATGCTGTACGCATAGGGCCATTAGGCAGAGAGGGCGAATATGATATTTGTTTCCAAATGAATGAAATGAATGCAAGACAGAAAAAAGCATTCATTAAAATAATCAAGACTACTGTCAAAAAAATGAAGAACAGAGGCAAAGCCGTCATGGAACTGAATGCCACTTATGACACTGCAGCATTGCCATCAAGGATTCAATTTGACCCAGTTGGTTTTTAGCTTAAGTCGATTTTGTCCTATCTTCACACAAACTCACCGAATGGTTAAGAATATGCTTCAGGACAAACCAACCAAGGTTTTCATTTTCATTACCGCATTTTTTGTTGCAAATGCACTCATTGCCGAATGCATCGGAGGTAAAATATTTTCATTGGAAGCATTGATTGGATTACCTCCTGCCGACTTCAGTCTATTTGGAGAATCACATCTTTCTTTCTCATTGACCTGTGGTGTTTTGCTTTGGCCTTTGGAATTCATCATGACTGATATAGTGAATGAATACTATGGCCCGAAAGCAGTTCGTCGCATTTCTTTCATTGCAGTAGCACTGATTTCATACGCCTTTATCATGTTTTATTTTGCCATGAGCACGACCCCGCCTGATTGGTGGATTCACTCCGGCGAGCAAAAGGGAATACCAAATATGCAAAACGCTTTTAGTGGCATTTTCGGTCAAGGCATGTGGATCATCATCGGAAGTTTGTCTGCATTTTTAGTGAGTCAGATTATTGATGTAATGGTCTTTCATCGCATCAAAAAAGCAACTGGCGAAAAATGGATTTGGTTGAGAGCCACCGGATCTACATTGGTTTCTCAATTTGTTGACAGCTTTGTAGTTTTGTTCATCGCTTTTAAATTGGGAAATGACTGGAGCTGGCAAAAAGTACTCGCCATTTGTCTGGTAAACTACACTTATAAATTTACCATGGCAATCCTATTGACACCAGTCATTTATATCATTGAAAAGAGAATTGAAAGATATGTAGGGCAACAAACCGCACAAAGGTTGAAGAAAGCAGCAATGGGACAGGATGAAGAACCATTCATCAACATCCCCACAGCTGGTTAACCATTTGTTCCTCCTAACATCGGAACAAAAGAGAATTCACTAAACTCCTCCTCTTCATAAGATTCATCCGCTTTTTTGGTAACACGAAGCATACGATGATGTTCATCTTCAGCAACCGGCACAACCATGATTCCTCCGGGCCTTAACTGATCTACCAGTTTAGGTGGAACAAAAGGGGCTCCACAGGTTATGATTATCTTATCAAATGGTGCATAGTAAGGTAACCCTTCAAATCCGTCACCAAAGAAAAATCGGAGTGTAGATTCAGGATACCGATCACGCAAAACAAAATGACGGGTGTTCTCGTATAATCTTCGCTGACGCTCAATGGTAAAAACCATCGCACCCATTTCAGCAAGCACTGAGGATTGATAAACGCTACCAGTACCTACTTCCAGAACTTTTTCTCCGCTGCGTAATTGTAATAGTTGGGTTTGATAAGCCACCGTAAATGGCTGTGAAATGGTTTGTTCTGCATCAATGGGGAAAGCGCGATCTTCATAAGCAATATTATCCAGTGCGGGATCCATAAAAAAATGCCTGGGTATTATCATCATAGCAGCCAGTACTCGCTCATCAGTAATACCTTTTTTTCTGATACCATCTATCAGAATTTTACGCATACCCTCATGGCGTAACTCATCTTTATAAACACGAACTTCTGATTTTTTATTATCCATTTAATTTCATCTCGCTAATGATACGCAATATTTTAGAATCCAGTTCCTTTTCTGTATGATCAAAATCAGCTGCAACTGCAAGTTTGGTGTTTACACTGAAATAGAATTTGATTTTCGGCTCCGTTCCGCTTGGTCTTGCAGAAATGACGGTATCATCTTCAAGAATAAACTGCAACACATTGCTCTTGGGTAATTCAATGGTGCAACTAACGCCGTCGCTTAAACGAGTCGCTTTTTGCAATTGAAAATCACGGAGCTCACGCACAGCAATATCATCAATGGTTTTAGGCGGATTGTTGCGGAATGTTTCCATCATGGCAGCAATTTCTGCAGCCCCATTCATCCCCTTCTTGGTGATACTTACCAACGATTCTTTGTAAAAACCATATTGAACATACAAGTCAATCAATTTATCAAATAAACTGCGACCCTTTGCTTTTTCAAAAGCAGCCATTTCGCACATAATCGTAACGGCACTGACCGCATCCTTGTCCCGTATATCATTTCCTATCATCAATCCAAAGCTTTCTTCGCCGCCAATCACATAATTTTCTTTTCCCTCTTTGGCACGAATCAAATCGGCAATCCATTTAAATCCGGTAAGCACATTGTAACAGGCAATACCGCTTTGTTTGGCTATCACATCAATCATATTGGTCGTAACAATTGTCTTAACGACCATATCATTTGGCTGTGCAATACCTTTTTGCTTGCGGGCCTCTATCATGTAATTAAACGCCAGCAACGCTGTCTGATTACCATTGAGTAAAACCCATTCGCCTTTATGATTTTTGACACCCACTCCTACTCTGTCAGCATCCGGATCGGTTCCCAGCAATATATCGGCATCCAATTCTTTGGCATGATTCAACCCAATACTCATGGTCTCGGTTTCTTCGGGATTAGGATAAACAACGGTAGGGAAATTTCCATCAGGAGTTTGCTGCTCCTGCACAATGTGAATATTATCGAAGCCGAGACGCTTCAATGCATCAGGAACCATCATGATACCGGTTCCATGGATGGGTGTGTACACGATTTTCAAATCATGCTGTTGCTTACAAACATCCGGATACACACTCAATGATTGTACCATATCCAAATACATGGAGTCCATCTCTTTGCCAATGAGAACGATGTTATCATCATTTCCACTCCATTTAACTTCATCAACAGAAGTGATTTTTTCGACTTCGGCAATGATATTTTTATCGTGTGGTGGCACCAGTTGTGCACCATCGTCCCAGTATGCTTTGTAGCCGTTGTATTCTTTAGGATTATGACTCGCCGTGCAAACCACACCGCCCTTACACTTGAGTTTACGAATCGCAAAACTTATTTCGGGGGTTGGTCGCAGACTTTCAAATAGGTATACTTTTATTCCGTTGGCAGCAAATACATGAGCGGTTATTTCTGCAAAAGTTCTGCTGTTGTTGCGCGAATCATGTCCAATTACTACCGCAATTTCATCTGAATGGCACTTCTTCAAATAGTTGGCATACCCTTGTGTGGCCATACCCACCGTATATTTATTCATTCGATTGGTACCGACTCCCATGATGCCGCGCAAACCGCCAGTGCCAAATTCCAGGTTGCGATAAAATGCATCTGCTAATTCATCGGGCCTCTCCGATTGCATATTGATAATCTCCTGCTTGGTCGTTTCATCATAGTTTCCGGCAAGCCAGATTTGAACATTTTTCTCAATCATTTCCTTCATCTTATGTTTTTTTGGTCCTCAAAATTACTTAGAATCCTCGATTGACTTTCATTTTTTTGTCACTAATTGTCTGCACTTATACATTACTTTTGTTGTTGCATGCAAAAGCCAGTTTCATATTTTATTTTTCGTTTTACATTACATATAATCACTGTTTTATTAGTGATGCAGGCAAATGCATTTCAAAAGAGCTATCGGCAAACAGACAGCATCCCCTACAATAAAAAAATGGTACGCTCCATAGCCATGGTTGAAACTGGAGTTTATGCCGGCAGTATGTTTGGACTTTATCATTCCTGGTATAAGAACTATCCGCAGTCATCTTTTCATTTATTCAATGATATGCCTGAGTGGCAGCAAATGGATAAACTCGGACATGTATACAGTGCCTACTCAATGGGGCGTTATGGAATGGAACTTTGGAAACAGACCGGTATTTCCCGAAAGAAATACATTTGGTGGGGAGGCATGCTTGGAGCCATTCATCAAACTTCGATAGAATTGCTGGATGCGTACAGCGCCGAATGGGGCTGGAGCTGGGGCGATGTGGGAGCTAATTTTTTGGGTAGTGGTTTGCTGATCGGACAGGAACTTGCCTGGAACGAACAACGTATTCAAATGAAATTGTCCTTTCACAACAAAAGGTATGATGATGCAGATTTAAATGCCAGAAGCAACCTGCTTTTTGGCAAATCAACTGCCGAAAGAACATTAAAAGATTATAATGGTCAAACCTATTGGCTGAGTGCAAATGTTCATAGCTTTTTTCCAAAAAGTAAATTTCCTTCCTGGCTGAATATTTCAGTCGGCACCGGCATCGAAAACACCTTTGGCGCAAGATCAAATGTTGCTACAACACAAACTGGCAATATACCTTTTGACAGAAGCGATTTGCCTCGTTACCGTCAATGGTATTTGGCCCCGGATATAGATTTCACTAGAATTCCAACTAAACATAAAGGGGTTCGTGCATTGTTGTTTATATTAAACTCTGTAAAATTCCCTACCCCTGCCATTGAATTTTCTCAAAACAAATTTCATTGGCATTGGTTTTATTTTTAGATAATTGCCGGGTATTTGAATTTGATAATAGTGTTTACATTTCTACAAATTTTTTATTTGTTACCTTAGCGCACAATCTTTTGGTTATGCAATTCTTACCACAACTGGCTTTCATTTTACTTACCGGATATTCTGTCTGGTTGTTTCGTAAAAATATTCTGCGCATCCGAAAAAACATCTTGCTGGGTAGAGAAGAAGATTTGACCGACCAACCTTCATTGCGTCGCAAGAATGTTTTGCTTTTGGCACTCGGACAAAAGAAAATGTTTCGGAACATGCCTGTGGCCATTATGCATCTTATTATCTATGCAGGTTTCATCATCATCAATGCCGAGGTGCTTGAAATTATTTTGGATGGATTATTAGGAACACATCGTTTATTCATGAAACCTTTGGGAGCAGTTTATGATTTTTTAATTGGTAGCTTCGAAATACTGGCTGTTTTAGTAATAGCCGTATGTGTCATTTTTTTAGCAAGAAGAAATTCCCTCAAACTCAAACGCTTTATCAGTAAAGACTTAGATGGATGGCCTCGCACAGATGCTAATTATATTTTGGGTACCGAAATCATTTTAATGTCTTTGTTTTTGATCATGAACAGCGCCGATCATACTGGGCCATTTTTGATTTCTCAATACATCGCACCTCTCTTTCATCAATACAATGAAAATACGTTGCATTTAATCGAACGCACCTGCTGGTGGTTGCATATTGTTGGCATTTTCGCATTCCTGAATTATTTGCCCTACAGCAAACACTTACACATTCTATTGGCATTTCCCAATGCATATTATGCAAGATTGACTACTCCCGGTGGTATGCATAATATGGAGCAAGTGCAAAATGAAGTAAAATATATGATGCAGCCCGAGCTGGCACCAACAGGAGAAGCTCAACCGATGAAATTTGGCGCAAAAGATGTCATGGATTTGAGCTGGAAAAGTTTGATGGATGCATACAGTTGCACCGAATGTGGCAGATGCTCTACAGCCTGCCCTGCCAATCAAACAGGTAAATCTTTGAGTCCAAGAAAAATTATGATGGACACCCGTGACCGTCTCGAAGAAGTAGGTCGCAATATTGAATTAAATGGAACATTTAAAGAAGACGGAAAAACTTTATTGAACAATTATATCACCGTTGAAGAGCTCCGCGCTTGCACAACCTGCAATGCCTGTGTGCAGGAATGTCCGGCTAGCATCAGTCCGCTGGATATCATTCTTGAACTTCGCCGCAGTTTAATTATGGAGGATAGCAATGCGCCTCAAGAGTGGAATGGCATGTTTAGCAATATAGAAAACAATTTTGCGCCTTGGAAGTTAAGCCCCGATGATCGGGACCAATGGACAAAGTCCTGATTATTTGCCGGATTGTATTTTGTCGGCAGCCGTTTTATTTCTTAAAATTTTAATCAGTTGAAGTATTGCTGTTCCGGCAAATAGACAACCAATAATCCAATTGATATATAGTTGAGTAGAGGGTAATTCAGAATAAAGCAATTTCCCTCCAAAAATAAATACGGCATTTCCTAGTAATGTACCAATGCCAATTCCGATGATATACGTATTGTAATGAGACGCAACGGGCATTAAAAGATTGCGGGAAAAGAGCACCGTACTCCACCCAAACCAAAATGGTATTTGAACAGGATTGATAGCGCTCATGAGCATGCCCAGCAAAAAACGGTGTAATTGATTTTGCAAAATGGCATTTTTTGCCTCAGGAATATTTTTATGGGCTGCGATAAAACTGCCTATTGCAAGTGCAAGAATAATGACAAAAGTCCCCCACTCCATCCATTTTAATAAAGCCGTTTGCTTTCGTACCCATTCCATACCAACGAGCGATAGTCGAACATACAGCATTTCTATAAACAAGGATCCAAAAGAAAAATAGAATGCATTTATCACACTTTCCTGAATGCCAATTTGCATGGCTGCCACATTGAGTGTTCCTAACGGCAACGATCCTACGAAGCTAATGAGCAGTCCGGCAATAAATACAGGAAACAATTTTATCATTATTCAAAGATAAAAAGGATGTTGTTAAAATATGGTTATGTAAAATCAGCGAGAATAAAAATCAACCCAACTTTACATCAGCATCACGAAGGATTTTATAATGTTCTGCTATTTTTTTCATAAAACTTTTACCGGTAGTATATGACCAGTAAGGAGTTCCATGTTTTGCATTGTATGAACTGATTATATACAACCATTTCCAGTGTTTTAAAATCTCGCGATAAGCACCCAACAAAGTATAACCGGTGTCATAAAAATGATTGGGCTCGGCACCACAGCCATTGTATTCAAGAATCGTGAAATTTTTTCCCTGTTTCAGATCAGCTACAGACTGACACATAATATCATAACGACCGTAATAAAAATCCCCCACTTCGTTACTGATCCGATCAAATATTGAAGTCAATTCCTCATCAATCTCATCTTTCAAATCAACAAAACGCGCACCCCTGTTATGATTGCCGGCATGGCTAAGCATATACACTTCCCCTTTTGAAAGCACTTTGTTCCAATGAATCTCATGTTTGCTTTTCATCTCATCCATTCGTTTGGATGCTTTGGGATGCTGCTCAATCAATTGCCTGATCGTATGCATACCATCACCCAAAATTTGCATAGGAATTTTATGCAGAAAACCGGTCACCATACCTTTGGACGATTTAGGATGCCTGATATGAAAAACACTTACCTCCATTGGATACACAACCAGTTCTTGTATGAGATAACGAGCAGGAGAGGCCGCATGATAATCTGATAATTGTTGAACATGATCAATTTTACGGAACAGGATTCCCTGACAAGCCACATCGGGCTTTACAACAAAAGGAAAAGAGATTTCTGAAGATCTCATTCTATTTTGAATGGCATCTAATGATTCACCCGGTTCAATATAAATGGTTTTGGGATACCACTCTTTTCGCATCAGTTCATATATTTCACTTTTTGATTCACCGTCCATACCACCGAAGGTGATTTTTGGATTACTGGGTGTAAAAAACCAAACAGAACGGGAACGAAGCATGTATCCAATCCAAAAAGGAACCAGTGGGGCATACAGTAATTTGAAGGGCCACGATTCCCAGTTGGTTAAGCGCTTCCACCATTTCATGAATAACATGCTCCAAAAGTAATTTAAAACGAGCATTTAAAATGAATAAACCACTGATGCAGATTGACAGATTCATGCTTATTTTTGCAAACAAACCTTACACCATGCAAGTACCTGTCATGTCTGAAGTGATTGCCTCCGGCCAAAAACCCGACGTTTTGTTTTGGGTGGGATGTGCAGGAAGTTTTGATCAACGCGCACAAAAAATAACAAAGGCATTTGTAACCATACTTAATAAAGTAGGAATCTCCTACGCTATCCTGGGTAAAGAGGAAATGTGTACGGGAGATCCGGCCCGAAGGGCCGGCAATGAGTTTCTGTTTCAAATGATGGCTTATCAGAATATCCAGATACTTAATGGATATGAAGTAAATAAAATCATCACCGCATGCCCACATTGTTTCAATACTTTGAAAAATGAATACCCTGCGTTGGGTGGTAATTATGAAGTCATACACCATGCTACTTTTTTACAGCAGCTGATTGATGAAGGTAAAATCAAAATGACGGAAGGAGGAACATTTAAAGGAAAGAAAATTACGTATCACGACAGTTGTTATTTGGGGAGAGCCAATGATATCTATGAAGCACCTCGTAAAGTGCTCGAAGCATTGGATGTTGCTTTAGTTGAAATGAAACGTTGCAGAAGCAACGGACTTTGTTGTGGTGCCGGTGGTGCGCAAATGTTTAAGGAAGAAGAAAAAGGAGATGTTCGTATCAATATCGAACGCACCAATGAAGCCATTGAAACCGGTGCAAACATCATTGCCGCTGCCTGCCCATTCTGCAATACCATGCTCACCGACGGCGTTAAAAACAAAGAAAAAGAAAATGATGTGGAGGTGCTTGACATTGCGGAATTGGTTGCTCAAAATTTTGTATAAGAGATTATTAACGCAAAGAACGCTAAGTGTTTCGCAAAGAATCACAAAGCTTAACTTTGAACACAATTTAAAAAAACTTTGCGCACTCTGCGTTTGTCTCTGCGGACTTTGCGTTAAATGCTGCTCAGTACTTGCATTAAGAGATTAAAAAAAGGTTATTACGTTAAATTTGGGTTTAATGAGTTTAATGCAGGTTTAACTAGATACAAGCAAATTAATAAAACAAACTTCAACTCATTAAACCATAATTGAACTAGAATTCAACTCATTGACAAATAAATACCATTATTTAAACAACATTGATTTAAATGCCCTCTTTGGAAATAGAAACCCACCTCCCCTCCGACTTCTCCCCCAACTCCCGCGTTTGGATCTACCAATCGAGCAGATTATTTTTTTTGAGTGAAGTTTTTGAATTGGAAGATATGCTCAATCAATTTGTTGATACATGGCAATCGCATGGATCCAAAGTAAAGGGTTATGCCAATTTGTTTTTTGGAACATTTATTGTATTCATGGCAGATGAATCTGCAACGGGAGTCAGCGGATGCAGTACGGATAGTTCAGTACGTGTGATAAAAGAAATCGAAAAGCGGTTTAATGTACAAATGTTCAACAGGGAGACTTTGGCATTTCTCATCAAAGAAAAAATTGAGCGCATTCCAATGCAACAACTGGATTATGCCATCCAAAACAATTTTGTGAACGGGGATACATTATATTTCAACAACCTGGTGCAAACCAAAAAAGAACTGGAAGAAAATTGGATGATCCCACTTAAAGCAAGCTGGCTCAATCGTTTCGTGACCAAGTGAATCATCGGCTTACCTTTTTTTATCGGGGTTGTAATTCACCATCAATCATCACATCTATGACTTTGGTGGTATATTCAAACGGATCACCGTCATAAAGCACCAAATCTGCATCTTTACCAGTATCTATACTACCTACTTTCTTATCTATTCCCAATAATTTAGCTGGATTAATGGTTATGGTTTGCAATGCCTCATCGAAGCTCAATCCGTATGCTGCAGCCAGCGCCGCTTCGTATAATACGATTCTGGTTTTGGGCACATAAGCTTCGTATCCACTCTCTATAGAAACCGAAATACCCGCTTTGGTAAGGATGGAGGCAGATTCACGGGTCATATTGATCATCTCACCTTCATTTCTTGCCATCGTTGCGTGTAAAATGATTGAAGCATTCGCTTTTTTAATTTCATCAATCAATAAATATGCTTCCGATGCTCCATCAATAACCAGCTTTAAATTAAATTCTTTTGCCAGTCGTATGGCATTCATGATATCTATTGACCTGTTTGCAGTAATCAGGGCTTTCTTCTCACCTGATAAAATCTTACTCAAAGCATCCAGCTTCATGTCAAATGAAGGGCGCTTACTGCTATCCTTTAATGCCATTTTTTTTGCATACTCCTGTGCTTTTATGAATTCACCTCTTAACATGGCAACCTGTTTTGCCCTTGTACCGGGCGAAGAAAAATTTCCGGAAACAGAGGGGCCCAATGTCATTGCCAGCATGGAGAAAGACTCCAGCGCAACCTGATCGGAAGTTCCGGATTTTGTTTTAGCAATCATAGTTTGCCCGCTGACCAAGGCCCCTACTCCATGGCCGGTATGAATTGTTGTAATCCCACATCCACGGGCAAATTTTACCAGAGCTTCATTACTGTTGTATGCATCAATAGCCCTGAGTTCGGGTTGTATGGGTGCCGATTTTTCGAGCTGATCCTGATCAACGGGAATATTCAAGATGCCCGACATCCCAATCAATGTACGGGCATCAATTAGTCCGGGTGTAACTGCTTTGGCTTCTATTACACGATATCCCTGTGGAATGATTATTTGATCAGTTGCACCTACAGATTTTATTTTTCCACCCTCCACAATTACAACGCCATTTGCAATTGGTTTGCCGGAAACTGTGTAGATCATTTCTCCTTTAATGGCATATTGAGCTTTTAATGATTGAGAAAAAAATATACAAATCAAAAACCAGTAAATTGAAAAAGATCTTGTCAGCATACTTGCGATTTAAGGATATTCAAAATTGAGATTGAAATTATTTTTAAAATCATTTACCATCTTCCTCATCACCATGATGATGAAACTCTCCACGTTCGGCATTGTATACACCATTACCTCCTGTAAGAAATGCGCGATCTTCGGGATTAGAAATATCATAACGCTTCACACCTTCCACCCAGGTTTGTTCAACTTTGGTATATACACTAAAAGGATCACCGGAAAGTATGATAAAATCGGCGTCTTTACCGGGCTCAAGCGTTCCTATACGAGTAGAAAGATCCAGCATTTTTGCGCCGGCAATGGTCAATCCTTCCATGGCCTTTTTTCTGCTCATCCCTTCTCGCACATTCAATGCTGCAGATCGTAAGAATAACCTGGAATCTGTAATACCATCGTCAGTATGAAAACCAACTGTTACTCCTGCTTTTTCCAGAATACCTCCGGATTTAATGGTTAATTGTGAGGCCTCCAGCTTTCCACCGGGTGCATCAATGGTTATAATAGAACAGTACAATCCTGCTTTGGCTATTTCATTGGCAACCATCCATCCTTCAGACAAATGATGCAATACAGGTTTAAAACCAAATTCATTGGATAAACGAATAACAGTCAGGATATCGTTATACTTGTGTGTGTGAAAATGAACGATTCTTTTGCCATCCAAAACCTCTACCAATGGCTCCATGCGTAAGTCGCGTTCGGGTCTTTTAGTGCTATCTTTTCCCGCTTTTTGAATTTTCTTTTTGTACTCAATCGCTTTCAAAAAAAGCTCACGATCCAATGAGGCACTTTTGGCGCGTGTTCCGGGGAAGCCGGAAGTATTTCGCATTGAATTTGTACCATTGGCCATCTTCATTCCGCCGGTTACCCCTTTTTCATTGGTGATGAGTAAATCTTCAATTTTATTACCTGCGCGCATTTTGAGATAAGCCGTTTGACCGCTCATCAAATGCCCTGAACCCGGCATGACGTTTATGGTTGTTATTCCTCCAGCCAACGCTTTTTTAAATCCATCGCTGGTTGGATTAATGGCATCCATGGCCCGAGTTTCCGGATTGAGAGGATTGGAATTGTCTCCACCCTCAGGGCCTCCTAAATGCGAATGTGTGTCCACAATACCCGGCATAATGACTTTACCTTGCAGGTTCTGAACCTGTGCATCTGACGGAATGTTTAATTGTGCATCACCAATCGCAATAATCTTACCCTGATGAATGATTAGCGTACCATTGATAATGGGTTCTCCATTGATGGGATATATAAGTGCGCCTTTGTATGCTATTGACTTTTCCTGTGCAAATGATATACTGGTCATTTGTATCAGAAAAAATGTTCCAATCCATTTTTTCATTGATAAACTTTTTATTGGTTTAATTGGAGTGTGGTAAGTAAAAGCGGATGGAAAGGTACATAAATACCTTTATGATGCAGTCATGGAATCTTGAAAATTATTTATGATATACTAGCCAGGAAAACGACCATAAGTACAATAATTATTGGAATGGATATGAGCAACAAAAAAAGCCGAACAGATTTTGGATTAGCAAAATTGATCGTGACGCCAAAAGCAGGATTGGGTTTGGGTGGCATTAATCTGGGATCAAGTTTGTTATAATAAAACATCCCCCACTTCCAATTTTTGGGATCTTTACTCCATGCATCGAGCGTTTCTCTGGGAATATGTCGATTGGTGTTTACTGACATATATTTCCTACAATGACTGATAAACAACTTCGGGTAAAAAAGATTTTACATCCCCGCCATTTCTGATCACATCCCTCACCAATGTAGATGCAATTGAAGTGTATTGTGGCAAACAGGTCAAGAAGATGGTTTCTATACCAGGCGACAGTTGCCTGTTCATATCAGCGATGGCTTTTTCGTATTCAAAGTCACTAACGTACCTGATACCACGAAGGATATACCTGGCATTTAAAGCATGGCAACAGTCAACGGTTAATCCTTCATACACAATCCCCTCTACTTTTGGATTGTGTTTATACATTTGACGAATCCATTCTAATCGTTTTTCCTCGGAAAACATCGGCTGTTTACCAGCATTTGTTCCTATACCAATGTACAATTTATCAAACATAGGCAAAGCCCGATTGATGATATCTGTATGACCAAGTGTCATGGGGTCAAAGGTTCCGGGAAATAAACAAATACGTTGCATGGTATTCTAAGAATTTATTTTTCTGCCATGAATGCATAGCGATAATCTGTTGGTGGATTGAAGGTTTCCTTAATTGTTCTTGCGCTTAACCAACGATATAAATTGAGCATGGACCCTGCTTTATCATTGGTACCACTGGCCCTTGCACCACCAAATGGCTGTTGTCCCACCACTGCACCTGTTGGCTTATCATTGATGTAAAAATTACCTGCACTGTTGCGCAGTTTATTGGTAGCAAACTCAACCGCATATCTGTCTTTAGAAATCACGGCACCCGTTAGTGCGTATGCAGATGTACCATCCACCAGCTTCAAAGTCTCTTCAAATTTATTTTCATCATAAACATAAATAGTCAATACCGGACCGAACAATTCTTCGCACATGGTTACATAATGCGGATCGGCAGCTTCTATAATGGTGGGCTCAATAAAATATCCTTCTGTTTTATCGCATTTACCCCCAACCCAAATCTTTACTCCGCTGTCTCTTTTACGGGCAGCTTTGATATATCCTTCCAATTTATTGAAACTCTTTTCATCAATCACCGCATTGATAAAATTGGTGAAATCTTCTGTGGTGCCCATCTTCATGGTCTTTACCATGTCCACTAATTTTTTCTTGACTATCGGTGCGAGATTGGATGGTATGTAAGCACGGGATGCCGCTGAACATTTTTGACCCTGATATTCAAATGCTCCTCGGGCCAATGCGGTTACCAGCACATCCACATCAGCAGATTTGTGAGCAATGACAAAATCCTTACCGCCTGTTTCTCCTACGATACGTGGGTATGATTTATAGAGAGAAAGATTGGAAGCGATTGACTGCCACATGAAATTAAATACGACTGTACTTCCGGTAAAATGTAACCCTGCAAAATCGGGATGTTTGAAAATAACTTCACCGCAGGTTGGTCCATCTACATAAATCAAATTGATAACGCCATCAGGCAATCCTGCTTCTTTTAATATGCGCATGAACAATTGTGCGCTGTATACTTGCGTATTGGCACATTTCCATACAACTACATTGCCGCACATAGCCGCAACTGTTGGAAGATTGCCACCAATGGCTGTAAAATTAAAAGGGGTTAAAGCAAATACAAATCCTTCAAGCGGACGATACTCCACCCTGTTATACATACCCGAAGCACTGGCAGGTTGTTGACGGTAAATCTCACTGAGATAATGCACGTTAAAACGCAGGAAATCAATCAGCTCGCAGGCCGAATCAAGCTCGGCTTGTATTACATTTTTACTCTGACCGAGCATGGTTGCCGCGTTCATTTGAAAGCGATATTTTGTTGCAAGCAAATCGGCGGCCTTCAAGAAAATATTGGCACGATTTTCCCAACTCATATTCGCCCATTTATCCTTTGCTTTCAATGAAGCATTAATGGCCTTGCTTACATGTTTGGCCTCCCCTACATGAAATTTTCCCAGCAAATGTTTATGTTCATGAGGCGGACGAATATCGAGCGTATTTTCCGTTCTAACTTCTTCCGAACCGATATACATAGGCACATCCAGTTTCTGTGCTTTAAGTTCTTTCAATGCACTTTTAAGGGCAGCACGCTCAGCGGTACCGGGCGCGTAACTCAACACCGGCTCATTGGCCGGATGCGGGTAATAAAAATCTCCGTATTGCATGGTATATTAATTTAAAATTCAAAATGCAAAAGTAAAAAGCTTGCCCCAATAAATCTACTCCCATTTAAACACACGCACTGCAAGCACATACGCGATCACACCCCACAAAAGCAAAATCCCGATTTCACTTTTCACAGCCCAAAGCGATTGACCTTCAAATGCAATTTTACGCAAGGCAGCATTTAGATGTGTGAGTGGAAGTGCTTTGGAGATTGGCTGCAGCCAGGAAGGAAAATTGTCCACCGAAAAAAAAGTCCCTCCCAGTAAAAATTGCGGCAGTGTAACCAAATTGGCAAAAGGCGGAATGGTACTGTCGTTTTTGGCAATGCCACTTACAATAAATCCAAAACCCATAAATACCACCAAGCCAAAAAAGCTCAATACCATCATATCAAAAAATGTACGAAAACCATGTACGAGGGTGAAGCCAAAGAAAAAATATCCTACGGTAATGATCACTACCGCGGTGATTAACTGAAATATCACCCTGCTCAATCCTTCTCCCAAAATGATAAATGTGCGACTGATAGGCGTTGCAAAAAAACGTTTAAGCACCAAAGTGTTCCTTAAGTTGAAAAACATAAAAGCTACGCCAAAAACACCTGCACTCAGCAAGGAAAACCCAAGCTGCCCCGGCAAAATAAAATCTATCGTTTTGTATTCACGAACCGTTTCAATATCACGTGTTGGTAGAAAAGGGAAGCTGGCAATTGCAGGGCGGTTGCGATATGTACGATTACTGGCATCATTGATGATTTGATCCAATAAAACTTTTAATTGAGGCCATTGGTCATTACTGGATGATGTGCTCTTGAGATGCAATGTATAAGGAGTTGCCTGCCCTGGTTCATTTTTAATAATTTTCACAACACCGGCCAGTCGGCCTTTTTCTAAGGCCGATGACAAATCCTCTGGTTTTTCAAATGACTGAATCTTGACAGAGGAATGGCTCTTAATTTGAGTGTAAATCAAATTAGCTGTATCTGAAGTTGGATCAATGGCAATTCTGTAAGTTACCCTACCACCGTTTTGACCTATAAAGCCAAATACGATGATAAATACAAAGGGGAAAATAAAACTGAATATCATGGCAGACGGACTGCGGGTGATAGCCCTCAAACTTCCGCGGGTAATGGCCCACATGGCACGCCACTGATTGTATTGCATAGTGTTGATTGGGACGTAAAACTAATTTAATTTAATCAGATATCAACATAAAAATACCGGAATGAATAGCTTTCTTCCGCTTGACTTATCTTTATCATTTGAATGAAGAAAAATACCTCAATATTGATGCTGGGCAGCAACATGGGCGATTCTGTTCAATACCTGCAGCAGGCTACAAAGCAGATCGAAGAAAATACAGGATACATCATCCGCAAATCGGGTATTTACAAAACTGCTCCCTGGGGCAATGAACATCAAGATGATTATCTGAATCAGGCTTTGGAAATAGAAACAGAACTAGATGCCTTTTCACTGCTGGATATGCTGCTTGATATAGAAAAACATGCAGGCAGAATTCGTGAGCAAAAAAATGCACCAAGAACCCTGGATATTGATATACTGTTTTTTAATGATGAAATGATTGATACCGAAAAACTCATCCTTCCCCACCCCCGTTTGCATGAAAGAAATTTTGTGCTGGTCCCATTATTGGAAATCATCCCGGATTTTATTCACCCTAAACTACATACAACCATTCGTGAGTTACATGAAAAATGTATCGATACATTAACTGTGCATAAATTATCCTGATGCATTCTTCAGTAAAATGTAATTTGCGCCCCAATGAACTATCGTTTTATTACCATTGAGGGAAATATCGGAGCGGGAAAAACTACCCTTGCCACTTTGCTCAGCAATCATTTTCAGTCCAGATTGATTTTAGAGGAGTTTGCAGACAATCCTTTTCTGCCCAAATTTTATGAAAAGCCGGAGCAATATGCATTTCCACTGGAGTTGTTTTTTATGGCTGAGCGATACAAGCAATTAAAAGAGCTTTTACAAACACAGGATTTATTCCAATCTGTCACAGTATCAGATTATTTATTCAACAAATGTCTTCTGTTTGCAAAAGTCACTTTGCCTGAGGAGGAGTTCAAACTTTATCAAAAACTGTTTGATATCATCAATCCGCAAATCGTACAACCCGATATTTTGATCTATCTGCATAGCCCGGTTGAGAGATTGCAAACGAACATCAAAAAAAGAAACAGGAGTTATGAGCAAACGATTCCAAATGAATACCTGATTTCATTACAGGAAACCTATCTTGAGTATATCAAACAACATCAGATAAAAACACTTTTCATAGATGCTACCCATGCAGATTTCATTGACAACAAAGAGCATTTTCAAATAGTATTAGATGCACTCAATAAGGAATACGAACCTGGTCAGCACCTAATTACACTACCATAACATTTTGAATCAAACTCGACCACATAGCATCCCAAGGCAACTCCTTAAAAAAGATAAGTTTAGGAATTTTATCATAGGCCGATTTTTATTCATCATGGGTTTGCGCATGTCCGGCACCGTGGTAGCGTGGTGGATATATGATCTCACACACAGTGCGCTGGCGCTTGGACTACTCGGATTATCCGAAGTAGTCCCGGCTTTATCTTTTGCATTGTACGCAGGACATCATATCGACAGGAATGAGAAAAGAAAATTATTACTGCGCACTGTAGTACTATATATGTGTTGCATGATGCTGTTCTTTTTCATCTCAGATCCTTTCAATGAATCAACCCCTTGGCGAATAGCCATGATGGTTTTTGGAGTCATTGCCCTAACAGGTGCCATAAGGGCATTCTCCGGCCCAACATTTGCTAGCATGATCGGACAGTTGGTTCGCAGGGAGCATTTACCTACTGCGGCATCCATGAGTTCGGCCACCTGGCTGATTGCCTCTATCGTTGGACATTCTCTTGGTGGATTTGCTATTGCATGGATTGGAGTGCATAATAGCTTTCTTGCTATCTTGGGTTGCATCATGCTGGGATTCCTGTTTTTGCAAAAACTACCATTACAACCAGTCATTGTACGATCCAATACTCCATTATGGCAAAGTATGAAGGAAGGAATTACTTATGTATTCAAAACCCGTGAAATACTTGGCGCCTTATCGCTGGATTTATTTGCAGTTTTATTTGGAGGAGCGGTGGCATTGATACCTATGTTTGCCAAAGATGTACTGCATGTTGGACCAAAAGGATTTGGATGGCTGAATGCGGCATCCGACATCGGCTCTATCATCAGCGTTTCACTGTTAACGTTAGTTCCGTTAAAAAGAAAGCAGGGAAAAAAATTGTTGTTCAGCGTGGCCGGCTTTGGCCTAGCCATTGTTTTGTTTGCCTTATCAAAATCTTTCTGGCTGTCTTTTTTTATGCTAATGCTCAGTGGTTTGCTTGATGGGATCAGCATGGTTGTTAGGGGCACCATCTTACAACTCAAAACACCCGAAGAATTACGTGGACGTGTGATGTCGGTTAACAGTATGTTCATAAACTCCTCCAACGAACTCGGACAATTTGAAAGTGGCATAGCTGCCAAATGGCTAGGTTTGGTGCCATCTGTAGTTATGGGAGGATGCGTTACAATGGCTGTGTCTGTCATTACCTGGTTTAAAGCACCGGGATTGAGAGAGATGGAGTATTGAGAAAATTCAAAATGCAGAAGTCTAAAGTAAAAAGTAAAAAATCAAAAGTAAAAAAGGGTGAAGTCGCTTTGCTGGTGGAACTCCTTAACCCTGCAAACCTTAATCTTACAATTCTTCACCAACCTCTTGAACCTGTTTAACTTTTTGAACCTCTTGAACTTTTCTTATTTTCCGCGCTAAAACGCAAAGAATCGCTAAGGCGCAAAAATCACTTTTCAATTACATCAATCATTCATAGATTTTGCATGAAATAAAATCATGATTATCTTTGTAATTATGCCGTTAATCTCTTCCTTTTACGGGCTCTTGATTTACATGTATTATCTGGATAACAAACAACATCATTTTCCGCATATACACGTAAAATTTCAGGATGATGAAGCTGTTATTAAAATCCGGAAGGTTTGTTGATTGAAGGAGAATTACCCGGTGGTAAACTTAAGCTTGTATTGGCATGGATTGAATTACATCAGGATGAATTGATGCGCGATTGGGAACTTGCTGTTTCCGGACAAAAAATATTTACGATAGAACCTCTTAGATAACATGAATCCTCGTGTGAAAATAGTGAAGCCCCTCGACGATTTTTCTTTGGAATTGATTTTTACCAACAATGAAAAGAAAATCTTTGATGTAAAACCATACCTGGATTTTGGTGTATTCAACGAACTCAAAGACCCAGAGGTATTTTACTCCGCAAAAGTTTATTCCGGCTCGGTTGAATGGAAAAATGGTATTGATATTTGTCCGGATACTCTTTATTTGGAGAGTAAGTAATTCGGTGATTTTTTAAACCAAAATGCAAAAGTAAAAAGTAAAAAAGGTTGATGACGCTTCGCTTGTTGAAGGCTTTAACCCTGTAACCTTACAACCCTTCAACCTACTGAACCTTCATCACCCCCTCCAGTACTTTATACACAATCGGACAAAAAGTTACGTTCTTCAGCGTTAGTGGTATTCGTCGGACAATCACATCTTCATCAGTATAAGGAAATCTTGCACAATCGGAAGGACGATCTTCGTAAATGGAGCAACGATTATCTGCACCCAAAAATGAACAAGGTGTGCTTTGCAGAACATAATCTCCATCCTCATCTATGCGCAAATATTTTTCTATGAATGCGCCCTCTTTCATACCCAATACTTTGGAGATGCGTTTGATATCGGGTGTCTTGAATCGGGGTGAATAGTTTTTGCAACAGGCCGCACATGTCAGGCAATCGGTTGTGGCATAGGCCTCCTCATGCAGTTCGGGCAATTGCTTAAGCAACTTCCGCTTATCCGCACGCTCCAGCATATTTTTATACTCCTTGATCCGCCCGGAAGCGCGTCGCTGCCAGTCTCCAGGTAAATTTTTTTCTTTTTGTTGATGGGTTTCAGACACGTTTATTCCAACTTTTCCACAAGATAGCAAACCCGCCGATTTTAATCATATTTCAGACAGGTTTGTGTTAATTTTGTGCCCGAATATGGGTAATTAAACAAGTCTATCTTATGCCAACAAATCATAACGAATTTTTACACCGTCATATCGGCCCCAACGAAACAGAAATAACTGAAATGCTTAAGTTAGCAGGACAAGGAAGTGTGGAAGAGCTCATTCAAAAAACCATTCCCGCCTCCATTCGCCTCTCCTCCACTCCCGATGTAGGAAATGGCATGTCTGAGTTCAATTACTTGCAAAGCTTAAAAAACATTGCCGGGCAAAATACTGTATTTCGTTCTTACATTGGCCAGGGTTATTACAATACCATCACTCCAAGTGTTATCCTGCGTAATGTTTTTGAAAATCCGGGCTGGTACACGCAGTACACGCCATATCAGGCGGAGATTGCTCAAGGACGATTGGAAAGTCTTCTCAATTTCCAAACCATGGTAAGCGATCTGACAGGCTTACCCATCGCCAATGCCAGTCTGCTTGACGAAGCCACTGCTGCTGCCGAAGCCATGGCTATGCTTTTCAACCAAAAAAATAAAGATACCGATCACATCACCTCTCCCATTTTTTTTGTGGATACTAACGTATTTGCACAAACGAAGGAAGTTCTCGAAACCCGTGCAGCTCCTTTGGGTATAAGAATCGAAACGGGTGACTATCAAAAAACAGATTTTAACAACCAATATTTTGGTGCACTGATTCAATACCCCAACTGTCTGGGGGATATTGAAGACTACCGTCTATTTATTGCAAAAGCACAAGCATCGCAGGTACGCGTCATCATGGCCACTGATCTGCTGGCACTTTGTCTGCTTACCCCTCCCGGCGAACTTGGTGCAGATGTAGCCATCGGCAGTGCTCAACGCCTGGGCGTGCCAATTGGTTTCGGTGGACCTCACGCCGCATTCTTTGCTACCAAGGATGAATTCAAAAGAAATATTCCCGGACGAATCATTGGCGTAAGTATCGATGCCAAAGGCAACCGTTGTCTTCGAATGGCTTTGCAAACCCGCGAACAACATATTCGAAGAGAAAAAGCTACCAGCAATATTTGTACCGCTCAGGCATTGCTTGCAAATATGGCTGCCTTTTATGCCATTTACCATGGTTCCGAAGGTTTGAAATCCATTGCCAAACGTATCTCTTCGCTCACGCTGCATTTATCTCATCAGTTACAATCCATGGGACTAATGACAAAGTCTCATTTCTTTGACACCCTCAGCTTTGTTACAGACAAAACAAACGAACTTCGTAATATTGCCGAGGCCGAAAAAATCAACTTTGGATACAGAGGAAGCACGGTCATTATATCACTGGATGAAACCACAAGCGAAAAAGATGTGGAAGATATCATCAACGTGATAAAAAAATGGAGCGGAAAAAGCAATAACTTAACTACATCAAGTGACCTGTTAACAAATATACCTTCCTCACTTGTCCGCACTTCCGAGTTCCTTACTCATCCTGTGTTTCAGTCAAATCGCACTGAAACACAAATGATGCGATACATCAAAAAACTGGAAAACAAAGATTTGAGTTTAAACACCTCGATGATTTCATTGGGAAGTTGTACCATGAAACTAAATGCTGCAACCGAATTGATTCCGGTCAGCTGGCCCGAATTCAACTCCATTCATCCTTTTGCCCCTGCGGACCAATGGAAAGGATATCAGCAAATCATTCATGAATTGTCTGATTGGTTATGCAAAGTCACCGGATTTACCGCCACTTCTTTACAACCCAATAGTGGAGCACAGGGTGAATATGCCGGACTACTCACCATACGTGCTTTCCATGCACATCGAAACGAATCACAACGAGATGTGATGCTGATTCCAATTTCAGCTCATGGAACCAATCCTGCCTCTGCAGTAATGGCTGGCTTCAAAGTAGTAGTTACCAAATGCGATGATGCCGGAAACATTGATGTGGATGATTTGAAAGCTCATGCCGAAAAACACAAAGAAAGACTTGCAGGATTGATGATAACATATCCAAGCACACATGGCGTGTTTGAAGAATCCGTCAAAGAGATTTGTCAGTTGATACATGATAATGGAGGTTTGGTTTATATGGATGGTGCCAATATGAACGCACAGGTTGGATTAACCAGCCCAGGTGCAATCGGAGCTGATGTATGTCATTTGAATTTACATAAAACATTTGCCATTCCTCATGGAGGCGGTGGGCCCGGCATGGGTCCAATTTGTGTAAATGAAAAACTGGCTCCATTTTTACCCGGACATTTTTCTTTACAAAATGCATCAGATTCAATCAAGGCTGTCAGCGCCGCACCTTACGGCAGTGCAAGTATTTTACTGATCAGTTATGCCTATATTAAAATGCTGGGTTCTTATGGCATTCGAAGAAGTACCGAAATAGCGATATTGAATGCAAACTACATGAAAGCAAGACTCGAGCATGATTATAAAATTTTATATACGGGCAAACATGGAACCTGCGCACATGAATTTATTGTTGACTTAAGACCTTTCAAACAATCAGCAGGAATAGAAGCAGAAGATGTTGCAAAAAGATTGATGGATTATAATTTCCATGCTCCTACCATGAGTTTCCCTGTTCCGGGTACAATCATGATTGAACCAACAGAGAGCGAAGACAAAGCCGAGCTAGATCGTTTTTGTGATGCATTATTGAGTATCCGAAATGAAATAAGAGAAATCGAAAATGGAGATGCCGACAAATTGAACAACATACTGAAAAATGCTCCACATACTGCTTCAGAAGTAATTTCTGATACATGGCAACATGCATACAGTCGAGAAAAAGCGGCCTATCCACTTGCTTATGTAAAAGAAAATAAATTCTGGCCATCTGTGGCAAGAGTTAACAATACTTATGGAGACAGAAACCTAATTTGCACCTGCGAACCTGTAAGCAGTTATGCCGAACAGGATTAATCATCAAATAAAATAAAATGAAAAAACAATTATTAGTTGCCGGTTTATGCCTAACCGTCTCAGGCATTTTAGCACAAAAAAATGTTGACCTCTCCTCTCTCAAAGGTAAAGTCATATCCTCCAGTGCACATGTGACAGCAGATATGGACATGGGCATGGGTACAATGAATACCATCAACGATGCCAATTTTGAAATGCAGATTATTGGTGAGGATGCTGAAGCGTACAAAGTATCTTATACCATGAAAAAAATGAAAATGAAAATAGAGGGCATGGGTCAAGATATGTCATACGACTCCGAAAAACCGGAAGATGCAAACTCTCAAATAGGTGAGTCTATGAAGGACATGATTAACAAAGCAGATACTATTAGAATCAGCAAGAAAACATTACGTAAAATAAAAACAGACGGAGTTGAAAAGCCAAAATCCATGGCCATGGGTGCTGGCATGCAAAGCAGTTCACCAGAAGGAATGTTTCTTTTGATTCCTGCCGATATAGAAGTAGGTAAAAAATGGGAAACGGAAACTAAAGAAGATGGAATCACAACAAAAAACACATATACCCTTGTTTCAAAAAATTCCGGTACGGCAATCGTAAATGTGAAAACTATCGCACAGGGAACCACTGAACAAGAAGCTATGGGTCAAACTATGAACGTAACGCTTGATCAAACAATAAATAGTGTATTGGAAGTGGAGATAGCTACAGGATTGGTACAAAAAAACACCATGCAGGGCGACATGAATAACACTATGGACATGATGGGGCAAGAAATGAAAATGAGCACTAAAATTAATTCAACAACTACAGTAGCCAAATAAACTTTATTTCTTACACAAAACGGGCAGCCCGATTGGGCTGCCCGTTTTGTATGGAAAAATCACCAACACTCAGAGATATAGTTTTTCATAATATTCTTTGGCCATGCGGTTGCTGTCAAAATCTACCTGCACATCGCGCATGCCATTTTGCAGCATATTTCGCCATTTATCAGGATGTTCATAATACATTGGTAGAATTTTATTTTCAAGAATATCATACAGCTGATCCATATCATACTGGTCCTGATCCTGAACATTCATATGCTCATAATCAACCGGCGGCACGATGAAGCCATTGTCTCCATCCTTAATAAATTCACATATCCAACCATCATTGGTACTCACGTTTAACGCACCGTTCATTGCTGCCGTCATACCGCTGGTACCACTCGCCTCTCGTGGAACCCGTGGATTGTTCAGCCACACATCGGCAACTTGTTTAAGCGATTTACTGAGTGACAACTCATAACCTATGCATACAGCCACATTTTTATAACCTTTGCTTAGATTCACGAGATAATTAAAATCACTTATTGCAGGATAATCAAGTGGATAAGGTTTACCAGCCCAAATAATTTGAACAGGATACTTTGTATTGTGCATAAGTTTTTTAAAACGGCTCTCATCGCGCGTAATCAAATCTGCACGCTTGTACCCTGCAAACCTTCTTGCCCATACAATG
Source organism: uncultured Ferruginibacter sp. (assembly GCA_964643315.1). Taxonomy (GTDB): domain Bacteria; phylum Bacteroidota; class Bacteroidia; order Chitinophagales; family Chitinophagaceae; genus Ferruginibacter. Next base: position 106,475 of record CAZXSR010000004.1, read on the forward strand.
GTTAGTACATTGGGGGCAAACAATTTTCCTGTTTGATCAGCAACGATTTCCATCGCACGTTTTTTTAGGTACATTTTACGATCGGCAAACTGTACCGCATCATTCTGCGCCAATGATTCGTACAGTTTCTTATCCGCCCAGTAGTTCCAGTTTTGCGCATTGGTGATAGAAGTAATCTCACAAATACCCTGAAATTTTTGCCACATTTTGCGACTTACTTCTCCATGTAAAGCACTCACGCCGTTGGCCAGTTTTGCAAATTTTAATGCAGCCAAAGAATGATTGAACTTATCATCTTCTATGCCTGTTATTTTTCTTACTTCTTCCAACGGCATACCACAGAAATAACTCATTTTCTCACACAAATGAATATCGTGCTTTTCGTTACCTGCTTCTTCAGGTGTATGTGTAGTAAATACTAGGTGATTTCTTACCTCCTCTACACTACCAAATTTTTTATGCAAATAAAAAGCTGCACTTACCGCATGTGCTTCATTGAGGTGATATAATTCCGGATCAAATGCGAGTTCATCCAATAATTTTGCACCTCCAACCCCCAAAAGTATAAACTGTGCCACTTTGGTAGCAACGTTTGCATCATACAAACGATGGGTGATTGTTTGAGAAACATAATCATTTTCAGGAACATCGGTGGTCAACAAGAATAAAGGAGCTGTTTTAAAAGTCTCCGGATTCAAATACATTGCTTTTACCCAAACCGGGTGATTATGTATCTCAATTTGAAACTTTATACCGGTGTCCTCCAAAAAGCTGTATATTTTTTCATTCCACTGTATCTGCAACGTCTGGTCCTGATTACGTGCCTGATCATAATAACCATACTTCCACAAAATCCCTATACCAATAAGGTTCTGTTTTAACTCATAAGCGCTACGCAAATGCGAACCACTCAAAAATCCTAAACCACCACTATAAATTTTCAGCGGTTGGTGAACAGCAAACTCCATCGAGAAGTAGGCCACACGTTTTTTATAAGCTTCCGCCACTTGAAACGGCACCTGATAATCTTTAAATGTCATTTTTGTTTAGATTTGAGGTTGCAATATAAGACAGTTTTTTATTATTGTGTAATTTTTACACATTATTTAAGCTTTCCAATTTTCACTTTTTATAACAATTAAATGAGCCATCAGGACCCACACGAACTTTCGCTTCATGATGTTCACGAAAGCGTGGATACAACACAAAAAAAACGTGGTTGGCGAAGATGGCTATCTTTTATTGGGCCTGCCTACCTGGTAAGTGTCGGGTATATGGATCCCGGTAATTGGGCAACCGATATCGCAGGTGGCAGCAAATTCGGATACACACTTATTTGGGTTTTGCTGGCAAGCAATATTATGGCGATGATTTTACAAAGTTTGAGTGCAAGATTAGGAATTGTAACTGGAAGAGATCTGGCACAGGCAAATCGGGAAGCTTTCCCCAGTGGCATCAATTTCATACTATGGATATTTGCAGAGATTGCTATTGCTGCAACTGATCTTGCAGAAGTGCTGGGAATGGCAATAGGTTTGCAGTTGTTATTTGGATTGCCTTTGATTGTAGGAGTTAGTATCACAGTGTTTGATACTTTTCTGCTCATGTACCTGCAAAAAATGGGTATAAGAAAACTCGAAGCATTCATCATTCTGATGATTGCCATCATTGGTTTTTCATTTTGCATCAACTTGTTTTTAGCAAGCCCTGCCATTCGAGATATCTTATCAGGATTCATTCCTTCATTCCCTGAAGCCTCCGAATTATATGCAAATCAAGGTATTGGTGGTGCACTTCCATCCGAAACAGCTCTTTATTTAGCAATTGGTATGATTGGTGCTACTGTCATGCCGCATAATTTATACCTACACTCCTCTCTCATACAAACAAGAAAAATCAATCGTACCGAAAAAGGTATTTTTAACGCAATAAGATGGAGTATCATTGACAGTGTGGTGGCTCTCAATGTAGCATTTCTCATCAATGCTGCCATTTTGATATTAGCTGCCACCGTATTTTTTAAAACGGGCAGAACTGAGGTGGGTAGCATCCATGAAGCGCATCAGCTATTATCCCCTGTTTTGGGCAATAAATTTGCTTCCATATTATTTGCCGTTGCATTAATTGCATCCGGACAAAGTTCTACCATTACGGGAACACTTTCGGGACAGATTGTAATGGAGGGTTATCTAAGATTGAGAATAAACCCTGTTTTGAGAAGATTGATTACCCGTTTAATTGCCATTGTACCTGCAATTATTTTTATTTTGCTTAGTGGCGAAGAACAAATTGACAAACTACTCATCCTCAGTCAGGTCATTTTAAGCATTCAATTGGCTTTTGCAATCATACCTCTCATTCATTTTGTTAGCAATAAGAAAAAAATGGGGGTTTTTACTATTGGAAGAATACTACAGCTGGTTTGCTGGATTATGGCTGTTTTGTTGGTAGGCCTGAATTTTAAAATGGTCACTGATATTTTACTGCCTACATGGGTTGAAATTTCATCAGCCTGGAAATGCAGCATCTTAATTTTCGGCTCTGCATTTGTTTTAATACTACTTTATGTGACTTTTTTTCCTCTAATTAAAACAAACAGAATTGAGACAAACATTGAATTACATACAGGTGAAATTTCTCAAGTGAAACTGGAAGTTAAACAACCAAATATTTTGGCAGTAGCACTGGACTTTAGTAAAAATGATCAAAAGTTATTAAGCACAGCAGTCAATCAACAAGGTAAAGATTTGCTGATCATATTGATTCATGTAGTTGAAAGCCCATCAACGCTTTTGCATGAAAATCACAGCGATGATTATGAAACACAGCGGGATCGTGAGCGACTTGCTATTTATGTAAAACAATTGGAAGACATGGGATATAGAACAAAAGGTGTTTTAGGGTACAGACATCGAGCCAAAGAAATTTCCCGCATCATTCATGAAGAGCAGGCAGAGTTGCTTATTATTGGAGCTCATGGCCACAAAGGCATCAAGGATTTTATTTTTGGAAGCACCATAGACAAAGTACGACACCTGGTAAAAATTCCGGTTCTGATAGTTGGAACTGCCTAAAAGTATAAACATCAACTTACATTCTGTTTCTGATTTTCATCACAATTGAATCTACCTCTATTTTCTTCATACAGTTAAAATGTCCAAGTGGACAACGCTTTGTCCCGTATTTACTGCATGGCTGGCACCACTTATCACGAACAATATTTTCGTACTTAATCGGATTGGCATTAGCAAATGAACTGCCGTAATATGGCCCAAGATCAAGTTTTGGAGAAGTGCCTCCCCATATTGCAATTACCTGTTTTTGAAATGCACAGGCAATGTATTGAAAGCCCGTATCATGAGAAACGACCAACTTTGATTTACGAAGCAGATCGGCACATTCATTGATGGAAAACTTATGACAGGCATTGTATATCAATCCTTCGTTCACAGAAGCAATTCTCTCTGCTTCCTCTTTCTCAGCCGGTCCTCCAATCAAAATAATTGGATAGTTGAGCTTTAAACACAACTCCTGCCATTTTTCAATAGGCATTTTTTTAGTACGATGATTAGCCCCAATAACAAAAGCAACATATCCCAATTGATGAGACGCAGGTATATCTTCAGGCTTCACTTCATCGTTAATGCCGATAAAATAATCAAGCCCCAATCCATCATCCACTACCCCCAACGGCGCAACCGTATCTAAACTTCTTTGGGTAATATGCCTACCAGGCATAAAATTCATTTTGAATTTGGTTAGCATGATTTTTTGCCAGGATAACTTATCTATCGTGTGGCTGGCTACTCCTAAAAATCTATTTATTTGATTGCTTCTGATATTATTATGCAAATCAATAACCGTGTCATAATTCTCAGCGGATAACTTTTCCTTTAGTTCACCCATGTTGTTGTCATAATAAAAAAACCGATCAATGTAAGGATTATGTTCGGTTACCACTTTAAAGCTTTTCTTAGTCAAAAAATGCAATTGCACATCAGGCAATTGTTTTTTGATACATCTGAAAACGGGACTTGCAAGTACAATATCTCCAATGGATGAAAAGCGGATTACAAGTATTTTTTTAGGCATAATTATTCCTCTGTAAAATTAAGGTCTCTTCCAAAAGTTTCTTTGATATGATATAATGCAAAAAATGAGATTAGCATGATAATCGTTAAGGTATAAACCCCGGCATGAAAATAATCTGATTGGCTCCTGAAAAATTTAAACATAGGTAAAATAAAAACAGCCAGCATTCCTCTTACCATATTAGGTATCGTCGTGGTAGCCGTAGCACGCAGATTGGTTCCAAATTGTTCGGCAGCCATCGTAACAAAAATGGCCCAGAATCCTGTACCAAGCCCCAGTCCTGCACATATCAGATACATCTGTTGAGCCGTTCCATTGTGAAGCGCAGTGAAATATAACATGATGAAAATCAACGTGAGCATATAATATAACAGAAGTGCTTTTTTTCTGCTTTTCAACCACTGACTAACAAAGCCAATGAAAATATCTCCAAGTGAAATAAGCACATAAGCATACATAACTGATTTACCCGGATCAATATTTTCCTTGATACCCATTTCTTTTCCAAATTTATCCGAGAATGTTATCAACAAACCAATTACCGCCCAAGTTGGCAAGCCAATCAATATATTTAGTACATATCTTTTAACCCTGTCTGCGTTCGTGAAGATGGAGAGAAAATTTCCCCTTGAAACACCACTGGCTTTTGTCTGATGATACATTCCTGACTCAAAAACAGAAACTCTTAATACCAATAGCATCAAACCCATTCCGCCACCAATGAAATAACAGGTGCGCCAGTCAAAATTTTGTTTGAAAATAAAAGCGACAATAGCACCACTGAGACCAATTCCTGCCACAAGTGAGGTAGCGATTCCTCTTTTCTCTTTAGCCACCAACTCCGACACTAAAGTAATCCCTGCCCCTAATTCACCCGCTAATCCAATTCCTGCAATAAAACGAACCCATTTATACTGATCAACAGTTTGAACAAATCCATTGGCGATATTGGCAATGGAGTATAGCAATATAGAACCAAAGAGCACACTTAATCTTCCTTTCTTATCCCCCATCACACCCCAGATAATTCCACCCAAAAGCAAACCAACCATTTGCCACGATATGATGCTTTCTCCATCAAGCGCGATCATATCTTCGGATAATCCAAGTGATTTTAAACTGGGTACACGAATAATACTGAACAGTAGTAAGTCATAAATATCAACAAAATAACCCAGTGCGGCAACCAATACAGCAATGTTAAAAATAGATTCGTTTTTTTGTAAAGTATTCATAGCGATTACGCTGATTGCTTTTTCACTTTCCCAAAAATCATTTTTAAAAGAACAGGCAAAGTTGTTATTGCAACGATCCCGATAACAATAACCTCAAGATGTTTTTTTAAATCGAACCCGTAAGTATTCAAGATAATCTTCTGCAAATAATGTCCGGCGATTAGCATTGAAAATACCCAGGCGACACAACCGATTATGTTATAAAAAGTAAATTTCTTTTTGTCCATTTCCACGATACCTGCAACGATGGGCGCAAAGGTTCTTACAATGGGGAGAAACCTAGCCAGTACAATGGCGCCTCCCCCATTTTTATCATAAAACTCTTTGGCCTGGTACAGATATTTTTTTTTGAAGAAAAAACTGTCCTTTCTCTCAAACAAGAACGGACCACTTTTTCTTCCAAACCAATAACCTACGGTATTTCCAATTACACCGGAAGCGGTGATGAATGTTCCAATCGCAAGGATATTCAAAAGTGGATGACTCAAATCAAATCCAAATGCTCCTGAAAACAGATCATCGCTGTATATCCCCGCAACAAACAACAATGAATCCCCGGGCAAGAAAAATCCAGCGAATAATCCTGTTTCTGCAAACACCACAAATAAAATAAACCAAAGACCTCCATTGTTGATGTACCATTGCGGTTGTATGAGGTTGGTCCAGGTGAAGTCGAGTATGATAGAAATAAGTGTCATTAAAAAATCAAGGTTCAAGGTTCAAGTGTATAGTTGGAATCTTTACGGATTAACAGGGTTCAATGAGAATCTCAAAATTTTCAAAAAAACTTTGAATATCAAACTTTGAACAAGCAAACTAATGTTTCAACTCCCCCTCCCACTTACTTACTGCTGCGGTTGCAAGTGCATTTCCCAAAACATTGGTCATACTTCTGCCCATATCACAAAAAGTATCAATAGCCAGTACCAATCCGATTCCTTCGGGCGGAATGCCAAACATACCACCTGTGGCAAGCACCACAACCAAAGAGGCACGAGGTACACCAGCTATGCCTTTACTGGTAAGCATAAAAACCAGCAACATCGCAATTTGTGTACCAACATGATCGGTTACACCGGTGATGTTATATGCCTGGGCAATAAACATACTTGCAAAGGTCATATACATCATACTGCCATCGAGATTAAATGAATATCCGAGTGGCAAGGTGAATGATACGATTTTGTTGTTACAGCCAAAGCGCTCCATTTCTTCAACCAATTTTGGAAATACGGCTTCGCTGCTGGCGGTATTAAATGCGATCGCCATTGGACTCGCCAATCGTTTGATTAAGTCCTTGAGTCGATGTCTCAAAATCATCCATCCTACAAGTAAAAGAAGCATCCACAAAACAACGAGCCCTAAATAAAAAGACCCAATATAGTAAGCGTAAGTGCCTAAAATACCAAGACCTTTTAATGCTATAACTCCAGTCATAGCTCCAAAAACACCAATGGGAGCAAAATGCATCACATAAGAAACCATCTTCAATACCACATGTGTAAGCGCATCCAATGCGCGAACAATAGGGTCTCCTACTTTACCGATGGCAGTCACCGCAACACCAAAAAATATTGAAAAGACAACCAATTGGAGAATTTCATTGTTGGCCATTGCCTCGAGCACACTGCGAGGAAATACATGTTCTACAAATTTATCCAATGAAAATTCTTTGGTTTTACCCAATAGATCTTTCGCACCTTCAATATCATTGTTACTGATGTTTACTCCAACACCCGGTTTGGTAATGGTAACTAAAATAAGTCCGAGTGTTAAACTGATCAACGAAGCGGAGATAAACCATATCATTGCTTTACCACCAACCCTGCCCACTGTTTTCAAATCACCCAACTTCGCAATACCCACAACCAATGTAGAAAAAACAAGCGGAGCAATGATCATTTGCACCATTCGAATAAAAATGGTTGCCAGTAATTTAATTTTTGGTGAAAAATCTTTGATAAATTCCTGAGATGCATTTTTATTAATCAAGTATCCTACACCTATTCCCAGAATCATGGCAATGACAATGTAAAGGGTAAGCCTGTTTTTCTTTGGAGGCAAATGTTCTTGATGATGCATAATCAATCGTTGGATTTGCAATATACCATATAAATGCTTACCATATAACCACCATAAAAAAATGTGATTAAAATTTCAGTGACCTGAAAAAGAAAATACATTGAATTGAATTATTTCCTATTTTACACCATTCAAATAACCAACTTATAATAACATCATGGGATTATTTACCAAAAAACCACTTCAACAATTATTGGCAGATGCCGACGATTCAGAAAAAGGGCTTAAACGCACATTGGGCGCAGGATCGCTGGTAGCCTTGGGTATTGGTGCCATCATAGGCGCAGGTTTATTTGTAAGAACTGCAGCTGCCGCAGGACAGGCGGCTGGACCCGCAGTAACCATTTCATTTTTGGTTGCAGCAGTTGGTTGCGCATTTGCCGGTCTGTGCTATGCCGAATTCGCCTCAATGATCCCCATTGCCGGAAGTGCTTATGCTTACAGCTACGTCACCATGGGTGAACTGATTGCCTGGGTAATTGGATGGGCATTGATTATGGAGTATGCTTTGGGAGCTGCCACCGTAAGTATTGCCTGGAGTGAATACCTCAATAAATTGTTGGGAGGACAAATTCCATACGAATGGTGTCATTCGCCTTTTGAAGAATTTACCGATGCAACTGGCGTCCGACATTCCGGTATCATGAATGCGCCCGCGCTCATCATACTGTTACTATTGACTTTGATACTAATAAAAGGCACAAAGGAAAGTGCCCTGGTTAATGCAATCATTGTCTTTGTAAAAGTCGCCATCGTGCTTTTATTTATTGCCATTGGCTGGCAGTTTATCAATCCTGCAAATCACACACCTTATATGATTCCTGAAGGAACGCCTGCGGTATTGGATGGTGCCGGCAAAGAGATCGCCAACTATACAGGCTTTTTCAAACATGGCTGGGGTGGAATACTGGGTGGAGCTTCTATTGTGTTTTTTGCTTTTATTGGATTTGATGCGGTGTCTACTGCCGCACAAGAAGCAAAAAATCCGAAAAAAGATATGCCTATTGGTATTTTAGGTTCACTAGCAGTTTGCACCTTATTGTATATCCTATTTGGACATGTGTTAACCGGAGTGGCAAACTGGAAAGATTTTGTTGATCCTGAAAAAGGAAGAGAAGCATCAGTTGCTTATGCCATCTCAAATTACATGTCTGGCTATGGCTGGCTTGCAACAGGTGTAACCGTTGCCATACTAGCAGGATTTAGCTCTGTAATTCTTGTGATGCTGATGGGTCAAAGCCGCGTGTTTTACACCATGAGTAACGATGGACTCATTCCAAAAGCATTTGGCGAACTGCACCCTACTTACAGAACTCCATACAAGGCCAACATGATTTTATTTGTATTCGTTGGTCTGTTCGCAGCATTCGTTCCCGGGCATGTGGCAGGTGATTTAACCAGCTTCGGAACTTTGCTCGCTTTTGTTTTAGTTAGTATTGGTGTATGGATACTGCGTAGAAAAAATCCGGAAATTGAGAGACCATTCAAAACTCCATTGGTACCCATCGTACCCATTCTTGGTGCACTAATTTGCACCGCTATGATTGTTGCAATTGATGCATTCACACTTAAAGCGGCAGTGGTTTGGATGCTGATTGGTCTTGTTGTTTATTTTACATACAGCAGGAAAAACAGCAAACTGAATAGTTAATCGCTGATTTAATACCAAATGAATGAATGTGGTAGCGGGAGAATTATTTTCCCGTTTTACATCAGTAATGATGAAAGAAATTTTGTTGCATTTTTGTTCGATAAAAATCATTCCATCAGTGCGAGAAACAGAATGAGAGCGAAGCAGAAAGTTAAAACTTCTCGTTTCAATCCGCCTCCACTTCATCCATAAAAATGATTGAATCACCACCCGCTCCGGGATGCCAGTCTGGAAGCTTCCCGTATTGTGTTGCAAGCACTTTTATATATCGAGCTTTTTGAGGAGGGAAATGAGCGTCTACCCTTTTTATCTGCACATTCATGTCATCTACCGGAACAAAATTTTCACTGCTATAAACTTGAGCGAATTGTTTACCATCCTCAGACAAAAATATCTTAACAGATTTTGGCATAATGATCCAGGAACGGGTATCCTGTAAAAATCCTACACGCACTTTATCCAGCTCTTTCACTTCCTTTAAATCCACTATACACTCCGGATTAACCTCCTGATATCCCTGCCATCCTCCCATACGCCAGTTTTCGTATCCATACAACTCATCCACTAAAGCCTGATCACCACCTCCATCATAAGATTTCATATACTTACTATTCAACTGAATTTGCTGATGTTTTTTTAACCTGCGAAATGAGGCCTGCGAAATGAGGCTTTTGTTGCCATATTCATCAATTGCGATGGCGTTGATCTTTACTGTACTATCAATCATGAAAGGTCTTACATACAATGAAGAATGTTCATCAGGCACATTACCATCCAAACTATAAAGCAACCGTACATTTTTCTGTGGTGATGAGATAACGATTTCCTGAGCAGCATCGAACGACATCGATTTACCGGAGATGACCGGATTGACCACAAAAGAAATTTTTTCTTGTTTGCTCACCAAATTCTGAATTGCCGGTTGCTTGAAGCAATCCATTTTTTGATCTGTCAATGTAAAATATAAATACCCCCCCTGCTTCCACGCAGAATCATAAAGTATGGGTGATGAAAAATATTGTTTGTCTTTATTTTGGTCTTTTTGCCAGTAAACTGACTCAATATATTTACTTTGTTTATTTTTTTTGATGGTATTGAATTGAAACGTCTTTCCATTTTCCAGATTAATTTTCATTTGATCAAATAAAGGCGAACCAAAGACATAACTGTTTGCACCTGGTGTCACCGGATATAGGCCCATACTGCTCCATACATACCATGCACTCATTTGCCCGCAGTCTTCATTACCAATGAGCCCATCCGGCTGCACAGTGTAAAATTCATTCATGATTTTATGGGTGTAGTACTGAGCCTTGTGTGGATGATTCGTATAATTATATAGATAAGCAATATGATGACTTGGCTCATTGCCATGTGCATATTGACCAATGAGACCTGTAATGTCACTCTGTTCACGGCCTGTAGTTTTGGAGGAGGCATTGAATAAAGCATCCAACTGAGCTTCCAATTTGTCTACACCTCCCAATTCTTTTGTTAATCCATTGATGTCCTGAGGAACATAAAACGAATACTGCCAGCTATTGGCTTCGGTAAAATGATTGTTTACCTCACGCGGATCAAATGGCCACAACCATCCCCCATTTTTTCTGGGACGCATGCAATGTGTTTCGGGATCCAGTAGGTTTTTATAGGATAATGCGCGTTTTAAAAAACTTTGATAAATGGCATCATTGCCAATCTCTTTGGCAAACAGGGCAATACAATAATCATCATAAGCATACTCGAGCGTCTTACTTACACTTTCATGATCATCCTCCACCGAAATCAATCCTTTTTGCTGAATGGCTTGTACTCCTGTTTTTTTCTCATTGGCGCTTGCCATCATGGCTTCCAATGCCAATTTCAAATCAAAATCACGAATCCCTTTCATATACGCATCCACAATGACAGGAATGCTGTGATAGCCGATCATACAATTGGTTTCATTGGAGGATAGTTCCCAAACAGGCAATAGACCAACTTGCTGATACTGTGCTAAAAATGTTTTGATATAATCTAACGTTCTCTTGCGGTCGATGATGGCATAAAGCGGATGCGCAGCTCTGTAAGTATCCCACAAAGAAAAAACAGAATAATAATCAAACCCATCGGCATGATGTATTTTCCCATCTCTGCCACGATACCGACCATCCACATCCATATTAATATTCGGAACAATAGCTGTATGATACAGTGCCGTATAGAAAATCGTTTTTCTGTCAATATCCTTATCCGATATTTCAATTTTAGAAAGTTCTTTATTCCATTTTTTTGTTGCCTCATTTTTCAACTGAACAAATGACTTACCTGAAGCTTCTGTTGCCAGATTTTTTTTAGCCCCTTCCACACTAACCGGCGAAATTGCAACTTGTACTGAAAGTTCATTGTTCGGTAAATCATTGAATAAAAAAGCAGCTTTTAAACTCTTACCGTTGTATTCATCTTTCTTTGAAACGAGATCCTCTATATCATTTTGCCAGATTTTAATATTTGTAAATGGCTTAGAGAATTTCATTACAAAGTAAACCACCTGATCCTCTGCCCATGCTTTACTTCTTCGCATACCCGTAATCGTTATGCTATCTTCTATTTTAAAATAAGATTCCAGTACCTCATCCCTATGCTTCAAATCCAGCATCACATAACTGTCTTTTTGCTTTAAAAAACGATAGCGATGGATCCCCACTCTTTCGGTGGCCGTCAACTCAACCTGAATATTGTATTTATCCAAACTCACTGAATAATAACCCGGACTTGCTTTTTCATTTTGATGTAGAAATGATGAACCGTATACTTTATTGTTAGGAGATGGAGCTCCGTTGCCCGGGATTAACAATATGTCTCCATAGTCGCTGCAACCTGTACCGCTGAGATGCGTGTGAGAAAACCCGTAAATAAAACTATCTGAATAATGGTAACCGCTGCAACCATCCCATCCCTCCAATCGTGTATCCGGACTCAATTGCACCATACCATGCGGCAGTGTTGCTCCCGGATATGTATGTCCGTGCCCGCCGGTACCAATAAATGGATTAACAAAAGAGGTGTAATTATTTTGCGAATATGAAGAGAAAATAAGACAGAGGCAAATGCTTGTCAGAAAATGCATTTTGTTCATCCTGTGAAGTTATGAAAATTGAATACAACAAAAAACCGCCTCAGCGTATTTAATCTGAGGCGGCTTAGAGCATATTCAAACAAATAATCAAAACGGCGTAATTTCAGCACTTGCTGATTCCTCCGTTTTCATGGTTGGTGCGTTAACAGAGCCTGCATAACTCACATTCCCCTGATTGGTTCCTGATTGATCGTTACCATTACTGCCAAGCAATTGAACATTCTGAACACGCATACGCAAAGTAGCGGCAGGTTGACCTTCTTTGTTAGTGTAAGCATCTGCTTCAGGAGAACCCTCAGCATACACAGTTCTGCCTTTGGTAAGGTATTGAGAAACAGCCGTTCGGTCTGTCCAATAAGCACACTCAACCCAGGTTGTTCTTTCTTTTTGGTTACCCATACTGTCTTTGTATCGCTCTGTATGAGCCACACTGAAATTAATAACGGTCTTTCCGTTTACTTCCTTTACAATGCAATCTTTTCCAAGATTACCGATGATTTGCAATTTGATCATAACTTGTTTTTTAATGGTTATCGATGTATCTGAAATTTGTGATGTAAGTTATGTTGATAAATAAATCCTGCCATGATATTCATTGGGTATTTGTGCACATGTAATGAACAATGAGGGTAATTCAAAAATCAAAATTCAAGAGTAAAAAAACTGTCAGTCGACAGATGAATAAAAATTCAAAAATCGAGCCCCGATTACTCGGGCTTGTTCTATTTCTCGTAATCCAGATAACTATCGGGATGCAAAGTCAACAAAAGCTACAAAGATTCCTATCAAAATTCTCGAACCCCTCAAACCTTTCAAACGCTTCAAACCAACCTCTTAAACCTTTTCAACCTATTGAACCTCTTGAACTTTTTAAACCTCTTGAAACTTTTTAACCCATTGAACCTTTTGAACTTATTAAACCTCTTGAACCTATCGAAAAAAACCTAATTCATCTTCTTCTTCAACGTGCTCACCTGCTCCTGCAGATTATTAACCAGATTGGCTAATGAACCCACGTCCCATCTTTGTTGGGATGCAACCTTTGCAATAACCACCTGAGCCATCCACAGTTCCAATATATCCTCAGCATTAATCTGATATGGCTGAAAACTTGGGTTGTCACTTTCCAGCGTGATCTTATTTTTTATCCGATTATTCTTTTGTATACGCTTATATACAATGCCCTCATTCTTACTAACCACAATACAAGCTTGCCCGTTTTTAACGTCTTCCAAGGTTTCAACTTTCTCAACTACAATGATGCTTCCACTGGGAGTTGGCAACATACTATCCCCAACAATTTCAAAAGCACGGTAAAAACCACCGGTGAGCATCGGAAGCGTAAAGGTATTCAACTCATCAATGAACTCGGAATCTGCATAACTTGATAAATAACCGGCAGCAGCTTTAACTGGCACAAAATGAATCACGTTCCTGTCGGCTGACATCATTTTTTGCATGCGTCTCTTTTGCAGATAACTGCCCGTGCTTACCGACATCGATAAATCTTTTAATAATAACTCATCAAGGGTAAGCTTAAACATCTGAGCTACCTTTTCGAGGACATCAATGCGTGGATCAGCACGCTCCTCTTCATAGGCACCCACCAATGATCGCTTGATATCGAGCTTATAGGCAAACTCCTCCTGTGTCCATCCACGCAATTTGCGCAAATACTTTAGGTTGATTCCGGCTATTGACATACGAAACTAATTTGATTAGCACAAATGTACTAAGTTTTTTAGTTTTACCAAAAAAAATTAGTTTTTTCTTTTTTTATACTGATTTTGATTGCCAAAAGATCCCCCACTTGTCACTACTTTTGTAAAAACAAATTCCAATCTATGCTTGCTTTTCACAATCTGCTTCGCTGGGCCATTTTGATAGCCGGTTTTTGGGCCCTCATCAACGGCTGTACCGGTTTATTCAAAAAACGTCCTTTTTCAGCTAAAGACAATTTAAGTAGTTTATTATTCATGATCTTTTGTGATGTTCAGTTACTGCTTGGAATCTTTTTAATGTACAGCAACAACTGGTTCGCCAAATTGAAAGACATGGGTTCGCTGATGAAAAATTCAATCGACCGTTTTTTTGTGATGGAGCATGCCTTTATGATGATACTGGCCTGGATTTTGGTACATGTAGGAAAAGTTGCCGTAAAAAAAGCACCGGAAGAGAAGAAACACAAAAGAATGGTTGTCTATTTCGGTATTGCATTATTGTTGATACTGATTTCTATTCCCTGGCCTAATAAACCTGAGGTTGGACGACCTCTTTTTCGAGGATTCTAAATTTATTAATTGAAAATGGCTAAAGTAAAAAAAAATACCCCCATTATACTGATTACCAATGACGACGACATAACGTCACCGGGTATACGCAGTTTGGTTGAAGCAGTTAAACCCCTCGGAAAAGTCGTTGTGGTAGCTCCCGACAAACCCCAAAGTGGCATGGGACATGCGATAACCATTGGCTCTCCTCTCAGAATGAATAAAGTCAATCTGTTTGGAGAAGATATCGAGGCCTGGCAAACCTCAGGTACTCCGGTAGATTGCGTAAAATTGGCGGTTGATAAAATATTGCACCGTAAACCGGATATTTGTTTAAGTGGCATCAATCATGGCGCCAACCATTCCATCAATGTTATTTACAGCGGCACCATGTCTGCTGCCATGGAGGCATCCATCGAAGGTATTCCAAGTATTGGCTTTTCCTTACTCGACTACAGATACGAAGCAGATATGTCACCTGCAAGGGAAATTGTACATAAAGTCGTTTCATCTGTTTTAAGTCAAAAGAAAATAGACAAGCACCTGCTGCTGAATGTCAATATCCCGTCTGTTCCTTTAAGGGAAATAAAAGGCATCAAACTCTGCAAACAGGCCTATGCCAAATACAATGAGTCATTTGATGAAAGAATAGACCCTCAGGGAAAAAAATATTTCTGGCTAACAGGCGAGTTCATCAATTTTGATAAAGCAAAAGATACGGATGTATGGGCCCTCGAACACAACTATGTAAGTGTGGTTCCTGTGCAATTTGACCTCACCAATTATACCCTAAAAAAACAACTTGAAAAAACGAGATTATTCAAATGATCATTACAAAAGATAATTTAAAACTTGGTTTGATTTGGGGCACACTGGCCCCTGTCTTGGGCTTGCTTGCATTCAAATGGGTGAAATTTGGCATCTTCTCTTTTAAAGAATTTTTTCAGTTTATTTATCTTGAACCAGGGCACAAAACACTCTCTGTTGCTTTAAGTCTTTCCTTACTGGCTAATGCCCTTTTGTTTACCTTATACATAAATGCTCACAAAGATCAAACAGCCAAAGGGATCTTCATCACTACTTGCCTGTATGGATTGGTGATATTGCTGATAAAGACGTTTGGATAGTGGAGGTGGATGGAGCAGCGAAGCGAGTCTTACTTAGGTTTGTTCAAGAGGTTCAAAAAGTTAAAAAGGCCAAGAGGTTGGTGTAGGGCTGAAAGGTTAACGGTAGCGGGAGAATTATCTAACAGGGTGGTAAAAGAATTGGTGGAATTCTTATCCGACAAAAACAATTGAATCAGAGCGAGAAACAGAATGAATGCGAAGAAAAAAGTCAGAACTTAATAATCGCTCTCGCTCTCATTTTCGCTCTGAATTTTGTACAGGGTTGCAGGGTTGAACCAGCGTAGCGACTGCCCCCGAGCAAAGCGTCCCCTCACCTCTCCTCATACACCCTAAACCACCGCTTGATCAAAGACACAATCGTTGTTGCAAGAATAGCACCCGTAAACGCAATCGCAATATCTTTCTGGGCATCCCAAATATCGCCTTGCGTTCCCAAATAAGCATCGCCCTGCGCTTTGAAGAACACATCAGCAACCATCCACTCAATCAACTCATAAAGAGCACTGACCGACATGGTAATTTCAATCGGCAAAGCCCAGGCAGCAAAGGGAGGATATTTCAGCCATTTCAAAAACAACTCACGCATTGGATATGCCAACAGAAATCCAAAACTGAAATGCACGATGCGGTCGTAATGATTTCTTGCCAATCCCAATTCATCTTTCAGCCAGTACCCAAATGGATTCTCGGCATAGGTATATTTGGAGCCATACACATGCAAACATAAATAAACCGTCATGAGCAAATAACTCAAATCGCTAAACTGGTATTTTCTATAACTACCCACAAGAAAAATCAGAAATAAGATAGTCAACGTATTCTCCAGCCACCAATTGGAATAGTTGGTGGTTCCCAAAAATGTACTGATCCAAACGACTGTGAATACTGCAAGAAAAAACCACAGCCATCTGTTGGTTTTAAAACCCTTTCGCTTCGGGGAAATAGCAATGGTAAAAGTCATGTGAGAGATTGGGATGAGCTTATTTAATTTTTATACCGTCATTTTTTTGGCAAATACTTAACAACAAGCCGACATTTCATGATGTAAGTTTGTATCGTCGTTACAATAATAAACGATTTTTCTCATAAGCAGTTAGTTTTGGTAACCGAAGCCCCTATTCTTAGGGGCTTCTTTTTTAAACCAATTCCCGTTATTTATTCAAAGAAAAAATTATGTATTTCTACGATATCGGGATTGAAAGCTTCTGCCACTCTGTCACATTCCTGCTCAATTTCGTATCTTTGCAACCGATTATGGAAACGCTAATCAACGATAAATACCACGACGAATCCCGACAGGGTGAAGCCTTTTCGGCTTTGCACCCACAAGACCGCGTGTTTCATAAACACGTATATATAGAAAGCTATGGTTGCGCCATGAACTTTGCGGACAGTGAAGTTGTAGCCTCCATTTTGAGCGAAAATAATATTGGCACCACACAACAAGTAGAGCATGCCGATCTGGTGCTCATCAATACCTGTTCTATTCGCGAGAAAGCAGAAGAACGTATTCGCAAAAGACTTACTGAATTCAAACAGCTTAAAAAGAAAAATCCAAACCTTATTATCGGCATCCTGGGCTGTATGGCCGAACGTCTCAAAGCCAAATTGCTTGAAGAAGAAAAGCTGGTGGATATTGTTGTAGGTCCCGATGCATACCGCAGTTTGCCCGCATTGATTATGGAAGCGGAAACCGGACAAAAAGGTGTGAATGTGATGCTGAGCAGAGAAGAAACATATGCCGACATCTCCCCCATTCGCCTGAATAGCAATGGTGTTACCGCTTTTGTGAGCATTACCCGCGGATGTAATAATATGTGTTCTTTTTGTGTGGTACCATTTACACGTGGCCGCGAACGCAGTCGCCCTGCCTCCAGCATTGTTGCTGAATGTGAAGCATTGGTCAATGATGGTTATCGCGAAGTAACTTTACTCGGACAAAATGTAGACAGTTATCATTGGGTGGATGAAGAGAAAAATGAAGAGGTTACATTTGCACAACTTCTTGAAAAAGTAGCAATGATCTCTCCATTATTACGTGTTCGTTTTTCTACCTCTCATCCAAAAGATATTACAGACGAAGTATTGTTTACCATGAAAAAATACGAGAACGTTTGTAACTATATTCATCTTCCGGTTCAAAGCGGAAGTTCCCGTATGCTTGATCTGATGAATCGAACGTACACACGAGAGTGGTATATCGACAAAGTGAATCGCATTCGCGAAATATTGCCTGACTGTGGACTCTCCACTGATATGATTGCCGGCTTTTGCACGGAAACGGAGGAAGATCATCAGGAGTCTTTGAGTTTAATGGAATATTGTAAATACGAACTGGCTTATCTCTATTTCTATTCTGAAAGACCCGGAACGCTGGCCGCACGGAAGTATGCAGATGATATACCCCTCGAAACAAAAAAACGCCGTTTGCAGGAGCTTGTCGACCTTCATCGAATTCACTCCTTGGAAGGAATGAAAAAAGAAGTAGGTAAAACATGTAAAGTACTGATAGAGGGCACCTCCAAAAGAAATGAAAATGAATTATTTGGCAGAACCGATCAAAACAAAGTGGTCATTTTCGCCAAAGGTAATTTGGAAAAAGGAATGTATGTGCATGTAAATATTTATGACTGCACAGCTGGAACCCTGTTAGGTAAAGTAATCGAGTAATTATGGAATTGCAAAGTATAAAAAATCGTTTCGGTATTATTGGCAATGCGCCCGCACTCAATCATGCATTGCATGTGGCAACACAGGTTGCCAATACCGACCTCAGCGTGCTCATCAATGGAGAAAGTGGTGTAGGTAAAGAAGTTTTTTCTCAAATTATTCATGCACTTTCGGCACGCAAACACAATCCATTTATTGCGGTAAACTGTGGCGCCATTCCAGAAGGCACCATCGATTCCGAATTATTTGGCCACGAGAAAGGATCTTTTACAGGTGCGGTAGAAAGCCGTAAAGGATATTTTGAAACGGTTAACGGTGGTACAATTTTTTTAGATGAAATTGGCGAGATGCCTCTGGGCACCCAGGCGCGTTTGTTGCGTGTGCTTGAAACCGGAGAGTATATCCGAGTTGGTAGCAGTAAAGTACAAAAAACAAATGTGCGCGTGATTGCCGCAACCAATAAAGATTTGCTGGAGTACACCCACAAAAACAAGTTTCGCGAAGATTTATATTATCGCCTAAACACAGTTCCCATTCGTGTGCCTGCATTGCGTGATCGACAAGAAGATGTCGTCTTGTTGTTCAGAAAATTCACAACCGATTTTGCAGAGCGCTACAAAGCATCACCTGTACAATTAACCGATGATGCAAAAAAAACATTGACAAGCTATAGCTTCCCAGGTAATGTGCGTGAACTGAAAAATCTAGCAGAACAAATTTCAGTACTGAGTAAAGACAAACAAATTACGGCAGATGAACTGCAAAGTTTTTTACCAGCGAACAATTTTCAAAATCTGCCCGTATTGAGTGGTGGGCCGGGAATGGTGAGTCAGGCCGAATTCGCCAACGAGCGCGAAATTTTATACAAACTGTTTTTTGACATGAAAAAGGATGTGAACGAACTGAAGAAAATGGTCTTCGATATGGCACAGCATCCCGGCATGGCAAATAATATTCCGGTGTACAACCCCGATTTATCTCCACTTCGTGAAATACCGGTTCATCCATCAGGTAACTATAGCACAGGAAACACTCCTGTTATTATACACAACAGCAGTCATGAAAACAATGTGCAGCATCACGAAGATGTGGAGGAATCTCTCAATATCCTCGATATGGAAAAAGAACTCATCATCAAAGCATTGAAGAAACACAAGAGCAAAAGACGCGATGCGGCAACTGATTTAGGAATCAGCGAGCGAACGCTGTACCGAAAGCTCAAGGAATATGATATTGAACATCTGTAACCAATAACCTCATCCAATTTTGAAAAACCATTCACTCATACCACTCAGATTTATACTTGTTGCTTTTACAAGCGTATTACTTTGCTCGTCAACCTGTAAATATTCATTCAAAGACACCTCTCCTATTCCGCCTGAAGTAAAAACTTTTAGGGTAAATTATCTGGAAAACAAGGCAGAGTATGTAAATACACAATTAAGTCCGCAACTCACCGAAAAGCTGAAACAAAAAATCATCAACACGACCAGACTTAGACAAACCAATAACGATGACGCGCATTATGATATCAGTGGTTATGTATCCAACTATACGACCAGTACAATCAGCGTAACCAATAACACATCTGGTGGAAACAGATTAAATGTAGGTTTTCATCTGGTCTTCAAAAACAATTTGGATGATACCAAGAATTTTGAAGCGGATCTATCACGATCTTTCGACTTCGATGCCAATATCAGTTTATCACAAGCAGAGGCCTCACTCAATAACGATATCATTAAAAATATCGTAGATGAAATTTTCAATAAAATATTTTCAAACTGGTAAGCAATTTGCTACCACATAAACCTTAGCTTTGGAGAATGTTGCAGGAAAAATTATTTCAGGATTTGTTTCAAAAAAAATGGGAAACTGGTCCACATACTCATTTTTTGAAAGAAACGGTTGCACGTTATCCATGGTTTGGTGCCGCTCATTATTTTCTTCTCAAAGAACAAATGCAGGAAGATATACCTGAATCCATATTACAGCAAAACCCTGCTCCGCTTTATTTTCCCAATCCGATTCAGTTGCATATTCGCTTACATGACCTAGATCAGTTGGCACAGGCCCCGCAGATCGAAAAACTTTCTGAAGCTGTTGAGATTCTGGAAAAGGAACCCGAAAACACAAACATAGATTCACTCATCCCCAATCAAGAACCTTTACATACAACAGACTATTTTGCTTCTCAGGGTATTCAAATAACAGAGCAAGATTTAAATAAAGATAAAGTTGGCCGGCAACTAAAGAGTTTTACCGAATGGCTCAAAACCATGAAGAAATTACCCGGTGGTCAACCTATCCTGGATACAGCAAAAATAGATAAAAAAGTAGAAGAAATGGCAGATAAAAGTAATACAGAAACGACTGTATTAACTGAAACAATGGCCAAAATCTATCTGCAACAAGGCAAAATTGAAAAGGCACGTGAGATTTATGAAAAATTACGTTTGCAAAATCCCGATAAAAGTGCTTACTTTGCCGGTAAATTAGAGAAACTCATATAAAAATTCTACTATGCTTACTTTATTTGTAATATTAATTATCCTTGCCTCTTTGATTCTTGGACTCATTGTATTGATACAAAATCCAAAAGGTGGTGGCTTGTCCGGAACATTTGGAGGTGTGGGTAATCAAATCATAGGTGTAAAGCAAACAACGGATGTTTTGGAGAAAGGAACATGGATATTTTTTGGCGCAGTTGCTTTGTTGTGCATTCTTTCTCCGGTTTTTATTCCAAAATCGGGAGATGCTACAAATACCGATAAGCTAAACAACATCAACAACAAACAACCAAAAAGAAGCATTCCCAATCAGGCACCAATAAACAAACCATAAAAAATTTATCGAATTTCCATATACCTACCCCGCGACTGATGATTGCGGGGTTTTTCTTTAAAACGCATGAAAAAATCCATTCTTTACATCATCGGGATAACTATCATTTTCGGAGCAGTATATTATTTTATGGGCACTAAAAGTCCAACAGATACCTATTTTTATATCCGTACTGGTTCAACATACAAGGCAGTAACTGACAGCCTTGTATCAAAAGGGATTTTGAAAACCACTTTTTATTTTGATATGCTCAACTTGATTAGAAATTATGATAAGAACATTAAGCCAGGCAGATACAAGATAGAAAAAAATATGAGTCTGCTTAAATTGTTCGGCATGTTAAGAAGTGGACATCAGGAACCGATACGTTTTGTCATCAATAAATATCGAACAAAAGAAGATTTGGTCAAACACATTACCAAAAATTTTGAGTGCGATTCGTCAACAGTCCACAATTTTATTTTTAATAACGACTCACTAAAAATAATCAGGACCGATACCACGCAGTTGCTCTCTCTTGTAATCCCTAATACATATTTATTTTATTGGAATGCCGGACCG
This sequence comes from uncultured Ferruginibacter sp., assembly GCA_964643315.1. GTDB lineage: Bacteria > Bacteroidota > Bacteroidia > Chitinophagales > Chitinophagaceae > Ferruginibacter. The sequence continues at coordinate 128,125 of CAZXSR010000004.1, forward strand.
AAGAGAATATTGATAAAACTTAGAAACGAACAACAACTTTTTTGGATGGGTGAAAGATCAAAAAAAGCAAAAGCACTCGGATTAACTCCTGCTGAAATTTACGCTTTGGCAAGTATTGTGGAAGAGGAAACCAATCTGGATGAAGACAAAGGAAATATCGCCTCAGTTTATCTGAACAGACTCAGAAAAGGCATGAAACTTCAGGCAGACCCTACGGTAAAATATGCCATGAAAGATTTTAAACTTAAAAGAATATTAATGAAACATCTTTCCTTTCAATCACCTTATAATACTTATGTGAACAAAGGTTTACCCCCCGGCCCTATTTGCACCCCATCCATTAACACGATAGATGCTGTACTGGAATCTCCTGAAACAAAATATCTTTACTTTGTAGCAAAAGCCGACTTTAGTGGAAGACATGATTTTTCAGAGGGCTATGAAGAACATCTGATCAAAGCCAAAGCATATCAGGAAGTACTATCCAGATACCTTAATAAAAAAAATAATCAACCCAACTGATTATACCCTTGACAAAACTTGAACGCATATTAATAACTAAAACACCCCTGTTTTTTTTAATCAATAAAAGTAAACAGATATATCTGCCAGGATTTGAAGGCGTTCCTCTTTATGATGTAATCAGGTTCTTTTACAAACAAATAAAAACACATGGAATTACGGAAAGAGCAGCAGCCATTTCTTATAATTTCATCATGGCAATACCGCCCTCCTTGCTTTTCATATTCACCCTCATACCACACTTACCATTCATCTCAAAACGCACTATCAGAACCGAACTGCATCGAATCATCAATGACATTATCCCATCCAAAGTGTACAATCAGGAAGTACTTCGTTTCGTTGACTCATTCATTTATGAAAACAGAATAGGACTTTTATCTTTCGGATTATTGATTGCTTTGTTTTTCTCTTCGAGTGGCATGATGGGTATTATCCGCTCATTCAACAAAAGAGAATTCATCGGATACAAAAAACGATACGGCATAGTGTCCCGATGGGTTGCTATCAAACTCACCATATTACTATTCGCGCTTTTTACCGGTTATTTCATATTATTGATATCGCAAGGTGCCATTCTGAAATGGCTCATAAAAAATAAAGAGTGGAGAGAATTGATTTCCAATACGAGATGGATATTCATCATACTTTTATTGTATTTGGGTATCGGCTGTATTTTTCGCTATGCTCCTTCTGTGAGAAAAAAATGGAGATTGCACTCTCCAGGCACACTCATGACCACATTCCTATGCATACTTTCTTCACTTATTTTTTCTGTATTCGTCAATAATTTTGGACGATACAATGTACTATACGGATCTATAGGAACTATCATGGTCATCATGGCAATGGTATTTATCAATTCCCTGGCTATTATCATTGGTTTTGAACTAAACGTAAGTATCAGTTCCTTAAAAACGATTTCCCAGAAAAGAAAAGAGGAAGAAGATCATAAAAAATCTCCTTCCTCTTGATTCAATAAATCAGGTAAGTTACTGTTTGATTATTTTTTGAATGTTTACCGAGCCATTGGAGATGGTGCGTAACATATAAACCCCAGGCTTTAATTCTTCTCCAAAAGCATTGGAAACTGCATTGAGTTGCCATTTTCTTATTACTGTACCATTTGCTTGCAACAACTCAACCTGTACGGGTTGTCTAGCTGTCTGTTGATTCATTTGATAAAGCGTAAAGCTATTTTGTGTAGGGTTAGGTGAAACAGTAATTTCATAATAATCTGAGCCACCATTTACTTTTGCAGTAGGCAAATTAATTGTACCAGTTGGGCAACCTGTATGTGTCAATGTAACAGTTCTTGCAGCACCCAAAACACCACAATTTGTTTGTCCACGCACAGACATTGCTCCACCAGCATATCCTGTATTGAATCGAAGCAAAATTCTTGCACTATCAGCTGAAGCGCTCAAAATCTGTGTATTGCTGGGTCTTGTCCAGCGATATACGCTAGCAGCACGTTGAGCACTTGTTGGTGCAGGTACAACAGCTGTATAAGTAATGGTATCTCCAAAACAAGCGTTGTAAGATCCGCTCCTCGAAGTTATACCAGTTGGAGTCGGTGGCAGGTACTGAAGAGTGATTGTTTTTACAGCTCCCATTACACCGCACACAGATTGAGCTTTTGCTGAAATTGTTCCACCGGTAAATCCGGTGTTGTATGTTAACATAATCGTAGAACTGTCTGCAGTTGATGAAGTGATTGTTGTAAAGTTGGGAATAGTCCATCTGTAAACACCTATAGGGGACTGAATAGCTGTTGGTGCAGAAGCAGTTGCTGTATAGGTTAAAACATTTCCAATACATGGAGTCACACTTCCGTTTATGGCAGATACTGCCGGAGGTGTTTGTTGTGTTGTAAAGCCCAAATTGCGTGAAGAAGTTGTTATGGCAGGTGGGCTGTAGGGCAACAAGCGTTGAATTCTGTTGTTCCCACGATCACAAATATAAACTGAACCAGCTGAATCAATATGGATAGCGCCCGGATTATTTAGTTGATTTAAAGAGGATCCCGCTCCATTTCCTCCGGCGATGGTGACTCCATTAACAGAGCCGGGGGCAAACTTTTGAATACGGTGATTGCCTGCATCTGCAACATAAAGATTTGACATACGGTCTACTGATACTCCGTAACAACTTGAAAATTGATTGGATGCATTTCCACTACCGTTACCTCCTGCTACAATTACGCCGTTGGTAGCACCGGGGTTCCATCGAACAATTCGATTATTATCATCTGCTACAAAAATATTAAAGGAGCCATCTACAAAAATCCCATGTGGATAGAGTAGCTGGTTCAGATTAGCCCCAGGCCCATTCCCCCCGGCAACCACAACGCCACTAGTTGCGCCTGGTGACCAACGAACAACCCTAAAGTTAACTGCATCTGAAACGTATACACGACCAAGAGAGTCCACCACGACCCCACCAGGATAACTCAATTGATTCAACCCTGATCCCTGTCCATTTCCACCCGCTACTACTACTCCTGTGGTTGATCCGGGGGCAAAACGCAAAACACGGTGATTACTGTTATCACAAACAAACAAATTACCATTTCTGTCTACAAAGACTCCTTCCGGATATGCCAATTGATTAAGCGACGAACCAAAACCATTTCCGCCGGCAACCACCACCCCGCTCGTTGCACCAGGAGCCCAGCGCATTACTCGATGATTGCTGTGGTCACTGATGAATACATTTCCACCTCTATCTACAAAAATGGCATTTGGACTATTGAGTTGATTTGATCCGGCACCCAAACCGTTTCCACCGGCAACTGTTCCTGTAGCACTTACATGCACATAAGTTGGAGTACCGACCGAACAGGCTGATATGGATGCTACTGAAATCGTATCGCGTGTAAGTGATTGCGAAAACACAACTCGTATGGCTGTATCATTTTCTCCAAGCGGATTCAAATGCTGTATTGTTGCTCCGGTGCCAAAACGTAAACGCCAGTCGTAAGATGTAGCATATAGCACTTTTCTAATCTTGTAAACTTCAGAAGTTAACCCACATACATTGGTTACTGCCGTAATGCTTGGGAAAAATTCTTTTTGAATAGTACCCGGTGTAGCAGCAACGCGTTTGTATATGATCAATGTTTTGGCAACCGAACTCTGTCCACACTGATTTACAGCTACGACACTAATAGTACCGGATGTAAATGAACGTGCAAATCTTACTAAAAGTCCGGTATCCCCCTGTCCTGATACAATTACCACACCTGCCGGAACCGTCCAGTTGTAAACATTTACATTGGCAACTTTTCTAATCGTATACATAACAGGAGCACTGATGGTGTCGCCTCCAATCATTGGGCAAACATCAATAGGCCCAGTTATTGCAGTGGCTATTGATGGAGTGGTACACAAGACAAAACCGTCTTTGCTGATCACTCCGCCTGTTGCTGTAGTTACATTAATAGCCCCTGTAGCACCTGTTCCAACAATAGCAGTCATCATTGTATCATTGACAACTGTAAATGCAGTAGCTGCTGTTGTGTTGAATTTTACACCACGGGCGCCCGTAAATCCAACTCCTTTTATGGTAATTGTGCTTCCGGCAATGGCAGCTGTTGGCGTAAATTCACGAATGGATGATGAAAGAGTAGCCCTCAATCTCATGACACTTATCCTGTTACTATTTGCATAGTCAATAAAAGCCACAAAAGGGGTATTGGTCGTATCCACTGCCAGCGAATTTGCCAAATTGGCGCCTGGCTCAAAGCCTCTGTCTCCTGTAAATACCCATGCGCCCGTATTCGTTCTTTGCATGACAGAACCCAGCCCGTTATATGTTGCATCGGTAAATGCAACAACCGGATTATTACTCTTATCAAAAACCAGCGATGGAGCGTATGAATGTCCTTTGCTGAATCTGAAACCTCCGGATTTTGACCAATTTGTTCCGTTAAAACTGTATAAACTTAACCGCTCGTGCGTATCATCATCCTGAGCAATTAAAAATGGATTTCCATTTTTATCTACGCGTACAGTGGGATAAAATGACCCGATTGGAGAACCGGTAAATTCAGCACTGCCAACCCAAGATGATGACGAACCGGCCATAAACTTCTGCACACTGACTTGATAATTAACCGGACTTCCGTAACTGACATATACGGCATTCGTATTCTTATCGATATCAATGGTGTAGTAATCATTGTAGTCATTAGTTACAATCCCATTAAACATCCAACTATTGGAAGTGCTGTTAAATCTCATAACAGCAAGCTGATAAATACCAATTGCCGAATCACTGCTTAGCACATAGGGCACATTTGCGCCATCAATAGCCAGAGGTACCGTATTCTGATCCGAGAACTTCACCAGTTTTGTAAATCCGGATGTACCTACTGTTACCCAGCTTGTACCACTTAATTTTTTAACCGTCAATCTGTTGCCATTCAAAGAGTCTATATAGGCAACAAAAGGAATATTATTGTTATCGAGTTTGATATTTATGTGAGAACATACACCATCCGAAATCGTACCCCCCACGACAGACCATACATTTGTTGAAGCTGTATATTTCATGACTCTCGCTCTGCCTAATGAATCCACAAAAGCAATATGAGGTATGTTCGTTTTGGTGATAGCCATATTGATTCCATATCTGGACCTTGTAGCTGCGAAACCAGCCGGACCGGCATATTGCCAAGTTGTGTTGGAAACCGATGGTGCCGTGTACTGATAGGGAATCGTTGAATCTGTGGAAAATGAATTTTGAATAAAGAGCCGCCCAGAAGCATTGAATCCGCCACCAGGCCAAACAGACATCATGGAATCTGATACAATACTAAACGAATCAACCTTTATCACTCCCCCTCCAAAATAGGGGTATGCCCCTGTAAAATTTTTTCCTGTCAAATTAATTTGTGTTCTGTAGGAAACGTTCGGGTAAGTAAATGTTGAAATAATAGGTGGCCCGGCTATAAAGGTGCATTGCTCATAAATTTGACGTTGATACTGTGCCTGACCCGTTGATCCCGTTTGGTACCCATAATGCAGGTAAAAAGTTTTGGTTAACGGGTTGTATTTATTATTGTAAACACTATGAACATAACCACTGGTTCCTCCAGGATAAAATGTAAATGCACCTGGATTATCTGAGGTCATAAATCCACTTTGAGGAGAGGCAGGCGTAGCTCCAACTGAAACCCAATTTACCAAATTGTTGTTGGCGTCCACATCAAACTGAATAAAAAAATTGAGACTTGCCAAATCAGCCATTGCCATTTGATAACGATTGGGGGCCACCTGAGTAATGTTTTTTGAGAGATTAATAGCGCGAGACGCACTGGGATGAAAAAAATACCCGGTGCATTGGTAGGCACCCTGCAAATTGGAGTTTTGTGCCAGCAAATCAATTGATAGAAGCAAGCAGATAATAGTAAACAAATTTCTTTTCATAGTAATTTTTTATGAATGTCAAATAAAAGCCTACGAAAATACTCAATAATTGATAAAATAAGCTGCCATTGTTTAAAGGGTCAATAATCCATTACGAAGTGCTATTTTAATTAGTGGGGTTGGCAACAAAGTATCTGAGGGATCATATTATGTATATGTTTTTGGTCAATCTGTCAATAAAAACTAACTTCGCAACCAAATTAAACTTCATTTATATGGCATACGACGTAATTGTATTAGGTAGCGGACCTGGCGGATATCCTGCTGCCATCAGAGCAAGTCAATTAGGTAAAAAAGTGGCAATTGTTGAAAGAGAAAGTTTAGGCGGTATCTGTCTTAACTGGGGTTGTATTCCAACCAAAGCTTTATTGAAGAGTGCACAAGTATACGAATATACCAAACATGCCGCTGATTATGGTGTGACCGTAAAAGAAGCTTCTGCCGATTTTGGCGGTGTGATTAAACGCAGTCGTGGAGTAGCAGATAAAATGAGCAAAGGCATTCAGTTCCTTATGAAGAAAAATAAGATTGAGGTTATTATGGGTAATGGTAAACTCCTCTCTCCTACAAAATTGGAAGTAACAGCTGCCGATGGCTCCAAGCAAACCATTGAAGCTAAAAATATCATCCTCGCGACCGGCGGCCGTGCGCGTCAATTACCTTCTATGCCTATCGACGGTAAAAAAATCATTGGATATCGTGAAGCTATGTCTTTGCCATCACAACCTAAAAGTATGATCATTTGTGGCAGTGGTGCAATAGGAAGTGAATTCGCTTATTTCTACAATAGCATGGGCACTAAAGTAACCATCGTTGAGTTCATGCCACGCATTCTTCCTGTTGAGGATGAAGACATCAGCAAGGAAATGGAGAAGCAATTCAAAAAACAAGGCATGACCATCATGACCAACAGCGAAGTAACCAAAGTAGATACATCAGGAGCGGGCGTAAAAGCTCACGTAAAAACAGCATCAGGCGAAGTTGTACTTGAAGCAGATATTCTCTTGAGTGCAGTTGGTGTAGTTGCAAACATTGAAAATATCGGACTCGAATCTTTAGGGGTAAAAACAGATAAAGGTAAAATTATTGTTGATGCCCATCAACAAACAAGCGTACCGGGCTTGTATGCCATTGGCGATTGCACACCAGGACAAGCTCTTGCTCATGTAGCTGCTAAAGAAGGCATCAATGCCGCTGAACATTTAGCGGGTCATAAAGTTGAACCAATGGATTACAACAACATTCCAGGTTGTACTTATACTACTCCAGAGGTTGCCTCTGTTGGATACACAGAGAAGGCTGCTAAAGATGCAGGTTATGAAGTGAAAGTTGGAAAGTTCCCCTTCATTGCCAGTGGGAAAGCAGTCGCAGGTGGCACTACAGATGGTTTCATCAAAGTTGTTTACGATGCTAAATATGGTGAGTTCCTGGGTTGTCATATGATTGGTAACAATGTAACTGAAATGATTGCAGAAGCAGTAGTAGCGCGTAAACTGGAAACTACAGCCCATGAAATACTAAACGCTGTTCATCCTCACCCAACTATGAGTGAAGGTTTAAAAGAAGCAACAGCTGCCGCTTACGGCGAAGCAATCGATATATAATAATAGCAAAAATAATCATCAAAAGGAGTCTGAACAATCGGGCTCCTTTTTTTATATTTGACCATGATGTTTGTTGATATCACACTTCGAATACTAACCAAATTAAAAGAAGAATATCCTGAATCAGGATTCATAACAGGACTTTATGATCAATATTGCAATATAGGTGGGTTGAGTAAAAAACAAATGCAAGACTTACATTCAAAAGCAAAAAAGTCAAATGTCATTACAATAACTCAACTGGCAACACTCGAAGCGCTCATCAAAAAGAAACCTACGCGATACAAATCAGAAAAAACAACAAAAGCCCCTGAACTGGAAAAGAATTATGATGAACTGATACCTTTACTGGATTCTATCTTAAAAAAATATCCACAACATAAAATGGCCTTATTTTTACAAACTAAAATCACCGGAAATATCGCTTTGACTGAATTTGAAGAAAAGGAAATTATAAGATTGGCAAAGGTGGTGAAGGGAGGATGAATAGGGTTTGAAAGATTTGAGGGGTTTGATGGGTTACAAGATTGAAGGATTAACCAGCTGGGAGACTGAACCCAGCACAGCAAATTCAAATAGCTAATTGACTTCAACTCTTGTAACATTTTTACTTTCGAATTTTTATCCGCCTGACGGCGGACAGGCTTTTTTACTTTTTACTTTTGAATTTTAATTTATAAACCATGAAAAAATCGATTCTATTTCTTGCATTCTTGTTAGCAGTATCCACGTCCGTGTTCGCCGATGAAGGCATGTGGTTGCCACATCTTTTGCAATCGCTCAATGAGAAGCGAATGAAAAAGATGGGCATGAAAATTTCAGCCGAAGATATATACAGTATCAACAAAAGCAGTTTAAAGGATGCTATAGTCAGCTTAGGCGGTTTTTGTACGGCCGAAGTCATTTCAAATGAAGGCCTTGTCCTAACTAATCATCATTGCGGATTTGATGCTGTTCAAAATCATTCAAGTCTTGAACACAATTATATCCGTGACGGTTTTTGGGCTTATGAAAAAAAACAAGAACTCACCAATCCGGGATTGTTTGTATCATTTATCATCAGCATAGAAGATGTTACTTCATCCATATTGAAAGAAATTAATAATGAATTAAGTGAGAAAGATCGTCAAAGTATCATTGAAAAAAACATCAGCGAACTCAAGAAAAAATACAAAAAAGAGAGTTATCAGGATATTCTCATTCGTCCCTTTTTTGAAGGAAACAAGTATTACTTATTCGTGACTGAAACATACAAAGATGTTCGTTTGGTAGGTGCTCCCCCTGCCTCTATAGGTAATTTTGGCAAGGATACCGACAACTGGATGTGGCCAAGGCACACAGGCGACTTTTCGATGTTCCGTATTTATGCAGATAAAAACAATCATCCCGCCGAATACTCGGCCGATAATGTGCCATATCATCCCAAAAAAGCGCTTACGATCTCATTGAAAGGGCTAAAAGAAGGAGATTTTACCATGATCTTTGGTTTTCCCGGAAGAACCAATGAGTACCTCCCCTCTTCGGCAGTAAAACAAATTATGAATCTGAGTGACCCTACCAAAATTGCCATCAGACACGATGTGCTTGAAACGCTGAAAAGCGCAATGATAAAGGATGAATCTATCAAAATAAAATATGCCGCCAAGTATGCTTCCATTGAAAATGCATACAAAAAATGGATGGGAGAAGTAAAGGGTTTGACCCGTACCAATGCGTTGGCTAAAAAAATGGATTATGAAAGAGTCTTTACAGAAAAATTAAAACAAAAAGCAGCATGGGATTCTACATATGGCACACTCCTTCAAAAACTAAAAGACAACTATTCCTCTTTGCAGCCTTATGCAATTGCCCGGGATTATTATAATGAAATCATCCCCCGCATCGAATTGTTTAATATAGCAGGAGCACTAAACACACACTTCAGCACTCAGGGAAAAGATGCCTCAGCCAATATTGACCGCAATAAAAAACTTCTTGATAAGCTCAATGATATATTGCTTGAGTGCGAGTGGAGCGTAGACCAACAAATGTTCCAGCAGTTGATATCAATGTATGTTAATAATCAACCCGAAGAGAATGTTTCACCTTATTTAAGAAACCTCCTAAAACAAAAAACCTTCAATCAACTTGCCGCAGAACTTTACAACCAATCCCCCCTTACTAAAATTGATTCTTTAAAGAAGCTCCTAGAAATAGACCCAAGCATATGCTGGCTGACTCTGAAAAATGATCCCGCCATGGCATTATACCTGGACATCAGCCAATCCTACCAAACTAAATTTCTACCTTCATTAACTACAATCCAGGCTGAAATAAACCGGTTACAAAGAACATATATGAAAGCCCAAATGGAAGTATTTGCAGACAAAACTTTTTATCCCGATGCGAACAGCACCTTGCGAGTCGCCTACGGAAATGTAAAGGGCTATCAACCCAGAGATGGAATGAAATATGATTTCTACACTTATATGGATGGGATCATGGAAAAATATAAGCCAGGCGATTATGAGTTTGATGTTCCTCAAAAACTGATTGAACTATATCAAAAGAAAGATTTCGGCAAATATGGAATAAACGGGAAAATGCCGGTTTGCTTTATTGCCTCAAATCATACCACAGGAGGAAATTCGGGCAGTCCGGCTTTGGATGCAAATGGGAACCTGATTGGATTGAATTTTGACCGCGTTTGGGAAGGCACCATGAGTGATATCAACTATGATCCTTCAATTTGCAGAAATATCATGGTAGATATCAGGTATGTACTATTTATCATTGATAAATTCGCAGGCGCAACAAATTTGATTGCTGAATTGAATTTAAAAAAATAAAAATTTTACCTGTTTCCCAATATTGCACGTAATACTTTTCCTGCTCCGTCACCCGGATTTCTTCTGATGCTCATTTCTTCGATACCCATTTTTAAGAAAATAGCATCAAGTACTTTACTATTCACATAATCAGTCAAATCAGGATTTATTTTTGATTTGGATATTTTATTGTAATTGCTAAAGATATCACTCCAGTATTTGGTAGCATTTGATTTTTTTAGTGATGCATCTACAATCGGACGTATCCGGGCTGTTAAAGAAACCATACATTGACTTCTCATATACTTTGTTGCTGCAGTGTCTTTATTGGTGATGATCTCTGTAACATTTGAGGCATTTAGGTTTTTTATAGCTGCTGTTAATTCTTCTTTACTTGCTGACACAGCAGATTCTGCTGCCTTATTGATTGAAACAATGGCATCATCCACCATTTTACCCATCCCCATTTTTTTGAGTGTTCCTGTTATTTTTGATGCATCGGAAGGAAGCTGAATCTTTACAGTACTATCCAATAAGAATCCATTTGCTGCACCCAACTTACTTATTGATTTATTAGACGCCAACATAAGCAACTCTCTTATCGCAATGATTGAATTTTCATCAGTATTTAGAATTGCACCGCTTTCTTCTAATAACTCAGCGCCAGATCCGAGCATCTTTTTTTGTTTCCCGTTGGTTGTATCTGTTGTTGTATTTTCCGGCTTGTCTTTATCCGCATTATCTTTTGGCTTCACTTTATCTTTTACTTGTTTCAACTGTTCCTGTTTTTTTAAAGGCAATTTTTTTATTTGTGCATCTATGCTCGTTATTGCACAAATGCTGAATAATACCAAGAATGCTGATTTAGGTGATATCATAATTTTAAATTTCAAAATGAACAATGGAATGATTAATAACGCAATATTACAAAATAAAACGCCGGAGCATTATACTCCGACGTAGTTTTTCAAAAAGGAACTATTTTACATTTTCATTATTTTTATAACTACACGCTCTGTTCCCTCCCCTATGCTGAGCATATACACGCCCTGACTAAGCATAGGCACTCCAACCTCATTTGATTCAATATTCATTTTTTGTGTGAAAACCTGACGACCTGTCATAGTGAAAATCCTCACTGTTTTTCCAGCCAATTCATACCCATTGAGGGAAATGAAATGCACTTTATCCTGAACCGGATTTGGAAATACACTTACTGATTTTTTTATGTCTGCTACCTGATTCTCTGAAGATGAAGTTGGTAATGAAGCCCCCTGAGCCAATGAACTGTCACAAGCGAAAGATAATAAAAAAGAATTACGCGCTTTCCCTTTTGCAAAACAGCTGCGCATTTTTTGCTTCTGACCATTCGTAAACATGTTCATGCAGGCATCATTGGTGTAATCCATGAAATTCATAAACATATCCCCGTTGTTATCGGGTGAGCAGGCACTCATTTTCGGAAAAACCGGACAATTGGCATTAAATCCTGATTGAGATGGTGTATCATCCACATCATCATTTCCACAGGCATCATCTCCCCAAATATGACGCAAGCCCATCCAATGACCAATTTCATGCGTAGCGGTGCGGCCTTTGTTGTAAGCAGGACGTAAAGTACCTACGGTTCCAAAACAATCATACTGAATAACAACCCCATCAACCGCAGGATCTCCACCCGGAGGCGTTCCAAAACCAATACAATTGCTTTGCATATTGCAAACCCAGATGTTCAAATATTTTTGAGAATCCCAGGCATCATCACCACCAGAAGCAGCATACTTCATGTTATCACTCACAGAGAAAGATGCACGGTTTGTGTATTTACGTATAATCCCTTTTTGTGCAAGGCCTTTAGGGTCAACTTGTGCGAGACAAAACATGATTCGTGCATCACCGGAGGTAGTCTTAAAAGCATTAGGAGTATTAGACGCGTCATTATTCATTCTTCTGAAATCATCATTCATCACTTTCAATTGTGAAAGTACCTGCGCGTCAGAAATGTTTTGAGAAGCATTATTATAGAGGATATGAAATACAACCGGAATCGTGATGATTTCGTTGCTGATTGTATCGCGGGAAGCCACGTTAGACTGACCGCTACCCTGTCTGTTTATTTGAAAGGTATTAGCTCCTTTAAGATTGACATAATCCACTGTTCCGCAATTACGCTGAGCAAATGCTGAGAGGGATGTAAGTAAAAAAAGTATGATTAAAGGTCTCATGTTATCGATTAAAATGATTAAAAATCATTTTTCATCGGATAGTTGGATGGCCTTTTCAGAGGATATAGATAAGTACTATGTGGTTTTACTTAGCAGAAACGGAAACTTTCCACTATTATTGCACGAAGGTTAAAGTTTTTCAAAATTAACTTTCGCAGTTGAATAGTCATAATTTTGCAGACATAAATATTAAACAAACTACCCATTTTATACTCAATTCAATCATTCATGAATATTCGAGCTTTATTTTTTATTTCAATGTGTGTGATGTTATATTCATGCGGAGGCTCTCAACCCGATCATGACCCTGATATAGAGACTCCGCATGTAACTATTCCTACACCCGAAGCATTGACTTTCAACGTGTTACAAGTAATACCTCACGATACATCTGCCTATACACAAGGTCTCGAAATATTAAACGGACAGCTTTATGAAGGTACGGGGGATTACGAGAGTTCTACTTTACGAAAAGTAAATGCAAAAAACGGAAAAGTACAAGAACAGCACCCAATGGGATCTGATCAGATTTTTGGAGAGGGTATCACCATTTTTAATAATAAGATTTACCAGCTTACCTGGCAGAATCATTTGGTATATGTATATGATTTATCCAATATCAATAAGCCGATAAAAACACTCGACTGGCCTTATGAAGGATGGGGAATTACACATGACTCAACCCAATTGATTGTTAGCGATGGGTCTGCCAATATTTATTTTGTAGATCCGGAGACTTTTCGTTTGAAGGGGACAGTGTCTGTAAAAGATGATCAAGGTCCGGTTCCAATGCTCAACGAGTTGGAGTATGTAGATGGTTTTATTTACGCCAATATTTATCAAACGAATTTCATCGTAAAAGTAGATCCTGCTTCCGGAATCGTTAAAGGAAAAGTAAATTTGAATAATCTGCTTCAAGAGACTGATTATACTCCAAACAGAACGGATGTGCTAAATGGGATTGCCTATAAAGCCAATACTAAAACATTTTTGATTACCGGTAAAAGGTGGCCTAAGATGTTTGAGATGACAATTAAATAATTACTACTGAGGCATCAATACAGCATCAATTTTATGCAAAACTCCATTTACATAAAACTGATCACTAGATCCGTTAGGCTCCGGAGCATTGTTTATGATTACATTGGCTGCTGTTGAATTAGCCAAACCTTTTACTGAGGCTTCAGAAACAAATGTAGTTCCGAATGCAGCTGTTAATTTAACATTGGCTCCTGCAATTTGAGATGTCAGTAATGTTGGAACAGATGTCTCGGTAGTAGGGAAGTTATTCGTGAAAGACAAGATACCTAAAACATGGTAAGCAAGAATTCCTTTCACATTGGCTGCAGTTAAAACCGGAAATAATGCTGAATTATTAAAAACATCCGGTGTTGATGATAATGCAGTAGCTTGAGCTAATGCAATGTTTAGCGGAACACCTTGTCCCACCAATGCCTGTGTTATAAGTGCTTTTAAAATATTTTTAAAAGCTTCATCAGTTGGCGCAAAAACCGTAAAACTCGGACCAAACTGATTAAGATATCCCTGGAAAAAACCGGGAGAAGATGTGGTAGCTGTTCCACTATCTGCGCGAATAATAGCAGCTTTCAAATAAGTAAGTTCGTTATCTGTACTTATCCTTTGCCATAGCATTTTTTGAGGTGGCACTGCCAAACCTGCTGTATGATGAATTACGCCATTTCTGGTAAGTTGGTCTACTCCTGTAATAGGTAACATGTTTAACCAAACTCCGTTTTGCTTGGATGGGAATAAATTCAATCTGGCAAAAGGACTAACTGTGGGGGCAGGATTGATGCAAGATGGGTAAGGGAAATTTGGAAACCCACTGCCAATGTTTGTTGATTTTATATACTGTGAAATGACATTATACTGAACCAATCCTGCTGCCTGTGCAGGTGTGATGCGATTAGAAATGAAATTAGAAAAATCATCATCAGGATCAAGCATACCTACCGATCCTCCAGATACTGCAAAAATAAAACGTTTCATTGCCTGATTATCCGGAACAAATACCGTGTATTGTTTTGTACTATCAGATATCAATGATTCCTGACCACCACGTACAATCAAGCGATAAAATAAACTGTCCGAAGCGGTGTTTTTAAGCTGATCCTGAAGAGTAATGCCTGTTGCAACAGGCTGTATAATATCACCAGGTTGATCAACATCTTTATTACAAGCGCTGAATACAGAGAGAGCTAGCAGAGCGTAAATTATTTTTTTCATGGTAATTATGTTATGTTTAAAAATCAAAGTTCAACGTTCAATGTTCAACGTTCAATGTTCATTTTAAAAACCTTGAACATTGAACTTTAAACTTTGTAACGATTAATATACATTAAACCCATAACTAACGTAGTACAACCCTCCTATTCTTGGGTTACCTACGGCGTCATAGTAATATTGATTCAATAAATTGTTTGCACCCAGCTTTACAATTGATTTTGTTTTGGGCATTCGATAACTGATTTGTGCATCCAGCACTTGAATGTCAGGTAATGTTCCGGTAGCAAAATCCCCCTGATAGAACAAGGATTGCTGCCAGCGATAGTTGATGCGAAAACCAACCCTGTTTTCATTACCCATCCCACTGTTGGCAAAGTATATATTTGCCTTCCATTGTGGTGCATTAAAATATGCCACAAAATTATCCGGAACATCCTGTAAATTATCCGAGCTGATGTTTCCACCTACGGAGAAGTTTTTTTCTAACAGATAATCAAGGCCAAGACCAAAACCAAATGTAGTTACCTGATCGGTTGAATTCACAGGAAGTGAATATCTGAAACCATTGGATGTATCCGATAATGCTATAGCTGAACCGCTTGTGTTTTGTACAACAATTTTTCTTCCTATGAAATTTTTATAAGTACCATAATATGCATTGATATCAAGCATTAATCTTCCTCCCTCCAACAAGCCCTTGTAACCAAGCTCAAATGAAGATATCGATTCAGGTTTCATAGTTGTAGGAGTATATTTCTCAAAACGGTTTGCGCGTAATGCTTCAAAATCATAAACCGGGTTATTAACTAAATTATACTTATTCCAAAAATACTCATTACATCCCAGCAAACGCACATTGCTGCCCACACCCAAGTCAATCCATTGCTGCTGATTGGATGGAAAACGATAAGCTGTTTGGTAGGAGAAACGAATATTATTGTGTTCAGCTATCTTGTATACTGCAGTTGCACGTGGTGTAAATCTTGCATCGAAATTCTGGTTCTTATCATAACGACCGGAAAATGATAATTTTAATTGATCGGTCAGTTTACGGGTAGCTTGTGCAAACAATCCATATTCATACGTTCCGATGGAACTGTCTTTTTTATCTGCAAACAAGGTGCCATCTGAGTTAAGAATGTATTTTTTATAGTTTGCTCCTACAATCACATCTGCAATTGGCGCCATGTAATTAGACAAATTATAGGTCCCTTCTATGCTATATAGATCCGATTTGTCCACTAGTAGTGCTCCGCCTTCGGAGATGGGCTTGCTTCGTATTGAGTCATACATTCTTATAAACTGATCACTGTTATATAAGGGTCTGCCATTGTCAGAAATAGCACGTGCCGCTGTATGAGCAGCAGCATCCGTATACCCATTGAGTCGGTAATTCAAATATGACTGTCCATATTGAGCATACCAGCCTGTAGCTCCCCCACTTGGCCTCCACGCTTCATTCAACAAACGTGTAGCAACAGTTGTATTATATGAGTTTCCTGCATCTTCCTGTGTAGTAAATGCGCGAATGTTCCAGTCTTTATTATTTAACTCAAGCTTATATTGCCCCATCTTGAAATCAACTAATGAATATCTCTCACTACCAGTATATACTGTGTTTCCGGTACCCCAAAAACCGGCAAAAACTGCTTCTGTAGCAGGTGTTATTTTATAATGCAAAGAACCACTCATTTTGTAATTGATTGTATTAGGGTTTATGACCTGATTTTCGGTATAACCTGTTCTTGAAACATTGATGGGTCTTCCTCCGTTAAGGGTGTCTATAAAATTCTTTAAAAATGGCGCTTGAGCAGCAATCTGGTTTAAAACGTTTGAACGTATTTCTGCTGTAGTTTCATCACCATAAACATTAATACCATCATAATTAGGATCAGTTTCCCTTGTACCCTGCACCACTTTACCTCCGGTTGCAGCTCTTGCATAGTTTCTGTAATCTTCAGCCAACCAGTCTTTTGCATGTATCAGTTCCAAATTCAGTTTAAATGCAAAACGCTCATTTACAACCTTTGCCCAACGAGCAGTCATATTATGGTATGGAGATGCTCCACGCTCCCTTGCATTGGTATGCATAATCCCCTCTTTAACGAGAAATGAAAGTCCCTGATATTTGAATGGACTCTTACTCTTAATAAGCATAGTACCATTCATCCCCCCTGAACCATACAGTGCAGATGATGCCCCACTTAACAACTCCATATTATCAACATCCAGTTCGCTAAGCCCAACAATAGACGCTACCGAAAAATTCAAACCGGGTGCCTGGTTGTCCATGCCATCCACCAATTGATTGAAACGGGTGTTACCACTGGAATTAAAACCCCTTGTAGTGGGTGTTTTGAATGTCAGCGATGAAGTAGTTACATCTACACCTCTTAATGTTGCAACGATATCATAATAGTTCGCACCAGTGGCAGTTCTGATCGCTGCTGCATTTACCCTCTCCACAGAGACAGGGGATTCCAAAATACGCTCAGGGAAACGAGTGGCAGACACCACAACCTCTTGGCCTAATTGTGCAACAGGCTTCATGGTGATTTGTAACTTAGATGTTTGAGAAGCATCCACAGGCATTTCAATAGTTTCGAAACCTACAGATGAAAATACAAGCGTTGCAGGCAACGTAATATTTTTCAACGAAAAATTTCCCTTATCATCTGTGTAAACGCCAAGCTGCGTTTCTTTAACCAAGACAGAAGCAGCAGACAAATTTTCTTTCGTCGCTTGATTGCTAACGTTACCGGATACAGTTGTTTGTTGTGAAAAAGCATGTAAGGATGTAAGGAAAATACATGCAAACATCAGGCAAATGGCATTTCTCATGGATTCGTTTTTGGTAAATGGAAATCTAAAATATGAATAAAGAATGAACTAAACTGATAAATGTTTTTAACAGATGTTGAAATCTTTTCTCTAAAAACCATTTATTCTTCGACAATCTCCCCGTAATTCACGAATAATTCTTCTCCGGCCTTTATATCACGTAGGGTTATAAAATCAGCTCCTTCATCTAATGATTGTACGTTTGGATTCTCGGAATGATTTAAAAAAACGACCAAGTCCACAATCCTGAATCCGTATTCTGGAACGTAGTAATAATCGCTGTCATACAAACAATGATTTTCTATGAGTGCCTTGCTTTGTGGAGGCAAGGTTTCAACTTCTTCTTTGTGTAATGGGATCCATTCGCTTTTGTCATCTGAGAAAAATCCTTTGGTTCCTTTTGGAATATCAGCTACCGCAAAAACGCCTATACCATGAACCGGCGATGGACGCAATGTCACTAAAGTGTGATTATTTAAAATATCCAGTAAGCGGGCTTTTCGTCCTTCGTGCATCAGGGTTTAATGATATAAATGATTGAACTGCAAGTATTTTTTTTGAACATCGCTTTTAGGTTGGATATCATTCCCACAAAAATTGCAGCAAACAATCTGCTCTTTTTGTTTTTATATTGTTCGCTAAGCATGGCCACATAGAAACTATCAAACCACATGGGCTTTGTGCCCACGATTTTCAATTCATGCTGTTTCATGAGATTATTCATTGACTTGGGAGAAAAATGATAAAGGTGTCTGGGTACATCATAAGCAGCCCAATAGTGCCCGTATTTTTGTGCATCATAAGAAGTATAATTCGGCACGGCCACAAACAATACCCCATTCGGTTTAAGCAATTTTTTTAGCGTAGCACAATAGCTTTGTAAATCATGTACATGCTCCATCACATGCCACATCGTGATGGCATCATACTGTCCAGTTGGCAGTTGATATAAGTTTTGTGGACTTTGCGTAACAATGCCATGTTTATCCAATGCGATTTTGGAAGCTGTATCATCTGGCTCTAATCCCTCTATCTCCCATCCTGCCTGTTTCATCGTATGTAAAAATGCCCCGGTGCCGCAACCTACATCAAGTATTTTCCCATTGGATGATCCTGTATATTTTTCAACGAGATTGCGTTTACCCTTCAACGTTATATTACGAACATAATGATACAGTTTACTGATCAGGTCCGTTTTTGTATCTGTATGGGAAATATAACTGTCTGCTTTGTAATATGCGCCAATTTCGTTTGCATCCGGAATATCTTGGGTATATCTGTGTGAGCAGTGTTGACATTCAAGCACTTTATAAAAAGATTGACTAACTGTGAAATCCTTAACCTCAAAAATGAAATTCGATTGCTGCGAATTACAAACCGGACAATGGGTATAATGAATCATACTGTCTTATGGAATTGCCTGATAGGTTTGTGATGAGTTGCCAACGGGGATTTTTTGTTTGTTTCCCCAAAATCCTTGATTAGATTGTCCCTGAAAAGTATACCATGCAATCATACAGAAAGAACAAAGTGCAATCAATAATACCCACAACCACATCATGGACATTTTAACAACAGGCTCTGTTTTCTGAATCTGCTCGGCCATGTATACGCTGCTGTGTTCGGTATCCCCAACGAGCACCTGATGCACCGCATCGGTACGCACTATTTTTCTGGCGTTGATGTCGGGCAAGGAAATAGCCAATTGATCTTGCGAAAAACTATAACTGCTATCGGTCTCTTTTTTTAATTTACCTATACCAGGTATATGGATATTTTTACTTTGTGGGTTTGACGTATACTGGCTCACCCAATCCTGTATCATGCCCAAGGCATTTTTGTAGCTTGTTTGATTGTCCTTAGATACAAATTTGGCCAACGCATCATTATCTTTGCATTCACTTTCAAAACTGATATTCCATTTGGGTGATTGAAAACTATGTTCGGCAACCAGATGTATGGAGGGATGTATTTGCAACTTAAAAGTTCCCAACCCGGGAATCGGGCATTGCCTACTTATTAAAAGATATTGCTGAATAAACAGTTCCATACGATCATTAAAAACGAAATTGTAATCCACCCACCCCATTGATGCCATATACAGGATAAGCATACCAACGCTGATAGGATTTTCCAAAGATATTATTTATAGATGCAAAAGCGGAAATATTTTTTCTGATTGAATAAATCGCTTCAACACTGAGATCGTTCCCCCCTTCAATTCTTGATTCTTTCCCTCCGTTAACAGGATAGTAACTACCGCTGAACAACCACCAGTTGCCTTTGAAAGTCCAGTCTTTTTTATATTTATACATGGCAGAGGCATGTATTTGCATAGGTAAAATATTCCATGCGCGTTCATTAAGTTTCATACCACTGTATCCATTCAACTCCACTCCTGCCGATACATTGATTTTATCCTGAAAGGTGTAACTCATATCCATTTGGGCACGGAGATTATTAATTTTATCTTCCATCGAAACCGAATACAAATGTGCTTTCAACGTAGAAGTGGTGTCATTCACATAAAAAGCAAACTGCCTGATTCTTCCATAACTCAGCTTTGTAGAAAGTTGAACGTATTTGCCCAAAAAAGCACTTGCTGCCAGATAGTACTCTGTACTTCGTTGATTGTAAGGCTGTATGAATGATAGTAAAAAAGGATTTTCCTGAGACAATGTCTGATAGGTATTTTGCTTGACTACACTGTGCAACCCTGCGCTTAACAACAAAGCAGTGTCTTTCATTGGCATTACAAAACTAACCTCGGGCAAATAACGCCATTTTCCTCTGTCCTGCGCAATGACTGCACCTATTCCAGCTGTAAATAATGGATGCCTATATGAAACAAATGGCTTGATCTGATACAAATTATTTTGAACAGTGGTGTCTGCCAATACAAATCGCTTTTGTAAAATGGATGTTTGCTCGGCACTCATGTTCAATTCAATTTTCCAAGACTCCCGAATGGAGATATCCAAAGGCAAATTTGCCTGAATCGTTTTCTCTTCCAGGCTATCTCTCAGCACAAATGAACGATAACCTACAACAGGATGATAATTTATGCCCCAACTGTTTTGTGCCGTATTTTTATAACCAATAGAGGCATCCATCCTTTGGAATGCGTGAACAATATCTTTTGCTTCCTTTTTTTGTAAACCATGATCATAACCATACAGATAAAAATCCTGATTTTTAAAAATTCCTGATGCATGCAATTCTGATGCGGAGAAAAAATGGGATGCAGATACAGCACCGTCCATATTTTTAAAATCCTGATGCTCAATATTTCCTTTTGATGAGAGATAATTAAAACTTCCGTTTAACAAAGTAGATGGAATACCTGCTACAGATGCACGGGCAGAAACCAAAGGTGTTTGATAATTTCCGTAACCAGCTTTTAAATAATAATGTGATTTATCCAAAGGGGTCTCATCTTCCGATTGTATGGCAAGAGGATGCAGTTGCGCAGACTGATATGAATAAACAATGTTTTGCAATGGCACATTGTATGGCTTCAAATGCAGTTGCGTATCGGCCTGAAAAGGAGTTGCGGTAAATTGTATTTTTTCGGGACTTACGACAGTAGGCCGATAGGCTGAAATGATAGTAACTTTTGGCTTCATGGAGTCGGGCTGGGCAAACAACTTTCCACTCAATAAAACAAAAATCATCGTAAGTATCTCTAACTGTAACCTCATTTTCTTATTTGTATTCACTTGAATTAGTTTTTGAGTTTTCCATTTCTTGATTCCATCATTACCGCATCATTATATTTTCTTTCTGCCTCCTGTCTAATTGAGGAATCATTGGCATTTTTAAATATGCTTTCATAAGTGGCTTTTGCATTGAAGTAATCTTTTTGTTCCATAAAAATATCCCCTATGAGCAGATATGATTTTGTAACCCATAAATCATAAGAACCGGTTTCATTGATAACAGACATCGCAGCTTTTTCGGAGAGCTTGAATTTCTTTTGCTGAAAATAACAGGATGCGGATTCGTATCTCGCTTCTGCACCCCAAAAAGATTTACTTATTGAAATGATGTTTTTATAAGTGAGCAAGGCGCTGTCACAACGACCTTCAGATTGTCGTGATTTGGCAAGCACCATCCAGGAAATAATCTTATCATCGGAACTGACCCCTTTACTCTTCAGTAGTTCATCCGCCTTTTCTTTGGCATTATCAAATCTGCCAAGTTGATAATAGGTACGCACTAGCCCCCGCAAACCCTCGAGGCGGTTTTCATTGTCCGATGCCTGCTCATATAAAGTTTTAAAATAAAACTGGGCACTGTCATAATTTTTCTTTTGAAAATAAAATAGTCTCGCAAGTTCAAGCGTTGCTAGTTCATAAAAATCACTCTTACCCGTAGAAAATGTTTTTTGAAAAGATGTCACTGCAGGTTCGATTTCATTTTTTTTGAGATAACATTGGCCCAAATAAAAAGATGCATCTGTAATATGGACTCCGTTGGTGTAGAGAGATGTATACTTGACAAACCCGGGAACCGCTTTGTCGCAATCGCCGGCAATATATTTTAAATAAGCAGACGTGAACAGTAAAGAATCGGCTTCGTTTACACCTAAATTCAGCCCATAGTTGGATACGAACTTAAAATAACCATCCGGGTTGCCCTCATCCATGAATATCTGACGAACTGAAGGTAAAGCATCATAGGCTTCATCTGAGCGGGAATATTTTGAAAATAATTCTTTATAAGAATCTAAGGCCTGTTCATTCTTATCAAGATTGTAATACACAACACCAAGCAACTGACAAACGGCCGGCTTATGCCTTAGAGCTTCGGTGTCATCTTTCAGTTCATTCAGATAGGGCAAGGCATCCGAAAACTTCTTCTCAGAAACCAATGTTTGGGCTATTTCCAGTTTCATATCATAACGCAACCTTGATTCAGGAAATCTACTCTGTAATGCCTGAAGCAATCTTATTTTTTCAGGAGCATTTTTAATGCCGGAAATCATCGCTTTTTGATAAAGTGCATAATCCGTTTGAGGGCCATTCAAAGAAATAATTGCATCATATTTATTGGAAGCATTTGAATAATCTCTCAACATGTATGAGCAATCTGATGAACGCAGATAAGCATCTTGTTGCAGAGGAGAACTGCTGTTATTGATCCCGTTTGCCAAATACGAAAACTGATCCATTGCTGATTTGAAATTTCCTTTTTGAAAATAGCTGTATCCCAGTGTGTATTTCCCATTATTCACAGTCGCTTCACCCAATGGTTTCGGAGAAGATGATAGAAACAAAAGCATGTGTTTAATCGCTGCATCATAACGTTTTTGCTTATACGCAATTTCACCTTTCCAGTAATTTGCATAGGAATTTAATGAAGAGGCTGATTTCAATGCCAATTGGGTACCCAGTAAAGTATCTGCCTGTGCGTATTGCTGATCGTTGATGAGCTGTACCGCCCTTCCAAAAAGCAATTGAGGGTACACAGACTGTAAATTGGCGGGAGGGTTAGGAATGGATAGATAAAGATCAATACCATCCGCATAATTGCTGGTAGCAGTAAGCAAGTTCAATAAAAACTCTTTGGCTTCTGCCGCATTCAAAGAATTGGGATAATCTTTGACGAAGCTGCGCATTTCATTGATGGCAATATCCTGAAATCCAAGTTCACCCGATAACTTGGCGTAGTTAAGTCGTGCGCTCTCCTGTTGCTCTGCATTGATATTTACCGAAGCACAATATTGAAAGGCATTTCGGGCATTGGCCTTGTCACCGATATTTAAATAAAGCGTCCCCAACAAGTACATACTGCTCTGACCCAATGAATCTTTTTCATTACTTAACTGCCTGAAACCTTCAATGGCTTTATCAGACTTCCCTGCTTTGTAATAACAAAAACTCAATTCATACATAACCTCACGGGTAACCTTTCCGCTCTTGGTGGTAAAAGCTTCTATCAATGGCAAGGCTTTATCATAAGATTGTTTCTCAAAGTAAATCTGTCCTACCAGTAATTGCAGATCCTTTTCATAATAATTATTCGCCCCGGATGCCAAAACTGAATCGCCGTAGATAAGTGCACGGTCTTTATTGCCCTGCTCATAATAGATTTCCGAAATATAGTAAGGCAACACAGCTTGATATTCGGGAGCTTTGATCGCTGTCTCAAAAGCACTTAAAGCTTCATCGAAATGATGTTCCGAAAAAGAGATGAAGCCATAATAATAATTTGAAGCCAAGTAATAAGAATGACTCGTCATTTGCATCACCTCCTGAAAAAATGGCTTTGCTTCGGCAAACTTTTGTTGATTGAAGTATGCATACGCTTGCTCAAATTTCAAATTGCCCATTTGATCATTGGTCAAACTTTCAGGACCTGACTTACGAAAACAGTCTAATGCCAGCGCAAATTCCTGTTGAAGATGATAATAATGACCCAAGTGATAATGCATCATGCGCTGCATATTGGCATGGTGCTTTTCTGATAAAAAACGAAGTGCATCCTGCTCTGCTTGAGGAAGCAATAGATGTAACGCACATTCAATACTGTAAAAATCAATCCAGCTTTTCATATCCTCCGACAACACAATTTTATTTGAAATCAAATCCTGTTTCAATTGCTGCAAAATCGGATAAGCCAGATTTTGGGCGCCTTCCTGTATGAGCTGTTTTGCCTCCTGAAATGCCTCATCAGGCTGATTGTATATTCGAGAAGTCTGAGCAAAGGAATGAACTGAAAAAAACAAACAAATGCAAAGTAATCGTATGAGTTTATTCATATGGGGATTTGACGTAATTGAGTGGTTGATGTAAAATTAAAAAAAAATACGAATAGTCATCCGGGAATTTGCCAAGCGAATAAAATAAAAAACTGCGGAATAATGTGTGAATGAAAAGAAAAAAAATGTTTTTGTACATTTGAAAAAACATTTTATGAAGAAACTGACATCCATTCAATACAATGCAAGACTTTTTGATGTTTCCATGCTTTTAATGCGTTTAATTTTTGGCATGTTGATGGTGCAGGCCGGATACGAGAAACTCGTCGAATTCGATACGATAAAAACAAAGTTCATGGATTTCATGCACCTGGGAAGCGGCACCTCTCTTGCTTTGACGGTTTTTGCTGAATTTTTCTGCAGCTTGTTTGTGATCCTTGGATTGTTTACACGAATCACTGCATTTCCTGTTGTGTTTGCCATGTGTGTGGCCTTATTCATATCCCATCATGGCGAAGTGTTCGGAGATGGTGGTCATGCCGCTATGTTTTTGACAGTTTTTACCGCTATCCTACTCCTAGGGCCAGGCAAGATAAGTGTGGATGGGTTGATATCTAAGTAGAAAAAGGAAACACAGTTAAAGTTCGATTTATGCAAAAGTAAAAATGTAAAAATCAAAACGCAGCGTTTCAAAATAGATTATATTCATTCGTTAGTTCATAAAATGCGAGAAGTGGTTCATGCGCGGTTCGAGCCACGGCATTAGATATCATTTTGTTACCCTCCGTTCGCTGACAGCATAACGACAAAAAGCGAAGGGTTAAGCACAGAGCGCTTGACTGCTTTTTGGAGAGGTGCCGTTAGGCAATGCCTTCAGCGA
>CAZXSR010000005.1:0-19552 GCA_964643315.1 uncultured Ferruginibacter sp.
AGCTCAGGGGTAGAGCACTTCCTTGGTAGGGAAGGGGTCGTGAGTTCGATTCTCATCTACGGCTCAACAAAAAAATAAAAGTCGTGATCCGCAGACTTTTTGAAAAAAGCAGATCAAAACATTTTCAAACCAATAATTAAAATTTAAGAAATGGCAAAAGAATCATTCAAGAGGGATAAACCCCACCTGAACGTTGGAACCATCGGACACGTAGACCATGGTAAAACCACACTCACTGCCGCTATTACCGATGTTTTGTCAAAAAAAGGTTTGGCGGAGAAAAAAAACTACGACGATATTGATGGTGCACCTGAAGAAAAAGAAAGAGGTATCACGATCAACACCGCACACGTTGAGTATGCAACTGCTACTCGTCACTATGCGCACGTTGATTGCCCAGGTCACGCCGATTACGTAAAAAACATGATTACAGGTGCCGCCCAAATGGATGGAGCTATTCTTGTGGTAGCTGCTACAGATGGTCCGATGCCTCAAACTAAAGAGCATATCCTGCTTGCTCGTCAGGTAGGTGTTCCTAAAATTGTTGTATTCATGAACAAGGTTGATCTTGTTGATGATCCTGAATTGTTGGAACTTGTTGAAATGGAAATCCGCGAATTGC
Organism: uncultured Ferruginibacter sp.; assembly: GCA_964643315.1. Classification (GTDB taxonomy): domain Bacteria; phylum Bacteroidota; class Bacteroidia; order Chitinophagales; family Chitinophagaceae; genus Ferruginibacter. The sequence goes on from CAZXSR010000005.1 coordinate 623, forward strand.
TTTCTTCATACGGTTTTGATGGTGATAATACACCAATCATCAAAGGTTCTGCTACAGGAGCTTTGGCCGGAGAAGAAAAGTGGGTTGCTAAAATTGACGAGTTGATGGCTGCCGTAGATAGCTACATTCCATTGCCTCCACGCTTGGTTGATCTTCCATTCCTGATGAGTGTTGAGGACGTATTCTCAATCACTGGTCGTGGTACGGTTGCAACTGGTCGTATCGAAAGAGGTAGAATTAAAGTGGGTGATGCCATCGAAATCGTTGGTCTTCAGGAAAAACCACTTTCATCTACTGTAACAGGTGTTGAAATGTTCAAGAAATTGTTGGATGAAGGTGAAGCAGGTGATAATGCAGGTTTGTTATTGCGCGGTATTGAAAAAACACAAATCCGTCGTGGTATGGTTCTTTGCAAACCAGGATCAATCACTCCTCACACTGAATTCAGATGCGAGGTTTACGTATTGAGCAAAGAAGAAGGTGGACGTCACACTCCATTCTTTAACAAATATCGTCCACAGTTTTATTTCCGTACTACAGACGTTACCGGTGAGGTGACTTTGAATGCAGGTACAGAAATGATCATGCCTGGAGATAACACAAACTTGTCTGTTACATTGATTCAACCAATCGCGATGGAAAAAGGTTTGAAGTTCGCGATTCGTGAAGGTGGCCGTACCGTTGGTGCCGGTCAGGTAACAGAAATTATCAAATAAGCTCAAGAGAATTCTCTAAGCTTTGTAAACGATATTTATTATCTTTACATCATAAAACTAAAAGCTGTCCTGACCAAACGGGATAGCTTTTAGCTTTAATACGGGCATGGTGCAACGGTAGCATACGGGTCTCCAAAACCTTTGATCTGGGTTCGAATCCTAGTGCCCGTGCTGATTTCATGGCAAGCATGACTTTCATTTAATGAAAATTGATAAGGGATGAATTGCCTGAGAATTTTAAACGGTTATTTTGTAAACATACAATTATGAGCAAACTCGGAACTTTTATCAGTGAATCATACGAAGAACTGGTAGACCATGTAAGCTGGCCTAAGTGGTCAAATTTGCAACAATCTACTATGATAGTGATTGGTGCTACTTTGTTCATCACAGCTATTGTAGCCCTGATGGATTTCATTTCCAATGGCGGAATGAAGATTATTTACTCTTTATTTAAGTGATTATGCAAGAGAATGTTACAGCTGAAAAATCAGCTACAGTTGAGAAAGAATCAAAATGGTATGTATTGCGTGTGGTAAGTGGGAAAGAGCGTAAAGTGAAAGAGTACCTCGATAAAGATATCATTCGCAATGGCTGGGATAAGGTTATCAAACAGGTATTTTTACCAGTTGAAAAAGTATATAAAGTAACAGCCGGTAAAAAAGTAATGCGTGAACGAAACTTCTATCCAGGCTACTTAATGATTGAAGTAGCAAGCGACAACTTAAGTGATGATATCATTCAGTATGTCAGCAATGTATCCAACGTGATGCACTTCCTGACAGATGGTAAAGGATCGAAAGGAAATATCATTTGCTTGCGTAAAGCCGAAGTAAATAAAATGCTCGGAAAAATGGATGAAATGTCTGATACAGATGGCATGACCATGAGCGAACCATTTATTGTAGGTGAAACCATCAAAATCATCGACGGTCCATTCAATGATTTCAATGGAGTCATTGAAGAAGTGAACGATGAAAAGAAAAAATTAAGGGTTCAGGTAAAAATATTCGGCCGAGCAACTCCTGTGGAGTTAAGTTACATGCAGGTTGAAAAGATCTCCTAACTAACTGATTTATAATTGAATAAAAAAGTTCCGTTTTTTTCGGAACTTTTTTTGTTTTTAAAGGTAAAACTCCTACTTTTGCACCCCCAATTCTCTCCAAATGAGAGAGTCTTCGCAAGACTGTTTTGGGAGTTTCGGAATAACCCGAAACGCTAACACCAAAAAAACGTAAAACATGGCTAAAGAAATTACCGGCTATGTCAAGCTCCAATGTAAGGGCGGACAAGCTAATCCCGCGCCACCAATCGGTCCGGCGCTCGGCTCCAAGGGTATCAACATCATGGAGTTCTGCAAGCAATTCAACGCTCGTACGCAGGACAAACCTGGAAAAGTACTTCCTGTACTGATTACCGTTTATGCCGACAAATCCTTCGAATTTGTTATCAAAACACCTCCTGCCGCTGTGCAGTTGATGGATGCCGCTAAAATCAAAGGCGGAAGTAAAGAACCCAATCGCAGTAAAGTTGGAAAAGTAACCTGGGCGCAGATTGAAGAAATCGCCAAGGATAAAATGCCTGACTTAAATGCTTTCACACTCAAAAGTGCCATGACAATGGTAGCCGGTACTGCACGCAGTATGGGTTTGAATGTTGAAGGAACTGCCCCCTGGGAAAATAATTAATCGTCAACCTGTTTCAGCTAACATAATGTTTTGAGACAACAAAAAAATTTCAATCCATGATCACTAAAAAAAGAAAAATAGCAAATACCAAGGTTGACGCCAATAAAGCTTATTCGCTAAAAGAGGCATCTTCTCTGGTAAAACAAGTAAATACTACAAAATTTGACAGTTCAGTAGATCTGCACGTTCGCTTAGGTGTAGACCCCAAAAAAGCCGATCAGGCTATCCGCGGAACTGTTACCTTACCACATGGTACCGGTAAGACCAAGCGTGTGCTGGTTCTTTGTACTCCCGATAAAGAAGCTGAAGCAAAAGCTGCAGGAGCTGACCATGTTGGATTGGATGAATTCGTTACAAAAATTGAAGGTGGTTGGACAGATATCGATGTGATCGTTGCAACACCTGCTGTCATGCCAAAAATCGGTAAATTAGGTAAAGTGTTGGGTCCTCGTAACTTAATGCCTAACCCAAAGACAGGAACTGTTACCAATGATATCGCTGGTGCAGTGAATGATTTGAAAGGCGGCAAGATTGCTTTCAAAGTTGATAAAGTTGGAATCATACACGCATCCATTGGTCGTGTGAGTTTTTCACCCGATAAAATTGAGCAAAACTGCCAGGAATTCATCAACGCGATTATCAAATTGAAACCTTCCAGTTCCAAAGGTACTTATCTGAAAGGTGTTAGCATGGCCAGCACGATGAGTCCAGGTATTATGATCGATACCAAATCTGTTCAAAACTAATTTAACACACATGCGGTTTTTCCGCGTAAAATAAAAGTGTCATGACAAAACAAGAAAAAAACGAAGTAATCGAACTGTTGAAAGGAAAGTTTTCGCAGTATAATAACTTCTATATCACAGATACAGAAAGCCTGACAGTAGAGCAGGTTAGCAATTTGCGTCGTTCTTGCTTCAATAAGCAGGTTGAAATGAAAGTTGCTAAGAATACATTGGTTCGTAAAGCATTGGAAAGTATCGATGCCGAAAAATATGCAGGAGTGTATGATTCTTTGCATAAAGTTACAGCTCTGATGTTCAGTGAAAATCCAAAAGAACCGGCTGTTATTTTAAGCAGTTTCCGCAAAGAGAACAATCAGGAAAGACCAGTATTGAAAGCTGCTTTCATCAATGGTGATGTATTTGTTGGAGACAATCAATTAAAGGCACTTACTCAAATAAAGACAAAGAACGAGTTAATTGGAGAAGTTATTGGATTATTGATGTCTCCAATCCAGCGTGTCCTTGCTGCTTTGGAAAATAAGGAAAATGCCAAGAAAGAGGAACCTGCAGCAGCAGTTGCAGAAACTGCTCCTCCTGCGGCACCTGCAACTGAAACGTCGGCAGCCCCTGAAGCTCCTGCAGCAGAAACAACACCTGAATCTCCTTCAGCTGATGCGCCAGCTCCTGACGCAGCACCTGAAGCCTAAATTGTATTGAACAATTTTCAATAAAACCTGGCTGATGGTACCCAAAGGCATAAACAATTTTTTTTAATCTCCGCCGGAGTAAACCTACAATGAAGGCGGTAAAAAATGTAAAAACATGGCAGACATTAAAGCACTTGCAGAAAGCCTGGTTGGCTTAACTGTAAAAGAAGTTCAGGAATTAGCTGACTTCATGAAAACTGAGTACGGTATTGAACCAGCTGCTGCAGCAGTTGTTGTAAGCGGTGGTGGCGATGGCGGTGGTGCCAAAGCTGAAGAGAAAACATCTTTCAATGTTATCTTGAAGAGCGGTGGAGCCAACAAATTGGCTGTTGTAAAAGTAGTTAAAGAATTGACTGGTCTTGGTCTGAAAGAAGCCAAAGATTTGGTTGATGGAGCACCTAAACCTGTAAAAGAAGGTGTTGACAAAGCAACTGCAGATGATTTGAAGGCAAAGCTCACTGAAGCCGGAGCAGAGGTTGAAATTGCATAGTATTCTATTTTTATTTAAAAAAAAACGACCATATTGGTCGTTTTTTTTTGCTTTTTATTATCATTTTAGTATAAAAATTTTTATATTTGTAGAGTAACGATATGCAAAGATTTTTATCAATTAAGCTTATGATAGGTATCCTTTTTACAACAGGAGTAGATGCCTATTCACAACAATCTGTTTCGATTGGAACAAATACTGTTGCACAATCCGCCATGCTTGATTTATCATCCGGAACAAAAGGCTTACTTCCTCCCAGATTAACCTATACTGAGAGAAATGGTATTTCAAATCCGGTTGCAGGATTGATCATTTGGTGTTCAAATTGCAATGTTAAAGGAGAAATGCAGGTATATGATGGAGTAGAGTGGAAAAAAATAAGTGATGGTAATGCAGCAGCTCCTGTAACACCAAGAATGGGTGTTTCAACAGTCCCCTTAAGAGATAATTACTAAAAAACCGATCAGATTTAATATTTGAACATTGAGGAATTACCTATTTTTTATATTATCCAATTTCTTCTTTGTTTTATCCTTCGGGCAAAGCGTAGGTATAGGAACAAATTCCCCACATTCATCGGCTATACTAGAAATAAAATCTACCACTAAGGGTTTGTTGCCCCCTCGTATGTCTTATGCACAAAGAAATTCGATATCATCACCTGCAGCAGGGTTGGTGCTATGGTGTAATGATTGCGGAGTAAGGGGGGAGTTGCAAACATATAATGGCACCCAATGGGTAAGTATGGTTTCCGGTAGCGCAAGCGCACCAATAACCACTCCAACAGAAACCATTACACAAATAACTACTATTACCTCAAGTTCTTTGTATTGCTCAGCAAATATTACAGATAATGGAGGATCAGCAATTTTGGTTCACGGGATTGTATGGAGTACTTCTCCAAATCCGACAACTGCGCTCTCAACAAAAACGGTTGACTCAAGCTCGTCTATAGGCATATTCACAGACACGCTAACAGGCCTTACCCCCGGAACACTTTACTACATCAGGGCATATGCCACAAATATTGCCGGTACATCCTATACATCAGATACTACATTTACCACAGTGACCACAACTGTGCCAATTCTGCAAACAAAAACAATCACCTCGATCGCAACAAATAGTGCCTCATCCGGAGGAAACATTTTGAATGATGGAGGATCTGCCATCACCGCAAAAGGTGTTGTATGGAGCACGAACCTAAATCCAACGATTTCATTGAGTACCAAAACAAATAATGGTTCGGGTACAGCTACATACACCAGCAATATGACCAATCTTTTGCCGAATACTTTATACCATATCAGGTCATATGCCACAAACAGTACAGGAACAGGCTATGGTGCAGACAGCACGTTCACGACTAAACCATTATCTACACCTACAATAACCACAAATGCGATTATCAATGTTACAGGAACCACTGCTGGTTGTGGAGGTAACATCAGTAGTGATGGTGGGGCTGCTGTAACTGCTAGGGGTATTGTTTGGTCAACTTCAGCAAATCCCACAACTTCACTCTCAACAAAAACATCAAATGGATCGGGAACTGGTAGTTTCAGTGCCAACATGACAGGCTTAAGTCCAGCTACTTCATATTACGTTAGGGCATATGCTGTAAATAATCAAGGTACTGCCTACGGTTCAGAAAGTACATTTACAACAGCAGCACCGTCATTACCAACCATCACAACTATTCCTATTACATCGGTAACTTCTTTTACCGCATCTGGTGGAGGTAGTGTCACTTCAGACGGTGGGGGAGCCATCACAGCAAGAGGTGTTGTTTGGAGTACGTCCTCCAGCCCAACAACTGCATTGTCAACAAAGACAACAGATGGTACAGGAGTGGGTAGTTTTTCAAGCAACATATCAGGTCTTACAGACAAAACAACCTATTATTACAGGGCTTATGCAACCAATGTAACAGGCACATCTTATGGCACTGAGCTAACTTTTACCACCCCTCAATTTTTCCCCTCGGTACAAATTTGTAATCAAATTTGGATGACTAAAAACTTGAGCGTACGCACGTACCGAAATGGAGATTCAATTCCTCAAATCACTTCATCAACCTCATGGCGTACAACTACACAGGGAGCATGGTGTTGGTATAACAACGATTCAGCCACTTATGCGAGTAAATATGGAAGACTCTACAATTGGTATGCGGTCAATGATGCTCGTGGATTGGCTCCGGAAGGTTGGCATATTCCTACAAATTCTGAATGGAATGTATTAATCAAATGTTTGGACGCCACAACAGATACAACATTAACAGGTGTGCAAAGCAATTCGGCCGGAGGGTCTTTGAAATCAACCGATACAGCACTGTGGCTTATTCCAAATACCGGAGCAACAAACAGTAGCGGATTTACCGGATCCGGTGGAGGAATGCGAACAACTACAGGGTTATTTATTGATATCGCAGAATGGGGATACTACTGGTCTACCAATCTTGCATCAGGGTCAACTACTAATGCTATCACAAGGAGTATACTCAATTTGAATGGGGCCGTCATAAGCTCCAACTATTCGCGCATCAGTGGAATGTCAATTCGTTGTATAAAAGATTAGTGTTTATTATCTAAGCAATTAGCCCCTCATCCAGTAAGCTCATATATCCTTCATGACTGATGATCAGATGATCCAGTACTTTTATGTCCATGAATTCCGCAGCTGAAATAATTTTTTTGGTGAGTATGATGTCGGCTTGACTTGCCTGAAGGTTGCCTGAAGGATGATTGTGATAAAGTATGATACCGGTGGCCCCTTGCATGATTGCATTTTTCAAAATAATTCTGGTGTCGGCAACGGTTCCAGTGATCCCCCCTTTACTAATGAGTTCGTAAGTGATGATTCTGTTCGCCCTGTTAAGATATACAACACCAAATACTTCATATCCAAGGTCACCTACTTTTATTTTTAAAAAATCAGCGATTTCTTTACTAGAGGTGATTTTTTTTCTCTCTAACGGATGGGAAAGCTGCTTCCGTTTTGCCAACTCCATAGCAGCAGCAATGATCAATGATTTACTCTTTCCGACACCTTTTATTTGTTCGAGCTCGCGTGGCTGAATACTCGCCAGTCTGTGCAGACTATGATGAGCGTATAAGAGTATTTGATGTGAAATATCAATGGCAGACCGACCTTTTACACCGGTGCGTAATATGATCGCTAGAAGTTCAGCATCTGTTAGGATTTCGGCTCCAAATTTCTTCAGTTTGATGTCGGGCTGCTCAATAATTGGCCTTTCAGATAAGGGGATATGATTTGTTTCCATGCAGTGTGTAAAAGTTAATACAGGAAAAAGCAAAAGTCAATGTAATTTCGCTTAATAAAATTCAAAAAATATTTTTTATGGACTCAGGTGCAAAAATCTTTTCGGGGAGATTGTCACAACATCTGGCAAAAAGAATTGCCGATAAATTTGGTGTTCCTCTGGGTAAAGTCAATATTCGTCAGTTCAGTGATGGTGAGATTGGTGTAGAGTTTGAAGAAAGCATCAGAGGTCAGTTTGTTTTTTTGGTACAAAGCACTTTTGCTCCCACAGATAATTTAATGGAGTTATTGCTGATGATTGATGCAGCCAAAAGAGCTTCTGCATATAAAGTAATCGCAGTAATTCCATACTATGGTTATGCACGACAGGATAGAAAAGATAAACCAAGGGTTTCCATTGCATCCAAATTGGTCGCGAATATGCTGGTTGCAGCAGGTGCAGATCGTGTGGTGACCATGGATTTGCATGCTCCACAAATTCAAGGTTACTTTGATATTCCTGTGGATCATTTAGATTCATCTGCCATTTTCATCCCATACATTCAGAGTTTGCAATTAAATAATCTTGTATTTGCTGCACCTGATGTTGGTTCCGCAAATCGGATTAGAGAAGTAGCAACTTATTTTGAATGCGATATGGTTATTTGCGACAAGCACCGTAAAAGAGCAAATGAAATTGCAGGCATGGTCTTGATAGGAGATGTAAAAGATCGCGACATTGTCTTATTGGATGACATATGCGATACAGGTGGGACTTTAACCAAGAGTGCAGCATTAATGCTTGATAAGGGTGCTCGTTCGGTCCGTGCCTTTTGCACACACCCGGTCTTGAGTGGGAAAGCGTATGAAAATATTGAGCAAAGCGTATTGGAGGAATTGGTAGTATGTGACACCATCCCTCTTAAACAAAAGTCAAATAAAATTAATGTGTTGTCGGTAGATGAATTATTTGCCGTTGCACTGCGCCATGCTTACGAAAATAAAAGTATCAATAGTCTCTTTATACGTTCTAAATTGGTAGAAAGGGGGGCAAAGCTGTAAATAAAACACTGACTTTCAATAAGTTTTAAGTTTTGTTTGCACTCTGGCTGAAATCCTGTAAATTTGCGCCTCACAAAATAACCATTAATCAATGAAATCAATTACTATCGTAGGTCAGCTGAGGACCGAAAGCGGAAAAAAAGCCACCCGCCAACTTCGCTCTCAGAAACTCGTGCCGGGAGTAATTTATGGTGGCAAATCTGAAATTAATTTTTCAGCTCCGGCAGCTTCCTTTAAATCTATTGTTTACACATCTGAGTTTATGTTAGCGGATGTACAAATCAATGGAAACGCTTATCGTTGCATTTTAAAAGATTTGCAATTTGATAAAGTAACAGATGAGTTGATACATATCGACTTTCTGGAGCTAGTGGAAGATAAAAAAGTGATAGCAACTTTACCTCTAAAGTATGTTGGAGCTCCTGCGGGTGTCAAAGCCGGAGGAAAGCTGGTGCTTAAAATGAAGTCGGTAAAGATTAAGACCTATCCTAAATACCTTCGCGAGTGTATAGAAGTGGATATTTCAAATTTGCAATTGAATGAAAATATTCGTGTTGAAGATATTGTTGCCCAAAATATGGAATTGATGAATTCACCCCGTATTCCTATTGCATCGATTACAATGACACGTCAGTTAAAGCAAGAGGAAGCTGCTGCTCCAAAAGCAGGCGCTGCTCCAGCTGCCACAGCAAAGAAATAATCAATTATTTGCAAGATAGTAGAGCTCCCATCGCGGAGCTCTTTTTATGTTATCGAATATCATTTCACAACAATCAATTTAAGTACCTTTACACCTCAATTTTTTACATGGGAACAGATAAAAACACAACCATTGGATTTATTTTGCTGGCCGGTTTATTAATTGCACTATTTACCATCAACAGTAAGAATCGCCTTGAATATGAAGGGGCTCAAAAAAAACGATCAGACTCACTCGCGTTGGTTCAAAAAAAACAACAAAATGAAATCAAGAAAAAAGAGTTGAGTCAGCTGCCGTTGGTATCAGATACACTTATACAACAGAAAGAAGAGTTTCAAGTTGTAGAAAACGAAGTAGCAAGAATAACATTTTCTAGTAAAGGAGCCCGCCCCGTTCAAGTATTGCTGAAAAAATACAATAAACATTCCGGCAAGCCGGTTATGCTTATGGACAGTGCCAATGGGTCTGTTTCATATCGTTACAAATCAGGTACACAGTCTAAGGATATTTCTGAAACATACTTTATTGCACAGCCGTTGAAAAAAAAATCTGACGGGACTTCTGTTTTGACCTATCAGGCAAAAGTGGGAATGTCCTCTTTAATTCAACACCAATATATCATTCCTGCAAATGATTACCGTATCAACTTGGACATGCAATACTCCGGCACATCATCGCTATTTGATCAGGACAAAATAAACCTGATATGGGATATGGATATCCCTGCCATCGAAAAAGATTTTCGATATGAGGCAACACAAACACATTTTTGTTTCAGTGAAGGGGATAAGTCGGATTTTGAATATATGTCAAAAGATGATGCATTGTCTTTTTCCAATAAAATCAATTGGATGGGGGTGAAGCGTCAGTTTTTTATTAACGCATTAGAGTGTAAAAATGATTTCTCAAATGTAACGGCATCGTGGACTTCGTTTACACCGCAGGATTCCTTGCATCTCTCAAAATATCGATCCAATGGTCAGGTTATATTGGAAGGTTCCGGCGAAACGAAACATGCGATGATCAACTGGTATATGGGTCCAAGTGATTATAATATTTTGAACTCATATAATAATCAAATGGAAACAATGGTGCCTTATGGATCAGGCATTTTTGCATTTGTAAAACACATCAATCGTTACTTTTTACTACCTGTATTTGATTATTTGCAGAAGCATATTGCAAGTATGGGATTGGTTATTTTACTTCTCACACTCATCATCAGATTGTTTACATCACCCATATTGTATAAAAGTTACTTGAGTGGAGCAAAAATGAAAGCGCTGAAACCAGAGGTTGATGCTCTGCGTGATAAATTTAAAGATGATCAGCAAGCATTTGGGATGGAACAAATGAAACTTTGGAAATCTGCCGGAGTTAGTCCCCTTGGCGGATGCATTCCGGCACTGCTGCAAATTCCCATTTTCATGTCGCTGTATTATTTCTTTCAGGCAAACATAGATTTAAGAGGCAAGGCATTCCTATGGTCTTCAGATCTTGCATCATATGATTCAATCGCACAGTTTTCATTTGATATTCCATTTTATGGCAATCATGTGAGTTTATTTACATTGACTGCAGTAATAACCAGTTTATTGATATCATTATATGGTATGTCCAATATGCAGGATAACAGCAATCCTTTGATGAAATACATGCCTTATATTTTCCCAGTTTTATTATTAGGGGTATTTAATAATTTACCATCTGCATTAACCTGGTACTATACCATATCCAATACAATTACTTTACTCATGCAGGTTGTCATTCAGAAATACATAATTAACCCGGAAAAAATCCTTGAACAAATTGCAGAGAATAGGAAGAAGCCGGTCAAGAAATCAAAGTGGCAGGAGCGCATTGAGGCCATGCAGGAGAGTCAACGAAAACTGCAGGAAATGAAAAAGAAATAACATCATGAAAAAAGCCCCACGTTAGGGGCTTTTGAATTTTATATGAAAAGACAATAAAGATTATTTTGATTTAATTACAATTTTTAAGCCGGTGTAACCTTGTTTAACTTCAGTGGTGAAAATTTTTTGTGGAGTAGGCAGTAAATAAATGGTGTTGCCTTTTTGGAATGATTTGATGACTCTTGGATTCGACTCGTCATCACAGTAAGTAACATCACCAGTCTTCATTTCATGAATTTTCTTTTTCAGTGCTTCAGACGGGCTTACATTTAATACAACCTGTTGTTTGGATTTCGCCTTTTTTCTTACGCCCCTGTCGGCGAATGAAAAAAGTACTACACCACATAAAAGTGAAGCCAAAAATCCATTTCTTGCAATCTTCTTCATACGTTCAGTTTTAAATGTGGCGGATGTGTATAAAACAATATTTCCTGTACAAATATAGTGAAAAAAAAACCAAATTTCAAAATTTTGGAAGATGTGGGTAACTTTTTTTGGTTTACTCATCCTCAGTTTTAGACGTTTTTCATAAATTACACTATGAGCTTTGATTCATTTCGCGATCCCTCAAACGAATTAAATAATTTAATAAATCAATTTGAGTCTCTCAAATTGGGACAATTCACCTACCTGGAAGAGGAGGCCTTTGAGATGCTTATTGATCATTTTATTGAAAAGGAGGAATCCAACAACGCGGTTTGTGCTGCAGATTTTGGACTTGAGCAGCATGCCCAATCCTCCAGATTAATGATAAAAAAAGCAGATGTATTATTGGTAATGAATAAGCCTGAAGAGGCCTTGTATATACTTGAAAAATCTTATTTATTTGACAGGTCAGATCCAAGTTATTTCATATTAAAAACTGAGGCATTGCTTGCTTTGGACAGGCAGGAGGAGGCAGCGTCATTGTTGGAATCTGCTTTGGATTATTTTGAAGGGTCTGAAAAAATAGAACTATTATTTGAACTTACAGACGTGTACGATGATTATCAAGATTTTGATAAAGTCTTTGATTGTTTGAAATTTATTCTTGAAATACAGCCTACCAATGAAGAAGCACTATACAGAATTTGTTTTTGGACAGACATGACCGGTAGAAATGAGGAGGGGATTCGTTTGCATCAGACAATAATTGATGACTATCCATACTGTACTTTGGCTTGGTTTAATTTAGGTTCGGCTTATCAGGGAATTAAATTGTACGAAAAATCAATTGATGCATATCAATATGCAGTAGCTATCGATGAAAAATTTGACTATGCATATCGCAATATGGCTGATGCCAATATCCGATTGAGAAAATACAGAGAAGCGATTGAGTCTTTATTGATTGTTTCTGAATTGAGCAGACCGGAATCTATTATTTTAGAGGCTATCGGGCACTGTTATGATAAATTGGGCAATCCCGCTCAGGCCAGATTTTATTACAAAAAGGCTTATCATGTAGAGCCAGAAGATGCCATGATGTTATTGAAAATCGCGAACACTTACATGAACCAATTGAATTGGGACCAGGCGATTAAATATTTGGAGCAGGCAATAAAGAAATATCCTCATCAACCTGAATTTAATTTGGCAATCGGTCGTTGTTTTTTACAGTTATCAAAATATGAAGAAGCCATTCAATATTTGGGTGTTGCAGTGAGGGTTCGTCCTAAAAATATGGGTGGCTGGGTAGAATTATTGAATTGTTTCTATAAGTCAGCACTGTTTGAGGAGGGGTATAATTGTGCTGCAGTAGCATTTGAACAAACACATGCAAAGCCAATTTTTGTTTATTACAAAGCTGCTTTTTTAATCGCTATGGGTATGCAAAAACAGGGTTTGTTATATCTTGAGGCTGCAATGAAAGCGAATCCTAAATTAATCAATAAATTCTTGGATATAGATCCCGCGCATTTACAAAGTTCTGTCATCATTGAACTAATATCCCGTTACAAAAGAAACAAATCAAGATCTCGATAACATCAGTTCATTACTGAAACATCTTGGATATTTTTTTATCTTCGCAAAAAAATTAAAGAAAATAACAGGTATACTTTGCATTTACTCAATGCAAAGTACCCTTGATATCAAATAAAATAACTGAAAGATGAATTTCCAACTGACGCAAATGCCGGACCGCAGTATCAAACCCCGTAAAAACGGATTGACCATGGTAATGGATAAAGGATTGAGTATAGAAGAATCTAAAAATCTTGTGAGTGTATCCAGTTCACATATAGATATGATTAAATTAGGTTTTGGTACTTCATATGTAACACCACAGCTCAGAGAAAAGATAGAGGTATACCAAAAAGCAGATATTCCGGTTTACTTTGGCGGTACCCTTTTTGAGGCTTTTGTTATTCGAAATCAGTTCGATGATTACCTGAAAGTCTGCAAGGATTATAATATTACTTATATGGAAGTCAGTGACGGTTCTATAACAATAGATCATGTTGTTAAATGTAATTACATTGAAAAAATGGCTGCACTTGGAACAGTTTTAAGCGAGGTGGGTAGTAAAGATGCGGCACATATCATCCCACCTTATAAATGGATTGAATTAATGAGAGCAGAATTAAGTGCCGGCTCCACTTATGTTATCGCAGAAGCAAGAGAGGCAGGAAATGTAGGTATTTATAGAGGTTCAGGTGAAGTTCGGGAAGGACTTGTTCAGGAAATTCTTACCCAAATTCCCTCCGAAAAAATAATCTGGGAAGCGCCTCAAAAAGCCCAGCAACTCTATTTTCTAGAATTGATTGGATGCAATGTGAATTTGGGTAACATCGCTCCATCTGAGGTTCTTCCTCTTGAAACCATGCGTATCGGACTTCGTGGCGATACCTTTCATTTTTATCTTGATAAAAAAGAGAAGTCCAATTAAACAATGCGAACATTTGGACTTATCGGATATCCATTGGGGCATTCTTTTTCAAAAAAATATTTTGAGGAAAAATTCATAATCGAATCAATTTCTGATGCACGCTTTGAGTTATTTCCAATATCTGCCATTGATTTTCTTCCTGGGTTGATTCATACTCATACCGAGTTGAGGGGATTGGCTGTGACAGTTCCCTACAAAAAACAAGTGCTTACATTTTTGGATCAATTGGACAAGGAGGCCGAAGGGGTAGGGGCTGTAAATTGTATTAAAATTGAAGAGGGTAAACTCATTGGGTACAATACCGATATTATTGGATTTGAAAAAATGTTACCTAATGACACAGCCACGATGCATGAAAAAGCCCTTATACTTGGTACCGGAGGGGCCTCGGCCTGTGTACAATATGTGTTGAATAAACTGAAGATTCCTTTCCTTTTGGTCAGCAGAAATCCGAGGTTGCATCAGACAGAAAATGTGATTGGATACGACCGGCTCACATCGGCTAGCGTAGCTGATCATACGCTAATTATTAATGCAACCCCGATGGGAATGGCTCCTAATACTGAAGCATTCCCCAGTCTTCCCTATGAAGGCATTTCAAGAAAGCATCTCCTCATTGATTTGATTTATAATCCGGAGGAGACGGCTTTTCTTAAGAAAGCCAGGGAATTTGGTGCAACAACAATGAATGGATATCGCATGTTTATTGAACAAGCCGAAGCGAACTGGAAGATCTGGAACGATTAATTTGTCTGAATGGTCTTTATAAAATTTTCAGGAACCTGACATACTTTTCTGGTCTGATAATCAAAACAACGTATGCCTGTTTTTGCTACGGCAATAGTAATGTTTTTATTGTCGCGTACACAATCCAATTTATAATAGAGTTCAAATCCGCTAATACTTAATTCACCAACTCCTAATGAAACGTCAAGGACATCTCCGTAAAATGATTCCTGCAAATAATTTACCACCAGTTCATTCATGATAATCGAACATCCCCCAATATTCATCTCGCTCATTTTGTTTTGAGCCAACCAGGCAACTCGGGCTTCGTGTATAATCGATACAATGGAATCATTTCCCACATGATTGCCATAATTCACATCAGTGATTCGGATGGGAATGCGAATGGTTCCGAGGCTTTTTTCGGGGAAAGTAAGTTTAATGCGTGCCATGATTTTGTAAGAATGAGATAAGCTGATCAGTTGCTTTTTTACGATGACTGAATTTATTTTTTTCTGCACTATTCATATCGGCAAAGGTTCGGTGATCGCCCGCAGGAATAAATATAGGGTCATAACCAAATCCTTTTGCTCCCGAAGGCTGAGTGGCAATAGATCCTTCACAAATCCCCTCGAATATCTGCTCTTCACCGTTGATGATTAAGGAAATGATGGTTCGGAATCGCGCTGACCTTTCTGTAATTTGCTCCAATTCCTCCAATACCTTTTTCATATTTTCGTCTGCCTTGCAATCAGGACCTGCATATCTTGCTGTTCGAACACCCGGTGCTCCATTCAATGCATCAATTTCAAGGCCGGTGTCTTCACCAAAACAATCATGCTTTGTCAATTGATAAATTACTCGGGATTTTTCAGAAGCATTTGCTTTTAAACTATCATGAGGTTCGGGGATTTCAATTTCAATTCCTGCTTCACGAAGTGTAATTATTTTAATATTATTCGGAACGATATTCTGAATTTCAGAAACTTTATGCGCATTATTGGTTGCAAATATCAATTTGGTCATAAATGATTAAATTTTGAATAAAACCCTCAATGCATCCCATAATATTTTTTTGGAATCGGGGTTGGCTAACAAGAATGAAAGATCTTGAGAAAGCAAGCATTCACCTTTTGCCAATTGCAATGGATGATACTCTTTGATATTACCCGTGATATGAAGAATCGGATTGTGGCCGAAAAGAATTGTTTTTGTAGGGTTCATTTTTTGGAAATAGGCATCTATATCAGAAGAATTATTTTTGAAACAATTGCAAAGGGCAACGTCATTGAAAGATAATTTACACGCGTTTAAAATTGCGGTTAGTAAGTCCATTTCAGGGTCTGCAAGGAAAGGATGTTGCTCATTTGAGACGAAAATCAGGATTTGTTTTTGGTAATTGCCTAAATGAGGGGGCATCATGCTATCAACAGATTGTGTATTTGCTTGCTTCTCTTCTAAAATGAATATCGAATTATTATAGATTTCCGATACGATTTCCGAATTAAGTTGAAATTTCTCAAAACTCATAAACGCAGTAAAATAGGGGTGTTTTTTTTGTTTCTTTGCAGTAAAGTTAAGCATATGATTGCAGCCGCCAATTTTCATATCAAAAGAGTACCTCAAAGCAGATTGAGTGAGGTTAACCTAGAGAATATTCCATTCGGAAAATATTTCACCGACCATATGCTGGTGGCCGATTACGAATCCGGATCTTGGAAAAATGTAGAGATTATGCCCTATCAATCTTTGATGCTTTCTCCTGCGCTTGCTTCCTTGCATTATGGGCAAGCGATATTTGAAGGGATTAAAGCGTACAAAAACCAACAGGGGGACGCATCTATATTCAGACCCGTAGATAATTTCAGAAGATTTAATGTATCTGCTGAGCGAATGGAAATGCCGGTCGTGCCCGAGGAAATTTTTATGGAAGGAATGAAGACCCTGGTGTCTATGGATAAAGACTGGATTCCTCAAAAGGAAGATCATTCGCTTTACATTCGTCCTTTTATGTTCAGTTCAGATGAATTGATTGGAGTTAGACCAAGTGACAATTATAAATTCATGATTATTTTGAGTCCAACTGGTCCTTACTACAGCACACCAATGAGAATTTATGTAGAGGAGCAATATGTGAGAGCAGTACCAGGTGGAGTGGGATATGCCAAAGCAGCCGGAAACTACGGTGCTGCCATGTTTGCAACAGCAGAGGCAAAACGTAAAGGTTACGATCAGGTTTTGTGGACCGATGCCTATGAACATAAATATGTACAGGAATGCGGTACGATGAATGTATTTTTTATTATTGGAGATACGGTAGTAACTCCTGATTTACAGGCAGGAACCATTTTGGCAGGTGTAACACGCGACAGTGTGATGACTGTTTTGAGAGATATGGGAATGAAAGTAGAAGAACGCGAATTGAGCATAGATGAAATCATTGAAGCGCATAAGGCCGGTCAATTGAGAGAGGTTTTTGGAACCGGTACTGCGGCGACGATTTCGCTCATCAAAGAACTGAAATACAAGGATTACGAAATGAAATTTGATGTTGAAAATTGGAAAGCAGCTCCTGAAATTAAAGATCGTCTAAATCGTATTCGTTATGGCGTTGATCCCGACGTTCATGGATGGATGCTTCCTGTATAATTAAAAAAATAAATATAATTATAAAAAAAGTCGCTTTTTGCGACTTTTTTTGTGAGAATCGCTCATTTTAAACCATATTTTTTTCTGAATTTGATTTAATACTGTTACCTTTGCCCTCCAAAAAATAAAGAAGCAGATTCATGCCTACCATTCAACAGTTAGTAAGAAAAGGACGCGAAATCATCCGCGCGAAGAGTAAATCAAGAGCACTTGACAGTTGTCCGCAACGTCGTGGTGTTTGTACAAGGGTTTACACAACAACTCCAAAGAAGCCAAACTCAGCTTTGCGTAAAGTGGCGAAAGTACGTTTGACCAATAAAATTGAGGTTATTGCATACATACCTGGAGAAGGACACAATTTACAGGAACACTCTATTGTTTTGATTCGTGGAGGAAGGGTAAAAGATCTTCCGGGGGTACGTTATCACATCGTTCGTGGTAGTTTGGATACTGCAGGTGTGAAAGATCGTAAAAAGAGCCGTAGTAAGTACGGTACTAAGAAAGAAAAAGCAAAAAAATAAATAATTAAGTTAATCACCACGCAAAAAGCATAATTAGACATGCGTAAATCACAACCGAAAAAGATTCCTCTAGCACCTGACTCCGTTTACAATGACAAAATGGTAACACGTTTTGTGAATTGTTTAATGTGGCAAGGTAAGAAAAGTGTAGCCTTCACAATTTTTTATGATTCACTCGATAAAGTAGCCAAGTTTACCGGAGAAAACGGATACGAAGTTTGGAAAAAAGCATTGGCAAATGTAACTCCAAGTGTAGAAGTTCGCAGTCGTCGTATTGGAGGTGCTACTTTCCAGATTCCTTCAGAAGTACGTGCAGATCGCAAAATATCTCTTAGTATGAAATGGATGATTCGTTATAGTCGTGAGCGTAACGGTCGTAGTATGGCTGATAAATTGGCCAACGAAATCGTAGCAGCAAGCAAAGGTGAAGGTGCTGCTTTCAAAAAGAAAGAAGATACACATCGTATGGCTGAAGCAAATAAAGCTTTTGCTCACTTCAAAGTATAATTACCAAAACAAACTCCAATAAAAAAAACCGCGTTTATCGCGGTTTTTTTTATTGGATAAATAGTAGGTAGGTCAACTAAATGTAGTTATCATCAAAGATTAGTTGGGGGAAGTGTTATCACCAGTCTCCTGCTTGGCGGGCTGTGACTGATGTTGTGTCCCGTTCGTTTTGTTATCAGTTGGCAGGTTTGGATTGTTCCCAGAGTTCTCTTTTTTATCTGAATTTTCCATCGCATTTGATTTATTCGATGATTCTGCTTCATTTGATGGGTTGGCAGGTTTCGTTGTGTCAACGCTTGGTGGTGCAACAGGATCAGGTTGTTTTGTTTCTTGTGCTTGAGTCGAAATTGGGGCAATGGTTGTTGTATCTACAATTACTGGTGCAACAGGATC
>CAZXSR010000005.1:19652-133697 GCA_964643315.1 uncultured Ferruginibacter sp.
AGGATCTGGTTGTTTTGTTTCTTGTACTGGAGTCGAAACTGGGGCATTGGTTGTTGTGTCTACAACTACTGGTGCAACAGGATCTGGTTGTTTTGTTTCTTGTACTGGAGTCGAAACTGGGACAATGGTTGTTGTATCTACAAGCACTGGTGCAACAGGATCTGGTTGTTTTGTTTCTTGTACTGGAGTCGAAACTGGGGCATTGGTTGTTGTATCTACAACCACTGGTGCAACAGGATCTGGTTGTTTTGTTTCTTGTATTGGAGTCGAAACTGGGGCATTGGTTGTTGTATCTACAACTACTGGTGCAACAGGATCTTTTTGTTTTATTTCTTGAACAGGCGCAGTTGTTGGAATGACATTGCTTGTATCAATACTTGTTGACGTAACAGGATCTGGTTGTTTTGTTTCTTGAATAGGGGTAGTTATTGGATTCGTATTATTGGAATCAATTGATGATGGTATTATATTATTATTCAGGGAATCTTTTTCAGATGCTTCTCGCTCACTTTTTTCTTTCCTTAATTTTCTGTTCTTACGTTTTTTTGTTTCTTTTTCAGGATCTGGATTGGTTGGTTTGATATCAGGGGTATTCACAACTACAGTAGGAGATACAATAGGAGGGACTGTGTTGGTATTTATCTCATCGGATGAGTTCTTCTCGTCATTTTCCTTCTTTTTTGATTTTTTGGATCGTTTTGATTTCTTATCATTTTTTGCTTCGCTATTATCATTGCTAGTTTCTTGCTTGTTTTCTGCTGTTGTGATATTTGCGGATAAACTGTCTGTGGCATTTACCTTGACTTGTTGTTCTTCATCTTTTTCAGATTTGTCTTTCTTACGTTTTTTAGACTTTTTGCTTTCCTTGGTATTCAATGAAATCGAACCACTGTCTAAAGTTATGCGTGAACTGTCTGAGTAATTTATTTCATCATTTTGTTTCCCCCTGTGCTTCTTTTTGTTTGATTTTTCGTTTGCTTTAGCAACTTGATTTGACCAGAAAACCGAATCTTCTCCGGTAAGTAAGTTACGGGCACTGTCAGACATTGCATTCAAACGTTTCCATTTGTCTTTATCAGACTCTCTGTTTTTATTATTGATTGTATTTACATAAAAAGCAGAGTCCTCGCTATTAAGCAAAGCACGTGCGCTGTCTGTGAGTGCACTCAATCTCTTGAATTTTTCTTTTGGACTCTCTTTACTTCTTTTTATCAGGACTTTAGCCCAATAAACTGAATCATCACCGGTGAGTGTAGCACGTGCACTGTCAGATAGCGCAGTGAGTCTCTTTAGTTTGTTCTTATCGCTTTCTTTCGGTTTCTTGGCAACAGGAGGTCTTGGTCTCCAGTCTTCGCCATCGGCCAATGCTTTTGCATGCTGTATTACAAAATAAAACATTTCCGTTTCGGTATCATTGATAAGGGCTCGAATGATTTCCATAAAATTGCCATTCTTATCCCAATCTGTATTTTTTCTGTCAACTTTATAGCCGACATTGAAAATAAAATGTTCCCCATCGTCTAATCCAAGTGAAAAGATTGGTTCCGTAGATTTTCTGCCTTTACCGCTAAAAATCATGGCTTCCATGATCTTGTCATTCAGTGACATGTAATATTTTGCACTATCCTGGTATTCAATCACATGTTCAAACTCAAGTTTGTTGGCTAATTTTTTAGCCATTTGCCCATATGCAAAAGACAACTCCCTCAATGTTAGTAGATTCAATGGGTGATTTCTGATGAACAATAATCCTGTTCTGATAGCTTCTTCAAATTGTGCATGTTTATTGAGATCAAAAATTTCGTTTGCCTTTTCCATATCCTCCATCGGTTTAAAATGGGGATTATCGGTATACCCGATCATAAGTGCCAGCACCTCCATATTGGTGAGAGTGGAATCATTTTCCTGAAATCTTTTAAGAAGCTTCTTATAGTTATAAGGATGGTTGACCTCTTTTGAGCTATCCAATAAATTAAAATAATCTCTTTTGTAGTCAAAAGTTCTGATTATGGTGTCATTTTTGAGGAAATCTTGCGCTTGCGCAGTTATTATATTAAATAAAAATACAAAAAGGGTAATTGATATTCGAAGACCTTTCATTCTGAATCTGATAAGATTTATTGGCATATGTGAACATCGTAGGACAAGAGACTCCTGTAAAAACGGAATTAGGGGACTTTTTGTCAGTTTTGAAGCGGCAATTTACTAAAAAACTGCTGAATAGTGCTTGGATCAGGTGAATCGTTCAGTTGTAATCTATCTACTTTTTCTTTGAGAAATAGCAATAAAACATTACCTTTGCGCCGCTAAAAGGGAGATTTGTCATCAATGCTTTTGGCGATTTATGAGAGTCATTATATCATATCATCCATATTAATCGGTATCGATCCGGTTTACATTTTCTATTCATTCAACAATTATAAACTAGCTTCAAATTACTACTATGGCAGATTTACGTTATCAACGAAATTTTGGTATTGCCGCTCACATTGATGCGGGAAAGACCACAACCACCGAGCGTATTCTTTATTACACCGGTGTGAATCATAAAATTGGTGAAGTGCACGAAGGTGCCGCCACCATGGACTGGATGGCACAGGAGCAGGAGCGTGGTATCACGATTACTTCTGCGGCTACCACTTGTTTCTGGAACTTTCCAACCAATCAGGGTCAGAAAGTTGCTGACACAAAACAATTCAAATTCAACATTATCGATACTCCGGGTCACGTGGACTTTACCGTAGAGGTGGAGCGTTCTTTGCGTGTACTGGATGGTCTGTTGGCGTTGTTCTGCGCTGTATCCGGTGTGGAGCCACAGTCTGAAACCGTTTGGCGTCAGGCAAACCGTTATCGTGTACCACGTATCGGATTCGTAAATAAAATGGATCGCAGCGGTGCCGACTTTTTGAATGTGGTTAAGCAGGTAAAAGAAATGCTCGGAGCAAAAGCAGTTCCTTTGCAATTGCCTATTGGAGCTGAAGATAATTTCAAGGGTGTGGTAGATTTGATTACCATGAAAGGAATCATTTGGGATGATGCTACACAAGGTATGACTTATCAGGAAGTGCCTATTCCAGCTGATATGGTGGATGAAGTAAACGAATGGCGTCAGCATCTCGTTGAAGCTGTTGCTGAGTATGATGAAAAATTATTGGAGAAATTCTTCGATGATCCAAACAGTATCACTGAAGCTGAAATGCACGAAGCAATTCGTAAGGCGGTAATTGACATTTCTATCATTCCAATGATGTGTGGTTCTTCTTTCAAAAATAAAGGTGTACAAACTGCATTGGATGCGATATGCCGTTATCTGCCTGGTCCATTGGACATTGAGGCAGTAAAAGGAACCAATCCGGATAATGGAGAAGAGGTGATACGTAAGGCGGATGCAAAAGAACCATTCTCTGCGCTTGCCTTTAAAATCATGACCGATCCATTCGTAGGACGTCTTGCGTTTTTCCGCGCATACTCAGGTAGATTGGATGCGGGTTCTTATGTATTGAATACCCGCACCGGTAAGAAAGAGCGTATCAGTCGTATCATGCAGATGCATGCCAACAAACAAAACCCAATTGATTTCATCGAAGCCGGTGATATCGGAGCGGGCGTTGGTTTTAAAGATATCAAAACAGGAGATACTTTATGTAATGAAGACAATCCTGTAGTATTGGAAGCAATGACTTTCCCTGAGCCCGTAATCTCTATTGCGGTAGAGCCAAAAACACAGGCTGACGTTGATAAGATGGGTATGGCGATTGCCAAGTTGGTAGAAGAAGATCCAACCTTACGTGTAAAGACAGATGAAGATACCGGTCAGACTATCTTGAGTGGTATGGGTGAATTGCACTTGGAGATCATCGTGGATCGTATGAAGCGTGAGTTTAAGGTAGAGATCAACCAGGGTGCTCCTCAGGTTGCTTATAAAGAGGCCTTCCAAATGACGATTGAGCATCGTGAAGTATTGAAAAAACAAACGGGTGGTCGCGGTAAGTTTGCCGATATCATTTTCGAAATAGGACCTGCTGATGAAGAGTTCCTGAAAGAAGGAAAAGGTCAATTCCAGTTTGTAAACTCATTGTTTGGTGGTAGCATACCAAAAGAATTCGTTCCTGCCATACAGAAAGGTTTTGAAGCTTCTATGAACACAGGTGTGTTGGCGGCTTATCCAATGGAGCATATGAAGATCAATGTAAAAGACGGAAGTTTCCACCAGGTGGACTCTGATGCGATGTCATTTGAACTTTGTGCTAAACAAGGATTCCGTGAGGCCGGTAGAAAAGCGAAGCCGGTATTACTTGAGCCCATCATGAAAGTGGAAGTGTTGACTCCCGATCAATATATGGGTGATGTGACCGGTGACTTGAACCGTCGTCGTGGTATGTTGGAAGGAATGGACAGCAAGCATGGCGTTCAGGTAATTAAAGCAAAAGTGCCATTGAGCGAAATGTTTGGTTATGTAACGCAACTGCGTTCATTGTCCAGCGGACGCGCTACGTCTACCATGGAGTTCAGTCATTATTCTCCTGCACCGAACAACATTGCCGAAGAGGTGATTGCTAAGTCTAAAGGAAAGATTAAGGTAGAAGATTAATTTTTTACGCATAGTTTTAAAGCCCTGTTCGAAAGAACGGGGCTTTTTTGTTTTTGCTTTGCCGTGGCACGTACCATCTCATATTTGCCATGGTACGTACCACATTACGTATAAATTGGTGCGTACCAAGGCAAATATGCCACAACCCGGCAGCTAAATATAATTTAAGAAACTACGTATTTTGGTTCGAGCATGGTTCGAGCGTGGTTCGAACCATGGCATTTTTTTGATGACGCCACCTACGGGGCGTTTTCCCATATCATCAACAGGTTAGGTGGATTTTGCCCCTACAGGGCAAAAAAATATAAAATCTTTTTATCCAAGTTGACCGAAGTCGTAGATAAGAATGTGCATTTATGTCTTCGTGAGCCGGGTATTGTATAGCTATACCTGTGGAAAGCATAATAGCAGGAATATTTTACTTTTTAATTATCTTACATTTGTAAAAATAATCTCCAATGAATAAGTACAAGATCTGTCTTTCAGTGGGTATTAATTTTGCCTTTTTACTTTTGAATTTTAAATTGGCAAAAGCGCAGAACGTGGGTATTGGTACGAATTCGCCAACTTCCTCAGCATTGTTGGAATTGAAATCTACCATCAGTGGTTTTCTCCCCCCTCGCATGACTTATACTCAAAGAAATGCTATTCAATATCCGGTTCAGGGTTTAATGGTTTATTGCACAGATTGCGGCACTAATGGAGGTGAGCCTCAATACTACAATGGATCATCTTGGTTAAATATCAATGGAAATCCTGCTTCTGCAAATTTTATGAATTTACCTAGTGTTACCATTGGTAATCAAATATGGTGCAGTAAGAACCTGGATGTATCGACTTATCGCAATGGTGATGTAATCCCCCACGTTACTGATCCCACTGCGTGGGCTAACCTTACCACCGGTGCATGGTGTTGGTATAATAACGATAGCGCAAATTATGCTGTCACTTATGGAAGATTATATAATTGGTATGCGGTAAATGATCCGAGAGGATTGGCTCCTCAAGGTTGGCATGTTCCGACTCATTCAGATTGGAATAAACTCGTAAAATCTTTGGACTCTGCAGCAGATACAGCATGTATAGGTTGTTATCAAAGCATCACTGTAGGTGGGGCCATGAAAAATACAAGTGGTTGGCTTAATAATGGAAACGGCAACAATAGTAGTGGATTTGGAGCAATGCCCGGTGGTTCCCGACGATTCAACGGAAACTTTGATTTTTTAGCAGGTTACAATGCATTTTGGTGGAGTTCAACTGAGCAATCATCTTCCACGGCATGGATCCGGTATTTAACCAGTTCAGGAAATACGATATTTAATGATCACGTCAATAAGGTAATTGGGTATTCCGTGCGTGTTGTTAGGGATTAATCTGGTGGAATATGAATAAACTTCATACGGGTTAACGCTGCTCGGGTTAGCTTTTCTTCTTTTGCCGTGGTACGTATGTTGACGACATCTAATGATGTGTCGGCATTGCGACAATTGCCTAAAGCAATTCGTCGTAACCATCTCATATTTGCCTTGGTACGTACCAAGGCAGATTTACCACAACCCAGCAGCTAAATATAATTTAAGAAACTACGTATTTTGGTTCGAGCATGGTTCGAGCGTGGTTCGAACCATGGCATTTTTTTTATGACGCCACCTACGGGGCGTTTTCCCTACATCATTGACAGGTTAGGTGGATTTTGCCCCTACAGGGCAAAAAAATATAAACCCTTAAATATCCCTTTGGAAACTTTATTTATAGTTGTTGATACTTTATCTAACAACAAGCAGGTGTTGAATCTATTGAACTTTCATTGAAACCATTCAATACTCATAAACCCCATTAATCTTCCCATTGAACTTATTTTGTCTGACGCAGTTTATGATTTAATTCAGAATTGCTTAATCTTATTCACCCACGTGTCCGAAGATGTGGAACTAAAGATCTACTGTTTGATAAATCCTATCATTTCCCGTATGCATTCCTCCGCCAGTGGCATGGTAGAATCCTGATAGGTTTTCATATTCTCATTTCGCTCTTTCGAAGTGCAGATGCGTAAAGTGTGGGTCATGTTAGGCACGATGAACAGTTTGCTGTTGGGGTTTCCTTTATGCAGATTTTCTGCATCCTCTACAGCGACTTGTATGTCATTGTCTCCCTGGATGATCAATACTGGAATTTTTAGTTTTCCAATTTCTTTAACGGGATTGTATTTGAACCAGCTGATTAAATAGGGTTGAACACTCGCTCTGAAAAGTGAGATTAAATACAAAGGGTATTTCTTTACCAAATGACCTTCCCGTAGAGAATCTAATATGCCATTGATGGTAATGAATGTACTGTCTTTCATAGTAGGTATGGAAGAAAGTTGCTTACGAATGATTTGATCGGCCGGGAAACCCGCACCACTGATGGAAATGTATTTGTCAGCACGTTGTTGAGCGGCAATCATGCCCAATAAAGAACCTTCACTATGTCCTGCCACTGTTATCTCCTTGAATCTCCCATCTTTTTTTAAATAATCAATCCATTGAACAACATCCTGAATCAACTTATCAAAGGATATTTCTTCCTCTTTTGTCATGGCTTTTTTACTTGCACCTACGCCACGTTTATCAAAGCGTAATGATGCGATGCCCTGATCTCCGAGTTGATGAGCCATTTTTAAAAAGCAATCGTTGTTCTTGGGTAGGAGGGGTGTGTTGCCGTTACGGTCTGTTGGACCAGAACCGGAAATGATGAGCACTACTCTGCCTGAAGTAAATTGTTTTGGAACAGTCAGCGTTCCATAAATGTTTCCGGGGGATGCGACTAAAGAAACTTCCTGTTCAATAAAAGATGAATCTGAATTATTTTGAGCCTTTGCAAAATGAATATTGGAAATCAGAAATAGAAAACAAAATAAAAACCTGAACATGGGATTCTTCTAAAATTATCTAGTATTTGTAGAGAAAAAGAGGAGCTACTGTTGAGCTTCTACTTTTTTAAGCATCATCAAATAAACAGGGAAGTGATCACTGTATCCGTAGTTGTATGTAATTCCATCCCATGTTCTTTTGCTATAACCTCTCCATTTTCCGGTTTTTTGAATCATGAATTCTCTGTTGAACAACACTTGTTTAAAGTAGTGATAACCTGATTGCTCTTTATTCAGCCAAGCACCTGAGCAAAGCACCTGATCAAACAATCCCCATGCATCCTGGTATGGAGAGGTGCCAAGTCCTTTTTTATACATATCAACCCAGGGGTTATACATTTCATTTGGCTTTACCTCCTTGGCATCACCTTTTGAGCCGATGACTTTGGTCAAACTCGGACTTACCGGGTCGTCATTTAAGTCCCCCATCAAAATAACTTTTGATGAAGGATTGATTGCCATCAAAGAATCTATACTTCTCTTTGCAGTAGCTGCGGCAGCTGCACGAGCAGGTATGGATCTCTCCTCACCTCCAGAACGAGAGGGCCAGTGATTTACAAAAACATGAACAGTATCACCATCAAGCAAACCTTTTACATATAAAATGTCGCGGGTAAAATAGGAGTCTTTTGAACCACCGGGTAATTGAACAAACAATGGTTCGCTATGTAATACTTTGAAATATTTTGGATGATAAAAGAGCGCAACATCCACACCGCGTTTATCAGGAGAATTATAATGTACAAATTTCCATTTACGGGATTTTAACTTATCTGTTTTGGTAAGATCGGTTAAGACCGTATCGTTTTCAATTTCTGCAACACCCAACAGAGCAAGTCCATCAGGAGTTACATCTGTTCCCATCTGTGAAACAACATCAGATAAACGGTTTAGCTTGTCAAAATAGATGGTTGAATTATATTGGCGGTCACTTTCCGGCAAGAATTCTTCGTCGTCTACATTTGGGTTATTTACTGTATCATATAGATTTTCCAGGTTATAAAAACCCACAAGAGCTACCTTATAATTTGCTTTTTGTGAAAAACAATGATAGCTAAATAAACTAAGGAATATGATTAAAGTTGGTTTATTCATCTTTATTAAAAATTGTTGAATGATTGATATTTATCAGATATTGTTAACGCTAAATAGGGCTGTAATTTACGAACACTGATTCTAAATTCTATTGTTAAAGTTTTTTCCTCCTTTTTTAATGTTTTTTTCCTCAGATTTGCCGTATAATCATACCTTTGCCCTCTTTATTTCATTTTAAGAGAGAATACATGAAAAAGTTGCTGTTATCCATTTGTACGTGTTTTATTTTTTCCCTGGCTGCTTTACATGCGCAAAATAAAAATCAAGCTCAACCAAACAATAACAATGATACAACCATTGTTGATCAACTTAAAGATGATCAATTGGATAATATTCCCGTTGTTTCGATTGATGAAAACGATGCTCAAGACGGAAGTGCTCAAAACATTTCTTCACAACTCAGTGCAGGCAGAGACCCTTTTTTCAATGCAGCCACTTTTCGTTTTAATGTGGTTCGATTCAGAGCAAGGGGTTATGATGCCGATATGTTCAGCACTTACATGAATGGAGTACCAATGGAAAATTTGGACAATGGATTTACTCCTTTCGGTTTGTGGGGAGGACTAAATGATGTATTACGGAATCGGGATAATTCACTGGGACTGAAACCTACACCATATTCTTTTGGTGATTTGGGGGGCTTAAATTATATGGATACCCGTGCTTCATTCCAGAGAAATCAAACCAGTATTAATTACGCAAATTCAAACAGGAATTATGTTCATCGTTTCATGTACACTCATTCTACCGGATTAAATAAGAAAGGATGGGCATTCAGTTTTTCAGGTTCCCGAAGATGGGCCGATGAAGGTTTTGCTGATGGTACTTATTATGACGGTTGGTCTTTTTTTGGTGGCGTAGATAAGAGATTCAATTCAAGACATCTGTTATCTCTGGTTGTTTTTGCGACTCCTACAGAAAACGGACGTCAGGGTTCCTCGGTTCAGGAAATGAGAGAGATATCCGGCGACAATTACTACAATCCTTTTTGGGGATATCAGAACGGTGTCAAAAGAAATGCAAGCGTTGCCAGGTCCTTCCAACCTTTTGGAATCTTATCTCATGAGTGGAAGCCAAATGACCATACTTCATTGATGTCATCAGTTGCATTCAGTAAAGGAGACAGGGGTGTAACGGGACTGGACTGGTACAATACAGCCGATCCACGTCCTGACTATTACAGATATCTACCCAGTTATCAGGAAGATCCGGTTCAACGTGAAAGATTAATGCAGGCAATGAGAAGTGACATCAATAAACGTCAGATAAACTGGGATGCACTATATAACGCCAATTATGGATCATTTGAAACAATTCAAAACGTAAATGGGATTACAGGCAATAATGTTTCCGGTAGGAGAGCTCACTATATCCTGGAAGAGCGTGTAGTTAACACCACCCGTTTCAACGCATCATCAACATTGAATACAGCTATCAGCGAGAAAGTGATTTTTACTGCAGGAATAAATTATCAGGTACAAAAAAACAATTACTTCAAGCGTATAGACGATTTGCTGGGTGCAGATTTTTATGTAGACATCAATCAATTTGCAGAGAGAGATTTTCCGACCAATCCTTTTGCGGGTCAGAATAATATGAATACACCGAATAGAATTTTAAGAAAAGGAGATGAGTTCGGTTACAACTATGACATACAAATACAAAAAGGAGGCGCATGGCTTCAAACGATTTTTAAATTCAACAAAATTGATATTTTCATCGCATCTGAACATTCTTACACCAGTTTTCATCGTTTCGGAAATTATCGAAGCGGAATGTTTAAAGATAATTCCTACGGAAAATCAAAAACTTACAATTTCTTCAATTCCTCATTTAAAACCGGGGCAACATATAAAATTGACGGAAGAAATTACGTTTTTGTAAACGGTATCTACATGAGCAGAGCTCCATTCTTTGAAAACGCTTTCATTGCTCCAAGAAACCGTGATTTTGTTCAATCGAATCTGACTTCAGAAAATATTGCTTCATTTGAGGGTGGTTATGTGATGAATGCCCCCAAGGTTAAAATTCGTGCAAACGGATATTTTACCGATATTAAAAATCAAATGAACGTAATGACTTTTTATCATGATGAGTATAGAAACTTTGTAAACTACGCACTGAGTAATATTGGTAAAGTGCATTATGGTACAGAGTTGGGTGTGGAAGCAAAAATATATAAGGGGCTTAGCGTAAATGCCGCCGCCGCCATTGGCCGTTACAGATACACCACTCGTCAAAAAGCTACTGTTACTGTTGATAACAGCTATGCAGTCCTTGACCAGGATGTGACTGTATATTCTAAAAATTACAACTTACCTGCACCTCAGGAATGCTACACCATTGGGCTGGACTACAGATCTCCAAAATTTTGGTTTCTCACCGTGAATCTCAACTACTTTGATAGAATGTTCATGGATATCAATCCTGTAAGAAGAACACAAACTGCTGTAGATGGCTTGGAGCCAGGATCTTTGGCATGGTACAGAACAATCGGACAAACCAGATTACCGGAGCAATATACAGTGGATGTATTTGCAGGGTATTCCTGGCTGATGAATCGCAGATTCACTGGTTTGAAGAAAAGAACTTTTCTTGTTTTCAATCTCGGAATCAACAATATCCTAAACAATGAGAATATTGTATCCGGCGGATTTGAACAGCTTCGTTATGATTTTGCAGAAAAAAATGTAAATAAATTTCCTGACAGAAGATTCTATGCTTATGGTTTGAACTTTTTCGCAAGCATGGGACTTAGATTTTAATTTTAAAAATTCATGATTATGTATAGTAATGTTATTCGAAATTTTGGATGCGCCGCTGTGTTGGCGGGACTGTTTATCTTCGGCTGTAAAAAACAATACGATATGCCGCCGGGTCCTACGGACAATGTGAATATTGTAGCCAATACAAGCATCGCAGGATTGAAAACATACCACACGACACCAGGCACTTATGATTTAATAACAAACGATGTGATCATCTCCGGTATCGTGGTGGCCAATGATAAAAGTGGCAACTTCTACAAGCAGCTTTTTATTCAGGACTCAACGGGCGCCATGCAAATTTTAATCAATGCCACAGGTCTTTATACAACATACCCTGTTGGCAGAAGAGTATTTGTAAAATGCAAGGGTCTTACCATTTCTGATTCATACAG
Source organism: uncultured Ferruginibacter sp. (assembly GCA_964643315.1). GTDB lineage: Bacteria > Bacteroidota > Bacteroidia > Chitinophagales > Chitinophagaceae > Ferruginibacter. The sequence continues at coordinate 31,410 of CAZXSR010000005.1, forward strand.
CAATATGGTATTGGGTGTAAAAGAAATCGTTGGAGGCATACCAAGTCTTGAAGGAATTACCGGTGGTTTGATTGGTGAGCACGTGATCGGCGGCTCCATCAACAACAAAGTGGAGCCTATCTCTTTAAATGTTTCTGATCTTGGAACAGCTATGAACGACCGATACATCAATGCCCTTGTGAAGCTGGAGGGTTTTGAATTTGATGCAGCCGATACTTTAAAAACATATTCCGATACTTCGGTTTACAAAAGCACACAAAATCGATTGATCTCCAAAGGTTGTGGCAGCTCGGTAAAACCAACTATGCGTACCAGTGCCTATGCTGATTTTGCAGGAATACAATTGCCGAAAGGGAACGGAAGCATCACTGCCATTTACACCATCTATAAATCATCTCCGACCAGCAGCACAACTACAAAACAATTGATTATTCGTGATACATCTGATGTTCAATTTAAAGGTCCTCGTTGCGGTGCTCCACCTCCCGGGACCATCGTTTTATTGAATGAAGACTTTGAAACACAAACAGCAAATACGGCATCACCATATCTTCCAATCACAATTACTGGATGGCAAAATTTGAGTGAGATTGGAACAAAAAAGTATGACGCACGAATATTTAGCAACAATAAATATGCTTATGTGAGTGGCTTTGGAACAAATAATGGCGATGTTAAAACCTGGCTGGTAACAAAGGCTGTAAACATGGATGGCACTAATTCTGAGACCCTTACCTTTGATACAAAACAAGACTTTTATATGAGCACTACAACCGGTGGAGGGTTCCCAGTTCCTTCCGATTTGAAAGTTTTGGTTTCTTCAAACTATACAGGGGCGGGTGATCCCTGGGCTACAGGAGTTACATGGACAGACATCACAACTACTGCAACTCTTTCGCCAGGCAGTACAACATCAAACTATCCATCCTCTTACACCGGATCAGGAAGTATTAGTTTGAGTTCTTACACAGGCACTATTTACATTGCATTTGTAAATGTGGCTTTCGACAATACCTCAACCACTGCTCAAAACGGTGATAAAACATCCGCCTGGGAAATAGACAATATTCGTGTTTTAGGTATACAATAATTCATTCAATCTTTCAGGAGCCATCTGCGAGGATGGCTCTTTTTACATTATACATAGAAAAATACAGACCAATAAATCATGAGACAAATTTTTACAGCTGTTTTGATTTTCATATCAAACATTCTTTTTGCCCAATCTACCACAATGGTCATTAGTCAGGTATATGGTGGTGGATCAAATTCCGGCGCAACCTACAATGCCGATTTTGTTGAATTGCATAACAAATCAACTGTGCCTCAGTCAATTGATGGGATGTCTCTTCAATATCATTCTGCAACCGGCACAGGGAAGTGGGCCGGGGTTATTTTATTGCCCAATGCCACGATTCCTGCAGGAGGATACTTTTTAGTACAGACTAACATAACCGGAACTATCGGAGCTTCCTTGCCAACTCCTGATTTCACAGCAACGAATGCTGTAAATATGAGTGGAACGAACGGAAGAGTAGCTCTTGTTAATGGTACTGACACACTCACAGATTGTCCATCAGACGTGTCAATCATAGACTTGATAGGATATGGAACTTCCATATGTTTTGAAGGCGCAGTTTCGGTCGCATTGAACAATACCACAGCAGCTTTAAGAAATAATTTTGGTTGTGATGATACCAATAACAATGCTTCGGATTTCACCTTAGCCACTCCAAGTCCAAGAAATTCATCTACTTCCGTATTTATTTGCGGAGTTACACCCATACCTGCCTTGTTAAATGCTTCTACATTGACGTCTTTTGGTAGTTTATGTGTCAGTTCAGGTGGAACGGAGGGTTCATTTACATTGACTGGAACAAATTTAACCAATGCGGATATATCCATTGGTGTGCTCGATGGCTTTTCATACGCTTTGGTTTCAGGAGGCCCTTATTCATCAACACTAACAATCACACAACCTGGTGGAAATTTTGCTTCTCAAACGATTTATGTAAAATTCAATCCAACATTGGTACAATCATATTCAGGTTCAATTGCTGTTTCGGGTGGTGGGGCAACATCAATAAGTGTAGCTGCATCAGGAAGCGGAGTTAATGCATCAGAGATTACAACACTCTCGGCAAATTCTATTGCAACTACCTCAGCCAATCTGAGAGCCACACTTGTTCAAGGTTGCCTGTCTACTACCCAATATGGATTTGAATATAGTACAACCAACGGATTTACTCCTGGTACGGGAACCATCGTAAACTCAACAAATCTAAGTGGTGGTTCTTTCTCTTTTGGTTTAACCGGTTTAACTGCATCTACAACTTATTACTATGTTTCTTTTGTTACGAACTCAGGTGGCACAATCTACGGAACAGCCCAATCATTTACTACATCAGCACAATCTGCAGGAGGATCTGGTGTTGTGATTAGTCAAGTGTATGGAGGCGGTGGGTCTGCGTCCGGAACATACAATGCCGATTATGTTGAATTGCATAATAATGGAACGACATCACAGGATATTTCAGGTTGTAAAATAATGTATGCTTCTGCAACCGGAACTTTTGGATCAGCTACCGGGAATATTTTTACATTTCCTGCCGGAGTAGTTGTGCCGGCTGGAGGATATATCCTGGTTGCCACTATTCCAGGGACAGGTCTGGCAAATTTGCCGGTAACAGCAGACTATACTTTCACACTTACTTTGAGTGGAACAAATGGCAAGGTGTTGTTCGGTACATCAGCACTTGTTTCTGCCACTACATTGGCCGCTCAACCAACAGGTGCTGTTTTGGATGCAGTAGGTTATGGTACAGCAAATGAATTTGAAGGAACAGCAACAGCTGCTTTGAGTACTACGACCGCTGCATTGCGTAATAACAACGGTTGTACTGATGCAAATAACAACAGTGCAGATTTTACCATTGGAGCCCCCTCACCAAGAAATAGCGCAAGTGCCGTTTTTTTATGTGGAGGAGCAGCTACGCCCTCATTAAGCGCAGGCACATTGAGTTCTTTTGGTTCTGTGTGTCTGAATACAAACTCATCATCTAATTCATTTTCTTTAAACGGGACAAATTTAACTGCAGGCGATATTACTGTAGGCCCTTTGACAGGGTATGGTTTTTCATTGTCAGCAACGGGAACTTTCACTTCAACGCTGACCATTTCTCAAACCGGTGGAACACTTGCTGCTACTACTATTTTTGTTCAGCTTTCTCCAACAGTTGTACAATCTTATGACGGTACCATATCTATTTCAGGTGGAGGAGCTTCATCAGTTACTGTATCTGCTTCCGGAAGCGGAGCGGCATCTGTTACTCCCACATTCACTCAGGTTGCAGATGTATGTAGTGGGGGAACATTTACTCTGCCTACCACATCAATTAACAGTATAAACGGAACATGGAGCCCTGCAATTAATAACACAACTACAACAACTTATACATTCACTCCAAATTCCGGTCAGTGTGCAAGTACTGTAACCATGACGGTTAACGTAACACAATCCACTGTTCCAACATTTACACAAGTTGCTGCCGTATGTAGTGGTGAAACATTTACATTACCAAGCACATCAAACAACAGCATTGCAGGAACATGGAGTCCGGCCATCAATAATACTGCTACTACTACATATACATTTACTCCTAATGCAGGACAGTGTGCAAGTATAGTTACAATGACAGTTTCTGTTACTCCACAAACAGTTCCAACATTTACTCAAGTATCTGCGATTTGTACAGGAGGGTCATTTACTTTACCTACTACATCAAACAACAGTATAACCGGAACATGGAGCCCTGTTATTGATAACACAAACACTACAACTTATACATTCACTCCAAGTGCTGGTCAGTGTGCTCAAAATGCAACAATGACTGTAACTGTGAATAGTGCTGGAGTAACTCCTTTATTTACACAGGTTGCAGATATATGCAATGGCGGATCCTTCACTTTGCCTACTACATCAAACAACAGCATTACCGGTACATGGAGTCCTGCAATCAATAATACAACATCCACAACATATACATTTACGCCTGATGCCGGCCAGTGTGCAGTATCGGCAACGATGACTGTAAATGTGATTACAAGTGGAACAGCGTCGGCTTCGACAGGATCATCTTCTGCCATAACAACCACAGGCGCTACTTTGGATGGGACTATTTCTTTGACATGCGCTACTGCAACTGCTTACGGTATAGAATACAGCACTACAAGTGGATTTACACCAGGTAGCGGAGTAGTTGTTAATGGAACGAATTTATCTGCGAATGCATTTTCTGTTTCATTGAGTGGTTTGACTGCATCAACTACCTATTATTATATCGCATTTGTGACTACTTCAAGTGGGACACAATATGGTACAGAGCAATCATTTACAACAAACAGTTCCACACCAAGTAGTTCAGGTGTAGTAATCAGCCAAGTGTATGGAGGCGGAGGCAATCCCACAGGAACATTCAATGCCGATTATGTGGAGTTACACAATAACGGCACAACAGCTCAGGATATTTCTGGTAATAAAATTATGTACGGATCTGCAACGGGAAATCTTGGTTCAACTACAACAAACATCTTTACTTTCCCTGCAGGTGTAAGTATTCCTGCCGGAGGTTATGTATTGGTTGCCCAGGCGGCCAATACAGGATTGGCCAATTTACCTGTGACCCCAGATTACACATTCACAGCCAACATGAGCACCGCAAACGGAAAAGTCGTTTATGGAACCGCAGCTCTTACCGCCAATGCAACGTTAGCATCTCAGCCTGCAGGTTCGGTGCTCGACTTTGTTGGGTATGGAACAGCCGGCGAATCAGAAAATACTCCCGCTCCGGCATTGACAGTCACTACTGCGGTAATTCGTAATAACAACGGTTGTGATGATACAAATAACAACAGTGCGGATTTTACAACAGGAACTCCTGCACCACGTAACAGCGCAAGTCCGGTTTTTGTATGTGGTGGAGTAGCTTCACCTGCATTGTCAGCTACCACACTTACAGTTTTCGGTTCATTATGCATAAATACAACGAGCAGTACAAACTCATTCAGCATCAGCGGAACAAATTTAACAGCAGGAGATATTTCGGTTGGTCCGCTTTCGGGCTATGTTTTTTCACTGACCGCAACAGGGACTTACACATCAACATTGACGATACCACAAACGGGTGGAGCGCTTTCAGCTACTACAGTATTTGTTCAGTTTACTCCTACTGCGGTACAAACTTATGATGGAAACATAGCTGTATCTGGCGGAGGAGCAACTGCCATCAATGTGGCTGCATCAGGATCAGGTGTTACATCCGTTACACCCACCTTTACACAAGTTGCTGATGTATGCAGTGGAGGAACATTTACCTTACCTACTACATCAAACAACAATATCACAGGTACATGGAGTCCGGCAATTAATACAACGGCTACAACCACATACACCTTCACTCCAAATGCAGGTCAATGCGCAGGTCCCACAACAATGACTGTAAATGTGATTACAAGTGGAACCGCATCGGCTACGACAGGAGCATCTTCTGTCATTTCTTCTACCGGCGCTACTTTGGCAGGGTCCGTTTCATTAACATGTGCTACAGCTACTGCCTATGGAATAGAATATAGTACTACCAGCGGATTTACACCGGGTAGCGGAACAATAGTTAATGGAACAAATCTATCTGCGAATGTTTATACTGTTTCATTAACCGGATTGACATCTTCTACTACATACTATTACATCGCTTTTGTAACTACTGCAAGTGGTACGCAATATGGCACACAATCCTATTTTACTACAAGCGGTTCCACAACAACAGGGCCTGCCATTGTTATCAGTCAGGTATACGGAGGAGGAAGTAATACTGGGGCAACATTTAATGCAGATTATGTAGAGCTTCACAACCGTACCAATACGTCACAATCATTGTCCGGTTTATCGGTTCAATACGGATCTGCAACAGGAACAACCACTTGGTCGGGTGTAATCAGTTTGCCTACGGCAGATATACCTGCAGGTGGCTATTATCTCATTCAAACAACAACAGCAGGTACTGTTGGCGCAAACCTTCCTGCAGCTGATTTTACGGCAACCACTTCAGTAAATTTGAGTGGAACAAATGGTAAAGTAGCATTGGTTAATGGAACTACTGCTTTGGTTGGATGTCCTTCCACTGGTCAGTATATTGATATGGTGGGATATGGGACAGCCAATTGCTCAGAGACAACAGCTATGCCAGCACTCAGTGCCATACTGGCTGCCTTTAGAAATAACAATGGCTGCGATGATACGGATAATAACAGCGCTGACTTTAGTACTGCCACACCAGCTCCACGCAATAGTGCAAGTCCTGTAGTAATTTGTGGAAGTACACCTTCAGGTGCTGTGTTGAATGCCTCAAACCTGCCAAGTTTTGGATCGGTCATCATTGGCTCTACATTTGCACAAAGTTTTAATCTTACAGGATCGAATTTAACAGGTGCCCCCGGGGTTATAACCATATCATCATCCAATGGATTGTTCCTGGTTTCAACAGATAATATAAACTGGTCAGCATCAGTATCGGTTCCATTCACTGCACCAAGTTTGGCCTCTACACCAATTTATGTTCAGTTTGCGCCGGTTACAACCGGTTCACTTACCTCAAGTATTTCAATCAATGGTGGTGGCGCCAATGCAATAAGCATTTCTGCTTCAGGAACAGGGATCAATATTCCTGTTAATCCAATATTGAGTGTATCTGCCTCTACTATAGCTTTTGGTGATGTTTGCAGTTTCAATACTGCAGGGCCATTGCCATTTACCATTACAGGTACTAATCTTTCAGCTGATGATGTTATAGTTGGGTTATTGAATGGTTTTGCATATTCACTTTCACAAACCGGGCCATTTACCTCTACGTTGAGCATTTCACATGCACCAGGTAGTTTTAGTCATGTGGTGTATGTGCAGTTTACTCCAAATGCTGAAGCTATTTTTGACGGAAGTATCGGTATTACAGGTGGTGGAGCCAGTGCTGTGTTTGTACCTGTTACAGGGAATGGAACGAAATCAATACCTGATGTCCTTACCGGTGATAGTGCGTCCATCACAACTAACTCAGCTATCCTATCCGGAATTATTACTGCCATAGGTTGTACTGATGTTACTGAATATGGGGTAGAAGTGAGTGGTGTTGCCGGCTTCCTAAATGGAAGTGGTGTGCGATATCAATCAACAGACCTCAATTCAGGATTATTCCATGTGAATGTCAATGGCCTCGTTCAAAATACGCCATACTATTACAAAGCATACGCAAAAAATAATGGCGGATATGCTTATGGAACTGAAAAGCTGTTTATCACATCTCCAATACAGGCAGGTTTGCAACTTTATTCAGTGCCATTCATCAGAGGTCAAATTGTTCACTATTCACTAAGTGGTATCAAGCCCGGACACTACACAATCAAAATGTTTGATGCAAAAGGACAGGTTGCTTTCAAAGAACAGATCATAAGCCAGGTAAATATCATTGATAATCAATTCCTGTTGCCATTGACACTTTCTACCGGCGTATATACATTTGAAGTAGCCAATCCTAATTTCCGTATCGTTAAGACAGTCATAGTGTATTAATCATTCTGCATATTTTTCTGAAACGGGGCAATTTTGCCCCGTTTTTTGTGTCATCCTGTCAGCAAGTCGTTAATGGTATTTTATTTGATAATCAGTAATCAAATAATAAACATTTATGCAACAAGGTAATATTCGCGTTCAAACGGAGAACATTTTTCCAATCATCAAAAAGTTTTTATACAGCGAACATGATATTTTCATCCGCGAGCTGGTGAGTAATGCAGTAGATGCCTCGCAGAAGTTGAAGACACTTTCTTCCATTGGAGAATTCAAAGGGGAATTGGGTGAGCTTCGCATTGATGTGATCTTAAACAAGGAAGAGAAAACAATTACCATTCGTGATAAAGGGATTGGGATGTCGGCTTCTGAGGTTGATAAATATTTAAATCAGGTTGCGTTTAGTGGCGCCGAAGAATTTTTAGAGAAATATAAAGGTCAAAATGAAGCCAACATTATCGGACATTTCGGACTTGGTTTCTACAGCGCGTTCATGGTTAGCTCAAAGGTGGAAGTCATCACAAAAAGTCATCGTGCCGAGGAAAAAGCGGTTCGATGGGAATGCGATGGAACTCCCTCTTTTACCTTGGAAGAAATTGACCAGCAGGATCGTGGTACTGCGATCGTTTTGCACATCAATGAGGATAGTACGGAGTTTTTAGATGCAGATAAAATCAGAACAACTTTACAGAAGTTTTGTCATTTCTTGCCTGTGCCCATTTTTTATGAAGACAAACAAATTAACGTTACGCAACCGGCCTGGACGAAAAAGCCGTCAGAACTAACAGACAAAGATTATCAGGATTTTTACAAAGAGTTATATCCATTTGGCGAAGCACCTTTGTTTTGGATACATCTGAATGTAGATTATCCTTTCAACTTAACCGGTGTGTTGTATTTCCCAACCATCAAACAGAGTTACGAAATACAAAAAGACAAGATTCAATTGTACAGCAATCAGGTTTTTGTGACGGATGAAGTGAAGGATGTTGTGCCTGAGTTTTTAATGCTGTTGCATGGAGTTATCGACAGTCCGGACATTCCATTAAATGTCAGCCGCAGTTATTTGCAGGGAGATCCCAATGTCAGAAAAATAAATGCGCACATTACCAAAAAGGTTGCAGATAAACTTGAAGAGATTTTTAAAAATGATCGCACATCCTTTGAACAAAAATGGCAAAGTATCGGTCTGTTTGTCAAGTACGGTATGATGACCGATGACAAGTTTCTGGAAAAAGCCAATAAGTTTTTTGTAATGGAAGATACTACGGGGGTTTTCCATACTATGGAAAACTATAAAATAGAAACCGAAACATTACAGAAAGACAAAGATGGCAAACACGTTATTCTATATACAACTGATCCAATTCAGCAACATAGTTTCATAGACAAAGCCATTGCAAGAAATTACAAAGTGGTGAAAATGCAGACACTCGTAGATGCGACTTTTATCAATAATATGGAGATGAAATGGAGTGATGTACGTTTTGTGCGCATCGATTCTGAAATTACAGACAACCTGATAGACAAGCAGGAAAATAATGAATGTGTGTTGAGTGCCGATGAAACAGAGAAGGTGAAAACATTGTTCGATAAGCCGGTAGAGGGTCTGCATGTAAATATTGAAATCAAAGGGCTATCAGCCGACACGCCTCCCGTAACAGCCACAAGACCAGAGTGGGTTCGAAGAATGAAAGACATGGCTTCGGTAGGAGGGGGAATGTCTGCTTTTTATGCAAATATGCCTGACGAGGTTCAATTGACCATAAATGGGAATCATCCAATTTTCAAATCACTATTGACTGAGTCTGATGAGACTAAAAAAGAAACAGTTGCAAGAAACTTATCAGACCTGGCGTTGCTTTCACAGGGACTATTAACCGGTAATCAGCTTACGGGCTTTATCAGCAGAAGTATCAGTTTGATGGAGTCTGCTGTATAGAAGATGATATCTGCGCTGCCAGGCGGATATCCAACAAATGAAGTTGCAGAGAGGTGTTTCCGTTGTATTCATTTAATTCGATGTGGTATGCGATGTCATACAATTGGTTGTATGAGAGGATATCGAATTTATGTGCCAAGCCAAAGCCAACACAGGTGAATGTGATATCGTCTTTTTTGCAATTGAGTCTGATATGTTTCTCCTTCATTTTTTGAGGTGTATTGGAACATCTTACGCCGTATGATACAAAAATCGGGTTCATGTTTTCGGGACCGAATGGTTGCATTTGACTCAGCACATCATAAAACCTCATATTGATTTCTTTAAACTGAAGTGGAACATCAATCATGATTTTCTTTTGCAACATTTCAGCCGTTATGTTTTGAGCAACAACCGATTCAAATTTTTCTTTAAAAATTGAAATGTTTTCCACCGACAAGGTTAGTCCTGCTGCTGCTGCATGCCCTCCAAATTGAATAAGCAGGTCACTGCATGCGGATATGCCTTCACAGATATTGAAGCCCGGAATACTTCTCGCACTTCCGCTTAATTTACCATCTTGCTCAGTCAAAACAATCGTTGGTCTGTAATAATGTTCCTGCAGTCTGCTGGCCATGATTCCTATTACGCCTTTTAGCCAGTGAGGGGAGTGTATGACAGTAGATTTCTTATTTTGATGATCAGGATCATTGGCGAGGATACTTAAAGCATCTTTGGTCTGTTCGCTTTCAATTTCTCTTCGATCTGTGTTGTCGGATTGCAATTCAATTGCTTGTTCTCTGGCTGATTCATAAGACTCATTCAATAAAAGCCGCACTACTTTTTTGGCATCATCCATTCGTCCGGCTGCATTGATGCGTGGAGCAATGATGAATACAACATTGCTGATTGTTACATTTTTGGTGTGACCTGCAACATCGAGCATGGCCTTTATTCCGGTGGATGGTTGCTCATTGATTTTTTTCAATCCTAAAAAAGCAAGCGTTCTGTTTTCGCCGTTCATTGGTACGATGTCTGCTGCAATGGCGACGGCCACCCAATCAAGATATTGAAAATGTTGATCGGAGCCGGGGTTGATTATTGACTGCAAAGCTTGTACCAGTTTGAAGCCAATGCCACATCCGCATAGTTCCTTAAATGGATAGGTGCAATCTGATTGTTTTGGATTTAGAATGGCATGGGCGGGAGGTAATTGCTCACCCGGTAAATGGTGATCGCAAATGATCGTATCTATGGAATGATTATTTGCCAGTGCAATCAAATCATTTGATTTGATTCCGCAGTCGATGCAGATGAGCAGATTCGTATGATGCTGAATGGCATAATCTATGCCTGTTTCACTGAGCCCATATCCTTCTTTATATCGATTTGGAATGTAGAAGTCAATTCGACTGGAATCATAAACCGTACATAAGTAATGATAGAGTAAAGCAACAGAAGTGGTTCCATCCACATCGTAGTCGCCGTATATCAAAATCTTTTCGTCACGTTCAATCGCTTTAAGCAAACGGTTGACAGCTTCCAACATATCCTTCATCAAAAAAGGATCATGTAAATGAGATGCCTGTGGTCTAAAGTAGAGTCGAGCGGTATCGTAACTGCTTATGCCTCGAAGTTGAAGCAATTGAGAGAAGGTTTCATTGAGTCCGATTTCTGTGCGTAAATGGCGACATACAGCTTGATCAGGGGTTGCCAATTTCCAAAGTGTATTTTGCATTAGTAAGTTCTGTCAGTTAAATAATAGACCAGATCTTCCAGCGCGTCTCTAACTGCCGATTTTGGAAATAGATGCAACATTTGCAGCGATTGGTCTCTGTATGCAATCATCTTTTTTTCAGCATACTCGATACTGCCGGTAGATTTTACAGTGTCAATGACAAAATTAACAGATGCGGCATCTTTGTGTTTGTTTTTTAGAATGTATTTTACCCTTCTGGCAATTGTTTTATCAACGGTATGAAGCGAGTGAATCAACGGGAGAGTCAGTTTTTTTTCCTGAATATCATTACCTGTTGGTTTGCCAATATCAGCTTTTCCATAATCAAGTAAATCATCTTTTATTTGAAAAGCAATTCCGGCAGTTTCACCAAATAAGCGCATCTGCTCGGCAATTTCATGGCTTGAAGTGGAACTATATGCCCCAACTGCACAAGATGATGCCAGTAGAGATGCTGTTTTTTTTCGAATAATTTCGAAGTAAACATCCTCACTGAAATTCAATTTTCTTGATTTTTCTATTTGCAATAATTCGCCTTCACTCATTTGACGAACGGCAGTGGACAATATATGCAAGTGTTCAAACTCTTTATGGTCGGTAGCCAGAAGCAGGCCTTTGGCTAGCAGGTAATCTCCTGCAAGAACAGCTACTTTTTTCTTCCACAAATAATTAATTGAAAAAAATCCTCTTCTGGTAGATGCGTCATCTACCACATCATCATGCACGAGCGTGGCGGTGTGCAATAATTCAACCAGGGTTGCGGCGCGGTAAGTGCTTTCTGTTACCTCTCCGTGTAATTTTGCACACAGAAAGACAAACATAGGACGAAGTTGTTTGCCCTTTCTTTTTACCAGATATTTCAAGACCCAATCAAGCAATCTGGTGTCACTTTTCAGAGACTCATCAAATTTGCGTTCAAAAATGCTGAGTTCTTCTTTTATGGAATTTTTTGCTAATTGCATTTATTGTAATCTCAATGGTTGAATCATTTAAATGCAAATTTCGCCATTTATTAGCTCCGGAAAGTTGAAAATCAAATATTAATTCTTAAGGTAAAAATAGCATAATATATAAATTGAATATATAAGCCTTTGCCTATCTATTACATTAAAATAAAATTAATGTGAATATTTTTTTTGGCTGTGTAGTTAATCTTAGATAAATTTGCCAAGTAAAATACTAAAAGAAAACTAACAACCCTTTCATTATGCAAAGCAAAAAGTTCAAGCTGTTTCTAACTCTGTTCATTCTGTCAATGGGTGCTGCCTTCGCACAGGCTCCATCCAGTGGTTACAATGTATATGACTCCAGCGTCATTTCAAAAAAGCATTTACCACAGCACAATGAATTCATCAACAACATGTATAATTTCCCTGCAAGACCCAGAGATATGTGGGAAGTGGGTGTGTCTATCGGAAATTTCATGATTAATGGTGACGTAAATCCTGTATTACCATCATTTGGATTTGCTGTTCATGCACGCAAATCATTGGGATACGCTTTTTCTTTGCGTGCCCAGTATATGTATGGTGTAGCCAAAGGATTGGATAATACAGTAACAGAAAATTTTGGAAAAAATGCAGCTTGGTCAAGATATCAAACTTCGGTTTTCCCTTCTTTCCGTCGCTTTGTTTACCTAAACTACAAAAACAAAACCCAAGATTTGAGCTTACAAGGAATTTTGTCTATCAACAACATTCGTTTCCACAAGCATAAATCTAAGATTGTATTATATATGGGTGCAGGTATGGGATTTTCTGCATATCAAACAAAAGTGAATGCACTAAACGAAGGTGCAGGAACAAATTACGCTACTCTTTTCAATGACACTTATTCAAAGTACGGTAGTGTTCGTGAAAACTTCAAACAAGTTCGTTCAGATTTGAAAGGAGCAATGGACAATACTTATGAAACCGATGCTGAAACACACTTCAGTGGCCGTAAGCTTGGCGGACAAACTTTAGTTTTCTCAACCACTGTATTGGCAGGATTCGCATATCGTTTGAATAACAGAATGAATCTTGCTGTAGAAAGTCGCCACACTTTTGCTCATGATGATCTTCTTGATGGGCAACGTTGGCAAGAACACCCAAGAGGTGATGCTGCTTTGTCTCCTAACTTTGACACTTACAACTATACTTCAATTGGTTTGAACTATAACTTAGGTAAAAAGTCTATCGAGCCACTTTGGTGGATAAATCCATTGGATTATGTATACGGCGAAGTGAACAATCCTAAACATACTAAATTCCCTAAGCCTACTTTCGAAGATGCTGATGGAGATGGTGTAATTGATCAATTGGATCGTGAACCAAACACTCCAGCCGGTGCTAAAGTAGATGTTACCGGTGTTGCAGCAGATACAGACGGTGACGGAATTCCTGATTACAAAGACAAACAATTGGTAACCCCATCTGATTGCATGCCGGTTGATGCTGATGGTGTTGGTAAATGTCCAGAGCCTGAGTGCTGCAAAAATAATGGTGGAAAAGGTGGAAAGGGAGTAACACAGGGATGTCCTTCAGACTACCCAAGCCTATCTTACAAAGGTAATGCAGGTGCTACTTTAAGTGCAGCTACCAAATCTTTGTTATCAAACGTAGCTGCTAAGTTGAAAGCAAATCCAAACTGTACCATAACTGTAGCCGGTTATCCCGAGGCATCTAAAGCATCTCAGGCACTTTGCCAGAAGCGCACTGAGGCAATCAAGAACTACCTGACTCAAAATATGGGTATTACTGCTGATCGCGTAATGACTAACTGCGAAATCGGTGGTGGTGATAAGGATACCATCGATATTCAGGCTAACTAATTTATCAAATACTTTTTGCAAAGCAAACGATGGGCTGAAGAAATTCAGCCCATCGTTTTTATGTAAACATTACTTCTAAATAATTAGATTATTTAGAAGTATGCAAGTTTTTAGTTTTTGAGAATTTTGAGCGGGAGGGGAAGATGGTTGTATTTAAGAAAATAATAAGACTGATTATGAGTGGCAATCTTTTCATAAAAATAGGAAACACCCGGAATGTCTGAACCCTCAAAATCAAAGATGAGTCCTTTCCCCGAAAATTCATGGATCACTTGATCGTACAGAAAATAATTTGCGAGAAGTTTCTTGCCATTTTCTGTTACAGAGGACATCATATTGTAAATTCTATGATCGTCTTTCAGCAGTAGTATCATAGCTAAAACATCGTTTGAGTGTGGTGATTTAACCGATCTTACGATCACTCTATGATCATTATCATAATGAAGACAAAGTTTATTGAAATTTATCCAATCTGATTCAGATACACCCTTCATTCTCCTTGCATACAATGATTTGAATAGTTGAGTGGCTTCCATTATAGAATCTTGCCTGTTATAAATGAACTGATTTTTTTCTGCTTTGCAAATTCTCTCTGCAAAATAAGGTTGATAGTTAGATGAGATGTTTTTGTAAGAATCACTCATAACAAGCAGGTAATTATTACAAAGTCTTGAAATCATTTGTTTACCTGACATTTCAATGATCATCTCATTCCCAAAATTCATATTTATTTCTGCAAAGAGAAAATGTTCCTTGCATATTTGTAAAAATGATTCCAATATTTTAGAATCAATTTCCATTGTCGAAAAAATGCCTCCCTGTTGTATAAATGCCGGTTGATATAAATATCGGATTCCCCATTTTTTTCGAAAACATAAAGGCATAACTGCAACATAATCGCCAAGTATCAGCGCATCCCATTCTCCTGCCATATAATCAAGGTAAACCGACTCGGCATAAATCATGGATTGTTTTGATACCTTGATGAGATGATCCCATTTCTTCTTATCAATTTCGGCATGTTTAATATAGATTGGCTTGGTCATTATGCTAGATATCAAAAGAATGATTTGGTGTCAAACTTATCCAAATCTATACTAAATCGAATTAAATTACGAAGCTTTTTATCCGGGTACATGCTGTTTACATAATTTCGGAATGATCTGCTGTAAATGAGTGGTAAGTATATGTTACAACTGTTTTTGAAGAGGGAAAGTTGCAAGCCTGCTTCATACAATATTTGCTCGCTATCGGTATTGTCTCTCCAGTTTTCTGCTGTTGTTCCGATATCGCAAAACAATAGTAAAGGTATTTTTACCGGAAGCACTTTTAGAATATTCATTTTGTCGGGTATAGTTGTGGTAAGATTGATTGCCCCAAGCCAATGATCTGTTCTGCCAACTTTTTCAATTAGTAGGGGAGTGCTCATTTTGAATCCGCCGTCACGTATCATAATTTGCTTGCTGCCATCTCCTTCAAAAGCATTTCTTTCCAAAAAATACCCGTCGTATCTATAATCCTCATATCCGCCTGGAGCACTGATATTGAAATGAAATCTCTGATTTTCAAGTGAAGTTAAATTGTTTGTTGATTGTAAATAAATGAATTTGCCTGCAAAAAACCGCAGATTCATTCCTCCTCCTTTTGCATAATTAAAAAACTCATTTGCCTCTATACCAAACCTTAAAAATGGTTTTCCCATTTCCGCTTTTATTTTGAAGGTATATGGATAAAGTGTTCTGTTATTTTGGTATTGATATGCCAATTGATGGAGTATGTAGCGTTCATTTGATTCTTGAATAGAGACGATTCCCGTAGCGGAGTTGTATATGTATCTAGGGTTGGTCTCTTTAATTAAACTGCTGTTCCATTCAATGTAGTGTTGAACGCACATAGGGTATTTATATGGAAAATAATATCTGATTCCACTTTGTAATTTAGTGTATGCTGTATTTATTTGTTGAGATGCATCATTCAAGTATCTGTCCTTTCCAAAGGATCTATAAGAGTTTCTTAATTCAATTTTTCCGTATCTTCTATTATCAAATAATGTCCATTGAACCCCTCCTGCTCCCCTCCATTTATTTTCAACGATCGAATATAAAGGAAGCAGTTCAAATTGAAATTTGTTTTTAGGGAATTGAATATTATGCACAAAAAGCCCGGGCATCCATTTATCATAGCCATTGTACAGCAAAGATGGACTAAAACTTACATATCGATATTTACTGCTGTTATTAAAATTGTATAGCCAAGTGAGTTTGATTTTTCTTGTATTCATTGCTGTATCTGATGTACAACAATCAGGCATCTTATTGGGTAAATGATTGGCTGCTAATTTTGAAATGCTCCATAAGGTACGAATGTTGTTGTCAAAATAAGTTTCGCAGTTATTAAATTTATCTTCAAAATCGAACTTATTCGTTATTGTTTTTTTCATCATCCCCTTCAGGATGTTTTTTGCATCTTGTTTGGTAGTATTGCCAAAAGTGAATACAAGGTTATTAAAAAATACAGGTGTTAATTGTTTTTTGGATGGTATTTGTAGAATGATATATGTACTGTCAGAGCCGGCATTTGTTGCGATTTCTTTGCTTTCACGAACAGCATTGATTATGTCATTATTGAATCCAGCTTTACCATAATAGGTGATGGATAGTCTGCCGTGTTTAATAATTTCCTTTTTTATTTTTTTAGATGGAATGATTCCCCAAACTAATTTTGAAAAATTCTTCGATTCCAAATGCCATTCAATAGTCTCATTATTACTTACTGTTTTCCCATTACAGATTAATTCATATCCTTCAGGAAGATATATATCCGCGGTGTATGAAGCTGATGGCTGATCTGCTTCATTGTCACCTATGAATGATTGAAAATGCCAGGACGATTCATTGTATTGGACTACTTCGGGATGCCATTGACTGAAAATATACATATCATCAACATAACCGGTTGCGAATCCCTCATATAGCTTGGATAATTTTAAGTCATAAGTGATTTGTATTGAAACATCTTGGCCTGGAGGTAATGGTGATGCAAGTTTTATTTTGCCAAATTCAAGAAATTGATTCTGCTCTACAGAAAAATAAATTGTTCTTTCAAATTGATTGCTCGTATCGCCCATTTGAAAACAGGAAATTGTCATATAACCTCTGTCTTTCTTTTCAGAAAAATATAAATCAGTATTTCCTTTTTCTATAAGTCTGTTATTGAAAATACTATTTTCATTATGGCAGGCATTGGGCCTTAGATAAAGCCAAACTTCCTTTAGCGTATCTGGGGAATTGTTTTTGTAATGAATCAGGCATGTGCCGTTTAGGATTTTATTAGCAGTATCCAGTTCGGCTGTTATGTGATAGGATATTTCTTTTTGAAATGGAATGTTGTTTTGTGCATTTGCACAAAACACTGACAAAATCAATAAAATAAAAGCAATCCAAATCCTTAGAAACATTCAACAGGTGTTTTTCAAAATTACTGATAAAATAATAAGGAGTAAGTACTATTTGCCTTTGCCTGCAAATAAAATGCGAAGGGTGTGCAATAATATTTTGAAGTCCAATAGAATAGATATATTCTCTACATACAAAAGGTCAAATTGCATACGACTAATCATTTCTTCAACATTCGAAGCATATCCAAATCGTACCATACCCCAGCCGGTAATACCCGGTTTGACTTTAAGAAGATACTTGTATTCGGGGTTGGTTTCGATTATTTGGTTAATATAATACCTTCTTTCGGGGCGTGGGCCAACCAGACTCATATCCCCTCTGATGACGTTATACAATTGAGGTAATTCATCCAATCGCCACTTTCGCATAATCTTTCCCCATGGGGTAATTCTTGTATCATTTGTATGACTTAACTGTGGCCCGCTGTCTTCAGCGTTTGAGTACATCGAACGGAACTTGTAAATCGTAAATGGCTTTCCCTTGAATCCGATTCTTTCCTGTTTGAAAAAAATATTCCCTTTTGAAGATATCAATACCCTGATGCCAATATAGATTAAGATAGGGGATAAGAGGATGAGCAGTAAAACAGAAATACAAACATCCAGCATTCTTTTTATTTGCCTTTGCCAGGGAGCTAAAATACCGGCATGTACATCAATCAAAGGAATGCCCATTACGTTGGAGGTATCTATTGCGACAGTTAAAATATCTGTCATATCTGCAGTGAGTTTGATGTTTACATCGCGGTCACTCAATTGCTGCAGGATATGTTGAAGTTGATTTCTGTTGGATTTTTCAAGCGTGATAATGACTTCTTCGATATGATTCTCAAGTATGATGTTGGTTAGTGTTTGACTATTATTGTATGTAGGCAAAGGCAAATCATGATTGAGTGTATCTAAAGAATAGAAGCCAACAATTTTAAAACCTGATATTTCATTCAATGCAATAAATCGTTTGTAAAAATCCATTGCCTGATCTGTGGTTCCAACTATCAGTGTATTAAAATAAACCTGTTGACGCAAAAATTGATTTTTTATTTTATGGAGAAACAGCATTCTGCTAAAAACGGTTAAAATAAGATGTGGTATCAGCATTGCAAAAAACTCCTCGTAATAGTAGAGATTATTTTCTTGCGGATTTTTTAAAATGAATACAAACAGCAAAACGATACAACCTATCAAGCTCACAAAAAAACTTTTGCTGAGTTCATTGAGTCTTGATTTTTCGTACAGTGAGCCATAAGCGCCGCTCAGGTGATGTAAGAGACTCCATCCTATCATGAATAATACAAGCCCTGAATAGTATCCCGGACTATATGCAGGTTGATTGTCGTAAATGAAGATTCTGATTTTGTAAAATACAACCCATGTTACCCAAGAGATAAGAATATCCATCAAAAAATACCAGCGGATATGTGTACGGGGTTGTTTCATGAAGAATGAAAATAGCAGCTCTATAGCTGACGGGCATGAATTTTATCCAAAATCTGTTGGGCCACTTCAAGTGCCCTGAATCCATCAATAATACTAACGGGGGGCTCAGTATCATTTTTAATTGCTTGTACAAATGCTTCTAATTCCATTTTAATGGCATTAGTTTGTTCTATTTTAGGATGTGATACGCCAATATTTTTTAAGCCATTATTTGTTTCTATATCAAATGAGAAGTCATGCTTTTCATTTGCCTGATTCATACGAATGATTTCTGTTTTTTTCTCCAGGAAATCAATTCCGATGTAAGCGTCTTTTTGAAAGATACGTGTCTTGCGCATCTTCTTCATAGAAATCCTGCTGCATGTAAGATTTGCAACACAGCCATTGTCGAATTCTATTCTTACGTTGGCAATATCAGGAGTTTCGCTCATAACAGCTACTCCATTGGCAGCTATATAACTTACATTGCTTTTAACGAGGTGAAGAATGATATCGATATCGTGAATCATTAAGTCAAGTATCACACTCACATCCGTACCTCTTGGGTTGAACTCTGCCAGTCTGTGTACTTCAATGAACATTGGTTCGAGTTTATGACTTTGCAGAGCTAAAAAAGCGGGATTGAATCTTTCAACATGTCCAACCTGAACCTTCAAATTCGATTCTTTCGCAATTTTGATGAGTGTGCGTGCCTCATCCAGGGTGTGGGTCAAAGGTTTTTCCACAAATACGTGTTTGCCTTTCTTCAGAGCTAACTCGCATAGTTCAAAATGATAGATGGTTGGCGCAACTACATCGGCAACATCACATTCATCCATCAATTCGGAAGCGTTGGTAAATCTTTTAATGCCGTATGTCTCTTCTATTATTTTGGCTTGGTCATCAGAAGGGTCGAAAAAACCAACAATACTGACTCCTTCTATATCTTTCCAGTTATTTAAATGAAATTTGCCCAGGTGTCCTGTGCCAAAAACAGCCACTTTAATCATGAATCAATCTTTGTGTTGAAATGTAGGTGTTATGCTTCTTCCCAAAAACCCATTTTACTATACTTTTCGATACGTGCCTCTACACGCTCTTGAGCACTCATTTGTTGGAGTGTTTGTATTGTCTTTTTGATGTAATCTTTTACATGACTTGCTGCAATATCATAGTCCCAATGTGCACCACCTGCAGGTTCGGGTATGACTTCATCCACCAAGCCAAATTGCAACATATCCGTGCCGGTTAAACGAAGTTGTTCTGCTGCTGTTTCTTTTTTATCCCAGCTGCGCCAAAGAATGCTGCTGCAGCTTTCCGGAGATATTACTGTATACCAGGTGTTTTCGAGCATAGCTACTCTGTCACCTACACCAATGCCTAATGCACCGCCACTGGCTCCTTCACCAATGATAATACAAATGATAGGGACTTTTAAGCTGATCATCTCGTAGATATTGCGAGCGATGGCTTCGCCCTGTCCGCGTTCTTCCGCTTCAATTCCCGGGAAAGCTCCCGGAGTATCAATAAATGTGACAATGGGCTTATTAAACTTTTCTGCTAATTTCATGAGTCGGAGTGCCTTGCGATAACCCTCCGGGTTGGCCATTCCAAAATTACGATACTGACGACTCTTGGTATTCATTCCTTTTTGCTGTCCTACAAACATAACCGTCTGCCCATCTAAATTACCAAATCCACCCACCATGGCTTTATCATCACCTACATTACGATCACCATGTAATTCAGTGAAGTCGGTGGTCATTTTTTCAATGAATTTGAGGGTATAAGGTCGGTCGGGATGACGACTTAACTGTACCCTTTTCCAAGGAGTGAGGGAGTTGGTGATTTCTATCCGGGCTTCAAGTGCTTTTGACTCCAATTCTTCAATGGCTTTGTTCAGGTCGGAGCCTGAATTCTGAGCTGTTTCGCGAAGTTTTAATACCTGATCATACAGTTCTTTGACCGGCTTTTCAAAATCAAGATATTGTCTGGTTTCGAGCGATGGCATAGTAATAAATGCTTATTTAATTTGATGTTGCAAAAATACATCTATTGGGCCAAAAAATCAGACCTGTTTGTGTGGGGATTTTATTAAAATGAAGGCCTAAAATAAAGATTCTATCAGTTCTACTGTGAGTGGTTTACTGATAAAATCTTTCACCAGTGAGTATGTTTTGGCTTTAGTAAGGTCTCGTTCATCTAGGGTAGAGGAAAGCATGTACAATCGAAACCGCAGATTCGGGTCTTGCTCAACTAAAGAAAATAAAAGCAGAGCATCCACTTTCAAAAGGGATAGTCTTTTTAGACATCAATATGCCGGTTGTAGACGGCTGGATGTTTTTGGATGAACTGAGAAAGGAAAATAGCCTTGAATTACAAAATGTGGATATCTATATGGTATCCGCTTCTGACTATCCAAAAGATATCGATCGCATTCAGAACGAGCCACTTGTAAAAGGCTTTGTTCCCAAGCCACTGACAGCCGAAAAAATCAGAGATTGTGCCAAAGATCACCCCATTTAAATACAGTAAAAAAATAGTATAAAATGATGACCAAGTATTTTGATTTCAATTGAATTCCCTATTTTTGCACCCAATGAAAAACAGGATATCATTCATTGACCGAAATAAAGGCTTAAAGCCAAAACCCAATATTTTTTTTAAAACGAAATCTTTTTAGATTTCGTTTTTTTTTGCCCAAAACAAAAAAAGATGCTCACCATAAACGAAATATCCCTAGAAAAAATAAATCAGATCCTTCAAGATGCTATCGATTTTTCTCATGGAAATAGATTAATGACTGAAAGTGAAATCTTCGTGTCTAATCTATTTTTTGAAGACAGTACCCGAACCAAAACCAGTTTTGATATGGCAGAGCGTAAACTTAGTTTACAGGTTGTTCCTTTTGATGTTGCTCAAAGCTCTGTGAACAAAGGGGAATCACTGTATGATACCGTTAAAACATTGAAATCTATTGGCGTTGAACTTGTTGTCATAAGGCACAAACAGGATCGATTCTTTGATGAACTGAAAGGTATTGATATCGCTGTCATCAATGGAGGTGATGGAGTGGGGAATCATCCTTCGCAGTCTATGCTTGACCTATTAACCATAAAACAGGAGTTTGGCAAATTTGAAGGATTGCAGGTGGGTATAGTAGGTGATATAAAACACAGCAGGGTGGCACATTCAAATGCCGAAGCACTGAAAAAGCTTGGCGCAAACGTGCGTTTCTCCGGACCTAAGGAATGGTTTGATGAACAGATGATTCACAGCGGTCAATTTCAAACGTTGGATGAAATGATTGAATCGGTTGATGTGCTGATGCTCTTGCGTATTCAGCATGAAAGACACGAACAAAAAACATCTATGACTGCGGGTGAATACCTTGAAAAATATGGCTTGACAAAAGCAAGAGAAAAAAGAATGAAAAAGCAAGCCATCGTCATGCACCCGGCACCTGTAAATAGAGGCGTGGAAATTGATTCGGACTTGGTAGAGTGCGCGCGTTCCAGAATTTTCAAGCAAATGGAAAACGGAGTTTTTGCCAGAATGGCTATATTAAAAGATACGCTGGAGAATCGCGGATATAAATTCATTCAAAAATAGTATTGAACATATTTATTAAAATGAAAAACAGCTTACTCATTAAAAATGCTCAGGTGCTCTCAGAAGATGGCGCGTTGATTGTTGCTGATGTAAAAATTGAAAATGGCATCATCGTTGAAATCGCCTCAAGCATAACGGAAGACGGAGAAGTGATTGATGCGAAAGGGCTATTTCTCAGTGCCGGTTTTGTTGATGTGCATGTGCATTTGCGTGAGCCGGGTGGCGAACATAAAGAAACCATCAAAACGGGATCCATGGCTGCTGCAAAAGGAGGGTTTACAACAATATGTCCGATGCCAAATACAAAACCGGTGCCCGACAGAGCCGAACGATTTGATGATCTTTTACAAAGAATCAAAGAATCGGCTTTGGTGAAAGTTAGACCCTATGGAGCCATTACAGAAGATTCTAAAGGAGAAAAATTAACGGATTATCATTTGCTTAAAGAGAAAGGTGCAGTGGGTTTTACAGATGATGGTGTTGGTGTGCAGCAAGCCGGTGTGATGTATGCTGCCATGCAGGAGATTGCCAAAGTACAGCTGCCTATTGCTGCTCATTGTGAGGACAATTCGCTGATACTGGGTGGATGTTTGCATGATGGCAACAAAGCAAAAGAATTAGGATTGAAAGGTATTCCAAGTGTTTGCGAGTCGGTACACATAGCACGCGATATATTATTAGCCGAAGCAACAGGAGCGCACTACCATGTGTGTCATGTTTCCACCAAAGAATCTGTTCGTGTTATTGCAGATGCAAAAAAAGCAGGTATCAACGTAACTGCAGAAGTTTCTCCGCATCATTTGGTATTGACGGAAGAAGATATTCCCTCTGCAGATACAAATTATAAAATGAATCCGCCCCTTCGTGCCAAAGATGATCAAATGGCATTGATAAAAGGTCTCGAAGCAGGTGTCATTGATTGCATTGCCACTGACCATGCGCCGCATACCGAAGAAGAAAAATCAAAGGGTATGTATGACTCACCCTTTGGTATTGTTGGTTTTGAAACGGCTTTCCCGGTTTTATTCACACATTTTGTGAAGACAGGCAAATGGACTTTAAAGCAATTGACTGAATGGATGACCATTAAGCCTGCACAAGTGTTTAAGCTTTCAGGTGTAGGAAAAATAGAAGTAGGTTATTGCGCAGACCTTACCCTTATTGATTTGAATACGGCAGAAAAAGTAGATAAAAATACGTTTGTGTCAAAAGGGAAAAACACTCCTTTTGATGGATGGCTCTGCTATGGTTGGCCCCTAATGACTTTGGTTAATGGTCAAATCGTTTATAAAAAATAAAATCATTGTACAAATGAAGAAAAAGTTGGTCTTGGCTTCCGGAGAGGTTTTTTATGGTGAGGGATTTGGTTATGAACAGGATATTGAAGGCGAAGTGGTTTTTAATACGGGCATGACCGGATATCAAGAATTGATATCGGATCCTTCATACTGCGGACAAATCGTTTGTATGACTTATCCACTCATCGGAAATTATGGTATCAATAGAGATGATTACGAATCGATGGAGCCCGCTATTAAAGGACTTATTGTAAAAGAGCTATGCGATTTTCCTTCTAATTTCAGAAGTCAGTTGTCTTTGCATGATTTTTTTTGTAAAAGAAAACTCTCAGGCATTTCAGGTATTGATACCAGACAACTAACTCGCATCATTCGAAATCAAGGTGTGATAAAAGGTAAAATTGTAGATGCGGCAAAAGATAATGCTGTTGTTATTTCGGAACTTAAAAATCTAAAGCTTCCCATCAATCAGGTACAACAGGTATCTACGAAAACCGCTTATGCTGCTCCGGGCAGAGGATTTAAAGTGGTGTTGGTTGATTATGGTTCCAAGCTCGGTATCATACGTGAGTTATCGAGTAGAGATTGTGATATCACTGTTGTATCGCAACATACAACGGCAGATGAAATCATGTTGATGAACCCCGATGGTATCATGCTTTCCAATGGTCCCGGTGATCCGGAAGATGTGATAGGTGCCGGCGAAATGATTCGCGGTTTGTTGGGTAAAGTCCCCATCTTCGGAATTTGTCTTGGACATCAGCTTATCGGGTTGGCTTGCGGAGCAAAAACATTCAAACTAAAATTCGGACATAGAGGCGGGAATCATCCGGTACTCGATATCAAAAAAAATAAAGTAGCCATCACTTCCCAAAATCATGGTTATGCGGTTGATCAGGAGTCATTGAAACAAACCGATTTAGAGGAGACTCATATTGCTTTGAATGATAAAACCAACGAAGGTTTCCGCCATAAAAAATATCCTTGTTTCTCGGTGCAATATCATCCGGAAGCGAGCCCCGGACCAGAAGATGCCAATTATCTCTTTGATGAGTTTTTGGAAATGATGAGCGTTTTTAAGAAATAAAAATAATTTAAGGAAGAAGCTTATTAAGTCTATTATTAAAAAAAATGAAACGAAACGACATAAAATCCATTCTGGTAATTGGCAGCGGTCCCATCATTATTGGTCAGGCAGCAGAATTCGATTATGCAGGAACACAGGCCTGTTTGGCATTGAAAGAAGAAGGATATAAAGTGATTCTCATCAATTCCAATCCGGCTACCATCATGACCGATAAGGAAATTGCAGACAAGGTGTATATCGAACCGATATCACTTTCTTTTGTCAGTCATATCATTCGCAAAGAAAGACCCGATGCTTTGTTGCCAACATTGGGCGGACAAACGGGATTGAACATGGCAGTGGAGTTACAGAAGTCAGGTATTTTGGATGAGTACAACGTAGAAGTCCTTGGAACAAAACTATCTGCCATCAATCAGGCCGAAGATAGGGAGCTGTTTCGTGCATTAATGAAAGAACTCAATGAGCCCGTACCTGAATCAGATATTGTTCACACAGTTGAAGCAGCATTAAATTTTGCAGACACTATAGGATATCCCGTTATTGTAAGACCGGCATTCACACTTGGCGGAACTGGTGGAGGTATTGCATCCAATGAAACTGAGTTAAAAGAAATTGCAGCCAATGGATTGAAATACAGTCCGGTTACGCAATGCCTGATAGAAAGATCAATTGCAGGTTTCAAAGAGATTGAATACGAAGTGATGCGCGATGCCAATGATAATGCTATCGTCGTTTGTAATATGGAAAATATTGATGCTGTTGGTGTGCATACGGGTGACTCTATCGTAGTGGCTCCATCACAAACACTGTCTGACAGGGAATATCAAATGCTTCGAAATGCATCTCTCAAAATCATCAGAGCACTCGGTATCGAAGGAGGTTGCAATGTTCAACTTGCACTCGATCCTAATTCATTTGAATACTATATCATTGAAGTAAATCCAAGGGTTTCGCGTTCATCTGCTTTAGCAAGTAAAGCCACCGGATATCCAATCGCCAAGCTCGCTGCGAAGATAGCCGTTGGATTGACATTGGATGAAATGCTGAATCCCGTAACCGGAAAAACTTATGCCTGTTTTGAACCTGCATTGGATTATGTGGTAGCAAAGATTCCTAGATTCCCCTTCGATAAATTTGAAAAAGCAGACAGAAGACTCTCCACACAAATGAAAGCAACGGGAGAGGTAATGGCCATTGGAAGAAATTTTGAAGAAGCATTGATGAAAGCCATTCGCTCATTGGAAACCGGTATTCAACATTTGGGATTAAAAACAAAGCAACTCCCTGATTTAACAGATGAAGTTATTGAACGCAGAATAAAAGTTTGTGATGATGAAAGGTTGTTTATCATTGGCGAAGCATTAAGAAGAGGATATGATTGGGAGACGATTGTAGAATGGAGTAAGATCGATGAATTCTTTATCTGGAAAATGAAGAAGCTGGTTGATTTTGAAAAAATCATTGCCGCAAATCCATTCGACCAGGATATTTTATTGCAGGCAAAAAAGCTCGGTTTTTCAGACATCAACATCGCACATCTTTGGAACACAGATCATAGAAAAGTCTTTCAATATCGTAAAGAAAAAGGAATCATGCCGGTATATAAAATGGTAGATACCTGTGCAGCAGAGTTTGAGTCGGAGACGCCTTATTTCTATGGTACGTACGAAACAGAAAATGAGAGTATCGTATCTGATAAAGAGAAAATTATTGTGCTGGGTTCGGGACCAATACGAATAGGGCAGGGTGTAGAGTTTGATTATGCAACCGTACATTCTGTTTGGGCTATCAAACAAATGGGATACGAAGCCATCATCATCAATAATAATCCGGAAACGGTTTCCACCGATTTTTCCATCTCCGATAAATTATATTTTGAGCCATTGACCGAAGAGGATGTGATGAACATTATTGAGCTTGAAAAACCAAAAGGAGTGATTGTACAGTTTGGCGGACAAACAGCCATTAATTTGGCAGGTAAATTAGCAGCACATGGTGTAAAAATATTGGGAACATCGTTAGAGGATTTGGACAGGGCTGAAAATAGAAACAAGTTTGAGGCAGCACTGCAGGAACTAGGCATACCACAACCACTTGGTAAAACATGTTTTACCAAAGAGGATGCCATAAAAATCGCCAATGAAATTGGTTTTCCGGTCTTGGTTCGTCCGAGTTATGTATTGGGTGGAAGGGCTATGGAAATTGTGTATGATGATGTGGAGTTGGCTTATTATATGGATCATGCTGTGATAGATAATGCCGAGCATCCGATATTGATAGATAAATATTTAACCGGAAAAGAAGTGGAGATTGATGCGATATCAGACGGCGAAACAGTCGTCATACCGGGCATCATGGAGCATATCGAAAGAGCCGGTGTGCATTCGGGCGATTCGATTGCAGTGTATCCGCCCCAACACATTTATCCCGATCATAAACAGAAACTCATTGATTATACTATACGTTTGGCCAAGGGCTTGAATGTGATTGGCTTGATGAACATACAATATGTTTTGTATGAAGGAGAAGTGTATGTGATAGAGGTAAATCCAAGATCATCACGCACAGTTCCCTTTCTATCTAAAATTACCGATGTGCCCATGGCTAACTTGGCTACCAAAGTGATATTAGGTAAGAAGCTGAAAGCGTTGGGGTATGAAAACGGATTGGTACCTGAGAAGGAAGGAATCTTTGTAAAAGTACCGGTGTTTTCATTTAGTAAACTAACCAAAGTAGATATCACTTTAGGCCCAGAAATGAAATCAACGGGTGAGGTGATGGGAAAAGATAGTACACTGGAAAAAGCTTTATATAAAGGGCTGATTGCAGCAGGAAGAAAAGTGCCATTGCATGGAACGATTTTATTTACCATCGCAGATAAGCATAAAGAAGAAGCCGCAAAATTGGCAAACCGTTTTTCAGAAATTGGATTTAGGATTTTAGCTACAGAGGGCACGGCAAATTATTTTGAAGATCAAGGAGTGAAAACGGAGATAGTCTATAAAATATCTGAAAGAGAAGCGAACAATACCATACTCGAAAAAATACAGCGCGGACAAGTACATTATGTAGTGAATACACTATCGCGCGGAAAAAAACCGGAGAACGATGGTTTTAGGATTAGAAGAACCAGCGTGGAAAACGGAGTGCCTTGCTTTACATCATTAGATACAGCAGAGGCGGTGTTGAAAGTGATTGAGAGTATGACTTTTAAGATGGAGGTGATGTGATTTTTATAACTTCCTTACAATGAATTTGGAGGTTTTATACATAAAAAATCAATGTTAATTCTTGATACATCTAACTGGGAGTCCGATATTTTTTTGTTCTCTAGTCATTTCAATGTTGTCATTGTTGGATTCCAAATAAAGAATCCAAGCGTAATCATCATATTTTATCCAAACATCATAATCAGACTCAGTTGCACTCCATATTCCCAAAAAAGGTCCGTTATCTCTATTAAGACCGTTTAGTAAGAATTTCCCATCTGTATCTCTTAGGCCACTAGGTACTGCTGAAAAAGCACTTTCATTAGTTTCCATCATATTATTCTTCCACTCATTCTTCAACTTCATTTTTCGACTTTGGCCTAAAAATGTTTTTAGAGTTTCTAATTCTGAATATTCTGGGATATGCCAGCCTTCTGGTGCCAAACCCCTCCAATTACTTATTGCATAAAAGTTGTATAATCTCCCACATTTGGACCCGTTATTAGAGTTATTATTGAAATAGCACCATGCAGGTTGCTTTTCTTTGGCTGCCTGAAGCCATTGTGAGTCAGTTTTTGCATGAAATATTTTTTCTCCATTTCGAAATGTATCTACGTCTAAATTCTTCAACATCCAGGTTTGCTCACCAATTTTTACATATCCTTTATGTGTAGTAAATGCCAGCTCAAAAGATTTTTTCCAATCCACAGATATCATTAAACCAATTTCAGATAAAATACAAAATACAATAATAATTGTTGTAATGTGATAGCATATTCTAGACCAATAAATTTCAAATTTATCAATCTGATTTTGAGTTTCCTTTTTAAAAAATGGTTTTTCCCAAATCCACCATAAATTAAAGTAATGAGAAAATGTAATAAGTCCTAGCCAAATTGCTACTTTAAGGGGCTTATAAATATGATTTGACGGGCCTCTTTCTCTTCCCATTCTCCTTATATTATCTTCGTTTACTTCTGCAATAAAAGCAAAAAGGCAAATGACAATAAAAAAAAGTAAAACAAGAAATTGTAATTGTGATAATTCCTCACTTGGTTTAATTCTAATTTTATATTTCCATTCAATAAAAAACATTATAAATAAAAAAATACTCAATACAATAATTATATTGGAAATATGAAAATTCGAAAGAAAGCCCATTAATAAATTTTAGATTAGTAATAATTATTTAGTGTATTTATTTTAAATTCTTGGACATAGTTGCTTTGGTAAATAGATTAAATTACTTTGATGATGAAGGTATAAAAAATTTAGTTTGTGAATTAAATTATTAGATTTTAAATCACGAAAAAAAATCCATTTTAGCATAAATACATCACTAAAATAACCTGAATAAATTTTCTGAACTCTTAAGCTCTTATTATAACTTCTTGTATATGAATGCTTTCAAACATAAAACTAATTTACTCAATATACTGAGCAATTTTACTCAAAGTATTGAGTAAAATACATAAATGGATATTTTAAAGTTTTGTTGAATTTATGATTAGCATCTATTTTGTCCTGATCCAATCGGAGAGATAAGTTGTGTGTTTTAAAACTCATAAGTATCCGTAAATATTCGTTTATACACGAAAAAATATTCTAAGCAATTAAATTTATATATCCGTAAATATCCGTTGATATTCGCAAATTAGATGTATTTCAATAGAAGTAGCTGTATTGTTATCTTGAATGGGTGTTTTTTAACCCGCTAATTTTTCATAGAGTCCCTTAAGTTTTCAAACCCGGGTTTCTTCATTTTTAGGGAAAAAAGCTACAAAGTCCCCCAAAAACAAAAACGCCTTGCATACTTTTGATTTACAAGGCGTTACATGTTTCAGTTGCGGACCGGACGGGACTCGAACCCGCGACCTCTGCCGTGACAGGGCAGCATTCTAACCAACTGAACTACCGATCCAACTATTTGTGAGTTTTTTGTAAAACTCAGTATTACGCTGAGCTTTCAAAAACTTTTCTCTTTTTATTGCATCAGACTTTAGTTCAAACTTTTCAGTGTAAACTAAATTCCAAGGTATTTTTCGTTTAGTATAAGTAGATTTTCCAGTGTTATGCTGTACTAGTCTACTTGCTACATCTTTTGAATAACCAATGTAGTAACTCTTATCCTTTTGGCTTTGTAGAATATAAACGAAAAACATAAGAACTTTCCCAAATAATATAAAGTACATCCTGGATTGAAGGGCGGCACCCCGAGTACTCGGGGCCAACTGAACTACCGATCCTCCTTTCCCGATTATTCGGGAGCGCAAAAATAGGTTTTTTCAATCAATTTTGATACAAATCTTAAAAAAATCTGCTTATCGGCTGATTTTTAATGAAGCAAACATATTTCGGCCCGGTGCATTGATGCCACTGGCAAAAGTTCTGTACTGTGTATCAAAAATATTATCTATTCCCGTATTCAAGGTTACCCATTGATTGATTTTCCATTGCACATGCAAATTTGCCGATATCCAGGCAGGCATCCCATCTGGCGTGGCATACTGCTCATTATCCTCACCATTCAACATATAATCTGCCAATCGCTTTTTGCCATTGTAATCTAAGCTCAGTGCAGTGATGAGTTTGGGTAATTCATATCGAAGTGTTGTTCGTAACATTATTGGTGGGATATGATCTAGCGGGGCATCAGCACTGTCTGTTTTTATTCGTCCATACGTATACATGCCGCTTTGTTGCCAAATCAATTCTTTAGTGATTGCTCTATACCAATTCAGTTGAACGCCATATACATAAGCCCTGCGTTTGTTTTGATTTGCCAATACTGCACTCTTGGTTCCGTTGTAATCAACAGAGTCGGCTCCATTCCAGGTATACTTATCCGTAATAATAGCATCCACAAAGTCAGTATAATAAAGATGAACTTCCCATTTTTTATCCCGTTGATTATTTTTCTCAATACCGGCTTCGTATGTAATTGTACGCTCTGGCTTGATGCGCTCATTAGGTACAATCAATTTGCCGGGGGCAGATTCAAACACCTTAGCCAGATCATCTACATTGGGAACGCGAAATCCCGACGAAACCAAAGCACTTAATTTTACTTTATCGGTGACTTGATGCGTAAGTCCTACATTACCGGAATAAACTAAATTATTTTGCTTGATGGACTGATAAGGCATACGGAAAATGCTGTTGTCATCAATGCTGGATGTTAATGAAGTAAAACCTAATCGAAGTCCATCTGTGAGGGTGGTCATCTTATCTAAATGCCAGACATGTGTGTAATAAATCGCTCCTGATTTTTGTATATTTTTTCCATTCGGGTAGCGTGTATCCAATGACGTTATATCGCCGGTTACTATATTTTTTTGTGATGCTGTCGATTTTACCTGACCTAGCTGCAAATCAATTCCCCAATTCAAATCATGTGCTACATTTTTTTGGTTGAAATCAATAGTTGCCCCCATAATACCTACCTTTTCTATTCGTTGCTGCAGATTATCATTTCTGAATTTTCTGCTCATTCTGCTTTCTTCGATATCTTGGTAGTATAGCGAGCTGTGCATATTTCCGAATAATCCGGTACCTGTTTTTATATCGGTTGTATATGCTGCAAGTAATCTTTTCTGTGGGCCATAATACCACTCTGCAAATTTTAGTCCGATTCCTTCAGGGTCAGAAAGTCGGTCATAACGGGGCACATCACTCGAATTCGAAAACTGTATGTTCAATCCATGTTGTACATTTTCGGAGGACTTGTAAGCAATTTTCTGCAACAAATCGTATTGTGTGTAACCACTTTGCTTTTGAACATGAGGACTTTGATTTTTCATCAAACTGTCTTTGCCATTAATGCGCTCCACATAATAGGAGCGAAGTCCGTATGGTTTGTCATAAAATGGATTCTGGTTCTTCCCACTTTTAAGATCGCCAAAAACCGAATATGTAACCGATGTAACATTGGCCCATTTTTTCCCGGAAAATGCATAATCTGCATGTTGAGTAAATTCATTGTTCACACTTCCGTATCGCACTGAGGTATTTATTTTTGAACTGTTGTTTTTTTCTGAAAATGTTGGAACTAAGGTGTACATGCATACAGCACCACCCAAGGCATCGCTGCCATACATAGTTGATGCAGGTCCATGTAAAATTTCAATTCGTTGCAGGGACTGGTTATCGATGGTGATGATGTTTTGTAAATGCCCCGATCGATAAATCAAGTTGTTCATACGAATACCATCTATAACAAGAATATTTCTGCTTGCCTCAAAACCACGAAGTGTAATGCTTCCGCCTCCTTGTTGACTTTTTTGTACAAATACCTGTCCGGTTGAAGCAAGTACATCGGCGGTGTTTCTTGCCTGCAGTTCCTGCATGTTTGCTTGGCTGATAATGTTTACGGTTTGTGGGGTATTTCTCCTGGCTTGAGGTGATTTAGTTGCTGAAATGACTACTTCCTCAAGTGTAGAAGGAATGGAATCTGTTCGTATAATTGAATCGTAGCGTTGAGCCATGAGCGCTTGGGTACACATCATGAATCCACACAACAAAAATATGTTGAGTTTCATTTTGACTGATTTGAAGAATGATAAAAAGAAAAAAATCGGGAAATAATTATGCTTCTGGAGGCATGGGTAGAATCTCTTTGTAGGTTGTTGCGATGATACCCGATTTGATTAAATTAAAAGTCAATTCCCTAAATGTGGGTATTTCCCATTCCCACGATGCTGAATTCATGTAAGGCGTTTGAAGCCATTGAATGATATGCTTTGGAAACTTGTCAGATGAATTATCTTTCTGTGCTTTTCCTAAAAACTGCCCAATTATTTGTAAGATCTCGTCTTCGTGATTATCTGAAATAAGATGAACAACTAATTGATCGTGTTTTTTTTCAATTACATTAAAGTCATACATCTTCCCATCTATCAAAAGTTCATGAGCATTGATTCTCATACGTTTAAATACTTGATGCGTAAATATCCGAGTTTCACTGTTTTTATTCTGCTTTAATAATTCCTGTTGAACAAATTGCTGTGCTTTCATTTCAATAAAATAAAAGCATAATAATCCGCCTGCCTGAAAAAGCAATAATATACAAAGTGAAATTATGGTCAATTTACGAAGCATCTTAATCGTGCATAGAACTTAATGGAATCTGAATGATCATACGGCAGCCATTGCCTTTTGAAGTTATGAAATCTGTTTTGCCTGAAAATAGCTCCGCTCTTCTGCGTATGTTGGAAAGTCCAATACCTCGTTTTACCTCATTAAGTTCAAATCCTATTCCATCATCTATAATGGTTAATATTAAATTTGATTCGTCGGCAGTGATGCTCAGACTTACCTGTTTGGCATTGGCATATTTAAAAATATTTCGAAGTTGTTCCTGGGCGATGCGGTATAAATTGAGGCGGAGGTCATTGCCAATTTCAAAAGACAATACTTCCTCATTGATATCCAGTTCAATTTGATATTGTTTATGGATGTTAAATGTATTCAGTAACTCACCAAAGGTGTCTTCCAGTGTATTATAATCAAAAAAAGAGGGGGCGAGGCGATGCG
Source organism: uncultured Ferruginibacter sp. (assembly GCA_964643315.1). Taxonomy (GTDB): domain Bacteria; phylum Bacteroidota; class Bacteroidia; order Chitinophagales; family Chitinophagaceae; genus Ferruginibacter. The sequence goes on from CAZXSR010000005.1 coordinate 65,110, forward strand.
ATATGTTTCTGATTTCTTCCAGGGCTTTGGCGATCATTTGATTTGACTTGTCATACCATTGTATGGCATTAGGAGGTAAATCGTCTTTTAGCATTTGCATACTCAGCTGACTTCCAGCAAGTATCTGACAAACATTGTCATGCAGCTCACTACCAATATCAAATCTTTCATCTTCCTGTGTTTTAATGATTGCCTTGGTTACCTTTAATTCAAATTCACTTTTTTCGGTTACGTCAATGGCAATAACGGATTCAAAATGAATGTCATTTACATAAATAGATGAACTGTAAATATCTACTTCAATAACATCGCGATTCTTTTTGTATTGCTTGAAACGTCCTTTGTAGGTTTCCGGTAGTTGTTGCAATTCCCGCATGGCTTTTATTGGGTCATTGCCCAATGAAAGAGGTACATTCAAATCAAATACATTCATGCGCAAAAATTCCTCTTCCGAATAGCCATACTGATCTATAGCTGCTTTATTTACCTGAACAAAATTATAATGAGTAGTTTCTAATATCCACATAGGTTGTGGACTCAATTGAAACAAATTGCTGTATTTCTTTTCAGATTCCTCAAGCAACAAATTTGTTTTCTTTCGCTCAATGTTGTACTTAATGCTCTTGTACAACGAAGTAGAGTTGATATCATCCTTCAGGAGATAATCTGAAGCTTTTAATGTAAGCGATTTTACCCCAAATTCAATATCAGAGAAACCGGTAAGCACAATTACTGGAGATTCTGGGCAAAGGGTAGTGGTATCTAAAATTAGTTTTTCTCCTTGATGATCGGGTAGGGTAAGATCAAGCAAGACCACATCCGGAATTTCTTTTCCCTCTTCAAGAAATGACTTTGCTTCTGAGAAACGTTTGCAATGTGTAATTTGGAAATTTTCAAATTGCTCATCGAGGTAGTCATTGATGAGCAAAAAGTCCCCCATATTGTCTTCAATGATCAATACATGTATGGGGATCTTATCTTTTATCATTAGTCTTTCAATTTCTTGTAAGGAAGTTGAACGATATTAAACCAGAATGACTCAATTTTACTGATTACATCTATAAAATTGTCAACGTCTACTGGTTTGGTGATGTAGCAGTTTGCATAATGTTTGTATGATTCCACAATATCTTTTTCGGAAGATGAAGTGGTAAGCATAATAACAGGAATGTGTCTCAGTAAATCATGCTCTTTGATATACTGTAAAACTTCGTGTCCGTTCTTCTTAGGCAAGTTGATGTCTAACAAAACCATATCCGGAAGATTAGCATGTTCTTCTCTCAAGATTTCATCAAAAAACCGAATAGCTAAAGCACCATCCCGGGCAATTTCCACTTTGCCAATAATCTTGCACTCTTCCAATGCCTCTCGTGTTAGGACAATATCGCCCTCATTATCCTCTACCAGTAAAATCTTCACTTTCTCCATAACGCTTATTTTGGTATCGTAAAACAGAAGGTGCTACCCAACTGCTCAACCGAAGTTACCCATATTTTTCCGCCCATCATTTCCACAATTTTTTTGGTGATGGCCAGTCCAATTCCTGTTCCTTCATATTCCGACCGATTGTGCAGACGCTGAAAGATAGTAAATATTTTCTCATGAAACAGCGGGTCAATGCCAATTCCGTTGTCTGTGATAGAGAATTTCCAGAAGCCCGGTATTTCCTCAGCCTGAATGAATATACGAGGGGGGGCCTCTTTTTTATGGTATTTCAAACTGTTTCCAATGAGATTTTGAAGCACCTGTCTAACCGGTGAACGAATGGCTCTTACAGTTGGTAAATGATCAAAGTTAACTTCCGCCTTTAACTCTTCAATTTGCCTGCTATGCAGTAAAACCACTTCTTTCACAATATCATTTGTGTCAACATCAGTCATTTTCTCCTCTGTTCTTCCTACCCTCGAAAACTCCAATAAATCCAAAATAATTTGCCTCATCCTTTTAGCCCCATCCACTGCATAAAAAATATACTCTTTCGCCCTGCTGTCAAACGTATCTCCATATTTTTTTTCAAGTTGAGTAAGGAAACTGGTAACCATTCGCAATGGCTCCTGTAAATCATGAGAGGCAACGTAGGCAAACTGCTCCAGCTCTGTATTGGTTTTTTTGATATCCTCGAGGGCATCATTTAGTTTGATTTCTATCATTTTGCGCTCAGTGATGTCAATGCCATAGCCGATAACAAACTTTAGTTTTCTGTTTTCAAAATAAGGGTAAAATTTACGCAACACATATCTTATTTTATTTTCACTTTTATGCTCATCAATCCATTCAAGCATTTTTTGACTCTCTACCGTTTTATTGAAAGCTTCTCTTCTAAACCGCGCCATCTTATCATCGATATTTTTACTCTTGGCATAATCAAAATCGGTTTTACCAATCATCCATTGTCTGGTTTCGGCATCTTTGATTGCATTTGGATTAACAAACAAATATTTATGCTGATTGTCAAATACTGCTATGTCTGCAGGAATATTGTTTAAAATATCTTCTGTAAATTTTTTCTGATTGCTGAGATCTTCAGTGTAACTCATCAATTCTGTGATATCTCGCATAATGAATATCCAATGCGTATATTCGTTTTTATCATTTGCAATTGGAGTTACAAATAAGCTGATCCAAAATTCTTCGCCTGTTTTTCGATACTGAATCGTTCGAATTTCGCAAGACTTCTTATGCATCATGGCCTGCTTGATCTTGCGCATTTCTTCTTTGTCAGTATTGGGGCCGTAAAATATTCTTGGATTTTTTCCAAATACTTCATCTAGCGTGTAAGCAGTAATTTTCGTAAATGCATCATTAACAAAAACGATTGGGTTATTAGCAGAGTTTTCCGTTATCATTATTCCTTCATTGGAATTTTTGATAACCGATTCAAGCAGTTTTAAATGATGTTCTCTCTCTTTGGTCTTTGTGATATCACGCATCGCGCCAACCATTCGCGTGGCTTTACCGGTATGATCTCTAATGATGAAAGCACGATCCAAGATATTCGCATAAGATCCATCACTGCGTAAATACCTGAATTCACCAGTCCAATGTGTTTGATTACTGTTTAGTGCAATTTCGAGCTCCTCTGCCACTTTTTTCACGTCTTCGGGGTGCAAAAAATGATTCCAGTATGATTCATTTACATTGAGGGAGTCAGGATTAAATCCAAACATTCGCTGAAACCCTTCGCCATGAAACATGGTGCCATTCACTAGGTCGAGGTCCCATATTGCATCTGTCGTAGCTTTATTTACATATTCATATCTGTTATTGCTTTCTTCCAATGCAACTTTACTTTGCTTGATCTGATTTTTTTGCTCATTAATCAAATCCAACAGTTCTTTCATTTCTGCATTTGCTATCTCTTGATTCTTGAGTATATGCAAAAGATCAACCAATGGATTATGTGCTGCATAATCTCTTAAGACTAATCCGGAATTGTTCAATTCCTCTATACTGTCGAACCAGGCATCACCTACCAGTAAAAGTTTGTTTGATTCTTCTATCAATTCAAATTGTCCACGGTAGAAGAGGTGCTTATCTGTGTTTCTGGTTTTTAAAATGACCAATTCATTTTGTATGGTACAGATATTTTTGAAATCGATGATATCTAAATGAGGTCTTTCGAATGAAAATATTTGTTCAATATTTTTACCAATGCAGTCGCCCAGTAATTTGCTTAAAGATGCTCCATGGCTTTCTATTACCACATCTTTGTTGATGAGTATGAAGAAGGGGAATATTCGATTTAGCTCTTTATATCCGATAGATAGAGACTGGGGCATGTATGTGTATTAATTCCAACTTACTTTAAAAATTTCATGATCGGCACCTTCGTCACGACTTTGCATTAATTCGATTTGTGTATCTGTCTCAAATAATTTCGATAAACCAGAAAGCAGTCCTTTGACAAAGGGTTGAAGTCCTTCTCGTTTTGAATAATAATGCACTTGAATGCTTTTATTCTGCACGTCACTTACTTTAAATTCAGGTGGAGTAAGTTTAGGATACATCATCATGATATGATTGTGAAATACAGGGAGATTAATGAGGAACTCACTCAGTGATTTACCACCTGCTTGTAAAAGGTTGCCATATTTCTCTTTCGTGGTATGAAGTATCCACCATTCTCCAAATAAAAACAATACATCGCCAACAGTTACACCCAACTCTTCGCTTATAGCCCCGGCAAGCTTATAAGTAATGGCATCATCATAAGGTTGATTGCTTATAAAAAAATCAGTTTCAATACCACTGCGTTTCAATATGGTCTCCCATTTTTCAGATCCATAGTGATGCTTTACAAGCTCTTCAATTGATTTATTAACAATTCCGTACATGATATTAACAGTTAGTTTTTTTATGAAATTACTTCAGCGTAAATATAGCTTAAAAAACGGCTTAAAATGCGTTTCGTTTATTCTTTACTATTTCTATTAAAATAAAAGTTTTATTTAAAGGTATTTTGAAAAACATAGGTCTCAACAGGATAATTATCAAAAAAACACCTTTTAGTTGGAATTTCTTTGATGGTTTCCTATCTTAGCACCCAAAGAATCTTAATAGCCATTTCATGATGCAATCAATAGCGAGCATTATTACGATTAAAACAACTACAACTACCCGAAAGGGTTGATATCAATTATATTACCCCTGGCCCTACGCACTACAAAGATTCAAATCTCATCCTTTTTTATTTTATTGATTATGCAAGTACTTAAATTCGGTGGCACTTCAGTAGCCAACGCAACCAACATACAAAAAGTAATTTCAATAGTTGCTGAGACTATCAAAAAAGATCAAACAATAGTTGTGGTTTCTGCATTAGGGGGTGTTACAGATTTACTTCTTGATGCAGGTAATATGGCAGCATCGGGAAATGCTCAATTTAAAGAGAAACTGGAAGCCATTGAGCAGCGGCATGAAGAATGCGTGAAGCAATTGTTATCTGAAAATAATACAGCACATATTTTAGACGATGTGCGTAAAGTAATCAAGGAAATCAAAATGTTGTGCGAAGGGATATACATGCTGGGCGAACTAACGCTTCGTTCCAAAGATCGTCTCGCCAGTTACGGTGAAAAATTGTCATCCATGATTATCGCACATGCTTTCAATGATCAAAAAGTTCCGGCTGTTTGGAAAGACTCCCGAGAACTCATTCAAACCAATTCTAATTTCACCAACGCGGCAGTTGATTTTACGGTAACCAATAAAAATATTCTCACTTATTTCAGCACTCAAAAAGCAACCTTGTTTGTTATGCCAGGCTTTATCGCCTCTGATACGAGTGGTGTCACAACTACGTTGGGTAGAGGTGGGTCTGATTATACCGCGGCTATTTATGCGGCTGCATTAGATGTACAAAATCTTGAAATATGGACTGATGTGAGCGGTATGATGACTGCAGATCCAAGACTTAGCAGCAATGTCCGAATCATTCCTCATATCTCTTATCAGGAAGCGATGGAGCTTTCGCATTTTGGAGCCAAAGTGATTTATCCTCCAACGATTCAGCCGGTGATGAAAAAAGGGATACCTGTTTGGATTAAAAATACATTTGCCCCCAATGATTATGGCACCATGATCTCAGGAAAAGCAAATGGGGAACAGCCCTGCGATGATATGATACGTGGTATTTCCAGCATCAACAATATTGCACTAATTACGCTCGAGGGTAGTGGCATGGTGGGCATTCCCGGGTTTTCAAAACGTTTGTTCGAATCCCTTAGTAATGAGCAAATCAATGTTATTTTAATCACACAAAGTTCTTCAGAACATTCCATCAGCGTGGCCATCGATCGCAGCACAGTTGCAAAAGCAGTAAGTGCCGTAGATGCGATGTTTGCAAATGAAATCGCTTTACAAAAAGTAGATCCATTGAAGGTAGAAGAAGATCTTTCCATCATAGCTGTTGTAGGTGAAAATATGCGTCATCATACCGGTGTCAGTGGACGTATGTTCAGTGCCATGGGAAGAAATGGGGTGAATGTTCGTGCCATTGCGCAGGGTTCTTCAGAGAAAAATATCTCTGCGGTTATTTCAACCGACGATGCCAAAAAAGCGGTCAATGTATTGCATGAAGAATTTTTTGGGAACAGTGCCAAACAAGTAAATGTTTTTGTAGCCGGTGTTGGAAATGTTGGTAGTAAACTATTGGCTCAATTAAATAAACAAATCGCTTTTATTGATTCAGAATTAAAGTTGAAATTGAATATTGTCGGCTTGATGAACAGCAAAAAAATGTTGCTTACAGAAAGAGGGATCAATTTGAACGACTGGCAAAATGAATTGAATCAGTCACAAATGGCAGATCTGCAATCATTCGTTGCAAAAATCATTGCAATGAATTTGCCAAACAGTGTATTGGTAGATATTACTGCCAATGCAGATGTTGCAAATGTATATGCTTCGCTTTTAAGGAAAAGTATTTCGGTGGTGGCTTGTAATAAAATTGCCGCATCCTCTGACTACAACAATTATCATCACCTTAAAGAAACAGCGCGTGAATACAACACTTCCTTTTTATTTGAAACCAACGTGGGTGCTGGGTTGCCAATCATAGGTACTATCCATGACCTGGTGCGCAGCGGAGACAGAATTCATAAAATGCAGGCTGTGTTGAGCGGCACCTTAAATTTTGTTTTCAATAATTATGATGGAACCAAGCCATTTGCAGATATCGTTAAACAAGCGCAGGATGAAGGATATACCGAACCAGATCCACGATTGGATTTGGGAGGAACGGATGTGATGCGTAAGATTTTAATTTTGGCAAGAGAAGCCGGACAAAAAATGGAGTTTGCTGAAATTGCCAATCAGTCTTTCATGCCGGAAGCATGTATGCAGGGATCTGTAGATGAATTTTATGAGTCCATGAGAAAACATGAATCGCATTTTGCATACTTATTGGAAGCGGCTAAAAAAGAAGGAGCGATCTTAAAGTTTGTAGCCACTTATGAAAACGGGAAAGCTTCCGTAGGTTTGCAACATATACCACCGCAGCATGACTTGTACCATTTGTATGGAAAGGACAATGTGGTATTATTTTACACAGACCGTTATCAGGCACAGCCACTTGTAATAAAAGGGGCTGGAGCAGGAGCGGAAGTGACAGCCAGCGGAGTATTTGCAGATATTTTACGTGCTTCAAAATAAATCAATGAAAAGCATAAAAGTTACAGCCCATGCTACCTTATCAAATCTCTGTTGCGGATTTGATATTCTTGGCATGGCTTTGAGCGAACCATACGATACCATCGAATTGCGTGTAACTGATACACCTGGAATCATTCTGAAACATCATGATGGTTTTGGATTGCCGGAAGATCCTACAATCAATATTTCAGGCGTGGCGTTGCAATCACTCATGAATGCTGCGAACGTTAAACACGGATTTGAAGTGCATATTCACAAACATATCAAACCCGGCAGCGGTATTGGATCAAGCGCTGCCAGTGCTGCTGGTGTGGTAGTTGCTGCGAATGAACTACTGGGAAAACCCTTCTCAAAAAATGAATTGATTTCTTTTGCCATGGACGGAGAAGTGCTGGCAAGCGGTTCAAGACATGCGGATAATTTAGCTCCTTGTGTTTATGGCGGATTGGTATTGATTCGCGACACAGCTACATTGGATATCGTTCCTTTGGATGCTCCACCACTTTACATCACACTGGTCCATCCACAAATTGAAATTAAAACTTCTTATGCCCGTTCCATTTTACCCAAAGAGATTCCATTAAAAAGTGCGGTAACGCAATGGGCTAATGTAGCCGGACTGGTTTCAGGATTTTTAAAAAAAGATATAGCACTCATTGGTCGCTCATTGCAGGATGTGATTGTAGAACCTGTTCGTTGTAAACTAATTCCCGGCTTCGATGAGGTAAAACAAAAATCAATGCAAGTGGGTGCACTGGGAGGAGGGATCTCCGGAAGCGGCCCATCACTGTTTATGTTGAGTGCTGATAAAAATACAGCAATTCAAGTAGAAAAAGAAATGGCCTCAGTGTATGATAAACTGGGCATCGATTACAAAACCTATGTTTCCACGATGGCAACCGAAGGGGTGCGTGTGTTGGAAATGACTGCCTAATTACTATGAACTATTACAGTTTAGCGGGTAAATCGCCCCTCGTCGATTTTAAAGAAGCAACGATAAGTGGACAAGCACCTGATAAGGGGCTCTATTTTCCTGAAAATATCCCGGTGTATGATGCATCTTTCTTCACTTCATTGAAATCCATGTCAACCGAGGATATGGCTTACAAGGTCATTAGGCCATTTGTAGGTGATGCTATTCCGGAGGATAAATTATTTGAGATTGTGTCAGAAACCGTACATTTTCCGATTCCACTAAAACACATAACAAAAGATATTTCCGTACTTGAAATGTTTCATGGCAATACCCTCGCCTTTAAAGATATCGGGGCTCGTTTCATGAGTCGTTGTTTGGGTTATTTTGTAAAAGACAGTCAGCGTCGTGTAACTGTGCTCGTTGCCACATCAGGCGACACCGGGGGCGCTGTTGCTGATGGATTTTATGATGTGGAGGGAATAGATGTGGTGATTCTTTATCCTTCAGGGAAAGTCAGTAACGTTCAGGAAAAGCAATTGACCACTCTCGGAAAAAACATTCGTGCAATTGAAGTTAAAGGAACCTTTGATGACTGTCAGCGGCTTGTAAAAACCGCTTTTGCTGATGATCAATTGAGAAATCAATTGTTTCTTACTTCTGCCAATTCCATCAATGTGGCTCGTTGGTTACCACAGCAATTTTTTTATTACATCGCATGGCAACAATGGAAGGAGGAAATACCACCTGTAATTTGTGTGCCAAGCGGAAATTTTGGAAATATTTGTGCGGGTATGCTGGCTATGAAATCTGGTTTGCCCGTAACGTATTTTATTGCGGCTTGCAATGCCAATAAGGTGGTGCCTTCATTCATGCAAACCGGAACCTATGCACCATTGCCAACAATACCCACCATCTCCAATGCCATGGATGTAGGTGATCCCAGTAATTTTATCAGAGTGCTCCAATTGTTTCACGAACAAACTAATTCACTGAGTAATATTTTTTCTGCGGTGAGTATCTCGGATGATGAAACCAGGCATACCATTGGTCGCATTTATAGAGACAAAGCTTATCTATTGGATCCGCATGGAGCCGTTGGTTATGCAGCACTGGAAAAATATCTGTTGACTCATGCAGGTCAAAAAGGATTTTTCGCAGAAACAGCTCACCCGGTTAAATTCTTCGATGTGGTTGAATCGGTCATTGGTGAAACCATTCCCCTGCCTGAGGCCATTCAGCAAATTATGCCAAAGAAAAAAGAATCGACGCTCATGGAAAATGAATTCGATTCCTTGAAAACTTTTTTACTGGATACACTGGCAACAGAAAATAAAGCTTAACAGCTGTTTAGCATTTGCATTTGATGGAGTTCGATAATTTTACAAAGCGACTTACTGAAACGTGAGTGGTTTGATCATTATTTATTTATTCCAAAAAATCCCCAATGAAAAACATTTTTATTCTCATTTCACTATTTATTTTACATCGTTCTGCCGCTGCCAAAACAACAAATTATCTTAATACAACACCTGTCAAATATGATAAAACATCGCTTCTGAATTTGTATAAAAAACTGGAGTTGAAAAATACAGGATTGAGAGAAATCGTTTTTGAAAATGCAATACAAGGATTTCTCAAACGTAATTCCGTAAAGTTATTTAAAAGAACGGATGTGATTACCATCATTGATTTCACGATTCCTTCAAGCAAAAACAGGATGTTTGTAATTGATTTGCTTCATCAAAAATTGCTTCATTGCACATTGGTTGCACATGGAAAAGGAAGCGGGTATATTTTGCCCACAAAATTTTCCAATATACCGGGCTCTTTACAGAGTAGCCCCGGTTTTTATGCGACAAAAGAAACCTATGAGGGTAAGAACGGACTGTCATTGATACTAAAAGGATTGGATTACGGAGTGAATCATCTTGCCGAATCCAGGGCTATCGTATTGCATGGAGCAAACTATGTTTCGGAAAAATTTGTAAATAAAAATGGTTATCTGGGTCGAAGCTGGGGCTGTCCGGCTGTTTCAAGGGAGGAATTGCCTACAATCATAAAAGACATAAAAGGGGGATCCTGTATGTACATGTATGCAGGTAAATAATCTGATTTTATAATGACTGTCAATATTTCAAAAGTCTATACTTCATTTTATATATTTTTGTACAAAACAATGATATGGGTTTACTATCTGGAACCGGAGTTGCGATTGTCACTCCTTTCAACAAACAAAAACAAATTGATTTTGATGCGCTGAAAAAACTAATCGATTTTCAGATTGCCGGTGGCATCAACTATCTAGTTTCACTGGGAACTACTGGAGAAACGCCGGTATTGTCGTTTGAAGAAAAATGTGATATCATACTAAAAACGATGGAATATGTGAATGGTCGAATTCCTATTGTTGTCGGTATAGGTGGTAACGATACTGCGAGAGTGATTCAAGAAATGAAAACATTGCCGTTAAACGGTGTTGCCGCTATTCTGTCTGCAAGTCCCTACTACAACAAGCCCTCACAAGAAGGCATCTATCAGCATTATAAAGCTTTGGCAACAGAGTCTCCATTGCCATTGATTTTATATAATGTTCCGGGAAGAACATCCAGAAACGTGGATGCAACAACAGCGCTTCGTTTGGCAAATGAATTTAAAAATATCATTGGCATCAAAGAAGCTGCCAACAATATGGTTCAGTGCGTGGAATTGTTGCGACTGCGTCCGGAAGGATTCGCAGTAGTGAGTGGAGATGATGATCTGGTGCTTGCTCAGATGGCTATAGGTATGGATGGAGTGATCAGTGTGGCAGCCAATGCTTTTCCAAAAGAATTTTCGGCCATGATACAACATTGCTTACGCAATGAGTACGATCTGGCACGTTCCATCAATTTCAAACTAGCCCCTGCATATACTTTGATGTTTGAAGAAAATAATCCTGCAGGCATAAAGGCCTTTTTGCATGCTTTAGGATTTATTCAAAATGAATTGAGATTGCCGCTTACTCCCGTGAATGAAGCATTAAACAATCGTATTAGAGCTTATCTGGACCAGTAATAAATCAAAAGTCAAATATAATAGCAAGTGCCCTCTGTTGCAGCTTCCGTATTTTCAAAAACAGATTTCGCTTCTGTCAAAAATGCGTCAATTTTCTCGTACTTAGATGAGTAATGACCGATAATCAATTTGTCTGCACCGGCTATCTTCGCAAACTTTGCGGCTTGAACTGTAGTGCTGTGGTATCTTTGTCTGGCTTTTTCCTCCTGATCCATTAAATAGGTGGTTTCATGATATATCACTTTCACCCCTTTTAGTTTTTCAGCTAAACTTTCATCGTACAGCGTATCTGCACAGTATGCATATGAACGGGCAGGGGAAGATGATATTGTCACTTCATGATTGGGAATAACTACCCCATCTTTTCTTGTGTAGTCTTGCCCTTGCTGTAACTGTTCAAAGAAAGAAGCCGGAATTTCTTTTTCTCTTGCCTTTTCAGAATCTACTTTTCTTGGATTCTTTTTTTCAGTAAATAAAAAACCCCAGCACTCGATACGATGTTGCACTTTGAAACATTGTATCGAAACCCTTTTGGCATCAACAATCAAACCTTCTTCTTTCAGCGAATGAAAGATGATTTTGTATGGCAAATCGGCATCAGCTGCATCAAATTGCGATTGAATGATATTTTTTAAAGGAGCCGGGCCATATATGTGTAAGTCTTGGGTTCGACCCAACAATCCCATACTTGACAATAATCCTATCAAACCAAAGTAATGATCTCCATGCATATGCGAAATCAGCACATGCGTTAGTTTGCTTAGTCTGATTTTGAATTTACTTGCTTGTAACTGAGTTCCTTCACCGCAATCAATAAGAAAAGATTGATCCTGCGTTTGAAACAGCTGAGATGTGGGATTTCTCCCAAATGCAGGTATAGCGGAGTTGCAACCCAAAATAGTTAATGCAAACAATGCTTATGATTTTAGTTTGAATGTTCGTCATCGGAGCCAAGCAGCTCTCGTTCTATTTCTTCCATCTGTACAATATCCCATGCTTCACTTTCTGTGGGTACCAAGTTGATACTCTCCTGAAATGAAGTTTCAAGCTCTTTGCAAATATGACAAATAACAAATGAAATGTGTGAATCATAAGCCGCACATTGCGTTTCAAGTAATTTATCTACAGCCGATTGTTCTGCACCTTTTACTTTTATCATATTTACAATAGCATGAGGGGGGTAGGTTGTCATACCTTCTTTAATCGCTGTAATCAATATGTCTGCCATATTAGCAGTAAGTATCTCAATTTGAGGAGTGTAGACGGAAAATTTCTCTTTGGTATCTTTTTTGAATTGCATAGAATTAATATACCCGAAAATACATAAAAAGCTGTACACATTTACAAACTGAGAACATAATTATCAATTGGAATAATTGTTTGAGAATTCGTTTTTTGTGTCAATCGGAAAACATCATTTCACATTATTTAAAAAATATATCTAAGTGTAAAAATAATACTGCTTTTTAAAAAGGTATTCCTGTTTTTTATGCTTAATATTGTAAAAACAAAAACGAAAAATGGATAATAAATTTTCAAGTCAGGTGAAAGAAATTATTTCTTTCAGCAGAGAGGAGGCGTTGAGATTGGGAAATGAATTTATTGGTACGGAACATCTCGTTCTTGGATTGATTCGGGAGGGAGAAAATAAAGCTGTACTCGTATTGAAATCATTGAAAGTTGATTTGCAAGAGCTGAGGAATGGAATTGAGCAGGCTGTAAAAGATAAATCCGGTAAAACTGTCCCCAACACCAATTCTTTGCCACTTACCAAGCAGGCGGAGCGTGTCATCAGAATTACTGTACTGGAAGCTAAGTCAAATAAAAGCGAGATGGTGGAAACGGAGCATCTAATGTTGTCTATATTGAAAAATAAGGAGAATGTAGCTACTCAAATTCTCAATCAGTTTGAAGTCGATTATGATTCATTCCTTAATGAACTTGGAATTGTTACCAGCAATCAGCCTCGTGCCGATTTTAACGAAGATGATGATGAATTTGGGGAAGAGCGAAAGCAATTTGGTGGGTCATCCTCCTCCAAAGGTAAATCGGCGGCAGGACAAAGTAAATCCAAAACACCCGTTCTGGACAACTTTGGAAGAGATATTACCCGTCTGGCAGAGAATGGATCGCTGGATCCAATCGTAGGTCGTGAAAATGAAATTGAGAGAGTGTCTCAAATTTTATCTCGTCGCAAAAAAAATAATCCGATACTAATCGGTGAACCCGGAGTGGGTAAAACGGCAATCGTAGAGGGGCTTGCACTTCGTATCATTCAGCGAAAAGTTTCGCGGGTACTGTTTGATAAGCGTGTAGTAAGTCTGGACCTGGCGGCATTGGTTGCCGGTACTAAATATCGTGGTCAGTTTGAAGAACGAATGAAAGCCATCATGAACGAACTTGAAAAAAATCGTGATGTCATTTTGTTTATCGATGAAATACATACTATTGTTGGGGCCGGAGGAGCGAGTGGGTCTCTTGATGCGTCCAATATTTTTAAACCTGCACTTGCACGTGGCGAACTGCAATGCATTGGAGCATCTACATTGGATGAATACCGAATGCATATTGAAAAAGACGGCGCTTTGGACCGACGCTTTCAAAAGGTTATCATTGAGCAGCCCTCGGTGGATGAGGCTATTGAAATTCTGACCAATATCAAAAATAAATACGAAGACTATCATAATGTTATCTATAGCAGAGAAGCTATTGAGGCCTGCGTTAAATTGAGTGATCGCTATATGACTGATAAGCTTCTTCCCGATAAAGCCATCGATGTGATGGATGAGGTGGGTGCACGTAAGCATATCAAGAACATCAATGTGCCTGACAACATCCTCGATCTTGAAAAAAAGATTGAAGATATCAAGCATGAAAAAAACAGAGTGGTGAAAAGCCAGAAGTTTGAAGAGGCTGCTTCATTACGTGATACAGAAAAAAGACTACAGGAAGATCTGGAGAAAGCGAAAGCAGTTTGGGAGGAAGAAAGTAAGCACAAGCGTTACCCCATTGAGGATGAAGATATCGCTGAAGTAATATCCATGATGACCGGTATTCCGGTAAAGAGAATGGTACAGGCTGAAACTGAGAAACTCAGAAAAATGTCTGATGAACTCAAAGGCGGTGTCATTGGTCAGGATGAAGCCATTGTAAAAGTGGTAAAAGCCATTCAAAGGAATCGGATTGGTTTGAAAGATCCCAAAAAGCCGATTGGTACCTTTATTTTCCTTGGCCCTACCGGTGTTGGTAAAACGGAGCTCGCAAAGTCTTTGGCAAAAAATATGTTTGACAGTGAAGACGCATTGGTGAGAATCGATATGAGTGAGTATATGGAAAAGTTCTCTGTAAGCAGACTGATCGGTGCCCCTCCCGGATATGTGGGTTATGAAGAAGGTGGGCAGCTAACGGAAAGGGTTAGACGAAAGCCATACAGTGTGATATTGCTTGATGAAATAGAAAAAGCCCATCCGGATATTTACAATATTCTGCTGCAAGTTTTAGATGATGGTCAGCTTACAGATGGTTTGGGTAGAAAAGTTGATTTTAAAAATACCCTAATCATCATGACTTCCAACATTGGTGTCCGTCAGTTGAAAGAATTTGGCGATGGGGTTGGTTTTGCAACACAGGCAAGACAGGAAAGTCAGGATGAAAACAACAAAGCAATCATTGAAAAAGCGCTCAAACGCACATTTAGTCCAGAGTTCCTCAATCGTATTGATGATGTCATTATTTTCAATTCTCTCACGAAAGAGCATATATTCGAAATCATCGACATTTTGATGAAAGGTGTAATGAAAAGACTGAATAACCTGGGCTTTACTATTGAATTGGCAGAAGAGGCAAAAAATTTTATTGCCGATAAAGGTTACGACAGCCAGTTCGGCGCACGTCCACTCCACCGTGCAATTCAAAAATACCTAGAAGATCCCCTGGCTGAGGAAATATTAAATATGACTATCAAGCCCGGCGATACAATGGTTGCTGAGTTAAATAAAGAGGAGGGCAAAATTATTTTCAGATTGAAGGAAGATCCTCCTAAAAAGCGCGAAAGAAAATCACAGAGTTAAATCAACTCTTCCACAATAACGGCCGCTTGAAAAGCGGCCGTTTACTTTTATTCAATTTTTTTTTTGTCAATTTATAATGATGTTTTGGGCGCAGCATCAAGGATTTCCTGTGTAACACCTGATGCATATTTTTCAAAGTTTTTTATAAATTGCTTTGCAAGATCAATGGCTTTTTCATCATAAGCCGATTTATCGCTCCAAGTGTTACGAGGATTGAGCACCTCAGAAGGTACATTGGGGCAACTTACCGGCATATCCATGCCGAATATGGGATGTTTCTCAAATGTAACATCATTAAATTTTCCTTCCATTACAGCTGTAATCATGGCTCTTGTGTAGGTAAGTTTCATACGAGTGCCAATTCCATAAGGCCCGCCTGTCCATCCGGTATTAATGAGCCATACATCCACATTTTGCTCTTTTATTTTTTTTCCGAGCATATCTGCATATTTCCCTGGATGCAATGGAAGGAAGGGTGCCCCAAAACATGCACTAAATGTTGATTTAGGTTCTACTATACCGGCTTCAGTACCTGCCACTTTTGCGGTGTAGCCACTTATAAACTGGTACATGGCTTGTCCGGCAGATAATTTGCTAATTGGAGGTAAAATTCCATATGCATCAGCAGTCAGAAAGAAAATATGATTGGGGATTTTTCCGATAGATGGCTCCAATGCATTGCTGATATAAGATAGTGGGTAACTTACCCTTGTATTTTCAGTGATTTCTTTGCTGGCAAAGTCAATTTTTTTAGTGCCGTCTATATAAGTTGTATTCTCAACCAAAGCACCTGGTTTGATAGCATGAAATATTTCAGGTTCTTTTTCTTCACTAAGGTCAATGCATTTTGCATAACAACCGCCCTCAAAATTGAAAACTGTATTGGCAGTCCAGCCATGTTCATCATCTCCAATCAGTTTGCGCATAGGGTCTGCAGACAGTGTTGTTTTTCCTGTGCCACTCAAGCCAAAGAAAATAGCGGTATCTCCTTTTTCACCCATATTGGCAGAACAGTGCATGCTCAAAACATTTTTTTCCTGAGGTAGAATGTAGTTGAGAATGGTGAAAATACCTTTTTTCATTTCTCCTGTATAACCTGTCCCACCAATAATGATCATTTTTTTTGTAAAGTTCACTATCGCAAAATTGTGCTGACGTGTGCCGTCTGTAGTTGCATTTGCATGAAAAGTAGGTGCTTGAATAATATGCCAGTCCGGTATAAAGTTTTCAAGCTCTTGCTCGTTAGGTCTCAAAAACATGTTGTATGCAAATAAATTACTCCATGGATTTTCATTGATTACACGAATATTGAGTCGATAAGCGGGATCTGCACAAACCATACCATCGCGAACCCATATTTCTTTTCCGGAGAGGTGAGTCATCATTTTTTGATAGAGTAAATCAAATGATGATGGTTCGATTGGCAGGTTGAAATCATTCCAGTGTACCGTATCTTTTGTGATGTTGTCTTTGACAATAAATTTGTCTTTTGGACTTCTTCCTGTAAATTCTCCTGTTCGTATTACGAGCGCTCCGGTATCATTCAAAGTGCCCTCGTTCCTACTTATGGTTTGCATGCTGAGTTCTTCAGGAGTACATTGGTAATGAACGTGCGAAACATCATTAATTCCAAGTTGATGTAAAGATGCATCCGGAATGGGATGCGAAATTTGGGCTGACATGGGCAATCGTTTTAGGAACACAAAGGTAATTAGGCAATATTTAAAAACGGATTCGTTTGTTCTGATAAAATTGAAAAATATCTAATAATAAAACTATTGATTAATTATTGTTCAATATCAATGAAATTGATTGATTGGATGCAAATAAAAATCAGTTTTCAATTAGACCTTAATTATTTTTTTTGGAGTTCAAAATAAAAACGAATACAAAAGCAGTCGTTATTAGAATTCCAATCCAAAATTTTCCTGGAGTAATTGGAACATAAAAACATTTGACTCAAAAGGGTTGCTCAGCGGTAATTTTGTGAACGGTTCACAGGGTAGATATGGAGGCGGACCGAATTCGGGGGTGATGGTAAAGATTTCTTGGCCCTTTGATTTCCTGACATGAAGAATGCGCTTCCACCAATCCAAAAATTGTTGTGAATGAGATTCCCATTCGGGAGCTGAGGGATCATTTATCTGAGGCCCCTGTTCATATCCAATTCGTGCATGAATATGACTTACATGAGGATAAATCTTTTCCAGAAGCTCTTTATTATGCTCGAGCATACTTTCTCCAACAACCGTAAAATGGGAGAAATCTCCAACCAACTCCATTTCAGGAAATCGCTCGAGATATGGGATGAGGGTAGGGGCGTGGAATGAAAATCTGCTTCGGTGTGTTTCATGCAGGATTCTTACTCCCAGTTTATGTGCAATATTTTGTACGGTATCAATAATCCTGCAATTATCATCAAAGCTGAAAAAATCCCTTCCGGTATGACAATTGATGAAATCCGGATTCAATGCCGCTAGTTGAGGTAAATTTTTTTTGAGAAATTCTATATGTTCCTCGGGGCGCTCATTTGTTGTAATATTCAGTTGAAGTAATGAAAAGAAAAAATCAGGATTGATTGCCTTGGCATCAGCTATGGCATACATGATTTTTTCTGCATTTTCAGTTTGTGGTATCAGGAAAAACTCTACCCCTTTAAATCCAACCTCTGATGTTTTCTTAATAAATTCATTGGGCGGAATGGCTTCATTGCCCCAATAAGGACATCCGTATTTTATGAACATGCTTGTTTTTTATCAGTTGTGAAATTAGGCAAATTGCTGTTATTTCTGTTTCTTCCTTACCTTTATCTCTCATTAATTTAAGTAATTATGAAGCACTTTCCTCTTAATGCTGAAATATTTATACAAAATCGTCGACGTTTTGTTGAGCGTATGGAAAAAAACGCAATCGCTATCTTTAATAGCAATGATGAATTGCCGACGAACGGTGATGCAAAGCATACATTTAAACAAAATTCAGATTTATATTGGCTTACCGGCATTGTTCAGGAGGATTCCATGTTGGTGCTTTTTCCGGATCACCCCGATGCTTCTATGCGTGAAGTACTTGTATTGGTTCGTCCCAACGAGCTCAAAGAAAAATGGGATGGCCACCGCCTTCGACAAAATGAAGCACAAAATATATCAGGTATTCAAACCATTATATGGCTCGACATGCTTGAATCTTTCTTGCAACCTGCTGTTCATTTGTCTGATATCATTTATTTGAACACCAACGAAAACGACCGCAAAGCGAACCTTGTTCCCGTGCGTGATTACCGTTACGCACAGCAAATGCGTGAACGCTATCCGTTACATCAATATAGGCGAAGCGCGCGCATACTTAAAGATTTGCGTGCCATCAAATCGGCTTTGGAAATTGAAGTAGTTCAAAAAGCCATTGATATCACCGACGAAACATTCAAGCGCGTAATGAAGTTTGTGCGTCCCGGTGTTATGGAATATGAAATCGAAGCCGAAATCTGGCATTCGTTCTTATCTCAACGTGCCACCGGACCTGCCTATGGCTCCATTATTGCAAGTGGTGACCGTGCACGCGTGTTGCATTATGTAGAGAATAATCAGGAATGCAAAGACGGCGAGTTATTGTTGATGGATTTTGGCGCAGAGTATGGCGGTTACTGTGCTGATCTAACGCGTACTATTCCGGTAAACGGAAAATTTACCCGCCGACAAAAAACAGTTTACAATGCTTGCTTGCATCTTCATAAATATGCGGCTTCCATTTTAAAGCCCGGTATCAGCATCATTGATTATACCAAAAAAGTAGGTGAGGAGGCAACGGCTGTCTTCCAAAAAATTGGATTACTCAAAAAATCGGACATCAAAAATGAAGATCCTAATAATCGTGCTTATGCTAAATACCTATATCACGGAATTTCACATCATTTGGGAATTGATGTACACGACTTGGGAACCAGAACCGAGCCGGTAAAAGCCGGTATGGTATTTACCATAGAGCCAGGCATCTACATTCAGGAGGAACAAATGGGAATTCGTATAGAAAATAATTTTTGGATAACACGCAATGGTAACAAGGATCTGATGAAAAACATTCCCATCACAACTGACGAAATTGAAGCATGGATGAAGAAATAGCCGTGAACGGCGTATTTTCGTAAACGGAATGAAGCAAATACCCAATATTTTTACCCTGTTTAATTTATTTTTCGGTTGCCTTGCCATCTTATGCGCTTTGCAAAATGGCATTGTCATTCGCGATACTTTTGAAGGAGCCCAACTTGTTGATGTGTCTGAACGCTTTTGGATGTCATCTGTTTTTATCGGCTGTGCCGCAGTTGTTGATTTTTTAGATGGCTTCGTTGCCAGATGGCTAAAAGCGACTTCCGATCTGGGAAAGCAACTCGATTCATTAGCTGATGTGGTGAGTTTTGGAGTAGCTCCATCCATGATTATTTATCAATTTCTTAGATTGAGTTTTGCAACACAAGAAGATGGTCTGAATATTTCCATCATTTTTCTCACTCCGGCATTTTTCTTTGCAATGGCAGCGGCATATCGTCTTGGAAAATTCAATATTGATCCGGAACAATCTTATCATTTCAAAGGTTTGCCTACTCCTGCTGCAGGTTTGTTTATAGCAGGACTGCCGCTAATATACTGGCATGCAACACAATCGTATGTTTATGCAATTTTATTAAACAAATGGTTTTTGTACAGCATCATTTTATTGATGTGTTATTTGATGGTAAGTAATATACCTTTACTTGCCTTGAAATTCGATAAAGGCAATACGAAAAAGTTGATGCCCTTTATTTTGATGGCCATCATTGGAATAGTATCTGTATTTATTTTACACTGGCTCGCTATCCCTGTAATTTTTATCAGTTATATCATCTTGTCTGTTGTTTTCAGAAGTAATCGTATTTCGTAAATATGCTTTATCTCGTACCATCACCCATCGGAAATCTCGCAGACTTCACTTTTCGTGCGGTGGAGCTTTTGCAAACAGTGGATTTGATTTTGGCAGAAGATACCAGAACAACGTCGGTACTGCTCAATCATTACAACATTCGCAAACCGCTTAGTCCTTATCATCAGCATAACGAACATAAAGTAACGCCTCATCTTACAGAACAATTAAAAGCCGGCAAGACCATCGCACTCATCACGGATGCAGGTACGCCAGGTATCAGCGATCCCGCTTTTTTACTCGTTAGATCTTGTATTCAGGAAGAAGTGCAAGTATGTTGTTTGCCTGGTGCTACAGCGTTCGTTCCTGCATTGGTGAACAGTGGATTGCCTATGCAACGTTTTAGTTTTGAAGGATTTTTGCCTTTGAAAAAAGGGAGACAAACCCTTTTGAAAAAGCTTGCCGCTGAAGAGAGAACCATGATCTTTTATGAAAGTCCAATGCGACTCGTGAAAACACTGGAACATTTTATCGAGTATTTTGGTGCAGAACGAATGTGTTGTGTTTCAAGGGAGCTCACTAAAAAATTTGAAGAAAACAAAAGAGGTAGTTTACGAGAAGTAAGTGATTATTTCACTTCAACTCCGGCAAAAGGAGAAATTGTCATTGTTGTTGCCGGTTGCGAATAATCATATAACTGTTGAATATTAAAAAGAATGATATGCAAAGAATGAAATGGTATTTTCTGGTCGTTTGTTTTTTAGCAACAACGTCATTGTCAGCTCAATCAACCTATTGGCAACAGGCTGTAAAATATAACATGTCAGTAGATGTAGATACTTTCACCAATATTATAAAAGGTACACAGCAACTGGAATACACCAACAATTCGCCTGATACCTTACGAAAAGTATTTTATCATTTATACTGGAATGCTTTTCAGCCCAACAGCAGTATGGATGTACGAAGCAGGGAACTGGGAAAAGTTATGGCAAATGGCAGACAGGACTGGGACGGCCGTGTGCGAGACCGGATTGTAAATTTGAAAGAAAATGAAATCGGTTATCAAAAAATAAAGTCATTAAAATTGAATGGCATTACACAAAGCTTTATCTATCATGAAACCATATTGGAAGTAAATTTATCCAAGCCAATAGCACCCCGATCTAAAGTTGTTTTCAATCTGGAGTTTGAGGCGCAGGTTCCTTTGCAGGTTAGAAGAAGTGGTCGGGATAATCCGTCAACCGGTGTTCGTTACAGCATGAGTCAGTGGTATCCAAAAATTTGCGCTTATGATCGTGAG
This sequence comes from uncultured Ferruginibacter sp., assembly GCA_964643315.1. Lineage (GTDB taxonomy): Bacteria > Bacteroidota > Bacteroidia > Chitinophagales > Chitinophagaceae > Ferruginibacter. The sequence continues at coordinate 86,501 of CAZXSR010000005.1, forward strand.
GGCTGGCATCCTACACCTTATGTTGCCAGAGAGTTTTACGGGGAGTGGGGCGATTTTGATGTGACGATACGTATTGACCAAAGCTATAAAATTGGAGCTACCGGAGTTTTGACAAATGCTTCTGAAATTGGCTGGGGTTATGACAAGCCCGGCTCCGATTTGGTCCCTCTGAATAAAGATAAAAGAACCTGGCATTTTGTAGCAAAGAATGTGCATGATTTTGTTTGGGCTGCCGATCCAGATTACAAACACATCGTTCGAAAAGTTAAAAACGGACCTGTACTACATATTATATACAATCAGATGCAGGGAGTAACAAATGATACGCCATGGATAAAAGTTGCCGATGCGGCGGAGAAAGTACTTCCATTCATTGAAAAACAATTTGGTAAATACCCTTATCCTCAATATTCCTTTATTCAGGGGGGCGATGGTGGTATGGAGTATCCAATGGCCACATTGATCAGTGGTCCTTCGCTTGGTACGGTTTTTCATGAATGGATGCATAGCTGGTACCAGATGATGCTGGGCACCAACGAGAGTAAATATGCGTGGATGGATGAAGGGTTTACAAGTTATGCAGAGGATCTCGTCAGTAAATACTATAATAATAAATCTTCGCTGGATGAGCTTAAAGATATGCTAAAAGCCAACCCTGCCAATGAAAATTTAAAAGCACTCATAGAAAGTGCTCCGGGAGATCATGCAACGGCGTATGCCGGTTATTTTAACCTTGACAAGAGCGGATTTGCAGAACCCATGTGTACACATGCCGATCACTTCAACAGCAACTACGGATACTCCGTAAACGCATACTCAAAGGGAGAAGTTTTTTTATCTCAATTGGGTTATATCATAGGGGAAAATCAACGCGATCAAACTATTTTGCGTTATTACGATAAATGGAGGTATAAGCATCCTGATCCGGTAGATTTTCTTCGTGTAGCCGAGCAAGTTAGTGGGCTCAAGCTGGATTGGTATCTGGAGTATTGGGTGCATTCAATCCGCAATATCGATTATGGAATAGACAGCGTGTGGCAGGAGGGGGATGATCTGTCTGTACGATTGAAACGAAATGGATTGATGCCGATGCCTGTAGATGTGAATGTTGAATTTAAAGATGGAAGAAAAGAGGTGTATAATATTCCATTGAATCTGATGTATGGCAATAAGAAGGCCGAGTCAGATGTAATCAAGCAAACCATCGCTCCTGAATGGAAATGGACACACCCTGTTTACTTGCTTCGAATGAAAGCCAAGTTATCGGATGTTAAAAGTTTGCAGCTTGACGCCACAAAACGTATGGCGGATGTTGATAGGAAAGATAATGTATTTATACCTTAGCCGGATTATAAACGCTGATAAAGAATAAACTTTTCTTTGAAATAAGGATCAGAAAAAAGTTTGTCTATATCAACAACGAAAGGTTTACAACCGCTCTCCTGGATTTCCTGATGCAAATCCCCGCCTTTCAAGCATACCAGTCCGTTTGGACTGTCATTATTTCCATTTTTTTGTTTACGCAACAATGGTTTGCTCCATCTCCACAAATCACCCAATGGGGCTACGGCTCTTGAAATAACACAGTCAAATTTCCTGTTTTTTATATCCTCTGCTCGACTGTGTTGAACAGTTACGTTTTCAAGATTTAATGCTTCTGCAATGGCAGAGACGACCTTTAATTTTTTGTTGATACTATCGACCATGTGAAACTTCACCTCAGGAAAAAAAATAGCCAATGGGATGCCGGGAAATCCTCCACCGCAACCAAGATCCATGACCTCTGTTTCATCGGTAAAAGAAAATACCGCCGCAATACTTAATGAATGTAATACATGGTGCAGATAAAATTGCTCCATGTCTTTGCGGCTGATTACATTTATTTTTTCGTTCCACTCGGCATATAGCGATAACAGCTGCTCTAATTGGGATTTCTGTTTTTCAGAAAATTCGGTGAAATAAGTGTAGACTGGATTCAAGTGATTTTAAATTTAAAAGTAGATAGTAATTTGGATGTAAAGCTATCTAATTCAGAAGTTCATCAAGCTGTTTATATATGGTTACATTGAAATTAAGACTGATAAAATCATTCGACAAATGCTTTTACTTCCAATGAGCAATCTGCTTCCTTATCAGTGAAGGTGCAAAGATGATGTAATAAATAAACATCCACAAATCAAAAAATGCGATTAATGGTATTAAATCATTTTCTTTCAGTTTCTTCATTGATTTTGTATGAATAAGCCATTGAAGTGCAAACCGAAGTAAAAAAGGGATAAGGGTCAAGGTCCAGGAGAAATAAAAAGCTGAGATTAAACAAGCAGGATAAAAGAGAAAATGGGAGAGTGAATATAAACCCAGCCAGAATTTATGCTTGAACTTATAGTGTTTTCCGGTAGAGTAGTGTCGCTTCTTTTGTCGCATCCATTGTCTCCATGTAGAGGGAGCCTTGCTGATGGTAAAGCTATCAGGATGCAACTCAACCCGGGTATTTTTATGATTGGCAGATGCATTTACAAATAGATCATCATCGCCCCCAGAAATATGATGATGGGCTGTAAATCCATTCTGTTTGTAAAACAGCTTTTTGCGATAACTTAAGTTCCTTCCTACACCCATGTATGGCATGCCGGCCATCGCATAACTCATGTATTGAAGTGCGGTATGATAACATTCCCATCTAATCAGTTTGTTCAAAAATCCTTTTTGTTTGTGAAAAGCGCCATAACCCAAAACAATTTCAGTTTGGTCATCATAAGACGATTGCATTTGAGTTATCCAGTGTTCCGATGCAGGAACGCAATCCGCATCCGTAAGCAGCAGTATCTCGTATTTTGCCGTTTTAATACCTACTGACAAGGGGAATTTCTTGCCCGGAATCAATTGAGCTTCCTGAGAAAGTTCAATCACCTGCATGTGCCGATAGGTTTTTTTGAATGCCTCCAGGATATATTTGCTGTCATCGAATGAATTGTCATTCACAACAATCACCTCGTTGGTAGCCGGGTAGTTTTGTATGAGCACACCGGGTAAATTATTTGTCAGGTTCCCCGCCTCATCTCTTGCACAAATAACAACACTTACCGGATGATATTGAACCGAAGATTTTTCTCGCTTTTTGTAAAATGCCAGACGAACGAAGAAGAAAAGATAATAGAAAATTTGTATTACACATATTAGCGAAAAGAGTGCAAATAGCAACACATTCGGGTCGTTAATAAAGTCATTGTATCTCATTCGGGCAAAAATAGCAAAAATAGGGGCTATTTATTGCGTTTCTGAATGATACAATGATTGGATGGAGAAAACTTATTTTACTTTTGCCAAAATAAAACAATGCCATCATTATCTTTCAATATTAAAGCAACCGATGTATACTCTAAAGCACGTGCAGGCGAAATCACAACAGATCACGGATTGATTCAAACGCCAATTTTTATGCCGGTTGGAACCGTGGGGAGTGTAAAAGCTATATCGCAGCAACAACTTACAGATGAAATCGGCGCTCAAATCATTTTAGGAAATACTTATCACTTGTATTTGCGTCCGGGTTTGGATGTATTGGAAGCTGCCGGGGGCTTACATCAATTTAATGGATGGCATAAACCTATCTTGACAGACAGCGGAGGTTTTCAGGTGTTTTCATTGGCATCCAGCAGAAAAATTACGGAAGATGGGGTTGTTTTTCAATCGCATATTGATGGAAGCAGACATTTGTTTACACCTGAAAATGTCATGGATACACAACGAACCATTGGTGGGGATATTATTATGGCCTTTGATGAATGCCCACCGGGTGGGAGTGATTATGACTATGCAAAAAAATCCATGGAGCTTACGCATCGCTGGCTTGATCGTTGTGTAAAACGTTTTTCTGAAACCCCCGACAAATATGGGTATACCCAAAATTTATTTCCTATCGTACAAGGCGGTGTGCATCCCGATTTACGTAAAGCTTCCTGCGAATTTGTAAGTAGTAAAAATGCAGTAGGTAATGCTATTGGCGGACTTAGTGTAGGAGAGCCCACTGATAAAATGTATGAAATGTGCGCACTTTGCTGTGACCATCTTCCACAAGACAAGCCCCGTTACCTTATGGGTGTTGGTACACCATGGAATATCCTTGAGGCCATCGAAATGGGTGTTGATATGTTTGATTGCGTGATGCCAACCCGAAACGGCAGAAACGCAATGTTATTTACCGCAAACGGTATCATCAATATTGATAATAAAAAATGGGAGAATGATTTTTCGCCGATTGATGAAACAATCGGATGCCATATGAGCGCTTACTATACAAAAGCATATCTCAAACATTTGCTCAAAGCCAAAGAATTTCTGGGACTGACAATTGCCAGCGTGCATAATCTTGCGTTTTATTTGTGGCTGGTAAAAGAAGCACGTAAACAAATTATGGCAGGAAATTTTGCATCGTGGAAAAATCAAATGATTCCGCAGTTGCAACAGAAGTTATGATAATGGTTATCCGGTAATAACTTCTTCTTCTTTTTTATCTGCATCTTTCCTTGTATTGTCAAAAAACAACATTTTTATGGCAATTATCATTAAGAGTATTGCAAAGATTTTTTTGATTGTTTCCTTGGGTAGGGTCAATGCAAATTTGCTTCCAAAATAACTTCCGAATACAAAGCCAATCGCAATGATGCCAACAAGCTTGAAATCGATATGCCCTTGTTTGTAGTATTGCAACACAGCCAAAATGCCAACTGGAAACATAAGTAAGGCAAGAGAGGTGCCTTGAGCCTCAAATTGTGATCTGCCAAACAGGTATATTAAAGCAGGTACTAAAATAATGCCACCTCCAACACCTACAACGCCACTTAGCATACCGGTAAAAATTCCCAATACGATCAATGCAATGATGATACCGATTGTAAAACTCATTTTTTTATTATTTGGTTGATTAATCGACATTGATGCAATTTACACACATTTTTGTCCGGCAATGAATGCGGTAACACCACCCAATATGCTCAGTGTAAGGTACAATGAAAATTGAATCCATTTGCCATGGTGACTTAAATTGGTGATTTCCATGCTGAATGTGGAGAAAGTGGTGTATCCACCGCAAATTCCAACAGTCAGAAATAGACGCATTTCTTCAGAGATGATAAAGCCTTTATTGATAAAAGCCATCACTAACCCAATGATAAAACTGCCGATTAAATTGACCGAAAGGGTGGTCCAATAGGAATCGAATTTGACAGGGATTAAGTAACAGGCATATCGGAGGATGCTACCAAGAAAGCCCCCTAATCCAACAAATAAAAAATTTTTAATCATTTCGATTATTTTCGGTTTTCAAAATCAATCAGCCATTTTTTATGTTTTCTGATAAGTTGTAGTTTCTGTGTTGATGCACCCAATCCATTTGTGTATTCCAAAACAGCTGTACTGTCTGAATTCTCATCGTAAGAAATGATATTGATTATTTCCGAATGAATTTGTTTTTTCATGCTCTCGGACATTGCGTCATATTTATTTTTATGAGCAGATAGTATGGATTTATTGTATTCTGTTGCCAAGAGATTATCTTCGGCTTTTGTAAATTCTCCCTTCATTTCCAATCTCAGAAACTGCTGTGCTGTTTCCAATGCGGTTAAGGGAGCTTCTTCCTTGATTTCGGATTGGCAACTTTGTGTAAAACAGCATACGCTTAAAAAAAATATAAATAAAGAGAAGACAGTTTCTTTCATGCGAGTAATATATGTAGTAATCATTGGCATCCTAAAATTACAATAATCATTTTAAAGTAATTCATGAACGTTGAAATCAGCCGAATATAAATGGAAGGCGAGGATTGGTCGTTTTTTATAAATAATTTCTCATTACTTTATTCCTCTTGTTGCTCTGGCCCAAATATATTGCCATAGGGTAGGGTGATACCATTGTTTACTTTCCTCTGTAAGTGCTATAGTGTCTTTGTGTTGATTATCGAAATGACATTTTATGGCATCTAAAAGCAACTCTAATCCATTGGCTTGTTGTAGTATGGGATAGGTAATAAAGTTATCAATCGAAGTAAATGAAATAATTTTTTGCGCAATGATTTTACCGGTATCAACTCCTGCATCAATAAAGTGCACAGTTACGCCAAATAGTTTCGTGTCCTCATTCCATACAGACCAATATCCTCCATGAACACCCCTGTATTTGGGGGTAATACCCACATGTATATTTATGAGCGGACAATTCACAGAAGAGATTAACTTATTTGAAATGATTCTTGTACCATTTACAATGATCAGGTCTGGCTTCATTGTGAGCAAATGTTGAATACAGTCGGCATCATTGACTGAACCAATTCGCATGATTTTATTTTCTGGAATTGGAGATTTGTTCAGTTGGTAATCGCGATGGATCTGTTCGATTCTTTTTTTCGAACTGGCACGTAAAATTTTGGGTATCGCCAATTGAAACAAAATTTGCCCTATAGCATTTAAATATCCATGCTTTTTAATTTTTCTTTGGATGATTTTTCGGGTACTGATTTTTTCTTCCAGTATCACCTGAGCGATATCAAACTGTTGATTGATTTTATGATAGGCGATACATGTTGAATCTCCCTCGCAAGCCAGCAAAATGATTTTATATTGCTTCATGTAATATTTTCTTAGCCAAATCCGACATGGTAATACTCTCAAATCCGAATTGCTTATGTAAATACTGGTAATGTTTCAAGATTTGTTTCAACATTGCAAGATTTTCTTGCTGATATATGCCAAAATTATGCGGATGCCACCACAAATGATAACCTTTGCCGTTTTTTGCGGCATCAGTCATACCCTTACAGATACGTCTGATTTTTAGTTTATCCAACAGGGCTAATCTTGGGTTATATGGTCTTAGAAATCTACTGGAGGGAATATTTACAGGAATATTTTGATGACCCTTTATTTCAAACCCGTTATTCCCTGATAATGGCAGATAGGCATCGAGTAAACGAAAAGCACGTTTTAATTTTGATTCTTTTGAAAAAGCATCGGCTTTATAAAACCAAAATGGCTCATTTCCACGATAGCAAATGATTCCCATTTCTTTGCAAACTTTAAGATATTCCTCGTTAAATTGATTTCTGGGAAAAACAAGCGAAGTAATTTGGATGTTTTTCCGAGCAGCAAGATCAATTGCTTTTTTAATATCACACTGAAAAGTTTCATGCGTTTGACCCGGTTCCAAACAATAATAATGAGAGTATGTGTGTGTGCCTATTTCGTGATGTCGGCTTTTGATAATAAGGTCTATCAACTGTGGTGCGAAATAATAATCTTTATCGGACCCGTCATCTGATATTTTCTCGAATTGATTTGTAAATGGAGATAAGTTACTGTCTGCATATTCCGGCAGAACATGAGGTATGCTTTCTGTTAATTCTTTTTTATCGGAGTGAAACAAAAATCCTACCGTTGCGAAAGTGGCTTTTATGTCATGTGAATCAAACAGCGCAAGCATTGCAGGAATTGCCTGATGTACCCCTAATATATTCTTGCCGTAAGTTTGGATGCTTTGTATGTCCCTGACTCCCCAGTACAATTCAAAATCGAGGGAAATGATGAAATGTCCTTTCTTCAAATCTGATAATTGTTTGAGCAATTTACCTTGCTATTTTACATTATACTGATTTTTCAACCCATCAGTAAGAGTCTTTATGGCACTGTCTGCTTTTTCTTTGTCTCCATTTTCCAAAGCGGCCTTCATTCCAATTCCAATGATGGTCTCCTTATCAAAAGCAACCTTCCAGTCTCCTTTTTCCTTTTTTAATAAAAATGTCATTGCTCCATTTTTTTCATTTTTATCTAAAACTTCTACCGAGGCCGTTTCCCCATTGATTACAGCGTCTTTGAAAATCAGCTGATCTTTATTGAACTTACTGTCTTCCTTTTTATTTTCACTCACCATGTCTGAAGACATCAAATCCAGCATCTGCTGACTATTTTGTGTAGCAAGTGATTTGGCTTTTTTCATGTCTTTTTTAGACAAGGCCTCAAAAAACTGACTTAGTACAACTTTGGGATCACTGTCACTTTTACAACCTATTGAAAATAATAGCGCAAGAAGACAAATGTAAACGATGGTATTTTTCATCTTAAATGTTTTGGGTAAAGTTATTGATTAAAGTAATTTCCCGAGTAAATATTTTCTATAAAAGGCATGCCGGTAATATCGTCTATGCCTATAAATCTGAAATCCTTGATTTTACTAACAGGGATTTGCTTATCAGAATTTATTGTTTGATTAATTGATTTCGCAATAAATTCGGAACAATACATCCTGTCGTCCGTTTGTAAGTCAAATTTTATATCAAAACGAATTTCTTTAGTGTATAAATCAATCGATTTAGTGATTATATTTCTTATCATACTGTCTCCGATCTGCATTCGAAAAATACCAAACCTTTTATTTGCTGAGGGGTCAACAAATTCCCTGTAAGGGTCTCTTTTGATTTTTTGATCGGGATTGATATCTCCACCGATAGAATGATAAATAAATACAGTATCCTTTTCGATGCTTGCAATTCCACAATGAGAATAGGTTTGATCATGCCGATTTAGTTTTCTTAAACAATCGCTGGTGAAATCATTTCCGGTGCGTGTAATAATATCCCCTGATTTGATAAGGCGTTCTGATTTCGCAATCATCACAGCAATTGAATTTTTGTTTTTCGCATAACGAGATTCGGATTCAACATCATTTTCAGTACTGCAGGAAAATAAAAAATGGCAGCTAAAAAGCCACCATACTAATTTGAATATAGAGTCGTGATTGTACAAGTTTATGCTTTCCTGTCCTGTTCTTTTTCCTGAGTCTTTCTCTCATCATCTTTGTTATATGCTTTGATGATGGATTTAACCAAACGGTGTCTTACCACATCTTCCTCATCAAGCTCTATGTAGGATATGCCGTCAATATTTCTTAATACACGTGTAGCGCGGAATAATCCACTTTGCATATTCTTGGGTAAATCCACCTGGGATGGATCTCCTGTTATGATTGCCTTTGCATTAGGACCTATACGGGTGAGAAACATTTTTATTTGCAGGTCATTCGCATTTTGGGCTTCATCCAAAATAATAAAAGCATTGTCGAGTGTTCGTCCACGCATATATGCCAATGGAGCAATCTCTATTGTTCTGGTACTCATATAGTACCCCAGCTTATCGGCAGGGATCATATCATCCAAGGCATCATACAGCGGACGCAGGTATGGATCGATTTTTTCCTTTAGATCACCTGGTAAAAATCCCAAACTTTCGCCAGCTTCAACAGCGGGGCGAGTTAGTATGATTTTCTTGACGAGTTTATTTTTTAATGCACGTACTGCCAAAGCGACTGCAGTGTATGTTTTACCTGTACCTGCCGGACCTATAGCAAAAACGATATCGTTTTTATCGCAGGCATTGACCATCATTTTTTGATTGGCCGTACGTGCGCGTACTGTCTTTCCATTGGGTCCAAAAACCAATACCTCATTGGGGTGACGCTCTATGAAATTGTCGATACTTTTCTCATCGTCGCCTCCCAATATCTGTTCCAGATAATTCTCAGTCATTTGTCCATTGCGTTCTATATATTGAATCAACAGACTTATTTTTTCTTTTGCCTCCTCAACCTGTTCAGGAGAGCCACTGAGTTTTAGCTGTGTACCTCGACTGAGAATTTTTAGCAGGGGAAATTTTCTTTTTAATACATCCAGTTTGCCGTTGTTTACACCGAAGAAATCAATAGGATTAACGGTTTCGAGATTAATGATGGTTTCTGTCAATGCGGATTTATTTTAACGTTTATGATAAGGGCTTATTGCTTAAACCAAATATACCAAAATAATCACGATAATCATGTCAAAAAATTATCAACATCCTGTTAATCCTGAATAGTTAAAATCTCGTAAGCAATTTTATATTCAACATACGTGGGGTTAGTCTGTTCGGAATGGCGTATGTATTGTTTGAATAATCTTTTATTAGTTGGTAAGAAATGGTGTTGGCCCTATTGATGATGTTGAAAATTTCAACACTCATCCAAATGGATTTTACATTTCTGAAAGGACTTCTGGCACGACGTTCATTTTTTTCATTAAGCAAAAGTGCGCTGAATCCTATGTCTGCACGGATATATGGATTGATGATGAGTCCATTTCTGTAACGCGCACTGCCGGGTATGTTGTATGGCAAATTGCTCCCGTACAATAAACTCAAATGCACCCTGAAATTTTTATTTGTTGCCAGGTAGTCTTGTAAAAAGACACCCATGGTAAACAGACGATCCGTGGGGCGTCTTACATATCCCACCTCTCTTCTTACAGAGTCTTTGATGACTTTATTTGGTGTATTTGCATTGATGATTTCACCGTTTGCATTTAGATACTCGTAGTAGTGGTCATTATCAAGGTCTTCGCGGGTGCGCATAAATCCGATGCTAAGCCAACTTTCTGCATCTTTAATCAATTCTCCAAACAAACGCATTTCAATACCGGTTGCATACGCCTTTGTATGGTTATTGCCGAGGTAACGAATCTTTACATTGTCAATGTCATAAGCAATAACGTCCCACATGTACTTGTAATAATATTCTGTTGACAGACGAAATGGCTTGCCGTTTGCATTGGCAAACTGATAGTCCATTCCTCCCGCAATCTGTACAGATTTTTGAGCTTGCAAGTCCGTTGTTAATTGCCCACCTGATGATTTCAACTCTCTGTAAAAGACTGGCTGATGATACATGCCGATGGATGCTTTAAAAACCACATCTTTTTTCCAGCCCGGCTGCCAGGATGATTGGAAGCGCGGTGTAAAAATAAACTCATCATTGAGTGTATTGTAGTTATATCTAAGTCCGGACTGCAGGGTAAATACTGAGTTGCCGATATTCTTTCTGATGTTGTCTTGTATGAATCCACTGAAGCGAACAATCTTTAATTGATTTTTTGAATAGTTGCTGTAAAAAACAGATGCGCTATTGGGATGATAGGGGAGTGAGTATCCTGCCGAGTCACGGTATTCAAACTCACGGGTATAGTCGTCAATGATTACTTGCTCTACATTATTTCCCCAAAGCCAAACATGTTTTTTTCTTTCCAATGATCCTCTGTGTGACAAAGTCCATACGTTCATGTTGAGTTTATTGCGTGCGAATTGCTGATACATGCCTGCACCCAGCGGATTTGTAATGGAGCCAAATGTGCTGCTTGAGGGGTCAAAATCGCGTTCGCCAAAAAGATAACTGCCAGTAATGTCGTATTTTTCTGTTTCTTTATTTTGGAGATAACTGAAGATCCATTTCAGCTTTAATTTATTGTTTGGCGTATGTATGATTGTTCCGCTGATTAAATTGGATTGATATTTATCTTTTTCCTGCCCCTCAAAATAGGTATCCAAACCCAGATTGGAACTGTATAACGGAGAAAAGACAGATGCGGTTTGTTGCAATGACTCCGGATAATAGGTAAATGCGGAAGTTGAGTGAATGCCTAATAATTCAACTTGCCATTTGTTTTTTATTGGAAGCGTAAGGTAAGTTTGAGCATCCGATGCAGATGGTATATAAGATCCGGATGTAGGTTGCTTGCTCAAAATACTTCTGTTGTTCCGTGAGCGAAGACCGACGATGATGGAGCCCTTGTTTTTAAGAGGCGAGGCGTATGCAAATCCCTGTTCAAGAAATCCTGCATAGACACTGCCTTCTTTTTTGATTGGTTTTTTATATTGAATGTCGAGTACACTACTCATCTTGTCTCCATATTTTGCCTGAAAACCGCCTGTGTAAAACTGTACATTTTTAACCAGTTCGGGATTGATGAAACTTAGGCCCTCTTGTTGCCCGCTCCTGACCAGATAAGGTCGGAAAAGTTCGATGTCATTGAGGTAGATGAGATTTTCATCAAAGTTCCCGCCTCTTACATTGTATTGGGAACTTAGTTCATTGTTGCTGCCGACCAGTGTTTTGATCATGGCTTCAATACCGCCAGTGGCGGAGGGAAGGTTTTGGGTTTGTTTTGGATCTATCTTGATCAAGCCATTTTCTTTTCGTTCGCGATCATCTGAGATAACGACTTCGCTGAGAATATTGCCATTTCGGGTAAGCGTAACTGTTATATAAACAGAGTCATTTATTTTCTGAAAGAAATTCTTTTGCTCCTCGTTGAAGCCGGTATGTGAAAATACCAGCGCAAAGGCTTTCTCTGACGGTGTAATTATCTTGAAATAACCGCTGTCGTCAGTTGCAATACCTTTGTTTTTATCCAGGAATCGGATGCTTGCTTTGGAGATGGGTTTCCCGTATATATCATTTACCCTGCCACTAATGATAGATTTATCCTGTCCGAAGGAATGAGTGATGAAAAAGATTAAAAGTAGGGGAATGACATAACGCATGCGAAATCAGCATTGCTTGAGTTGGCGGATTGTTTCTGTTGGATTGTCGGATTTGAAGACCGTATTGCCTGCGACAAGCACATCACAACCTTGTTCAATGATATGTTTGGCATTATTCAGCGTAACGCCACCGTCAATTTCAATGAGTGAGTTTGATTTCTTGTCGGTGATGAGTTGTTTCAAGCTTTTGATTTTGGATAGGCAATGAGGTATGAAAGACTGACCGCCGAAGCCGGGGTTTACGCTCATCAGACAAACCAGATCTATGTCACAGATAATTTCTTCCAGCAATTGTATGGGAGTATGTGGGTTAATGGCAACTCCGGCTTTGGCGCCCAATGATTTTATTTGCTGAATGTTACGGTGTAAATGGGTGCATGCTTCATAGTGAACTGTGATGATATCAGCACCTGCATTTACAAAAGCTTCGGTATATTTTTCAGGTTCAACAATCATCAAATGAACATCCAGGGTTTTTTGTGTCGCTTTACGGAAAAAAGAAACGAACATGGGACCAAAACTGATATTGGGAACGAAACGACCATCCATGATATCCAAATGATACCAGTCTGCCTCACTTTCGTTTAGCATTTTGCAGTCATTCTCAAGTTGTAAAAAATTGGCGGAAAGTAAGGATGGGGCGATGATGGCCATTGATCAAGTTTTATGCAATATACAAATTATAATGGGAGTGATATTTTGATATATGTATAGTTAATTTTAATGTGGATTCATTCGTTTGAGCGCCTCTTTTGCCACCTCATTGTTTCTGTCATACATCAAAGTCTTTTCGTATGCCTCAATCGCTGAATCATTTTGATGAAGTTTTTCAAAACACTCTCCTATGATATAGTAAGCCTCCGGCAAATTATTATTAATAGTTATAGCTTGCTCAAGTGTTTCAACGGCTTCTCTGAATCTATTTAACTTTTTAAATGTTTGTGCTTTTTCTAAATAGGCCTCAATAAAAGAAAACCGTATTTGAATGGCACTGTCAAAACAGGGGAGCGCTTTTTCTGAAAGGTTATTTGCGGCGTAGTAGATGCCTCTGATCAACCATGCTTCTTTGGCTGATTTTTGCCTGTACATATTTAGTAAAGTATCTGCACAAATGAGTGCATTCTTATTTCCCTTTCTTGCATAAATAGCTCCGGCATAAGCAAGGTCAAATGGGTTATTAAATAAATTATAAGCTTTTGAAAAATACGTGAGTGCGTTTAAGGTGTCTTCATTTTCCAATAATAACATACCATGAATATGATGGAGCCTTGCATTAAAACTGTCATTAGAAATAAAATCAAGGTTTGTTTTGATGGCGATATCGTAGAATCCACTATCTCTATAAAATTGCAATAAATTTTCTTTTGCGATTAGCGAATCGGGATAAAGGGAAATTTGTTTTTTCAAACTGTCCTCTAATGATATTTTTGCATTTTTTGGATTTAGTTTTTCATTTGATGTACATGCAAAAACGAAAACAGTAAGTACGATAATCAGAACCCCGGCAAACTTTGTATGACTTTTCATTTGAGTGTAAAATTACTGAAATTGCGTCTTTTGATTTTTTATAAGCATGACGATTATTTATAAAAATTAAACAACTCACGTATATTTGCAATATGAAAAATTTTAAGATCAAGCTATTTCATATTGCTATCCTCAGTTTTTTATTCTTTGATACAAATGCTCAGAATGATTCCATTCATTTTACAGGAGAAGGTCATTTTGCCAACATTCGTCAACTGACTTTTGGAGGCGACAATGCAGAAGCTTATTTTAGTTTTGACGGAAAGTATATTGTTTTTCAGAAGACCAATACCAAAGAGGGCATTTCTTGCGATCAGATTTGGATGGGTAAATTACCTGAGTTTCCCACAGATTCTTTTAAGCCAAAACTTGTAAGTACCGGAACAGGAAGAACTACCTGCGCTTTTTTTACTCCCGAAAATAGATACATCATTTATTCGTCAACCCACAAAACTGATAGAGCTTGTCCTCCCGTTGCAGACAGGGCCAAGTATGGCAACAAGTACATTTGGTCATTGTATCCTTCCTATGACATATTCATGGCTGATACAAATGGTAGGGTTGTCAGGCAACTCACGGCTACAAAAGGGTATGATGCTGAAGCAACCATATCTCCCTTGGGAGACAGAATCGTGTTTACTTCGATGAGAGACGGCGATCCTGAATTATATACCATGAAGTTAGATGGTAAAGATGTCAAAAGAATCACGTACAGTGTTGGTTACGATGGGGGGGCATGGTTTAGTCACGATGGAAAAAAAATTTTGTGGAGAGCTTCACGACCATATTCTAAGACTGAATTGGATGAATACGTCGGATTACTCAAAGAAAATTTGGTTGCGCCTACCAAGATGGAGTTATGGATAGCTAACGCTGATGGAAGCGGGGCTCAAAAAATCACCAATTTGGGGCAGGCCAACTGGGCACCTAATTTTACCCCGGATGATAAAAAAGTAATTTTTTGCAGCAATCACGAATACAAAAGAGGCTTCCCTTTTAATATGTATCTTATGAATCCTAAAGAACCGGGTATAGAAAAAATTTCGCGTGATAAGGGATTTGATGCATTTCCTATGTTCAGTATGGATGGGAAAAAAATTGTTTTTTGCAGCAATCGTAATAACGGCGGCACAAGAGATACCAACATATTTATCGCCGATTGGGTAGAATAGGGAAATAGCATTAAATAAAAATAAACCCCAACTTCAATATCTAATCTCTGGTTGGGGTTTATTATTTTTAGCCCTCAGCAAAAAACTTATGGAAGTAAGGGATGGTTTCAATTCCTTTATAGTAATTGGCTAAATCATATTTTTCATTGGGGGAGTGTAGATTGTCGCTGTCCAAACCAAAACCCATGAAAACAATTTTAATTCCTAATTCTTTTTCAAATAATGAACAAATAGGAATACTTCCTCCGCCTCTTACAGGTATTGGTGTTTTATTAAATGTAGATTCAATGGCTTTGGCTGCAGCACGATAGGCCTTACTGTCAATTGGTGTTACGTAAGGTTCGCCACCATGGTGTAAAGAAGCTTTTACTGTAACAGAGGGTGGTGCAATTTTTTGTAGGTGATTTAGCAACAAGTCAGTTATTCTTTGAGAGATCTGATTTGGAACCAAACGTGCCGATATTTTTGCAAAGGCTTTAGATGGTAAAACTGTTTTTGCACCTTCACCTGTATATCCACCCCAAATACCATTCAGCTCAAGTGTTGGACGAATACCGGTTCTTTCGTTGGTAGTGTATCCTTTTTCACCCCATAATTCATTAACACCCAAATCTTGGGCATACTCCTCCGCATCAAATGGTGCCCTGGCCATCAATTCCCTTTCCGCAGGAGTAGCAATCAAAACATCATCGTAGAATCCGGGTATGGTTATATGATTGTTTTCATCGTGCAATGATGCAATCATTTTTGCCAGCATGGTAATGGGATTGGCAACAGCCCCGCCATATACGCCACTGTGTAAATCGCGGTTCGGACCGGTAACTTCCACCTCAATATAACTCAAGCCGCGAACACCAATATCTATACTTGGATTTTCCAGGCTAATCATAGCACTGTCGCTGATTAGCACACAATCCGCTTTGAGTAGCTCTTTATGTGTTGCAACAAATTTGCCCAGATTAGGTGATCCAATTTCCTCCTCTCCCTCAATGCAAAATTTGATATTGCAAGGCAAGGTATTTGTTTGAGCCATAATCTCCAGCGCCTTGATGTGCATATATACCTGACCCTTGTCATCGCAACTGCCACGAGCATATATTTTTCCATCCACAATAGTTGGATCAAATGGGCCGCTTTTCCAGAGCTCCAATGGCTCGGGCGGTTGCACATCGTAGTGTCCATATACCAAAACAGTAGGTTTGGATGGGTCTACTTTTTTCTCTCCATATACGATGGGATGTCCTGGAGTAGGATATATTTCAACACTATCTGCTCCAGCTTCCAACAAACGTTGTTTGATTGCGTCGGCACATCGAATCATATCGTCTTTATGCTCCGTCTTGGCACTAACGCTCGGAATTCGGAGCAATTCCAGCAATTCCTCCAAAAAACGATCTTTGTTTTTTTCCTGATATTCTTTCCAGATTGTCATAATGAATGTTTTTTATTTATTGAATAATAGCTCCTTGTGCATATATATTAAGCAAATGTGTATAAATTCCCCCGTTGTTTTGTTTTCAAATTATAAACAGTTCATAGTTTTGCGTCGACGATTGCTAGTCAACCATCAGCCTTTGTGTTGAACATTCTTGGAGTGTTTCGATGCAAAGGCTGAGTCAATTTAAGACGGTTTATTATTTGTCGAGCCATCTCTTTTCAACTTTTTCCCAGTTAATGAGGTTCCACCAACCCTCAATATAATCTGCACGCTTATTTTGGTATTTCAAATAATAAGCATGTTCCCATACATCCAAACCAAGCAAGGGGGTACCTTTTATGTCTAAACCGGGCAGATCCATTAAAGGATTATCCTGATTGGGGGTACTACCAATTTGCAGATTGCCTATATTGTCTTTTACAAGCCAAGCCCAGCCACTGCCAAATCTGCCTTTTGCAGCATCAGTGAATTGTTTTTTAAAATTATCAAAGCTGCCAAATTTTTTTTCAATTGCCCCCAAAAATGCAGTTCCAGGAAGATTATTAGCTACAGGTGTACGCATACTTTGCCAGAAAAATTCATGATTAAAATGACCTCCACCGTTGTTCCTCAATTTAGCTGAATACCTGGAAATGTTTGCCAGCAAGTCTTCAACATTTTTTTGCATATCCACTTTTTCGGCTACAGCTGCTTCTTTTAGGTTTTTACAGTAAGCGGAAGCGTGCTTGGAGTAATGTATCTCCATGGTAAGGGCATCAATATGTGGTTCAAGTGCATTGTATGCATAGGGTAGAGGCTGTTGGTCGAAGTTGGTAATTCCTAAAATGGAAACTTTCGTGTTAGTGTTATCGTTAGCGAATAGTTTTTCAGACAATGCGCTTCCAATCGCAACAGCTATTCCTGCTAATGCTGTTTTTCCAATGAATTTCCTTCGGCTGGTTTTACTTGATTTCATTCTGTGTGAATATGTAAGATTGCTCAAATTTCGGTATTATTAGGCATTTTGTGAACGAAAAATGCGACGCCAGAGTTTATCATAAAATTCTCGGTTAAAAAGCTCTGAATCATGCATAGCTTTATAAGTTAGCAGGCCTCCAACCGGAACAAGCACAATAATAGGCAGCCACATGCCGGGAATCATGCTCATCACATCTTCCTTCACAAATTTTTGCCCAAAGATGATGGTAAGGTGAAAAATTAAAAAGAATATAATTGCCATTAAGAGGGGCATACCTAAACCTCCTTTCCTGATGATTGCACCCAAAGGAGCACCAATGAAAAATAATACCAGGCAGGCAAGAGAAAGGGAATATTTTCGATGCCACTCCATCAAATGCATCTTTGTTTCATTCTTATTATTGTTCGTTTGAATCAAACGATCCTGCAAATCCGATTTTAAAATATTGAGTTTTTCAGATGCCCGCTGATTTACTGAAAGTTGTAAACTGTCGGGAATTAGTTTGGTGTAATTTTTTTTGGAGGGAATATATATTTTTTTTCGGGCTAAGTGCATCTGAGTCCCCCCCGCAAGTAATTTCTCTTTGTTTGTGAAATAAAGTTGAATGCTGTCATACTGTCTCTTAAGTGAATCAATACTTACTCGTAATTGACCTACATTCAGCATATTCGAGTTTTTTCGAAACATACTGTCACTACTTTCCCGTTTCTTTAAGATACTCAGGTCAAATAGTTTTTTAAATGTCTTAAATCCAACCCTCGAAAATTCGGTAGCCGAATCACCAAAATTTCCTTTTTCCTGGTATCTGTATCCATTTTCTAAATTGAACTCCAGATAATTTTCATCCTCCGAAATGCTCATTACCCCTTTTTCAGCTACAATGCAATTATCCTGTAGCGTATTTTCCTGTTGAAAAATGATTACATGATGAATCGTTTTGCCGTCGGGATCTTTTTTACCAATTTTGATGGCATTACCCGGAATGTGTGTAAAAAACACTCCTTCCTTTAAATCAAAAGCAGGTTTTTTGATATAAATATCACTGTACAGTGAAGTGAATTTTAGATTCGCGTAAGGAATGATATAATTGGAGAATAAGAAAGTTATACCGCATAGCAAGAGGGCTATGTATAAAAGCGGACGCATAAAGCGGAGTAATGAAATGCCGGCAGATTTGATGGCAACCAGCTCAAAGCGCTCCCCTAAATTTCCGAAAGTCATAATAGTGGAAAGTAAAATCGCAATCGGCATGGCAAGCACAAGCATGGAAGCAGATGCATACCAGAGAAATTGACATATAGTAAAGAAGTCCAGGCCCTTGCCAACCAAATCATCCAGATACTTCCAGAGGGTTTGCATCATCAATACAAAAAATGCAATAAAAAAAGTGGCTATGAATGGTCCAAGAAATGCTTGAATTATTAGCTTGTCCAGTTTTTTTATCATGCAGGGGCGGTTGGAATATTGGAGTTAATCCAATGTGGTGAACACGACCTAACTTCCTAATCGGTGAAACAGATCCTTGATTTGGTACTCCCAAAGTTTACTTTGGTCTTTAACATCTTTTTTATCTGCAAAATCACGAACCACTAAAATAGTTTGGTTGGTGATCTCAGATTTTTCAATGGCAAACTCAAAGTATTCGTCCTTGCCTTGATGACTCCAGCGATATTTTACGAATTTATCCTGCTCTTTTTCCAAGAGGGTTGCTTTTTCTGTATTGCCATCCCATGAGAAACTGTACACACCATCACGCTCGTCAACTTTCTCGGCGAACCATTCCTGCAGACCTGCAGGAGAAATTAAAAATTCAAATAAAATACCTGGTGAACAACGAACCGGATATTCAAGGGTAAATTGGGTTTTTTTACTCATTCCGTAGTAATGGTTTTTTGAAGTCTGCAATAATAGAAATTTAATTGAACTTACAAAATTTAAATACCAAATTTTCATCGATTTAACTCATTTTTCATCAAAATCACCCCTACAGGTGCCATGTATCATTATAAATAATGATGACTTAGTACAATTTTTCAATGAAATTGACGTTTCAGATTCGTATTTCAGCTATTTAATCTTTAACCCTAAACCACCCCCTATGCGCCAACTTAAAATTTCTAAATCCATCACAAATCGTGAAACAGAGAGTCTCGAACGTTATTTACAGGAAATTGGGAAAGTTGATTTGATAACTCCTGAAGAGGAAGCACGGTTGGCTGTTCGCATCAGGCAGGGTGATCAGCATGCCTTAGACCGACTTACGAAAGCAAACTTACGCTTTGTTGTGTCTGTTGCCAAGCAGTATCAAAATCAGGGGATGACTTTATCAGATTTAATAAATGAGGGAAACGTAGGATTAATAAAAGCTGCACAGAAATTTGATGAAACCCGTGGTTTCAAATTTATCTCTTATGCTGTGTGGTGGATACGTCAGAGTATCTTACAAGCCCTCGCAGATCAGGCAAGAATAGTGCGTGTGCCATTGAATAAGGTTGGACTTACCGGAAGGATTACAAAGGCATACTCGGCACTAGAACAGGAATATGAACGAGAACCAAGTCCGGAAGAGATTGCGGATTGTTTAAATGAAGACATCGAAGAGGTATATGCTTCCCTAAATATCAATGTTAGACATGTAAGCATGGATCAGCCTATTGAAAACGGAGAAGATGGGAGTCTAATAGATTTGATGGAAGATAAAAATGCAGTGCCTACAGATAATAGTCTGTTAGATGAATCATTGAACACAGAATTACACCGGTCGCTCAATGCCTTAACTCAAAGACAAAAAGAAGTGATTGTCTCTTTCTTTGGTATTGGACTCGATCATCCGTTAAGTTTGGAGGATATAGGGTCACAATATAACCTCACCAGAGAAAGGGTAAGGCAAATAAAAGATAAAGCCATTATAAGACTTCAGGAGTCTTCTCACAGCCGATTGTTAAGAGCTTTCATGGGCGCATGATTTACTCTGCCCAGCTCATCACGTAATTTTTGTTCTCTATATCCAGTGCTGTTTGAGTGAGTTGTAAAGGTCGGAATGTGTCTATCATAACAGCCAACTCTTTTGTTTCTTTAGCGCCGATACTTTTTTCCACGGCTCCCGGATGGGGGCCGTGTGGTATTCCGGCTGGGTGTAAAGTGAGCATACCTCTTGTAACATGCTTGCGACTCATGAAATCTCCATCTACATAATACAATAATTCATCACTATCAATATTGCTATGGTTGTATGGAGCCGGGATGGATTCTGGATGGTAATCATATAATCTTGGCACAAAGGAACAAACAACAAATGCTTCTGTTTCAAATGTTTGATGAACAGGTGGGGGCTGATGTACGCGACCTGTGATAGGTTCAAAATCATGAATGCTGAAAATATAGGGATAGCAACATCCATCCCATCCAATGACATCAAAAGGGTGTGTGCCATAATGAATGCCATATAACATACCCTTTTTCTTCGTTTGAATCAGAAAATCACCTTTTTCATCGTAAGTCTTCAAATTTTCGGGACCGCGAATATCACGCTCGCAATAGGGAGCATGCTCCATAAGTTGTCCGTACTTACTCATGTAACGCTTTGGGTACCGATAAGGATGAAACGATTCTACTATCAGTAGCCGATTTGCTGATGTATTAAATTCAATCTGATAAATAGTGCCTCTTGGGATCATGATATAATCGCCATAACCAAAAGGCAATTCACCATAGCAAGTGAGCACTTTTCCATGACCTTCATGCACAAAAATCAGTTCATCTGCATCTGCATTTTTGTAGAAATAATTTTTCATGGATTGCTGAGGTGCAGCCAATGAAATATGGCAGTCCTGATTAATAAGGATGGCTTTGCGCGACTTAAGAAAATCATCTTCGGGTTGTACATGAAACCCTTCAAAACTCCGATGCTTCAGCATTTTCTCTTCCGCAGGTTTGGGTGATACATCTACAGGGGCATCACATTTTGTAATTAATGTTGGCGGATGACAATGATACAAAAGTGAGTAATCATTTGAAAAACCTTCGGTGGAAAAAAGTTGTTCGGAGTATAATGATCCATCAGGCTTTCTGAACTGTGTATGTCTTTTATGTGGAATTTTTCCAAGTGATATGTAATGGGGCATAAATAAAATTTAAAAGTAAAAATTCGAAAGTGAAAAATTTAAAATTCAAAAGTGAAAAAAGTACAGATCAATAAAGAAAGTTTATTGTCATTTACTTTTTGATAAAGTCATAAGCAGGAAATAGAATTTCCAGGTTCGTTTATCGATGTAGTATGTAAAATTCCGGTGGAATGGCATTAAAATGAACGTTACTTTTGTAAAAGTACAGAAATTCTATCTACATAAACATTATGACGAAAGTTGGGTTGCTATCAGATACGCACAGTTATTTGGATCCTGCCGTTTTCGATTATCTAAAGGATTGTCAGGAGGTTTGGCATGCAGGAGATATGGGAGATATTGGCTTGATGAAAGCATTGTCAGATGGGTTGTATAGCAATGTGATATTGAGAGGCGTTTTTGGAAATATAGACGGCATGGATATTCGATCTGTGTATCCGGAGGAGTTAATTTTTGATTGTGAGCAGGTGAGGGTTTATATCAGACATATTGGGGGATATCCGGGTAAATATTCATTGGGAGTTAAACAGCACATTCAAAAATATGGGGCTGGTTTATTTATCAGCGGGCATTCGCATATCTTAAAAATCATGTACGATGAAAAGCTTGGTTGTTTGCACATGAATCCGGGTGCTGCAGGCAAGCAGGGATGGCATAAAGTGAGGACGCTATTGCGTTTTGTGATAGATGGTAAGGATATCCGTGACTGCGAAGTGATTGAATTATTTCCTCGTTAACTTCGTTTATGATTAAACGTTAGTTCGTCTTTTTATTTCTTTTTTTAGCAATGCCAGTTCGCGGCCGGTTTGTCCGGAAACGGAACTATTCTCCTGCGCACGGCGCATGAGATAGGGTACTACATCCTCAATTGGTCCGAAAGGCAAGTACTTGCTTACGGAGTAACCTGCCCTCGCCAAATTGAACGTAATGTGGTCGCTCATGCCATATAGCTGCGAGAAATGAACATGCGGATGGTTGGTGTTGATATTGCTTTCCTGCATGATTTGCGTGGCTCGCATATTGCTTTCTTCATTATGTGAGGCAATTACTATGGCAATCTCATTGATATGATCCAGACAATAATGTACGGCGGAATTATAATCACGGTCACTGGAATCCTTATCGGCCTGAATGGGTGAGGGATAGCACAAATCAATCGCTCGCTTTCTTTCCTTTTCCATATATGCGCCGCGTACAAGTTTTACAGCAAGCAAATAATTTTTGTCTTTTGCATCCTGATGCATGGCTTTTAAAAAAGCAAGTCTGTCATGTCTGTAATGTTGAACCGTATTGTATACAACTGCCTTGGTTTGATTAAACTGCTGCATCATAATATGAGTCAATGCATCTACAGGATCCTGAATCCAGGTCTCTTCTGCATCAATCAATACTGAAACATTGGACTGCGCCGCCAATGCACAAATTTCTTCGAGTCGTTTGGTCGTCCTATGCCAGGAAGTTTTTTCTTCATCAGATAATTCATGAACAGCCTTTTGCAAGGAAAATGAGATGTCTTCTGCAGCACCCTTGTGCATCAATTCGTCTAACTTTTCCAATAAAGAAAAAGTACAAAGACCGGTAAGTTTGATGCTGATATGTGGAATGTTTTTTTGCTTTGCCGCAAAAAGAATTACTTCTTTAAAGGTCTCGCTGGTATGATCAAAAGCATCTTCATTTGAAGCACCTTCTACGCCATAATCCAAAATAACCTGCACTTTATTTTGTTCCAGTTTTTGTAAAACAGGTATTGTGTCTTTCAAATCCTGTCCACCTACAAACTGTTCAAAAATTGTATTTCTAATAATAGACTTTGTAAATGGGAATTGCACTTTGATCAGAATAGGAGTTAACCTCGTTCCAATTTTTGTTAGCCAACCTATGCCCATCAGAGAAAACAAACGGGCTGCTTTTTTCAATTCGCTATTTGTCTTATATGCAAATGCGAATTCTGTATTATTGAATGATAAATTATGGCTTGACATTGAGCAATCTTTTGGGTAGCGCGCTGCAAAGATAATATGAACTGTATCTTATTTGATGAAAAGCGCTTTCAACTCTGGGGCTTCCTCAGGTTTTAGCTTGCCCCCAAGAATTAATCTTAGTTGTCTGCGTCTGAGGGCTCCATCATATAGCTTCTGCTCCTCTTCTGTTTGAGGTTTGACGCTGTTCACTGATCGGGGTTTGCCATTGGGGTCCAATGCCACAAATGTGTAGTATGCTTCGTTGCTTTTATATTTATATTGTTGTATCGGGTCTTCACCCCATACTTTCATGTGTACTTCCATACTGCTCTTAAATGCTCGTGTTACTTTTGCCTCTATATGTACTACATTACCAATTTTGATTGGCGACTCAAACGAGATGTTGTCTACCGAAGCAGTAACTACAGGCGCAGCACAATGTTTGGCTGCTGCCAATGCTGCAGCAATATCCATCCAGTACATCAGGCGACCTCCCATTAAGTTCCCGAAATTATTGGTATCGTTTGGCAAAACCAATTCTGTCATAACAACCAGTGAGTCGGAAGGTGATTTTTCCATATTTTTTTTTGCGAAGTTAGCGACTTTCGGCCGGCTTTATTTGTTTAATGAAATTATGATTAAACTTAAACATTTTTAAAAAATTATTTGTTAAACAAAACTTATTTCATAAGTTTACATTCTCTCAGAATTCATTTAAATCTTCACCTAAAAAATGTTTATGCATTTCAATTTTACCCAAAACGGATTTTCAAAAAAGGGCTTATTTTTCTTGTTTTTATGCCTGGTCTTGTTCATAACAGTATCAGGGGTAAAAGCCCAGCAAATTGTAAATGGCAATCTGACCACCGGCGCTACATCAAGTGATGGTACTGCCGCTCCAACTGGATATACATGGAGTGAGGTACAGGGCACCAACACCAATGCTGGTTTTGGAGCCAACATTGCAGCCAATCTGACATTGGCCGATGATTTCACCATACCTACAGGAACTTTTACGCTCACTAAAATCACGGTTTTTGGTTATTCTACTGGTTACACCGGCTCTACATCTCCCTTCAATGATCTGAGATTTCAGATTTTTAATACTGACCCATCTACCGGCACTCCAACTCCGGTATTTGGAGATTTAACAACGAATAGATTTTCATCGAGCACTTCGGCTTCTTTATATCGTATTTTCAATGGCACACCGGGCACTACTCGTCAAGTATGGAAGATTGAGGCAACCGTCAATATCCCATTATCCGGGGGCAACTATTGGCTGGAGTGGCAAACGGGCGTTACCGCAGGGCTCACCAGTAATTTTACCCCTTCAAGTACTGTGGTAGGGGCTACAACTCAACCTGGTTATAATGCAAAACAACACGATTTGGCTGCAGGAACCTGGACTGATGTAACTGATGCTGGCAGCACAGATCCGATGGATTTTCATTTTATCTTAAACTACGCATCGGGTCCTTGTACAGGTACACCAGCTTTAGGAAATACCGTTTCCTCTTTATCAACGGTTTGTCCAAACGTTGCTTTTGATTTATCTGTAACTGGAACAGTGGATGGTACCGGAGTAAGTTATCAATGGCAATCATCTCCCGATGGAGTTAGTTTTTCAAACATTGCTTCTGCCAATGGAACAACTTTTAATGCATCACAAACCGCAACAACATACTATCGTTTGGCATCAACCTGTTCTGCTTCAGGGCTGACGGGATTTTCAACTCCGGTTATGGTCTCCATGAACGCACCAACTGCGTGCTATTGTACACCACCTTCAACCGATTGCTCTTTGGATGATGTGATTTTGAATGTCACAGTTGGGTCCATCAATAATGGTTCTTCCTGCTCAACCAATGGCTACGAAAATTATGCAAGTACCGTTGCGCCAACAGATATTACAGCCGGGGCTATTGTACCAATGAGTGTGGAAGTAGGGCCAGGTGGTACTGAGTATGTTGGCGTGTGGATAGATTACGATCAAAATGGTTCATTTGATGATGCTGAATTCACTGCTTTGGGCAGTGGAAATGGTATTGTCATCAACGGAAATATTAATGTGCCTATTACTGCAACTTCAGGGCAAACCGGAATGCGTGTTCGAGTAAGATACAATGCAGCACTTACCGGAGCTGATGCATGCTTGGGATACACCTATGGTGAAACAGAGGATTATTTGGTTAACATTGTAGCACCGCCTTCATGCTCGGGAACTCCTGCACCAGGCAATACCATTGCTTCCGTTGCCAATATATGCTCCGGAATTGATTTCAACTTATCTATCAGTAACAACATCAACTCCCTAGGTATGACCTATCAGTGGCAATCATCTACTGATGGAATAACATTTACCGATATCGCAGGAGCCAACAGTGCCGCACTCACACTGAACCAAACCGCTACTACCTGGTATCAACTGGTGGCAACTTGTTCCGGAGTAAGTGCAAATTCAACTCCCGTTCAAGTACTTATCAATCCTCCAAGTGCTTGTTATTGCACACCACCCAGTACAAATTGTAACTCACAGGATTTAATTACAAACGTAAATTTTGTAACCATTGATAATACTACTACTTGTTCAACCGCAGGTTATGGTGATTATACAACTTCTGTTGCACCACCAATTCTTACAACTGGGGTAACCTACCCAATGTCTGTGACTGTAGGTGCTGGTGGAACGGAGCGTGTAGGTGTTTGGATCGACTATGACCAAAGTGGTACTTTTGATGCAAATGAATTTAAGCGTCTTGGCAGTGGTAATGGAATTACCATCACCAACAATATTGTTGTTCCGCAAAACGCAGTTTTGGGAACAACCCGTATGAGAGTGAGAGTGAGATTCAATACCCAGCTAACTGGCGCAGATGCTTGTTTGGGTTATACTTTTGGTGAAACAGAAGATTATTTGGTTAACATTATTGCTCCGCCAACATGTTCGGGAGCACCCGACCCAGGCAATACGGTTTCTTCCGTTGCAGGGGCTTGCGCTGGAGTTGATTTTACTTTGTCCACTTCAAATAATATCAACCTGACCGGCTTAACTTATCAGTGGCAATCATCGGTCGATGGAGTTTCTTTCACCGATATTTCAGGTGCTACGGGGCCAACTTATACTGTCCAACAAACAGCTAATACATATTATCAAATCATTACTACTTGTTCAGGAGTCAGTGTAAATTCAACTCCTTTGCAGGTTACAATGGCTCCATTAACCGAATGTCATTGTATACCACCTCCAACCAATTGTAACTCAAATGACCAGATTACCAATGTTAGTTTTGTCTCTATAAATAATACAACGGCTTGTTCTACAGATGGATATGGAAATTATGCGGCCACAGTTGCACCTGCAACCGTAATGGTAGGCGAAAGATATCCACTGAGTGTTACAGTTTCGTCCGGTGGAACTGAAAGAGTGTATGTTTGGATTGATTATGACCAAAACGGTGTTTATGATGCATCAGAATTTGTTTCTGTTGGAAGCGGGAATGGAGTTACGGTATCTACCGATATCACAATACCAAGAACTGCTCTAACCGGTAACACCAAAATGCGTATTCGTCTTCGTTGGAATACCGCATTGACTGCGGCTGATGCATGTTTGGGTTATACATTTGGTGAAACAGAAGATTACGCGATAACAATAACAGCCCCTCCGGCATGTTCAGGAACTCCTGACCCGGGAAATACTTTATCTACCAATCCTTCTATTTGCCCTGCTGTTGATTTTGAATTATCAGTGTCAAATAATGTGAACTTTAGCGGAATGACCTATCAGTGGCAATCTTCTGCTGATGGAACAAACTACACGGATATTTCAGGCGCAACAGAAATGAGATATACAGCCAATCAGACAGCTGCTACCTGGTATCGTATGGTGGCAACTTGTTCAGGTGTATCAGCAACTTCCACACCACTACAAGTAACTATGACTGCCTTAATTGATTGTCATTGTACTCCACCATCAACTAATTGTAATTTGGACGATGTGATTACCAATGTCGTTATCGGGACCTTATCCAACACTAGTGCATGTTCTGCCAATGGTTACGAAAACTATTCAACTTCTGTTGCTCCAGTACAATTGGCATTGGACAGCACATATGATATGACAGTAACTGTTGGTCCGGGTGGTACAGAATATGTTGGCGTATGGATAGATTATAACCAAAACGGCGTCTACGAAGATGCTGAGTTTACCGCATTGGGTAGTGGTAATGGTATAGATATTTTAGGAACAGTTCATATTCCAACAGACGCTTTGCTTGGCTTCACCAAAATGCGCGTTCGTGTTCGTTACAATATCGCTCTAACAGGAGCTGATGCATGCACAGGCTATACTTACGGAGAAACCGAAGATTACAAAGTGGAAATCATTTGCCGTAATCCGGATATTACTGCCGATCCAATTGCCGCTACTTCCCAGTGTGGACAAACAGCCAGCTTTACAGTTTCCGCAACAGGAAGTGGTGCTATTTATCAGTGGCAGGTTAGGGCTTCAGGTGCAACTAATTTCGTGAATGTAACTAATAATGCATCCTATTCAGGTGCAAATACCAACACACTGAATATAACACGTGTTGCAGACGCCATGAATGGAAATGAATATCGTGCGTATGCAACTTCATGTGGCGTATCAGATACATCTGCGGCTGCCGCGCTTACAGTTACTCGTATACCCGGAGCAGTGACACCAACAAGTGCAGCATTTTGTGTGGGAGGTTCTGCTCATTTAATGATTGCAGGAGATGCTCCATCGCAATCAACGACTGTAAACTTTAGTTCAGGTGCGCTAGGTACAGCAATACCTGATGATGCTACATTGGCCGGTATCAACCATACGATTAATGTTACTGGGTTGCCTGCCAATGCAGTTGTTAATAAAGTGAAGGTTAAAATAAACGCAACCCATACTTGGGTAGGAGATTTGGTAATGGTGTTGAAAGCACCAAATGGAAAAATGCTTAACCTCGCATATCAACTAACAGGAACAGGAGGCGCAGCCGGAACAACCGGATTAACCAATACTGTATTTGCTTCCGATGGTACAGTTCAGTTCGTGAATGGTACCAATCCTTATACAGGTACATTTAAAGCAGATGCCTATTTGCCTGCAACTGAATTGCCCAATGATGCAGCCAACAACCCAAGCTATCCGTTACCAAATGTTGCTTCGGGTCCAACAGGATTTACACCGGATGTTACATCATTCAATGATTTGTATAGTGTAGGAAATGGAGGTTGGACACTTGCATTATATGATTATTGGGCAGATGGTGCAATTCCTGGACAACCAATAAACACGCTTGATGACTGGAGTCTGGAAATAACATATTCAACAACACAAATCAGTGTGGGAACATGGTCTCCTGCAACGGGACTGTTTACAAATGCCGGCTTGACATCTGCTTACACCGCAGGCGATCTGGCACATGATGTATATACAGCTCCTACCAGCAGCACCGACTATACGCTGGTTGTACAAAGTACAGGTTGTAGTTCCGATCCTATTACCATTCCGGTAACAGTTTATACTACACCAACTGCAGTTATTTCTGCGGCACCGTACACGAGTTTGTTCCCGGGTTTACAAACAACGATGAGTGCTGTTGTAAGCAATGCAAGTACGCCAGATGTACAATATCAATGGCAGTTGAATAATGCAAATATCATGGGAGGAACAAACGCCACACATATTGTTGATGTGAATGGAATTGGTACATATTCATTGGTGGTTACAGATGGTCATGGATGCGTAGGTGCATCATCCAATACGGTAACCATAACAGACTCTTTGAATAATCGTGTTGTATTTGCTTATCCAAACCCAAGTCAGGGTATGGTGGATGTACGCTATTATGACAAACTAAGAGGTCAAAAATCACCAATGTATGTGGTGTTGTATGACAACAAAGGGGCGAGGGTATACAGTAAACCATTTAATGTAACCGAGCCATTTGGAAAGATGCAGTTAGATCTGACACGTTTTGCCAAGGGGATCTATCAACTAGATCTGGTGGATGGTTCTGGAGAGCGTTTACAAACAACCAAGATTGTATTGCAATAATTACTGAAATACTTTTTATCAAAGGCTGCCTCAAAAGGGCAGCCTTTTTTTTATGTTGTATAACCTATGTCAAGAATTGAATTGCGATTATTTTCACAGGAAAAATTGAGAATAAAAACAATTAAGAGCGGAAAAACACTTTTTTGAAACGTTTAAAAAAAACAAGGCTAGGAGATCGATTTCAATGATTTTTGTATCGGCTTATCGTTGAAGAAATTGGGAGTCGAAGCCGGTAGCCCACTTAGCCAGTTTTGCATTGATGTAAAAACATGGTGATGTGGGCTTTTTTTTTAAATTGCTTTTTTAAAGTTAGATCATGAAAAAAATAATCTTTATAAATCTGTTTTTGATGTTTTCAATTATACTGCCTCTTAAAAATTATTGCCAAGTCAAGAGGCAAAATGACAGTTTAAGGTTATACTTTCCATTAGCTAAAGTCGAGGATAATGATTTTGCATTCAGTAACAATATTAAGTCTAATGATGAATTAACTTATTTCATTTCATACGGATTAGATAATTGTGTGGATTTATGAAATGCCAATAGTATGTCCTTGGTTAAGAGGTTTTTTGTAAAAAAAGAAAGAATCTTTTTATGACATCTTGTTTGCAGATTTTACATATGATAGTCAATTTATTTTAGCAGAGAATCAACATTACTTCGTGTTATTTTCCATTTTACATGATTCCTCTATATACGTGTACTATATTGAAAATAAAAAAGTAAAGCTAAATACAATTGGGTCAGACATATACGTAAATCTTGCATTAGGCAGTGACTCAAATGATATAATAATAAGGAAAAGTAAAAAAATCATCTATAAAAAAAATGATCGTTCCCTCCCGAAATTAAAATCAACAAAAAAAGACAGGGAAGCGGTAGATGCATCACCCAAAGGGAAGTGGTTATTTGAGATTTCTAAAAATGGGAAAGTATTTCTTTCATCCCAACCAAATTCAAAATCTTTTTTATTGAAAGTGACACAAGAGGAATTCACTGACCCAATGATTTGTCTGGTTTATGACTTTGATAAAAATGAAAATCAATTCATCTATATTGGTAATGATGGTAATTTATATAATATAAATTTACTTAACGATAAAATCTATCAGTGCGATTCTGTAAATGCGGCTTCAATCATTTATGACAATTATAAGGATATACTATACTATTTCCATAAAGGTAACTATGTGAACAACTCCTTGGTTAAGTTTGATTTAAACAATTGTATACCCCATAATTCTATCAAATCAAGTACTTTATTGGTAAAACCGATTGGTTATAATGATACGATGAAAAGTATTTTCTTTTTAGACAAACAGAACCAGTTTTCCAACTATTTTCCCATAAATATGAAGACAATTGCATTCAGTCTTGAAAAGCATGATGCTCAGTATAACAAAAATCAACAAATGGGGCATTTACATACAGTATCATTGAATATCTGAAGCAGTATGAAAATGAAAAGGATAATCTTACAGTAAATCAATTGAAACAGTATACCGAACAACGGGTAATTGAAATTACCAACGGCAAGCAAAAACCTACTTCAAGGCAGGAAACCATGGAAGTGGATTGGGGGTTGTAGGGTTATCTTATTGATTGCCCGTAATAAGATTAGTTTAACTATTTCGTGCTACTTCCTATTTTTATTCGCATCCAGCCACATTTCGGCATTTTCTTTAGAGGTGAATTTGTAATG
The DNA here is from genome assembly GCA_964643315.1 of uncultured Ferruginibacter sp. Taxonomy (GTDB): domain Bacteria; phylum Bacteroidota; class Bacteroidia; order Chitinophagales; family Chitinophagaceae; genus Ferruginibacter. Next base: position 117,854 of record CAZXSR010000005.1, read on the forward strand.
ATTTATTTTCTCCAGATTTTCGGCAGAACAAATGACATTGGTTACTTTTTTCTTGTTGTCTACATACCATATATCGTATGAAGCGATGCCTTTATCATCTGTTATTGGCTGAATCATTCTGTTTGAATGGAAATCAAAAAGTAAGAAATCTTTTTTCCAGAATTTGTTTGCGGTATCTGCTCTTCTGTTGTCAAATCTCAAATTTGACACTTCGCCAATTGCCTGACCAGACTCTCCTCTGGTATTTGAGTAGTTGGGGCAGGTGATGGTGTGGGATGCGGTAATGCCGTTATTGTTTGACTCAGGATTGAAATAATAGTAGTTTATTTTTTGATTGCAATCATCATTATCAGATTTATTGAATGCGTATACAGGGTCGTAGCAGAAAGATCTTGCATTGCTTTCGCCTGAATACCACCAAAGCTTGTTGTTTTCGCCTGTTGCTATCCAATAAATTTGTTCGGCATCACGGTCGCCAATGTAGTAATCATAATATCCCCCCGGTTTTACTGAATACCATCCTACAGACGTCCAATATCCATTGACCCTCTTGGTAATTGCTACGTAAGATGGTAAAGAACATTCATTATAAAGTCTGAAATAACTTGTTCTTAAAGTCTGTTTATTTAATTCATCAACTCGGTCATCAGGTGTAAGATCATCGGTAGAAATGTTTGGGATAAGTTGATATGCATTGGTAATTGTATAAAGATCTTTATATCTCAGCCAAAAATAACCATTCTTGCCCCAGTCGCTTCCCCAGCTGTTCATCACCTGAAAAGAACCACCGCCTATATAATCGTCATAACCTATGATACACATCGCATGTAAAGTTCCGTCAGGTTTTTCATGGTTTCCATTCCATACACCGTTTGAGAAATTATTTCTGTTGTTCCAGCCGTTGTTATACGAAGTCATACTGATTATGATGGGAGATTTTTCACTTAAGGATGATTTGAAATCGTAAGTTGAGATATCAATGATATCAAAATCGTTCAATTTATCATCAAAGTACTGAGAAGAAGATTCTATTTTACAATAATTATTTTGTCTTCTATATTCTTCACATCCATAATCTTTCAGCATCTGAAGTGCATCAAAGATATAGTTACCATATGTACAGGGTTGATATCCATTTTTAACTTTAAGTCTGTTATGCAAACTGAGAGGCGAGTATGGTGTTGCAAAAATATTTTCCTGCTCAATTCTGTTCACAATCGTAAATCCTGCGTAGGCGCAAGCCCAGGATGTACAGGACCCCAGCGATCCCTGATCTTGAACGGGTGGGGCGTATTTGTATAATGAGTAGGAACTTGGCATTGTTTTATCACGGGAGACAGCGTATTTCTTTTTGTATACTTTATTGGTGTCAATTTCCTCGGGCAGACAACCTTTACCATGTTGGGCAATGATTGACTGACTGGCAAATAGAAAAAAAATAGCTAATATTCTCATTTTTTTTTACTTTTGGTGTAATAGAATTATGATAACAAAATCATATAAAAGCTAAACAAAAATAAAAAGCATACTACATGAAAACAAAATTATTTTTCTTTCCAATTTTTTTGCTTTTCGTAATCTGTTCTACCGCTCAAACTAAGCATGCGTTGGTCATCGCCATTTCAAATTACCCTCAAATAGCAGGCAGAGAAAAAAACTGGGCTGTATTAAGCTCAAAAAATGATTGTGATCTTGTAATGGAGATGCTCAAAAGACAGGAATTTGATCAAAAAAATATCATATCCTTATTGGATAAGGAGGCAACTGTTTCAAACATTGAAAAAGCATTTGATGATTTGAATGCATCGGTAAAGGAAGGAGACATCGTTTATTTCCATTTTTCCGGACATGGTCAGCAAGTGGAAGATATTGTTGGCAAGAAAAATGGGAATTCCAAAATATTGACAAAGGATGAAAAAGACGGTTATGATGAAGCATTGGTTACTTACAATGCGCCGGTTGTGTTTGAGAAGGGATATCAGTTTCAGGATCACTTTGTGGATGATCAGATGAAATACTACATGAATCGTCTTAGAAAAAAAATTGGAGGCAAAGGTCAGGTGATTGCGGTATTTGATTGCTGTCATTCGGGTTCTGCCACCCGTGGTTCGAACGAAGTGGTGGTTAGGGGAACAAGTACAATATGCGCCTCGCCTGATTATCGTCCAGGCAGTTCGGTGTCTTCAGATTCCAGTTTGGCATTTGACACCGATTTTGATTACGTCAATAGTGATGAAATGGCGAAGCTTACTGCTTTTTTTGCATGTAAATCAGAGCAGGTTGCGCGTGAAATATTGGAAGATAAATCAAGAAAAGGATATGGTTCATTAACTTATTATCTGATAAAATCCATGCAGGATCTGGGGCCAAACTCCAGCTACAACAATTTGTTTTCAAAGATTAATGAAAAAATGGTGATTGGGTTTAAGAATCAGCAACATCCCGAAATAGAGGGAGATAATTTGAATCAGTTGATTTTTAAAGGAACGTTTGTTGATCAGAAACCTTACTATAAAATCATTGATAGGGACTTGCAGGAGATTACTATTGATGGGGGAAGTTTGCAGGGATTGTCTGTGGGCGATTCAGTTGGCATTTATTCCAACACTACCATTTCTCCTAAAGGCCAAAAAGCCCTGTATGATGGTATTGTGACAGCCATAGAGCCATACAGTGCTAAAGTTACTTTATCGCAGCCATTTTATCAGCGTAAGGATGCAGAGGTGATGTACAGGACTTTTGTAACTTATAGTGCGGCTCCTGCCATCAAATGTAAACTTAATATCACTGTAAAATCCAAGACAGTCCGTAAAGAGCTGGAAGCATTGTTTGCAAAAGAAAAAGCCATTGAGTTGGTGGATAAGGGTTTTGACTATCAAATTGTGGATACAATGTATAATGGCAATGCTGATAATGTAGTTGTTTATTTGGGCCCCGATAAGCAAAGGCCTCTTCGAGGTATGACACCAAGAGCTGTTAAAGGGAACCCAATCCAGGCAGACTCGTTATTGCAATTCATCAAGCAATCCATGAAAACTGATTTGTTCAGAAAGTTGAATTTGGAAGAAGAATCATTAAGCTTTGAATACAAAATTGCTCCTTGTTCATCAGATGGCACTTGCAGTTATGATTCCTCAAAAATATTAAATGGTAATTTAAGGTTTTCGGATAAATCAAAGTTTCAGCTTATTGTAAAAAATACAGGAACCCAAAGATTATATGGCAATGTCATTGACATAGATCCCAATAATGTTTTGAAATGGTTTTCAAAAAGCGACATGAAAAATTTTGAATTGTTGCCTGGAGCTGAGAAAAAAATGAAAATAACAGTTTCAAAGCCTTACGGAATTGAACAAATGAAAGTTATCGCAACAGACAGACCTGTAGATTTTAGTTCATTGGAGGAAAATGGAACTTCGTTAACAAGAGGAGGTGAAAACAGTCCTTTGCTTGATTTCGTTGATAAATCTGTTAATGGAACAAGAGGTGCAGGCGGTGAAGATGCGACCGGAGCAACTGTAAAGACATTGACTTTTGAGATTATGGAGAAGTGAGTGATTTTAGAGGCGGCGTTAAAAATCAGTCATAATCCAATTCATGAGTATTAAAAAAAAGATTGTAATTGATCTTTTTGTAATCGTTTACAGAGAAAATTATAGATTCTTTTTCAATCTCACCAGTTTTTCAAGCAGAGGTTCAAGCATATCCAGGTGTAACATATTGGCGCCATCACTTTTTGCAACAGACGGGTTGGGATGGGTTTCAATGAACAATCCATCAGCTCCAACAGCAATAGCTGCCTTTGCGATGGTTTCAATAAGTTGTGGATTTCCACCGGTAACTCCCGAAGTTTGATTGGGTTGTTGAAGGGAATGCGTGCAGTCCATGACTACAGGAACATGATGGGCCTGCATCCAGGGAATATTACGGTAGTCTACAATCAGATCCTGATAGCCAAAACTATTTCCTCTTTCAGTGAGCCATACGTGTTCATTACCGGACTGTTTGATTTTATCAACAGCAAATTTCATGGCAGGGCCGCTAACAAATTGTCCTTTTTTGACATTCACAACTTTACCTGTTTTGGCAGCTGCCAACAGCAAGTCGGTTTGCCTGCAAAGAAAAGCAGGTATCTGCAATACATCGACATAATGAGCAGCCATATCTGCTTCAATGGCACTATGAATATCGGTAGTGACAGGCACATTGAATTGCTTACCTACTTGCTGAATAAGCGCCAATGCTTTTTCATCACCGATGCCGGTGAATGAATTTCCGCTGGTACGATTGGCTTTGCGATAGGAAGCTTTGAAAATATAGGGAATGCCTAAATTTTTGGCGAGGCCATTTACTTTTTCAGCAATTTGAAAAACCATCTCATCGTTCTCTACCACACAAGGACCGGCTATCAGGAAAAAAGTATCAGCATTTTTTGCAGAGAAGGGGAGCATGGTTAATGTTTTAATTGGGACAAAAGTAGAGAATATTTTTGCTCTCACCTTTTTTGCTTGATCAAAAAGGGTGCAAAAAATCAAGCTCGCTTAAGTCATTGCCCTTAGGAACCTCTCCCAAAAGCAGAATAGTGCTCTTTGCTTCATACTTCGCTTTTTGTCGTTATGCTACATGCAAACGATTCAACGGGCATAATTTTCGCCCAAACCTAACAAGTCTTGAATTACATTTGCAATCTAAACGAATTGCTATGGCCAAAGAAAAAATACTGGTTATTGGTGCCAGTGGACAAATAGGCGTTGAGCTAACGCTTGCTCTGCGAAAGATATATGGAAATGCGAATGTTATTGCCTCAGATTTGAGAGAGGAAAATGAATTATTGCGTGGAAGTGGACCTTATGTGAGTATGGATGTGATGAATAAGGAGATGCTTCATGTTCAGGTGATTCGTCAGGGTATCACCCAAATATATTTGTTGGCTGCCATCCTTTCGGCAACGGGAGAAAAAAATCCCAATCTGGCCTGGAGTTTGAATATGCAGAGTTTGCTGAATGTACTGGATATAGCCCGTGAGGAAAAATTGCATAAAGTATACTGGCCTAGTAGTATTGCCGTGTTTGGCCCAAGCTCACCAAAAGAAAACTGTCCACAGCAAACCATCATTGAACCATCTACAGTATATGGCATCAGTAAATATGCAGGAGAGTTCTGGTGTAACTATTATTATCACCGCTTTGGGGTAGATGTACGCAGCTTGCGTTATCCAGGTCTCATAAGTTATAAAAGTGCACCCGGTGGCGGAACTACCGATTATGCGGTTGAAATATTTCACGCAGCAAAACAGGAGGGGGCTTATAAATGTTTTTTACAAAAAGATACTCGCTTACCTATGATGTATATGCCAGATGCCATCAGGGCCACGATTGAGTTAATGGAGGCGCCATCAAATCAAATAAGTGTCAGAACCTCTTACAATGTAGCAGCTATGAGTTTTACACCTGAGGAAATAGGATTTGAGATAAAAAAGCATTTGCCGGATTTTAGTATGAGTTATCAACACGATTACAGACAGGCTATTGCAGATAGCTGGCCAAAAACGATTGATGATATAAAAGCAAGAGATGATTGGGGTTGGAAGGAGGAATTTGATTTGAGAGATATGACTATTGATATGATTAAAAATACTTAATATATTTAATAATTTAATAAGCAATACTATATAAATAGTATAAATAAAAATTGTTGATAACTTTGTGGAAATAATGTGGATTTTTTTGGTTTAGTAAATTAAAAGACATAAGTTTGATGTATCATTTATTAACCCAAAAACTTTTAAAAATGAAAAAAATTGTTACATTCAGTTTGCTGACACTTTTCTCAGTCGGTCTAAACGCACAAAATCTTACTTCAAAGAAAGGTGAATCATATTTGCCTGAAAAAGGAGATTGGGCAATTAGTGTAGACGCTTCAGGTATCTTTACTTGGCTAGGAAATTTAGCCAATAACGGCACCAATGGTACAATTAGTGTTGGTGGTGTACCTACCGATTATAATGCAACTGGTGCACCTGGTGTAACTTTTGTCGGAAAAAGATTCATCTCCGACAAAGAGGCAAACAGAGTAATTGCAGCTGTTAACATTGGAAATTCTTCAACAAGCACTGAAAGTGGTTCAGGTTCTACACTTAATACAGAAAAAGTATCTACTACCGGTTTTAATATTGCCGGTGGATTAGGTAAAGAATGGCGTCGTGGAAAAACTCGTCTGCAAGGATTTTATGGAGCGGATGTTTATATTAATGTATTTTCAACTAGCACAAAAACAACAAATACTTTATCAGGAACTGGAGACAAAGAAAAAGTTGTGGGTTCAGGCTTGGGCTTTGGTTTGGGCGGTAATGGATTTATCGGAGCTGAGTATTTCCTTTTTCCAAAAATGGCAATCGGAGCTCAATACCAGGCAGGTTTGAATATTTCAATGTCCGGTGGTGGAAAAACGACCACAACCCCATGGACAGGTAATGCTACCGAAACTACAGGTCCAAAAACAACTTCAGTAAATGTGGGACCTGTTGGAGTTGCAAGTATTCGTTTGACTTTGCACTTCTAATATAAACTCATTTATCATACAAAAACCCCTTCAGAAGTATTTTTCTGAGGGGGTTTTCTTTTTATTAATACAATGGAGACATGCCTCTTTTTTTTCTATAAAAATATTTTCATATCTAATGATATTATTTTATTTTTGTTGAATCTATTAACCAAATTCTATTTTTATGAGACAACATCAAAACTTTTTATTTCTGGGAATTGTAATGTTTTTTTCAATCACTTTCAGTAGTTGCTCTAAGCAATTACTTGTGTCAACTGGTGCCACAGATAACAAGCCATTACTTTTTAACAATGAGTACAAGACAAAAGAGCTGAAGTCAATAGAAGTAACTGGAAGTGCATTTTGGGGTATTCCATCATTTGAAAAAAATAACAAAAACAACCATAAACATGGCATGTTGTATACATTCAATGGAGTCAATTTTAGTAAAACAAAGAGAATTTTTCCTATTCTAACACTTGTTGGATATTCCATATTGTCTCAACAATTAACCCAAAAAATATTTGGCGAAAAAAAGACAAATAACAATCAATATGATCCCTATGACGACAGTTATTTCGGTAAGAAAAATTATAAATTAAGCTTTTTCCCTTCATTCTTGATTGGTTTACCTTTGGCTGGTTTTATGAACAATATTACCTGGGGTAATGCAGCTTTCAGCGGAGCATCTGAAACATTTTATCACAGATTAATATCAGAAAATCAAGATGTAGATGTCTTTTTTTACCCAAAATATGAGGTTAACAGGAAACATATTTTTTCAGATGGGGGTGTAGTAAACTTGAAATATCTATGGTTTCAGGATGCTGATTTGAAAGGCACTGTTAGTGGAGCAACACTTATCCACAAATAATTTTGGTTTATTAATTGGGAATTATTTTATTCAATAAATTAAAAACTATAAACAAAAACGGCTGATCTTGATTGATTCAGCCGTTTTTGTTTTTCAAAGTTTGAAAGGACTACCCATTCACCCTTACCATCGTGCCATTTATCGTCACTGAATATTGCTTCAATGGTGATTGAGCCGGACCTCTGGTTACAGCTCCTGAAGTATTGAATTGGGCCCCGTGTGCCGGGCAATAAAAATCATTGGAACCACTTCTGTATTGCACAGATTGTCCTTCATGCGTACAAGATTGAGATACGGCGATTAATTGTCCGCCTGTTGTGCGTGCAATGATCACACCGTTGAAGTACTTATAGCTTCCATTATTGTTCAATGCCGAATAATTTGGATCGTTTAAATCAAATGTAAAATCTACTGCAGGTGCATTGCCACCTTCATTCTCTTTTTTGCATCCGCCAAGGCATGATCCCAATATCAGGGCTCCGGCCGATAATCCAATAGCCGATAAAAATTCTTTTCTGTCCATAAGAAGTGATTTGGTTTAATAAATAAAACCAAATCTACTGAACAATATCAACAGGGAGATGTTAAAAATGAAAAATCAAAGATGGAACTCGTTACTAAGATTCATTAGATTGCTTAAAACTGTTTTGTATCTTTTCGGTGAAAGATGTTGAAACCATTCTGGAAGCAATGCGAATCATATTTACAAAAGCAGTAGAGGAGGAGATGCCATGACCTATGATGACCGGTTTTGAAACGCCCAGTACAGGAACGCCCCCGTATGATTCAAAATTAAAACGATCAAAATGATCATCCTGAATATTTCTGCGTTTTGCAATGTCATGAACACTCTCGGCAAGTTTTAATACAACATTGCCGGTGAATCCTTCACAAACCATGACATCAGCTTTGTTCAGCAAAATATCTCTGCCCTCAATATTCCCGATGAATTGAATTTGTTTATTTTCCTTTAGCAAAGGATAGGCGGCTTGAGCCAATATATTTCCCTTGCCTTCTTCTTCGCCAATATTAACCAATCCTACACGAGGATTTTGTATGTTCAAGATATGCTCGGCAAACAAAGAACCCAGTACTGAGAATTGATTTAAATTCTCTGCTTTACAATCAGCATTCAAACCCACATCCAGCAACAATCCAAGAGAACCATCTTCGCGAGGGATATAGGCACCGATAGTGGGACGAGATATCCCTTCAATAGCTTTAATGCTAAACAATGCGCCAACCATCATAGCCCCTGTATTTCCGGCACTGATGAAGGCATCCATTTTTCCGGTTGCCAGTAAATGAAATCCGATGGCGATGGAGGAGTCCTGTTTTTCTTTTAACGCCTTGGTTGGATGCTCATGCATGTCAATCATGCTGTTGGCATGAACGATCGTGTAGTTTGATGCAGGTAGGTTGCAATCTTTGAGTAATTCCTGCAATGAAGTTTCATTACCAATCATAACCAGATGAACATCTGCATGACTGTTTAAATAAGCAACTGCTCCTTTAACTGCTTCGGCCGGCGCATAATCGCCGCCCATCATATCCAAACCGATTTTTATCATGGATCTTGGTGTATTAAAAAATTCCAAAACCCGCTTGCGTTTGGTCCGAAAACGAATTTTGGAATCTATGAGGCAGAAAGATAATTAAGCTTTCAATGGTGCTTTTTCAGCAACCACTTTTCCTTTGTAGTACAATTTTCCTTCACTCACATGAGCACGGTGACGAACATGCAATTCGCCGGTAGCTGAGTCTTTACTTAAAGTAGGCTCCGATGCTTTGTAATGTGTTCTTCTTTTGGCACTGCGCTGTTGCGAATGACGTCGTTTGGGATTTGGCATGACGTTATGTTTTTAGTGTGTATTAGTTATTGTTGTCTTTAAATTTATCCAATGCTTTCCAGATTTCAGCTGTTTTTTGATCCTGGCGACTTGATTCCATCTCCTCCAGTTTTTTCAAAACCTGAGGATTGCAAGTTGATTTGCCGGACTCATCATCGGGACAAATGTTTTGTTGTGGGATACTGAGCAGTACAAATTCGTATAGCCAGTTGCTCACATCCAAATGACTTTCTGTCCTGGAGATGTAAAAAACATCAGGGTCTTCCTCTTCAGCATTCAGGGTATCCGGATCTTCCACCAGTTTTACCAGCATGTTGAATTCATCCCATAAATCAATGTTGAGGTTGTTTCCACAACGATCACATAGGACAGAGGTTTTACCGCCAACCTCAAACTTTAGCATCATAAATCCACTGTGTTTGTCCAGTGTCATATTTATGATGGCCTCAGTATGGGAGAGGGGGTGACCCGCTTTTTCTGTAAAGAACTCATCGCCCAATTCGTACTTAAAGGAGTGCGGACCCGGCTTTAATCCCACAAATGCCACATCATATACTCTGTTCTTACTCATCGGGGTACATTTTAGGGACGGCAAAGGTAATGTATTTTAAGGGAATACACTACTAAATCAGATGACTTTCCCTATTTTACTCTGTAGAATCCTTATAGTTGTTTAACAAAATGACTAATAAATTAAACATTTTGGTACATACCAATGCATTTGTACTTTTAGGTTCAAATGGAAAATGCACGACCCAAGCAAATATCAACTCCCTCTGACCCAATATTTCTAAAAAAACAGATCAAGATTTTTGTGCTTTTGTTGGTGATGATCTGTATCAGTCAAATTTTTTCATATCAAAGAGCATGGGTTGAAAATGTTTACTCAAATAATATTTACCAACTTCTATCCAAATTATTAAGGTTGATGTTTGGATGGGTGCCAATTAGTGTTGGCGATTTGCTGTATGGATTAATAGCCGGCTACTTGTTCTATAAAATAATAAAGAGAATGATTGGTCGAAAAAATACAGATGAAAAGAAAAAGCCATGGTTACATCAGCTTCTTAAAAAAATAAATTTAATACTTGTTTTTTATCTTGTTTTTTTGCTCTTGTGGGGATTTAATTATCATCGACAAGGTATTGCATATCAGTTGAGACTAACTACACTTGAATATGACAGTACCGATCTCCTAAAATTGAATGAAGCATTGGTCGATCATGTGAATTATTCAAAAGCTGCATTAACAAATCAAAAAAATGTAAATAAAACCAACAAGGAAATATTTGACCAGGCAATTCAAAATTATCATGATATCAAAGATTCCTTTCCGTTCATTCATTACGAACATACCTCTGTAAAATCTTCATTGTGGGGCTGGTTGGGAAATTATCTTGGGTTCTCTGGTTATTATAATCCATTTACAGGAGAAGCGCAAATAAACACGACAGGTCCAGGATTTTTACATCCCTTTGTAACCAGTCATGAGATTGCCCATCAATTGGGTTATGCAGGAGAAATGGAGGCCAATTTTGTTGGCTATCTCGCAGCAGTTAATTCAAAAGATACTGCTTTTCAATACGCTGGGAACCTCGAATTATTCCTTTACGCCAATCAAAACTATTACAGGTATGACTCTGTTTCAGCCAGAAAAATCAGGAATCAATTATCAAAACCTGTTCAAAATGATTTAATGGAACTCATGAAATTTAATCGTGCTCATCAGAGTTTTTTGGAACCGGTGTTTAATACTATTTTCGACTTGTTTCTAAAATCGCAACATCAAAAACAAGGGGTATTAAGTTATAATGAGGTAGTGGGATTGGTGATTGCTATTAATAAGTCAAAATTAAAAATTCAAAAGTAAAAAGCCTGTCCGCCGTCAGGCGGATAAAAAGTAATTATTCCTAAACAGCAAATAGGAATTTTGAATTTTTACTTTTAACTTAAAAAGCATTCTTCCACATCATGCTCTCTACCGGCTTGTTGGGCTGGCCACTATATTTGGCATTTTTCTTTTGATTGTACTTTACCTCAATTTCACCCTCCACCGGAAAATAAATGAGCTGACCAATCGGCATTCCTTTATAAACCCTTACCGGTTTTTTTACGGATATCTCAAGCGTCCAGTTTCCGCAAAATCCAACATCGCCTTTTCCTGCAGTGGCATGTATATCAATTCCTAGACGACCGGTTGATGATTTACCTTCCAGAAATGGAACATGCGCATGGGTTTCGGTGTACTCTTCAGTAACGCCCAAATAAAATTGGGTAGGTTCGAGCACAATGCCTTCATCCGGAATTTCAAAATGACGAATGGTATTATGTTTTTTCGCATCGAGTGTGTCGGCTTCATATACTGCCAGATGTTTTCCTAGATGCACGTCATAGCTGTTGCTTCCCAAGCAGGATCGGTCATAAGGTTCAATCTTGATAGTGCCTTTGTTCATTTCTTCCAAAATACGCTGGTCGCTTAAAATCATTTTAGTGATTGTTTATTCGTTATTTTGTAAAAATATAAAACCCCATTCAATTACTGTAAATCAATTTTTGTATTGCCTCTTGTTTATCAACATATTATCAACGAAAATTCGACAATTATTGTCTGGAAAATAACCGAGGGGGTAAATTTTTTCAGTAGCCACTTGAATTATGATCCGGATATTTCACATCAGGAAAAGCGACTACAGCATTTATGTGGCAGGTATGTTCTCTCTCAAATGATTGAAGGGTTTGCACTTGATGATATTTTTTTCAATGATTTTGGAAAGCCTATAGATAAAAAGGGGAGGTGTCATTTTTCCATTTCACACAGTAATGATTTCGTGGCCGTAATTGTAAGTAAAGACAGAAAAGTAGGGATAGATATGGAAAGGATCAATTCGAAAATCAAGAACATCGCTCCAAGATTTTTGGACGATTCAGAAAATGTTGTACTGAAAAATGTTTTTGAAAATGAAGTTTTGGGACTAACGGTGGTATGGAGCATTAAAGAGGCGTGCTTTAAGTGGGATGGAGGGGGGCGTGTTGATTTTAAAAAACAAATGACTATTTCGTCTATTTCTGCACGTGAGTATGAGTGCCATGCGGTAGTAAAATTGAATAATGAAGATAAATGTGCTGATCCAATAGAGATAAAAATTCAATTTATGATATTTAATCAGATGGTATTAAGCTGGGTATACGCATAAAAAAAGCCATGGCATAGCCATGGCTTAAATACTTTGTTTTTTTTAAAAACTAAATACCATTTTCCCGAACAATCTTCTTCCGTTATAACCCATTTGAACAGGTTCCCAGGCGCCGCCTGATTCATTGTCAAATGACTGATATCTTGCTCTGCTTACTGCGGCAAAATCAGGGTGAACGTTAAATAAATTATCTAATCCCCAGAATAAGGTAACTTTCTTTCCAAATTTGTAACTGGCGTATATATCAGTAGTCAGTTTACCTCCGTAAATAAATTCTTCTTTCAACACATTTACGCCATCTGAATATCCATCTATATCCACATAAGGATCAATTCCTGTGAAACTACCTGAAATGGAAGGATCACCGGGGCCACCTGTTCCTGCGGCACTTGCAAGTCCTGTCCATCCAAAACCTAAAGTTTTCATTTGACCAAAATAATTCAGGTGGGTACCTACGGTCCAATTGCCCATGAGATAATCCAATGTCAAATTCCATTTCATTTGAGGCGCCGAAGCAAGCAACATTGCTTCTTCGCGATCGCTAAAGAATGTTTTACGATGGCGATAGCTGTCATTCAGTGCATTCGGAACATTCACACTGTTTACTTTCATGCTTTGAATATTTCCGGCGAGTAAGGCCTTGATGGTGTTTTTGCCAACTTTTTTGGTGTAATCAACCAATATATCAACACCAAAATTTGTGGTATTTACACTATTTGCAAAAAATTGAGCAGTTTGAACATCCAAATTGGTCAGTGCAGTTGTTAATGCAGCCGGTAAGGTAGCATCATCTTTATCAAATAAACCTGACAATACTATTCGATCTTTTACCTGAACCATGTATCCGTCTACAGTTACTGACATATTTTTCAATGGCTTCCATGCGAAACCAATACTGCTGTTTACAGAAGTCTCTTGTTTCAGTTTTTCGATACCGGCAGCTTTTGTAATTGCATCGTCGTTGCGAGCTATACGGCTGTTTACCAACACGCCGCCATAGAATGAGGTAACCGTATTACTAAAGTTGATTTGTTGTAATGAAGGAGCACGGAATCCGGTACTTACGGATCCTCTGAGATTAAAGTCTGGAGTGATTTTATAGCGAGATGCCAATTTAAAAGTTGCTACCGATCCAAAGTCGGAATAATTCTCAAAACGAACTGCTGCATCTAAAAGTAAAGCATCCAATGTTTTAAGTTCTCCATCTACATAGGCACTGATGTTTTTTCGATTTGCCTTTACTTCATCTGCCGGACTGAATCCGGGGAAACCTTGAGAACCTGAAGCCTGACCAAAAGTATTGGGATATTGTTTGTAAGAAGCTTCCTCGCCTTGATAAATATTATACTCTTCGTATCGGAATTCGGCACCCATACCTAAGTTGAAGGATTGTCCGATGCCGGCGATTGGATGACTCAAATCGACATTAAATGTGTTTTGCAGAAAATTAAATCCACCATCATCAAAGTGGTTTTGACGAACGGTTCCGGGAGTAATGATCATTGAAGCATTAAAAGTTTTGTCTCCAAAGAAATGGAAATCATTTTTTCCCAATGTATTGCTGATATCCCAATTCCAGTTATTGCCACATTTTCCTTTTACTCCGGTAGATAAAGAGATGTCATTGATTTTGGTTTGAATGTGTGGATTATAATAAATTTCACCGCTCTCAGAAACGCGCATGATGGAAGGGTCAAAAACCAAGTTTCCGGCAGCGTCTATTGGGAAGCGATCAGGGCGGGCACTGTAATTGCGGGTGTAGGCATAGGCGTCAGAAGCCTTGTTGTTATAGCCACCAAAAGCATAAACAATGGTGTTTTTGGATGATGATGTTGGAAGCTCCATATTGAACATTGTTCCAATGGTTGTAACAGAACCATCACCAAAAGCGCGTCTGCTCGTGTTTAGGGGTAAAGCCATTTTGTTCGTAGCTACATTGGTGTCAAGTACTTGTCGATAGGTTTTTGCTTGAGTCAGATAGTCGGCAGAAATATTAATAAAGCCACCATGTTTGTTTAAAGCCCATCCTGTATTTGCAGAGAAATTGAAAGTGCCTCCGTCAATTGGTCTGCCAGAATAATATTCATTTGCAGAACGATTGCGATAAGGATTGTATTTGTCGTCATAATATCCTGACCAACCCGTTTGAATATTCCATTTGTTGATGTCTTTTTTTAGCATGATATTCATTACACCGGCCATGGCATCGGAACCATATTGAGCCGAGGCGCCATCGCGCAAAATTTCTATGCGATCAACAGCCGATTGAGGGAATGCATTTAGGTCTACACCGGAGTTTCCTCTGCCACGCGTTCCAAACAAAGCCACGAAAGCAGTTTGATGTCTGCGTTTACCATTGATGAGTACCAGGGTTTGATCGGGTCCTAAACCACGAAGGGTACCCAGGTCAATATGATCGGCACCATCGGATCCGGTTTGTTTATTGTAGTTGAAAGACGGAGCCACCTGATTTAAAACAGAAGTAAGGTCCATGCGTCCGGTTGTTTGTCCGGCTTGATTGATTTTAATCACATCGACAGGGACAGCCGTTTCAGTTTTTGAACGACCGCCGGAGCGACTACCCAACACAACCACATCAGCAAGATCAGTAGTATTAGATTCCATGAAAATGTTGATTGAAGTTTTACTGCCTAATGTAATGGTGGCTGATTTGTAACCACTCATGGTAACTTCTACAGTTTGTCCGGCTTTGGCTTTAAACTGTACCAAACCATTTTCATCTGCCGGCATGCCGGCTTTTGTTTCAGTTAAGATTGCAGAGGCATTTGACAAGGATTTAGATGTGGCAGCATCTAAGATTTTGATACTGTAAGTCTGTTGAGCAAAAAGCACAGAAGAGAGGAATAGGAGAATCGTGGTGTAGAGGATTTTTTTCATTTGGTTTAAAAATTAAAATTCAGAATGATACTTATTGGTTTAGTTGTTTTTCATAAGAACGTGAAGGTACAAGTAAAATGAATTAATCGATTCCTTCAGTGAAATAGTTTTCCCCATAAAGTTCCACAGGGTATGATTGTTTTTTTTATCTTTGCAACGCAAATGCGAAAGCGATTGTTAGTTGCGGCGATGGCGAAATTGGTAGACGCACTACTTTGAGGTGGTAGCGCCCGAAAGGGTGTGGGAGTTCGAATCTCCTTTGCCGCACATGAAAATCCTGCATCGAGAAGGTGCAGGATTTTTTTTTGCCTGCGAATGAAACTTGTTTCAATGAGCAAGGCAAAAAAAATCCTTTCGAGCGAAGCGAGTGCAGGATTGACATGTAAGCCCCCCTTTTTTGATAACGACGAGCGAAGCGAGGAGTAATTCCTTTGCCTGCGAATGAAACTTGTTTCAATGAGCAAGGCAAAAAAAATCCTTTCGAG